>NZ_JAWJBA010000002.1:0-707172 GCF_032843265.1 Alkalihalophilus lindianensis
GCTTCTTCAGCAATTTTCGCTTGCTCTGCATTGATAACGTCCATAATGACGCCACCTTTTTGCATTTCTGCCATTCCTCGTTTTACACATTCTGTACCTGTTTTCATTTTCACATTTCCCCTTGCTATATTTTTATTACTGAACATCAGTGTTAATAAATTAATACCAAAATTAATATGAGTACCTCTATACAAACTACTGTACTTCCTTGTAAAAATATTATAAATCCCCTTTTGTTTCTATTAACCTTTTTAATTTTATATTCAGTGGATCTTTATTTACCCTCCTACCAATTTCTTTTTCTAACATGATAATAAACTCTTGTTCAATCTTTAAATTAATACTTTCATGATAAGTGGTTATTAGGAATTTATCGTCTAAATTGTGCAATAGCAACTTAATCTCCCCCTTAGAATTTTATATTCTTCTACTATTAAATTTAATGAATACCTCAATTTTTATTAAACACTACTAATTTCATTTCTGTAATTTCCTCAATCGCATTCTTTTCCTTCACACCACCTTATGGCATATTGTCGAATGTGCTTTATCAATAATTACCACCCTTTATTATTATTTCAAAAGAAATAGTTTCATTTAACTATTTCTACACTTTTTACAATGCAAAAAACGTGCCAAATATTCAGTTTTATCTAACTATGTGTTGAATTTAAATAACCGAGATCTAGCGGCCAAAAGTGCCCACTAAAAAGCCTTGTAACGAACCAAGACCTTCCCCACTTGGGCTTTACAGAAACAAATATAATAACAGATAATTACCTAAATCATCTATATCAGACCCTAAGGAAAGAAAAGAACCTGTCTAACACCTCAATTAATGATATATACAAAATCATTAAACAAGTGCTGCAGTATGCTCATTAGAGAAAATGGATTGTTGAAAATGTTACGGAGATGGTAGAAGCACCTTCGAGAGACAAAAAAATTGAATTATGGGGATATGATGAGTATCAAAAGTTCTTAAAAACAACTAGAGTACATTGAAAATACATAGAATACTATAATGCGAAACGGATAAAGGCAAAATTAAAAATGAGTCCGGTTCAATACCGAACTCATTTTGAGCAAGCTGCCTAACGAAATAACCGTATCTAACTTTAAGGAGTCACTTCAAATCAAATTTTTTTTGTTTTCTATTAGATGGAGCATAACGGGATCGAACCGATGACCTCTTCGCTGCCAGCGAAGCGCTCTCCCAGCTGAGCTAATGCCCCAAGTTAAGTGGTCTTTGCTCTATTATAGCAATATGTTTGAACAAAGCAACAAATTTACACACAAATAAATGATTAAATTTTTTCTAAGTTGGCAATTAGAGTAAGAGCATTAATCTTAAGGGGGGGGTTCATTTATTGTTTACGTTATCTGATATACCAATTCTACTCGTTTCCCTTTTCATCATCCTCCCACTTATTACGATTATCCACCAAGCTGGACATGTGTTTTTTGTGTGGATCTTCGGAGGAAAATTAAAGTTCGTGATTGGTGCAGGGAAACGATTATTCGGCTTTGGCCCTATAGAAGTTAGACGCATCTACTTTTGGCATTCTTTCTTTCAGTTTGAAGAATTAAAACACGATACAACTCTTAGTCATTTTCTTGTGTTTATTGGCGGTTCGCTTTTCAACTTTATAAGCATCCTTATTGTAAACGGGTTAATTCTAATGGATATATTTGCTCCCCATATTTTCTATTATAACTTCGTTTACTTTTCAATTTACTATATATTCTTTGCATTATTTCCCGCTCGTTATTCGAAAGATCATCCAAGTGACATGATGGCGATAATCGATTTGTTAAAATACGGAAAAAGATGCGATCCTTTAGACTAATTTTAACAAATTTTGATTTATTTTGAAATTTCAAGTTTAGATAATTTTCAACTTAGGTAAACAGGGAGTGTAACATCACTAAAATTTTTTAGGAGGATGATTTACATGGCTAGTAATAATAATCAAAATAACAGTAAGACAATGAGTTACGAGGAAGCCGGACGTAAGGGCGGAGAAAAAGTGAAGCAAGAGTATGGTAAAGAACACTTTGCTGAAATAGGCCAAAAAGGCGGAGAAAACTCAAATAATCAAAACAATACTACTACTAATAGCAATAGCTCTAACAATAATAACAACAGCAACAACAACTCTAACAGCTCTAACAACAGTAACAGCTCAAATAGCAACTCCAACAACAATAACAACAGCAACAGCTCGAATAACAACAACTCTAACAACAATAACAACAGCAATAGTTCGAATAGCAACAACTCTAACAGCTCTAACAACAGTAACAGCTCGAATAACAACTCTAACAGGAATAACCACAGCAACAGCTCGAATAGCAACTCCAACAACAATAACAACAGCAACAGCTCGAATAACAACAACTCTAACAGCTCTAACAACAGTAACAGCTCAAATAGCAACAATTCTAACAGCTCTAACAACAACAGCCAATCGATGAGTTATGAAGAAGCAGGGCGCAAAGGCGGAGAAAAAGTGAAGCAAGAGTATGGGAAAGACCATTTTGCAGAGATCGGCAAAAAAGGCGGACAACGTTCTAGCTAATTAAATACCGGACTATCTCCAACACAAAAAGGGAGCTTTCTAACGAAAGACTCCTTTTTTGTATGCAAATTATTAAAAAAATAAGTCGAGGATCCACCAACCTAATGCTCCTATCACCCCTACTACTAAAGAACTCACTATATTCTCTAAAGTGAGTTTTTTTTGCTTGGTTACATCAAAAACAAGCCATCCACAAAAAATAGCGAACCCAAAAATGATTGCCGTTATCATAATTCCTCTCCTCTTCACACATTCCCTTTCATCTTAGCAGAGATGCGATTGTTTGAACAAGAGACTGGTTATACTGGGTACTATCATTAATTAATCAATGGCGAGGTGTGGATATGTTAGAGTTCGTTGTTTTACGTGCACTTGTCGGGCGTATCCCCCTTGTTGCACGCTTAGTTTTTATCGTTTTTCTGTTGGCTGCAACGATTGGACTTATCATCCACTTAATCGAACCAGCCGTTTTTCCTACGTGGTTTGATGCTGTGTGGTGGGCATTAGTGACGGTTTCTACGGTCGGTTATGGTGACTTTGTACCGATGACGACGATTGGAAGGATCATAGGCATTCTATTAATTTTTTCTGGTGTTGGTTTTATGACGCTATTTGTTACCTCGCTTGCAACTAAAACAATTTCAAATGTAAATGCATTTCGTGAAGGGGCGTTGACTTATATGGGAGAAGACCATGTCATTATGATTGGATGGAATGAACGGAGCAGGCATGCTATAGAAAATTTACAAAAGGTGAAGCCAAAGGCCAGTGTAGTTTTAATTGATGAGACATTAAAAGAAATTCCTCAAGGGTTTAAACATATTCATTTTGTAAGAGGAAATAGTAGTGAAGATGCTACTTTAAAACAAGCAAATGTCGGTCTTGCAAGCAGTGTCTTAATTACAGCTCAGAATCAAGGAAGTGAAATCTCCTCAGATGCACAGTCTATTTTATCCACACTCGCTGTCAAATCACAACATCCAGAAGTTTATACGATTGTGGAAATATTAACAACTGAACAAATTGGAAATGCTAAGCGCGCTGGCGCAGATGAAATTATTGAGTCGACTACTTTAACTGGATCGGTCCTGATCAATAGCCTGCTCTACCACCATATGAGTGATGTTCTCGATGATTTACTGACATTTGATGAGAAAAACCAACTAACCTTTCAAGCATTGACAAAGGATCAAATCGGGTTGCCATTCGCAAGATTATTACAAGGTCTTTATGAAAGTGGACAATTGCTAATAGGAGTAAAACGCAATGAAGACGTTTTACTCCACCCACCACAGGATATGCTGATGCAAGAGAATGACTTATTAATCGTTATTAATAGACCGCATTTAATACAGTAAAGTAAGTTCAAGCTCCTGAATTAAGCTTCTCGCAACAGTCATGTACTTTTGATCTACTTTAGCGTCTTTATCCACAGGCTCTGTAAATTGGTTAAAGACACTATTGTAGGTCATAGGAACTAACCCATTCAAAGGGTCTGTATTATCATCTAGTCCTTTTTGATATTTATGATTTAACAAGAAAGGTTGTCCTAATGCGACACTCACTCCACGCTGGTCTAACTCACCATCAATCGGTTTAAAAGGGATACGGAGAAAGGTATAGCCAACATCTTCATCAATTTTATAATCAAAATAACCATGCTCGTAACCCCAATTCCCACCAATACTATAGCCCAGCGGCTTCAATTTCTCTTCTAACGCTTGAAGTTTGAACTCTTTCCCTTCGATAGCAGATTGTAACGCAATCATGCCAAACACTCCTTCGCACACAATTTTATACCAATAGTGTGACCCAAAAAGAAAACAATATGACAAGAAAAGCGGAAGCGACTGTACTGGCATGCGGTAAAACGAGGGGGAGCAATATGAAGTCGCACTTTGACTTCATTTGATTCACCGCTTTTACCCGCAGGACAAGGATCTGAAGCTAGACATGAAAAGCGGAGGGGCTCGTTTAGGTATGAGAACGGTGGAGGTTTGACAATTAGAAGCGCTTTTTGCTTCGTTTGGCAAAGTGAAGCGATCGATGACCTGAGCCCTGAAGCCAGACAAAGAAAAGCGGAAGCGACTGCACTGGCATGCGGTTAAACGAGGGGCAAGTGAGCCTCTCATATCCCTTTTGTGCGAAATTATTGAATTATGAGCGAGCGTGGTGGTATTTAGTGCGAACTCCAATGCGATATGTGCGATAGTTGGCGAGTTATGTGCTAAAATTTGGTTTTATGTGCTATCGACTATTTATTTCTCTTTATATGTGCGAAACAACTTCTTAACACTCCTTCACCACCTCAATATCTTCAAAATTTCCAGCCAAAAAAAAGGACCATACGACTAAAACGTCGCATGGCCTTTCCGTAAGTTCATATTTATTTTAAACGCTTTTCAAGTTCAGCTTTCTCAACTTCGAATCCTGGTTTGCCAAGTAGTGCAAACATGTTTTTCTTATAAGCTTCAACACCAGGTTGATCGAATGGGTTTACTCCAAGTAAATACCCACTAATACCACAAGCTTTCTCGAAGAAATAAATTAAATATCCAAAGTGATACTCATTTAATTCTGGGATGTTCACAATTAAGTTTGGAACTCCACCATCTGTATGAGCAAGCATTGTACCTTCAAAAGCTTTCTTATTTACAAAGTCCATCGTTTCACCAGCAAGGTAATTAAGGCCATCAAGATCGCTATCTGCTTCTTCAATCTTAATTTCTTCACGTACCTTACCAACATTTAATACCGTTTCAAATAAGTCACGACGACCATCCTGAACGTATTGTCCCATTGAGTGAAGATCGGTAGAGAAATCAACTGCTGCTGGGAAAATGCCTTTACCATCTTTCCCTTCACTTTCTCCGTATAATTGTTTCCACCACTCTGATACGTAGTGAAGAGATGGTTCGTAGTTTACCATTAGTTCAATTGTTTTCCCTTTATTATAAAAGGCATTACGAACAGCTGCGTACTGATACGCTTGATTTTCAGCTAAGTTTGGATTAGCTAAATCTTCACTAGCATCCGCTGCACCTTTCATCAATGCTTCGATATCAAGTCCACTTACAGCAATCGGAAGAAGTCCTACAGCTGTGAGAACCGAGAAGCGTCCACCTACATCATCAGGGATAATAAACGACTCATAGCCTTCCTCTGTTGCAAGTGTCTTAAGAGCACCTTTTTCACGATCAGTGGTTGCATAAATACGACGACGCGCTTCTTCTTTTCCGTATTTCTTCTCTAAGAACTCACGGAAAATACGAAATGCGATAGCTGGCTCAGTTGTTGTACCTGATTTTGAAATCACATTGACTGAGACATCTTTTCCATCAAGTAGTGAAAATAAATCTTTAACGTAGTTTGAAGAGATATTATTTCCTACAAAGAATACTTGTGGCGCTTTGCGTTCTTCTTTTGAAAGAACATTGTAAAAAGAGTGATTAAGGGCTTCGATTGCCGCGCGTGCTCCGAGATAAGAACCGCCAATTCCCACAACTAATAACACGTCAGAATCGTTCTTGATTTTATCTGCTGCTGCTTGAATACGTGCAAACTCTTCCCGATCATAAGCAGTCGGAAGGTCAATCCATCCTAAAAAATCACTTCCTGCACCCGTCTTATTATGTAGAGCCTCATGTGCTGCAGTCACTGCATCTTGCATGTAATCAATTTCATGTTGTCCAAAAAAAGACAAAGCTTTTGAATAATCAAACTGAATTTTTTCCATGAAGGTAATGCCTCCTTAGTCGTTAACATTCATACCACTATTCACTTTAACCGAATGCACATATAAGAATCAAGTTCAAGAATGAATGTAAGCGGAACCACTTTAAGATTATAGAGAAAACGAAGAAAAAGACGAAAGCTCGCCTTTTTCTTCGTTTACATCATTTATAGTGCAGCAGTTAAAATGTTTTCGACATCTTCTTTATTTAGCTTTTTGAAGTTTCCAAATTCCCCGTTCTCAGCTGCAATTCCAGCCATACGCTCAATTTGTGAGCGATCAATCTTATAGTCAGCTAAGCGATGCGGTGCACCAATTTTTGTCCAGAAGGCAGATAGCTTCTCAATACCTTCAAGTGCAATATCGCGGTCAGACTTCCCTGTAGGATCGACACCAAGTACTCTTGTTGCAAGTTTAACATGACGCTCAATTTTCTCATCAAGGCTATAACGAAGCCAGTGAGGGAAGATAATCGCTAAACCACCTGCATGCGGAATATCATACACCGCTGAAACCGCATGCTCAATGTTATGTGATGCCCAATCACCACGAAGCCCCATTTGCGTAATGCCATTTAGAGCCATCGTCCCACAATATAAGATCGTTTCACGGTGCTCGACATTTTGTAGGTCTTCAAGTAATTTCGGAGCTGTTTCCATCACAGTAAGCAAGATGGATTCCATAATGCGATCTTGCAATAGAGTATTTTCTGCATGGTGGAAATAAGCTTCAATGACATGACTCATCATATCAACCATTCCATAGATCGTTTGATCTTCTGGAACAGACAAAGTGTTTTTTGGATCTAAGATAGAGAATGTCGGGAATGAAAATGGGCTACCCCAGCCAACTTTTTGACTTGTTTCCCAGTTTGTAATAACAGAGCCAGCATTCATCTCTGAACCAGTTGCTGCTAGCGTTAAAATTGTTCCAAATGGCAAAGCTGATTGAGGAGTATCTTTTTTCGTGATGACATCCCAAATATCTCCCTCATATTTCGCCCCAACTGCGATCGCTTTTGTTGCGTCAATGACACTTCCTCCACCTACTGCTAAAATAAACTCAATATCATGTTGTTGGCAAAGTTCAATTCCTTTTTTAACTGTTGTTAAACGAGGGTTCGGTTCAACACCTGCCAGTTCAACCACTTCAGCATTAATTTCTTTCAATTGACCGATTACATGATCATAAAGACCATTTCTTTTTATACTTCCACCACCGTAAACAACTAATACTCGCTTACCATAACGCGCCACTTCTTTTGCTAACACTTCATTTTGACCTTCACCAAAGATCAACTTCGTCGGGTTCTTAAAAACAAATGGATTCATATGTATCCTCCTTAGTTAATTAGGGATTTACTATTATTATCAACAAACGGTTCCTTTATTGTAAAGCAAAGAGGCTCATCAGCTAAAATAACCAAAATATAACATCCTCTCCTAACAATAGCCAATGTTATATATGCATAATTGTTAGGGAACAACCTCATTCTAAAAAGGAAGCACACCCTCACATCGATGGTTGTGCAAATCCCTTTAAAATGGAGGTGAATGGTGTGAGTGGTATTCAACGTACAGCGCTTGTCTTAGCGATTATTGGCGCAATTAACTGGGGGCTTATCGGATTCTTCCGTTTTGACCTTGTCGCAGCTATTTTTGGCGGACAAGCAGCAGGCCTATCTCGTTTAATCTATGCCCTAGTTGGTCTTGCTGGTCTTTATTGTATTTCAATTCTGTTTAAGCCTGATGAAGAGCTTGAACGCGTACCAGAAACAGAACGTTAATACATGGCTTTCTTTTGCATCTCAAGTGATTATTCATTTGAGATGCTTATTTAATAGTTGAAACTATACTTAGTTCTATTCTTTAGCACAGCCTTCTTTCCCTCCTGCAATTCCAGAAAAAAGACAAATAAAAAAGCATCCGATTACCGGATGCTTTTTTTGTGAAGTTATTTTTTCGCACGCTTGTTAAGATCCGCTTGAATTTCGTTAGATTGCTTTAACCATTCTTTAAGCTTATCTTCTAGTGTGTTGAAGCCTTGTTGTGGTTTGTTTTGTTGTTGAGGCTTACGTCCGCCACCTTGACCGCCACCAGTGTTACGAGGCTTAGCTGGGCGAGCTGGACGCTCAGGAGCTTCTTGAGTAGCACGGATTGAAAGTGAAATTTTACCAGACGCTTCTTCAACGTTCATGATTTTCACTTTAACTTCATCGCCTACAGTAAGAACATCATTAATATCTTTAACGAAACCGTGAGCTACCTCCGAAATGTGTACTAAGCCTTGCTTTTTCTCGTCAAGTGCAACGAAAGCACCGAAAGGCTTGATTCCTGTTACTTTACCTTCTACAATACTGCCTACTTCATAATTTGACATCTACATACATCTCCTAACTATTTATTAACCTTTTAATATTAACATAGGATGTTACTTTACGCAAAAGATCATTTAAAAATATTTTAACTTTTCTTTAGCTTTTCAGTCTATTTTAACAGGTTTGTGTGCATCCGTAAAATAGACTGTATGATCGAGCTTCATTCACAAACATTTTAACAGCCTAAAAGCCCCCTCAAAATTGCAGGCGGCTTTTTTTGTGATTTAACGTTTATTGGACTTTGGCTTTACATCAGTTAGGGAGCCTCCAACAACAAACCGTTCTTCAAGTTCAATCCCTAACTCTCTTTTATACTTTTCTACCTTGTATTCATCTTTTCGTTCAATAAACGTTACGACAGTACCTTCTTTCCCAATTCTTCCCGTTCGACCTGCTCTGTGCAGATAACTATCAGGACTTGCAGGTGGGTCCACTTGAATGATATGGGTGACATCGTCAACATCTAGTCCACGTGCAGCTAAATCCGTTGCTACTAAGATGTGGATATCCCCTTTGCGGAACTGATTTAAAGCCTTTTCTCGCTCTTGTTTCGTACTATCAGAAGAAAGGGAAGCGGCTTTAATTTTACGATAGACAAGCTTCTCAGTTGTCTCAGCTAATTTTTCAAGCTGATTTACAAACACAATTCCTCTTTCAACCTTTTCAGCATGAATCACTTTGCGCGCCATATCTACACGTTCTCTCGCTTCCACTCGTACGAACAAATGCTTCACATGATCAACCAACAAACCACCCTCTGCTTCCATTTCTACTGTAAACGGAGCGAATGCAGCAATTTGATCTGCAAAATCTTTAGGTAATGTTGCGGATACGAATAAAAACTGACGATCTCGTCCAACTCTTTTTGCAATCTCAGTAAACGCATCCCAAGAAGGTTTCTCACCCATCATTCGATCCGCTTCATCAACTGCAACTACTTTTAAATCATGTAATTTTAACTTTTTCATCTCCACTAGCTCAAGGACACGTCCTGGTGTACCTACTGCAAGCTGTGGTTTTTTCTTCTTCAAACGTTCTAATTGGCGTTTTACATTTGCCCCACCAATAAATGAACCAATTTCAATTGGTGCATTCTCAGTAAGCCCTCTAGCTACTTCAACAATCTGCATAGCAAGCTCTTGAGTGGGAGCAAGGATTAAGGCTTGCAATCCTTTTTCATCTTCATTGATTTTTGCTAATGTAGGCAAAAGAAAAGCAAGTGTCTTCCCTGTTCCTGTTTGTGAGCGAGCGATAATTGATTGCCCTGCTATTGCTTCTGGAATCATTTTTGCTTGGATATCGGTTGGTTCCGTTACACCGATTTTTGATAATGCCTCTTGATAAATGGACGGCAACCCGTCGATTTGAAACGTTCCTGTCATTAGTTAGCCTACTCTCATTAAAAATTATTTTTTTGTTCGTATTAACTGCTTAATATCTAAATCTGTCATCTTATTTAAATGATTAAGAAATGCTTGTTGGAAAGAACCAATGCCTTCTTCGTTCGTCTCAGCAAATGCACGTTCACTTGCTATTCCATAATAAGCAACTGCATCGACACAAGCTGCTTTGATATCCTTTTTTGATACCGAAACAAATGCTGCAACAACCGCGCCTAATAAGCAGCCTGTCCCAACGACTTTCGTTAACCACGGATGTCCGTTGTAAATGGTATGCACATGATGACCGTCTGTTATGACATCCATTTCACCGGTTACAATCGTTACACACGAAAATTTCTTCGCAGCATGTTTCGCAAGTTCTATCGTATCACCTTCTATGGCTCCGTCAACACCCTTCACAGTCGCTTTCACACCGACGAGAGAGGCGATCTCCCCTGCATTCCCCCTTAAAACAGTGACATCTACTCTATTTAAAAGATCTAAACACACTTCAGTGCGAAAGGAAGTAGCTCCAGCTCCAACAGGATCTAGTACCACGGGAACATTGTTTTTATTCGCTGCCTTCCCCGCTAAGATCATCGCTTCTACTTCGTCAGTTGACAAGGTTCCAATGTTTAACAGAAGGCCTCCTGCTATGCCCGCAAGATCAGCTACCTCCTCTTTTGCATAGGCCATTACTGGTGACGCACCTAACGCAAGTAGACCATTTGCAGTAAAATTAGTCACCACAACATTTGTCATACAATGAATGAGTGGATTCTCTTTTTTTATTTTTTTAAGTAACATTAGTCGACGTCCTTTCGTGCTTTTTCATGTCATTTTTGAAATGTATCTCTTGAGGAAATCTTACCTTTTTTCATTTCTGAAAACAAATTTAATTATTTTTTAGAATTGATGTTTAAAATTGTATCCATTGGTGATAATGAGTATTACAATCGTATTCCCCCATAATTGAGGCAAGGGCGCCATGCTCTTGCCTCCTTTTTTGTTTTCGCTATTAAAAAATGCACACTTCTAAAAACGAAGTGTGCATCCTTACTTAAAATTGCTTCAAAAATCGTCCTATTCTTTCTACCGATTGTTCAAGGTTATCCATTGAGGTTGCATAGGAGCAACGAATATGTCCTTCGCCCCCTGAACCAAAAACATAACCTGGGACGACCGCTACCCGTTCTTCCATCAATAGTTTTTCAGCGAATTGTTCAGACGATAGACCAGTCTTTTCAATAGATGGGAACGCATAAAACGCACCACCTGGCGTATGACAAGTAAGACCTATTTCAGCAAATGATTTGATAAAGTAGTTTCGACGTTGCTTATAAGACTGTTTCATTCGATACACTTCATCCATGCCTGTTTTCAATGCTTCTAGTGCACCGTATTGAGCCATTGTCGGCGCGCACATTAAGCTATACTGATGGATTTTCAGCATGGCACTTAAGAGATCTGGCGGAGCACATACAAACCCAAGACGCCAGCCCGTCATCGCAAATGCTTTTGAAAACCCTGAAATAATAACGGTTCGCTCCTTCATTCCTTCAAGACTTGAAAAACAAACATGCTTTTCATCATAAGTTAACTCTGCGTAGATTTCATCGGAAAAGACAAGAAGGTCGTGACGTTCTGCTAATTCCGCAATCGCTTTAAGCTCTTCTCTATTCATAGTTGATCCTGTTGGGTTGTTCGGAAAACAGAGCATCATCGCTTTCGTCCGGCTTGTAATGGCAGCTTCTAGTTGTGCTGCGGTTACTTTAAAGTCTGTATCAATGTTCGTCCCTACTGCGACCGGAACGCCTCCTGCCATTGAAACGAGCGGAGCATATGAAACAAAGCTCGGTTCCACAACGATGACCTCATCACCTTCATCAAGGATCGCGCGCATACCGACATCAATCGCTTCACTTGCCCCTACCGTAACCAAAACTTCTGTTTCAGGGTCATAGTCTGCAGCGAATCGCGAGCTCATGTAATCAGCAATCGCTTCTCGTAACTCGATAATTCCAGCGTTTGCAGAATATGCTGTGAATCCACGTTCCATTGAGGAAATACTAGCTTCACGTACATTCCACGGTGTGACGAAATCAGGTTCTCCGACACCAAGCGAAATAATATTATCCATACTGGATGCCAAATCAAAAAAACGTCGAATTCCAGAAGGTTGAATCGCTTGAACTTTTTTAGATAAACGTTTGTTTAATTGTTTTGTGGTCATGGTGTCACCACAATTCGGCGATCTGCTTCTCCTTCTCCAAAGACGACCCCATCATGCTTATATTTTTTTAATTGAAAATGAGTAGTTGTTGACAAAACTGATTCCACTGTCGATAATTTTTCTGAGACAAAACGTGCAATCTCTGACATCGTCTGTCCTTCTATAACAACTGATAAGTCATAAGCCCCAGACATCAAATACAATGCCTTCACTTCAGGAAAACGATAAATTCTCTCAGCAACTTGATCAAATCCAACCCCACGTTGAGGTGTAACCTTTACATCGATCATTGCTGTAACACCTTCATTTAGATCAACCTTACTCCAATCAATTACCGCAGAATAACTTAAAATAATGTGATCATCCTCTAGCTTCTTTAATAACCTCTTTACATCCTCTTCAGATGCGTCTACCATTTTAGCTAAGGTCGGAATGGAAACGCGTCCATTTTCTTCTATAATTCGTAAAAGTTCAATTGCCTTGCTCTCCATCTCTCTCTATCTCCTTTCGCGAAAATCGCGCATGGATTGTTGTAATTTTGTTTATCATAACATATTAGCTAAATGACGATACGCGTTTCACGTAAAATTCTGAATAAATCCACTTTTAAGGGGTGCTATAGGATGGAACTTTCAAATTCCTCAAATAAGAATACAGCATTATTAATTATAGATATGATTAGCGATTTTGAGTTTGAAGATTCAGAGCTTCTCATTAAACATGCCTTGCCTGCTGCTAAAAAAATTGCGGCTTTAAAAGAACGAGCATATAAAGCAAATATTCCTGTCATCTATGTAAATGACAATTACGGTAAATGGCAGTCTGACTTCCCTCGACTAGTTGCTCATTGCCTTGAAAATGATGTAAAGGGTCGTCCCATCGTCGAATTGCTACGTCCCGATGAAGATAATGATTATTTTATATTGAAACCAAAGTTCTCCGGCTTCTTTGCGACACCTCTAAATCTGCTGTTGGAACACCTTAATGTAGATACGTTAATATTAACAGGAGCAGCAGGGGACATGTGCGTTCAATTCACAGCAAATGACGCGTATATGCATGATTACCGTATCTTTGTACCAAGTGATTGCTCCGCTTCTAATACACCAGAAGCTAATACTAATGCTCTTCATATGATGAGAGATGTTGCCAAAGCTACAATTACACCTTCTGTGGATTTAGATTTACCACTTTAACAAAAAAACGCCAGCCTCTTAGATGCAAGGCTGGCTTCCTTTATTGGTGAGAGGATTGTTTCTCATTTACATAATCTAAAACTGTACGCGCCTCGTAAAATTCTGCCTGCAAATGAGGCAGTACCTCAGTCTCCACTGAAAAGCCTTTACTCGGATCAATCCCGCTTTGCACTAAGATCTTTTCATACGACATTAAAGCATCGACATAATCCCGATATTCAGCTTCACTTAATACATCTTTACTGGACGGCAGATTGTTTAACTGATCAAAATACGGCTGAATGATCATCAAAGTATGTTCAAGCTTCTCAACTGCTTCATTTGGAATTTGATTATAATCTATGTTTCCATGGGGATCGCCATACTCTAATTTGGCCGCAGTAATTACCTTCAGATGACTTTTGAACTCTTCGAAATCTTCTTTTCCCAAGTCTCCTTTTGCCTGCTCTAGCTTTGCGTTCAAAATTAAATATTGTTCCATTGTCGCATAAGAGATTTTTTGCTTCACATCATCAAATGATCCGTACAATTCATCAGCAAACATCGTTTGAAAAGCAAAGGCACTCGTCGGTAACAAGAGAAGCGCTGCGAGGATTGCTCCTGCCAGCCTTGCCTCAAAAGACTTTCCACTTTTCACAATTGTAATTTGACTCATTACACGCCTCTTTAAATCTTGGGAAGGTTGAAGAGTTTCACTTTCCATTTTCAAGGATTCCTTAATCCGCTTTTCAAATTTCATAGAACATTCCTCACTTTCTCAAGATTAATAGGGTTGTGCTTACTTTTCTGACGAAGCTTCTTAAGTGCTTCATGGATACGAGATTTCACCGTTCCAACAGGAATCTTTAAAATTTCTGCAACCTCTGATTGTTTGTAGTCATTTAAATAATGAAGAATGACAACTTGCTTTAACTTAAATGGAAGCTGGTCAATCAAGGTAATTAATGTTTCATTTGATAACTGTTCAATCAA
Organism: Alkalihalophilus lindianensis; assembly: GCF_032843265.1. Classification (NCBI taxonomy): domain Bacteria; kingdom Bacillati; phylum Bacillota; class Bacilli; order Caryophanales; family Bacillaceae; genus Alkalihalophilus; species Alkalihalophilus lindianensis. The sequence continues at coordinate 14,476 of NZ_JAWJBA010000002.1, forward strand.
ACCTGGTGTGAAGTCCTCACTATATTCACGGGAAACCGTCTCTGCTCGTTTGAGTATCCGAAAGCTCATCCATTTTTTCCTACGGTAAGAATGAATTTGTTTGATCGCCACCCCTATTAACCACGGCTTAAATGGCTTTGTTGGGTCATATTTTTTTAGAGATTTGTACATTTGGATGTATATTTCTTGAATGACATCCTCAACATCCGTTTTATCTTCCATTAAAAAGTGAACATTTTTATATACATCTTTAATGGTGGCATCATACATATCTTGATAAGCATGGTCATCACCATTAAGTGCACGTTTTACTAAGGGTAAGTAATCCACTTCTTCATCCATTTTTTCGCCTCCCTTGCTGTTCTACTTTATATTGGTACGTTTTTGTATTTCCGTTCGACTTTTTTACATTAATTTTAATTTATAGTAAAAAAAGAGAACCCGCATTAAAATAATGGCAGGTTCTCTTCACTTTATTTAGTTTCCCACTTCTCATTAAAAATCAAGCTCTCTAACTCGCGTCGCTTCTCCCACCCTGATGATTGAAGAATGGGTTTGTCTGGATAGTTATCTGTATAACCGATCGATAAGAGCGCAAGCGGCTCAATATGCGGTGGAATATTTAAAATATCACGAATATCGTTTTTCTTATAGAAACTGACCCAACCAAGAGCAAGCCCTTCAGCAGTAGCAGCTAGCCACATGTTTTGGATGGCACATGCCGTTGAGAGGATATCTGTTTCTGGGATTGAATTACGTCCTAATACATGAGAGCCACCACGGGTTGGATCACATGTCACACAAATTGTTACAGGTGCTTGCTTCAATCCTTCAATTTTCAACGATAAAAACTTCTGATGCCGTTCGTCTTTATTTTCATAGTGGATTGCTAGGGCGCGACGTTCTTTATCCGCTGCCCACGCTAGCTTTTCTTTTACTTCATCACTTTTCACCACGATGAAGTTCCAAGGCTGCATAAAGCCAACGGATGGTCCTTGATGACCCGCTTCAATTATGTTTTGAATTTTTTCCTCTTCTACTGGATTCGTTAAAAATGTGCGAACATCACGACGTGTCGCAATGACTTTATAGATTGCCTCTATTTCTTGTTGATTGAACATTTTATGGAACTCCCCCTTACTAACATCTTATGTTTCTTCAAATAGCTAATAATACTTTTACTTAACCTAATGATTTCGTATCCAATTCATATCATACTCCATTCTATGAGTATTTTTAAGAATGAGCTAGTCTTTTATTAAAATATCACTATTAGTTTTTAACTACTATTAAACAAGGAAACTACCGAGGATTGTATCCAACGTCACTATAAATTGTTGTAGCTTCTCCTCCTATTTTCAGAAAAATCAATTTTATGTATTGTGCATGAAGTGTATCATGCTATATAATTTTTTAAAAAAGCATTTCCTTCAGTATCATTTAGAAAGGAGGTTCTCATGCAAGAGCAGTCATTTATAGATTTGGTAAAAGACTATTTCCCTTTTCTATCACCAGGTCAAAAAAAAGTAGCAGAATGTATTCTACACGAAATGGATCATTCCGTCTTACTGACCGCTTTTCAACTTGGACAAAGGGTAGGTGTAAGTGAAACAACAGTGATTCGATTAGCTTATACATTAGGATTCAATGGTTACTCGCATATGCAAGAAGCGATTCGCAAAAATTGGTTAGTTAAAAAGACCACTGCTTCTAACCAAACTCATGAAGATCCGAATGAGTCTAGCTTCCAAAATCAGATTAATCAAGAAATTAAAATCTTACAGCTACTATCTCAAAACCTTGACCACAATAACATTTCACAAGCTCTAAACTTACTAGTTAAATCAGAGCGAATATTTATTGGTGCTTTCGGAAGTTCGTTCGCAGCAGGATATTGGCTTGAGTATCATTTAAAACAACTACGCCCAAATGTTATTCTCTCTCACCCTTATGGCTTCACCCCTCAAGACATTCTTGAGATAAACAAAGAGTCGGTCGCTCTCTTATTCTCCTACCCTAGGTACAGAAAAGAAACGATTCGACTAGCAAACTGTTTTAAAAAACAACAGACAAAAATTATTGCCATTACCAGTGATATCCTCTCTCCGGTGGCCCAACTCGCTGATATTACTTTAGTTACAGAAAATAATATAGGGGCAGGTCACCACTCTATCGCCTCGGTTATTAGCTTTCTTGAGATTCTCATCACTGGTTTTGAAGAAAAGGTACCGGAGGCCTCAGGTAGAAGACAGCAAAAATTAGAATCAATTTATCATGATCAGGACTTATTTATCGAATAGATCATTAGGAGATATTAATTATTAGGAGGAGTTATATGGGGCTTATAAATCTGAAAGAGGAAGTGCATCCAACATCTTTTAGTAAGAAGGATTATGCGAAGTTTGTGATCCCATCGTTGATTGGTATGTTACTCTTTATCACACCTATTGCAACTGAGGATGGAATTACCATTGCTGTTGCCTACTTTGCAAGCCAAATTAACGCGCTAATTGGTGACTTTATTCCCGCTATCACTGTTGGGATTATGATTCTATCTGTTATCGGATCAATATTCTCAATTGTTCTCAAGCCAGTTTTCATTCACAGCAACCCATTTATGAACAACTTATTTAACATTAGTATATTTTGGTTGATAGCAAGAATCTTAGGTACACTATTTGCAGCAATGACTGTATTTAAAATAGGACCTGAATGGATTTTCTCGGATGATACAGGTGGATTGCTCATTTATGATTTGATTCCAATTTTATTTTCAACATTTCTTCTTGCAGGGTTATTATTACCTCTGTTATTGAATTTCGGGTTACTTGAATTTTTTGGAGCCTTATTACGTAAAATCATGCGACCTCTTTTCACCTTACCTGGCCGGTCATCTCTTGATTGCTTAGCGTCCTGGGTAGGTGATGGTACGATTGGGGTTTTATTAACAGCAAAGCAATATGAACAAGGTTACTATACAAAACGCGAAGCCGCTGTTGTTGCAACAACTTTCTCTGTTGTATCTATTACGTTTTCCATTGTCATCGTATCTTACTTAGAGCTTGAGGCTTACTTCATTCCGTTTTATTTAACGATTGTCTTTGTGGGAATTATTGCGGCAATTATTATGCCGAGAATTCCTCCACTATCTAGAAAGCTAGACATCGGATATGAACAAACTGAGTTGAAACAAGAAGAACCAATTCCCTCTAATGTATCTTTGGTTCGTTTCGGTTTAGATCGAGCTGTCACTAAAGCACACCACAATAAAAAGACATCTTCCATCTTTACTGATGGTTTAAAAAATGTATTAGATATGTGGTTTGGCGTATTACCAATCGTAATGGCCATTGGTACAGTAGCATTAGTCATTGCTGAGTTTACGCCTGTATTTACTATTTTAGGTAAGCCCTTTGAACCAATTCTTATGTTAATGCAAGTGCCTGAAGCACAAGAAGCAGCACAGACAATGGTTGTTGGATTTGCTGATATGTTTTTACCAGCTGTAATTGGAAGTGGAATTGAAAGTGAGTTAACTCGATTTGTTATTGCTTGTGTATCCGTTACTCAACTTGTTTATATGTCTGAGATGGGGGGCCTCTTACTCGGTTCGAAACTTCCGGTTAAATTTAGAGACCTATTGCTTATCTTTATTATTCGTACGTTGATCACTTTACCAATTGTAGTTGCGATTGCTCATATTATTTTCTAAAAAATCAGCAAGGAGAGTTCAATGGAGATTAATAAAATCATCTTAAGACATGTTAAAATGGATCTTCTTACCCCATTCACAACAAGTATAGGAACTGAATACGATAAAGACTTTATTCTCGTTGAAGTTCAGTCTAAAAGCGGACAATCTGGTTGGGGGGAATCTGTCTCAATAAAAGAACCGATCTATAACGAGGAAACAGTGGAAACAAATTGGCATATGATGCGAGACCACTTAATCCCATTATTGAGAAAGACGGAGATTATGCATCCAAATGATGTTTCGCAACATTTTTTACCTATCCGTAGAAATTACAACGCTAAAGCTGCCATAGAAGGAGCAATTTGGGACCTGTATGCAAAAGAAAACAACATCTCTCTTTCTAAAGCATTAGGTGGGGTTAAAGAGAAAATAGAAGTGGGTGTCAGTGTTGGTATTAAACAATCACAATACGAGATGCTTAGACAGATTGAAAGTTATTTAGGGGAAGGTTATAAGCGCATTAAAGTTAAAATCAAACCGGGATGGGATATTGAAATTATTAAAGCAATTCGAAAAGAATTTCCTGAAATCGCTTTAATGGCTGACGCCAATTGCGCATATAACTTAGACGACATCTCTCATCTTCAAGCATTGGATGAATACAGTCTCACGATGATTGAACAGCCACTTGATTGTGATGATATTGTTGATCACGCCATCTTACAATCTCATCTAAAGACCCCTATCTGCCTAGATGAAAGTATCCATACAGTTGAAGATGCAAGAAAAGCAATTGAACTTGGCAGTTGCAAAGTGATTAACTTAAAAATTGGTCGCGTTGGAGGGCTTAGTGAATCATTGAAAATACATGATTTATGTAAGTCTCACTCAATTCCTATGTGGTGTGGCGGGATGCTTGAGGCAGGAATTGGAAGAGCACACAATATTGCAATTACCTCTCTTTCCAATTTTTCAATCCCAGGAGATACAGCTCCTTCTTCCCATTACTGGAGTGAAGATCTCATTGCACCTGAAATAACCATGGAGGACGGCTATATTCACGTACCCAATTCGGCAGGAATTGGCTTTGAACCAAACCTTGATAAAATTAATAACATCATGGTCACCACCCAGCCATTTACCATTTAATGCAAAGAAAGCCTCCCACATTATTAGTGGGAGGTAGTTTTGTATACCAATGCCTCATATGGGCTTAGGGTCACCATCGCATCATTTGGCAATTCTGTTGGATAATTACTTATTAACACCTCATATGGGGTGCAATCATTTAATTCAAAAGTTGTCTTTTCTCCGTAAAAGTTACATAAAACAAGAAGCTTCTCGCCATTTAGTTCTCGCTCATAAGCAAATACAGCTGGGTGGTCTTCTGCTAGCAAGGTATAGGATCCATATACCATCACCTCATGCTGCCTTCTTAGCTCGATTAATTTCTTATAGTAATGAAAAATAGAATTCTCATCTGCTAAAGCATTCTCTACGTTAATCTTTTTATAATTAGGATTAACCTTTATCCACGGGGTACCGGTTGTAAATCCTGCTTCTGCACTTGAATTCCATTGCATCGGGGTCCTCGCATTATCACGGCTTTTCGCATAGATGGAAGGCATGATGTCATTAGGAGTCTTTCCATGTTCCCCTACCATCTCCTGATAGTAATTAAGCGTTTCGATATCACGGTAATCGTCAATTGAGTCAAAATGACAATTTGTCATCCCAATTTCTTCACCCTGATAAATGTAAGGTGTCCCTTTCATCATATGCAAAAGTGTCGCAAGCATCGTTGCTGATTGACGGTGGTATTTACCATCATCACCAAAACGAGATACAATTCGAGGCTGGTCATGGTTACACCAATATAAGCTATTCCACCCGTCATTCTCTAACTCTTTTTGCCACTTTGAAAGATTCTCTTTTAAGTCCCGAAGCTCGAGCGTCTTAAGCTCCCACTTACTCTTACCTTTATATTTATCAAGGCCCATATGTTCAAATTGAAAGACCATATCTAGCTCTTGTCTATGTTCTGCTGTATATTTTTTTGCTTCGCTTGGTGTCACTTTCGGGCATTCTCCAACGGTCATGATATCGTATTTTGATAACACTTCCTCATTCATTTCACGTAAGTAATCATGCACACCTGGTAAATTAAATTGATACGGTTCAGCCTTTGCATAGCCAGCTTGGAATTCCTCATAAGTTGGTAAAATCTCTTTTTTAGAGATCATATTGATGACGTCCATCCGGAAACCATCTACACCCTTATCTAACCAAAAACGCATCATTTCATAAACATCTTTACGAACCTTCTCGTTTTCCCAGTTGAGATCTGGTTGTTTTTTTGAAAACATATGTAAGAAATACTCGTCTGTCTCCTCATCATATTGCCAAGCAGAACCACCAAAAGAAGCGATCCAGTCAGTTGGAGGTTTACCGTCTTGACCCGGTCTCCAAATATAATAGTCACGATATGCGTTTTCTTTTGACTTTCTTGATTCAATGAACCAATCATGTTCATCTGAAGAATGGTTAACCACCAAGTCCATTACGAGTTTCAACCCTCGTGTATGCATTTCTTCTAACAACTGATCCCAATCAGCCATTGTTCCAAAGTCAGACATAATCGCTTCGTAATCACTTATATCGTAGCCATTATCATCATTTGGTGATTGATAGACCGGTGAGAGCCAAACTACATCAATTCCTAGTTCTGTCAGGTAATCTAATTTAGAAATAATCCCTTGAATATCACCAATACCATCCCCATTACTATCATTAAAACTTCGAGGGTAAATTTGATAGACGACACTCTCTTTCCACCATTGCTTACTCATTACTTCTCTCATCCTTTCTCTTTATTCTTTACTGTTTCGCGTAGCTTCACCTCAAAAGGAATCATTATTTTCTCAAATGATATCTCTTCTTGACCAATTTGTCTGAGCAACATATCCGCTCCCTGCCTACCTAGGTCTGTATAAGAATAATGAACACCTGAGAGTTTTAACCTAGAAGCTTGGGTGAGCACCGTATCATCTAATCCGAGGACCGATACATCATTTGGAATGTTAAAACCATGGTCTTGTAGACAATTTAATGCTCCAATTGCCATACCATCATTAACAGCAATGACCGAATCAAACCTCTTTCCTTTTTGAATAATTTTTTCCATCTCATTGTACCCGCTCTCGATCAAGTAATTTCCTTGTCCGATTAACTCACGATCCAATTGAAGCCCTACTTCCCCTAACGCTTCTTCTACACCTGATTTCCTTTCAGCTGAGTTAACAGAGTTCTCTGGGCCACCTAAATAGGCGACAGCTTGATGACCTTGTTCGAGCAACGTTTTAGTAGCTTCTTTTGCAAATCGCTTATTATCAAACGCCACAAATGGGATCTCCTGCTCTTGTGTATCTTGCAGCAACACTACAACTGGTATAGGTAGCTTTTTAATCCATTCAGCGTGTTCTGGCTTAAACTGACGCGTAGCAAATATGATCCCATCTACTCGTTTTAGTCTGAATAACTCAAAGTGTTTTTTTTCGTTCGCAAAGCTTCCTTCAGAACAAGCAATTAAAAGGTTATATCCATTTTCATCTAATACTTGATTGACCCCGTTAATCGCTCTAGGCAAACCTTCCCCTGTCAGACTGTGAACAATCATTCCGATTAAATGTGTTTTTTTCTCCGCTAATTCTCTGGCTAAAACATTTGGTCTGTAGCCTGTTTCTTCAATAATCGCTTGAATTTTTTTACGAGTGCTTTCTTTGACACGACCTGAGTTATTAAACACTCTTGAAACGGTCGCAATCGAAACACCTGCTTTCTTTGCCACTTCACTAATATTAATATCTTTTTGCAAGTTGAACACCCCACAATGGGCCCATCATCTCATTGATAAATCCCATTTCTTAGCCTGAAACGAAGCTTGTCCGCCTTGTGCAAAAAACTGAATACCCGTACTATGATCTGAAGGAAAGATGCGCGATGTAAATACTTCCTCGCCATCATTTATAAACACTTCACAAGAGGATACATCGACAAACAAATGAAAAGTAATGGTCTCCCCATCGTATCCGACTGCCCTCGTGGTACCATACGTAGTACCCACCTCTTTACCAGATTCACTTCGATCAAGTGTTATTTTTTTGTTTAGATGATTATAGTGTACAATTGTTTTTTCGTTTTCACTAGTTCGGAATTCGATACCAACAACTTCACTCGTTCCTACTTCAAACTCTACTTCTAACTCATAAGTAGTACCATAGATGTGAGGGTAACTCTTTCTTTCATTCAATAGTTGGTCTGCCACCTCTTCTTGGTTACTACGTAGGTTGGCTAATTCTCTAACTGGTCTTTGGATCAATTTTTCATCCTTTAATACAAGTTCTCTTGGCAAAGTTAAGCAATGGGCCCATCCATTTTCATCTGTAGGGTAATTCATTTCAGGAAGCCCCATCCACCCGATCATGATTCTTCTACCATCTTCAGAAAGAGTGGTTTGTGGGGCATAAAAGTCAAATCCTCGATCTAATTCTTGAAATGGACCATGGTCAAAATTCATTGTGGATCTATTTAATGGCCACCCAACGAGATACCCTGATTGATAGATATTATTATAGAGATCTCCCTCTGCTTCAATCCCTTGAGGAGAAAAAATAAGTATACCTTTGTGATCTAATTCAATGTAATCAGGACATTCCCACATATAACCGAAGGCATCTAGTTTCGTGATTACCTCACCTAGAAACTCCCACTCTTTTATATCTCTTGATTGATAAAGTAAGACACATCCAGTCTTATCTTCTCGCTGTGCACCAATAATCATGTAAAATAGAGATCCAGTCTTCCACACTTTCGGGTCTCTTACATGCTCAGTATACCCCTTAGGAGGAGAAGAGATGATTGGACCTGCAGCTTTCACTAGCTCATTTTCTTTCGTCATTTTCGCCATACATTGGTAGGGATGTCGATGCCATTCCTCATCACGAGTGTTGCCCGTATAAAAAAGGTACAAATCTCCCTGATCAACAATTCCACTTCCTGAAAAAGCTCCATGACTTTCATAAAATTCATTTGGTTCTATGGCTAACCCCTTATTCTGCCAATTGACCATATCTGTAGACGTTACATGATACCAATGTTTTAAGCCATGGACCGGCCCATGTGGAAACCACTGATAGAATAAATGATATTCGCCGTTAAAATAAGCAAAACCATTTGGATCATTTAACAAACCCGTTGGTGGTTGAATATGAAAAGACTGCCTCCAAGGACATGCATTTACTTTTTTCTTCAAGAGCATTCTTTCCTTTTCACTCACATCCCGGTATTTACGATATCGTTCTTCCCTTGACCATGTCATAACTTAACCCTCACTCTTTAAGATGTTTAAGCTTCCTTTTTCGCAGCACGTTTTGCTAATACAATCGTCATTGCAAATGAGACGGCAAACGCAATAGCTAATCCAATTAAAAAATGCATCATTGAGTCAGGACGGATGGCAATAACACCAGGTAATCCGGCTGGCCCCAATGCGATTGATAATACTTTCATTAAAGTTACATAAGCAGAAGATACACCAGCTCCAATAATGGCTGCATAAAATGGGTACCGCAGCTTTAAATTCACTCCAAACATCGCTGGCTCTGTAATACCGAGTAATGCCGAAATACCTGAAGCAGAAGCGATGCTTTTCATTTTTGCATTAGCTGTTACAACAATAACTGCAAGAGCTGCAGCCCCTTGTGCCACATTCGACATGGCTGCAACTGGAAAGACAAAAGATCCACCTGTTCTTGCAATATCAGCTAGTAATTGTGTTTCGACTGCAATGAAACTATGATGCATCCCCGTAATGACAATTGGCGCATACAAAAGACCAAACAATCCACCACCTACGAACCCTGCTGTTTCATATAAAAAGACAAGTCCATCCGTTACTAAATGTCCACTCTGCCTCATCAAGGGACCTACAACTGTAAATGTAAGAACACCCGTGATAAAGATTGTTAATAACGGTGTTAGTAAATTATCTAATGCAGACGGCACAACACGTCTAAAGAATTGTTCAACTTTTGCTAAAATAAAGGCTGCTGCCAATACTGGCAAAACCGTCCCTTGATAACCGATTTTCTCAATTTCAAAACCAAGGATATTCCATACAGGAATCTCTCCATCTACCACTGCACCACCATAGCCCCATCCATTTAATAGATCTGGGTGAACCATGATCATCCCCATTGCTGCACCTAAATATGCATTCCCACCAAATCGTTTGGCTGCAGAAAATCCTATTAATACCGGTAAGAAAACGAAGGCTGCATTCGCAAAAGTATTAACCATGGCTGCTAAGTCAGCAATTTGTGGATAAACATTAATGATTGATTGCCCATCAAAGAATAAATCCTCTGATGTTAATAAATTGTGAATACCCATTAATAAACCCCCAGCCACGATGGCTGGTATAATCGGAACAAAAATATCAGAAAGCATTTTTACAAAACGCTGAATTGGATTCATCTTTTTATTTCCTTCAGCTTTCACTTCATCTTTTGACATCTCTTCAATTCCAGTCAACTGAACAAACTCACGATGCACATTATTAACAGTACCGGCCCCAATAATAATTTGATATTGACCAGCTGTGGAAAAGGTACCTTTGACTGCATCAATCTCTTCTAGCTTTTTTTCATCAACGAGAGATTCGTCTTTTAATACAAGGCGTAATCTTGTGGCACAATGAGCTGCGGCAGATACATTTTCCTTACCACCAATTGCTTCTAAGATCTCACTTGCAATCTGTTTATAATCCATCTCTTTTTTCATCCCCCCAAAATGTAAAGCTTTACATTTTATTTGATAAAATTAGTGTAAAGCTTTACATTGTATCCGTCAATCTTTTTTTGAATGCGCTATCACTCTACTCGAAAGATGAGATGTTATCTTCTATAGGTACGTCCAGAGTTAAAATACACTTTGAACGGTTCTCTCCCGTTTGTTGAAGAACAAATTATAAAGAACGAGGACTATCGGGAAGCGTATTAGCAAGAATTATATATATCAGCAAATTAACAGGTGAAAATAATATAAAAGTTAGTCTTATAAAGAAAGAAGATATCCCAAAAAACTCAGCTATTCCTCACAAACTCCAGATACAGATTTATCTATTAATGACTTTCGTAATTTTCTATCTTTCAAATGCAATTCCCCCACAATATCCCATAGCCACAGCTCCTTCAGGATTTTTAATTTGATTAACTTCTTCAATCGGTTCACAATAGTCATCATGAAAATCCATATGTAAAATATTGGAAAAAGGGGTCTAATTCTTTATTTAATCTGCTAATTTCCCAAGCGGAAAAAGCCCAATTGAGTATTAAATTTATGAGCAACCTTCTGATTAATAAAGTTACATTAAAAAGTTTTTTAATAAAAGCCTCCTTTATTAAGAGATTATTATTTTTTTAAAAGGGCAGATTATTTCTCAAAAAGAAACAATCTGCTCAATTAATTCTGAAGATCACTTAAATATAATTAGTTTAGGCTGTCTCCAGTTTGATTAAATATTAGAAATTTTAATAGCTTACTACCAAATTCATAAGCAATCACTATAGCCAATCCCTTTAAAAATACTCAAGATTCTGATTCTTCTAGACAAACTTTTTACCGAAGTTTTAGTTAGAGAACGAGGAAATACAAAACGGCCTCTAAACTTTGTATAAGCTTTCTAAAAAAATCAAACTTCCTTGTAGTCCCTGTTTACCCATTCCATTTCTGTTGCATAATACAAAGATTCATCATCACCTGGGAGATAATTTGGAATAACCTTTCTAAATTCAAATTCATTATTTAATTGGAAAGTAAGGACTGGGTCATAGAGTTCTTTATCTTGAACTTTTTGAACATACTCATATGGGGACATTTCATTTGCATGTTTGTAATAAAACGGAATTCGACCACCAAGGATAATGCTTTTTAAGTTGAAATTTTTACAAACATTTTTGCGCGCGGTATATAATCTTCGGCCAACCTTTAAGCTGCGATAATCTGGATGGACAGAAACCTCAACCCCATAAAGGTTCACACCATTTGGATTGTGATTTTTGATAAAACCATTATCACAAATAGCTTGATAGTTATTGTCATTGATATAATCTTCAAAATTTACAATTAAACTAGAACATGAGCCAACGATTTTGCCTTTATATTCTACGCAGATTTGTCCCTCAGGAAAGATCTCCACTTGGCTTTCAAAATGTTCTAATTTAAAGGAGATATCTGGGCCAAAGCTAGTAACGGATAAGGCTGCAACTTCCGCAACATCCTCTTTGTTCATTGTCCTTATGGCTATATCCTTTTCTATTTCAGGTATCTCTAGTTTCCCCATATCCTGTTTTCCCCTTTCTCATTTTTACTTTGTTAACGATCCGACCGATACAAATTTTTCTTCCAAATATTCGAGGATACCAGATTTCCCTCCTTCTTTCCCGATCCCACTTTCCTTAAATCCACCAAACGGAGCTTGTGCAACAATAGGGGCAGGATCATTCATTCCAACGATTCCAAAATCTAAGTCTTGCATCAAGCGATAACTTCTGCCTAAATTATTTGTAAAGCAATAAGCGGCGAGCCCATAATTTTCATGGTTTGCTTTCTTCACAACTTCTTCCTCACTCTGAAAAGTGAAAATTGGTGCGACTGGACCAAACGTTTCTTCCTTAGCAATTTTCATCTCATCATTTGCGAAATTGATAACCGTGGCTTCAAAGAAGTTACTATGTTGATTGACTCTTTTTCCACCGCAAAGTACTTGACCCCCTTTTGTCATTGCATCTTTCACATGGCTATCAACCTTTTCTACAGCTTCGCTGTTTATAAGTGGACCAACATCCACACCACTTTCCATTCCATTTCCAACCTTAAGTTGAGCCACTTTTTCAGCTAGTTTTCTTCCGAAGTTCCCAGCAATCGCTTCATGTACATAAATTCTATTGGTACTAATACATGTCTGACCTGCATTCTTAAATTTTGTTAAGAGTACGCCCTGTACTGCTACGTCAACATCCGCATCTTCAAATACAATAAAAGGCGCATGTCCACCAAGTTCCATTGAAACTTTTTTTACTGTTTCAGCTGAATTTTTAAGTAATAATTTCCCAACTTTTGTTGAGCCTGTAAACGTCAATTTCCGAACATCTCGGCTTTCCGTCATTACTTTCCCTATTTCTTCTGCTTCTCCCATTACTAAATTAACAACGCCTTTCGGCAATTTTGCAGCATCAAAACATTCAAATATCTTCATTGCGGATAAAGGGGTGGCTGGTGCAGGTTTTAAAACTACTGTACATCCTGCAGCAATCGCTGGTGCAATTTTTCTTGTTATCATAGAGGCTGGAAAGTTCCAAGGTGTAATCGCAGCTGTCACTCCTACCGGTTGTTTCAACACCAATAGTTGTTTGTCTGGATGTGAAGCTGGTAGGATATCCCCATATATTCTTTTTGCCTCTTCTGCGTACCACTCTACATAATTTATAGCTCCGATTACTTCACCCTTGGCATCCGTTAGTGGTTTACCCATTTCAAGCGTAATGGTCTCTGCTATTTCATCTTGCTTCTCTCTCATAATTGAAGCAACCTTACTGAGATATTTCCCTCGTTCAGGGCCGGGAAGTCTCCTCCATGTAATAAAAGCGTGCTTAGCAGCCTCTATAGCTTCAAAGGTTTCCTCTCCCCCCCCTGATGCAACTGAACCTATCAACTCACCAGTTGCGGGATTGTAAATGTCTGAAGTGCTCCCTGATTTTGACTGCTTCCATTCACCATTTATATAGAGCATTTATACCCTCTCCTTAAAATTAGATTTCTTCAAATGAGCCCTCCGTTGGATGCCCAATACTAAGAAACACTTTTCTTTCTGATAGATTCATAATGATTGAAAAAACAGTTTCCATTCTCCTATGCTCAGGAGCATTTAAGTTTTCATAATGGTTTATTGAGTTAGGTTCATTGAATCGATCGGATAGCCATGTTTTAAACATGGATTCATCAATTTTTTGATTACGAGCATAGGCTGTATTGATTAGTTGTTCTGCCCTTTTTTTTCGTATCATTGAATCGTCAAAAGCGAACTCATTCATATCTTTAACCTTTTTCTTTATTTCCATTGAACAGACGTGATTTGTGTGAACTAATTTACCATCGCTTTCACCTACCATATCGATTCCGTACGGTGACGTTTCAATATTAAGAGCCATTCCTTTTCCAGTGCCGTCATCCATGCCAATCATTACACTTGCAGCAGAAGCAATTTGCTCTCCTTTTATTTTTGAAATAGCTTCGTGAAGGGAAGATGAATTTAAAATACTTCTTAAACCTAAGTGAATAGGTACTTGATTGGATTTTTTATCCGTTAAAAGAGCATTAAAACAAAGTCCTAATCCAGCAGAATTAAACCCGATTTTTCCAATAATACCTCCTTCTGTAACCATTGTAATGATTGGTTTAGATTCCTGATGTATTTCTAATAAAAGTAGACTTTCTTTCTGTGTTGCTTTCCAATCCCAGTTTTGCCCAATGATTGTTATATCGGAAAGTGGAGCAGACACTGAAATAGCTGTACAACCGTCTGTAAATACATTTCCATAATTAGCTAAAGCAATTTCACTGCGGGCATTTAATGCAAGGATATCTTCAAAGTCAACGCCCGCCCCTTCTGCAAGCCCTTTCATTTCTTCGACTAAATCTGCATCATATTCTTCAATTGCTTTTAAATGAACCAGTGCTAATTCTTTTGCCTCTGTCCAGTTAATCCCTTTAAATCCAAGGAAAAGTTTTTTATATGTCTCGAGGCTACGAAAAACTTCGTCTTTTCCTTCAGAACCATGAATTCTTCCTATTTCTCTAGGGGAACCCTTTAAAACTAGCTTTTTAATCATTTAATAACTTCCTTTCTTTTGCGGTATTGAGACTTATAGATATTTCTTCTCAAACACTGATATTGCATCATCTAGAATACTAATGATCTCCTCAACTTGTTGTTTGTTAATAATAAGAGGTGGTGCTATAGCGACAATATTTCTTCCTACATTGGACACAAGGGGTCTTAAAATTAACTTCCGCTTGAAACATTCCTCAACGACTTCAGTGGCAGATAAAATGGATTGGTCAAAAGGTATTCCTTCTTCTCGATCTGCGTATAACTCAAAAGCAGAAAGCAATCCTAGGGCTCTTGATTTTGTCACAGTTGGATGCTTTTCTTTTAAATAGTTAAATCCATCTTCTAGAACGATTTCCATATCTTTAACATTCTCTACAACTTGGTTTCTCTCCAGGATTTCTATGTTTTTTAGTGCCACGGCGCATGCTGTTGGATGACCACTGTAAGTAAAACCATGAGCTAACACCTCATCATATTGAACGATCGTATCGTGAATTTTTTCTTTAAGTAACACACCACCTAATTGGGAATAACCACTTGAAATCCCCTTTGCCACACACATTAAATCGGGTACAACCCCCCAATTATCAACACCAAACATTTCTCCAGTTCTTCCAAATCCACAAATCACTTCATCTGCAATAAATAAAATATTAAACTCGTCACAAAGTTTTCTCACAGCCTGTAAATAACCATCTGGCGGCATATGGACCCCACCAGACCCTTGAACCGGCTCCATAATGATGGCGGCAATTGTATCTGCCCCTTCTCTTTCAACGATATCACGAATGCAACCTTTATAATTTGGGTCACTCTTATCTCCTAACTCACAGTTCGTGACATGAGCAGTAGCATGGAAAACTTCTGTCATACCAGAACCAGAAAATAAATGAAATGCTGGAATAGCTGTTGCCGTTTGGGCACCAATTGTTACTCCGTGATAAGACTGTTTTAGAGCTATAATTTTTCTCTTATCAGGAAGCCCTTGTAATTTCCAATAAAATCTAGCTAACTTAAATGCCGTATCGTTGGATTCCGATCCACCAGAAGTAAAGAAAACTGAATTTAAATCTCCTGGCGCCATTGTTGATAGTTTTTCAGCAAGATGAACAGCTGGTTCATTTGAAAATCCAGCAAAGGAAGAACTAAATGCTAACTTAGACATTTGCGCTTTCGCAGTTTCAGCTAATTCTTTATTACCATGCCCAATGTTGACATTCCATAGCATCGAAAGGCCATCGATGTAGCTCTCTCCATTCAAACATTTTACATAGATTCCCTCCCCTTCTGAAAATGTAAGTTTTGGCCCATTTTCAACATGTAATTTTGGAACCGTTGTAGGGTGGAGATAATGCTTCTTATCAAGTTCTGCCAACTCTGATATATACGGTTTTCTTATAGAATGTTGATATGTCATAAATAGAACCTCCAATTATGTTTTATTCACTTATAAAAAATGCAAAATTCATGCCAACTTCCTAGTAGTGTTAAATAAGGTTTTTCAGTAATGAAATTGACCGTTTTATGCACAGATGCATGCTCTAGATGCCTGTGCATAACAAGGGTCATTAAAATATTTAGTTTTAAGAATAAAAACCACCCGCGAAAACGAGTGGTTTCTTTACTACTGAAAGCTTTTATAAGTGCCAAACCCTAAGTCTGAACAGTCCTCCAATTGCATTACTTCTTCTGACCAGGCTTCAAAAGGACTCTAGCTTTCTTCTTTTTTTACGATTAACTTCTATACTTTGCTAACCTTCTAGTGCCTTTAGAAATTAAACTAGTGCCGTTTGCATGTGAAATGATTGGCGAACTAGAGGTTTCATATTCGAAAAAAAAGAACTTCATTTCTTATTGAAAAGAAATGAAGTTCCTAGTGTCCACCTGAATGCTTTACTTGATTCTGCAGAATTTTTTGGTATTTACGACTTACCGCTGACTGGCTAATTTGCAAAACTTGTGCAGCTTTTGTTGTTGTTTTATATTTCTTCATCGCTAACATAATTAATTGTTCTTCTACCTCATCTCGAGCTTCGTGGAGGGGTAGAATACCAGTTATTATTGGCTTTGCTTTTTTCATTGCACCAAGACCTGTAGAGCGACTAACAAATTCTGGGCTTATGACTTCCTCATCAGTCGTAACAACTAGCCGCTCTATAAGATTTTGTAATTCTCTTATATTACCAGGCCAATCATATACTTCTAAGAGCGTAAGTGCCTCAGGCGAAAAGTGGTAATTGCTGTTATATTTTTCATTCAAGGTTTGAATAAAATGAGATGCTAATAACGGAATGTCCTCTGTTCTTTCTCTTAATGGAGGGACATGTATAGGAATAACATTAATTCGATAAAATAAATCTTCTCGGAATTTACCCTCCTCTACCATTTTTTCTAAATCTCGATTTGTAGCTGCAATTATTTGTACGTCAACAGGAATAGATTTTGTACTGCCAACCGGGGTTACCTCTTTTTCCTGCAGTACTCTTAGCAACTTCACTTGTAAACGTGGTGGAATTTCTGCAATTTCATCTAAAAAAAGAACTCCATTATTCGCCTGTTCGAAATAACCAATCTTCCCTTTTGTGTCTGCTCCAGTGAAAGCACCTTTTGTATACCCGAACAACTCACTTTCTAACAGGTCTTCAGTGATTGCACCACAATTTATGGCTAAAAAAGGTTTATCTGAACGATTTCCTTCACTATGAATCGATTTTGCAATTAACTCTTTTCCTACTCCGGATTCACCTAAAATAAGAACTGTTGAATCAAATTGAGCTAATTTTCTGATATTATCTATTACTTTCTCCATTTTAGAGCTACAATAAATAATTTGATTTTTACTTTTTAGCTTCTCTAATTCCTTTTTATAGTTCCTTGAAAGTCGTTTTGTTTCTCTAAGTTCGTCTTTTAACATTGTGGTCTCTGTGATGTCCCTAGACGCGATGACAACACGGTGGATTTCTCCGTCATCATTGAAAATGGGATTTCCGACTGCTAGAATTACCTTCCCACTAGGTGTTTGTTGAACAACGGAGACTTTCTTCTTCTTTTCGAGAACTTGCCTTACGACTGAAGGACTATACTTACCGCTCTTTTCAATTTCTAATAAGTTTTTCCCTTTCAGTTCTTTTATATCATCCACTCCCCAAATATCTGGAATGAAATTTTCACTATAACGAAGGAGTTTTCCTTTGTTATTCACTACAAGAATCTCATCGTACATAGTAGCCAATATGGCATGTAAGTCAGTATTTAAATCTTTAACATATTCAATTTCCATTGCCATTTCTTCTACCATCGGCAAATCCTGAACAATAATAAACAAACCTTCTACTTGGTTTCTTTCATTTTTAATAGGACTGTAATCGACCAAAATGCCCATATCATCAGTTATATGAACTTGATTTAGTAAGGTTTCTCCTGAAGACACCACCATCTCAATGTGTTCTTGATTAAAAATATCTCCGACCTTAGCTTTCATAACCTTCTCGTAAGAGGACCTAATCATTTTTATACCAGCTTCGTTACAATTTAATATATTCATATCACGACCTACGACAAAGATCCCCATTGGAATAGAAGAAAGCATAACTTTAAAAATATCAACGTTATGATTGTCTTGACGAAACATTTCAACTAATGCGTCTACTCTATGAATATAACCTATATATTCATCTTTCTCATCCTTAATTAGAGTAATGTCCTCACCCATCACTTGGAAAATCAAGCCCAAAGATACAGGGTGTCCGATTTCCCATTCACCCAAATGCTTAATTGGAATTGCATGTTCTTTTATAATATCTATTTCTAGTTTTTTATGATCCTCACAAAGGTTTTCAAGGTCGATATAAGCATATATTTTGTCTTCAATTGTAAGAAATAAATATGAAGAGTGTCTGTCAGCTAATGTTTGCTGTACTGCTTCAATTGGGGTATCAACAGCTAGACAAGTAAGAGGAATCAGTTTGTCATATGTTGTGGGATTCATTTTGATAATTACCTCCTAGAGTAATACATATAATAGATAAGTATATCAGTAATTTAGTAGATAGGTAAGAAGGACAAAGTAAGAGAAGTATATTATTTATTTAACTTCTATTTTCAAAAAAAGAATTAGTCTCTTTCTGCGGAGAAAAATTCGGTTTCAACACAGGCTAGAACCATCCCTGGAATAACATCTTCTCCCTTACTGACTTCAATTGACTGAACACGTCCATTTATCCCAATTGAAATACTAGCGATCGTATCATCTTGAATTCGAATATAAAATAACGATCCCCCTTCAGATATTAAACTTCCCTGTTGAATACAAATTTCCTCTACTACACCGTAGTAAGGACTGGTTATTAATTCACAGTAGTTCAACGTAATTCTCCTTTCATTCTTTTTTCCTAACATCTTCAATACACTTCCACTTTTTTTTGAAATTCCGCATGTTCATTTTCAGTAGAATCTATTGGTAAATACTCTATTTTATAGTTCAAAAACCCATAAATAATGGCCATAATCGGACTGATAATACACAAAAAAGCAAATGGGGCATAACTTAGTGCTGATACACCTAGAGTACCGTACATAAAGGCTCCGCAGGTGTTCCACGGAACTAGTGGTGAAGTCATTGTCCCAGCATCCTCAATAGTCCTTGATAAGTTTTTGGGGTGTAGATTTTTATTTTGATACGCCTTTGAAAACATGCGACCGGGTAGTATGATGGACAGGTATTGATCACATGCAATGATATTTGTTGCAATACACGTGGCAACGGTAGAAGCGATTAAACTTCCAGTATTTTTAGCAAACTTTAATAAAGCCAGTACAACTGCCTCCAGTATCCCTGCTTTTTCTAAGATTCCACCAAAAGCCATAGCAATTAATATTAATGAAACCGTATACATCATACTTTCCATTCCGCCATTGTTTAACAGGTTACCTACTACTTCAACTCCCACTTCCATAGAGAATCCATAGTATATAACACTAAACGCATCTCCTGCATTCATTCCCTGAAAACCGATAGCAAAAATAACACCGATCAATGTCCCCATGGTAAGAGCTGGGATCGCAGGCATTCTAAAAGCCATCATCGTGATAACGAGCGCTGGAGCACTTAACAACCATGGTGTTACAACAAAGATCTCACTTAATTGATGTTGCAAACTTTGAATTTCTTCCATACTAGTCTGAACTCCAGAAAATTGAAACCCAATAATTGTGAATAATATTAACGATATTATTAGAGCTGGTATTGTTGTGTACATCATGTGTTTAATGTGTTCAAATAGCTCTACACCCGTAATACCCGGAGCCATATTTGTCGTTTCTGAAAGTGGAGATACTTTATCCCCAAAATAAACGCCTGAAATAACAGCACCAGCAACCATAGCTAAGTTCATTCCTAAACCTTCACCAATCCCCATTATGGCGATCCCAATTGTCCCTGCTGCGGTCCAAGCATTCCCTGACGCTAGGGCAATTACACAGGATATACCACAAGCTGAAACAAGAAAATATGTTGGCGACAATAAATCCAATCCATAATATACCATTGTCGGTACAATCCCCGCTGCTATCCAAGTACCTATAATGGATCCAATGATGAGTAAAATAATTACGGCCTGTAAAGATAACCTAACTGTATTTAAAAAGGAATTCTCCAGATCTCCCCAAGTATGTCCTAGCCATAAAGCAATAAATGCTGCAACTACACCACTTATTAACAATGGAATATGAGCATCCAAGTCAAGTAATGCAATTCCGACATATAAGGATACAATCATGAAGACTATTGGAATCATTGCAACCATAAGCGATGGAGATTTCACAGTGTTTTTTCGGTTACTTTCGTTCATAAACTTCCCCTCTCCTTTTTGTTGAAATTTTCACGCTTAAAAACATGTCCTATTTACATATTGCAAATTTAGTGCCAATACCAAAATGCCTTCTTTTCAAACTTTTCTGATAACATTTCGCTTTAACTTACCCATCTATGCATAAATTATTCCTATACTCATACTTAATAGTTTTATATTACTTATACTTTTAAACTGTACCAACAACGTAATACACCTAATGACAGTTTTTTATTTACGCGAAAAGTAGTAAGCCCCCAATCAAACAACGCATATAAACACGCAGTCCCTCCTAGTACAATAAATGTAGCAATTTAAGGAGGTTCTTTACTATATGCCGCAACTAAAACTTACAATTGTGTCCGTTTTTCATTACATTATGAAACTAAAAGTACGATTCCAATCCATCTCTTCAACCACTTCGACATTAACCATTACCAGTAGCGTACACAATTAAATCGGCAAACCTAAGAAATGCCCTTCTTCAATGATGAGGATGAGCACATCATCAAAATCATCATGACGGTGATAAAATATTAGGAAATACGACTATAAAAGATTGCATATACACATCTATTAACATGCCTTTTATTGCTTCTCCATACACCCTTGTCCCTAATGGAATGACTTCCGGGTCTACAGCAATCACTTTTTGATCGGGGTTTTAGTTTAGGTCGATGCCCATTTTAGTAATTCCAATGCAGCCTTCACAACCTCTTGTATAAGCTGTAGACATTATACTGAATGTTTTCCCTTTTTGAGTTTCAATTGCCTCAGCTGGTTGAGGTGGTATGAAAGTAGCAACTGGATTTTCTTCTACTGGTCAGTCTCTGGCTCTTTTGTGCCAATGACATAAATTTCATCAAAAAAGAGCATGAGGGGGAATCCTCATGCTCTTAATAAATTCACGCAAACACTTCTCTTAAACTTGCTTTATCTTGTTCTAGCCAATACTCCATTAATTTCTTTGCACCTTTTAAGTCGTGAAGTTTCGCTTGTCCACATTGCTTTTCTGTAGCAGCAGGAACTTCTTCTAGCTCTTTTGAGTACTTCATTGTTTTCTCGAGTACATCAATGATTTCATCAACGGATGGTGCTCCGTTCATAATTAAATAAAAACCAGTCTGACACCCCATTGGAGAAAGGTCAATGACATCAAAATGATCATAGTCTTCTGCAAACCGACGAATATTAAGAGCAAGTAAATGCTCCATCGTGTGGATCACGTCTGGCTTCATCGCTTGCTTATTAGGCTGAAAAAAACGAATATCGAACTTATTTATTTCGCCATCCGTCCCCACATCATGTTTTCCACAATGACGAACAAAAGGTGCTTTTACAATGGTATGATCTAACTCAAAACTTTCAACAGTTGGCATAATCTATAACTCCTCCTCATTTGCTCCTTTTAGCAATTGACTAAAGTATAACGAATGAGAATGAAGATGTCTAAGTATTTGCGTAAATTTTCTGATTATATCATTCTTCTTTTCTTGGTTTTGTCACGGTTTGTTTGATTGTTAATTGATGATGTGTAACAAACCTCTCTATTTCCTGCTCAAATGAATCCGGCTTAAAACGATGTAGTTTCATTTCTTCACCTTTATTCCCACTCATAATAAAAATGACCTTTGTACCAGCGATAATTTGGTGCACCTTGCTTATCTCTTTAGCTTCCATTTTTTTATGGCGGAGCGTGACTCCGACTACTTTCACCGTCATCGAAAGCGTGTCCTCAGAGACTGTTAAGTGATAGCGTGTGGTAAGAGCGGCTAAACTAAATGCCATCCCTACATAAGCCAAGTATTCAGAAGGACCATCAAGTGCATAGGCGTAGGTCATAGCCATAAAAAAGAGAATCGTCCAAAGTAATTTTGGTTCTTGTGCAATATATGTTTTCATTCTTTATCCGTCATTCCTTTGCTATGAACAAACGTCATTACTGTAAATAAGATAAAACTTACAACCAAGACCGTTCCCCCAATAATGTAGAACAATAGCTGAACGATTTCTGGAATAAAATCAGGTTTGATGTAGTAAATGTACATCCCACTTGTTAGTCCAAACGCCCCTATAAAGGCTGTCCACACTTGAATCGTTGCTAACTTAGAGTTCTTTGGAATTGGATAGACACGGTAGAAAATAGCAAAAGCAAATAATGAGAGCCACCCTACCACTAAAATATGGGCATGGATTGCTCTAAGCAACATCGAGCCTGCCCCCGCCATATGTGAACCCATGAAGGTACCAATCAACGCATAAATAGCAGAAGTCCTTAATAAAAATTTCGTACGACTCATTTTCAAACCCCTTCCCTTTCATTTGTATCCAAGTATTTATTATACATGGTTTTGACTAGGGTTAAGCAGGGGAATAATGAATACTAAGCGAAAATTAATAGAGCAGAGATCAACAATATTAATGCGACTCCTACTAGAAGGGATCTTACTATGAAAAAAAACTCATTTATGAAGTACTTTATGGAGCAATTAAAGACAGACCCGATACCTGACTGGGCAGCAACGTTTGCTTATTATTTCATGCTATCCATTTTTCCACTTCTTATTTTTATGATTGCACTACTCCCTTACTTCCAGTTAAATATCGATCAAGTCTATCAAATCATATATGACTACGTACCAAGTGACTTAGCTGAATTATTTGGTTCAACGATTTTAGAAGTCATAAGCCAACCTCAAGGTGGATTACTCTCTTTCGGTGTGTTAGCAGCTATGTGGTCTGCTTCAAATGGTATTAATGCACTGATCCGGGCTATTAATAGAGCCTATAACATTGAGGAAACAAGGAACTTCCTATCGTTACGATTGCTATCGATTTTGCTCACTCTTTGTATGATCTTTGTTGTTGTAACCACCCTGCTTCTCCCTGTATTCGGTAAGCTAATCATTAATGGCCTGGAATATTTCTTTGCCGTACCACCTGAAACGGCTGAATTTCTCAATTTGTTACGCTGGATTATTGGGATTGTTTTAATGACACTTGTACTTATGTTTTTGTATTGGGCAGCACCAAATGTGAAATTGAAGTTTAGACATGTCATAATTGGGGCATTAAGTGCTACTATAGGGTGGCAAATTATTTCTCTTGCTTTTTCTTTTTACGTGACAAACTTCGGGAACTATTCAGCTACTTATGGAAGTTTAGGTGGAGTGATTATTTTGATGCTTTGGTTTTTCCTCACTGGCCTGATCATTATCATAGGTGGCGAGATCAATGCAACAATCTTTCATCAGAAAAAAGAGGCAAGAATACAGAAATAATAACCATTCACTAAAAACATGTATAAAAAGTTCAAAACAGTCAATGCTTGTATCAGATTGGCAGGACGATGAATTTAGAGGAGTTGAGAGAAAATGAATAAAACAGAACTAATTAATGAAGTAGCAGAACGTACTCAGTTATCAAAAAAAGATGCTGGAAATGCAGTAAATGAGGTATTTGATGTCATTTCAGAAACGATGTCAAAAGGTGATACTGTACAATTAATCGGCTTTGGAAACTTCGAAGTCCGCGAGCGTGCTGCAAGAAAAGGTCGTAATCCGCAAACAGGCGAAGAGATTGATATTCCAGCAACTAAAACACCAGCATTTAAAGCCGGTAAACAGCTTAAAGATGCAGTTAAGTAAGCTATATCATGACAGAAAAGGCATGAACCATATGTTATGGTTCATGCCTTTTTATGTTCAGTTTTCTATTTGGTATGGATTATCGTTGCTGTCTGCCTTCTGATACGTCACATATGTGTTTGCTATTATATCATGAATACTACGCTTATCTTTTCTAAGCCCTACCATAAAAGCAGATACAATGTAGGCAATTCCTAGTGTAATGACGTAAACAAAGCCCGCTACAAGTACTCTTAAAAGCATCGTACCAAATCCTACATTACTTCCATCCATTTTAACAATGCGAATGCCGCAGATTCTCTTTCCAATCGTGTAACCATACCACAATACTGGCAGAATCAATAGGTAACCTAATTGTACAATTGAATCAAAGATAAGCTGACCATTTTCTGAGAAATTTAAAATTGCTGCAATAATTATTCCTATTAACCCAAGCAAAAGACCATCTAAAATCGAAGCCCCAAAACGGATCCAAAATCCAGCTGGTTGATTAACCATGAGAATATCCCCTTTCAAGTCTGTAAATCAAACATTTTCCATTATACCATTAATTAAGCATCCTCTCTAACAATACCTCTATGTCAACATCAAACAAATAATAAGTTGACATAGAAGAATGTTCAGATTATTCTATTGTTAACTACACAACAACAAGAGGTGGACATATGTCAGGACGTACTCGTTATTTCAGCACAATTGAACTTGTATTAATTCCAATGTTTGCAGCTTTAATGGCTATTGGAGCCAATGTAACATCTTTTTTAGTAATTGGTGGGGTTCCTATAACCCTCCAAACTTTATTTGCCACTCTAGCCGGTGCCTTGCTTGGAAGCAGACGTGGAGCTCTTTCTATGCTTATCTATCTTCTTATTGGACTAGCTGGCTTTCCCGTATTTGCTCAATTCCGTGGTGGCTTAAGCTCACTCGTGAGCCCTACTTTTGGTTTCTTGATCTCATTTATTATTCTTGCTTTTGTAGTAGGTAAGATCATTGAAGCAAGTAGTAAAAAGTCTGTTTCAACCTTTATGATTGCCTGCTTTGTTGGCCTTACAATAAACTATGTATTCGGCACAAACTATATGTATTTTGCTTATCAATTCATCGCAGAACTTGATGCGATCACATACAGCATGGCTTGGGCATGGATGGTTACACCGTTGATTAAAGATATAATTCTCACTATTTTTGCCGCTGTATTAGCTTCAAGGATTTATCATACTGTTAATAAAAATTCCAATCCTCTTCAAAAAAAATTAGCTTCATAAAAGTTAAAACCCCCTCGACCTGAGGGGGTTTTAACGTCTTATAAGATCATTGCAGCAACCCATCCAAATATGAGAAGTGGAATATTAAAGTGTAAGAAAGTTGGTACACATGTATCCCAAATATGATTATGTTGCCCATCTGCATTTAAACCAGCTGTTGGTCCAAGCGTACTATCAGAAGCTGGCGCACCGGCATCACCAAGTGCCCCTGCTGTTCCAATTAAAGCAATAATAGCGAGCGGACTAAGGCCAACTGCTAGCCCTAGTGGAACGAATAATGTGGCGATGATTGGTACTGTGGAGAAAGATGAACCAATACCCATCGTAATGAACAAGCCAACGATAAGCATTAGAAGAGCTGCCACTCCCTTACTATCTCCTAAAATACCTGAAACTTGATCGACTAATAATTCAACATGACCTGTTTCACGAATCACAGCAGCAAATCCTGAAGCAGCAAGCATAACGAATCCGATGAAAGCCATCATCTTCATACCGTTTGTTACAACATCATCTGCTTCCTTCCATTTAAGCGCGCCACTCACTAGTAAGATTACAATTCCTGCTAACCCAGCGATAATCATTGAGTCAGAAATGCGTTGTACAACTAGTGTAGCAAGGACTGCTAGAATAGCAGCTGTTATAGACCATGTCGTATAAGGTGTTTGCTCAATCGCTTCTCCAATAATTGGACGATCCTCATAGCTACGACGTTTGCGGTACGTAACAAATACAGCGACGATTAAACCGAGAACAAGACCTGCTGTTGGAATCGCCATTGCCACTGGAATATCTCCAAGATCTATAGCAAGACCACTTTCAGCCATATTATCGGCAACAATTCCGTGGAAAATAGCACCGAAACCAAATGGTAAGAAGATATAAGGTGCCGTTAATCCAAATGTAATAATGGTGGCAATCGCTCGACGATCAACACCTAATCGATTAAGTACCTTTAAAATCGGTGGAATTAAAATCGGAATAAAAGCAATATGAATTGGAATTACATTTTGAGAGAAACAAGAAATGATTAGAATAGAAAAGAAAATAAAGACCTTAGATAAGACCTGTTTCTCTGTATCTCCCTCACGACCTACAAACTTTATCACTGTGTTTACCATGACATCTGGCAAACCTGTTCTTGCAATGGCTACAGCAAATGCACCAAGTAATGCATAACTCAATGCGACAGTTGCACTGCCTCCTAAACCATCACTAAACACCGCCACCGTTTGCTCAAGCCCAAGTCCCCCTACAAACCCACCAATTAATGCTCCAATGGTTAAGGCAAGGACTACATGCACACGCACTAAGCTTAAAACAAGCATGACGATGACCGCTATTAACACTGCATTCATCGTATTCAACCCCTAATCCTTTATCTAATTAAATCACTAATGAACTAAAACATACGTATACATTATCATTCTACTAATATCGTTGTCAATGCATTTCTTTCATGTGATAAAGCGATAAAGAAAAACACTCAGTCTATATCCTGAGTGCTGATCATTAATAGCGTAATTTCAATAAAATTTCTCTAATATCTTGGTCTGCCATAACGGTTTCTTTGTACCGTTGAGTGATCTTCGTTAATGCCACATCATGATAGAAAAATTCAGTAAAAAACTTAACCAAAGGTGGCGACTGTGTACGAATGGCTTGCCAGCTTGCTTCTTCAATACCTGCAAACACCATTTCTTTTTGATCAACAATTAAAATTCTACTTCTCTCTAATGTATTATGTTGTTGATCTGGAATTAAGGTAGAAACGGCGTGGATCGAAGTGTGTATTTCTCCAATCGCATGAATGGTTACCTCTACTCCCGCTTCATATTTCTCTTCTAAAGTAGATAGGTAATGTACAAGATCATCCGCCCAACCGGATATATAGATCGATTCCTGAGCTTTCTCAGATAACTCTAAGATCAGAGACTGAATCGATTGATTTTCTTTAAGCATCCAGACCCGATCATCGGTCGTTACTTCCTCCACTTCAATCTTCCGCAACTCCTCAATATTCGATTCAAAGTCCGCTTTTAATTTTTCAATCATTGATTCTAGTGGCAATGCGTTATAAAGCCGCTTTTTTTCTACAGTGGCTTCAAGTACCATTCCTTTTTCACTTAAGCGACGAAGCACTTCATATACTTTTGATCGTGGTACACCTGAACGCTTTACGATCGCTGTAGCATCTAAAGGTTGATTCACCGTGATCAGTGAGGTGTAAACTTGACTTTCATATTGTGTAAAACCAAATTGTTGGAGCATGATTGATTCCCCTTCTACCATCATTATGTTTATCATAGCACACTCAAATGCTCGATTAAATTTGTTCTTGTTTCTTTTCTTTTTTAATGTTACTCTTCTAGTGGTAACTATATAAAGAGGTGTTTTCATGGATAAACGAGTATACTTATTAACGATTGTTTCGTTCGTTGTTGGATTAGTAGAATTAATTTTAGGTGGGATTCTCGATTTAGTTGCTTTTGACTTAGGCGTGACTCTCGGCCAAGTTGGGATGCTTATTTCGATTTTCTCGCTTGTGTTTGCAATATTTGGGCCGATCTTATTAACCGCTACTGCAAAAGTGGAGAGAAAGAAGCTTACGTTAATTGCGTTAGTTGTCTTCTTTTTTGCCAACCTGCTCGCTGTGTTAAGTACAGGTTATATGATGTTACTTATCGCAAGAGTCATTTCCGCGATGAGTGGAGCATTATTAATTGCTTTATGTGTAACGATTGCTTCGAATATTGTTACAGAGCAATACCGAGCTCGAGCAATTGGAATTGTATTTATGGGGATTAGTGCTTCCTTAGTTCTAGGTGTCCCTGCAGGGCTGATGCTAGGAAACGCCTTTGGCTGGAGAGCACCATTTATTATGATTACAGCTTTAGCTGCCCTGTCCTTTATTGGCGTTTACTTCTTAATGGATCGCATCCAACCTAAGCCGGGTATCTCTATTAAGAAACAACTGCAAACATTAAAGAACCGAAAAATCTTATTGATTCAATTAACTTCATTTCTTTTTCTAGCTGGACATTTAACGTTATATGCTTATTTAACGCCATTTTTAAGGATGACGATGGGCATGGATGGCACGTGGATTAGTATCATGTACTTAATCTTTGGGGTTGCAGCAATTATTGGAGGTGGTGTCGGTGGTATGCTCTCTGACCGCTACGGTACAAAACCAACGATCGTCGCTGTCATTATCGCATTCGCGATTTCAATTTTCACGATCCCTTATACTACGTCCGTCCTTCCACTATTCCTTCTTGTGATGGTGATTTGGAGCATGTTAAGCTGGGCAATTACTCCAGCCATTCAAAGCTATTTGATTGAAACAGCTCCTGAAACATCTGATATTCAGCAAAGTCTGAATAACTCAGCTCTTCACTTTGGAATTGCCTTTGGTTCGATGATCGGTGGAATTGTCATTGAGCAATCGTCGGTCGAAATGAATGCCACTGTTGGAGGAGTGTTCGTTCTCCTTTCGTTAGGGGTCGTTGTGATGTCTATGAAGCGAAGAAAAGATAAGACAGTATCGACGACTGCAGCTTAGGCTAAACCATAAAAAACGAGCTACCTCCCAGGAGGTAGCTCGCTTCATTTTATAGCTGTAAACTCTTTAGCTTCACTATTTGTTATAAAGCCAAACACATTTATTGATTGGGGCATTAGAGGATGTTTTTGGATAAGCTCTATATTTTTCTTAATAATCTCTTTAATATCCTGCGGCCCAATTAACCACGTTTCTATATTTTTTTCTACAACTTTAATATAATCGAGTGTTTCGATCGTTTTTTCAGCGATCCCTGCATCACTAATTTTCTTTAAAAGATCTTTAGCATTAACAGCATATTCATGATTAGTTTCCTCACCTATTACATAAATTTCTTTTATATTTTCGTAGTAAGCTGCCATTATTATACTCCTAATTATACATCCATAAGGTTGAGAAATTAGACCTCCAAAAGTATTGATGATCATTAATTCTTCAGGCTTTCTCTTAGTTATTAATAGAATGGTTGGATCCAAATCCCCTTGTAGACTAGTGATGACTAACGCTTTTTTTTCTACCACTGTACGTTTCATCTTTCTGTTCCTCCTCTTATTGCATGAATTTAGCCATTTCAAAATAAATGGGTATTCCAACGATTAAGTTAAACGGGAAAGTAACGCCTAATGCCAAACCTAAATAGATAGAAGGGTTTGCATTTGGTACAGACGTTTTTAATGCTGCTGGAGCTGCAATATATGAAGCACTTCCTGCTAGTACCCCCATTAAGGTCGCACCTCCTAGAGAAAGGTCTATATAGGTCCCAACCAAAACTCCTAAAGACCCAAACAATAGTGGTGATAATAATCCAAATAAGAGTAATTTCACTCCATACTTCTTCACTTCAGGGATACGCTCTCCCGCTATTAACCCCATATTTAATAAAAATAAAATTAATACACTACCATATAAATCAATAAATAAAGGTTTCACCATTGGGATAGCCCCTTCGCCAAGTACAAGCCCTATTAATAAACTCCCAATTAACAATAAGATACTCTTTCCAAAGAGACTTTCTTTAATTACTTCTTTATCTATCCAAGGAGAAGACGAAATTATTCCCATACTTTGAGAAGGTGAAATACCTGCCAACTGCTTGTTCTTTTCTAGCACCTTTAGTAATATCAAGGATAGCAGGATGGCAGGACTTTCCATTAGAGCAACTAATGCATTCATGAATCCTTCATAAGGTGTGCCAATTTTGTCAAGGAAGGACACTGCCGCCCCGTACGTAACAATACTCACAGATCCATAAGTAGCTGCTAAACCAATTGAATTTTCTAAATCTAATTTGATAAAGCGTAAGATTAATAGGGTAAAAATCGGGATACTAAATCCTAAGAATAAAACCCCTATAATAGGGACAAACACCTCCTCAATCGAATACTTCGAAAGTTCAATCCCTCCTTTAATACCAATAGCAAGTAATAAATAAATACTTAACGCTTCACTTATCCCTTTTGGGAATTTCAGATCTGATTTACATATAGCTGCTATTATTCCTAAAAGGAAAAATAGAACTGCTGGTGATAATAAATTTCCGATAATGATCTCAGACATTAAAAATTCCTCCTTTCTTCCAATAAAAAAACCGACAATTTCAGAATCCATTTTAATGAATTCTAAAAGTTGTCGGTTTATCTTCAGCTACCAAGATAGG
Source organism: Alkalihalophilus lindianensis (assembly GCF_032843265.1). Taxonomy (NCBI): domain Bacteria; kingdom Bacillati; phylum Bacillota; class Bacilli; order Caryophanales; family Bacillaceae; genus Alkalihalophilus; species Alkalihalophilus lindianensis. Next base: position 45,104 of record NZ_JAWJBA010000002.1, read on the forward strand.
CTTCTAAAGACCTCCCATTCCTATAAATCTTTTCCCATCAATTTCTTTTCAAAGTTACCAAAAAGTTTGAAAACCATTACCCTCTCACCTGTAGTCGTACTAATATCCGTATGAAAACTCTTCACTTGTTCACCAGTGATTCTCAGAACAATTTCCATTAGCCCGTCTTTACCAGACTCAATTAAATGGGCTCTCAGTCTTTTTATCGATAACATTCCCTCTTTCGATTCACAAAGGGAATATTCCGCAGGAGTTAATATTCCAAGCAAGTTTACTATAATCATATCGCGCAAAATATCCGTCTTAACTGATACAGATCCTCGACCAAGATAATCTTTCTCCCATTGGGTCAAGGCTTTACTGATTTCTGCTTCAAGACCGCCCTTTGTTTTATTTTCCATAGTTCTCCCCTTTTCCTATAACAAAAAACGGTATATCCCTCAACTAGAATCACCTCTAGTTAAGAAATATACCGATTTATTTTATTTTTTCCTTCGCTATGTAAGAGTTACTTTTTCACTCAGCCAATAAATTGATTTATTAACTGCCTGCTAAAGTCCCTATCCTATTCGAAGTTAAAAACGAGAAATCTCTCGGCTATTTAATTATTCATATCTTACAGTTAATCAATAATCGTGTCAACATAATTTTCAAAAAACTTATTTAATTTTACAGCTGACTTTACTCAAGTGTTACAAAAAAGAAATAGCCAATATACACCTTATAAAAATGCCATAAGAGCTCCACCTAATGCTCCTGTTACTACGATGATCCATGGTGGAATCTTATAGTAGACAAGCATCGTAAACAATAGCGCAGCAAAAGCAAAATCGATTGATGATAAGATCGAGCTTATAAATATAGGTTGATAGAAAGCTGAGATCAAAATTCCAACTACAGCAGCATTTACACCCATTAACGCTCCTCTGACCTGATCATGACGACGCAATGCATCCCAGAACGGTAGGGCACCTAAAATAAGCAAAAACGCTGGTAAGAAAATCGCAACGGTAGCTAGCAATCCACCTTGCCAACCGTTCATTACCGCACCAAGATAAGCAGCAAATGTAAACAACGGCCCTGGCACGGCTTGAGCAGCCCCGTACCCTGCGAGGAAGGCCTCTTCGCTTACCCAACCTGTTGGCACGAATTCCCGTTCTAAAAGCGGTAACACAACATGGCCTCCACCAAAGACGAGTGACCCTGCACGGTAAAAACTATCAAACATCGCGACCCAGCCAACAGCTGTAACTTCTCGGAAAATCGGTAACACGATTAATAAACCAAAAAATAGCGTTAAACAGATGGTTGCAAAACGTTTACTGATCGGAAAAGTCATTTTGGCTACATCCACTTCTTGATGATCTTTATAAAGGATAAAGCCGATCAACGCAGCAACTAAAATCACTCCTACTTGAGTAAAAGCTGTTTGCCATAGAAGCGTCCCCATTAATGCAAGAAGGGCAATCGTCTTCCTTTTCACATCGGGAGTCAGATTTTTAGCCATACCTAAGATTGCATGGGCTACGACCACTACAGCCACAATCTTCAAGCCATGAATCCATCCAGCATCTCCTATATCAAAACTTTGTAGAAGCAAAGCAAACAAAATCAGCGCGATAACCGAAGGAAGAGTAAAGCCAATAAAAGAAACGATGCCGCCTATGACCCCAGCCCTCACTACCCCAATCCCAATACCGACCTGACTACTAGCTGGGCCAGGTAAAAATTGAGCAAGTGCAACAAGGTCTGCGTAACTTTTCTCATCCATCCATTTACGCTTTCTGACATATTCCTGATGGAAGTACCCTAAGTGTGCTACAGGACCACCAAAAGAGGTGAAACCTAATTTTGTGGAGATTAGTAATAATTCAAATAATGTTTTAAAATTCCATTGATTTCTCTGACTCATCTTTAACCCCTTTTCATGATCTAGTCAATATAAATGTAACACTATGTAAACCCTGTACTCAACCTCATCACTCAACCTTTACATTCTCTTAATATTGTCTATTTCTTTACTCCTTACCTTGTATCATTGTTTGGCAACAATTTGAGTGATAGGATATTCATATAATTATCTAACAAGTGAAAGGACATCCGAATGATCAAACGTAAACTTCAAGTAGCAAGCCTGACTATTTTTCTAGTGGTCTTAATCGGCTCATCTTACATCACTTCCTGGGAACAATTTAATGGCTTTTTTGAAGCATGGTATTTCGTTTCCTTATTTGCTATTTTAGGTATTCTTTTTTATCTCTTGCCAGTATCCATTCTTGCTGAAATGCTAACACGTCACATGACCAATTCAATAATACGTGGTTTCGTTTCTCTTTTCATTCACGTTGGACTCGTCGCTTTATTCGGACTATGGGATTCTTCTTTAGGGTATGTTGCCGTATTTGCCGCTTTAGCCTTTTTTATTATTGATGAACTAACGAGGGGCTTCATGGAGGTTACTCATTTCAAGAGGTTCATTCTTGTTTTTGCTGTTTTAGCAGCAGCTTCGACTATTAGTTTCATGATCGTTGGTTTCCTTTCCGTTCATTAATCAAAACGATAAAGAAGAAGCTAGGACATTAATGTCCTAGCTTCTTTGCTTATCACTTATTCATGCTCTGCAATTTCTTCAAGTAGAAGATCAAACATTTCGCGACCTTCGTCTCCAATGATTTCATCACGGAAGAAGTCACGAATTGGTAATTGAAGATCGCGGAACGCTTCACGTTCTTCTTCTGTTAATTCAATAACCTCTGTTGGGTTATCTGTATCATTAACAATCGAATCAAGTAACTCTTCATTTAACTGTTCTTGAATTTCAAACCCACGAGGACGCATTTCTTCTACCGTCTCATCTAGTGCCGTACGGATGTCATCTGGTAAATCATTATAGATACCAGGGTTAATCGTCACCATCGCAACATACGTATTGTGGTTTGAAATTGTCATATGATCTTGAACCTCATGGAAAGAAGCATCTTCAATGAAGAAGATAGGGTTTTCTTGTCCATCTACTACACCACGATCAAGTGATACATAAAGCTCTGACCAGCTAAGTGGGGATGGATCTGCACCATAAGCACCGTATGTTTCAAGCATTAAAGGAGAGCTCTGTGTACGCATTTTAAAGCCGTTAAAGTCATCCGGTGTACGAAGCTCACGGTTACCTGTCCATTGCATTGCACCCTCTGACATGAATGCAAGTGGCTTTAAGTTTTGTGCTTCATATAATTCTACTAAATGAGTGTTCAATGCTTCACTCGTATTAAAAATTTCTTGTGTCACTTCTTGATCATCTGGGAACAAGAATTGTAGAGAGAATACTTGACCTTCTGCCACAAGTCCGCCAGTAAAGCCTGGTGAAATGATTCCTAATTCAAACATTCCTTGCTGTACACCTTCAACTTGGTCAACTTCACTACCAAGTGATCCAAAATCATATACGTCGATATTAACTTGTCCATCCGTCTTTTCATTTAATAGCTCAGCAAATTCTTGAGCATATTCATACTGAACCTGCCCTTCAGTCTCCTCAACGACAAAGCGCCAGTCATAAGTCTCTCCATCTGCGCCACCCTCGTCTGAACTTGCATCGTCACTTCCACATGCAGCCAGTCCTAGAGTCAAAGCAGAAGCCATAGCAATCGATAGCACATTTCTCTTTTTAAAAAACATCAAATACCCCCTGTTTTTTTGTTCTATTTATGAAAGGATCATCACATAAACCGAAGTAGGAATAGCGATATATCCTCAAATAATATGATTAATATTGAAGCAATTAATAACATGATAATGTATGGCGGTGTTCCACGAATAACATCTAAGTATGACTTATTAAACACAGCACTCGCGGTAAAAATATCGACTCCAAATGGTGGTGTGGCTGAACCTAAGGCTGCTTGGAATACAATAACAACTCCTAAATGAATAGGGTCTACCCCTGCTTGAATAGCAACAGGATAAAAAATAGGAGTCAAAATCAAGATCACAACAATTGGATCAACAAACATACAACCGATAAAGAAGAAGATCGCCACAATCAGTAATACTTGTAAGGCTGTTGGATCAGCAGGAATAAAGGTCTCAGTTAACAGCCTAGGAATCCTAGCATAGGAGATCAGCCATGAAAATGCTTGACCTGCTGCTACTAAAATGAAGACCGCTGCCGTCACAAGTCCCGTTGATAAAGCAATCTTTGGAACATCAAAGATCTTAATCGAACGGAAAATAAGGACTTCTAAAATCAACGCATATAATACCGAAATTCCAGCTGCTTCGGTTGGACTAAAATAACCGAAATAGATCCCACCGACGATAATGACTGGAAATCCAAGTGGGAACAGGGCACGAACTGTTGTTTTCCCTCGATCTTTCCAACTCAATTTTTCACCTAGCGGAATATTGAAAATTCGGGCATGGATGTAGCTATAAATCGCAAACATCATGAAGATTAAAATACCAGGACCTATACCTGCGATAAATAGATCCCCGACAGATACGTTAGGTGCTGCTAATGCGTAAATAATCATGCCAATACTTGGCGGAATCAGCAGTGCAACATCACTTGCATTAATGATTAAAGCAATCGCACTTGAATCTTTGTAACCTACTGACAATAGGCGCTTTCTCATTGGTTTACCAATCGCTACTACCGTTGCTTGGGTAGAACCTGAAATAGACCCAAACAATGTACAAGCTGCGGCAGTGGTAATGGCATACCCTCCGCGAACATGACCCACAAACGAGCCTACAAAATCTAATAGCCGTTTCGATGTTTTTCCTGTTGACATAATGTCAGCTGCAAAGATAAACAACGGAACCGCTAATAGCACATAAGACGAGATTCCCTCCATCATTTGTTGAACTAAAAAAATAGGATCAACATTTGGCAGGAAGAAGATGATGACGACAACTGAAGCTGCAAGCATAGGGATCATCATTGGAAACCCAAGAGCTAATAAGACAATCATCACCGTTAACATTGTTGCTACCATGGCTATTCCTCACAATCTATTTGTATTGATTACGAGTAATCTTTTTTATCTTGAGCTAGATAGACTTCTTTTTCTTTAATATTAATCCACATATTACGTAAGAATTGAATACCACCTAATGTAAATCCAATCGGCAAGAAAATCGCCATCATGTACACAGGCATTTGCATCGAAGTTGTCACTCGACCTGTAGCATGTACAGATAAAAAGTATCCGTATGAATAAAAAGCTAAGATAAAAAGGATCACTGCTGTGACGGCTGGAATGAAGATGGCTAAACCTTTTCTAATGGGGTATGGCGCTAAATCAAAAAATGCAGACATGCTAATATGTCGGCCCTTTCTAGCAGCATAACTAATCCCAACAAACGTTGCGATTATGACAGCCATTTGGCTCACTTCATTGGCAAACGACCAACTACTCCCCATTATTGAACGACTTAACACATTTCCTACAACCATAACGGCAATGAGAATGATGGAATAACTTAAAATGTATTCCTCTAGCTTCATCAACCCGTAATCAAGTTTTCGTATGACGTTCAAGCACACATCCACTCCCCTCTGAATTCATTTGTAAAACCTTGAAAAAGAATAAAAAAGAATCACTTACTAAAAATCATACTGGAAACAACTTCCCATCACAAACGTGATATCTGCTTATATTCCTTGTTAAGAGAGTCTGAGATAGGATGAGGAAAGATATACCATATGAGCTGTCTATATGCTAAGCACATCGCCGAAATATTCGGATATTCAGTCATTCACCAAGTAAATTAGACCCATACATTTACATAGTGATGCGATATTTCATGAGATTAGTAGCAGATTAGCACTTCAATGCAAAAAGAGCATCCCTCATTTAGAAGGATGCTCAACTAATATTATTCTGTTTCTACTTCACGATTGAGTGCAAGCTGAGCAAGGGTACGAGCCATGACTCCTGTTCCCCCTAATGGGCAAAGGTTATGAGGCTTTGCGTTCCAAGCAGTTCCAGCAATATCTAGATGAACCCAAGGTGTTTCCCCTGCGAATTCTCCGATAAATAAGCCAGCTGTAATACTCCCTGCTAAACGTCCTGGAGCATTGTTTAAATCTGCCACATCACTTGATTTCAGCATATCACGATATGGTTTATAGTTTGGTAGGCGCCAAATCCACTCGCCTGTTTCAACGGAAGCTTCAAGTAACTCCTCCATCAAACTTTCATTATTTGTGATCGCACCCGTTGTACAGTCACCTAAAGCAATTAAAACTGCACCAGTTAGTGTCGCTACATCCACTAAACTTGTTGCCCCTAATTGCTTAGCATAAGCCACTCCATCAGCTAAAATAAGACGACCTTCCGCATCCGTATTACGCACTTCAATCGTCTTTCCATCCATTGCCCGTATCACATCACCTGGTTTAAGGGCCGAACCATTTAACATATTTTCTGAGGACGGAATGACCGCGAGTACATTTACATCTGGCTTGGTTTCTCCAATGATGTCCATCGCACCAAGGACAGCGGCAGCGCCCCCCATATCCATTTTCATCTGATGCATATTCTCACGTGGTTTAATCGAGATCCCACCTGAATCAAATGTTAAGCCTTTGCCGATAAACCCTAACACATCATCCCAAGTTTCTTTAGGTTGGTATTTTAAGACGATCATCTTAGGGGGCTCGTCACTCCCTGCTGCAACAGCTAGAAGGGCTCCCATCCCAAGTTTCTCCATGTCTTCTTTTTCAAGCACATCAATCTCAAAGCCATGCTTATCAGCAAGTTCTTTTGCCTCTTTAGCAAGTTCAGTTGGTGTTAATAAGTTCCCTGGTGTGTTAATTAATGCACGAGCACGATTTGCCCCTTTACCATAAGTATAGCCACATGTAGCCGCTTCCACTAATGCATCAGTTGAGTCCTCTGCGTAAAAAGTGACTTCTTCTAACTCAATATCGACTTGGTTCGTTTTTTCTTTGTAATCGGCTACTTTATATGTACTAAGAGCAAGTGATTCTCCGGCTAAAACGGCAAGATCTTCTATATGTGCAGCTTCAGATTGAAAGCTATCTAAACCGAAAGCAAGTGTTTTAGCGCGTTCTTCTGTTGCTTTTTTCCCTATAGCTCCAAATACTTCTCGTAAAGCTTCTGCATCTAACTCATTCTCCTTACCAAGTCCAACTACATAAATAACTTCGGTCTCCATTTGACCAAGCGTGTAAATAGGTGTAATAACTCCTCGCTTCGTTTGAAGTCGGCCGTTCTTCTTTAAACTAGAAAGCTGTTCCCCAACTAGCTCATCTACTTTCTTAGCTGTTCCCCCTAAAAGCTTCTTCTCAAAAGCGCCTATAGCAATAATATCGTGCTTTGATTCGCTAAGTAATGAAGTATTTACTTTAAACATGTCACACTCTCCTCTAATTTTTTAAAATGAATCGCTTTCTCTAGTATACATGATCCTCATACTATTTCGATATCCGAAGCATAACTTTCTATGTTCAGTAAGCAACGAATTGGGTATAGTATGGTATAATAAAATTCACTTGTAGTGAAGATTTTGCACGGTTTGATTCTTTTTTGGTGTTCGTGCTGATATAGAAAGGAAGTACATATTTATGGAGATTTTTCACAATTTTCCGCTTTGGGCAGCGCTATTTGCCATTTTCTTTGCTCAATTCATTAAGATTCCACTCGCATTCCTCCCAACTAGGAAGTTTGATTGGACTTTGTTTACGAGTACTGGAGGAATGCCAAGTTCTCATTCAGCAGCCGTAACGGCTCTTTCCACTGCTGTAGCAATAGAGCACGGAATGGATTCTACTATTTTTGCTGTTTGTGCTGTTTTCGGTATCATAGTGATGTTTGATGCGACAGGTGTACGCAGGCACGCAGGTTATCACGCCACAGTATTAAACCAACTTGTGACGGATTTTAATAAATTAGTATCAGAAGTAAAATCATGGCCTAAAAAAGAAGAGATTGAAAAGCGTAAAGAATTAAAAGAACTTCTAGGCCATCAGCCAATTGAAGTTTTCTTCGGTGGATTATTGGGGATTGCCTTAACGTTAATCCTTCACGCAATCATTCACTAAGCATATAAAACAAAGAGCCTTTTCTAAATAAGAAGGCTCTTTACCATATTTAGGAGGGTTCGTCATGCGTATCGTTTCAATATGTCCAAGTAATACGGAGCTTATCGCTTATTTAGGTTTAATAGACCAACTAGTAGGGGTGGATGATTTTTCAGATTGGCCAGAGCAAGTTCACACTCTCCCGAAACTCGGACCTGACCTATCCATCAATATGGATAAGCTCGAATCTCTTGAACCTGATCTCGTCCTTGCCTCACTCAGTGTGCCTGGAATGGAGAAAAACATTGAAGAACTAGAGCGACGAGGGATTCCTCACGTCGTTTACAACCCTCAATCATTAGCAGAGATTGCAGATGACTTGCTTGATCTAGGTCAAAGAGCAGGACAAGATGCGTTGGCAAATCATCTTGTTTCTTCTTATCACACGATGATTGAGCACTACAGAGAGATAGCTTCTACCACTACAACACAACGTCTCTATTGGGAGTGGTGGCCAAAACCTGTCTTCACTCCAGGTCAAGTAAATTGGCTTACTGAGATTAGTGCTTTAGCTGGTGGAGAAAATATCTTTATCGACAGAGCAGAAGCAAGTATTCAAACAGATTGGGATGATGTGTATAACCGAAATCCGGATCATATTTGTCTTGCTTGGGTCGGCGTTCAAACCAAAAAGGTAAAACCTGAACTCTTGTTAAAACGGCCTAACTGGTCAGAGTTATCCGCGATAAAAGAGAATCGCGTGCACGTCCTTGAAGAACCTCTCTATTGTCGTCCATCACCACGATTGTTGCTTGGCCTCAAGAAGCTAGCAGCGATTCTTCATCCCGAACATTTCCCAACTGACGACGGTGTTGATCCGCTCTTAAAAAGGGCTTAATCACAATAAAACCCTCGTAGCTACTTAAGCCACGAGGGTTTTATTATTCATATGATTTTTCATTTCGAAATACTTGAACCGCTTCATCTTCATTTAAACTCATAAATTCTTCAGGGGTAAGCTTACCATCGCCTCGCTCGATCACATACACATCTATTTCTTGCTTGCCCCACTTATTAAATACTTCATCGACTGTTTCATAGTATAAATCAATGATGTGGCCTTTGATCGCTGAACCTGTATCAGCTACCACCCCATAGCCATAACCTGGGATAAAAAGGACTGTACCAATCGGAAAAACAGTTGGGTCCGCAGCAATGGTAGAATACAAATCCCTATGTACCTCTACCCCAGAATAGGTAATCCCATATCCAGGGTGTCCTGGATTTTTACCCGTCGACTCATAGCCTGCTGTATATCCAGTAGCAACAACTCGCTCAGAAGGGTAAAGAGACCAATCGATCGCTTCTTCTAGCGAAACTGGCTCTGCTTTTACTGCCTCTATTGACATTGCTTGCTCTTCTCTTTGCATTGTCGGAATGGCCCGTTTAAATATGGTCATCCTCTTTTCAACATGCTGAATGGCTGTTCTCTTTAACTCCTGTGTGCCATAAGTCGCTTGCTCAGAGACCCACCGTCCCAGTTCAGCTGCTCCTACACCTGAGAATGTCTGAAACGTAGTTAGGAGTGCTGTGAAAAATAGAGTCGTCATCATAAGCCTACGAGCAATTTGTTTCCACGTATTCATAATCTCCTCCTCTCTTTGAGTCATCTTGTCCCAAAGAGAGGAAACTTATTCATATTTACCGTTATTATTAGATTCGTTTAGCCAATTCCCTCATGCAATTTCACTCTTTTATTTGAAACTGTTTCATCTGCTCATCAAGATTTTGACTAATATCAGCTAACTTTTCAACGGTATGTGTTATTTCCTCAGTTGAACGTAATTGCTCATGAGTCGTTGCTGAAATTTCTTCACTACCTGCTGCTGTTTCTTCTGTAAGGGCACTTATACTTTCAACGATTTCAAGAACCTGCTGAGCTTTTACCTTTGTATCCTTTGTTGACTCTTGTAAACTATTTAATTGTGTGAATACCTCTATTGCTCCTTGCTCAATCGTTTTAAAAACGGTGCTTGTTGCTTCCATGACCTCAACTTGCCTGTTTTGCAAGACCTCACCTTCTTTTACAGCAGTATGCGCATCATGCATCTGTTGACTCACAGCATTTGTAGTCACAAAGATTTTTTTAGTAGTATCAGCTGATTGTTCAGCTAATTTCCTTACTTCATCTGCTACTACTGCAAAGCCTCTGCCTGCCTCACCAGCTCTAGCTGCTTCTATTGCTGCGTTTAAAGCTAAAAGATTGGTTTGAGCAGAAATGTCTGAAACTAATTGAGCCATTTCTTCAATTGATTTGATATGTTCGCTGAGTGAATCTACAGAGGCAACCATTTGACCTGTTGCTGCTTTATTTTGTTCGGAGATCTCACGCTGCTGTTGGATCGAATGCTCCCCTTCTTTCACAGAAGAGACCACCTGTTCACCAAATAGGCTCGTCGCTTTTACAGCTTCCACATTCTGATCAAATGCCTTATCAATTCCTTCTATATAAACAACCGCTTCTTGAAGGTTTTCTGAGACCTTCGTTGCTCCACTTGCCATTTCTTCAGTCGAAGTCATGACTTGCTTGCTTGTTTCGACTAAATGTAGCGTGTCTGAATTAACTCTTTGACCGTAAGTCATGACCTCACTACTTGTATGACGAAGAGAAGTTATTAATTCTTTTAATTGCACCACCATTTGTGAGAATGATTGAGTCAAGCGACCTATCTCATCATCTGTTTTAGATGTAGGTAATTCTGTCATTAAATTTCCTCGCGCCACTTGCTCAGCATGATGAGATATAAGGTGCAAAGGTGAGGTAATAGATCTTCTTGTCCAAATGCTAATAATAATAGAGGCTATTAATAAAATAACAGCACTTCCCACTGTTGTTAAAATAAGTTTCTGCATAGCTGATTGTGATTCACTCATCAACTCCTGATAATGAGCACTGGTAAGGTTATTTACCATAAATAAATCATTTAAAACTCCTAATGAACGGACGGATTGTCGCATGACTTCTGTAGCGTCCGCTGCTTCTAGAGCAGAGGCAGCCTCATTGGATAATAAATTAAATTTTAGCTTAGCTGACTCGAAAACAGACTGACTTGGGTCACCAATCAACCTTGCTTCAAGCTCTTTAAAGCGTTCATCAATCATGTCAAGATGAAGCAAAGCTGCCTCGCGATTTTGAGCTGTTTGGCTGTAGGCATAATGGTTTAAACTTTGTTGCCCAGTCACCACAGCAGCATCTAAACGCTGGACTCCAATTAATACATGAGCATAATCGCGGTTGGTTGATTGAAGAGAAAGCATGCTTAAAATAATATATAAAATCAATAGTAAAGAAAGACCCAATATGGTGACGTTTGGAAGGAGCAATTTATGCTTTAGCTTCATTCATTCGCCCCCCTTTCTTGGGAGACCTGAATGTCCCCTGATATGATACCTTCTTTTATTTGTTCAATTTCTTGAAGGTATCTTTTTTCATCCACTAATCTAAACGGTGCCAAGCCAACACCATTTTCAACTAACCCTAGAATGACCTCGCTATCAAGTTCATCCCTTAAATATGAGTCCACTGTTTGATAAACCGCCTCATCGATATACTTCATCATGGATGTCATAACCGAATCTTCAGCTATAAAATATTGATCTGAGTCTACTCCAATACTTTTCACCGTTTCTTTTTGAGCTTCTTGCAGAACACCTACACCTGTTAATCCGGCTGCAGCATACAACACATCCGCCTCTTTGGCGATCAAGTCCCCAGCAATTGCCTCGCCAAGCTCCGGATTACCAAAATCATTAGCATACTCAATGATAACGTTTATCTCGTTATCAACGTATGTCGCTCCTTGAAGAAAGCCCGCAGCAAATTTATTAATTAATGGCACATCTGCCCCACCTACAAATCCAATTGTTCCATTATCTGAAGCAATGGCTGCAGCTGCACCGGCAAGAAAACTACCTTCATGCTCTTTAAATGAAACCGATGCTATATTAGCTACCTCCGAGATGTCATCTATAAGAACAAACTGTTGTTCAGGATATTGTTGCGCTTTTTCCTCAAGAGCCTCTTTCACCATAAAACCTAACCCAATAATTATGCTATGCTCTTGTTCAATCAGTTCCTCAAGACCTTGATCGTAAGAACCCGATTGTTCTAGTTCACGATAATCAAACGTAACCCCTAATGTGTCTCGTGCACGAATTAAACCATTGAAAGCGGAATCACTAAACGATTGATCTCCAAGTCCGACGTCTGACAACATAATTCCGATACTAATGTGACTCTCTTCATTTTGTGTACCTTCAGTTTCACAACCACTTACTATACTGAATAAAACAATCATTATGAATCCTTTAACGAAATGCCCTTTCACTATTCACCCTCCACACTACTATACGACTAGTTTTTTATACCTATAAACTCTATCATAATATCGGTTAGAAAGGACCTTCTTTTTACTCGTATATAATACTAGGAATATTCAGTTTTCAATCAATAAAAAAGCCTTCCCTTAAATAAAAGGAAGACTTTAACTTAAAACATTTGATAGCCTCGTACACGAAGCATTTTAATGACAATTCCAGCAATGATTGCCCCTGCAAATCCACTTAATAAGATCAAGATATCAACAAGCTTCAAGGCTATAAACGTTTGACCAAGCTCAGTAAATGACGCAGCCGGTGAAATAAAGTAATCAAAGAATCCTACGCTATCAATGATTAAAATGACAATAACTGGATAGGCGACCGCCATAATCCATGTTGATCGCAATACCATATTTAATAAAAAGCCAATTCCAAAAAACAAAATAAGGAACAGAACCATAGAAATTAATAATTGTGGTAAGCTCACTACTTGCACCCCCGTATCATAGTTAGTTTACTGAATACTAGGGGCGACCGTCAACTCTCCTTCTCTTATTCTTTGTGGCAATATCCGCACATCTTTCTAAATAATCCTCTTTGAAATAACACATACTTGTAGCGAGTCATTCCTAAAAAGGATGTGAAAAATGTGGAGCTCACAAAAGAACTTCTAATTTTACTAACAAGGGTTTTAACGATTATTCCATTGATGTTGTTTATTACTTTAAAAATGGGAAGGCGTTCGATTGCTGAATTACCTGTATTCGACTTTCTTATTATTATTACATTAGGAGCTGTAGTTGGAGCTGATTTAGCCGATCCGAATATTGGTCATCTACATACAGCTGTAGCAGTGGTTATGATTGGCTTTTTTCAAATGGGGGTCGCTACGTTTAAGCTCTCTAATCGTGCATTTGGTAAGCTGATTACGTTTGAACCGACTATAGTAGTTCATAACGGTATCTTCTTGAAAGAGAATTTAAAACAGATCAGGTATTCGATTGATAATGTATTAATGATGCTTAGAGAAAGCGAGATTTTTGATGTAGAGGATGTTGAGCTAGCCATAGTGGAGGCAAACGGAAACTTAACCGTTCATAAAAAAACTGCGAAAATGCCCATTACACGCGAGGATATGAAGGTAATTAATCCCTCATCAGGCCTTGCTTTTCCTGTCATCATAGATGGTCATCTGTATAAAGATGTACTTGAACACCTTGGTATAAGTGAGGATTGGTTGCACAGTCAGCTAGATACACTAGGTGTAGCTCGGATTGACACGATCTTTTTTGCATCGATAAACGAACATAAGCAATTGCATGTCTCAATGAAAAATGTACAACTATCCTTTCTCCAATCCATCCCTCCAATCTATCACTAAAAGAAGCAGACACCATATGTCTGCTTCTTCTCGTCATACATTATTTCTTTTTATGGCTCTTTCCGTTTCCGCCACAGTAATCACAGGTTTCGCTTCCACCTAATAAAAGTTGAAAGTAGCCTGCTCCGTTACAATAAGGACATGTTCCATTCTCTGTATACTTTAATGAGCGTTTCATTCTCCTACACCCCTTTGTCATTTTAAAATGATTGTTCATTTATATTATCAGAATATTTATATAATTAAAACTTCACTTTGAGAACCTAATCATTCATGTAAGCGCAATCAAAATGTTTTATCTCCTTTTATCTCATTCTGTAGTATTATTCCTCTTTTTTTCAAACATAAAAAAACAAGTGCACATCTAGGATGTACACTTGTTTCCGTTTGTTATGACTTACAAAGGGTTTTTCCCTTTTTTAAGTACTAGTGCTGGGCCACCTAATAAGAACAGGTAACGGTTGTCGATCATTTTCTTCATGAAGTTAGCTTGAGCACCAAATAATTTACGTGTTCCAACTACACCAATCGCTTCTTTACCGCCAAGTGAGGCAACAGTACCCTTAATGTCAGGTGTAAACGTCTTAAGTGAAGCTCCACCTTTCATTAGAAGCTTAATGTTTTCTGCACATACTTCAGCCATTTGCATCGCAATTTGAGCTGTTGGTGGGTATGGACGGTTAATTTCTTCATTGATAAGAAGTGCACAGTCACCAATGATGAAGATGTCTTCATGTCCAGGGGCACGAAGGTCTGGATTAACTTTAATACGACCACGCATTGCTTCAAAACCAGATTTTTCGATGATCGAGCTTCCACGTACACCAGTCGCCCAAACAACAGTCTCAGCTTTGATTTCATCTCCACTTGCAAGCGTTACGCCAGTTTCTGTCACTTCTTTAATTGGACAGTTGATTTTGAATTCAACCCCACGTGACTCGAGAAGATTCATCGCATACTCAACAAGCTCAGGATCAAAACCAGGTAGAGCTGTTGGAGCTGCTTCAATGACGTACATCTTTACTTTCTCACGTGGAATATCATAGTGGCTGCAAAGTTCTGGCAAACGTTCTGAAAGCTCACCAATGAACTCAATTCCTGTGAAGCCAGCACCCGCGACGATGAATGTTAATAACTCGTCACGCTTGTCTTCTGTGTTATTGTATTTAGCAAACATATACTCGATATGATCTTTTACTTCACGTGCACCATTCACTGTCCATTTGCTAAATGCATGCTCATGCACACCAGGAACACCAAATGTTTCAGCCTCAGAACCTAAACCTACAACAAGGTAATCAAAATCAATTACGCTATTTTCAAGAATGACTTTCTTGTCTTCACGCTTGATTTCCACTACTGAATCTTTAATGAAATTGATCTTGTTAAGATCTAGTACATTTTTAATTTCCATACGCGTACGTTCTGGTGAAAGCGTACCTGCAGCTGGCTCATGTAACCACGTTGTTTGGTAATGGTAATCATGCTTGTTCACCAACGTAATATTGGCCTCATTATGCCCTAATTGTTTTGTCAAACGAGTCGCTGTGATCATTCCACCGTAACCAGCACCCAAAATGACGATATTTGGCTTTTTCAAACTCATCACTTCCATTTTCATATTTTTTACTTACTATCATTATACGTTAAACGCTGACATTGTGATTATTTTCACGAACTAAATTATAAAGAACGAATAAATAAAAGTAAGAATGTCGCAAAATATTCACAAATACATTTCTATCATATTGGTTTTTTCGCCATTTTTCAACTGCCTTTTTACCTTTTCTTAGTTTTTCCATAAAATAAGAAAGCGTTTTATCCATATCCTTTAAACTGTGCGATTCTTTAGAAATTATTCGCCCCTACATCACGCACCAATCCTTTCTTTTTATAGGTGAATATGCATATAATGGGGGTTGAGACTACAAACTTTTTCGGGGGTGGCAATTGAAAATGACAAATGAAGAAAATATGTACGATATTACAATAATCGGTGGTGGCCCTACTGGGCTTTTTGCTGCTTTTTATGCAGGAATGAGACAAGCAAAAGTGAAAATCATTGAAAGTATGCCTCAATTAGGTGGACAATTATCTGCCCTTTATCCGGAAAAGTATATTTATGATGTAGCCGGATTCCCAAAAGTTAAAGCACAAGATTTAGTAGATGGGTTAGCTAAACAGGCAGAACAATTTAATCCTACAATTGTTTTAGAACAATCCGTAACAAATGTAGACAAACAAGAGGATGAGACGTTTACGATTGTTACGGATAAGGAAACTCATTACTCAAAAGCCATTATTATCACAGCTGGAGTTGGGGCCTTCCAACCTCGTCGCCTGGAAGTAGATGGCGCTACTCAATATGAAGGTAAAAATCTTCACTACTTTATTAATGACTTAAGCAGCTTCACAGGTAAGCGTGTACTCGTTTGTGGTGGTGGTGATTCAGCACTTGACTGGTCATTAATGCTTGAACCTTTAGCAAAAGAAGTGACTCTGATTCACCGTCGCAATAAGTTCCGTGCGCATGAGCATAGTGTCGAACTCCTTCATCAATCCGAAGTGAATGTAATGACTCCTTTTGAAATTAAGGAATTGCATGGCAATGGTGATGCCATTAACAAAGTGACATTGCAAGAAATCAAAGGAGAGAGGGTAGAAACGCTAGAGGTTGATGCAGTCATTGTTAACTTTGGCTTCGTTTCTTCACTCGGCCCAATTAAACAATGGGGTCTTGAAATTGAGAAGAATTCGATTGTGGTGAATTCTAAAATGGAGACAAACATTAAAGGGATCTACTCTGCAGGAGATGTTTGTACATATGATGGAAAAGTAAAGTTAATTGCAACAGGATTTGGCGAGGCACCTACAGCGGTCAATAATGCCAAAGCGTATATCGACCCGAACGCAAAGCTACACCCTGGACATAGTACAAGCTTATTTTAAAAAGAAAAGTGCCTTCGCTTGATAGCGAAGGCACTTTTTGGATTAGCAATCTTCTGGCGTTCCGGCATTCGTGGCTGTTCTAAAAGATGATCCACACCCACATGAGGCAATGGCATTAGGATTATCAATGGTAAAGCCGCCACCCATCATGTTTTGTTTGTAATCAATGACGACACCTTTAATAATTGCAACACTTTCATTGTCAATTAGAATGGGTAATCCACTAATTTCAATCTTTGTATCTTCATCCGTCTTCTCGGTATCAAATCCCATACCATATGAAAGGCCACTACAGCCGCCACCCTTTACTCCAACGCGTAGCATTAGACCTTCTTGGTCCTCTGCTTTCATCATTTCTTTAATCTGACTTACTGCCGCTTCCGTTAATGTAATCATTTTATCACTCCTATTAACGATTGCTCTCAGTATACATTTTGTGCTCCTGAACCTCAAGAGACATGCGCTGATCAACCCTTCAAAATTGAAATACTTCTTTATTCCAATTTGTTTTTTCAGCACTACGGTGCATCATAGCAATGTTATGTGCACGATCTAATTTTTGACTATAATCTAATACGAGAGGGTGAGTCATGCCATATTTTTTTGCTGCATTTATCATTTGCTCACGTAAGTATTCAATTTTTTCCAGGCAAGCATCGTAAGTTAATGCTGTAGTCATCCCAAATCACCCCTCAACACTAATTTATTCTATAGACGTACGTACTTCTAGATTTGTATATTACTTACATTTTAAATAATTAACGTAAGTAAATCAACTATGAAATTACTAAATATAGATGATTTTTATTGTTTTTTACATTTTCTACACAAGATATTCAAACTCCTGCTACTTTTCCAAAAAGGTGCACTTTGTTTTCATTATCTCAATCTGATAGTATAATAGTGATTATTGAGCTATGTTGTTTCAAAATAACTTTTCTAAGGTTTTACACCTTTTACTTAGAGTTACGAAAAATATGTACTGTACGTCTACTGTAGACGGAATGGAGGATAAGGAAAAATGACTACAATCCTTACTGATACAAAATTACAAGGAATTGCAGAAAAAGTTCAGCACGGTGAGCGCCTTTCAATTGAAGATGGTCTTTATTTATTCGATTCACCAGACCTACTAGGCATTGCTCAATTAGCAAACCAAGTCAACTATAATAAAAATGGGGACAATGTGTATTTCATTCAAAACATGTACATTAACCCGACAAACGTCTGTGAAGCGAATTGTGGCTTCTGTGGATTCAAGCGTAAACCTGGCGAAGAAGGTGCCTACACGATGGATAGCGCCGCTCTCTTGCAATATGTAGAAGAGCGCTGGAATGACAACATTCGTGAGTTCCATATCGTTGGTGGTCATAATCACGAGGTTCCTTTCGATTACTATTTAGATACGATTCGCACTCTGAAGAAACATTATCCGGATGTAACGGTAAAAGCCTATACAGGTGCAGAAATTGAGTTTTTCTCACGTATTTCTGGTTTATCAATGAAAGAAGTATTAGAGGAATTGATTAAAGCCGGACTAGATACGCTACCTGGTGGTGGTGCTGAGATTTTAACTGAGCGTTATCGCTTAAAGATGAGTCCAGATAAAGCTTCTACAGACCAATGGTTAGAAGCGCACGAAATTGCTCATAATCTCGGCCTTAAAACTCACGCAACGATGCTTTATGGTTCAATTGAAACAAAAGAAGAACGTTTGATTCATATGGATCGTCTTCGTCAGCTTCAAGATCGCACAAATGGTTACATGGTCTTTATTCCACTTGCGATGCAACCACGTAGTATCAATGCTGGTCTAAAACGTCGTACAACTGCTTACGATGATATGAGAACACTTGCAATCAGTCGTTTAATGCTAGATAACTTTGATCACATTAAAGCCTATTGGATCAACATTGGGGTGCAATTAACTCAAATGGCCCTTACATTTGGCTCTAGTGACATTCACGGTACATTAATTGAAGAGCGTATTTCTCATTCAGTAGGTGCGTTAACTTCACAAGGAATTACACGTGATGAGTTAATTTACTTAATTAAAAGTGCTAACAAAATCCCGGTTGAGCGTGACACGTTCTACAATACGATTAAAACGTACTAAAACTAGGAAAAGAGACATTCCAACATTGGAATGTCTCTTTTCTATTTAAAAATTTGATGAATAGATTGCTTTAAGACCTGAGCCGATTGATCAAATTGCTGTTGTTCTTTATCAGTTAAGTTTAGTTCTACTATCTCTCTTATACCACTTGAATTAATAATTGCCGGAACCCCTATACACACATCCTGTTGACCGTACTCTCCTTCAAGTAAAGATGAGACTGGTAACACAGCATTTTCATTTTTTATGATTGCCTTTGTGATTCTAGCAAGACCCATTGCAATTCCATAATACGTTGACCCTTTTTTCTGGATGATGTCGTAAGCCGCATCACGCACACTTACAAATAACTCATCTAGCTCTTTAACTTCTGGCTTATTTGGATCTTGATAATCTTTCAATGGTTTGCCACCTATCGTAACATGACTATACACCGGGAATGAAGAATCGCCATGCTCACCTAATATGTAGCCGTGTACATTTCTTGCATCCACTTGGAATTTATCAGCTAGAGCATAACGAAATCTTGCTGTATCAAGAACGGTTCCAGAGCCAATCACGCGATGAGCAGGAAGGCCTGAATATTTCCAAGTCGCATATGTTAACACATCAACAGGGTTTGTCGCAATTAAGAAAATCCCTTTAAATCCTGCTTTCATCACAGACTCGGTAATGATTTTAAAGGTTTTTGCATTTTTTTCTAATAAGTCTAGACGAGTTTCTCCAGGTCCTTGATTCGCTCCAGCACAATTTACTACAAGATCAGCATCCTTACAATCTTCATAGCTCCCAGCCCAAATGTTCATTGGTGAAGAGAATGGCATACCGTGTAGAAGGTCAATCGCATCCCCTTCTGCTTTACCGTGGTTCAAATCAATTATGACTAAATCTCTCACAAAGCCTTGATTCAATAAAGCGAAAGCATAACTTGCACCAACAGACCCTGCCCCAATTAAAACAACCTTCATGCTTTTTAATTCATTAATCATCTAAAAAACCTCCCAAGGAAAATCTACATCTACCTTATTTACATCTTAAGTTTATTCCAAATAATCTCCAATATCTACCTCATTCCACCATAAGTTAAGGCTTATTTGTGAAATTTTTCACAAAGTTATTTTAAAGAGAAACTGGTATGAGCGATACCAGTTCCTACCTTACTACTTTCTTTTATATAAACCTTCACAAATCACTTCTGCAGCTCCGGTCATTAATACATCGCCGTCTTCTCTCCACTCAATCTCTAAATCGCCACCGAGTAAATGAACGGTTACTGCTGTTCCTTTTTTGGCATGATGATTTAAAATAGATGCAACGACGGCTGCACAAGCACCTGTACCACAAGCTTGTGTAATGCCAGATCCACGTTCCCAAACACGGAAATGAAGCTCAGTTTCACTGACTACTTCCACAAACTCAACATTAATCCACTCTGGAAAACGTGGATCCTTCTCAATAATTGGTCCTAACGTATCGACCGGAGCTTGGTTAATATCTTCTATAAAAAAGACTCCATGTGGATTGCCCATTGATACAGCTGTTAATTCAAGTTCTGTGTTAGCAACGTCAAATGGCTCCGCTACCACTTGATGACTCGCCTCTCCTTGCATCGGAAGGCTTTCTCTAGATAAACGTGGCTGCCCCATGTTTACAGTGACTGTATGTACACGCTCATTTTCTACATGAACCGTTGCAGTTACAAGTCCACCTAATGTTTCGATTTGAAAAGTCTCCTCATTAACGTATCCATGTTCATAAGCAAATTTAGCGACGCAACGTAGACCGTTCCCGCAATTTTTCGCTTCTGAGCCATCATTGTTAAATACTCGCATCTTTACCGGAGCTTTATCTGATGGACAGACTAAAATCATTCCATCTGAGCCAATTCCTTTATTTTTATCAGCCACTTCAATAGCAAGAGGTGCTAACTGCTCTTCTGATAGCGTTTCTTTAAATAGATCAACATAAATGTAACTATTACCAAGACCGTGCATTTTTGTAAAATTCAATCCTTACGCCTCATTTCCTTAATTTTTCATCCGCCCAAAAATAGTCTTCATCTGCTTCTAAAATCGTAATCTTACTATGGCAACAAGGCATAATAAGATGAGTCTTCACGCCATCTTTTGCCTGTTTATAATCACGTGCTTTCATATTCGTTAACACTTGCTCAGAGTCACAGAACGGACATGTACTTATATAAATATCCTCATACTGCCGTTCATAAGGCAAGGTATTTTGAAACGGAATCACATCCATTCATCATCATCCTTTTTTATATAATAGAAGGTTATATGTACAAAAGAAGCTTCTAGAATGACTAGAAGCCTACTATTAGAACATTGGATTTTCTTCTAAGTAACTATAAATATTTTCGATTAATTCTTCATTTGTTTCACCTGATATATATTCTCCATTTACAAGGGCAAAAGGAGTAACAGCACAGCTTCCACAATTTCCGAGACAACCATACTCAATAATATCTAAATTGGGATCACGCTCTAGCTCTTCCATCGCTTTTTGCGTGCCACTCGCTAAGTTACTTAAACAAAATTCGATAATTGGACGCATCACTTTCACCTCAAATTTCTTGTCTATAATCCTACTCGCAAGCTCCTTATAAGTCAATCCTCTCCCCTTAGCAATCCCTAAGAAATTTACTTCCTTCTACCTCTAAAAAAATTCACAAATTTGTTGTTATTTATCGTATAAGTCGTTATAATCAAAACTGACCAGGGTCATTTTTAAGGAGCGACGACATGAGCGAAAAAGCAAAGAAAGAACAAACTAAGATAAGAATCGAACAGGCAGCCAGAGAATTATTTCTTGAAAAAGGGTTTTCCCATACGACTGTTTTAGAGATAACAAAAGCAGCTAATGTCGCTAAAGGTACGTTCTTTAACTATTTTCCTACAAAAGAATCGATCATGCACTCGCTTGCAAATGAGCGCATACAAGCTGTCCTTCCTTATATTGAACAAAATCATTTAAGAAGGCTTCCTTTAGTTGTGCGTATTCGCTCCTACCTACAATTTATTTTAAGCGATTATGACATACACCCTAAGCTTACAATTCAGATTTGGAAGCATGTCATTGAAGATGAGCAATCCCTTCTTCCTCATTGGGAAATACTATTGACACAAGCAGAGGAAAAAGGAGATATTCACTCACCGATCCCCAATAAGACATGGAGTCACATTATCAATAGCCATGTGTCATATGGTTTACAAACATTTGCTAACGAACCAACAAAGGCTCAGCTAGTCAATAAAGTCATGGCATTGATCCATGCAAGCTTAGAAGCTATTACGGAACAAAGGAGACATTCACTTATGAAAAAACTTGTCATTTTAGGTGCTGGTTACGGCGGAATGCGTATTATGCAACGCCTTTTACCTAACGACCTACCAGAAGACGTTGAGATTACGTTGATTGACCGACTACCTTATCACTGTTTAAAGACTGAATACTATGCACTCGCAGCAGGAACCGCTGCCGACCATCATTTACGTGTCCAATTCCCAGAAGACTCTCGTTTGAACATTAAATACGAGACGATCACTGAAATTCATTTAGAAGAAAAGACGGTTGAATTAAGCAATGGAGAATTCGTTCCTTATGATACGTTGATTATTGGTCTTGGTTGTGAAGATAAATACCATGGTGTGCCTGGTGCACCTGAGCATACGTATGGCATTCAAACAATGGGAGCTACAAGACGCACATATGAAGCTTTGAACAACGTTCGTCCTGAAGGAGTAGTCTCAATTGTTGGTGCAGGTCTAAGCGGAGTTGAACTTGCCAGTGAACTTCGTGAAAGCCGTCCTGATTTAACCATTAAATTATTTGACCGTGGCGAGATCATCCTTTCCATGTTTCCTCGTCGCTTAAGTACGTATGTACAAAATTGGTTCATTGACCACGGTGTCGAAGTGATTAACAAATCAAATATCACAAAAGTTGATGAAAGTGCTCTTTATAATCATGATCAACGTATTGAAAGTGATGCTGTTATTTGGACGGCCGGTATTCAACCCGTTGAAGTTGTACGGAACTTAGATGTTGAAAAGGATCAACAAGGCCGTGTTGTCTTAACACCTCAACACTTCCTACCAACCGATGAAAATGTTTTTGTCGTAGGTGACTGTGCGAGCCTTCCGCACGCTCCAAGTGCACAGCTGGCGGAAGGACAAGCGGAACAAATTGTAACGATCCTAAAGAAACAATGGAACAATGAACCACTTCCAGAAGAACTCCCACGCATCAAGCTAAAAGGCGTTCTTGGATCACTCGGTAAAAAACATGGCTTCGGACTTATGGGCGAGCGTACCCTGCTCGGCCGCGTACCACGCGTCCTAAAAAGCGGCGTATTATGGATGTACAAACACCACTCCGGGTCGTAAGAAAAGCGGAGGTGAGTGGGCTGGCATGCGGAAATATAAGGGGGAGCGATATGAAGGTGCTTTATACCTTCATTCGATGCACCGTTATTTCCCGCAGGACAACGAGCCGAAGCTAGACAAGAAAAGCGGAAAGGCTCGTTCAGGTATGAGGGCGGTGGAGCTTTGGTAATAAGAAGCGCTTTTTGCTTCGTTTGACAAAGTGAAGCGACCGATGACCTGAGCCCTGAAGCTAGACAGGAAAAGTGGAAGGGCTACTGCAATTGCAGTAGCCTTTTTTTCGATATGTGCGCAAAATCTGGGTTATGTGCGATATTGCCAGGGGTATGTGCGAAATAATCGAAATATGAGCGAAAAGCTGCCTTTTATGTGCGCCATTTGCAATAAATGTGCGAACGACCATGATCCTCTACTCTTATGTGCGAAACACGCCCCACCAGCTCCTCCTCCGATTCCAAAACCTCAAATACTCGCTTCAATTTTTTCGTAAATTGTCTTCAATCTAGGATTGCCTTCACCTACTACTTCATCATTGAACACAATCAGTGGATAAAAGTATTCATCATCAAGAATGCCTTGTACATAGGAGCGGTGAGATTCATCAAAGCTGCCATGAATGTCAACATAATCTACTTCTACTTTATTATCTTCAAACTTTCTCGATAAAGCAGCTTCTAACCATTCTTTTGTTTCATAAGCAGTCGGTAAATTAATGCAGCTTGCACATTTTTCCTCTGCTCCGTACACAACTAGCTTGATCTCTCTCATCAAAAACACCTCTCCTCATCTTTAAAACAAGCATATATGAAACCGTGCAATAAGATCAATCTACTTTAGAGAAAGACCGCCATCAGCAATCAGATTATGTCCAATTATATAGGAAGCATCTTTGGAAGCTAGAAAATAAATAATAGATGCTATTTCATCAGGTGCTGCGCCTATTCTGCTTAGAATTTGCGTATACAAAAGCCTTTTTCCCACCATAAAGCAAATGAGCAAGCGGGGTATCTATTAGTTCCGATGATATCGCATTTATTCGAATACCCTGTTTGGCGTACCGACTAGCTAATGATTTTGTTAATGACACAAGTGCTGCTTTTTTTTGAGGCACTATAAGCAGCCAATGTCGGCAGGTGAGTAGTGACGCCCGTTGTGGCAGCAAGGTTTATGATCGATGCTCCTTTTTTACGGTCCATATGTTTGATTCCATGCTTCATCATCCATAATGTCGCTTCTACATTCGTATTAAATAATTTATGCCACTCATCTTCTGTAATTCTCTCTAGTTCCCCAGCTGCAGGTGGAGCAATCTCGCCATTATTGACTAAGACATCGATTGAGCTAAATGTCATTGAAAGCTCTTTATAAAACTGAATGACTTCTGTTTCATTCGCTATATCCGCTTGAAAAAAATCAACACATCCTATGTAACCATTCGAATCACTTTCTTGAAATAATTGCATCCCCTTAGTTTGAGATCTTCCACCAGAAATGACGTGATCGCCTTCTTTTACAAATCGATGAACGGCTGCTCTTCCAATCCCTGAAGTGGCCCCATCCCTACCACACTCCCACACATTATGCAAATCCATTATACATAACTTAAACAAAATATACACTTATTGGAGTATCTCATGTAAAATAAAATAAAAATAAAATATTAAGCCTAGTTTTAAATGATCATTGCAGATTCATGGATTTTTTTTGCGTTGGCTATTATAATATAGAGTAGAAAGGGGTTGTTAATAATGGCAACAAGTACTGAAATGGTTGAGCAAGTACAGGAAGTATTAGAGAAGCTTCGTCCTTTCTTGCTTCGTGATGGCGGGGACGTTGAACTTGTAGATGTAGAGGATGGAATTGTTAAAGTTCGTCTTCTTGGTGCGTGTGGTTCTTGCCCAAGTTCGACTATTACGCTAAAAGCAGGGATTGAACGTGCTCTTCTTGAGGAAGTTCCTGGAGTTAAAGAGATCGAACAAGTATTTTAATTTTAGAAATGAGTACCGATAGCACTCGATACTGAACCATATTAAAAAGCCCGCTTACGCGGGCTTTTTTTCTTATTACTACATCATATATTCATCAAACGATGCCTCTGCTTCTTCATAAGAGGAGAAGATTGCATCATCTTCTTCAATCGGATGATAATAATCAAATAATACAAGCGACATTTGTCCAGGATTCATTGGATCAAATGCGATTGTGGCCTCTTGAATAGCTGAGACTGTTGGTGTATGTGGATTGCGATAAATCACATACACTTGTTGTCCCTCATGTAACTGATTGACATCAAGCATGTTCGGACACTCCTTTTTTACATGATGGTACTGGTTTGCCCGATATTGCTTGATCTATTCATTTAAGCTTCTTTTAAAAAGCTTGGTACTTTCACTTGGATGCCATGTTTAGCAGGCGCTAATACATCTACATCAAACTCTGGAAAACGGCTTTCAAGTACTTTTTTAACAGACCCACCTTGATGAAGAGGTGCAAGACAGAAGATGGTTGGACCTGCCCCACTTAAAGCTGCTCCATACGCTTGTGTCTCTTCATTCACTACATGGATCACTTCCTCTAGATGAGGAACGAGTTCACCACGATAAGGATGATGGAATACATCAGAACCCATCATTTCTCCTGCTAACTCAAAATCACCTTGTAACAATGCTGCGACAAGAACATTCGCTACCCCACTCCCTCTAACTGCTTGTTTAAAAGGAAGAGTTTCAGGTAAAACTCCTCTTGCCTTTTTAGTTAGCAATTCATGTCTAGGGATGACCAATACGAGATCTAGATTAGGAACACCGCCATATAAAACGTGAGTAGAATCCACAGTGTGAGTTCCAATGACAAGCCCCCCGTAAACCGACGCACCGACATTGTCAGGGTGACCTTCCCATAAGCTGGCTAGGCGAACTTTTTCTTGTGGAGATAGACGATTTCCCATTTGTTGATTAGCAAGTTCAATTCCAGCAACAATCGCAGCAGCACTGCTGCCAAGACCTCTTGTTAGTGGAATGTCACTTGTCATCTCTACTTTACAAGGAGAAAGCTGATAATCAAATGTCTTTGCAACATGATTAGCTACTCTGCAAATTAAGTTTTCCTCACCACTCGGTATCCCTACTAAATCTGGAGATTCGGAAGAAAAGGACCATACCTCAGCTGGTTTGACAACCAAGTTTAAATAGCAATCAACCGCAAGTCCCACAGAATCAAATCCTGGACCAAGGTTTGCTGTGCTGCCTGGTACAGTAATCATAAAAGGCTCTAAACTCACAGCGTAACCCCTCCCTTAATATGAGAAAGAAAGACATCTTTTTCATTCGGGAGAACTGTAGGTTTAACAGTCACTGTATCCATAGCTGTACTTGGATCTTTTAAGCCATTTCCAGTTAGAACACAGACAATTTTTGCGCCTTTCTTTAATTCCCCTGATGCCAATTGTTTTTTGACGCCAGCCAATGAGGCACATGAAGCAGGTTCTGCAAATACACCTTCACGCTGAGCCAATAATTGATAGGCTTCTAGGATTTCTTCATCTGTTACATAATCAATGGCACCATTGGAATCTTTGGCTGCGCTCACTGCCTGTGACCAGCTAGCTGGATTTCCAATACGGATCGCAGTGGCAATCGTTTCAGGATCCTCGATGATTTCATCGCGTACAATTGCCGCAGCACCTTCAGCTTCAAACCCACGCATTTCAGGAAGACCTGTACCTTTTTTCTCGTTATATTCGTTGAACCCTTTCCAATACGCTGTAATATTACCTGCATTACCTACAGGAATCGCCAGCACATCTGGAGCTTGCCCTAGCGCGTCACACACTTCAAATGCCGCCGTCTTTTGTCCTTCAATTCGATAAGGGTTAACAGAATTTACAAGGGTAATAGGCTCCGTTTCACTAATCGAACGAACGATTTCAAGCGCATGGTCAAAATTCCCTTGAATTTCTATTACCTCAGCACCATACATAACAGCCTGAGCCAGCTTTCCAAGGGCAATCTTCCCCTCTGGAATGACCACTATACACCTCATGCCAGCACGCGCTCCGTAAGCCGCCGCTGCTGCAGATGTATTACCAGTTGATGCACAAATGATTGTGTCACTGCCTTCTTCTTTCGCTTTAGCTACTGCCATCACCATGCCGCGATCTTTAAAAGAACCTGTAGGGTTTGCACCTTCTACTTTTACATAGAGATCGACTCCCCACTCTTTTGAAAGATGTTCAAGAGGGATCAATGGTGTGTTGCCTTCTTGTAGTGATAATAGCGGTGTTTTTTCATTCACCGGTAAAAATTCTTTATATTCATGAAGTAATCCGTTCCATTTACTCATTTTTATTGTCCCCCTTCGACACGGTAACTGCTCTCTACGTTTTCTACTACTTCTAATGCTTGCAATCGGTCATATAATTCTTGGTAATTTTCTTTGCTTGTATGATGTGTAATCACAATAACTTCTGCTTCCTCTACACCTTCAAGCGGTAGTTGTAATAGCTTTTCAAAACTCACTTCATATTCCGCAAATAAAGAAGTGATCGCTGAGAATGTCCCTGCTTTATCGGTTACTCTCATTCGCAAAAAGTATTTAGAATCAATCTCTTTGTTCTCTTTTAACACCTTCTCATGAAGCGGTGCGTTAACAGCATGACCATTTACACCAAGGCGCATATTTTTCATGATCGTCACTAAATCCGATACAACCGCTGTGGCTGTAGGAAGAGAACCCGCACCTGGTCCATAAAACATCGTTTCTCCAACTGCTTCCCCATACACATATACTGCATTGTACTCATTATGGACGGACGCTAGAGGGTGTTCATTAGGTAATAATGTTGGCCCTACACTCACTTCAATTCGATCATCATCTCGCTTAGCTAAGCCGATCAGCTTCATCGTATATCCTAGCTGCTCACAATAATGTAAATCACGGTCTGTTACAGAAGAGATCCCTTTAACCGACACGTCATCTAGCTTTACATCCATCGAAAAGCCGAGTGTCGCTAAAATAGCCATTTTACGAGCAGCATCTAGACCTTCGACATCCGAGGTAGGATCGCTTTCTGCAAATCCTAAGTCTTGAGCCTGTGCTAGCACATCTAAGTATGAGCTACCTTCTTGAGACATTTTTGTAAGAATATAATTAGTAGTTCCATTGACGATCCCCATCATTTTAGTGATTCGATCAGAAGCCAAACCGTCGACTAAGCTTCGTAAAATCGGAATCCCACCCGCTACACTTGCTTCATAAAATAAATCACAGCCGTTTTTGGAGGCAAGATGTAGAAGTTCTGCCCCGTGCAATGCCATTAAATCTTTATTGGCTGTCACGACATGCTTCTTATGCTCTAGCGCTTGGATGAGTTGTTCTTTGGTTTCATCCACTCCACCCCTTACTTCAATGACTACATCAATATCAGGGTTCGCGCACACATCTTCAGGGTTTGTTGTTAATATGTCGTTATCTACAGTCACGCCTCGCTTTTTATCAAGATCACGAACAAGCACCTTAGTCACGTTAACTGAGCAGCCTACTTGATGCTTCAGCTCTTGTTGGTGCTGTTCAATAATTGAGATGACACCAGTACCTACCGTTCCGAGTCCTAGCAGTCCCACGTTGATTCCTTGTTTCATTTTTCTCCACTCCAATCCATCTATCTGGTTCTGTATCTCTAAAAAGAACATTTGTATTTGTATAAAGGACATTATAAGATGGATTACCAGATAAAACAAGGGGTATTTTGTAAATGTTCTAACAATTCTCATACATCATAACATAAGCACGAGTTACAGAGATTTTCTAAATAAAAACAAGATCACCTCAAGTTGTGAGATGATCTTGTTTAGTTCATTTATAACCATTCCACACTAGGGGTGCGTGATGATGTTTTTGGAATTCGTACCATCTCAGAAAATCCTTTTAAAAACTCTTCATTTGCTCCTTCGTGTTCAATTAAAGAAAAGAAGGTTTGACCATGCTCTTGTTTTTCTTCATTAATTTGAGATCGATAGTAATTTTCGATTGTTTCAAAGTAGTGGACTGGAAAGAGTAATCGAGCATAAGTAAGTCTCCACGCGTACGAGGAAAGAGGTTCATATTGCTCATACCCTTCAATAAATGAGTGAATATCATCCCACTGGCTACTCCTTGATTCCGTTAAATCGTAGCGCCTTTGTCTGACCCACTCAGCAATATCTCGACAAGGATGGTCATACACAAATTCAGTAGGACGTTTTATGATCCCCCCACGAGTAGAGGTAACTAACCATGTCTGATCCGTAAATCGTCTATGACAAACCGTCCCTTTTTCTTGGTCATGTGTTGGATCATCTAACCGAGCGTCCACTGCATATTGGATCGCATTTTCACTCAACCCCATAAAATAAGGATACGAATACAAAAAAGCCTCATCTACATAGGACCTTGGCTTCTCGTAATTAATCTGTTGATACCAACCCTCTAGCTGCTCAAGTCGTTTTTCCCACAATTTATGCCACTGGCCAAAATAATCATGAGACCGTTTTGTTAGCGGCATTTGTTTGCCATAATAATGAATGGTCGCCAAATGCTCTCCTACTTCATAATTGCTCTCTAAGTGAAGGCCTCCATTTCTTTCTTGAGGGGGTAATTCAAACAAATAAACTTCCTGCCCTTCTATTAATCCTACATTTCCACCTTGCTTTGTTTTTGTCACATTCAACATCGTGGAATCACCGATTGAACGATAATAATCTGCATAATCAAGCATCTCTTGTTCATTTGAAGCACATTCTTCTTTTGGAAAAAAAACAAAGGATTTTCCTCCAGCTTCAAGTCCTTCATAGTCACCTAAGGCAAACCGAGAATCACAATATAATCCATATTGATCATACACATTCCGCTCAAACACAGTCTTCCCTCCCTACCTACAGCTTCTTTTATCTAGTCTATGACCCATTTGCATAAAATGTGTATCTTTCCCGTAGACTAGTAATAATCATTTTGTCTCCACGCCAAGTGTTGATAAGGTGAATGAACGCTGGAGGGGATTTTATGTCAGAGAAGCAAGAGAAGAAAAATTACGATGAAGTAGAAGAAAGAGCACGACAGGCCTTAATAGAGCGCGGCGTAACCATTCAGGATATTGCTGACCTCGTTTACTTCCTTCAAGAAAAGTATCACCCACATTTATCCATGGATGATTGTATTCATAATGTCAACCGAGTGATCAGAAAGCGAGAAATTCAGAATGCGATTTTAACGGGTATTCAGCTCGATGTGTTAACAGAACAAAAAAAATTAGAAGAACCGCTTCAAGGAATTATCGCTCGTGACGAAGGCTTATACGGTGTTGATGAGATTATTGCGCTATCGATTGTTAATGTGTATGGATCGATTGGCTTTACCAACTACGGATACATCGATAAATTAAAACCAGGAATCTTAAAGGATTTAAATGATAAATCAAGTGGAAAATGCCACACATTCCTTGATGATATTGTAGGGGCAATCGCAGCTGCAGCTTCAAGTCGTTTAGCACACCGGGCCGCTAACGTTGAGTAACCACTCTTAACCTTTAGATTCGACTCCAATTCGGTTGGGGCAGTCGAATCTAGTACATATTGCCAAAAAAAAGATTCATGCAATCGCATGAATCTTGTTAAACAAACGTTTAATTAATCTCCCATTCAGCCAACGACTGAATGACATACGTTGGCTTTTCATCAACATCATTTAAATGTTTTTCTTCCGTTACACCTGTAAGCACCATCAGCGAATCAACATTCGCACGGATCCCCGCCAATATATCAGTATCATAATTATCACCAATCATTAAAGCCTCTTCTTTTCTAACACCGATACGCTCAAGTGCTTGTTCAATCATAATGGACTCAGGCTTTCCAATAAACGTTGGCTTAATCCCAGTAGATGTCGTGACTACTGAGATCAACGAGCCTGCTCCTGGCATTAACCCTCCTTCTGTAGGAAGTGCACGGTCCCCATTCGTTGCGATAAAAGTAGCTCCATTTCGAACAGCAAGTGTTGCTCTTGCTAATTTATCATACGTAATCTCACGGTCTAACCCCATCACCACATAATCAGGATCTGCTTCTACAATTTGATGACCATAGTCAAGCAAACTTTGTCTTAGCCCTTCTTCTCCTACCATCAAGACGCGAGCCTTTTGTTTTTCTTCTGTAATGACACTTGCAGAAGCCATACTAGTTGTGTAAATATGTTCGGTCGTTGCAGGAACTCCCATCTTCACTAAGACGTCTGCCACCTGATCAGGTGTTTTTGTTGAGTTATTGGTAACAAATAAATATGGATATCCTTTTTCCTCTAGCTTCTTCACAAAATCAATCGCTTCAGGAATCGGTTCAGTCCCTCGATACATTGTGCCGTCTAAATCAATTAAAAACCCTTTATACGTCTTCACTTTGCCCTCATTTCTAAACAAACAACCACCTTATTAGAAGGTGGCTATTGCTTTACGATTTTCACTTCGTTTCTTTCAGCCGATACACACAACTTGGTGTATTTTCTTTTGCCATACACTCTTCTCGCTCGATATCATCTGTGTTAAGCAATGTTTTGAAAAGTTTTTGTTCACAATTGCAAGCAACGGGATAAGCGGAAGCCACTTTTGCGATCGGGCAATTATATTCAATAAAACGGTAGGTGCCGTCATCATCTTTTTCAACTTCCACCATATAGCCATTTTCATTTTGAATACGTGCAAGTGTTTCCACCCGTTCATCAAAGTCTCCGTTGACCGACGATCCGTATTTTTGTTGCAATCGCTCCCGACGCTGTTCAAATAACTTCTCAATCACTTCCGTTCCACTTATCCTTTCAAGATCATGTAAGAATTCAAGCGAGAGATTTCCGTAGTTCCTCGGAAAGCTTTCATCTCCCTGAAGTGTTAAAAAATATTTATGTGTAGGACGTCCCATCGGCTGTCTTTCAAGCTTGGAATGGATCAACCCTTCTTTTTCTAACCCTTGTAGGTGTCTACGCACAGCCATCTCAGTAATCTCTAATTGCTGAGCCATCTCTGAAACAGTTAGTTCATGGCTCTTTTTAAGCATAACTAAAATGACTTGCCTTGTGGAGTTGGTATTATTACTCATGACCATCACCATCCTTCACCTTATTGTAAGCGATGATTCAGTCGTTGTAAATTTATGTGATAAGGACGCTATTTTTCTGATTCCGGTAAAAAGGCAGATACCGGTCCAAGTTCTTCTACTAAATACCGTCTAACATTAGCAGAAAAATGTGTTAGTGCGTTTATCTCTTGGTTCAGAACCAATGCGACTTCCTCATGTTTTATAGCCGTATAGTGGGTAACTAAAGGCTTTCTCAGACTAACAACTTTCTTTAATGATAAAGCATCCTCTTCCGTAATGACTTTTTCATCAAAAAGAATTTCTACAATATCTTCATAGCTGCCAGGATCACGCATGATAAACCCATCAATCATGCTATTTCCGACATCAATAATGGACTCGATAACAACGGTAGCCAATCTTTCAAAGGCAAGCTTGTCCTTAAGTGTCTCTAGTGCCCACTTTTGATCTAACTCGCCCACCATTAATTCCATATATGTAAGTGTTTCTTCAATTTTTTCGCGATTTACAAAATACATCTGAAGCACCTTCTTTTTTCAATTAGTATAACACATTAGATCGTTTTCAAAGATAAAGACAAACACATCAAAAGAAATGATTTATTCTTGACCTCATTTTTGTTATGATAAAGGACGTACATGATTCGACAAGGGCCTGAATGATTGTCGAACAAACGTAATACCCATATTATGATACACAATTGGAGGAGAAACAACTTGGATCGTGAACTAGCCTTAGAAATCGTCCGTGTAACGGAAGCCGCAGCCTTAGCCTCATCTCAATGGATGGGACGTGGCAAAAAAAATGAAGCAGATGATGCTGCCACAAGCGCAATGCGCACCATGTTTGATTCAGTAAACTGCAGAGGGACCGTCGTCATTGGTGAGGGAGAACTTGATGAAGCACCAATGCTCTACATTGGCGAAGAAGTCGGTAGTGGACATGGTCCTGAAGTTGACATCGCTGTAGATCCTCTTGAAGGAACGAGTATTGTAGCAAAAGGACACCCAAATGCGATGGCGGTTATTGCCGTTGCAGATAAGGGAACTCTCCTACATGCACCAGATATGTATATGGAAAAAATCGCTGTTGGACCGGAAGCAGCTGGCCTTGTTCGTTTAGATGACCCGATTGAAAAAACAATCGACATCATCGCTAAAATGACAAATAAACGAGTTCGTGATGTAACCGTCATTATTCAAGAACGTGAGCGTCACGCGGAACTTATTGAACGCGTTCGTCAAAAAGGTGCTCGTGTCACACTTTTTGGGGATGGTGATGTAGGTGCTTCGATCGCTACAGCCCTTCCTCAAACAGGCATTGATCTTTTTGTAGGTACAGGTGGTGCTCCAGAAGGTGTCATTTCAGCTGCTGCACTTAAAGCTTTAGGTGGCGACATGCAAGCCCGTCTTGTTCCTATGAATGACGAAGAATTTGAACGCTGCAAGAAAATGGGACTAGAAGATCCAAGGCAAGTACTGCAATTAAATGATCTTGTACGTGGTGACGATGCAATCTTCGCTGCAACAGGCGTTTCTTCAGGCGAACTTGTTGAAGGCGTACGCTTTTTAGGCGGCGACTTAGCTGAAACGGATTCAATCGTTATGCGCGCTAAAACAAGAACAGTTCGCTACATTAAAACTCATCATCATCTAGACCATAAACCACATCTTGTTATGAACGACTAACAATCGCGTTCCCTTTTCAGTCATGGTATGATTAGATAATAAAACTCATGTACTAAAGGGGGTTCATAGATGTCTGAGCGATTTTATTTATATAATGACGTGGAAGAAACACGCACTCGTTTCGTTAGCTTTATGGGCGAATCACAGCGTTTTGATTTAGCCATTATTAATTCTTCTCGCTACTACGGAAAACAACTTGTCCTAGATGTTCAATCTAATCGCTTCGCCATAATTGGAGCAGATGACTTGGAAGAACCTGGTTATCTAGAGCATGCTTATCAAATAAGTGAAGAGGATGCGAGTGAATTACGATCATTTTTATACGAAGTGGTCTAATAGTAAAAACCATCTCTTTTGGGGAAAGCTAATCCATAGGAGGTGGTTTTTTTATGCCAAATTCACGTGATAAAGAAACAGAAAATTATACTGATTTCTCTAACGTTGAGTCAATGCGTAACTTCATTTTGCCGGAAATTACACCAGAAGGACCATATGGCTCTCCGATCAATAAAGATACTCCAGTTGTAAATAAGAGTACACCATGGAAGCCAGGACAACGCTATTACAGCGCTTTCAATTATGAGTTTAAATCACTGCACCAGAACCTTCCTCGTAAATACCCAGGTGCTCATCCTACACACGATGACCCTAATAAAAATGAGGAACCACCTTATACGACGACTTAAACTAGAGAGCCCTTCCCATGAGGGCTCTCCATTTACTCTTCACCCTCTGCTTGTACAGATGAAGACTTTTCTTTGTCTTTTTCCTTTACTTTCCTTAAAACAAAATAAGCACAACCGAAATTACAGTATTCATAGAGATAATCAGGTAACGTACTTATCTTCGTATCAAACGTAGATTTTTTATGGCGGTCGCTAAAGAAACCGCGTAAACGCAACTGGTTGTAACCCCAGTCACCTACAATGTAATCATATTTGTTTAAAACATCACTGTAACGAGCCTTAAAGGCTTCTTCGTTCCAGCCTTCCTTTACATCATCAACAATCTCATATTGCATTCCTTGAATGCGAACCACTGGGCTCACCTCTCTTTTCATACCTTATTATACCACATCCATGCCTGCCAACAGTATCCTTTGTGCTCATCATTTTCT
Organism: Alkalihalophilus lindianensis; assembly: GCF_032843265.1. Taxonomy (NCBI): domain Bacteria; kingdom Bacillati; phylum Bacillota; class Bacilli; order Caryophanales; family Bacillaceae; genus Alkalihalophilus; species Alkalihalophilus lindianensis. The sequence continues at coordinate 80,301 of NZ_JAWJBA010000002.1, forward strand.
ATCAGTAAAAAGTTCCTCTTTGGGTCATTCTGTAGATAGAGGGGGAATGAAAATTATGATAAAAAAATCAATGATGGTTACCGGTGTCGCAGCGTTAATGCTTATGACTGGCTGTCAAATGAATGATGTAGGGCAGCAATCGTTGCAACGTACTTCTAATCCAAATTACGGTCCAATGCAAACAAATCAAGGTTATTATCCGATGGGAATGGGACAAAATCAATCCACAGAATATAACAGCTATGGCTATACAAGATACCAAAAAGAACAAGTCGAAGCCAACGGAAAACAGCAATCTACTCCAATGTTTGACCGGACTGAACTTGCCGATACTGTATCTCGTATGGTTTTAACAAATGAAACGGTAAGCGAGGCAGCAACATTAGTTACTGATAAATATGTGCTTGTTGCTTATGATTGCGATACAAACGACCGTGATTATGTAGCAGACCAAGTAAAACGAAGTGCAATCTCCGTTGTGCCTCGTTACTACGAAGTGTATATTACTGATGACCATGAGCACTTTGCAGAAATCGAACGCTTCCAAAATGGCTCCACTACAGCCGGAAACCAAGAAGGGTCACTAAAGCAAACTATCCAAGAAATGCGCCAATCACCACAAGGAGCATACAACGAATCAACCGACGATAACATGAACGTCATGGAACAAAAACAAAAGAAACTGATGGATTAAACAGAAAGGCGGAGGCGAGTGGTTTGGCATGCGGAAGAATAAAGGGAAGCAATATGAAGTCGCCTTTTGACTTCATTTGATTCACTGTTTCTTCCCGCAGGACAACGAGCCGAAGCTAGACAAGAAAAGTGGAATTGGCTCGTTTAGGTACGAGGACGGTGGAGGTTTGACAATTAGAAGCGCTTTTTGCTTCGTTTGTCAAAGTGAAGCGGCCCGACTAACTGAGCCAATAAAGCTAGACACGGAAAAGCGGAAAGGCATGTTCTGGCATTCGAAAACTTAGGGGAGGCAATTAGAAGTCGTTCTTTGACTTCGTTTGACTCACAAAAGTTTCTCGAAGGACAATGCCGTGAAGCTAGACACTGAAAGGCTGAGGTGAGTGGTTTGGCATGCGGATGAATTATTAGGAATTTCGCTCATAAAAAATCGGATCGCTCATATATTAGAAATTACGCTCTTATATAAGATATAGCGCACATATCCATCCATATTTCGCACATAATGCCGCTACATTCGCTCAAAAATGGTAAATTCCGCACATACCGCCATACCGCCACAAACAACAAAACACCACCACTAAAAAAGGAGCAGCCACAAGGTCAATGACCTGATCGGCAGCTCCTTCTTTTTTATTCTTGGCTTTTTCCAATTGCTTGGCCAAGATCTTCTAAAATGTCTTCTATTGCTTCTGTTCCAATGGATAAACGGATCATACCAGGTGTAACCCCTGCAGCTAGTTGATCTTCTTCTGTTAATTGCTGATGAGTTGTACTCGCAGGGTGGATAATAAGTGATTTTGAATCGCCCACATTAGCGAGGTGTGAAAATAATTCAACAGAATGAATCAGCTTTTTACCAGCTTCTAACCCACCTTTTAATCCAAACGTCAAAATGGCCCCTTGCCCTTTTGGCAAGTATTTTTGAGCTAAGTCATAGGAAGAATGAGACTTTAAACCTGAGTAGGATACCCAATCTACAGACTGATGAGCCTCTAAAAACTTTGCGACTTCAAGTGCATTTTCACTATGCTGCTTCATACGAAGATGCAACGTTTCTAACCCTTGCAACAATAAGAAAGAATTAAATGGTGAAATGGTGGCTCCTAAATCTCGTAAAAGTTGAACGCGTGCTTTTATAATGTAGGCAATTGGTCCAACTGCTTCTGTATAAACGACCCCGTTATAGCTGGGATCTGGTGTAGTCAGACCAGGATATTTATCCGTTTTCGTCCAATCAAACTTCCCACCATCGACAATCACACCGCCAATTGATGTCCCGTGACCACCAATAAATTTCGTGGCTGAGTGAACAACTATATCAGCACCATGTTTAAATGGTTGTAGTAAGTAAGGACTTGGGAAGGTGTTGTCGACAATTAGAGGTAGGTCGTGATCATGAGCGATCGCTGCTACAGCTTCAATATCTAATACATCGCCCTTAGGATTCCCCACTGTTTCTGCATAGATCGCTTTTGTTTTATCAGTAATGGCAGCCTTGAAATTAGCAGGGTCTGTTGGGTCGACAAAATGCACTTTAATCCCAAGCTTTGGCAAAGTAGTTGAAAATAAATTATATGTACCCCCGTAAAGACTTGCTGCAGAAACAATTTCATCTCCTGCTTCGGCAATATTTAAAATGGAATATGTAATAGCAGCTTGTCCAGAAGCTGTAGCAAGAGCCGCTGCCCCACCTTCAAGTGCTGCCACACGTTTTTCAAATACATCCGTCGTTGGGTTCATCAGGCGAGTATAAATATTTCCAAATTCACTTAATGAAAATAAATTAGCCGCATGATCTGTATCTTTAAATCCATATGAGGTTGTTTGATACAAAGGAACGGCACGTGAAAATGTTGTAGGATCAATTTCTTGGCCAGCATGTATCGCTAATGTTTCAGGACGAAAGTGGTTCTCTTCACTCATCTTAATTCCCCCAAGTATTGTATATATTTATGAATAGATCATATTGATTCAATAATATTCACACTATTCCGACTTGTCAAGTTAGAGTAGTATTCCGCAATGTTCATTCTAGTCTCACAAAAGAAAAAAGAGCGCCGCGGCGCTCTTTTTTATGATTTAGCTACTTTATTAGCTTCTTCCCTTACTTGTGCTGCGTTTACTTGCTCATCAGCATGATAAGATGAACGAACTAGTGGACCAGACTCACAGTGGCTGAAGCCTTTTTCAAGAGCAATCTCCTTAAATTCAGCAAACTCTTCTGGTGTGTAGTATTTTAGAACCTTTAAGTGCTTCTTCGTTGGTTGTAAATACTGACCGATCGTCATGATATCGACGTTATTTGCACGTAGATCATCCATTGTTTCAATAATCTCTTCTCTTGTCTCTCCAAGTCCAATCATTAAGCTTGATTTCGTTGGAATCTCTGGGTTCATTTCTTTAGCACGACGTAAGAATTCTAATGTACGCTCATACGTTGCACGTGCACGAACTCTCGGTGAAAGACGACGAACGGTTTCAATATTGTGGTTCATAATATTTGGTTTGGCATCCATTAATGTTTTTAAGCTATCAAAATTACCTAGCATATCAGATGGTAAAACTTCAATTGTACAGAACGGACTTTTACGACGAATAGCACGAACAGTTTCAGCAAATACAGCCGCACCACCATCCTTTAAGTCATCACGTGCAACCGCTGTAATAACAGCATGCTTTAACCCCATCATTTCAACAGAGTCCGCTACACGTTCTGGCTCTTGTAGGTCAAGTTCAGTTGGAAGACCTGTCTTAACAGCACAGAAACGACATGCGCGTGTACAAACGTCACCTAGAATCATGAAGGTTGCCGTTTTTCTTACTGCCCAGCACTCATGAATGTTAGGACAGCGCGCTTCTTCACAAACTGTATGTAGATTCTTCTCGCGCATCATTTTCTTTAATCCTGTGTACGTTTCATTCGTATTTAACTTTATTTTTAGCCACTCCGGCTTGCGTAAATGTTCTTCTTTTTTTGCCACGCTACATCACTCCATCCGCTTTCCCATATTCTGCATACGAAAATCGACAAACCTCGCTGCATTTATCTTTCTATACTTTATCATGATTATTCGTAAATGACCAAACTCTCGCTCGAAATTTCCATTGATTCACTCATATTTTTCTCTAAAAACTTTGCACACTAGAGAAGAAGGGAATTCCTAGAGGAGGGAATAAAGTGAAGCGAGCAATACAACTATTATTATTGACCTTAATTATTATCAGTTCCACTCCACAACATACTCATGCTAACAATGAAGAACTGAGCCAAGAAGAGATTTTTAAAGGACGGATGGAGCTTTATCAAAAAATGGAGACAGTGACTCAAGTACCTTGGTATTACTTAGCTGCCGCTGACACATACGAGAGAGGCTTACGTCGAGCTCAACGAGATCGTCCAAGAGAAGAAGGATTAATCTCTATTTATTATGAGCCAGAAGTGTGGGCTGGACCAATTAACCCCAATAAAGAAGATACGGATCCTTTGTCCATTAGCCTCTTTAATGGAGTCGGGCTTGATGGGAACGGTGATGGGATCGCAAGTTTAAGCGATGATGAAGATGTACTCTATACATTTGCCAACTATTTAGAACAGTACGGATTTGATGAAGAAGATTTTAGGATTGCCCTTTGGGATTATTACCAACGCGAGCAATCTGTCTCGATCATCCACGGACACGCTACCGTTTATGAGCATTTTGGAAATCTTGATTTAGATGATCATGCCTTCCCTATTCCACTTAACCATAATTACAGTTATAAGAACACATGGGGAGACCGTCGTGGTTGGGGAGGCAGACGTATACATGAAGGTACGGATATTTTCGCTGGTTACAATGTACCTGTCCGGGCAACGGCTTATGGAAAAGTTGAGGTTAAAGGCTGGAATATGTACGGAGGATGGCGTATTGGAATTCGTGACTTAGATAATATTTACCATTATTATGCTCATTTAAGTGGCTTCGAAAAAGGAATTGAAGAAGGAAGCATCGTCTCACCTGGTGATGTGATTGGGTATTGTGGGAGTTCAGGATACGGAAAGCCTGGCACACAAGGTAAGTTCCCACCTCACCTCCACTATGGCATGTACAGAGATAATGGATATACAGAATGGTCATTTGATCCGTTTCCATCATTAAAGTCATGGGAACGAAAAGCCTATCAGGATCGCAAAAAGAAAAAATAAAGGAGTCAGCATTATGCTGACTCCTTGTTTGTGCCTTAAGATGATGCTTTCTTTTGTTTTGCTACTCTGACTGCATTTAAAATACTTAGAGCCATTCCGCCCCAAATGATTAGTATGCCAATAACCATCATGACAATTGCGCTTCCACTCATTATAGATCAGCTCCTTTATCATTTGAATCTGCTGGTACATCTAAGTCGTTCTTTTGCCATTTAAAGGATGCAAACACAAACCCGATCACAATGGCTCCAATTGCAACAACCCAGCCCCAGCTTACGACTAACGATGTTGGGTAGTCTTCATAATTAGAAGTAATATTGGTAATCGTATTCTGAATCGCCATGTACCCAAGAACAATTGGTGTAATGATGCTCAAGCAAACCTTCCACCATAGACCTGTTTTAAAGTCTGATACACCATTTGCATGACCTTGTAGTTCAGGAAGCTTACGAATGAACCAAGAAACAGCGATAACAGATACTAGACCTGCTAATGCTACACCAAACTGGTTGATGAAGTAATCAGCTGTATCTAAGAAGAAAAGTCCGCCCTGTGTAGCAAATAGTAAAGAAATAACGGCTGATAACCCTCCACCAAAGGCAACAGCTTTTGTACGAGAAAGCTTGAATTTGTCTTGAATGCCTGCAACAAATGTTTCAACAATTGAAATAAGTGAGGATAGACCAGCAAGCACTAATGATCCGAAGAATAAGACCCCGAAGAATCCATTCATACCTGGGAATGTATTAATGATTTCCGGGAAGACGACAAAGGCTAAGCCAATACCTGCGCTTGCTACCTCGTCTACACCAACCCCAGATGCTGTTGCCATAAACCCAAGTGCTGCGAATACCCCAATACCTGCTAACAACTCAAAACTCGAGTTACTAAAACCTGTAATAAAGGCATTGTTGTTAATATCCGATTTTTTCCCAAGGTAACTTGAGTAGGTGATCATGATTGCAAAGGCAATCGATAAACTGAAGAATATCTGACCGTATGCGGCTACCCACACCCCCGGCGACATAATCTCACTCCAGTTAGGAGCAAAGAATGCATCTAGACCAACTAATGCCCCTTCAAGTGTTATTGCACGAATAACAATTAATAAGAACATAACGACTAAAAGTGGGATGAAGATACGGTTAGCCATCTCAATTCCGCGTTTAACCCCTTTAAATAAAACTCCTAGCGTAACTGCCCAGACAACTAATAAAGGAATGAATACACCTGGTACAAGTGAGCCGACTTCACCAAGCGCTCCACCTGATAGATCAATGCGTTGAAGGTATTCTCCCATTAAGAATCCACCAGTGTCCTCACCCCAACTTTGATTGAATGCAAAGTACGTATAAGCAATCGCCCACGCAATAATAACGGCGTAGTAAGTTGAGATAACAAAGGCAATCGCTACCTGCCACCAACCAATCCATTCTGCTTTTTTGTGTAAACGAGCATAAGAAAGTGGTGCAGATCCACGGTATTTATGACCTAATGTAAACTCCATAATAAGTAACGGAATCCCCGCTGTTAATAGTGCAAAAAGATAAGGTAAAAAGAATGCTCCTCCACCGTTTTCATATGCAACATATGGAAAGCGCCAAATGTTACCTAAACCGACCGCTGACCCAATTGCTGCTAAAATAAATCCTGCTCTAGTCCCCCATTGCTCTCTAGCCATTTTCGTTAACTCCCCTCTGTTATGTGCTGTGTTCTTTAAATAGTATTCTAAAAATTCTGTAAATAGTATCCGCACAAAAATATTTTTTGTCAAAATTATTTGACAATTATTTCGACAAGTCAATTTAGCGCATCAACGTATGGTAGTATCGTTTTTTTTCAACCCCTCCACCTTTAGAGTTATCAGACTATTCATTTTTTTATTATAATGATTACCCTGGGGTTTGTCAAAATAAATTTAAGAAAAATGTCACATTTATTAAAGGTTTTATTAAATTAATCCATAAAAGAAGGTAATAAGACCCAAAAAAGGCTTCTGCTAGGATGCAGAAGCCACTTTGCTACGCTTCAATTGGCGTAGAGAGCTTTTTCAATATAAGAACGGTAATCACAAGTAAGACGAATGCCGTCAGCAATGTTAAGATCACACTTCCAGTTGCACCAAGTACAAGATAGGAAAGTAACGTAATTACAGCTGCCACAATCGCATACGGAAGCTGAGTAACTACATGGTCAATATGATGACTTCCTGCTCCTGTAGAAGAGAGGATTGTCGTATCTGAGATAGGTGAGCAATGATCTCCGAAAATCGCTCCAGCAAGAACTGCTGCAAGCATCGGAAGCATCATCGTAATATCAATAACGGCAGCCATTTCTCCTGCAATCGGAAGTAGCAAACCGAACGTTCCCCAAGATGTTCCAGTTGAGAATGCAGCAAAACCGGCAATTAAGAATAAAATCGCTGGCAAGAACATTGGGTGGATGTTTCCATCTACTAGAGAAGCAAGATATTGCCCTGTTCCTAAATCACCAATAATCGCAATAATCGTCCAAGCGAATAGTAAGATATAAATAGCTGGAAGCATGGACTTAATCCCAGCCCAGATTGTTGCGCCAAAATCACGTGCTTCAGTCTTCTTCATGAGATTAAGCACTAAAGCAACAGCAAAACCAATTAATCCACCATATAATAGTGATGTTGCGACATCTGTATTTTCAAACGTCGAAAGGATTGTCGCCGCACCTTCACTAGCTTGAATACCTGTAATAATCATGAATGCAACGGTCCCAACAACCAAAGCAACGATTGGCCACACAAGATCGCCTACACGTCCTTTGTCACTAACTTTCAGATCCTCTTGGTCCCCTGGGATTGCACCTGATTCAGGATCAACAAGCTCTCCTGTTTTTATAGCACGTTCCTCATGGACTCGCATTGCGCCAAAGTCCAATTTAAATAAGACGACTGCTAATACTAAACCAATGGCCACTAGTGCATAAATGTTCATCGGAACCATTAGCATAAAGGCTTGCAGACCTTCGTATTGCGTCACACCATGTGTAGTTAGAATCCCTGCAATAATCGTAATGATATAAGCACCCCAGCTCGATACAGGTGCAATAACACACATCGGAGCAGCCGTTGAATCGACTAGATAAGCAAGTTTAGCACGGGATACACGGTGACGGTCGGTTAGCGGACGACTGACATTACCTACTGTTAAACTGTTAAAGTAATCATCAATAAAGATTAAAATCCCCAAAATAACCGAAACCATTTGAGCGCCTACTCGTGTTTTTACACGTTTCATTGCCCATTCACCAAATGCACGGCTACCTCCAGAACGAGTAACAAGTGCTGCCATCATTCCAAGTAACAATAGGAAAAAGATAATATAAAGTTCCCAATCATTGATGGCCCCATCTACAACAAATATAGCTCCTACAATTGAAGCAATTTCAACTACACTATCGACTGGATTGTATCCATTTAGCATCAGTGCGCCAACAATAATACCGACACCTAGTGACAATAGAACTCGTCTCGTTAAAATAACCATAACAAGCGCTAGCACTGGTGGCAGTAACGATAAAATTGAACCTTCCATTCGGTCCATCCCCCTTTGATATAATATGTTGATACAGGGATGTTTCCTATACTCATCTGTATGAGAGTATAAAAAAAGCCAATAACGGTTACCCATTATTGGCTTTAATAAGCACAGGTATCCCCATCACAACAGTAGTTCTCCACAGCTAATCAGCTGTGACAGTGTTACATTTCTTCAATGCAACCCCAGCAGAAAAGTTCTGACTCCTCTTTCCCACTTCGGCAAATGAACCTTTTCACACTTCTCTACGTTGTCATCCTCCAAGTGCGTACTCTTTTACATTCGCGCCTCTACCCCACCATGTTGATGAGGCAACTCACATTATTAAGTTTGCCGAATTATCTTATCATAGTTTTACATGGTTGACAATGTTAATTATCGCCACCTCCTAAGGAAGAACCAGGTGCAGGTACAATCATTCCTCCCCCTTCAGAATAATATTCAGGTACGTCTCCTTGAATATTAATCAAACCAACAGGGATGGTCGTTTTAATCGCTTCTGTATTCGTTGCAAACGGGATAACAATTTTAACGTCGACTACTACATCAAAATTGACTGACATGGTCGTGTTATTAATGCCAGTATTAAATGTTTTCATATTAAGATCCGTCTTCACATCCCCAATCGCTGAGAATCGGACTGGAACTTGCGGACCGAGATGAGCGAGTAGAGCATTATTGGTTGCTTGCCCTAAAGGAATCGTGTAAATAATGCCTCCATCAGAGGTGAAAGCTTCCTCGTTCTCAAATGACACATCAAATGTTTCCCCTTGCTCAATCGCCTTTAAATGACGTTGAACTCGATTGGTGGCTTCTGACAAGATTCTATTATACATCTGCGTATTAAATTGAAGCGTATTATCAGCATCCCTTATAAATAATTCTCCTTGATCAAGATCCGATGCGATTTTTTTCGATACAGCATCATTAATCGCGCGAGTTGCGATGACTCTCGTTTCTGTTGTTGCAATGTGGACAAGTGTGGGTCTAATTCCTTTCTCAATAATCCAAAGTCCTTGCACAGTAAGGATCACAAATATTAAGAAGGATAAGAGCAGCACATACCGAAATGGTAAAGGACCTTTCCGGGGTCTCGATGGTTTACCGAATCTCACGTTGAAAACCCCCTTTGCCTAATGTATATGCAAAGGGGGTGGACAATTTGACTTGTATTTCTTTACAAACGATTACTTTTTTCTCTCATACACACAGAAAGTATGTGGGTAACGGTTCTTTTCATCTACAATGCCTTCATCTGCTGAGAGGAGTTTCCATTCTTCTTCCTTGATTTCAGGAAAGAACGTATCACCATCAAATGTTTCATCAATATGGGTGACGTATAAACGATCGACCTCATCCCAAAATAACGTAAAGAGCTCAGCTCCACCAATAATGAAGCATTCATCCTCTTCCTTGGCAAGCTTCACAACATCAGCGACTTGATGCACAACGTCGCATCCATCAGCTGTATATGCTGTATTCCTAGTAAGGATCACGTTTCGACGTTTAGGTAGTGGTCGTCCAATTGATTCATACGTTTTGCGTCCCATCACAATCGTATGCCCTGATGTGACTCGTTTAAAATGAGCTAAGTCTGCTGGCAAATGCCATGGCAAATCATTGTCTCGTCCGATTGTGCGTTCTTTATCCATTGCGACGATATAGGAGATCATACAGATACCTCACCTTTGATATGTGGATGAGGATCATATTCAGTAAGCTCAAAGTCATCGATGGTAAAGTCAAAAATAGATGTAACTTCCTTATTTATTTTCATTTTCGGCAGTGATCTTGGCTCTCTTGTAAGCTGTAGCTTCACTTGTTCCATATGGTTCGAATAAATATGTGCATCTCCAAATGTATGAACAAACTCACCAGGCTCAAGGTCTGTTACTTGAGCGATCATCATCGTTAAAAGAGCATAGGAAGCAATATTAAATGGAACACCGAGGAAGATATCAGCACTACGTTGATAGAGCTGACATGATAACTTACCATCATTTACGTAAAATTGAAACAAGCAATGACATGGTGCAAGTGCCATCTCATCAATTTCAGCAGGATTCCAAGCACTCACAATCAATCTTCTAGAGTCAGGATTCGTTTTGATCTGCTCCACCACTTCTGAAATTTGGTCTATTACTTTCCCATTTGCGCCTTCCCATGAACGCCATTGTTTACCGTATACAGGACCAAGATCTCCAGATTCGTCTGCCCACTCGTTCCAAATACGCACATTGTTTTCTTTTAAGTAAGCAATATTGGTCTCACCCTTTAAAAACCATAAAAGCTCATGGATGATGGAACGTAGATGTAGTTTCTTTGTTGTAAGAGCAGGAAAACCATCTCCTAAATCAAATCGCATTTGATAACCAAAGGTACTAATTGTACCTGTTCCTGTTCGATCTGACTTTTCTTCCCCTTCATTGAGTACATGCTCACATAGCGTAAGATACTGTTTCACTCTCGCTCATCCCCTTTTAATTTGCAGTTGCTAATGTAGTTTCCGTTTCAATAATAGTCGTATCCAAATACTCCATTAAGTCGATATCATACGTAAGTTTAAGTTTTCTTCCACTTTCGCTAAATACACGAATCACAGGTCTGGTACTCATTTGTTTATTTTGCCTAATCACTATCGCCAGGCGACCATCATTTAACTTTACGGTTAAACCGACTGGATAGAGCGCAATGGTTTCTCGAAATGTCTCGACAAGTCCTTTATCAAAAAGAATGCCTGCACCTGAATAAAGCAATTCAAGTCCTTCATGAGGGAGCATCGGCTTCCTGTATACCCGATGAGATGTAACCGCATCAAAGACATCCGCTATCCCAATAATTTTAGCATAAGGATGAATGAGATTGTCTGTTAGGCCTCTAGGGTAGCCATTTCCATCAAGTCGTTCATGATGCTGAAATGCGCAATGAGCGGCTAGCAGCGGGATATTAGGTACATCTCGTAGAAGATCAAATCCTGCTTTAGGATGTGTTTTGATCAGTTCAAATTCTTCCTTATTTAAGCGTCCTGGCTTATTCAACACTTCAATTGGAACGGCGATTTTCCCTACGTCATGCAATAGGGCTCCAAGTCCGATCTCATTTAATTGTTTTGAGGAATAGCCCAGCTTCGTCGCAAGTCCTAATGTGTAAATCGTTACATTGAGTGAGTGGGTGAATATGTAATGATCATAAACATACGTTTCTGAAAGCATAGCTAAAGCGTCTGGATTATGTTTAATGTCTGCTAGAATCGAATGAACAACCGTAGAGAAATTTTGGCTTAATTGATCAAAATTCACTGTCTTTTTTAAAATAACTTCTTCACTAATTATTTTAAACTCTTCTTTAATCGTTTTAATCGCCCGCTTCTTTGTCTCGTCACGTATAACCGAATCAACCATAATATCATTCGTCAATTCGTCCTCAATATAGATATAATGGATGCCCATTTCAACTAAACGAGTTAATAACCGCCCAGTTAATACCGCTCCCCTAAAAAGTAAAATTTGACTATTATCGTTATAAATATCTCGTCCTAACTTTGCCCCAGGCTCAACACTTTTAACAGCAACCAATCGCATCTAGCTCACCCTAATCCTCGTGTCATTTACACTTTTCTCTTACAAAGTGTAACGCAACTACGGGATAAGGTGAAGGGGATTTTATATGAATTAGCTTATATTTTATGAACAAAAAAGCCTCCGATACGCAACCAACAGTAGATTGTGCATCTAAGGCTTCATTTATTACTTGTACTTCATTTTTAAAAGAGCGTCTTTTCCCTTCATCCCAACCGTTATGCCCAACTCTTCAGCTTCAAGTGTCACCGACTCAAGCGGAGCCTCTAGCAGCTGCTCAATCGTTCTTACACCCACTGCACGCCCTGCAACAATCTTTCGTTCTTTAAGCTTTGCGTTTAGTAGACCAACATCAAGAGCACCGCACATAATATAACCAACATCATTCGTAACAGCCATAAAATTCGTTTTAGGCAGTTTTAACGTAACTGCTATAAACGTTTCATTTTTAATGGTAATAGGTGTCATTTCAAGCATGTTCTCTCACACTCCCCTTCTAGCAATCATCCGTATTCATTACTACGATATGACCTAGAAAAGAAATGAGTGAACATCCACTATGCCCAAATTTGTCCTAGCTTCCACCTGAGCACATCTCGTAACAATTCAGGCATGTAATAGGTCTTCTTTTTGGAATCGGCAATCGCTGGGTATAGATGGCCGAATGTATACATATCAAGTGTGGCAATCGTATAAATCTTGGTTAACTCAATTGGTCTTCCTTCAATCAAAATGTCGAGAACCTGCTCATTTTGATCCAGCTCCACTTCAATACCAGTGAAGATCATTCTCCCTAAAATCTTCCCGCGAAATCCAAAACCCTTTAATGCCAGAGTTCTCATCTCAGAAGAAAATGCTCGAATGATCGTCTTACGTAACGCTTCACCTGATAGTTCCACCACACATGGATTAATCGGGTGCGGGCATGATTTGTGAATATCACGTTTTGTTACAGGTCCTTTTTCAAACGTATCAAGAAGTACACCGGCATTCATCATTCCGATGCTCTCTTTGCACCATTCCGTCAAGGCATCACAAAGTAATTGAGGAGCTTCTGATTCGTCTTGCCAGGATACACGCAATGAAGTTGGTAAGGTCGCTACTTTTTCATTTAAAACCTTTTGAGCATCTATTAAGAGCTGCTCTAGCAACTCTACCGTTTGCGGGTCTTCTACTTCTAAACTCCTCGGGTCAATCAACTCTGCTTTATCTGCTACAACAGAGTGAGTCGTCATATCGACGTCAATGGTGATCTTCCCAAGAAAGGCCCCATGCTTTCCGGCTTGAGCAATTAACGTCCCATAACGTCTCTTCCCTTTTTCTAACACATGATGGGTATGGGCTCCTAAGATGACATCGATTCCTTCCACCTTCTCTGCTAACTCTTCATCTCGAAACAATCCAAGATGAGAAAGGACGACAACAACATCTACTTTGTTTCGAACCTCTCCGACCCATTCTTTAATGGCATCTATCGGCGGGGTAATCTCCCAGTTAAGCTGCTTATAAAATTGACTAAAAGGTGCCGTAGCTCCAATAAAGGCGATCTTCACTCCATTATCCGTATGATGGATTTCATATGGTTTTGCCCATTTCGGACGCTCGCCATTCCTTTTGAAGAGATTAGAGACCAATACAGAAAAGTTCGCTTGATCGTACAACGTGTCTAACTCCTCATGAGAAAAAGTAATACCTTCATTGTTACCAATCGTAGCATAATCGACGTTTGCTTCGTTTAAAAGCAACGTATTTCCCTTTCCTGCTGTAGCCTCCGTCATGAGATGGCTGCGGTCTGCATGGTCTCCTAATTCGAGATACACACTATTTGGATCTCGATGTTTTTTTATGTAGGCAACAAGCTTTGCCCATGTTTCAAATCCACTATGAATATCATTCGTGTGAAATAATGTAACTCTTTCTATAGACATTGTTGCTCCTCCCTATGCCCCGCTCATTCCTTGATAAATCAAACGTATTGCAGCAATAATTAAAAAGATTCGTAGTGCAAGTAATAATGCATTGCCAGATAAGCGTCTGTTAATCGCTGCTCCTGCTATTCCTCCGATGTACGCACCAGGAATTAAAGCTAGTGCATATAGCCAGTTCACATTCCCAAGTACAATATGCGAAATTGAACTCGTTAAAGCCGAAAGTAAAATCATAAACATCGATGTCGCAACTGCCATATGAGGAGGAAAATGAAAGAGAATGATCATCGCAGGCACCATTAGAGAGCCTCCTCCAATCCCAAATAGACCAGATAACATCCCTACAAAAAAAGCGATCATAATGGCAAGAACAGGACGGTAGCCATATACACGCTCCACCCCAAGCTCGTCTGTGTATGGATATTTCATTCCCTTTTCAGACAAGGGCCTTGGCTTTAAATAAGGACGAATAAAGAGCACTGCGGAAACGATAATCATAAAGATCCCAAAATAGATCATAAAAGGCTCGACTTCTAAAAAGCGATTCAACCATACTCCAACAAGCGCACCTGGACCACTTCCACAAAAAAAGAGTAATCCGCTTTTATAATCTACTTTCCCTTGTTTCATATACGCTAAGGTTGAAGATAACCCTGTGAAAATCATAATTAATAATGATGTACCAACAGCGACTTGCGGGGTAATGCCAGCTAATATACCAAGAGTGGTGCTTAAAATTAAGAGTGCTGGCACGACAATAATTCCACCACCCAATCCCAGTAAACTTCCAAATGTACCTGCTATAAGGCCGACAATGATGAGTACTATCCACTCCATAAAAAGGACCGTCCTTTATTTTTCTTTTATCATTCCGAAAATAAATCAAGTTGCCTAGGAGCAAGCCCTGTGTATTCAATGTCCATTAAAGAAATCATCTCTTGGGCATTGCCAGCAGCATCTCCCCCTGAGTTATTATTAAAAATCATGTAGATCGTTTTCGACTCGTTTTTAAGTTGTTCTAGGTTTCTCTTCCATTCCTCAAGTTCATGCTTTTTATACTGATATAAATAGCGTACATCTCGCCACTTTCCGTTCCCAGGATCATTCCAACCATGACGATTTCGACCGTGCATTCGAATTAATGTCTTTTCTTCATTAGTCGCATGCAACACGGTTGGAATTGAACCGATACCTGCCTGTGGCTCATCGCAAATGCTATGAATCCAATTTTCTTCTTTCATAAAGGAAAGGGTTCGTTCTCTCATGTCTGTTGTAAACCAAGTCTGGTTGCGGAATTCAAGTGCACAAGGGATATCCTTTAATTGTTCTTTGACATAACGTATGTAATCAACATGCTCTTTCTTGCAATCAAACCAAGGTGGGAATTGGCATAGAACCATCGCAAGTTTTCCAGCTGTTAGAAGAGGTTGAAGTGACGCGATAAAAGCTTGAAACATCTCTTCTCTTGTATCAAATGGGGCTGAGCCTTTCTGGTGTCCGGTCATTCCTTGATACGCTTTCACAATAAATTGAAAACCAGGTGGTGTCTCTCTTGCCCATTTTTCCATGTTACGCAATGGTTGAACAGCATAAAAAGAAGAATCTAATTCAACAATCGGAAAAAAACCTGAATACGTCTCAAGCTTAGCATGACTTGGTGTCCCCTCATATAAATCATCATGATCTCCCCAACCCGCTAATCCAATATATATCAACGAACTCACCTTTCCTTTTTGAAGAAGATAAAGTGTAATAATTGTGTTGCTGCTAGTAAATGACGTTTAATCGCCAAAGGCTGTAATATGTAGAAAAGAAAAGCGAATCCATTATGGACCCGCTTTTCATACGTGCAAAGCACGTTCTCAATCATAATCCAATCCTTAACCGATTGAACCTTCCATCTCGAACTTGATAAGACGGTTCATTTCAACGGCATACTCCATTGGAAGTTCTTTTGTAAATGGCTCAATGAAGCCCATTACGATCATTTCTGTTGCTTCTTGCTCAGAAATACCACGGCTCATTAAGTAGAAGAGTTGATCTTCAGATACTTTTGAAACCGTCGCTTCATGCTCAAGTGTAATATTGTTATTTAAGATCTCATTGTATGGGATCGTATCAGATGTTGATTCGTTATCCATAATCAATGTATCACACTCAATTTTCGATTTAGACCCTTCAGATTTACGACCGAAGTGACAAATACCACGGTATGTTACTTTACCACCGTGCTTTGAAATTGATTTTGAAACGATGGTTGAAGAACAGTTCGGCGCCAAGTGATGAACCTTTGCACCAGCATCTTGGTGTTGTCCTTTACCCGCGATAGCGATTGAAAGGATCGTACCTTTTGCTCCTTCACCACGCATAACAACTGCTGGGTATTTCATCGTAAGTTTTGAACCGATGTTACCATCAACCCATTCCATTGTTGCACCAGCATCTGCAACGGCACGCTTTGTCACGAGGTTGAAGATGTTTGGAGCCCAGTTTTGGATCGTAGTGTAACGGCAATATGCGTTTTTCTTAACGATGATTTCAACAACCGCACTGTGTAGTGAGTTTGTTGAATAAACAGGAGCTGTACAACCTTCTACGTAGTGTACAGAACTATCTTCATCCGCAATGATTAGCGTACGCTCAAACTGACCCATGTTCTCAGAGTTAATACGGAAGTATGCTTGAAGTGGCGTATCCGATTTAATCCCTTTTGGCACATAGATGAAAGATCCACCTGACCATACAGCAGAGTTTAATGCTGCGAATTTGTTGTCAGTTGGAGGAATAATTGTACCAAAATGTTCTTTGAAAATTTCTTCATGCTCGCGTAGAGCTGTATCTGTATCAGTGAAGAGAATACCTTGTTCAGTAAGCTCTTCTTTCATGCTGTGGTAAACAACCTCTGATTCATACTGAGCCGATACACCTGCAAGGTACTTTTGCTCAGCTTCAGGGATTCCAAGCTTATCAAATGTGTTTTTGATTTCTTCAGGAACTTCATCCCATGACTTCTCCGACTTCTCAGATGGCTTTACGTAGTACGTAATGTCATCAAAGTGAAGTTCTGATAGATCGCCACCCCATTGAGGCATAGGCATTTTATAAAATTGCTCTAACGATTTCAAGCGGAAATTAAGCATCCATTCAGGCTCGCTTTTCATACGTGAAATTTCTTCCACGATCTCACGAGTTAAACCACGTTTTGAACGGAAGATTGATACGTCACGATCCGAGAACCCGTATTTGTATTCACCGATTTCAGGCATTTTTTTAGCCATTTCGGAAAACCTCCTTTGATTGGTGCTTACTCTCACTATAACAAAAGCGAGAGTAAACCTCTATTCTTTTTCGTTTAGGCCTTTCTCCATTGCTTTCCATGCGAGTGTTGCACATTTGATACGCGCTGGAAATTTCGAAACCCCTTGAAGTGCTTCAATATCGCCTAAATCAAAACGATCTTCATCATACTCTTTTCCAAGCATCATGTTGGAGAAGATCTCAGACATTCCGATCGCCTCCTCAGCTGTTAACCCTTTTACGGCTTGAGTCATCATTGATGCAGAAGCTAGGCTGATTGAACAGCCCTCTCCTACAAACTTTGCTTCAGAGATACGATCGCCTTCTAGTTTCATTTGAATCTGTATACGATCACCACATGTCGGGTTGTTCATGTTGACTGTTAATGTGTCTCCATCAAACTCGCCACGATTTCGTGGATTTTTATAATGATCCATAATCACCTGTCGATACAAGGTATCAAGGTTATTAAAAGACATCGCCAAAGTACTCCTTTGTTTTTACTAAGCTCTCTTTGAGGGTATCTACATCTTCTTTTGAATTGTAAATGTAGAAGCTAGCTCGAGCCGTTGCTGTTACGTCAAGCCATTTCATGAGTGGCTGAGCACAGTGGTGACCTGCTCGAACCGCAATTCCCTCTGCATCAAGGACAGTTGCCACATCATGAGGATGAACATCATCTAAATTGAATGTCACAACGCCTGCACGATGCTTTGGTCCATAAATTGTCATTCCATCAATCTCGGAAAGACGCTCCATTGCATAGAGAGCTAGCTCATGTTCATGCTTTTCAACTTCATCTAGACCAATCTCATTGAGAAAATCGATGGCAGCACCTAGACCAATTGCTCCTGCAATAATCGGTGTACCGCCTTCAAATTTCCAAGGTAACTCTTTCCATGTTGATTCTTGAAGACCAACGAAGTCAATCATCTCGCCACCAAACTCAATTGGTTCCATCTTGTTTAGTAACTCTTTCTTACCATACAAGGCACCAATTCCAGTCGGCCCACCCATCTTATGACCTGAGAATGCGAAGAAATCACAATCTAAATCACGTACATCGACCTTCATATGAGGGGCACTTTGCGCTCCATCAACAACCATAATCGCACCATTACGATGAGCAATCTCTGCAATTTCTTTAACAGGATTAATCGTACCAAGTACGTTTGACACTTGCATCACTGAGACAATCTTTGTTTTTTCACTGATTGTCTCTTCTACATCTTTAAGATCAATCGTACCGTCGGGTTGAAGTGGCAAATACGTTAATGTTGCACCAGTCGCGCGCGCTACCTGTTGCCACGGGATGATATTGCTGTGATGCTCCATCGGCGTGATGACAATTTCATCACCTGCCGAAAGATTAGCACGACCATAGCTTCCTGCTACAAGATTTAGTGCAGTTGTGGTACCACGAGTAAAGATAATCTCTTCAGCTGATGTTGCATTAATAAACGTACGAACCTTCTCACGAGCTCCTTCATATTCATCGGTCGCCATTGTTCCTAGTGTATGAACACCACGGTGCACATTAGAATTATAACGACGATAATAATCATCAAGCTTCTCAATGACGGATGCAGGCTTTTGTGAAGTCGCTGCACTATCAAGATAGACAAGAGGATGTCCGTTTACATGTTGGTCAAGAAGCGGAAAGTGTTTCTTGATCTCAGCTACGTTCATTACAGAACTTTCCTTTCAATTGCTTCACGCAATTGCTCTTTTACTGACTCGATCGGTAATTGAGTGACAACAGGAGCTAAGAAACCATGAATAACAAGTCTTTCCGCTTCTTTACGAGAGATACCACGGCTCATTAGGTAGAACATTTGAAGTGGATCAATACGACCTACAGAAGCAGCATGACCTGCTGTTACATCATCTTCATCAATAAGAAGAATTGGGTTCGCATCTCCACGCGCTTTTTCACTTAGCATAAGAACGCGCTCCGTTTGTTCACCATTTGATTTCGTAGCACCATGCTCAATCTTTGTAATCCCGTTAAAGATTGCTGTTGCGGAATCACGCATAACACCATGCTTTAAAATATATCCTTCAGAATTCTTCCCGTGATGGAAGATCTGTGTTGTGAAATTTTGTTTTTGGTTGCCGCGACCAATGGTAACAGTTTTCGTATCAGCCCAAGAACCATCCCCTACTAGATGAGTTGTGTTCTCAGACACTGTGTTTCCATCGTTCATTTGACCAAGCGCCCACTCTAGACGTGCATCACGGTCAACATGTCCACGACGTACAACATACGTAGTCACATTGCTTGAAAGATTGTCCACTGCTCCAAATGCTACTTTAGCTCCTGGTGCTGCATATACTTCAGCGACAATGTTTGCTACTGTTGCCTCTTCACTAAGTGATACATAGTTTTCGACGTATGTGACAGAGCTATTCTCTTCTGCTACAACGATTACATGGTTGAATAAACCAGCATCCTTTGCACCAATCGCATAAACCGCTTGAAGAGGTACTTCTACTTCTACATTACGTGGCACATAGATAAATGCTCCTCCATTAAGTAACGCAGCGTGTAGAGCCGTTAGACGGTTCTCATCAACTTGAACAGCTTCACCGAAAAGATATTTCTTCACAAGGTCCTCATGCTTAGCTACAGCCGTTGCAAGATCTGTGAAAATAACACCTTTGTCCGTCAATTTTTTAGAAGTCTTCGTGTATACAGTTGAACCATCTTGTTGAGCGAGAAGGGTTTCTACTTTATCTTCTTCACCAACAAGGTTACGAATTCCCTCAGCAAGAGAAGCGATATTATCTGCTGCTTTTACTTCAGCAAGGTTATAGCTACCAGCTGTGAAATTCCATTTATCTATTTTCGTTTTTTCAGGTTTCGGAAGAGCAAGCGTATCAAAAAGCTCTGCTCCTTTTAAACGGATGTCTTTAAGCCATGTTGGCTCATTGCGTCCATCCGAGAATGCTTGAATTTGTTCTTTATCGAACGTTACTTTTGTCTCGATTGACATACATACCCACCCTTTACTGTTGATTCATTGATTTGCATCAATTCTTGATCGTACAGATGAAACTAGACTTAAGCTTCTTGGTTTACGTTTACACGCTCATCTTCAATGCCAAGCTCTTCTTTAATCCAATCGTAACCTTCTGCCTCAAGACGTTGAGCTAACTCAGAACCACCAGATTTAACGATACGACCTTGCATCATAACGTGTACTTTATCAGGCTTGATGTAATCAAGTAGACGTTGGTAGTGAGTAATGATTAAGCAACCAAATTCAGAACCACGCATTGCATTTACACCTTTAGATACAACTTTTAGTGCGTCAATATCAAGACCAGAATCGATCTCATCAAGGATTGCAAGTTTTGGCTCAAGCATCATTAGTTGAAGAATTTCATTACGTTTCTTCTCTCCACCAGAAAATCCTTCGTTCAGGTAACGTTGTGCAAACTGTTGATCCATTTCAAGAAGATCCATTTTCTCATCTAGCTTACGGATGAATTTCATTAAAGAAAGTTCTTCGCCTTCTTCACGACCTGCATTAATAGCAGAGCGTAAGAAATCTGCATTCGTAATACCACTAATTTCAGAAGGGTATTGCATTGCTAGGAAAAGACCAGCTTGTGCACGCTCGTCCACTTCCATTTCAAGTACATCTTCACCGTTCATTGTTACAGATCCACTTGTGATTTCATATTTAGGGTGTCCCATAATTGCAGATGCTAGTGTTGATTTACCTGTACCATTTGGTCCCATGATTGCGTGAATTTCTCCACCGTTAATTTCAATACTGAAGTCTTTAAGAATTTCCTTTCCTTCAATTGAAACGTGTAAGTTCTCGATTTTTAAGAATGGTGCTGACATCTCTATGACCTCCAATTTATTTTGCTTTATCTAAAAGCAGTGTGATTTCGAGTTATATCGAATTATTCTCAATCTATTCTCATTACAATCTTATAACAAATCCAACGTAAGTTCAAGGTAACAAGACTGTCATCTCTTCATTATATAGTAGAGTGATTTATACAGAAAGAGAGTGGCACCTATTTGGTACCACTCTCCTTATATAATTTTCTTCTTCTATTCTATGCGTGTTGTTGATTGAATTCTTTCGCAATCTGGTTGCAGCGTTTGTAATCTTCCTCACGAGCTTTTTCAATTTCCATTCTTTTGTCTAGACTTCGGTTGTACTCAGCATAACCTATTCCATGTGCAGAATGCATTGCTTTTTCCATATCACTCGTATACGCAGCGTCTAATGATTGGATAGTAAATCAATCCCTTCTCTTTTGATACACGTATCTTAACATGATCGCTTTAATTGACCAAAGTGCAAAAAAGAGCTTAAGACCCCTTAAATGGGATTCAGTTCACCTGCGACATTGTCAGAAAACTTACCATTACGATAACTCCGGATTACGTCATTTTTCAGCTCATCCCAATTATTGCTGCATTTGACTACCTTTGCCACTAAGGTCGGTCATCGCTTCTTGCACAAGGGTTACAGCCTGACTCATGGCAGCTCCACCACCAAAAGCCGCGGTCACACCTAGTGCTTCTAAGATCTCATCTTCTGTGCACCCTTGATCCAGACAGCCTTTTGTATGATAAATAATGCAATATTCATCTTGAGCAAACACACTAATACCTAACGCAATCATTTGCTTTTCTTTTTGCGAAAGCTTTCCTTTGGCAAAACAGGCCTCAGTGAACGCATTGTATTTCTTTGCAATGTCAGGCATTTTTTCAGTGAAGTGCCCTAAGCCTTCTTTATACTCATGTAGCGCCATTTGAATGGCACTTGATTGTTGTTGCTGCTGATCCATCTACAATCCCTCCTTAAGTTGATTCCATTTCAATGGTAGTATTCGAATCAATGCGTTCATTTATACAAAAAAAGAGCACCACTAAGGGCACTCTTTACTGTTCTATTCTTCAGTTAATGGAATAACAGCACCATCATACTCTTCATTAATGAAGTCTTGAATTTCTTGCGATTGTAGAACTTCAACAAGCTTCAGTACTTCAGGACGCTCTTGATCTTCAGCACGAACAACGATTAAGTTTGGCTGAAGAACTTCTTCGTCTTCAAAAGCAATTCCATATTGCTCAACATCTACTCCGCCTTCAAGTGCATAGTTCGTGTTAATCACCACTGCATCACCTTCGCCACTTTCAAATGAAGGAGCAAGCATACGCGCTTCAACTTGAGTTGATCCAAATTGAAGATTTTTAGGGTTTGATGAAATATCTTCAATTGTTGCTAATTGACCTTCTTCAACGTCTAACTCAATTAAGCCAGCACGCTCAAAAATCGGAAGGATACGACCGTGATCACTAATTGAATCACTCATAATGATGGTTGCACCTTCAGGAAGCTCATCTAAGCTTGCGTACTCTTGTGAATACACACCAATTGGTTCAGCGTGAATAGCACCCGCGCTAACGAAATCATAATCATTTTCTTCAATTTGCATATCTAGGTAACCAGGCGTTTGGAAGTAGTTCACATCGATATCTCCATCACGCAATGTTTGGTTTGGTAAAATATAATCTTGGAATACTTGTACTTGAAGGTCAATTCCTTCTTCAGCAAGCAATGGTTGTGCCGCTTCTAAGATTTCTGCATGTGGTACAGCAGAAGCCCCCACTACTAATGTTGATGATTCACCTTCTCCTGCATCTCCTTCAGTTGTTTCTTCCTCAGCACCACCACATGCTACAAGTGATACCGATAATGCTGCAGCTGCTACTACGCTTAAAAACTTTTTCATCTTTCTTTTCCCCCTACCTTTTATCTGTTTTATTTGTAAAATAATCACCTATCCATTGAATAACAAATACTACCAACAGAATAGCGATCGTTGCTACTAAAGTAATTTGACTATTGTTTCGTTGGAATCCTTCTAAGTAAGCGAAGTGACCAAGACCACCCGCTCCAATGACACCCGCCATCGCTGTGTAACTGACTAAAGCAATCGCTGTAACTGTAATACCAGAAATAAGGGCTGGTAAGGATTCTGGAATTAATACTTTGCGAATGATTGTCCAATTGCTTGCCCCCATTGATTGAGAAGCTTCAATAACTCCTTTATCAATTTCACGAAGGGCAATCTCGACCATACGTGCATAAAACGGTGCAGCTCCAATAATCAAAGCTGGTAGGGCTGCATTTGCCCCTAGCATCGAACCCGTTAATGCTCGTGTAAATGGAATGAGTAAGACGATCAGAATAATAAATGGAATCGATCTGAAAATATTTACAATAAAACCGGTAATCCCATTGACCACTGAATTTTCCCAAAGGTTACCTTTGCTTGTTAAATATAAAACCAGTCCTAGGATAATCCCTATAATAAATGTCGCTAATACAGAGATGGATGTCATGTAAATGGTCTCAAGTGTAGCATCCCACAGTCGATCCCCTTTTACATCAGCTAGAAATTGATCAAGCATACGTGATCACCTCCACTTCCACTTTCTTGCTTTGGATAAAGGCAATGGCACGTTCCACTTCTTCTTTTTGGCCATTTAAGGCAACAAATAATGTTCCATATGACCCTTCATGAATCTTGGTAATTTTTCCTTGAACAATATTAACTTCAACATCGAACGTACGGATAAGCTGAGTAATCAATGGACTCTCTGCTTCTTCCCCAACAAATGTTAATTGCACAATGTGTCCTTCTGGGTGATCAGCCAACATTTGCTTAATCGCATCCGTCGTTTCCTCAGGTTCCGTAATCTGTTTCACAAACTCTTTTGTCATTTCTTCTTTTGGCTTACGGAAAACATCAAGCACTGGACCTTGCTCAACGACTTTTCCAGCCTCCATTACAGCAACTTGATGACAAATTTTGCGGATGACATGCATTTCATGCGTGATGAGAACGATCGTTAATCCTAACTTCTCATTAATATCTACAAGCAAGTCCAAAATCGAATCAGTTGTCTTTGGATCAAGAGCTGATGTTGCTTCATCACAAAGTAAAACTTTCGGATTGTTTGCAAGAGCTCTTGCAATCCCAACACGCTGCTTTTGACCACCACTTAATTGCGATGGATAGCTATCTCCGCGTCCTTTTAAACCGACTAGTTCGATTAATTCATTGACACGCTTTTCACGTTCACGCTTTGCTACTCCTGCTATCTCCAAAGGAAAAGCAATATTATCGCGAACAGTACGAGACCAAAGTAAGTTAAAGTGTTGGAATATCATGCCGATCTCCTGACGTGCTCGTCTTAGCTCCTTTGTTGATAGAGCCGATAGCTTTTTACCGGCTACAGTAACGTCTCCCTCGGTCGGTCTTTCTAACATATTTAACATACGAATCAACGTACTTTTACCTGCACCACTATATCCAATGACCCCAAAAATCTCACCTTCAGCAATCGTTAAATCCACACCGTCAACTGCGTGAACCGGGCCATTTTTCGTTTCGAATCGTTTACGAATCGATTGTAACGAAATCATATTTAATCCCTACTTTCCTTCTATCCTTTCAATTCTACTCACCTCAATTAGTAGAATTGAAAGACGTTGATGCTCATCTATTCAGTGACAATTTGCCCTGTTGTCGTTCAAAAAATAACCATAAAAAAACCCTTCTGTTTTAAGATGAACAGAAAGGTGTATGTTAGATATCCTCTGTCTCATCTATCAAAGCTTATGCTTTGCAGGAATTAGCACCTTCTAAATCAAGCGTTGATTTAGTGGTTGCTGGGTTTCATCGGGCCAGTCCCTCCACCTCTCTGGATAAGAGATATAAAGTTGTTGTTTGCTTTTGCATGAGTGCATCATAGCATGGCGGATTTTTTGCTGTCAACGATTTTATGCTGAAAGATGAGATGAAGATTTTTCCGTTGCTTTTTTCTCTCTAAATACAAGGAAGAAATAGATCGAACCAATCAGATAAAGACTAGCCGTAATCGTAAACACGTAGGCATAACCATAGTAAGAACCATAGATCATAACAAGCGTGGTCGACACCGGTCCCATAACAGCCCACCCTAATTGAAAGACCATTTGCCCTACTGAATTCGCAAGACCTTTCATGGAATCATCGACTTTTCTCATCATTAAAGCCATTTGAATCGGATTCCCCGCATTCATTAACGCTTGCCTAAATAAAAATCCGATCACAGCGAGCCAGAGCACTTCTGTATAAGCCGTCAGGAGGAGAAACGGAAGGGATGAGAGCTGCAGAATCACTACAGCTTTCACTTCACCTACTTTTCGTACTACGGTTGGGCCGATCATTAAAGCGATCGCCGTCATCGCTTGACCTAAAGATAAGATAATGCCCACCACTGAATAACTTACGTCAAATCGATCTGTAAAATATAAGTTCAAATAAGGAATGACTAGACCAGACCCAAAACCAATTAATAAATTGGCTACGGCGAAAAGTCCAATAACCTTTAGACTTGAGCGATGGGTCGTAAACAATTTACCAAGAGAGCTAGCCCCTGTTTTCTGTTTGCGCACCTTTTGTTCCTCGCGAATCTTTATAATTGGGATTAAGGCGAGGAAAAATAAGCAAGCTCCAAACAGCAAGGTGATTCGCACACTCGTCAACATTGTTAATCCAAATACAGTATGAAAGAGGTCGGATAGCGTCCCACCAAGTGTATTCCCAATGACATTAGCAACCATAATAAGCGCAAAGTTAAAGCTAAATAGATGCACTCGCTCTTTTTCCGAGGAATTCTCAGCAAGCAAAGGGATAGAGGATACTTGAATAAAGGCCATAAACAATCCCGTCATAAAAGCTGTCGCAAGTAACATCGTCTCAGCTACCAGCACACCACGTAAAAGAAGGCTACATGCTGCAAAAATAGCCCCAACAAAGATCATTTTCTTCCTGCCTACTTTGTCACTCAGTAAACCAGCTGGTAAAAGTGCAATCGCACTTGCCATCGCCTGCATCGCTATGATTCTGCCGTTCACTTGATCTACATATCCTAATTCACGAATATAATAATTATAAATGACCATAAAAATACCCATGCCGATGTTGGCAAGGATAGATGCTATTAAAAATAAACGCACATTTCGATTATACGATTTCAGTTGCCCCGTCCAATCCTGAATGAGCTGAGCCATGTGACCAACACCTTGTTATTATTTCGGTACCCTAAATATAATAAATCATTTCCATATAAATAAAAAGCCTTTCGTCAAAGTTTTCAGACGAAAGGTAATAATAACTTTCAGCACCAGCCCTCTTCGCAGCTATCTACATACGAAGTGACTTGATTCGGATTGGCATTTTCATAACGATATACTTTATCTTCTTCAAAAACATACCCTGCACTCATTAAATGCTGGAGGCCAGATGCCGTTTCAGTTACTTGTCCTACGTGGGCATCATCTACATAAAGGTTCATATGGCCATTCTCATACTTACCCTTCACTTTGCTTGTTACATCTACTTTGACTAAGTCCAAACGAATCTCCTCCATCTTGTAGGATGTAGGTATAGTATTTGCTAATCCAACGTTCCTAGCCGAGGCAAATAAAAGAGAAGGAGGTAAAGTCCCCCTTCTCAACATTGATTAATCTTCGCTAATCATTTCAGCATATTGTGAATCGGTCATAAGCTTGTCCACTTCTGATGAGTCAGAAGGCTCGACAACAATCATCCACGCTTTTTCATAAGGTGATTCGTTTACAAACTCTGGAGAATCATCAAGCTCTTCGTTTATTTCAACCACTTTACCGCTGATTGGCGCATAAAGTTCTGATACAGTTTTAACTGACTCAACGCTACCAAAAGGCTCGTCTGCTTCGATGTCATCTCCAACTTCAGGAAGCTCAACGAAAACGATGTCCCCTAATTCTGATTGAGCAAAGTCGGTAATACCGATGCGAACTTTCTCACCTTCTACTTTTACCCACTCATGTTCTTCTGAATACTTTAATTCCTTTGGTAAATTTGCACTCATTTGGTAATCCCTCCATCAATTTGGTACATACTCACTTCATTATACCTTTTTTGCCATCCAAACTAAACGTTTCAAGCGACAATTTGTCTTCTTTTGTCTATTTCCACGTTTGTTCGAATTGTTCTTCCTTAAAGCCAACCGTTACTTGATTGCCATCTGTCGTAATCGGACGTTTAATTAACATCCCATCAGAAGCTAATAATTCCAGCTTTTCATCTTCAGACATATCAGCTAGCTTGTCTTTTAATCCGAGCTCGCGGTATTTCTGCCCACTTGTATTAAAGAATTTCTTTAAATCAAGTTCACTCTTCTTGTAAAAAGCTTTAAGCTCTTCTTTAGTAGGTGGTGATTCGACAATATGTACTTCATTTAACTCAACACCATTATCTTCTAACCATTTTTTCGCTTTGCGACATGTGCCACATTTAGGATAGTGGTAAAAGGTTACTAACATCCAAACACTCCTCTCCTATTGTTGATCTTTAACGCCATTATTACGTATTTTTTCTATTCCGACAACTAATACGCTCGCTTTTCGTATCACTTTCCCAGATTTGTTGAATGGCAGCTTGTGTTGAGTCCTCTGTTAACTCTTTTGAGAATTCTTCTACTCCTGTTAACGGAGCTGTATATTCAACCTTTTGCTGTTTCTTCATCTTTACGCACTCCCTTTTTATGATTAATGATCATAGGATGCTTCGGATCAAGAGAAACCATTCGCGTGGGGACAGCACTTGGGCGGTATGTGCGAAATATCAGTGGGTATGTGCGAGGGCAAGCAGGATATGAGCGAAATCTCTGATTTAGGTGCGTAATGTAGCGACTTATGTGCGCAATTTTTTAATTATGAGCGAACGACCATTATTTGTCCCTTTTATGTGCGAGATGTCAACTACGATTCGTCCCGGCCAATAAGCCGCACCAACGACAAAAAAGCCCTACCTTAGGGCTTTTTTGTACTAGAGAGGAGAATGCTTCATAAGAAAGGAGTTATATAATTTTTGGGGCGATTAAGCCCCAAAATTGGTAAACGTAATTAGATAATAAATTTAGCTATTAAACAACGTAACGCTCTTCTTTAAGAACTTCAGCTGCAATTTCACGCTTAATGCTTACTACATTAATTGGCGTGTGACGCGTTAATTTGCGTAGAATGGAAAGCATCGTACGAAGTGTATCTCCACTTTCCATAGCCACTAGAGACTCTTTAGCATGAGCCTCGATGCGGTTGAATGCTTCTTGGCAATAAACTTGTGTCATACGAAGCTTTTGAGCAGCTTTGTCTGCACCAGTCTTATTCATTTGCTTTTCAGTACGTAAGATCACTGACTCCATGTTGAAGACTTCACTTACGATATCAGCTACATTTGAAAGAAGCTCTTGCTCGTGCTGAAGTTTTTCACCATATTTTTGAGCGCCTGTTCCAGCAACCATTAAGAAGATTTTCTTTGCCATACCAAGCAAGTATTTTTCTTGCTCAAGTGGCTCTTCACCAACTTCTTGTGGCATCATCATCATTAATTCTTCTTGTAGAGCTGTAGCTTTTTGAAGAAGTGGAAGCTCACCCTTCATTGCTTTACGCATGATCGTACCAGGCACTAGAAGGCGGTTAATTTCATTTGTTCCTTCAAAGATACGGTTAATACGAGAATCACGGTAAATGCGCTCTACTTCATATTCAGCCATGAAGCCATATCCACCATGGATTTGAACAGCTTCATCTGCTACGTAATCAAGTGTTTCTGAACCAGATACTTTATTTAGTGAGCACTCGATTGCATATTCAGCAATCGCATTCGCTACAGCGCGACCATCTTTTTGATCTTCATCAGATAATCCACCAAGACGCTCTTCAAACAATCCACCTGTACGGTAAATAGAGCTCTCAGAAGCGAATGTCGCTGTTGCCATGTTTGCAAGCTTCTCTTGGATCAATGAGAACTTTGCAATTGGTGTTTTAAATTGCTTACGCTCATTTGCATACTTTGCAGCAAGTTCTAGTGCGCGTTTTGAACTACCAATACAACCTACTCCAAGTTTGTAACGTCCTACATTTAGGATGTTGAATGCAATAACGTGGCCTTTGCCAATCTCACCTAAGACATTTTCTTTAGGAACAAGAGCATCTTCTAAAATTAATGTTCTTGTAGAAGAGCCTTTGATACCCATTTTCTTTTCTTCTGGACCAGTTGATACGCCTTCGTAGTCTTTTTCTACGATAAATGCTGTGAATTTCTCGCCATCAATTTTTGCATAAACAACAAATACATCAGCAAATGCAGAGTTCGTAATCCATTGCTTCTCTCCATTTAATACATAGTGCGTACCAGCTTCGTTTAGAACAGCTGTTGTTTTTGCACCTAAAGCATCTGAACCTGAACTTGGCTCTGTTAATGCGTAAGCAGCAATACGCTCACCTGATGCTAAGTCAGGAAGATACTGTGATTTTTGCTCGTGGTTACCGAAAAATACGATTGGTAGTGAACCGATCCCAACGTGAGCACCGTGGCTAAGCCCGAATGCTCCGCCGCGAACAAACTTCTCAGAGATAAGTGACGAGCTGATTTTATCAAG
Organism: Alkalihalophilus lindianensis; assembly: GCF_032843265.1. NCBI lineage: Bacteria > Bacillati > Bacillota > Bacilli > Caryophanales > Bacillaceae > Alkalihalophilus > Alkalihalophilus lindianensis. The sequence goes on from NZ_JAWJBA010000002.1 coordinate 110,069, forward strand.
GCCTAATCCGCCGTACTCTTCAGGTACATCTGCTCCAAGTAGTCCAATTTCCCCTGCTTGCTTTAAAAGCTTCACTGTATACTCAAATTCATGGTTTTCGATCTTCTCAAGAACCGGTGAAACTTCTTTCACTGCAAACTCTTCTGTTGTACGGCCAATCATGATTTGCTCGTCTGAGAAATCCTCAGGTGTAAATACCTTATCTGCCTCAATATCTTCTACTAAGAAGCTACCACCTTTAACAACACGCTCTGCTGTATTACTCATCGTAATTCCCCCTTTTAATTGGTTGATTCTTATTAACCGATTAGTTCAAACACACCAGCAGCACCCATACCGCCACCGATACACATTGTTACGACACCAAATTGCTCACCGCGACGCTTCATTTCATGCATAAGCGATAGTGTCAACTTTGTACCTGAACAACCTAGTGGGTGACCAAGTGCAATCGCTCCACCATTTACATTGACTTTATCAACATCAAGTTCTAAATGACGAATCACTTGAAGAGATTGAGAAGCAAATGCCTCATTTAATTCAAATAATCCGATATCAGATAAATCAAGACCTGCTAATTTAAGTGCTTTTGGAATCGCCTCAACTGGGCCAATTCCCATAATTTCTGGTGCAACCCCAGCTACTGCAAAGCTACGGAATTTAAGAAGTGGCGTCAGACCTGTAGCTAAAGCTTCCTCGCGATCCATTAAGAGAACAGATGCGGCACCATCACTCATTTGAGATGAGTTACCTGCTGTTACTGAACCTTTGGGATGGAATGCCGGACGAAGCTTTGCTAGCCCTTCAACGGTTGTATCTGTACGAACCCCTTCGTCTGTATCAAAAACAATCTTTTTCTCTTTTAATTTATGGTCAGCTCCAACTGAACGAAGTGTTACATCAACTGGAACAATCTCATCAGCAAAACGCTTAGACTCGATCGCAGCAGCTGCACGCTTATGACTTTCTACCGCAAACGCATCTTGGTCGGCACGGCTAATGCCAAAACGATTTGCCACCTCTTCTGCTGTATAACCCATTCCCATGTAATACTCTGGTTGCTCTTCAACAAGAGTTGGGTTTGGTGCGATGACATGACCACCCATTGGGATCATGCTCATTGACTCTGCTCCACCTGCAACGACTGCTTTTGAATGACCAAGCATAATGCGCTCAGCCCCATAAGCGATACTTTGCAAACCAGACGAACAGTAGCGGTTGATCGTAATCGCAGGTACTGTGTTTGGTAGGCCTGCAAGAGCAGAGATGCTACGAGCGACATTCATCCCTTGCTCTGCCTCAGGCATTGAACATCCAATAATGACATCATCAATGGCAGCAGGATCAAATCCTTCAGCACGTCTTAAAGTTTCTCTAATCGTGAGTGCTCCTAAATCATCTGGTCTCACGTTTGCTAATGTTCCACGTTTCGCTTTTCCCACTGGCGTACGTGCGCCAGCAACGATTACTGCTTCTCTCATTGTCGTATCCCTCCTACCTGTTTGAATTAGTTGCGTAATGGCTTTCCTTTTGTCAGCATGTATTGCATCCGTTGTTGTGATTTCGGTTCACTAACAAGGCTTAAGAACGCCTCACGCTCTAAATCAAGCAAGTATTGCTCATCTACAAGCGTTCCTTTAGGGACGCGACCACCTGCTAATACGAATGCAAGTTTTTCAGCTATTTTTAAATCATGATCAGAAATCATGCCACCAAATTTCATCGTTTTGGCACCAAGTAATAACGTTGCGTAACCCGTTTCACCAACAACAGGAATCTTCTTGCGCTCTGGCGGTCGATAGCCTGATTCTTCTAAATGAATGACTTGTTGTTTTGCACGATTAATGACATGTTCACCGTTTATGACAATGCCGTCACGCTCGCTTAAGAAACCATTTTCTTTTGCTTCATGAGCAGATGTTGCTACCTTTGCCATCGCAATTGTTTCAAATGTTTTGTTAGCAACGGCTTGAAGGTCAATCTGTGCACCTTGTGGCAGACTTTCTAAATTGCGAAGGTAAAGCTCTTTGTTACCTCCACCACCTGGAATTAGACCAACACCCACTTCAACTAGTCCCATATAGGTTTCATGTGCAGCTTGAATGCTCGCAGACGGAAGACAAATTTCTGCACCTCCACCAAGAGACATTCCAAACGGTCCTGTTACAACTGGTTTTGCTGAGTAACGTACATTTGCCATTGCTTGTTGGAACTGACGAACAACCATATCAACCTCAAAGAAGTTATCATCTTGCGCTTCCATTAAGATCATCATCAAGTTCGCACCAACACAGAAGTTCTTCCCTTGGTTACTAATGACAAGACCTTTAAAGTTCTTCTCTACTTCTGTAATCGATTTATTTATCATTTGAATCACATCAAGACCAATCGAATTATTTGGCGAGTGGAATTCAAGTAGTGCAACATCATCACCGATATCGATTAACGACGCACCACTATTTTTCATCACAACATTGTCTGGCTTAAGTGATTTCAAATGAATATTTTTTGGATTTGTTTCAATCGCTTTGTATTCACCTTCATGATAGAAGCTTGATCCTTTATAGAAGGTTTCATTTCCAGTTGATAGCATCTCTCTTACCCAACCAGGAACATTTTCCCCTTCAGCTTCCATACGCTCAACCGACTTTGCAACTCCGATTGCATCCCACATTTCAAATGGTCCTAATTCCCATCCAAAGCCCCAACGCATTGCTTCATCAACTGCTTTGATGTCATTAGCAATTTCGTAAGCCTTCTCAGCAGAATACAGAAGGACAGGCTTTACAAGGCTCCAAATGAGTTGTCCTGCACGATCATCTGCATAAGCGAGCGCTTTCAACTTATCACCAGGCTTCTTTGCTTGTTTCGCTTGCTCTGTAGAAGCTGTACGCAATTTCTTGCGTTCTTGGTACTCAAGCGTATTCGGATTAAGCTCCAAAATTTCGCTTCCTTTTTCGGTACGTTGTTTCACGAAGAAACCTTTACCAGTCTTACTACCAAGCCAACCTTTTTCAGCCATCTCTTTCATGAAGGATGGAGGATCAAAAACATCTTTCTCTGCTCCTTCCACTTCATCATAGACATTCTTTGCTACATGTAAGAACGTATCAAGTCCTACAACATCAAGCGTGCGGAAAGTTGCGCTTTTCGGTCTGCCAATTAACGGACCTGTTACAGAATCAATTTCTCCAACAGAGAATTCACCTTTTAACATTTCATTAGCAGTAACAAGTAGACCGTATGTGCCGATGCGGTTTGCGATAAAGTTAGGAGTATCCTTACACTCAACTACACCTTTTCCAAGTGCATCTTCAGCAAACGCTTTCACAAATGACAGCACATCTTGATCTGTTTTTTCAGTTGGAATCACTTCAAGAAGCTTCAAATAGCGTGGCGGGTTAAAAAAGTGTGTTCCAAGAAAATGAGCTTGGAAGTCCTCTGAACGCCCTTTGGCCATTGCTTCAATCGAGATACCCGATGTATTTGAGCTAATAATCGTACCTGGCTTGCGTACCGCATCAATTTTTTCAAATAGTTGACGTTTGATATCTAAATTTTCAACAATAACTTCGATAATCCAGTCCACTTCACCAAGGCGCTCTAAGTCGTCTTCTAGGTTACCTGGCTCAATGTATGTAGCTTTTGATTTCGCCGCAAGTGGTGCTGGCTTTTGCTTTGCAAGACGTTTGATTGAATCAGTGCTGATTCGATTACGAACCGCCTTGCTTTCAAGCGTTAATCCTTTAGCTTCTTCAGCAGGAGTCAATTCTTTTGGAACAATATCTAGTAACAATGATGGAATTCCGATATTTGCAAGGTGCGCCGCAATCCCTGAACCCATAACACCTGATCCAATTACTGCTGCTTTTTTAATTTGTCTGGTCATCGTTCTCCCCCTTAATCCTTAAATCATTTCACTCGTAGGTCATTCATTTGCTTATTACATTTCTACAGGACAACGAATTTGTCCAAGCCATACCTTATATATGTTCACAAGCTGTTCAGTATGCCTATTTTCTACCGAATGAATACTCATTCATTATTTCCCCAAAAAAAAGGCGACGAACAATTTGTCGTAACTTCTATCTTTACTATAAAGGAATTATGCTCCAGTTGCAACACATAATTCTGAAAATTATCATCTTTCTTATTTTTTAATGAAACGTTTGTTTAATTCATCTACCTTCCATTGATTTGTAAACTCTCCTAGTTGTTCATAGGATACATTTAGTCTAACTCCCTCAAACTAAAGCTGTATCACTAAACTTGATACATCCGTACTTTTATGATTACAAGGAGGTTTCAGCATGCAACAACAACCGATGCAACAAACGAATATGCCACCCCAACAAACGGGTCAAATGCAGTATCCAGAACCACCACAGATTATTACGACAAAAGATGCTCTTTACTTAAATGATATGCTATCTTGGAATTTGCTTGCCATGAAAAAAGCCCATTTTTTTGCTGAGCAATGTCAAGATCAAGAAATTAAGCAAGTATTAGAAAAAGCAGGCATGATGCATCAACAGCATTACGAGAAGATCTTAACGCACTTGCAACCAACACAAGCTCAAACTACGATGCCTGTACAATAGGAGGAATTTGATATGAACCAGCAAAATAAAATCCAAAACCCAGAACTACAAGTTCCTAAAACACCTCAAATGTCTGAGCGTGATTTTATTAATGATCAGCTTGCAACGGAAAAGTACATGACGTCCTCATATAGCATCGCATTGAATGAAGCGAGCCACACTGCCCTTTATCAAGACTTAGCTGGCATTTGCGAACAAACACAAAACTGCCAACGTGATCTATATAATGTCATGTTCCGCAAAGGTTTCTATGCCCTAGAAGCAGCCGATGCCCAAAAGATGCAACAAAGTTATCAACAATTCCAAGGGTACACCAATCAATTTCCTTACGGGAATGGAAATGGCCCTCAATGAACTAACCAATGAACTAAAAAATCCCTTGCCCTGTGATTAGGGCAAGGGATTTTCACTTATTGGTTTAAAAGTTCCGCTACTGCCCGTTCAATCTCTTCTGCTAAAGGATGATCTGGTGAAAGAGAGGTGACCTCGGCAATCGTTTCTAGCAAGCCACGCTCTTTAATCAAACGCTGAATTTGCACGCTTTCTTCATCCTGTGCTACATCAAATAAAAAGGCAGCGGCAGTTACTTTTAGTAAGTGTTGAGTGTTGATCTTACGTTCATGTAATTGTACAAGAGGACCTATAAGTCGATCATTTGCACTTAACTTCCGCATTGGGTTCCGACCAACACGTTCAACTGGATCAGATAAATGACTATTTTCGAAACGACCAATTATTTTTTGATGATACGCTTTAAGCTCCTCTCGTTCAAAGTGGTACTTCACTTCTAACAAGCGACCAGTCTCTTCTAATACACCTTCAAGTTCGCGACGAATGGTAGGATTTTTGACCGCCTCAGCAATAGAATCAATTTCATGAACAAACCCTAGATAGGCTATGCACGCATGACCTGTGTTTACTGTATACAGCTTACGTTCAATATAAGGTGTGAGCTCATCGACATAGCTAACACCATCTAAACGCTTCTCAATCTTCAACCCTTCTGTGTGAACGACCCATTCAAAGAAAGGTTCAACCATTACATCAAGTCCTTCACGGCTTTGATTTGGAACAATCCGATCAACAGCTGCATCCGGAAATCCTGTGTTAGACAAAATGCCTTCCCAGATCGTAGCGTCGTCAACTTGATCTTTTATATGGCCTTTTAGTGCGGTGGTCGCTCCAATTGCATTCTCACAAGCAATTACATCAATCGGTCTTGCTCCTACTTCTAGCCGTTTCTTTAAGCCTGCGGCAAGTACCGGAGCAATAAGGGGTAAAATATTGACGCCAACAGAAACCGTAACAAGGTCTGCTTGTGCAATGGTCTCTATCACCTTCGACTCTTCAGTTTGACTATTTAATCCGTAGACGTTATTAATTTCGATCGTTTCTTCTTCTTCTTGAGCTAAACGGATCGAATAAGCTCTTTTTTCGTTTAACTGATCAATTAATGGTTGCGAGACATCAATAAAACAAATCTCATATCCATTTGAGTGTAATACCTCAGCAATAAAGCCTCTCCCAATATTACCAGCTCCAAAATGAACGGCTAACATGTTACTCTACCTCTTGAAAGAAATTCATTAATGTTTCTTTTGAATCAGCTGAGAGGATTTGTTCAAGTGTCTCTTCATCTGAGCATGTAATCGCAATATTAGAAAGGATCGATAAATGCTCATCTCCCTTACCAGCAATTCCAATCACTAATTTTACTTCGTTCCCATCCCAATCAATTGGTTTATCTAACAACATAATCGTAATTCCAGATTCTACGACTTCTTTTTTCGCTTCTTCCGTACCATGTGGAATCGCTAAGAAATTGCCCATATACGTAGTTGTGAGTGCTTCACGGTCCATCATTTTATTGACATATTCTTCATTCACATAACCATTTTCAATAAGTAGCCCCCCTACTTTGCGAATTGCTTCCTCTTTAGATTGTACCTGTTCATCGAAAAGGATATTGTCTAGTTGTAATACTGCTTTAGCCATGTTGAATCACTCCTATTTTTGTAGTTTCGTAATTAAATACTCTTTTAAATTTCTCTCTAATAATGTGAATATGGCTTGTTCATCCCCTGTTTCAAATCGCTGAATCGATTCGTCACTTTCAATAATGGAAGCACTAATGAAACTCATGAGTTCCAGTCCTTGCTTGTTCCATATCTCTGGAGCTAGCATAAGTAGAATTCGACTCACTTCATATTCTTCATTATCCATGCCTCTCATCTGCATCGGCTCTGGTAACTCATGTACAGTAAAGGTGGCTACTTTCACATCATCACTGCGGGTATGAAAGAGTGCCAACCGCGTACCCGGGATAGCCAGGCCACCTAATTGCTCTCTTTCTATTAATGCTTCTGCTACGCGTTCACTATTTTCTACTAAATGCTTTTCCTCTTGATATTGCGCTAATTGTTGAATGAAGGCATTGGTATTTAAGAGATGTGACCATGCTTTCAATTCAAACTGAGTTAAAATTGAATTGATAAGGTTGCTAATTTGTTGAATGCTCTCTAGTTTAGTTAAAGCATCTTCCTTCAACCACTCTTTAACCTCATCATGTTGCCCCACTATTTCAGCTTTTCGTTCACTGTTATCAGCCTTCACCCAATTCTTCGTATGAATAGAATGACGTATTCGATCCACTTCTTTTTTGGATAAGAATGGATTAACTAGAAAATAAGACTCTATAGAAGGAAGAGGTACAGTGGAGATGACGATCGTCTGCTCTAATACTTTATCTTGACTCATATCAAAGGCTGACATATGAGTTAACTCACGAATTTCAGGTATCTCTTTTTCAAGTCGTGTTGCTAACAACTTTGATGTTCCAATTCCACTCGAACAGACTACAATTGCCTTCAAACCTCGTTTATGCTTCGCTCCCTCAATCGAAGAACCAAAATGCATGACCAGAAAGCCAATTTCTTCTTCGGGGAACTCCCATTTCGGAAAAATTTCCGGAACTTTCTTTTGGAGAAGCAAGAACAATTCTTTGTAATCTTTTTTTATTTTAGGAAGCAAAGCGTTATAAATCGTCATGCCTTGTTCCATTCGAAATAAAGCAGGTTTTAAGTGACTGACCAAGCCTTCTAATAAAGATTGATCACCTCTAAGCGTCACACCTGTGGCCTCTCCGACTTCATCGATTAAATGCTTCGTCCGAATCGCCAAATCGAGAGACGTTTCTTGTAGAAGTAGACCACCTTCATCTCCTTGTTTAGCACCTAAGAGATGCATGGTGACATAGACGATTTCAATCGGTGGAATCTCAATAGAAAATTTCTCTTCTAAAAGAAGGACTAGCTTTTTAGCGACTTGATATTCTTTTGTTTGAGTAATCTTCTCTATCTTATTGAGGTGACCTTCAATCCTTTCACCTCGATTAATTCGATCTACTGCCAAACTTAAGTGAACAGCTAACCCTATAAACGAAACATCGGCAATCGACTCGCCTCGTTCCCTTAATTCATGGAGTGTCGCTAACACATCTAGAATAATTTTCACATCAATGAGATGGAGTAACTTCTCTGAGGTTTGGTCTTTAAGTTCACTTTTCGCCCGGTGAACCTCTAATAAAGACAGAAGTTCTTCTTCACTCACTTTTTCAGTAATGAGACGCCTTAACGCTCTACGCTTATTAGGCTCATCCCCTTGTATCTCAATCCCATAGCTTCGCTTTCGGACCATCTCTAATTGAAAGGCTTCAAGCCAATCGCTCACTTTATTCAAATCATTGCTTATCGTCGCGATGGTCACACCAATTTCCTTGGCCAATGTAAACAATTTCACTGGCTCCCGCTTTTGAAGAAGAATGGAGAGGAGCAATTGTTGTCGCTCCTCCGGGGTATACTCATCTCTCTTTATCTCATTTACCATATCTCTTAACTCGTTACGTTTATCTACGCTACCGATTAGTTTTAATCCGACACCTGTTTGTTTTTCAAGTCTCAATTCAAATTGGTGAAGGGTAGGTTCAACGCCTTGTATATCACGATGAATCGTACGTGAACTCACGTTAAGCTTATCAGCTATTTCTTTAATCGTCAGACCTTCTTCATTAGCTAACAAATAGTCAATAATATGTTTTTCTCGTGCTGACAAATACATCTCATCACCCCCGTTTATTCGGGCGAGGTATTTTAGTCGTCGCCTTTTAATTCATTAACGATTTCATCATACTTTGCACCATTCATAAAGTTTTCAACTGAAATATGAGCCTTATTCGGTTGTTTTGCCCTAGCACGATCTGTTAAATCTTTATGTGTGATAATGAGATCAGCATCATCAGGAATTTGGTTAATAGCTTTATTTGTTACTTCGATTGAAAGTCCTGCTTTCGTTACCTTGTTCTTTAAAATCGAAGCCCCCATCGCACTTGATCCCATTCCAGCATCGCAAGCAAAGACAATCTTTTTGACTTGATCTCGATCAATCGTACCTACTTGGTAAGGAGTTATCGTAGCTTCTTCTGAATCAGACTTTAATGCTCCAGCAACACTGCTTCTCTTCCCTTTCATTGCTTCCATTTTAGAAGTAGCTTCTTCTAATTCTTGATCCTCATCTGTTGATCTTTTTAAGATGAGAGATGCTACTGCAAATGAAACTGCTGTGGCAACAATAATTCCTAAAATGACTCCAAGGTGATCCCCACGTGGTGTCATAAGCATATATGCAACGATACTACCAGGTGATGGCACTGCAACCAGCCCTACATTAAAGAGTAGGAATGTAAAAACTCCACTCATTCCTCCAGCGATAGCTGCTAATAATAGCATCGGTTTCATTAAAACATAAGGGAAGTAAATTTCATGAATCCCTCCAACGAAGTGAATAACTGCCGCTCCCCCAGAAGAGTATTTAGCAGCCCCTTTTCCAAAAACCATGAATGCTAATAGAATTCCAAGGCCAGGACCAGGGTTGGACTCGAGCATGAAGAGAATGGACTTACCTGTCTCAGTCGCTTCTTGAATACCTAAAGGTCCAAGAATTCCGTGATTAATCGCATTGTTTAAAAATAAAATTTTAGCTGGCTCTACAAAAATACTTGCAAGTGGTAACATTCCAGCATCTACAATGACACGCACACCAGCAGCTAGCACACCGTTAAATGCTAAAACAACAGGTCCAATCCCTACATAAGCTAGTATGGTTAGAATTAATCCAACAAATCCTGCTGTGAAATTATTAACCAACATTTCAAACCCTGAACGTACTTTTCCTTCGAAAAGTTGATCGACTTTTTTAATCGCATATCCACCTAGTGGTCCCATAATCATCGCTCCGATAAACATCGGAATATCTGCACCGACGATGACACCCATGGCAGCTGTGGCCCCAACTACTCCACCTCGAATATCATAAACCATTCGCCCCCCTGTAAAGGCGATCAATAAAGGTAATAGGTAAATAATCATTGGATCAACGAGTTGAACTAAATTCTCATTCGGCAGCCATCCCGTTTCAATAAATAACGCTGTAATAATCCCCCAAGCAATAAATGCTCCAATATTAGGCATGATCATTCCGCTTAAGTAACTACCAAAGCGTTGAATCTTTGCTTTCACACTTGAATTGGCTTTTGTATTTTCATTTGGCATCGTATTTCCCCCCAAAAAAGTAATGAACTTATACTTTAATAGTAAAGCGCTATCATGCTGTTCTCAATCATATCTAAATGCAATTTCGTCACTCGACATGTTGACAAATTTAAAAACAACTTCTGGAAAACTATTATTTGCTAGGCAAATACACATTTTTCCTTTTATTATTGACAATAATTTGTAACTGTAATATGGTTAGTTACATAAGTAATTAACCAAGGAGGTAATGATGGAGCGTTTTGATGATAGCAGGCCTATCTTTTTACAAATTGCCGAACAAATATCAGATCATATTATTCATAACGAGCTTCCAGAGGGCACACAAGCTCCTTCAACGAACCAATTTGCAAAACATTATCAAATAAATCCGGCTACTGCAGCTAAAGGCATTAATCTTTTAGTAGACAAAGGCATTTTATTTAAACGAAGAGGTGTTGGAATGTTTGTAGCAGAAGGCGCACGTGAGCAATTGCTCGAAGAACGACGCCAAAAGTTCAATGAGGATTACATCGTGCCCTTGCTGCACGAAGCGGAGAAACTCCAACTTTCAAAAGAAGCTATCATTGAGATGATTTCAAAGGGAGGCAACTAAAATGACATGTTTAATAGATGTAGATACGGTTTCAAAGGTAATAAAAAAAGAGAAAATCATTGATTCAATCTCCTGCTCATTTGAAGAAAATCGGATATACGGATTACTCGGAAGAAACGGAGCAGGTAAAACGACGCTTATGAAAATGATGACCGGACAGTCCTTGCCAACAGAAGGAGACATTCTTATTAATGGCCAGTCCCCTTTTGATAACCCTACTGTTCAATCTCAGATTTGCTTTATTAAAGAGAGTGGCAATTTTAAAGAAACAATGAAAATAAAAGATATTATTAAATTTGCACCTGCTTATTACCCGAACTTGAATAAAGACTTTGCATTAGAGTTAATTGAGACCTTCAAGCTTCCTGCTCACAAAAAAGTGTCTCAGCTATCAAAAGGAATGGTGTCAGCACTTGGTATTTCCATTGGGATTGCCAGTAGAGCACCCTTAACGATCTTTGATGAACCATACATTGGTATGGACGCTGCCGCCAGACAAACCTTCTATGACCTTCTTCTAGAGGACTATACCATTCACCCAAGAACGATCATCCTTTCTACTCATTTAATTGATGAGGTCAGTAATTTATTTCAAGATGTTTACCTTATCGATGAGGGAAAACTTACACTATCTGAAAATATCGACAATTTAAAAGAAAGATCATTCGCTTTAAAAGGTAAAAAAGAAGAAATCTTACCTCTATTACAGCATGTTCAAGTTCTTAAAGAAACAGCCTTCATCGGTGAATACACAGCCACTATTTACGACAAAGACATGCAGTTACCTTCTTTACCACCAACAATCGAGAAAAAATCACTATCTTTACAAAACTTAATGGTTTTATTAACCGATCAAAAAAAGGAGGAGAGAGTATGAGTCAGTTCACTGCTCAAAGCATCATGATCTTTTCTGAACTCAAGAATAGTCTCATTACATTTTGGAGCATTTTAACAGGGTTTATCTTGTTTTTCTTTTTACTGGTCATCTTTCTAGAAATACCTACAATGTTTGTATTGACGACTCCACCTATGTATGTATTTATTGCTATTTTCTGTTATCGCTTAATGAGTGCAGGGGACTTTTCTCATTCCATTCATCTTGGTGTGACCAGAAAAGCATTTGTCCTGATGATAACGTTATTTACCCTCCTCCTAAGTCTGTCATTTGCTCTATTGAATCAACTATATATTTTCATCATGAACTTCATTCAACCATTCGTGATAGAAAATGAGGTTACCTTTTTCATGTGGAGTACTATTTTATCAACAGAAAACGAATTTATGATCAACATTTTGGCTGATAGTTTGATCATGAGCACGCTTGGCATGTTATTATTTTTGCTCGCATCGCTTTCCTTTCGTTTTGGGCAATGGGCGATGTTATCACCTCTTACAATCGTTGTGCTCCTATTATTCATCCCCGCCATCCATACACCCATCATAGACTGGATCATAGCACTACCAGGGAGTACTCAATACGTTGCTGAATTATTTGCCTTACTATTAATAACGATCACTTTGGGCGTTTTAAGTTACTTCACTCTCTCAAAAGCATCGGTTTGATGAAACCCTTTTTTTTCAAGTTCATGTTTAGCTTCTAAATATACGGGAACAGACCACTATACACCAAATACAGATATCAGGAGGTTTTATAACATGAACGAGAACAAAATTGAAAGTGAAGTTCAACAAGCTGTTCCTGAACAAAAAGAAGAAATTCTTGAGAACTTTGATAGGTTCAAGGATTACTTAGGTGACAAAGTAGCAAAAGGTGAAAAATTAGGTTTAAGTGAAGAAACGTTAGCTAAGTATGCTGAGAAAGTAGGCGACTATTTATCGGCAAAAGAAGAACCTAGAAACCGTGAAGAGAAATTACTTCAAGAACTATGGTTATTAGGTGACCAGGACCAACGTCACCACCTAGCACATATGCTAGTAAGACTTGCCCAAACAACAAATAAATAATGACGATATCCCTTCGTTTAGTGCGGAGGGATTTTTGTTGGTGAAAATCGGACTACATCAAAGAATAATAACTGTTGATCTAACACATCCTATACCTGACAAAAAAGGAGGATGTAACGATGAACTCACTTCGCGCACAAGAAATCGCATCATCACCCGTCATGGCTAATGTGACGTACAACGACAAGTCGATCTATATTCAACATGTGGACGAAACCACTCAAATGGCAAGAATCTATCCGCTTGATCAGCCCGATTCTGAACAAGAGGTGCCCCTTTCACAGTTAAATGAGCACTAAAAAAAAGAAGCTTTGGCTCCAAGCCAAAGCTTCTTTTCTCGTTAACTTGCCGGACGTTCGGCTTCCTCCATCCACTCGTCACCTTCCACTGCTCTTGAAACAAGCATACTTGAGACAGCGTCTCCTGATGCATTAACCATCGTGGCCGGTGGGTCAACTAGTGTTCCAAGAATAGCCAGGATTGGTAGAGCTTCGATAGGAAATCCGTACATTGTAATAATCAACATTTCCCCAATGAAACCGCCACCCGGTACCCCACTCATCACCGTTCCGACAAGTAGTGAAATTCCGACTGCGATCGCAAATGTTTGGAAGCTAAAGAAATCCATTTGGAAAATACCAAATAAGAAGGCAATTTTCAAAATCGCCGCAAGGGCAGAACCATCCATGTGAATGGAAGCACCCAGTGGAATCACCACATCGCGAACATCTTTATGGACACCCATCTTTTCAGTTGCTTGTAAATTTGCGGGGATTGTTGCTACACTACTACCCGTCGAGAGAGCCGTAATTGAAGGCGTGAGAATATTTTTCCAGAACACCTTGATTCCCGTCTTACCTCCAGCAATAAAAGCATAAAGAGTGAAGCCAATTAAGAAATACAGAATAGCAACAGGATAATAAACAATCATTGCTTTTACATAACTCCCTAATAACTCTGGCCCGAATACCCCTACTAAAGCAGCAAAATACGCGCCAAGACCAATAGGGGCGTAATACATAATGATCCCAACTAACCTCCGCATGACTGCAGCACCGCTCTTTAGAAACTGAGCAAAGATCCGCCCTTCCTGACCAGCAAGATTCGTTGCAAATCCTACGAGTACACTCATAATAATAAGAGCAAGCATGCTTGTCCTAGAGAAAATCTCTACGAAATCAGGCACGGTGATTGCTTTTACGATCTGTTCACCAAGACTGATCGATTCATCAATATTTTCTGGGGTTTCAAGCTGGATTTGTACCCCTTGTGCTGGTGGAGTTATTGTAACGGCCGCAATCATCACAATAGAAGCAATGATGCCCGTCACAATAAAAACGACCATCATCCATGTCATGATCGTCCCTAGACGCTTTAAATTAGACATGTTCGCAATAACGGCACTAATCGAGAAGAAGACAAGCGGGACCACAATGGTGAACATTAGATTTAAGAAGATATCCCCCAATGGTTTTAATACTTCTGCTTGTTCACCTAGTACAATACCTAAAATACTACCTATTATAATGGCTGCAATTAAAAATAATGGAAAACGATACGCTTTCAGTGTCAACAGCTCCTTTCCTCATATATCCTAAGTCATTTCTTTCCAAATGAATAGATACATAAGTCGCCACTTGAAAAAAATATCCTTATTTTGTTACCATTTTCCTTTAAGAGACGTTTCATTAGTAGAGAATAGGAGTGATGTGACGTGAAGATTATAAAGCTAGCGGCTCTAGCGGCTCTTGTTAGTGCTCTTATCTTTAGTGGAATATTGGTGCTAGCAAGTGAGGACGATGCCATGGAAGAATCAAATTCAATAGGTCATACAGAAGATGAAGGTACCTCTCAGTACATGAAATACGAAGGAGAAATTGATTCAATTGAAGAGGTTGATGGAGTCACACGACTGATCGTAAAAAATAAAGAGGAAGACTCAGAGATGATCCTCCCTTTAACGGAGGAAGACCTCATTTTACTAAACACAGATACAGTTGATATCAAGTACGAGGACCTACATGTGGGACAACAACTTGCTGCGTATTACCACAAAGAGAAACCGGTTACGATGATCTATCCTCCCACTATTCCACCTGATATTTTGGTTATAAATGGCCTCAATGATATGGGAGAGATAAAGGTTTCAACATTTGATGAACAGCTTATTAGTCTTGATAACGAGCTAGCGTTAACGATTGATCATGAAACATTGATCGTTAATCAAGAAGGTGAGCTACTAGATGCTTCAACTCTTTCAGGTCGTGAGCTAGTCGTATTCTACACTTCGACCACAAAAAGCATCCCAGCCCAAACAACCCCTTATAAAATTATAGTATTAGACTTTTGAGTGAAAAAGGAGCCAGAAGCAACTATGCCTGGCTCCTACTTTTTTTGATTAGCGACCATTCTGCCTTATGAATAAGACTACCTCCTTACCAAATACTAATGAAGACCATAATCGTTAGGAGTGAGTCAGAACATGAAAGCTGTAACCTATCAAGGAAACCACCATGTTGAAGTAAAAGAAGTTCCAGACGCTAAGCTTGAAAAGAAAGATGATGTGATAGTTAGGATAACCTCTACGGCCATTTGCGGGTCTGACCTTCATTTGTATCAAGGAAACATGCCTCTTCCCAAAGGTTATATAATCGGTCATGAACCGATGGGAATCGTAGAAGAAGTTGGGCCTGATGTAGAAAGGGTTAAAAAAGGAGATCGTGTCGTGATACCGTTTAATGTATCATGTGGGGAATGTATTTACTGTCAACACGATTTAACGAGTCAATGTGATAATTCTAACCCTCATTATGATTCTGGTGGCTATTTTGGTTACACTGAAAAGTTTGGGAACCATCCAGGAGGACAAGCTGAATACTTAAAGGTGCCTTTTGGTAATTACACCCCCTTTGTTATTCCTGAATCATGCGAACTAGAGGATGAATCATTACTATTTTTAAGTGATGTTCTCCCCACTGCCTATTGGAGCGTTGTCCACGCAGGCGTTAAAAAAGGAGATACTGTTATCGTCTTAGGCTGTGGTCCAGTTGGGCTAATGACTCAAAAGTTTGCTTGGATGCATGGAGCAAAGAGAGTAATTGCAGTTGATTACCTAGATTACCGATTACGACGAGCTAAAGCAATGAACCAAGTCGAAGTCTTTGATTTCGCAGCTTTTGAAGACATGGGTGAATATTTAAAAGAAATTACTCATGGTGGAGCTGATGTAGTCATCGATTGCGTTGGAATGGATGGGAAGAAATCACCCTTAGAATTTCTTGAACAGAAATTAAAACTACAAGGGGGCACCCTCGGCCCTATTCAAATAGCAACAAAAGCAGTTCGAAAAGCGGGAACGGTTCAAATCACTGGAGTGTATGGAAGCCTCTATAACTCTTTTCCACTTGGCGCCTTTTTCGCTCGGAACATTACACTTAAAATGGGGCAGGCACCTGTTATCCCTTTTATGCCTATATTGCTAGACAAAATTAACAATAACGAGTTTGATCCAAAAGAAATTATTACGCATTCCCTCCCCCTTCAAGATGCAAATAAAGGGTATGAGTTGTTTAATAATCATGAAGATGATTGCATAAAAGTCGTGTTAAAACCGTAAATACAAGCAAAAAACGCTCTCCGATTAGGAAGAGCGTTTTGCTGTTGTCTTATTTGTTTGAAGATCAACAGGGATCACCGCATCACAGATTTCTTTTTCTAACTCTGCACGGTAGTATGAAAATTCTTTTTCCGTCCAAGCAAGTTCATTTTTCATATATGAAAAGATCTGTTCCTTCCACGTACGTACCCATTCAATATCAAAGAATAGCGCTCCTGTCCTACGGATGAAGAAATCACTAGGTTTTACCGTCATCTCTTCATGGATAGCGTAATTGATTTTTGCATAGACATAACGACTAAGGTTCGTACTTTTTTCCATATCGAACGCTTTTGCATAATGGAACAGTTTATCAACATTCGATCCGTACATCCCTGCTAGCTTTCGTCCCTCTTCTTTCGTTAGACCGTGTTGGGGAGCTTCTTCTGCTTTTGTTTCGATGAATGGCTCTAGTCCCTTCGATCCACCAACATCGCCACCTGAGATCGGAAAATTCTTGGTTTGACAATCACTGAACACTTTATATTGGTCTTCTTTAAAACGTTTTGCGATTAAATTAACCACCGATTCCGCCATTTTACGATACCCTGTCAACTTACCACCAGCCATTGTTAAAAGGCCACTTTCTCCTTCCCAAATCTCATCTTTTCTTGAGATTTCAGAAGGATCTTTTCCTTTTTCATAAATAAGCGGACGGACACCGGCCCAGCTTGACTCAACATCATCTTCTGTTACTAATACGTCAGGGAACATATAGTGAATGGCATTTAGAATGTATTCACGATCCTCTGAAGTCATTTTCGGATGAGCAAGGTCTTGATCAAAGAATGTGTCGGTTGTTCCAACATATGTTTTCCCATCGCGTGGAATAGCAAACACCATACGTTTATCTGGTGTATCAAAATAAATGGCCTGACGAAGTGGGAAGACGGATTGATCGATGACCAGGTGAACCCCTTTTGTTAAACGTAATTGTTTATTTGTTTTCGAGTAATCTTTTTCTATCATTTGATCGACCCAAGGCCCAGCAGCATTAATCACTTTACGCGCATGAAGATGATACGTTTTGTTTGTCAGGCAATCACCTGCAACAATGCCAGAAACCTTTTTATTTTCATCATATAAAAATTCTTCTGCTTTCGTGTAATTGATAATATCAGCACCATGCTCGGCTGCTGCTTTGATCACTTCAATTGTTAACCTAGCATCATCTGTACGATACTCAACATAGTACCCACCGCCTGTTAAACCATCTTTTTTAACAAGTGGTTCTCTCTCAGACGTTTCATTAGCCGATAACATTTTACGACGCTCAGATTTTTTGACACCTGCTAGCATGTCATACACAAACAGCCCAAGAGATGCACTTCTTTTACCGAAAGTTCCGCCCTTATGCATCGGTAACATCATCCACTCTGGTGTTGTTACATGTGGCCCGTTCTCATAAACAATTGCTCGCTCTTTCCCTACTTCTGCCACCATACCAACTTGAAATTGCTTTAAATAACGTAATCCACCGTGAACAAGCTTTGTTGAACGACTCGATGTACCTGCTGCAAAGTCTTGCATCTCAACAAGCGCCACTTTCATTCCACGAAGCGTCGCATCAAGGGCAATTCCGGCCCCTGTAATTCCGCCACCAATGACTAAGACATCATACTTTTCGTCCATCATCTTGCTTAACTGCTCTTCTCTTGAACTCGCTGAAAAATGAGTACTCATCGTAAAACCTCCATTATATTTTTATATACAAAAAAGACACGAAGAAACGACAACAAGCATAATAACAGGTTCGTTATTACGCAAATTGGTTCTCCGTGTCTCCTACCGTCTATTAACTTATTTTTATCTTAACATAGATCACTTGAGTTGGATAGAGAGATGCCTGGAGAAAGAAAAAAAGCTGATTGAAGACCAATCAGCTAGTTCTCTAACTCAAGATGTTCTTTTAGCACGTTTGATAACTGCTCTAGTTTTTCTTCATCAGGAGAGAAATAATAAATTCCATCTTTCGTTATATCTTCCCCTTCAATTTGATGTTGCTCGATTTCATCAATGGCCGCATTATAGGTCGAATAAATGTCCCACAATTCTCCTAATGATAAATTCGTTGTGACATTGTCTTCAACTACATTTAAAATATCAGTAAAGTTGGCAAGTGAAGAGATGCTTGCTCCCTTCTCCATAACAGCTTCCATCACTTGACGCTGTCTTTCTTGGCGGCCAAAATCATCATCAGGGTCTAGATGCCTCATACGTGAGTAACCAAGAGCTTTTTCACCATCGAGCTTAATCGTCCCTTTAGGATAATGCATCTCATGAAATGTAAACTCTTGATCATTTTCTACCTCGATTCCCCCAACAGCATCGACGGTATCTTTAAAACTTTCCATATTGACCGTGACATAATAATCCACTGGAATATCTAAGAAATGCTCAACTGTATAAATTGCTGTTTCTCTGCCTCCCAATGCATGTGCGTGACTAATCTTATCTGTCGTTGCTTGACCTCTAATACTTGTTAACGTATCACGTGGAATGCTGACCATATTAACCGATTCTACACTAGGATTAATCGTTAATAGAATCATGGTATCAGTACGGCCAAGGTCATCTCGGCTTTCAAGTTCATCTACCCCCATTAATAAAACCGAAATGGGATCACCCTCATCTAAATTAAGCTCTTCTAGCCGCTTTTCTGACTTTGATCGATCCAAGCTTTCTTGAATACTACCGAAAGCAGACGTCGCTGCATTCCATACGTAACTCCCCGCTCCAACAACAAGCACTAAACATGCAGTAATAATAATAAGCACAAACTTCTTTACCTTATCAGACATAATGACACCTCCGTTCTCTACAGCATAAAATACGTAAATGCCCAAATAAAGATTGAGCATTTACGATTTATGACATGTATGACCACTGCCTTATTTAAGCAGCAGGGCTTGTATCTGGCTTTGTTTCAGTTTGATAGTTCCGTCCTGTGCGAGATACTTTGTTCCAATCTGTGTTAAAGAAATACTCTATTGTCCCGTGCATCACGATATACATTAATGCAAAACGATAGACAAACACATCTAAGAGAATCGTTATACATAAGGAAGGAATATCCCTCCATTGAAACCTAAATCCATGATATCGATTCATTATCAGCGCTGCTATATCATATACGACCCCGAAGATAAAGAGGAACGTGAGATAGTACAGCATATAAGATAGATACGATTCAGGAGGAGAAACGATCGCATTAACAATAAAGAAGCCAGTCATAATAAATGCTGATATAATCCCCACTAAAAATGATTCAAAAATGTAAAAGAAAGAAACGGCCTTTCTAAATAATGTTTTTCTAAAGAAGGAGTGGAAATGAATCACACAATCAATATATGCCTTCTGCCAGCGCACACGTTGTTTGAAAAAGTCATTCCATGTTTCAGGCATTTCCGTATAGGAGATGGCATCTTTTATATGGACAACCTTTTTGCTTATATGTTTAGCGATGTACTCATGCATTTTTAAAGTGATGTCAATATCCTCACCAATTGTTGACCTGTACCCTCCAACCTCAAGCAATGCTTCTTTTCTAAATATCCCAAATGCCCCGGAAATAACAGCTAATGCATGAAAACGAGCTAATGAGACCTTTGTAATATAGAATGCTTTTAGAAAATCAAACATTTGCAAGCGGACAAGGAAGTTTGCATGACGCAAGGATAAGCGTTTTAATGGGTTCGATGTTTTCGTTTGTAGGACATGTACCATGCCTCCTGCAGCGACCACATCCTCATCTTCAAATGTTTCATTCACTTTAGGCAAAGCATTTTCCGTTAAAACCGTATCAGCATCTAAGGAAACGACAATATCCTCGCTTGCATATTCAATGCCGGCATTTAAGGCATCTGCTTTTCCACCGTTTACTTTATCAACCACGTAGATAAAAGGATACAGTTCCGATTGATAGAAATTCTTCACGCTCTTATGTGATAATTTTTTTAAAGGAGCTTTATTACTCGGTTTGAGCTTTAAGTAAGTGTGTAAAAGAGAGAACGTCTGATCATTAGAGCCGTCATTAATATAGATGACTTCCACGTTTTTATAAGGTAAGGAACTCATATTTTTTAACGAGGTTTCTATAATTCCTTGCTCATTATAACAAGGAACCAAAACGCTAATTCCTTTTTCCTCTTCAAGCTTCTTTTTAATACTTTCTTCCTTTGAACGGAACCAAGGCAGCGAATGCAGTAGGTGAAGAGATGGGAAAATAATACCTAATATAAAGAAGACAAAGAACAGATTTTCAAAAAACTCATTCCATTTAAATAGATCCTTCGCATCCCATAACCCGCTTCGTCTCATATCGGCAATCCCATTAATGGTTCCATCTGCTTTGTTTAGCTCAAGTGCTTGAATTCCGCCGAAATATACGGCAAGTCTCTTATTTTCAAATTGATAACCAGCTCTTGCCATATCGCCTAGAACTTCCTCAGAATAGCCTTCTTCTACGTACAAGACATCATCTTCTCCGTAAAACCGTTTCGCTTCTACTGCATTTTCAAGAGGCTCACCAAAATATAAGTGCCTTGATAATACTTGGGCCATTACTGAGGGTATTCGGTTCCCTCCGGGTGTCCCAATTCCAATTACTCGCTCATCATCGACATATATAGTCGGTGCTGATAAACTTCTTGAGCGTTTATTTGGCTCATATTTATTTGGAGAATCACCAAATTCGCTGAATTGCTCCGTTGAATTATTTAGAAAGAACCCTGAAGTATACTCTCCGGACCCAAAGAAATTACTGAGTGTATCGGTTGCTGATACAACCATTCCATCCGGGTCAACCACGACAAAGTGTGTCGTATCTGTCTTTTCATCATGTTCTCTCTCTTCATCAAATATCGTTTCTTTTGATGGTTCAGAAAGTGAAACTTGACCTGCTAACTCTTTGATATGCTCGTCATTTGTGAGCACGTCCACATCAACATCAGTAAATTCCGGATCCCCTACTTTCGTAATCCGCTCATTCTTTGTGATCTTAGATATTTCATTCATAATATGAACAAATTCAAATTCATTCTCTTTTGTTTCCGCTATATTCAATTCTTCAGCAAGCAGCATGGACTGAACAACAGAGACCCCAGCTAAAGGAGCACTCGCGGAATAAAGCGTCCCACTCTCCAGCTCGCCTTTTACAGCTTCCGTAATTTCCACTTCATAAGTCGCTAACTCTTCAGCGTCTAAATAAGGAATCGTTTCTGTTAATTTCCCACCAATTTCTCCGGCATAAAATGCTCTTGGTCCGTCTTCTTGAATGGCCGTCAATGTCTCTGCTAACTCTGGCTGTTTTAATGTCTTTCCCGGCTCGATTGTTTTACCGTCAGGAAAGAAATGCGGCAGCTCCTCGACAGGCAGACGCGGTGAGGCAGCTTCAAGACGTTCCCATAAGAGGTAATCGACTTCGAACCCTTCTTCTGCAAGAGAAACAGCAGGTGAAATAAGATGCTCCATCGGCGTTAACCCAAAATCCTCATGAATGATAGCAAGTCCTCTCACTATTCCAGGTACGCCTGAAACCTGTTGATTCCATTCTTCATCTGACGTTGCACTTGCCCGGTAATCATAAACCACCGGCTCTTCTTTATCAGGAGGTAAAATCAGCATTTGACCACCGCCGCCAATCCCTGATCCATAAGGCTCTACAACCCCTAGTGCATAGGAAACAGCAATTGCAGCATCAACGGCATTTCCTCCGTTTTCAAGAACCTCCATCCCTGCCTCAACAGCAGCAGGATGAGATGCACTTACACCGTAATTATCATATTTACTCTCTTTGTTTAACCCTTGTTCTTCAGCCGATGCTGTATTTAAGGGGATAACACTACCTAAAACAAGACTATTTATAATCAACAGGATTGATAGTTTCTTAATAAACAAACAACAGATCACCTCCACCTTCAAAATGAACAAAATACATTCGTATCCTATATCAATACGCGTATCCCTGCAATTGCCCTCTGCAGAATGTGATGAGGTGATTTCCGTTCTCCTTAGGACTATTTCATTACGGTTAATTATGCTTTTTTCCCCTTAGGCGCGCATATATTCTTATCTAAATAAGCACAATGATACCTATATGTCGCAATATCCAATCTTAATATTAGCAAATTAGTAGCTATATTCTCATGCCGATATGTTAATTAAACTTCTATATATTCCTACTTTCTATCTTTTTATAAGCCTTTCAACATTCATTAGTTCATTTTTTTTACAAATAAGTGAACAATGACTAATATATCTCAATTTGTATATTTTATTTAGACAATATGCTTCTCTTTCCCGTATGAAAAAGGTATTATTTTTTTCGACAATTTTTTAACAATATTCATTAATTTTGCATGATTAGGATGTGAAGAAAGGGTTTATTACTATGTCTTATTATTAATTCTATACTGATACATTTGCAGCATAATAATAAAAGGACGACCCTCTAAGATACGGTCGCCCTTTATTATTATGAAAAGGCTTCTAAGCCAAATACAAAATGGACTACAAGAAAAACAACAATCATTAACACGATACCGACAACTAATCCTGTAATCGGTTCCTTTAATTCATTATTCAACGTTTTCATCTCCTTTTTGTTAGTAACTATGTGAATAACTCAAAGAGAGAAGAATGTACTTTTGAATTTAATGGTCATAAGAAACGTTTTTACTTTAAGTAAAGGAATATAAGAAGTAAGATAGCTTCTTTCACTAGACGAATAACGATTCAGGTTAGGAAAAGGGGTTGATATTGAGCCAAATTCGATAAATTCGACAGCTGGAGAATAAGTTAAACCGCCTATATTCTCTAAGCCGTCTAACTCAGCGGTGATATAGGATGGGAAATGATCGTTTTGACTGTTTAAGTGTAAGTGACTAAAAGAAGTAGCAATAAAAGTAAGCAATAAACAGCATACAATAGAGCCCTTTAGCACCATCATTCCCTCCTTCATCAACACTGTGGATAAATTGTGGATTTTTTTTACTATATAGTAGTTTTCACGAACTGGCTATTGATTATGTATACGGTCCTAAAGATTGAAAAAGACTATGGCAATAAAACTGCTAATAGAAGGATCGTAAGCTGTATGAGAAAGTCTTAACCACGGTCTACATCTTTTGTTTTAAAATAGGGGTTTCTCTTTTATCTTCTTCGGGTATTGAAAGTGAAAAAAGAAGGAACGAGCAGTAATAGGATATGGGGGTGAGAGCATGTTAACTAGTACTACATCTGCATATATTGCACGTATTATTGATGGTGAGGGTTCTATTACTTTAACAAGAATGCATATGTCCGAACATAGGAGACCTATTATTTCATTTCCTAGTACAGACTTGGAATTATTAGAGTACATTCAAAGCTTAATTGGAGGTTACATCACTTCTAAGAAAAATTACAAACCAAGCGTTCATAAGAATTTCTATGTTCTAACCATAAAAAACAAACAAAGCAGTATGCATATCCTTAGTTGTATTTCTCCTTATTTAAGAATTAAACAAAAAAGAATACGAGCAGTTTTCATTTTGGATCATTATAATTCTGTTACTTGTCGCAATGGTAAATACTCAAATGAAAATTCCTTTTAAAACAAAATTTCGAGAAAGAATTTTTCTCTTTGTAACAAAACAACCCGATCACCTGTTGCAGTGATCGGGTTGACGGTATAAGTATGGTGGAGACGGTGGGACATGTTATTCCAAGCTTTCGCAATGGCACTGACTATATCTTGAACTTGAACATTATTCAAGTCCCTTGGCGTATTATGAAGCATGTATTTTTTGCACGATTGTGCAGGATGCTCCATCCTAGTACTACCTTGTAGGCAGCCTATAAGTCGATACACGGCTGTTGGATTGCTCCACATACCGCTCGGCATCACCTTATCACAAACTATATTGTGACGTAGACTTCACCGATAAAGCCAAGTTATCACTCATGCGTCACCACATGAGGCGACTATTTCCATAATCGAACCCACGTCCAGAAACAACGACACTTATGCTTCTACGAGTGTAGTTACTGAATTAGCATTTCGCCAATTCTTCTGCCCAGTAACAGGCGTCCGAACGGCTAGTCTGATCAATCTCTTCCTTCGCTCACAGACGGAGAGCAACCGGCGTAGCCCACTTAGAGTGAGTTCCAGTACCTACCACATGGGCGATGGAGGGTGGAACCGCAGAGTGCTATTAGGCAGCTACTGCGAAGTTGTTGTTTTCTTTGCCAGTTATAGGCTTTGGCGTTTTAACGAGGCCGACCCCCTCGACTCGCAACATAAGCACGACCTATCCCTGTCGAATCCTAAACGTCCCCATGTTATAAAACTATGTGGAAGTACCTCGTATTACCGAAGGCATCCTTTGTGAATCACAAGCCCAGAACATTTGTGCTCTGGACTTCTTATTATAGCAGTTCTTACTTTTTCTTGCAACTGGAAGTGTTACCCTCTCATCCGATCCTTTAAGGCACGTTCCACTTCTCGTTTTGCATCTTTACGTCTCAATGTTTCACGCTTATCAAAATTCTTCTTACCTTTAGCAAGTCCAATTAAGATCTTCGCATAGCCATTTTTAATATACACTTTAAGCGGAACAAGCGAATAACCTTGCTGCTTCGTTAAACCAATAAGTTGATTGATTTGCTTTTTATGAAGCAATAGCTTACGTGCACGTTCTGGTTCATGGTTATAACGATTCCCTTGTTCGTACTCACTAATGTGCGCATTATGAAGATACATCTCTCCATTTTTAATGCGAGCAAATGAATCTTTTAAGTTCATTCTGCCTGCACGCATCGACTTTATTTCTGTACCTTGTAAAACCATGCCTGCTTCATACGTTTCTTCAATAAAATAATCATGTCTTGCTTTTTTGTTTTGGGCAATTACTTTTCCTTGTGTTCCAGCCATTGTCCGACACCTCGTGCTTTCCTTCGTTCTTCCATCTTAGCAAAAAGGAGAGGAATGCGTCAATTAGAGAGTGCACCCTATTCAACAAGAAAGCTGTCCACCTAAGCAGACAGCCTATAATCGTATTAACGCTTCTTCTTACGACCTTTATTCCGTTTCACGCTTGGTGCATTTTCATAAAAAGCTTTCTTCTTTTTCTTTTTACGAGAGCCTTCGCCACTTCCGCCCTCACTTAAATTTATGCCTTGACCTTGACTGTTGCCTTTTTTACTACTTCCACCACGTCTGCGGTCAAATTCTCCTCCGCCTTGACCAGCACGCTTCTTACGCTTGCCGCCTTCTATTACTTTCGGACGACTTCTGTGTTCACGAGGCTGTCGCGGCTTCATACCAACGACCTCAAAGTCAATCGAAGCTTCATCTACATTAACGTTGACAACGCGGACTTCGATTTCATCGCCGATACGGAAGACTTGAGCGGTACGTTCACCAATCATCGCATATTGCTTCTCATCATAATGATAGTAATCATCCGTTAAGTAGCTTACATGCACAAGTCCTTCGATCGTATTTTCTAGCTCGACAAACAATCCAAAGTTGGTCACACCACTAATCATCCCTTGGAACGTCTCCCCAATCTTATCTTCCATGTATTGAGCTTTCTTCACGCTATCCGTATCACGCTCAGCGTCAACGGCACGTCGCTCCATTTCAGACGAATGACGAGTTAAATCTGGTAACTTTTCACGCCAATGATCTTGTGTTTGTGGATCTACATTTCCTTTGATTAAGTAGGTGCGAATTAACCTGTGGACAAGTAAATCCGGATAACGACGTATTGGTGATGTGAAATGGGTGTAAAACTCTGTTGATAACCCAAAGTGTCCTAAACTATTCGGATCATACTTTGCCTGCTGCATCGAGCGTAGCATAACCGTACTAATAACGGTTTCCTCAGGCTCTCCACGTACTTCCTCAAGCAACTTTTGCAGAGCACGAGGATGCACAGTATTGGCATTTCCGCGCACAACATAACCAAAGTTCGTTATAAACTCTAAGAATTTTGTCAGCTTATCAGCATCCGGATCCTCATGAATACGATACACAAACGGTAGCTTCAACCAGTGGAAGTGCTCCGCAATCGTTTCATTGGCCGCTAACATAAATTCCTCAATTAAACGCTCAGCTACTGATCGTGTACGAAGCACAATATCATTCGCTTTACCTTCTTCATCAACAAGAACTTTCGCTTCTTTAAAATCAAAGTCAATTGCACCACGTTCGAAACGCTTATTACGTAAAATCGACGCAAGTTTCTCCATATCTTGAAAATGAGGCACGAGTGATTCATAACGAGCTTTTACTTCTTCGTCATCATCAACTAAAATCTTATTCACATCTGTATAAGTCATGCGCTCAGTCGTTTTAATCACACTTTGGAAAATATCATGCTTAACAACTTGACCATCCGGTGTAATTTCCATTTCACAAGATAATGTTAAACGGTCCACTTGTGGATTCAAACTACAGATCCCGTTTGAAAGACGATGCGGAATCATTGGAATGACTCGGTCGACTAAATAGACACTTGTCGCACGATCTGCCGCTTCTTTATCAATCGGAGAGCCTTCTGTAACGTAATGACTGACATCTGCAATATGGACACCTAAAAGGTAGTTTCCATTGTTTAGTTTCTTCACATGAACAGCATCATCAAGGTCCTTCGCATCGGCACCGTCAATGGTAACGATCACTTCATCTCGTAAATCACGACGGCCTTCAATATCATTCGGGTCAATTTCATCACTAATTGAATTAGCATGTTGAAGTACTTCATCTGTAAATTCAAGCGGAATACCGTGTTTGTAAATAATCGAGAGAATATCCATACCCGGGTCATTTTTATGACCGAGAATTTTCGTTACTTCTCCTTCTGCACTCATTCTGCCCTCAGGGTACTTTGTAATCGAGACGACTACTTTATGTCCATCTACAGCCCCTTTTTTTGCTGTACTTGGAATTAAAATATCATTTGGAATACGCTTATCGTCCGCTACAACCATTCCATACGATTCATGGTCTAGATACGTGCCGACGACATCTTTTACACCACGCTCAAGAATTCGAACGACTTTCCCTTCAGGTCTAGCCCCTTTAGAGTGTTGATGCAAGCGAACTAAAACGGTATCTCCATTCATCGCACTTTCAAGGTCCGCATGAGAAACGTAGACATCTTTCTCCCCTTCAACTTCAGGAATAATAAACGCAAATCCCTTCGCATGACCTTGCACACGGCCTCTAACGAGATTCATTTTCTCCGGAACACCGTAACGATCACTTCTCGTACGTACGACAAGTCCACGAGTTTCCATTTCATTTAATGACTTCACCAGTTCTTTAAAATTTTCACTACCTTGAACTTGTAAAACCTCTTCAAGTTCAGCTACAGAAACGGGCTTTTCGGCTTCGTTGCGAAAGTAGGTAAGTAGTTGCTGGATTTGTTCTTCATTCATAGTAAAATCTCCTTTCGTTTCAAACAGCCTCGCCTGTTCTGTTCTATACAGTCCAGTCTAATCCTTCTAAAAATTGAAGAATATCTGCATGAAGCTGTTCTTTCTCTTTGTCTAATGTAATAACATGGCCTGATTCCTCATACCATTTTAATGATTTTTCATCTGATTCAACCTGATCGTGAATAATGTTAGCACTTTCAATATCAATCATATGATCTTTCCTTGCTTGAACAACAAAGGTAGGTGAGTAAACATGATCAAGGTGATGATGGACATCTGTAATGAGCTCACGTAACGCACTAAGTGTGTCCATCGGTTGAAAATGTTCCATTTCTCGATTAATCTCATCCGAGGTCTTTTGTTCCCGCTTTTTATATTCACGCGCATAAGCGAGCACGCCTTTATACATCGCGTCTTCTGTTTTAGGGCGAACTGGAGCACACATTGGCACAATTCCCTTTACAGGTAAAGTGTACCCGATTTTCAAAGAGAATACCCCACCTAGAGAGAGTCCACATACTGCTATTTCATCATGGCCTTTCTCTTTTAAATAATTGTAGCCAGCTTGGACATCATCCCACCAATCACTTGGACCTGTTTGAACAAGTTCCTCTGGAGGGACACCATGACCTTTATAAAGCGGGGCATGACATGTGTACCCTTCCTTTTGCAAATGGCGTCCAATCATTCTTACATCGGCCGTCGTTCCGGTAAAACCATGTAATAATAATACCGCACGATCGCCTCCCTCAAATGTAAATGGCTTAGGTGCTACTACTTTCATGTTCGTCTTCCTCTCTTGATTCATTTCGTTCCATTAAAAAGTTTTCAATAACTTCAATTAACATATCTTTTTCAAATCCGTGACAGATCATGTGATTTGATTTTTCTAAAAAACGGATCTCTTTTTCGTCTGAGGTGATCATATCAAATAAATACTCAGCACTCTTTTTGGGGACCACACCGTCTTTCCCACCTTGAATAATGAGTGTTGGTATTTTCACTTTTGCTAAATAAGGCCTAATAAGCTTAACGGCTTGCATAAACTGAAACACAGCCGCCATCGGAGTTTCGATCACTTTTTTACGATATAGGTTGTAAGTGAAGTCGTCTTTAAGCTCACCACGAAACCTCATCCGAACAGCTTCTTTAAGATCTTGTAACAGCTGCAATGGATTTAAATAATACGCTGCAGCACTAAGAAGCACAAGCTTTGAAACAGGATATTTAGAAGCTATATAACAGGCTAACATACCACCCATCGAAAAACCAATCACATACACTTTCTCGCATCGCTCTAACAATTCCTTTGTAGCTACTTCGGCCATATACACCCATTCTTTATAGGTTACATCTTTTAAATTACCTTCCGGACCGTGCCCCGGAAGTGTAGGAGTATAAACGAGCCAACCTTGCTTTTGTAAATGAGTAGCCACAGGTTCGACTTCCCAAGGTTCACCTGTAAAACCGTGCAAACAGAGGCATCCAATCATCTCGTGTCACCTTTCTTTGCTGTTACTATGATTGTACCCGAAAACATAATAGTACAATCTTCTTTTTATTTATCAACAAGAACAAATAAAGCAGTAGGTGCACGACCCACTGCTTAAAGCCTACATGAAATATGCGACGGCAATTGTTAAGACAAAGAACAATACCGCAAGAACAACTGTCGCTTGACTTAACACTGCATCGATTCCACGTGCTTTTTGTTTACCTACTAATTGTTCAGCTCCACCTGAGATTGCACCGGATAAACCAGCACTACGTCCAGATTGGAGTAAAACAACAGCAATCAACGCGATCGATACGATAATCAATGAAACAAAAGCAACTGTTTGCACCCCTTCTACACCTCCAAGCACAATATGCGCTTCTATAACTTTACCACAAATTGAGACATTGCTACAACCATAAATAATCATGATTAATGTAGGTGAGGCTTGTTGTTATGAGCGAAATATAAGTTGTTATGTGCGAAATTTCTTGGATATGTGCGATATTTCCCAACTTATGTGCGCTATCACCGATATATGTGCGCCATTCTCGATTTATGTGCGCACTCGCTTTTTTGAGCTTTTTATGAGCGAAACCCGCTCATAAAAAGCTCCGCCGCGAACTCAAAAACCAAAAAAGAAGAGCGCATCGTCATGCACTCCTCCTCAGTTAATCAATTACTGCTTTAAGTTATAGAATGCACTGCGGCCGCTGTATTGCGCCACGTTAGCAAGCTCGTCTTCGATGCGAAGAAGTTGGTTGTACTTCGCCACACGGTCCGTACGAGACGGGGCACCAGTCTTAATTTGACCAGCATTTGTTGCAACTGCGATATCAGCGATTGTTGCATCTTCTGTTTCACCAGAACGGTGAGAGATAACAGCTGTGTAACCAGCGCGCTTCGCCATTTCGATTGCTTCAAATGTTTCTGTAAGTGTACCAATTTGGTTTACTTTGATTAGGATTGAGTTACCGATTCCTTTTTCAATTCCTTCAGAAAGCTTTGTTGTGTTTGTAACAAATAGATCGTCACCAACAAGTTGTACTTTATCACCAAGACGATCTGTTAATAGCTTGAAGCCATCCCAGTCGTTTTCGTCAAGACCATCTTCAATTGAGATGATTGGGTATTTAGAAACAAGCTCTTCGTAGAATGTAACCATTTCCTCAGAAGATAATACTTTACCTTCTCCAGCAAGATGGTATTTACCGTCTTCTTTGTTGAAGATTTCAGAAGCAGCAACATCCATTGCAAGAACAACTTCTTCACCTGGCTTGTAGCCAGCTTTTTCGATTGCTTCAATGATTGTTGAAAGTGCTTCTTCATTTGAAGATAAGTTAGGAGCGAATCCACCTTCGTCACCTACAGCTGTGTTATAGCCTTTGCCTTTAAGAACAGCTTTTAAGTTGTGGAAGATCTCTGCGCCCATGCGTACTGCTTCTTTAAAGTCAGCAGCACCGATAGGCATTACCATGAATTCTTGAATATCAACGTTATTATCAGCATGCTCTCCACCGTTGATGATGTTCATCATTGGTACAGGAAGTTGCTTCGCATTGAATCCGCCAAGGTATACGTATAAAGGTACACCTAGTGCTTCAGCAGCAGCATGAGCTACAGCCATAGATACACCAAGAATAGCGTTTGCACCTAATTTAGATTTGTTTTCCGTTCCATCAAGTTCGATCATTAATTGGTCAATACCAAGTTGATCTAGAGCGTCAATGCCAATAAGCTCAGGAGCAATCACGTCATTCACGTTCTCAACTGCTTGAAGAACTCCTTTACCCATGTAGCGCTCTCCGCCATCACGTAATTCAACTGCTTCGTATTCACCAGTAGATGCGCCACTTGGAACAAGAGCGCGACCCATAGCACCAGACTCAAGATATACTTCTACTTCAACTGTAGGGTTACCACGAGAATCAAGGACTTCGCGTGCGTAAACATCTGTAATCATTGTCATATTATAGTCACTCCTTAAGATTATATTAAAATAGTTTCTTTCCAGTCATTTCATTCGGCTGAGATCCACCAAGGAGGGCAAGTACCGTTGGCGCTAAATCAGCTAAAATTCCATCCTCACGTAAAGTGAGTCCTTCTTGTGTCACGATAACAGGTACTCGGTTTGTTGTGTGTGCTGTCATTGGCTTATTATCAAGCGTCATCACTTCGTCTGCATTACCGTGGTCCGCGGTAATAACAGCAGCTCCGCCTTTTGCAATGATGGCATCAACAATCTTACCTAAGCATTCATCAACGACTTCAACTGCCTTAATCGTTGGCTCAAGCATACCTGAGTGTCCAACCATATCAGGGTTTGCAAAGTTTAAGATGATAGCATCGTGTTTATCTGCTTCAATGTCTGCTAAAAGGGCACCCGTTAATTCATAGGCACTCATTTCAGGTTGAAGATCATACGTCGCCACTTTTGGAGAGTCGATTAAAATACGCTCTTCTCCTTCAAATGGCTCTTCACGACCGCCACTAAAGAAAAATGTCACATGGGGATATTTTTCTGTTTCTGCGATGCGTAATTGCTTGTAGTTTTGTTGCGCTAAAACTTCGCCTAATGTGTTATCTAGGTTAGAAGGCTTAAACGCCACATAGCCATCAACGGTTTCACTAAAGTGGGTCATACACACATAGTGAACATCAGTAGGGTGAGCGGGTCCGCGCTCAAAACCACGGAAGTCTTCGTTTGTAAAAACTTGTGACATTTGGATTGCACGGTCTGGACGGAAATTAAAGAAAATCACCGCATCATCATCTTGAACTGTACCGACTGGCGTTCCGTCTTGCTTTGTCATCACGGATGGAATGACGAACTCATCATGGATTCCATTTTCATAGCTATCTTTTAATAGCTCAATTGGATCTTGATAAGTTGGTCCTTCGCCATAAACCATTGCACGATATGACTTTTCAACACGATCCCAACGACGGTCACGGTCCATTGCATAATAACGCCCGTGTAGGCTGGCAAGTTCACCCACACCAAGCTCGGCTAATTTCTTTTGTAAGGCCTCAACATAAATTTCAGCTGAAGTTGGTCCTACATCGCGTCCATCTAGGAAACCATGAACGTACACTTTCTCTACTTGTTCACTCTTTGCTAGTTCAAGTAGGGCAAATAGATGATCGATATGACTGTGAATACCTCCATCTGATAATAACCCATATACATGAAGTGCGCTATTTTTTGTTTTAACATGATGAATCGCTTCATGGAAGGTTTGATTTTCAAAGAAATCTCCTTCACGAATCGATAAGTTCACACGAGTTAAACTTTGATACACAATACGACCAGCGCCAATATTTAAATGGCCTACTTCCGAGTTACCCATTTGGCCGTCCGGAAGACCTACTGCTTCACCAGCAGCTTCTAGTGTCGCATGCGGGTACTTGTCCCAATAGCGATCAAAATTTGGTTTTTTTGCTTGTGCCACTGCGTTTCCATTTACTTCATCACGCATTGCGAATCCGTCAAGGATAATCAGTGCTACTGGCTTCTTGCTCATTTACCTGCCTCCAAAAGCTCAAGAAATGATTGTGGATCAAGACTTGCACCACCAACAAGGGCACCATCAATGTCTGTTTGTGCCATGTACTCTGCAATATTTGCAGGTTTTACACTACCGCCGTATTGAATACGAACAGCAGCTGCTGCTGACTCGCTGAAGGTAGTTGCTACTACATCACGGATATAGGCACATACTTCGTTTGCATCAGCTGCCGTTGAAGATTTCCCTGTTCCGATCGCCCAGATTGGCTCATAAGCAATGACTGTTTCTTTTACTTGCTCTTCGCTTAAACCAGCAAGACCTTTAACTACTTGCTCGCTTACAACATTATTTGTTTTACCAGCTTCACGCTCTGCATCTGTTTCACCACAGCACATGATTGGTACAAGATTATGCTTGAAGGCAGCATGGACTTTCTTGTTTACCGTTTCATCTGTTTCAGCAAACATTTCACGACGCTCAGAGTGACCAATGATCACATAAGGAACGTTCATGTCTTGTAGAGCGACAGGGCTAATTTCACCTGTGAATGCACCATTTTCTTCAAAATGAACATTTTGAGCTCCTACTTTAAGGTCTGTACCGTTTGTCTCAGATACAAGACTTTCGAGAAACAATGCAGGAGAACAAACAACTGCATCTACTTCGCTACTTGCTGGAACGTTTGATTTTACTTCTTGGACAAATTGTTTCGCTTCGCCAAGTGTTTTATTCATTTTCCAGTTACCTGCGATAATTGGCTTACGCATGTGAACCACCTCGTCCTCGTATTATTTTTCGTTTAATGCAACGACGCCTGGAAGTTGTTTTCCTTCCATGAACTCAAGTGATGCTCCGCCACCTGTGGAAATATGACTCATCTTATCCGCTAAGTCGAACTTCTCAACAGCTGCAGCAGAATCTCCACCACCGATAACTGAGTAAGCTTCACTTGTAGAAAGAGCTTCAGCTACGGCTTTCGTACCGTTAGCAAATACTTGCAATTCAAATACACCCATTGGTCCATTCCAGATCACAAGCTTCGATTCCTCGATTACGCTGCGATATGTATCACGTGTTTTTGGTCCGATATCAAGCGCTTCCCAATCAGATGGAATCGAATCAATATCTACAACCTTCGTATTAGCATCCTCAGAAAAGTCATCGGCTACAACAACATCTTCTGGCATGTAAAACTTAACACCTTTTTCCTTTGCCTTATCCATGAACGATTTTGCTAGATCGACCTTGTCTTCTTCTAGAAGAGACTTCCCTACTTCGTGGCCCTGTGCTTTTACAAATGTATAAGCAAGTCCTCCACCAATAATTAAGTTGTCCACTTTTTCTAGTAAGTTTTCAATAACACCGATCTTATCTTTTACCTTCGCTCCACCAATAATGGCAGTGAAAGGACGCTCAGGATTAGATAGCGCTTTTCCAAGAACATCAAGCTCTTTTTCCATTAGAAGTCCAGCTACAGCAGGAATATGTTGTGCAATTCCTTCCGTTGAAGCGTGTGCACGGTGAGCTGCGCCAAATGCATCGTTTACGTACACATCAGCAAGACTTGCAAATGCCTTCGCTAATTCAGGATCATTTTTCTCTTCACCTGCATAAAAGCGTACATTTTCAAGAAGTAACACGTCACCATCACTTAAACTGTTAGCTGCCGCTTCCGCTTCTTCCCCATAAGCTTCATCAACTTTTTTAACATCTTTCCCTAAAAGTTCACTTAGGCGAGTTGCAATAGGCGTAAGGCGAAGTTCTTCAACCACTTCTCCTTTAGGACGGCCAAGGTGGCTAGCTAATAGAACTTTAGCTCCTTGATCTGCAAGGAATTCAATCGTAGGTAGTGCTGCACGAATACGAGTTTCATCCGTGATTTCACCATTTTTCATCGGCACGTTAAAGTCGACGCGGCAAAATACTTTTTTTCCTTTAAGATCAATGTCTCGAACGGTTTTCTTGTTCATTAGATCGAACCTCCAGTCACATTCTACTCTCTAAAGTTGACAGCGGAAAGGGGAGATAGTACTCATACTCTCCTCCCCCAATACTATCTTATCTGATTATAGTCCTTGTTTAGCGATGTATTCAACAAGATCTACTACGCGGTGAGAATAACCTGATTCATTGTCATACCAAGAGATGACTTTAACCATGTTACCTTCCATAACCATTGTTGATAGTGCATCAATTGTAGAAGAAGATGGGTTACCATTGTAATCACCAGATACTAATGGCTCTTCGCTGTAAGCAAGAACTCCGTTAAGAGCACCTTCACTAGCTTCTTTGAATGCTGCATTTACATCTTCAGCTGTTACTTCATTATCAAGTTCAGCTACAAGGTCAACTAGTGATACGTTAGGTGTTGGAACACGCATAGCACCACCGTTTAATTTACCTTTAAGCTCAGGTAATACTAATGCAACGGCTTTAGCAGCACCTGTTGTTGTAGGAATGATATTCTCTGCAGCCGCACGAGCACGACGGTAATCTTTGTGCGGAAGGTCAAGAATTTGTTGGTCGTTTGTGTATGAGTGAACAGTTGTCATCATACCACGACGGATACCGAACTTATCGTTTAATACTTTTGCAAATGGTGCAAGACAGTTTGTTGTACAAGATGCATTAGAGATTACGTGGTGGCTAGCAGCATCGTACTTGTCTTCGTTAACACCCATAACAACTGTGATATCTTCATCAGATGCA
This sequence comes from Alkalihalophilus lindianensis, assembly GCF_032843265.1. NCBI lineage: Bacteria > Bacillati > Bacillota > Bacilli > Caryophanales > Bacillaceae > Alkalihalophilus > Alkalihalophilus lindianensis. The sequence goes on from NZ_JAWJBA010000002.1 coordinate 145,631, forward strand.
GGAGCAGAAATGATTACTTTCTTAGCGCCAGCTTCGATGTGTTTTGCAGCATCTTCACGCTTTGTGAAGAAACCAGTTGATTCTACAACTACTTCTACTCCACGATCTCCCCAAGCAAGGTCAGCTGGGTTTCGTTCTGCAGAAACGTTGATTTCTTTTCCGTTCACAACTAACGCGTTGTCTTTTACTTCGATATCTACATCAAGTACACCGTGTACTGAATCATACTTTAGAAGGTGTGCAAGCATGTTTGCATCTGTAAGGTCATTGATTGCTACAACCTCAACGTTCGGATTATTTAATGCTGCACGAAATACGTTACGTCCAATACGTCCAAAACCGTTAATACCAATTTTTGTTGCCATGATAAAATTCCTCCTAGTAGTAAGTAAGTTTTGATAAGAAGTACTAAAGTAAATAGAATTCCTATCTATTATCAAAAAGGGCTAAACCCTTTTATCTACCAATTTCTCATTGTTCAATCTCAAGTAACCTTCTAGCTGCTGACTCATCTGTAATTAGTACATCACTTGGGCGATATTTCATATAAGCGGAAATCGCTTCTGCCTTAGATTCTCCCCCAGCAACTGAAATCACATACTTATCTTTGTCCAACTCATCAAGCTGTAAACCAATCGTACGCTGTTTATGAATAATCATTCCTTCACGGTTAAAGTAGTAACCAAATGCTTCTGCTACCGCTTGTTCCCGCTCAATCTTTTCCATAAACGTGTCCTTTGATCTACGTCGGGTGGCCATTGTGTTCGCCTCACCAATTCCGTGAATCACTACTCTAGCTGATTTGATCAGCTTTAGGATATCCTGGATTGACGGCTCTAATACAAGAGATGAGTAAGCTTCTTCGCTTAATTGATCTGGAACGTGAAGCAACCGGTACTGTGCCCCTGCTCTTGTTGCCAGTTCAGCACTAATCGTATTCGCTTGATTTTCAACTTTCTCTCCAAGACCACCACGAGCTGGGACAAATATCACATCCCGCATACTAGCATCAGGAGTCATCATTTCAGCAACAGCAGCAAGTGTTGTGCCACCCATAACCGCAATAACATCATTTGGCTCTCGTTTGGTCTTTAGTTCACTGATACTAGCACGACCAAGCTCATGTTTCACCCAATGATCCTCATCACTATTTCCGGCCACAACTAACACTTTTTTAACCCCAAGCTTTTGTTCTACCTGTTCTTCAAGAGTGCGAAGTCCAAGTAACTCTTTCATGACATCTTCTAATTGATAAAAGAGCGCTTCTCCAGCTGGAGTAACAGTCATGCCGGCTGTTGCAAAAGAAACAAGTCCCTGATCTTTTAAAAAAGTAACCTCTGTGCGCAAAACTCGCTCAGACATTTGCAAGTTAGAAGATAAATTCCTTCTCCCTATCGGTTGCATTAAGCGAATGTACTGAAGTATTTTGTAACGTTTCACCATTACATCAAGCATGTCTGGTAATAATTTTTGCTGAATATCTAACAATACTCGCATAGAACAAAAAACTCCTTACTCGTCACTCTTACACAAATCGCCCCGTGGGGTAAAATGTGTCCCGCGCAGTCATTTCGCGTCCCGATATGGGTAAAAAAAGATCAAATCCTTATCTTCACGTTCATTTTAACAAGGAAATGATCTACTTACAAGCGATATCTACCCAATTATCTGAAGTAAACGTTTTCTTATTTTTTCTTTTGACAATTGTCCGAAATCAATTTCTTCTTCCGCAACTGCCACTACTGGAATCATCACTTGATACTTTAAAAGCAACTCATCATCTTCATAAATATCAATCACTGATAGCTCAAATGGAATTTCTTTTTGAAGTTCTTTCATCATTTCTACCCCGTGATCACATAGTGGGCAGTGGTGCTTCGAATAAACATCTACGTGTAGCATATGCCAACATTCATCCCCTATTCATATCTCTTACGTTTGGCAGAAGACGGAATTCCAAGTTCATCTCTATATTTGGCAATGGCACGGCGAGAAACCGTAATTCCCTTTTCACTCTCAAGCCACGTCACAATCTTCTGATCAGATAGCGGCTTAGCTTTTGATTCATTTGCCACTAGTTCTTTAATTAACTCTTTAATGGACTGGCTTGAAGTGGATTCTCCAAATCCGTTCTTCACACTCGATGTAAAGAAAGCCTTCAGCTCATATAATCCACGAGGTGTTTGTGCATATTTGTGTGTCGTTGCCCGGCTCACAGTTGACTCATGCATCTCAATCTCTTCAGCAATATCTTTTAATGTTAGGGGCTTTAAAACTCCATTTTTCGATTCAAAAAAGGCGCGTTGATGTCTAACAATTGCTTCCGCTACTTTTTTGATCGTTTGTTGACGTTGTTCAATGCTTTTAAGTAACCATTGTATTTGTTGATACTTTTGTTTCGCATATTCACTCGCTTCAGCCTGGTTTGGCTGCTTTAAGAGTTTTTCGTAATCACGATTCAAGCGAATCGGTGGCAATGAGTCGTCTATTAATTGCACAACTAACTCGCTATCCTTCCACGTAATCGAAAGGTCGGGAATCAAATAGTTTGTCGGCTCACCTGAGAACTGTGTGCCAGGACGTGGATCTAGCGTTTGAATCAAGTCATTTACATCTTGAATATCGGCTAAGGTAACATCTAGTTCTGCTGCGAGAGCTTTCCACTTTTTCGATGCTAAATCCTCCATATGATGCATGACAATCATTTCTGCTAAAGGAGCTTTATTAGAAAGACGTTTTAGTTGTAAATAGAGGCATTCTTGCAAAGACCTCGCTCCAACTCCTGCGGGATCAAAGCTTTGTAAGATCCGTAAAACATCTTCGCCTTCTTCCTCACTGATCATTAAATCATTGCATACTTCTGTAAAGGAACGACAGAAATAACCATCCTCACGTAAGCTAAAAATGAAATAATGAAGTTGCTTCTCACGTTCTTTCGATAACGCAATCTCCCCTGCTTGAGAAATAAGATGCTCGCTCAAACTCACTTGATCAATAAGCGCATAATCAATCGGCGATGCCTCATCTTCACTTTTTTGATATGATTTCGTTTTAGAAATAGACCCCTCTATATATGAAGATTCGCTTCCCGTTTGAATAGAAGCTTGATCTTGTAAGTCCATCAATGGATTTTCAAGTGCCTGTTCGTGTATGAAGGCGGACAAGTCTGTTGTGGAGTACTGCAACAAATTAATCGCTTGGCGCAACTCCTGCGTCATGATTAACGTTGTCGTCTGCTGTTGAAAAAGACCAAACTGCATAACCTTCCTCCTCCCATTTAATATCATACCATATTTTAAACCTTTTACGATGAATTGAAAGCGCTTACTAAATAGTATGAAACCAATTCTGTTTCAGACCAACTAAACATATTATACTATAGAAAAGTGGAGTTGAGTGGTCTGGCATGGAGAAAAATTAGGGGAAACAATAAGAAGTCGGCTTTTGGCTTCGTTTGATTCACCGATTTTTTCTCGCAGGGCAAGGAATCGGAACTAGACAAGAAAAGTGAAGATGACTGCTTTGATATGCGAAAAAATACAGGGGGAGCAATATGAAGTCGCTTTTAGACTTCATTTGATTCACCGATTTTTTCTCGCAGGGCACGGAATCGGAACTAGACAAGAAAAGTGAAGATGACTGCTTTGACATGCGAAAAAATACAGGGGGAGCAATATGAAGTCGCTTTTTGACTTCATTTGATTCACCGATTTTTTTCTCGCAGGGCAAGGAATCGGAACTAGACAAGAAAAGTGAAAGTGGCTCGTTTAGGTACGAAGGCACTGGAGCTTGGGCAATGAGAAGCGCCCTTTGCTTCGTTTGACTAAGTGAAGCGTCACTGATTGACCTTTTACGTTTGAACTACTTTAAAATCGGCTATGATGTAAGAAGGGTTTAGGCACCATGATAGGGAATAGTATGTAATAGAGGAGGCAAATTATTTGACCTTCTTTGACCTATTAGGTATGATGTACATAAGTTATGAAAGTCGTCCGTACATAAGAGAATCAAACGTGTTGGCGGATGCGAAGCAACAAGGATCATCCTAATAATTTTGAAACAATCCATTTATAAGGAGGAAAATGAACATGAACTTAATTCCTACAGTTATTGAGCAAACAAACCGAGGTGAGCGTGCTTATGACATTTACTCTCGCCTGTTAAAAGATCGTATCATTATGCTTGGTAGTGCAATTGACGACAACGTAGCTAACTCCATTGTGGCTCAACTTTTATTCCTGCAAGCAGAAGATCCTGAGAAAGATATTTCTCTTTATATTAATAGTCCAGGCGGTTCCATCACAGCGGGTATGGCTATTTACGATACGATGAACTTTATTAAGCCTAAAGTATCTACAATCTGCATCGGTATGGCTGCTTCAATGGGTGCATTCCTACTTGCTGCGGGTGAGCCTGGTAAACGTCTTGCTCTACCAAACAGTGAAGTGATGATTCACCAACCATTAGGCGGAACACAAGGTCAAGCATCTGACATTGAAATTCACGCTCGTCGTATTATTGAAATGCGCGCGACACTTAACAAGATTCTTGCAGAGCGTACTGGTCAACCTCTTGAAGTCGTTGCACGCGATACAGATCGTGACAACTTCATGACTGCTACTAGAGCAAAAGAATATGGCCTTATTGATGAAGTAATCTCTTCTCCATCTAAATAAGGAACTCAGACACCTAGCATGATGCTAGGTGTCTTTTTTTCACTCAAATGATTCGCGATATGAGCGAGAAATCGGATTTATGTGCGAGTTGTACTCGGATATGAGCGAGCTGCATCATATATGTGCGCAAAATCTGATTTATGTGCGCTATTTTGGCTTTATGTGCGAACGCCCCATTTGGATGCAATTTATGAGCGAACGGCAGACATGCTTCCCCATCTCCGACTCCCCAACTCAAAAAAAAGATGCAGTCCCCGCCGGAGGACCGCATCACTTCTTTTTATGCTTCTTTTTCAACATATTTTGCTAAAGCGTCGAGCGCTTCTTGTTCATCATGACCTTCTGTAATCAAGGTAATCGTTGTTCCTTGGCTAAGTGCTAGGCTCATTAGCCCCATGATGCTTTTTGCGTTTACTTTTTTATCGCCTTTTTCAATGAAGACATCCGCTGAAAAACGGTTTGCTTCTTGAACGAATAGAGCAGCTGGTCTTGCTTGTAGACCCGTTTTTAATTTCACTTGAACTTCTTTTTGTGCCATCATTAATCCCTCCTCTTTTTTACTCTTTCTAAAAATTCGCTTCAATTGATTGGCCGGAACGAATTCGATCAGCAATTTGGTCAATTTTACGTAAGCGGTGATTGATACCTGACTTACTCACAACCCCACTCTCGACCATTTCCCCAAGTTCTTTTAACGTGACATCTTGGTGCTTCATTCTGAGTTCTGCAATTTCTCTTAATTTCGGAGGTAATTGCTCAAGACCGAGTTCACGCTCGACAAGGCGAATATTCTCTACTTGTCTAAGAGCAGCTCCGACCGTCTTATTAAGATTTGCGGTCTCACAGTTTACTAGACGATTGACTGAGTTACGCATATCTTTCATAATCCGAACATCCTCAAAATAGAGAAGCGCTTGATGGGCACCAATGATGTTTAAGAACTCCGTGATCTTCTCACTCTCTTTCATATACGTGATGAACCCCTTCTTACGTTCCAATGTTTTTGCATTTAGATCGTATTCGTTCATCAATTCACATAAAGATTGATTATGTTCTTCATATAATGAAAAAACCTCAAGATGATAAGAAGAGGTTTCAGGGTGATTAATAGACCCGCCGGCTAAAAATGCACCTCGTAAGTAAGCTCTTTTGCAACATGATTCTTTAATCAAATCATGAGAGATTGTACGAATAAACGTAAAACCCTCACCTAAAATGCCTAATTGTTCAAGCAGCATTTTCGCTTCATGAGAGATCCGCACAAGATAAACATTGTTTTTCTTTAAACGCATCTTTTTACGAACAAGAAGTTCTACGAAAATTTCTGGGTATAACTTCTTAATTAATGTATAAATCCGACGAGCAATTGCCGCATTTTCAGTCGTCACATCAAGCCCTAATTGTCTATTTCCTAACGACATCGAGCCATTCATTCGAATAAGAGCAGCAAGTTCTGCTTTTGCACAACAGTCCTCTTGTTCAAACTGAGTAAGTTCTTTTTTTGTAGTGGCTGCGAAGGACATTCTCATTACTCCTTTCAGCCGTGTAGCACGCATTCATGATCTTTGCATCTATCTGTTCTGTTCATCTTTTGCTAAACCACACGCCAGTTTTCTCATGACCTTATTTATTATTTCAATGTATCAATTAATGCTTTCGACACTTTAGCAGCATCGTGTCTGACCATTCGTCCGTATTCTAAAACGAAGTGATCACAGATGATGCCCACCCCTTGATCATGCAGTTTATCGAAGTCAACTACTACAGGTACAGCATCCTCTTTTGCATAATGATCTCTTACTTCCTGGGACATAGGTGATCCATGAACTAGGATCTCATCTATCATACCTTTTCCACAATGAGAAAACAACGCATCGAGGTGTTCCGAGGCGGAATAATCGTCGGTTTCCCCGCTTTGTGTCATTACATTACAAATATATACCTTTTTAGCCTTCGATTCCGAAACCGCTTCACTAATACCCGGTACAAGCAAGTTCGGTAACACACTTGTATATAGACTCCCAGGCCCAAGGACAATTAAGTCAGCATTGCGAATTTCACGCAAGCTCTCTGGAAGTGGTTCGACATCATCAGGCGTTAAAAACACTCGCTTAATTCGCTTCTGTTCAAGAGGTATTTTCGATTCCCCAGTAACAATCGTACCATCCTCCATCTCTCCGTGAAGAACAACACTGCGATTGGCAGCTGGAAGGACTTTACCCCTTACGTTAAGAACCTTACTCAGCTCTGTTATCCCTCTCGCAAAATCACCAGTGATGGAGGTCATGCCAGCAAGAAGTAAATTGCCTAGAGAGTGACCTGATAGGCCATTTCCATTGGCAAAACGATGTTGAAATAATTCTTCTACTAACGGTTCCACTTCCGCCAAAGCGACAAGGACATTTCGTACATCCCCAGGTGGCGGAATATTTAGTTCTTGCCTGAGACGACCAGAACTCCCCCCATCATCAGCCACTGTTACAATCGCCGTGATGGAAACAGGAAATGTCTTTAATCCTCGAAGTAATACAGATAGTCCTGTTCCTCCGCCGATTACAACAATTTTTTTTTGTTTCACGTTGATTTTTCCTTCCCCTTCTCAATATCTCTATGACTGACATGCATCACATACTCACTCGAAAAAGCCTCTCCAAAATATTCTGCTAGCGTAACGGAACGGTGTTTACCACCTGTACATCCGATTCCAATGACTACTTGGCTTTTCCCTTCACGCTTATATTGAGGAAGCATATATGTTAATAGATCGCGCAGCTTTTCAATAAATGTTTGCGTCTCACTCCACTTTAAAACATAGGAGGAAACTTCCTCATTCAATCCCGTTTTAGGTCGAAGATGATCCACGTAGTGAGGGTTTGGTAAGAACCTCACATCAAATACGAGATCAGCATCAATCGGAATCCCATATTTAAAGCCGAAGGACATTAAATTTATCGAGAATGGATGACGATCCGTTGTTTTAAAACGTTGGATGATCCGCTCTCTTAATTGAATCGGCTTCATTTCCGTTGTATCAATAATTTGTTGGGCACGGCCTTTTAATTCTTCTAATAACTCTCGCTCTTTTTTAATTCCCTCAAGAGGCAAACCATTTTTGGCGAGCGGATGAGAACGTCTTGTTTCCTTGTAACGTTGAACAAGCTTGGCATCCTTCGCATCTAAAAATAAGATCTGCATTTCAAGTTGAATGTTTGTTGTGTTGCTAATAATATCAATTGCTTCAAACAAATGATCAAAGAAGGCTTTTCCTCTTAGATCAATAACAAGTGCCACTTTATTCATTGTCCCATTGGAACCTTTTAAGAGATCAACAAACTTTGGTATTAAAGCAGGCGGCAGATTATCTACACAGAAATATCCTAAGTCTTCAAAACTTTGTACGGCAACGGTTTTACCAGCCCCTGACATTCCTGTTATAATCACAATTTGAATTTCTTCCTTGTTGGTCATAACCTTCTCACCTGCTCTTCTATAAGATCATTTTATTTAGTAAGTATATGTTTTAAGCTGATGGATCCGGATCTAGTCGGTAAGAAAGTAACTTAAAATCTGGTGTGTAATGAAACGTACCATACATAATATCGTCACGTTCTAGCACATGGCGAAAAAGTTGTTTATCTCCTTCAGCCATAGGTAATCCACTAATTTGGTCAAGGGCTTGCCAAGCTAGTTCTCCCTCTGGTGACTGATCAAGCTGTTCACCTTCAAACTGTGTCGCTTGAAATGTAAACATCATCCACTCAGACTTTATCGCATCATTTTCTATAATGACCATTGAAAAAACCGCACGTAGCTCTGCATCCTTCACAAGAAGCCCCGTTTCTTCACGGAATTCTCTTGTTACAGTTTCTTTAATTGATTCTCCTGACTCCATCTTTCCGCCTGGTGCCACCCACCAGCCTCTACGGGGTTTCTGGAGTAATAACGCTTTATCATCATTTACGAGTACACAGTTTGTAACCCTTTGCAACAGCTTCACCTCACGTTCTATCTCCATTTTATTATACATTCATTTTGATATCGTCACAATTACTTGAATTAGGGAAAATTTACATAAAGGAACTTTTTACAAAAACGTTTAAAAAAAGACAAAAAAAGGGCACGGACAAGATGTCCGTGCAAATTATATAAAAAAGGGGGTCAATTACTTATTTATATGATACCCCATATTTATTTCATACTTGTTACAAACTCATTAAGACCGAATTACGTTTTTTTCTGTAGTTTTTTGAATTATTTTGTTCCTTCTGCGAGACTTTCAAGATAATGTTGCACATTTTGGGCTGCCAGACTTCCATCTCCAGTTGCTGTTACAATTTGACGCAGAGATTTTTCACGAATATCCCCTGCTGCATAAATGCCAGGAACTTTCGTTTCCATCTCCTCATTTGTGACAACATACCCTTCTTCATTTAAAATACCAAGGTCTTTGACACTTGCATTAAGTGGAAGCATCCCGATATAGATGAAGACACCGTCTGTTTTAAAGTCTTTCTTCTCACCTGTCTCAGTGTTCTCAATTGATACGCTGCCTACTTTTCCACCATCTGCGTTGATTTCATTGACGACATGATTCCAAATGAATTCAATCTTATCGTTGTTAAACGCACGATCTTGAAGGATTTTTTGGGCACGTAATTGATCACGACGGTGAATAACCGTTACTTTTGAAGCAAATCGTGTTAGGTAAACCGCTTCTTCAACAGCAGAGTCACCTCCACCAATAACGACAAGCTCTTTCCCTTTAAAGAAAGCACCGTCACATACTGCACAGTAAGATACACCGCGACCACTTAATTCTTTTTCCCCAGGAATTCCTAGCTTCTTGTACTCAGCACCAGTTGCCACAATCACAGAACGCGCTTTGTACTCTTTGCTGCCTGCTTTCACTACTTTATAGTCGCTATGATCAACAATTTCTTTTACATCACCATATCCATATTCAGCACCAAATTTCTTTGCGTGCTCAAACATTTTTGTTGATAATTCAGGCCCTAGAATGTGATCAAAACCTGGGTAGTTCTCAACATCTTCAGTATTTGCCATTTGTCCACCAGGAACCCCACGCTCAAGCATAATCGTGCTAAGGTTTGCACGAGATGTATATACAGCCGCAGTCATACCTGCTGGACCTGCCCCTGCAATAATTACATCATACATTTTTTCTTCACTCATCCTGATCCACTCCTTGATTCACTACTAATTAATAGATTATATCCCCATCGTAAACAAGTAACATATAAGTGTCTACTTATATGCTCAAACTACATAATTTCTTAACAATTACCATAGACGGTATGATAGTTCGTTATCCTGTAGCTGTTTTTGTTCTATCTTCAGAAGGAGGTCTCCGGCGATTGTATTCCCTAATCGTTCTGCTCGTCTCCAATAAAACAAAGCCTTTTCTTGTTGATCGGTTTGATAATAAGCCACTGCAAGACAGTGAAAAAGATCCGGTTCGCGCTCAAGTAAGAATGGTTCGACACGAATAATTCGACTAATGACTTGCTCATAATCACCTACTGCCGCTAACACTTGTGCTACCTTCATATGATGTTCGATATCTAGCGGATAAATGCGTTTAATAGCATTTATAAATGGAGCAGCTTTCTCTTTTTCCTGTTGCAACGTAAAGAAGACAGCTAAATTGCATAAGGCAAAAAGATTCCCCTCATCTTCTTCTAGCACGTTTTGACTAATTTCAAACGCCGAATCATCACCTAACCGAAATAAAGCTTCGGCTAAATGATTATGCGCTGCCCAGCAGGTGGGATGCTCTTCGATAATATGTTGCAAAATGGGAATGGCCTCTTCGGGCTTTCCCTTTTTTAATAACGTCCGAGCACGGTCGTGTTCAATAATGTATTCATCAGAAGATAAGTCGAGTTCATCCCACTCTTCTTCGTCTTCATCCTTCTCATTTTGTTCAACTTGCATAAGCTCCAACAAGTCCCCTGCATCACGAAAGAATTCGCCACCTGGTGTTAGAACCATATAACGTTTAGCAGCCTCTTCAGCTTTTTCAAATAAACCAAGATACGCATAGTTATTAGCCATAAAGAAATAACATTCCGATTGCACATCTCCGTGTTTAGCTAGAACCATTGAAAGAATATCATTTGAACGTTCATACTGTCCGATCTCTGAGAGAACCGCAGCCAATTGAACATGAAAGACTGGCTCTTTATCTGTAAGCTTCACAGCACGCTCAAATAACTTCACTGCTCGCTTTAAATGGTTTTTTCGATAAGCAATAATGCCTCTATGAAAGAAATAATCGCCACTTCTATAAAAAGGGACAACATTTCGGTTTTCTTGTTCATTTTCAGGTGTGAAATTCATGAAGTTCGATTCCTCCAGCTTTGCATTCATACGCTTAAGTATACAATAAATGGAGTGATCGTGGGGAAGGGGAATTAAGGTAGATCACTTTTTCAAGGTTCGACATATGGAGTGACGGTAATATTGGGTGTTCCATTGATATTTTCGATCAAAATATGAAATCTCGTTGTAGGGTCCAAGTCGATCGTCATGCTGGCCTGGTCACTGCCCTCAGACACATCAAAGCCGTATCCCCTAAGCTCTTGATTGGAACTAGCATTGACTAGTGCTCGTTCAGCATACATCTCCCCCATTTCTTTCACTTTTTGCAATTGTATATCTTGTTCTGCCTTTTCAAATTGGATCGAGCTGTTCATTAGATTTGAAATTAGAATAGGAGCAAATATTCCTATTACTGTTATGATGAGAAGGACGATTAAAAGTGCATAGCCACGTTGATTTTTGATCATCTTCATCTTCATCTTTTTAATCCTCCTGCTCGATATAGCCATATATTTCGGATTCAACTTTTGAACACGGTAATTCATCACAAATCTTCACATGTATTCGAGTTAACCCTAAGCTTTCTTCTAGATCGATAACATCACTAACAGGATAATCTATTTCAAAGTAATAGTTTTTTCCATTCAAAGTGATTGGTTGAGTAGGTACCGAATCAGTTCGAGCCTCATACAATACTCTTTCTGCTAGATTCACAGCGGTTAGACGGTCTTCTACCTTTGAAGACCAAATCATAGATTGAGAGAAAATACTGAGGAAAATAATGATGACAATACTAAGCAAGGTGATGGAAGCAAGTAGTTCTATTAGTGTTAATCCTGTATTATTAACATATCGATTAAAATATTTCATCTAGAATACTCCTTCCTATCATTACAATTTGAGGTGGACCATCTATGTTTAAAAAATATCTTTCCAAACAATCTGGGTTTACCTTACTTGAAGTGTTAGCCACTTTGGTTATCTCTTCTATACTTATCGGTATTACATACGGTGTATTAACAACCACTGTGACATTTAATGAAAACACAACCTCACATATTAACTTAAGACAGGAAGCAAACATCATTATCACTCAACTGAGGCAGAAACATCAAGATGATGAGGGGATTAATTCAGAGGACTTACTATCACTTATACCAGACGATACCCAATTAACACAATTCGAATTAAGAAATGGTGGAGTTACGTGGTCTCTATCTGATAATGGCACTTCAATAAACTGTGACCTTTGCGAAACAGACCCTAATGAAACCCTTTATATTGCATTCACGATTGAAGATAAGGTTCATTCCTATGATTTTGAAGTGAATACTGCTATTGAGAAGATTGCTTCATATGAGCCACCTGAAGCAGACCCCGAAGATCCTGATCCACCTGAGAATGATTTCTTTGATTATATTTCTGACCCGAATAGAAATGTGTTTGTTTACGGAAGCCAATTTTCATTTAGCGGCAATCAGGTAAATGGACCAAATGCGACAATGGTTATTCAAGGAAACCTATCTGGTAGTCAACTAAATGGCGGAGCATTCAATAATGTCTCCAATATCTATATTGGCGGGATTGTAGACATCGATGGTGGAAGCGCTGGACTTGGATCAAGAACACAGCCGGGAAACATTTACGTGAATAATAATCTTTCGCTATGGAGAGGCTCTCGCAATATTTACGGTGATGTGTACGTAAATGGAAACTTCCGCTTAAAAGATGCAAATATATTTGGAAATGTCTATGTAAATGGAGATGTGGAATTAGGGTGGACACCTACCTTATCTCCCAATTCTACTATTTATTATACAGGTACACTCACTCATCCAGATGATTACAGACAATCAATATTAGACAAAGTCATCCGTGTATCTGATGTCCCTAGCTTTGAGATGCCTGACTTTCCTATTCCATCATTGCGTGAGGATGAGTGGTATGTAACGAAGGGCTACGACCAGACCGTTCGACCAAGTGGCATGAAAGTATTCGGGGGGAATATCTCGATTCAAAGTTATACCTCTAGCTCTGGTCAGTTTATCAGCTCTTTTACAAATGCTATTGTTGTCAGTACTGGCGATATCAACATTTCTGGTGGTAGTTTGCAAATGACTGGCGTTTTATTTGCACCGAATGGAAAAGTGACCTTTAATGGTCAATCTTTTGAAGGGCTTGTGATTGCACGAGATGGATTCCACGTAACGAGTGGTGGCTCCACCGTTACATTTAGAAATATTACCGATTATATTAGCACCCCTGAAGACTTCCCACTCCAATAAATACGAAAGGACGCTTGAATATCAAGCGTCCTTTCTATTACTCTATGCTACCTTCACCCGTTCTTCCCTAACACCATTATCTCTTCTCTCGTCTCTCTTAAACATTCCTTTCACATACGGCACTACCCAACGGTCACCACCAAATCGTCCTGTATTGGCTCCTGCAGCTAAGAGGAAGATACTAAATAAGATCATCCATGGATTAGTTGAAATGGTTCCAGCAAATAAGAAGGCAAAGTTCATCATTACTCCAAAGAATGCAGCAGCAGTGGTAAAGACGCCTAAGATTAATCCAAGCCCGACAAGGAACTCTCCCCAAGCGACCATGAAGCTAAAAACCTCTGCATTCGGTACAGCAAATCCTTCAATGAAGGCGAAGTAATTGGGATATTGTTCGAGAACGGCTTCGTTATTCACCACCCCCATTAAATACCCTTCCGCATTAAACCCACCAGTGATTTTTCCAAATCCAGCAGTTAGCCACATCCACCCAATATACAACCTAATTACAGTTAAAGCTCCTGCAGCATAACGATTCTTACGCAAAAAGTTCATAAACATCATATATTCCTCCTCAATAAATTAGATACCATTTTCATTTTTAATAGTTTGTGAAAACATTCACATATATACGTAAAAAAATCAATTTGGGTTAGCGATCACTAACTTCCTTACACTCATAGTATACTATCAAAAGTTTGTGAATTTAATCACAATCCCGCATCTTTTGTGGCCGGTTTGTGAAATGTTGAGCAAATTATATCTAATAGAACAAAAATGAAGACCTACTTGATTCCAAATAGGCCTTCTTCTAGTTTATGATTTTGGTTTATGACGCTCTTCAAGTACCGATAGTACTTCATCAAGCGGAAGTTTTTGCTCTCGTAATAGGACTAACACGTGATAAAGCAAGTCGGCCACTTCCCATTTTAATTCTTCTGGGTCACGGTTTTTCGCAGCGATAATGACTTCGCCTGCTTCCTCGCCAACTTTCTTCAAAATCTTATCGACCCCTTTTTCAAATAGATAGGTCGTGTACGCTCCTTCTGGCATTTCTGCTTCGCGTTGGGCAATCACTTGCTCAAGCTCATCAATAATTGCAAATCTTGTTGGATTTATGCGTACATTTTCCCCAAACAATGAATCACTAAAGCACGTGTAATCCCCTTTATGACATGCAGGACCTGCTGGTGTCACGAGAACAACTAATGCATCAGCATCACAATCGTAGCGCATATCAGCGATTGTTTGTGTGTTACCTGAAGTGGCTCCTTTATGCCAAAGCTCTTCACGAGAACGGCTATAGAACCATGTTTCTCTTGTTTCCATTGATTTTTCAAGGGATTCCTTGTTCATATAAGCAAGTGTCAGCACTTCTTTACTCGTTGCATCTTGAACAATCGCTGGCACTAGTCCGCGTTCGTCAAATTTAATTTTGTCTACACTCATCGAACGAGCACCCCTTCCTCTTTTAAATACGTCTTCACTTCTTCAACAGATGTTTCTTTGTAATGAAAAATGGAAGCAGCAAGTGCAGCATCAGCGTTTGCTTCTTTAAACACATCAGCAAAATCTTCCTTCTTTCCTGCTCCACCTGAGGCAATCACAGGTACGGTAACGACTTCATTAACAGCTTTAGTTAACGCGAGATCAAACCCCGTTTTTGCCCCATCTTGATCCATACTCGTCAGCAAGATCTCACCTGCACCAAGTCGCGTCGCTTCCTTCGCCCAGTCACGCACTTCCCATTCAGTCGCTTGGCGTCCACCATGCGTGTAAATACGCCATGAACCAAGTTCCTCGTCATATTTCGCATCAATCGCCACGACAATGCATTGCGATCCAAAGAAATCCGCCCCTTCACGAATCAGTTCAGGACGCTTCACAGCTGCTGTGTTCAAAGACACCTTGTCAGCTCCAGCACGCAAGACTCGCTTCATATCTTCAAGCGTATTGATCCCACCGCCTACCGTAAATGGAATCGCAAGCTTACCAGCTACTTCTTCCACGACTTCAACCATCGTCTCGCGGCCTTCATGCGAAGCAGAAATATCTAAGAAGACCAGTTCATCAGCGCCTTGCTCATCATAGAAAGCGGCCAATTCAACCGGATCTCCAGCATCACGAAGGTCAACAAATTGAATCCCTTTGACAACACGGCCTTCTTTTACATCCAAACACGGAATCATTCGTTTTGTCAGCACGTGTTATCACTCTCCTTTTAGGGCTTCTTCAAGCGTGAACTGATTCGTATAAAGAGCTTTTCCAACGATTGCTCCACCGATCTTACTTGGATGTTCACGAAGGTCTTTAAGATCTGATAAATTACTAACGCCGCCTGAAGCAATCACTTCTTTCCCTGTTGCTTCGCTTAGCTTGGCAATCGCTTCTGTATTTGGACCAGATAACATTCCGTCTCGTGAAATATCGGTAAAGATAAACACTTCAGCCCCGTGTCTTGCAAGCTCATTAGCAAGGTCAACCGCTTGGACAGACGATGTTTCAAGCCAGCCGTCTGTTGCGACATATCCATCACGAGCATCTAGACCAATGGCTATTTTTTCGCCACCATATGTAGAGAGCATTTCTTTTGTAAAGGCTGGGTTGTTTACCGCCACACTTCCTAAAATAACACGATCCACCCCGCGCTCTAAGTAATAAGCAATGTCTTCAGCTGTGCGGATACCTCCACCAACTTGAACAGACACATCTAATTCCTTTGCCACCTTGACGACATGCTCGTGATTAATGCGTGTCTTTGCTCTCGCTCCGTCTAAATCCACCATATGAATCCATTTAGCACCAGCGTCTGCAAACGCCCTTGCCATATCAAACGGGGAATCTCCGTATATCGTCTCTTGATTGTAATCTCCTTGCACTAACCTCACACATTTTCCGTCTCGCATATCAATTGCTGGATAAATCTCAAACTTAGCCACGTGCAACCGCTCCCCTCTCGACAAATGCTACATAGTTTTTCAAAATAGACATGCCGACTGAACTACTTTTTTCTGGATGGAACTGTGTACCTAGGACATTGTCACGTCCGACAACGGCTGGTACGACTCGTCCATACTCACTTGTTGCCAGTAAAACGTCTGTGTCGTCTGTTTTCACGACATATGAATGAACAAAATACACATACCCTTCTTCCACATTTTTCAGTAAAAGGTGATCAGGCTTTTGGAACATCAGTTTATTCCAGCCCATATGAGGGACTTTGTAGAGGTTACCCGCTTCATCCTTGCCACTAAAACGCTCGACCCGTCCCGGAAGCAACCCAAGACCAGCCGTTAAGCCATGTTCTTCACTTTCCTCAAAAAGAAGCTGCATTCCAAGACAAATCCCTAGAAGTGGCTTGCCCTCTTTGGCCCAATTACTCAAGAAGATCGATAAGCCCGTTTCCTTTAAGATACTTGCCCCATCACGAAAGGCTCCTACTCCTGGCAAGATCAAGCCATCAGCTTTTTCCAGTTCAGCCGTTTGATCGGAGAGGAAATAAGGGATATCCAAACGCTCAAGCGCTTTACTCACACTATGTAAATTCCCCATACCATAATCGACAATGCCAATCATTTACAACATTCCTTTCGTTGATGGAACCCCTTTAACACGGTTATCAATCGTTGTTGCTTCATCTAATGCACGTGCAAGGGCTTTAAAGATCGCTTCTATGATGTGGTGGGTGTTGTGTCCATAATGAACAATCACATGTAAATTCATTCTTGCTTCAAGAGCGAACTTCCATAAGAATTCATGAACAAGCTCCGTATCAAAGGTTCCGACCTTTTGACTTGGAAACTCAGCACGGAATTCAAGATGCGGACGGTTGCTTAAGTCTACGACGACTTGAGCGAGTGTTTCATCCATTGGTACAAAGGCACTACCATAACGTTTAATCCCTTTTTTATCTCCTAAAGCTTCCTTTAAAGCTAAGCCAAGACAAATACCGATGTCCTCCGTTGTGTGATGATCATCTACTTCTGTGTCACCATTCGCATCAACCGTTAAATCGAAATGGCCGTGCTTCGTAAACAAATCAAGCATATGAGTGAGAAATGGAACGCCTGTCTCAAGCTTAGAAGTACCTTCCCCATCAATTGAAAAATCAAGAACAATATCTGTTTCTCCAGTCTTTCTTGCCAGTCTAGCTTGTCTCATCTCTATTCATCCTCCAACCTAATATCGATTGCTCTTGCATGTGCTTCTAATCCTTCTAATCTAGCAAGGGCTGAAATGCTTGCTCCGTTCTGCTTCATTGCCTGTTTGCTGTAGCTAATCACACTTGATTTCTTGACAAAATCATCGACACTTAATGGGCTTGAAAAGCGTGCGGTGCCATTTGTCGGTAACACATGGTTCGGTCCGGCAAAGTAATCACCCACTGGCTCTGAGCTGTATGGTCCAACGAAAATCGCTCCCGCATGGCGGATACGACCAACAAGTGACATCGCATCCTCTGTAAGGATCTCCAGATGTTCTGGTGCCAGTTCATTAGTTACATTCACGGCTTCTTCTAAATCCTTCGTCACATAAATGGCTCCATAATCTTGAATCGATGCTTGGGCAATTTCTCGCTTCGGCAAGGTTTCAAGCTGACGAATGACCTCCGCTTTCACTTCATCAGCAAGGTCCTGACTTGGTGTCACAAGTACGGCCGATGCTCGTTCATCATGCTCTGCTTGACTCAACAGATCTGCTGCGATGTATCGCGCATTGGCATTCTCATCTGCCAACACGACAATTTCACTCGGTCCTGCAATCATGTCAATATCAACTCGTCCAAATACCGCGCGTTTTGCCAAAGCGACATAGATGTTGCCTGGTCCAGTGATTTTATCGACAGCTTGAATCGTCTCTGTTCCGTATGCGAGTGCTGCTACGGCTTGGGCGCCTCCAACTTTGTAAATCGTCGTGATGCCTAGTTCATTGGCTGTAACAAGAACACTTGCTGGGATGCTGCCGTCTTTTTGTGGGGGTGAGACGATCGTAATTTGTTTCACTCCTGCCACTTGAGCTGGAATCACATTCATCATAATCGAGGAGGGGTATGCTGCTTTCCCGCCTGGTACATAGAGTCCGACTGAATCAAGTGGTGTTACTTTTTGTCCAAGGATCGTGCCATCTTCTTTTGTTGTCATCCATGATTGTTGAACTTGACGTTGGTGGAAGTCATGGATATTGACGATTGCCGCTCGGATCGCGTTTAATACACCAGGGTCGATTTGTTCATACGCCGCGTTGACCTCCGCTTTCTCGACGAGTAAACTGTCTAATGTCGCACCATCAAATTTCTCGGTGTAGGACAAAAGGGCAGCGTCCCCTTTTTCACGAACGTCTTGAATGATCTTCTCAACCGCTTCCCGCTGTTCACTTGTTCCTGCATCAAGATCACGCTTTAAGCTGACTTCGTCGGTTACTTGCACAATTTTCATGCTTGTTCCCCCTCCACGACGCCTGATAAGCGCTCGACCATTTGATCGATTTGTTCATCTTTCATGCGGTAACTGACAGGATTCACGATCAGCCTCGATGTGATCGGCACAATCGTTTCAAGCTCTACCAGACCATTTTCTTTAAGGGTGCGACCTGTTGAAACGATATCGACAATACGATCTGCTAAGCCGATGAGTGGGGCTAATTCGATCGAGCCATTCAATTTAATCATCTCGACTTGCTCGCCTTGTTCTTTAAAATATTGAGCTGCAAGATTCGGATACTTTGAAGCTACTTTAGGATTGATATCTTTTTTCTCATACCCCGGAAGGCCGGCAACCGCTAAATAGCAGGCACTAATTTTCAAATCAAGCACTTCATACACATCACGCTCTTCTTCAATCATGACATCTTTTCCAGCCACTCCGATGTCAGCCACCCCATGCTCGACATAGGTCGGTACATCCATTGGTTTTGCTAAAATGAAGCGTAGATTTTCTTCTTCAACATCTAATATCAATTTCCGCGAATCATCAAATTCTTCTGGGAGGCGGTAGCCGGCTCTGCGTAAAAGCTCAACGGCCTCTTCAAATATTCTTCCTTTAGGCATCGCCACTGTTAATACTTCGCTCATCCTACTCGCCTCCTTTTTTTGACTTACCAATGCAATAAATCACATCATCATACTGCTCGCTCATTTGATCAACATCCCCTACACCTGAGAGGTCTTGAAGAACGACTGAGATGCCTTCTTCACGCTTTTCCCGTGCAAGTTTCGTTGCTTCCACACGACGTTCTTTGCTGAAGATCACGCAAACATTTTCTTCAGGTTGCGCTGTTTTTCCGATTGCTTCTACGAGTAGATCAAGACGCACACCAAACCCTGTTGCTGGAGCTGGGCGATCAAACTTTTCAAGCAATTGATCGTAACGCCCGCCACTGCTTAAAGGAACACCGAGGTCATTTCCATACCCTTCAAACACAACACCTGTGTAATAGCTCAAGTGCAGCACCAGGTTCAAATCAAGCTTCACATATGAATCAATGCCGTAGCTCTCAAGAACGTCCCATAATTGAGTCAATTCAGCAAGGGCCTGCTCTCCTTTTCCCGTCTGGATAAGCTCTGCTGCTTGATTCAGGGCTTCTTTTCCACCACGAAGCTTGAGGAGCTTCATAAGACGACCTTTATCAATCGAGGACAAACTCAGTTCTTTAACATGCTCCTTAAAGCCTACATAGTTCTTCTCATATAAATAGCGGCGTAATACAAGTGCGCGCTCTTCATTTCCAACGACGTCCAGTAAAAGCGCATCTACATAGCCAACATGACCGATCGCTACTTTAAAGCCTGAGAGACCAGCACGCTTTAAGCTTGCGATCATAAGCGCAATCACTTCTCCGTCCGCACTAACTGTTCCATCGCCAATTAACTCGACTCCAACTTGTTCAAATTCAGCTGGCTTGCCGCCTTCATGCTGCTGGGCGCGATAGACATTCGATTGGTAATTAAGACGTACTGGGAAAGTTGATTCTTTTAAACTAGATGCGACAAGTCTGGCAATCGGTGCAGTCATATCCGGACGTAGCACCAATGTATGTCCTTTTGAATCAAGTAATTTAAAAAGCTGTTGATCGAGGATAGCAGATGCTTCTCCGACCGTATCGTAAAATTCAAGGGTCGGTGTATCAATCGTTTGATAGCCCCACAAGGACATCTCTGTTACGAGCTGGTCCCGTATTTGTTTTTTCGTTCTATAAAGAGCTGGTAAGGTATCTCTCATTCCAATTGGCTTCTCAAACATAAATGGCTTTGACATCACGATCCACTCCTTGTTATCTCTATCTTGTAGTAAGTCCTAAGAGTAAGCGACCTATTCATCTATCCGAACACCTTTGCTTTAGTTCGCTAATATAGTACCGAAATAAAGAATTTATATGTAGTCTACACGAGGTCATTCAACCCGTCAACAGAAAAGACTGATTTTTTTGAGAGTATGTGTGGAGGTGATTAGAGTGGTGACGCTATTAAATAGTAGGAGGAGGCTCAATCCTCTCACCATCTTCTTATTATTCGACTTTTTCATCTATAAATCCTCTTGGAGTAAACGTTAATGATTGGTATGAGCGGAATTGGGGCTGGTATGAGCGAACGTTTCGCCTTTATGAGCGGTATTTCTGATATAGGAGCGAGTTGGCGGCATATATGTGCGCGATTCGCGATATATGTGCGAACCACCTATTCCCACCTCATATATGAGCGAAACCACCACCGCATCCCCTCAAAGGCGACAAACTAAAAACCGCTTAGCACAAAATTGTGCCGAAGCGGTTTTACACACGTTCTTTTATGATTTGCATCGGGTTGCCTCCGACAAAGGCGCCGGCCGGAACATCGCGGTGGACGAGGGTGCCAGCTGATACAATCGCTCCGTCACCGATTGTTACACCTGGTAGGATCGTCGTGTTAGCACCGATCATCACTTCGTCGCCAATGATCACATCGCCAAGTCGATACTCTTTAATCAAGTATTCGTGCGCAAGGATCGTCGTATTGTAGCCGATAATCGAGTTTCGTCCAATCGATATACGCTCTGGGAACATAATATCCATCATCACCATTAAAGCAACGGCCGTCTCATCGCCTACTTTCATTCGCAGGAACGTCCGATATAGCCAGTTTTTCGCCTTTAAAAAAGGTGTGTACCTGGCGACTTGGATAACGATGAAATTTTTAACGACTTTCAAAAACGGAACTGTACGGTAAATTTGCCAAAGAGAATTCGCTGTACTCACCGGGTAGCTCTCTGTTTTTCGACTCACTTTCTTCCCTCCACAATATCAAGAAGGTCGCTCATCTCAGCAAGGATATAATCAGGTTCTAACGCGCGCATTGCCTCTTCCCCTTTAATCGACCAACTCACGGCTGCTGTTGGGACGCCAAGATTTTTCCCGGCACCAATATCATGTGGGCTATCACCGATCATCATTGCACCTTCTTTTGATACACCGAGTGCCGTTAGCGCTTTTTCAAGCGGCTCTGTATGAGGCTTCGCATTCTGAACATCATCTAAACCAACAACAACGTCAAAAAATTCATCTAACTTCATTAACTTCAGACCCATTAATGCCGTTTTACGAATTTTTGTGGTCACAATGGCAAGGTTATAGCCTTTTTCGTGAAGCTCTTTAATCGTTTCATAGACCCCTTCATACTCTCTCACCAATTCATCATGAAACGAGTGGTTGTGAGTACGGTAGACATCAATCATTTCCTCGTAACGCTCAGGATCCACCTGCTTGAAGCTATCTATTAGTGGTGGTCCAATAAAGGAAATGACTTTCTCACGATCATATTCACCTGGCTTAAACTGCTCTAGTGTATGCATGAAGGATGCAATGATTAAATCGTTTGTATTAATTAACGTACCATCAAGGTCAAATAATAATGTTTTAATGCTCATAAGTCGCTTCCTTTCTATCTACCTTTTGATCTTTTTCAAGACGGTTCCAAATAAATGCCACAGCAACGGTCAAGACAATCGCCGTCACTAACCGGATAAGTAAGAGCGGCCAGACTGGGATACCAAGTGGGATAAAGATTAACGTATCTTCAATCACCGCATGACAGGCAACGAGGAAAATAAAGACTAAATAAAGATCCTTTTTAGAGACATTATCTTCTTTAACCGCTTGAATCATCACACCCGCACCGTATGCCAAGCCAAAAGCTAAGCCTGATGCAAGAGTCGTTGATGTATTTTCACGAATACCGAGTAAACGGGTAAAAGGAGCCATCCAACGTGCCATCACCTGTAACCAGTTTAACTCTTTCATGATTTGAACAAACACCATGAGCGGAATCACAATCATCGCTAACTGTAAAATGCCAAGTGTTGCACTTTCTACTCCTGACCAAGCAATCCCAAGCCAAGTCGTTGGTTCTGCACTAGGTGTGGTAGAAACAAAGCCATACTGTGCCGTCTCTTGTCCTCCACTCCAAAACCAATGAATCACGAATGCGGAGAATAACGCCAGACCGACACGGACAGCTAAAACTACACTCATCCTGATGCCTACCTTTGTCGCTACCGCTGACTCAACAAAAAGATTATGAGAAAACGATAGCATCACAGCTAGAATGAACACTTCTTTTACTGATAGGTCGAGCGTTAAAATCGCGCCAATCCCGGCATATAAGTTCAACACATTACCTAGTACTAACGGAATGGCCGCTTCCCCTGGTAGCCCGATGAACCCCATCAATGGTGCGAGAAGGGCAGCCAACCAATCAAGAACAGGAGTGTGCCCTAATATCGTTACAATTAACGTAATCGGAAAAATGATTTTACCAAGTGTCCACGTTGTTTGAAGTCCAACCAGCAATCCTCTTTTTAGCATGATGCGTCTCTCCCCCACTCACGACTTACTTCTTCTTTTTCTTTGTCGCTTTTTTAGGATTGGTCTTTGTTTTATTAGGTGGTAATGCTGGATCTAAATACCTCTTCGTATTAGGTTGCTTACGGCGGTAAATCCAAAGAATAACCGCGCCAATAACTAATACAATTGAGATCACTTGAGCCGTTTTTAATACGCCAAAGATCAACAAGTAATCTAGACGAATCGCTTCAAGAAAGAATCGACCAACTGAATACCAAATTAGATACGTAAAGAAAATTTCCCCTTGCTTTAAGTTCAACTTACGTAAATAAAGCAATAAAGCGACACCGATTAAATTCCAAATCGATTCATATAAGAACGTCGGATGGTAATACGTTCCGTTAATAAACATTTGATTAATAATAAAATCAGGCAGCATCATATTTTCTAGAAACTCCCGTGTAACAGGTCCACCATACACTTCTTGGTTCATAAAATTTCCCCAACGACCAATCGCTTGCCCGAGCAAAAGACTAGGCGCTGCTACATCGATAAGCTGCCAGAAAGTGAGATTATGTCTTCTTGCAAATACATAAGTGGTTAAAACTCCCCCTATAATAGCTCCGTGAATCGCAAGCCCACCTTCCCAAATATAGAAGGCACGGATTGGGTCATCAGCAAATTGTTCCCATCTAAAGGTTACATAGTAAATACGAGCTGAGATAATGGAGATCGGCAGCGCAAATAACAACAAGTCTGCGAAGGTCTCTTTTGGCATCCCAAGCCGTACCGACTCACGCGATGCAAGCATATACCCCAAAAATACTCCAAGACCAATAATGGCCCCGTACCAATAAATTGTAAAAGGACCTATTTCTAAAAAGATTCGACTAAATGGTTCAATGGTTTCTTCCAACTTCTACACTTCCTCTCGATCTCTATAACTATTATTTAATGAAATTCGTCACGATCTCCTTCTTCAATTACATCTGTTAAACGCTCTGAAAATTCCTCAGCAGCGTTATACCCTAAACGCTTCAGTCGGAAATTCATCGCTGCCACTTCAATAATAACGGCTAAGTTTCGACCAGGACGGACTGGCACTGTTAATTTCTGAATCTCAGAGTCAATAATCTTCATCGTTTCCTCTTCTAAGCCAAGGCGATCGTATGCTTTCTTTTGATCCCATAGCTCTAAATGAATACATAACGCAATGCGTTTAAATGGACGAACAGCTCCTGCACCAAATAGTGTCATCACATTAATAATCCCTAGTCCACGAATTTCTAATAAATGTTGAATTAACTCAGGTGAACGGCCGACTAATGTATTTTCATTTTCTTGACGAATTTCAACCGAATCATCTGCTACCAGTCGGTGACCACGACGCACTAAATCAAGCGCCGTTTCACTTTTCCCCACACCACTGTTTCCAGTGATTAATACACCAATCCCGTAGATATCGACAAGTACTCCATGGACAGCCGTCATAGGAGACATTTCGCTCTCTAAATAGTTCGTCAGTTTACTACTTAAACGAGTGGTCGTCTGTTTCGAGCGCATGAGAGGGACACCATTTTTCTCAGCCGCAGCTAATAGCTCAGGAGGTGCCTCATTATCACGCGAAATGATAATCCCAGGAGTATCATATGTACATAATTTCAGCATTCTTTCTTCTTTAACTTCTTGAGTCAACTGCTCAAAAAACGTTAACTCAGTACGACCGAGCAATTGCAGACGCTTTGCAGGATAGTAGGTAAAGAAACCAGCCATCTCCATCCCTGGTCTTGAAATATCACTTGTCGTAATCGGACGATAGATGCCTTCTTCACCCGCCAGTAATTCTAGCTGAAAATTCTCTAGTAAATCATTTGCCGTCACTTTAGCCATTGTTTTCCCACCTTATATGAATACACGAATTTATCTACTTCTTTAAAATCCTAATTTTCATTTTAGCATGTTTTGATTAGCAAGACGAACAACTCTAATGCCTAAGGGGGTCGAATAGTGACAAATGAAGAGCATTTTTAGCTAGAATTATCTAATTTGACACAAGGAAAAGGCCTAGTTCGATCGACTAGACCTCCACCTATCCTTATTTACGAAGTGGCTTTACAACAAACGTTTGAATCAAAGCGATTAAAATCGATGCCAGTAAAGCCATTCCAAATCCATTAATCACAAACGCATCTCCCATAAGAGCTGCCGTTAGCAATAAGGTTAATGCACTGACTACAAATAAGAATAAACCAAGTGTTAATATCGTAATCGGCAGTGTTAACACAACCAAAATGGGTTTCACAATGGCATTTACAATCGTTAATAACAAGCTGGCAATAAGAGCAGCCCCAATACCGGATAGTTCAAAACCGTCAAATACATACGCTATTAACAGTAAGATGGCTGCATTTATGACTAATCCAACAATCCATCTCATTGCTATTGCACATCCTCTTCATTTGGAATGAGGAAGACAGCAATGAAATAAGCGAGTAAAACTGGAAAACCGGTTGTGATAAAGAATAAAATCACAGTGGCTATTCGTACAATGGTCGAATCCACTCCAAAATACTTGGCGATCCCTCCACAAATACCTGCTAACTTACGATCATGTTGAGTACGAACTAGTTTCTTCATTGATGATCACCTCAATTAGTAGAATCGTGTTGCATTCATTAGTAAGTCGTTTTAACGATCTTTCACTAAAATAGAACCAGTATAGGTAATCGCGTTCACTTTTACACGAGGTGAAGCTTGCTGATTCCCTACAAAGCTCGTGCTTTTTTGAGCGAATTCTTTTTTCTCATCTAAAATTTCATGATTAGCTAGATCAACTGTAAATCCGCCCACATTCGTTTTCAACTTTCCTTCTACACGCATCTCTTGTGGTACATGGAGATGGATGCTGCCAGTCGTTGCTTTTAAATCGGCATAACCGGATTCATTTAGCGATTCTAACTCGTACGTAATGCCGCCATTCACCGTTTCTGCATCGACATCTTGAGCTTTACCAGATAACGTAATGCTGCCATTGACCGTTTTCACATCAACAAGATCTGCTTCTTGATGCTTCAATTCAATCGCTCCATTCACGGTTTCAGCCATAATCTTTTTAGCTTTAATCGATTGAAACGAAATGGGTCCATTTAATGTGTTCACATCTAAAGTGTCGACATCAATCTGTTCCCCTTTTACCGTTCCATTAAACGTATAGAGCTTTAAGTGATCAAAGGTTGTTTTAGGCACATATACCGTCGCTTGCACCTTCATTGACTTTACTTTCGTATGGAAAAGGAGCTTCTGATCATTGACCCGGAATGTTGCTTCCTGTAAGAAGACACGGCGAGCTTCTTCTGCATCCTTTACACGATACACACGCGCCTGACACTCGATCCGAATATCTGACTCTTCCCATGGCACAAACGTGATCGAGCCATTTTCAAGTGAAACGTCGACGTTCGTTGGCGTAAGATCACGATGTTGAAAAATATGATCAACGACAACAGAAGAACCAAAGTTAAAGTCTAGGTCAAAGTCTTTAATTTTTTGGAAAGCCGTATCAATAAAGCTTGCAAAACGTTTTTCAGCCGATGAACCAGACGGACGATTACGCTTCTTGTACTCTTCTCCCTCATCCCAATTCACTTCTGTGGAAAGAGAACTTGGCTCTTGCTGTTGGCTCGTTGTTTCTTTTTTTGTATCCATTGCCTCTAGAAGTTTAATCCCTTCTTCAGCGGTAATCTTGCCATCTTCAATCATTTTTAATATCATTTTACGTTCTTCCATCTTAAAAGCCTCCTTTAAGTATCAAAGCGTAAACCGATTATCCTTTAGAAAAGGTACGCACACATTTGCACGTACCTCTTTGGTTGTGATCTTCTATTGTATTACGGATGACATGGTAAAGATGTTTCATTCTTTTTAGCTTTTTTGTAATTCTTTTTCTTTAATTTGGTTTTCCATGCGTTTACGATCTCGCTCTAAAATGGGTTTCAAGTATTGTCCTGTATAGGATGCTTTTGTTTCCGCGACTTGTTCAGGTGTTCCTTCTGCCACAATCTGACCACCTTTATCGCCACCTTCAGGACCAAGATCAATAATATGATCGACTGTTTTAATGACATCTAAGTTATGCTCAATCACAAGTACTGTCTCACCATTATCAACAAGGCGCTGCAACACTTTTAATAATCGATCAATATCATCAACATGAAGGCCAGTTGTCGGTTCATCGAGAATATAAAGTGTTCTTCCAGTTGCCCGCTTGTGGAGTTGCGAAGCAAGCTTCACTCGCTGTGCTTCCCCGCCTGATAGTGTTGTAGCGGGCTGACCAAGTCGAATATAGCCTAGACCGACATCGACAAGCGTTTGTACTTTCCGTTTGATCTTTGGAATGTTTGCAAAGAATTCCACACTCTCTTCCACCGTCATCTCAAGTACATCGGAAATCGTCTTCCCTTTGTATTGAATCTCGAGCGTTTCACGGTTATAGCGTTTCCCCTCACACACTTCACAAGGAACATACACATCCGGCAAGAAATGCATCTCGATCTTGATAATTCCGTCACCACGGCACGCCTCACAACGTCCACCTTTTACATTGAAGCTGAAACGTCCTTTTTTATAGCCCCGTACCTTGGCTTCATTCGTCATCGCAAATACATCACGAATATCATCAAATACTCCCGTATAGGTCGCTGGATTCGAGCGCGGAGTACGACCGATTGGCGATTGATCAATATCAATCACTTTATCAATCTCATCAATTCCAGCAATTTCTTTATGCATACCTGGCTTGTCTTTGGCACGATGCAGCTTCTGAGCAAGAGATTTATAAACAATCTCATTAATCAGCGTACTTTTACCGGAACCAGATACACCTGTTACTGCCATAAATAATCCTAATGGGAAAGTAACTGAAACATTTTTTAGGTTATTCTCAGTCGCTTTTTTCACCGTAAAGGAACGGCCATCCGACTCCCTTCTCTCAGATGGGAGTGGAATAAACTTTTGCCCTGAAAGGTATTGCCCCGTGAGAGATTCTTTGTTTTCCATAATCTCTTTTGGAGTTCCTTCAGCAATAATTTCACCACCATGTACGCCAGCCCCTGGCCCAATATCAATAATATAATCAGCAGCCAACATCGTATCTTCATCATGTTCGACCACAATTAAGGTGTTACCAAGATTGCGCATATGCTCAAGCGTCTCAATCAGACGATCATTATCGCGTTGATGGAGACCAATCGAAGGCTCATCTAAAATATAGAGCACACCCATTAACGACGAACCAATTTGAGTAGCAAGACGAATCCGCTGCGCTTCGCCACCAGATAGTGTACCCGCTGCCCGAGATAATGATAAATAATCAAGACCAACATTCATCAAGAAGCCAAGACGGTCATTAATCTCTTTTAAAATAAGACGCGCAATCGCATATTCCTTTTCCGTCAACTCTAGATCCTCAAAAAATAGCTTCGCATCTTTTACAGAAAGAGCAGAGATTTCTCCAATATGTCTATCATTGATCTTCACCGCAAGAGCTTCTTTCTTCAAACGATATCCTTTACAGCTCGGGCAATGCTTATGCGTCATATACCCTTCCATTTGCTCACGGATGTAATCAGAGCTCGTCTCATGATAACGACGCGAAATATTTTTAGCGACGCCTTCAAAGACAATCTCGTTTTCCCTTACTTGCCCGAATTCATTTTCATAACGGAAGTAAATCTTCTCTCGTCCACTCCCATGAAGAATTTTATCAAACAGTGCTTCTGGAATTTGTTCAACTGGCTGATCAAGATCAATTCCATAATGATCACTTACAGAAGCAAGAAGCTGCGGATAATATTGTGAGCTGGTAGGCTCCCAAGCCGCAATCGCATGATCTCGCAATGAACGAGTTCGATCCGGTACGACAAGATCAAGATCCACTTCAAGCTTTGAGCCTAATCCATCACAGCTGGGACACGCACCGTACGGACTATTAAATGAAAACATTCTTGGTTCAAGCTCAGAAATCGAGAATCCACATTCAGGACACGCATGATGTTGACTAAACAACAATTCTTCTTCGCCAATGACATCTACTAAGGCGCGACCATCAGCAAGCTGAAGGGCTGTTTCTAACGAATCGGCTAAACGAGAATGGATCCCCTCTTTAATCACAATTCGGTCAATAACGACTTCAATGCTGTGCTTTTTATTTTTCTCAAGCTCAATTTCATCGGCTACTTCTCTCATTTCTCCATTTACACGAACACGTACATAGCCTTGTTTTTTAATATCTTCAAGCACTTTCGCATGAGTCCCTTTACGTCCAGATACGAGTGGAGCAAGGATCTGCATTTTTGTACGCTCTGGATACTCAAGCAAACGATCGACCATTTGCTGAATCGTTTGCGAGGATATTTCAATGCCATGCTTTGGACAAACAGGTCTTCCTATACGCGCATAAAGAAGACGTAAATAGTCATGAATCTCCGTTACCGTCCCCACAGTAGAACGTGGGTTACGGCTTGTTGTTTTCTGATCAATTGAAATAGCGGGAGAAAGCCCCTCAATTGCATCAACATCAGGTTTATCCATTTGACCTAAAAATTGGCGAGCGTAGGCAGAAAGTGATTCTACATAACGTCTTTGCCCTTCCGCGTAGATGGTATCAAAGGCAAGTGATGACTTCCCTGAACCAGATAAGCCCGTTAATACGACGAGCTTGTCGCGTGGAATGGTCACATCGATGTTTTTTAAGTTATGTGACCGTGCTCCTTTAACGACGATTTCTTCTAATGCCATCCTGTTCACCCTTCCGCTTTTAGCTCTAATAATAAATCACGAAGCTCAGCCGCACGCTCAAAGTTCAATTCGCGAGCCGCATCCTTCATTTCTTTTTCCATTCGCTCAATCATAGCTTCTTTATCTTTCTTGCTTAATTTCGTTTTCGGTAAAGCCGTTGTTTCGCCTTCTTCATCCGTTACAACTGTCGCTTGGATAACATCTGGGATTTTCTTTTGAATCGTTTTAGGTGTTATGCCATGCTTTTTATTGTATTCCTCTTGAATGCTGCGGCGTCTTGTCGTCTCATCTATCGCAACTTGCATGGATTTTGTTACCTTATCAGCATACATAATGACATGACCATTTGAATTACGAGCAGCACGTCCCATTGTTTGAATAAGCGATCGCTCTGAGCGCAAGAAGCCTTCTTTATCGGCATCTAAAATGGTTACAAGTGACACTTCAGGAATATCGAGACCTTCTCGTAATAAGTTAATTCCAATGAGTACATCGAACGTTCCCATCCTCAATTGACGAATAATTTCAATCCGTTCAAGTGTTTTCACTTCTGAATGCAAGTAACGAACTTTAATGCCAAGCTCTTTTAAATAATCCGTTAAATCTTCTGACATTTTCTTCGTCAACGTCGTCACTAATACACGTTCATTTTTCTCGGCTCGATCATTGATCTCGCCAATTAAATCGTCAATTTGTCCTTCAATCGGACGAATATCAATCGTAGGGTCAAGTAAACCTGTCGGACGGATGATTTGTTCCACCATTTCCGGCGTATGTTCAAGCTCATACGGACCAGGCGTCGCTGAAACGTACACCCTTTGACCAATTTTCTCTTCAAACTCCTCAAATTTCAAAGGACGATTATCGAGTGCTGATGGCAAACGGAAGCCGTGATTAACGAGAACTTCTTTTCTAGCCCTGTCACCGTTATACATTCCCCGAACTTGCGGAAGTGTAACATGAGACTCATCGACAATTAATAAAAAGTCCTCCGGGAAGAAATCAATCAGCGTGTACGGGGTTGCACCCGCTCCACGTAATGTAAGATGGCGTGAGTAGTTCTCAATCCCTGAGCAAAAACCCATTTCAGCCATCATCTCTAAGTCATAACGTGTACGCTGCTCAAGACGTTGCGCTTCTAGAAGCTTTCCTTCTTCATGCATGTGTTTCAGCTGTTCCTCAAGCTCTATCTCAATATTAGCAATTGCTTTTTTCAATTTCGCTTCACGGGTAACGAAGTGGGATGCCGGGAAGATCGCGACATGATTGCGTTCACCTTTAATCTCACCGGTTAGCGCATCAACTTCTGTAATACGATCAATTTCGTCACCAAAAAACTCGACACGAATACACTGCTCGTCACGAGATGCCGGGAAAATCTCAACAACATCTCCACGCACTCGGAATGTACCACGTGTGAAATTGACATCATTTCGATCATACTGAATATCGACGAGATTACGAAGAAGACCGTTACGGTCCAATTCCATACCCGTACGAAGGGAGACAACTAAGTCACGGTATTCCTCAGGCGAACCTAAGCCGTAAATACAAGAGACACTGGCAATAATAATGACGTCATTTCTCTCAAATAGAGAACTAGTTGCCGAGTGTCTAAGTTTATCTATTTCTTCATTTATACTTGCATCTTTTTCAATATACGTATCGGAACTAGGGACGTAGGCTTCTGGTTGGTAATAATCATAGTAGCTGACAAAATACTCAACAGCATTATTTGGGAAGAACTCTTTAAACTCACTATAGAGCTGACCTGCAAGAGTTTTATTATGAGCAATAATGAGTGTAGGTTTATTTACTTCTTGTATGACATTCGACATGGTAAACGTCTTACCTGTACCGGTCGCGCCAAGCAATGTCTGATGCTTCTTACCTTCTTTTATCCCTGCTACAATCTCTTTGATAGCAGCGGGTTGATCGCCATCTGGCTTATAAGGCGAGTTAAGTTCAAACGTCTGATCCACCAAAAAACCTCCTAACGAACCTATGATCTCTTTGCTTCTAGTATATCACAATCAGCTAGGCTAAAAGCAAATAATAAGAACGTACGTCCCCATTTTTGTTTGCATATGGGAGGGGGGTGAGGAGGGAAAGGCTGTGCGGGAGAGGTGGTATGTGCGGAATCGGGGTGCTTATGTGCGCTATATTGCGTATATGAGCGCTTTTGGCCTGATATGTGTGAAATGCGCCCTTTTATGTGCGCTATTTTGTCTTTATGTGCGAACGCAACCATCGAGGTCCTTATATGTGCGAACGGCCACCCCACTCGCCGCACCCCTGTCGTCAGCACCAGCGCAGCTACCATCCCGCCACACAACCTTCCTCAAAACAAAAAAGAGTCGATCGCATCGACTCTTTCTCTACATTCCTGGACGTTTGATAAGTACTTTTTTTGCTACCCATATTCCGACTAGAAAAGAGGGAATCGCCAGCAGCAGCAACCACCATGGCTTGTCGTACACGCTCATAACCGAGAGGACGACCATCCACGTCACAACACTTGCTCCAATTAAACTAAAGGTTACTCTTGTTGTGATAACGATTAGTAAAAATGGAGTGATCAACGCTAATAAAATCTCTGACATGCTATTAGTAAGTCTCCTTTACTCGGACTAAAACCTATATAACTGAATCTTGTAATTGATAATCATGCTTAACTAATAATACACCGAGTTGATGATGTTGCCCATCATAGAGGGCACCTTGTGCAAATCGAACTTCCCCTGCATGATCGAGCACATCTAATTTACAAAAAGCAGCTGCATTAAGTTGGAGTGCTTCATAGAAGCTTTTTTCATCTTGAACCGTTTGCCCGTTTACTTTGACAATCGTCTCTCCGACTTCAAGCTTCATCTTCGTAGCAGGACTCCCTGGAATGATCCCTAAAATGACGCATCCTTTTTGCTTTGAATTATAAAAGGCTGGCTGAGATTCATCTCGTGATTTAGCGACCATCCATAATAATTCACGTGAGATAATCGCAATCGACGCCATAAGAACAGCAACAAACGGATACCAATAGCTCACAACAGCGAGCACCGCTAAAAGCAACCCGACTCCCACAACACGCATTCCCATCATCTTAATCGGTGCGCTAGGCAGACTTGAACGTACTTGTTGCTGAAAGCCGATTAATACCGGAAATAAAATCGGTTGAAAGCTTGTTTCTCCTAATGTAAATACAGGCCAAAATTCAAAGCTTGGAATAATGCCTTCCGGTACAAGGAAGAAAACAGGCACAATCCACATCCGTTTTGCCTCTTGGAACCCAACCCATTTTCCTCGTTTACTACGTTCAACACCTGGTGATGTATACACATCGCCATTGCGATAAATGAGAATTCCTTCTCCAATAACTAGTAATGCTAAAATAAGGGCGAATTGATAAAGAGGAAATTCACCAACAGCTGCCACACCTTCTGCTAGATAAGGAATATCACCAACAAAAGGAGCAAATGCAATCGCTAATAGGGCAAGTCCCATCACATAAGCTGGGGACATCCACCTCACATACGTGGTCAGTACCATCAGAATGGTGACCCCGATCATCAAGAACAGCAAAGGAATCGTAATCACAATACCAGCCCCTAATGTGGCGACTGAAATCAATAACCCGACTACAACTGCTGACCAAAACGGAATAACGAAATCAGCGATTCGATCCGTTACTCGTGTATGAAAAGCCACTCGTTCTTTTTGAACGCGGCGATGAGCTATTAAAAAAATAACGAATAAACCTATGTACAAAATGGGATTGGCAAAAAAACTACCAATAGTAAGTCCCAAGCTTTTCAGAATGTCTATTATCATACATCTAACGCCTCCAGAACTCTTTCTCTCTATTCTACCTTATATACACGAAAAAGAGATAACAGATCTGTGAGAAATTATGATTTTTGATAGTTTGTTAGATTTTAAGCGATCGCCATCAAAAAAAGAGACGCAAGAGCATTTCAATGCTTGCGTCTCGCTATCTTCTTATTGTTGTGCTTGTTTGATGATTAACTCAATCGCTGTTTGAAGCTGCTTGTCATTTGATTCTTCGCGAACTTCATCGACAATGATTTGTTGCAGGATACTAGCTGTTTCCTCGTCAATTTCACCTGTCACATTTAATCCTTCAGCTTGCTGGAAGGCACGAACAGCTTCCTCGGTTTGTTCATCAAAATACCCATCTGTACGTCCAGTCTCATACCCCAGTCCTTTAAGCATCGTTTGGGCACTTCTTGTTTGCTCATTCATCATATCAAGCGTTAATGTTTCATTTCCTGTTAATGGTGCAGAGTAGAAGTAGTCCGGCTGCATCACTTCAACCGTTGGCTCTACGCCTTCACCATTAATATCATTTCCAGCTGATGTCAGCCATCTGAATAATGAAAGCTTTAACTCACTTCCATCACCAAGTTGAATCGTTTGTTGAACCGTCCCTTTGCCGAACGTCGTCTCACCGACAACATCATAATCACCTGCTTCAATTAATGCCGCAGACAAGATTTCAGATGCCGAAGCACTCGAGCGATCCGTTAGGCCTACAATCGGATAAGGCTTTCTCTCATCAAGTGAGGACACATAGCGAACTCTCTCGCCTGTACGATCTTGGATTTGAACAATCGGCTCTCCACCAGGAATAATTAATTTCCCGATTTTCTCTACACTATCTAAGTAACCACCCGGATTCCCACGAACATCGATTAACAAGCCATCAATCCCTTGGGACTCTAATTCTTCAAGCCCTTCCTCAAAACGGTCTGCTGTGTCTGAAGAGAAAGAAGTAATATCGAGCAACCCAATCGTTTGGCCGTCACGTTCAATCGTACTGACACGAACCGTCTCAATCGGAATATCATCACGAATAACTGGAATCGTTAAAAATTCATTGGCACCAGCACGTTCGACTGTTAGAGTTACCGTCGTCCCTTTTTCACCACGGATTTTCAACACTGCTTCATAAAGTGATAATCCGTCAGTCGATTCTCCGTCAATTTCAATAATTTTATCGTTTGGTTGAAGGCCAGCATTCTCAGCTGGTGACTCACGGAATGGAGCGACAATTGTGACGGTACCATCCGTCATACTCACTTCAGCACCAATTCCTTCAAAGCTTGATCCAAGTGATTCGACGAATTGATTAGCTGTTTCTTGATCCATGTAAACGGAATAGGGATCATCGAGCGTATCAAGCATTCCTTCAATCGCCCCTTGGATGAGCGTTTCTTCATCTACTTCTTCTACATATTGCTCTTGAATAATCGCCAGTGTTTTGGCAATTTTCTCAAGAGACTCAACGTCTGTTACAACTTCTTCTTGATTAGGTTGATTTTCCGATTCTGAGGTTGAAGCCTGCTCATTGCCATCTAATGCAAATGAACCTGTAAATAAAAACACACTTCCTAATCCGATCGCTACTACAGCGACTAGTATGAGAAGCAATTTCTTGCTATTCATCCCTCACCACTCCCACTCGATTTCAAGCCTCAAGGGCCGATTCATTGTCTCGATGTTCAGCCAAGCCAAGCTTTTCAAAAAATTGTATGGTTGATAAGTGCAACAAAGGGCATTACACGCGCATGTGCAATGCCCTCATCTACACCCATCTTATGCTTAGCTTGTACGTAATATGTCGCGCGAATCTATTACTTCCATTTTAAACAAGGATGTTTCGTAAGTCAAAAGACGGTGGCTCTTAGACTATGAAAGATTGTCAAAACAATCTTGTAGAAACTCACTTTATCGCAAATCTTACTAGACGCCACCCTTAACAGCCCGAGCTCATCAGTACGTATTGTGCGCCCTTATAATGTAGGTCATAAGAAACCATGTAACATTACCTCCCTAGTTTTCAGACAATTACGAATTAATAGTGTATAAAAAAACTGTACCTTAAATTCCGATCTATAGGAGGACATGTTAAATGACTGTAACTGAAATCTTCAAATTTAAGAGTGAGCGAATTAAAGTGCTACATTTTACTTGGTTCGCATTCTTTATTTCTTTTTTTACTTGGTATAATATGGCCCCACTCGCGACAACCATGCTTGAAACAATGGATTGGTTAACTCCGCAACATATTGCTGCTTTAGGGATTTGTAATGTTGCATTAACCATTCCCGCACGCGTAATCATAGGAACCTTATTAGATAAATACGGACCAAGAAAGGTTTATTCGGCTCTACTCATCACGATGTCTTTCCCGGCAATTGTTTTTGCCTTTGGAGATAGTTGGGCACAATTAATGATCGCACGTTTAGTTTTAGGAAGCATCGGGGCTAGTTTTGTGATCGGGATTCGAATGGTAGCAGAGTGGTTCCCACCAAAAAGCATTGGTTTTGCCGAAGGAATTTATGGAGGCTGGGGTAATTTCGGGTCTGCTGTTGCCGCTATGCTCCTCCCTTGGTTTGCCTTAACCTTATTAGGTGGAGATAATGGGTGGAGATATGCTTTAGCGTTTACAGGTGTTAGTTGTTTTGTTTATGGGATTATTTATTACTTTAATGTCAAAGACACACCAGAAGGAAAAGAATTTATTAGACCTAAACGGACCGGAGCACTAGAAGTAAGTAGCTGGGGAGACTTAGCACAATTGATCTTTTGGACGATCCCCCTAGGCGGTGCTTTAGCTCTTAGTGCATGGAGATTAGCCGGCTTAGGCTTTATCACTTCTACTGCCCTTTATCTTGTTTACGCTGTTATTGGCCTCACCCTTGTGTATCAGATCTATATGATTTTAAAAGTGAATATCCCTATTTTGAAAAAAGGGGTGCCCGAGGATGACCAGTATAAGTTTAAGAATGTCGGCGCACTAAACAGCACCTATTTCGCTAACTTTGGGGCTGAGCTTGCGATTGTCTCTATGCTCCCTATGTTTTTTCAATTAACATTCTCACTTTCTGCCTCCCAAGCAGGGCTAATAGCCGCTTCGTTCGCATTTGTAAATCTATTAGCCAGACCATTAGGAGGAGTACTTTCAGATCGTATGGGTAGCAGGCGTAAGGTGATGCTTATCTATATGTTTGGTATCACACTTGGCCTTTTTGGAATGGGCTTTGTCGATTCTAACTGGCCATTACTACTAGCCGTTGCCATCACCGTTTTAACGTCGATGTTTATCCAAGGGGCAGAAGGTGCTACATTTGCCGTTATACCAATGATCAAAAAAAGAGTAACAGGACAAATTGCCGGAATGGCTGGCGCATATGGGAATGTCGGTGCGACGATTTACTTAACACTTTATACATTCGTAACACCACAGCAATTCTTCTTCATTCTTGCTACAGGAGCGCTTATAAGCTTTGTGATTTGTTACTTCACTTTAGAAGAACCTAAAAACTCCTTTAGTGAAGAATACTATATGTCTTCAGATGAGCTGAAAGTTGCTGAAGTTGAGGTTACGACTAACGATGTTGAAGAGAAACCTCTACAAAGAAAGGTTCTATAAACAAACCTTTACATAAAACCCGTTCCCCCAGCTATAGTTGGGAGAGCGGGTTTTATCATGTTCATAGGAAGTAACTTCATAGAAAATAGCCTGTTATCAACTAACAGGCTAACAATGATGTTATTCTACAGGACTTATTTTGACAGCACTCACCTTGAACCCGGGCATTTTGCAGGTTGGATCGAGCTTTTTTGAGATAAGTTGATTAACATTTTGGCTATCAGCCCAGTGGAACGGGACAAATACTGTATCCTTTCGTATCGCCTCAGAACGCTTACTTCTTACAACAATGCTTCCCCGTTCTGATTCTATTTTGACTAAGGTCTGATCTTTGATTTGATATTTTTCTGCTGTTGCTGGGTGGATTTCCATATAGGATTCGAACTCTCTTGCAGCGAGTGTCGAGCTCTTACGTGTTTGTACACCTGTAAGATAGTGAGACATGACCCTCCCTGTTGTTAAATATAATGGAAAGTCCTCGGTTGGTTTTTCTTTTTCTACCTCTGGTTTATTTGAGACAGCTACCATCTTTGCCTTGCCATTAAGATGGGCAAATTGATGTTCAAATAGTCGTGTTGTTCCACGATGATCTTCATCTGGGCACGGCCATAGTATACCTTCCTCTTGCCTTAGACGATCATACGTGATCCCTGAATAATCAGCCAACCCTCCACGAGTTGCCTCTCTTATTTCTTCAAAGATTTCTTCTGGAGAATTAAATGAAAAATATTCTCCTTTTTCAAGGGCTTTAGCCACCTCACAAAGAATTTCCCAGTCATGCTTCGCCTCACCCCATAACGGAAAGCTCGCCTCCCGTAATGTCACTCGCCCTTCGACATTTGTCATCGTACCAGGCGTTTCTAGATAAGAGGTAGCTGGTAGAATCAAATCAGCTAAACGAGCTGTTTCTGAAACAAATAGATCGACTGCTACAAAGAAATCTAATTTTTTTATCGCTTGCTTGACGAATGCTGCACTTGGATTTGAGACAACGGGGTTCGAACACATCAGAAATAACCCTTTTATCTCACCTTCATCCATCTTTTCAATCATTTCAAAAGCAGACACACCCTTATGAGGTAAATCCTCTTCACGAATGCCCCATACATCGGCAATATATCTCCTATGCTCTTGATTTTCGATGGAACGATAGCCTGGCAATTGATCTGATTTTTGCCCGTGTTCTCTTGCTCCTTGACCATTTCCTTGACCTGTTACGGCCCCGAACCCTGAGAACGGCTTGCCAATTTTCCCTGTGGCTAAAAGAATATTTAAGAAATTCCGAACAGCTATAGAACCATCCGTTTGTTGCTCCACTCCCCTTGCTGTAAAGATCATTCCGGATTCTTCTTTGCCAAAAACCGTCGCAGCTTTTACTATTTTTTCACTCGGAACACCTGTCAACTCTGCGATTTCCTCTAAGTCTAATGAGGCTACATACTCATTAACTTCAGAAAAACCATCAACTCTTCTTTCTAAAAAAGATTGATCGATTAATTCTTCCTCGATAATGACCTTTAATATTCCATTTGCTAAAGCTGCATCCATGCCTGGCTTCACTTTCAAATGTAAGTCTGCTAGTTTTGTCGTTGCTGTTTCCCTTGGATCAATCGCTATAATAAAGCAACCATTCTCTTTTGCTCGCTCAAAATAAGGCATAATAGTTGGCTGGCATTCGGCTATATTTGTTCCAGCTAAGATCATACACCTTGTCTGAGGAATTTCTTGAATACTATTGGTAAATCCACGATCCATCCCAAATGTTTGAGTTGCAGCTGATGCAGCTGATGACATGCATAAGCGACCATTGTAATCAATGTACCTCGTTTTAAGCGCCACACGGGCAAACTTTCCTAATAAATAGGCTTCTTCATTTGTAATCGTGGCACTGCCATAAACAGAAAGGGCATCATTACCATGCAAACTTTGGATTTCAGTGAATTTTTCTTTTATGAGTTGTAAAGCTTCATCCCATGAAATCTTTTGAAATTCACCATTCACTTTTAAGAGAGGGTGTTTAATCCGATCACCATGTATCGCATGCTGGTGTGCATGAAGTCCTTTTATACATATTCGCCCTTCAGAGGTGGGATTGTCCTTCGCTATAGTCTGATATCTTTTTCTAGTGACTGT
Source organism: Alkalihalophilus lindianensis (assembly GCF_032843265.1). Taxonomy (NCBI): domain Bacteria; kingdom Bacillati; phylum Bacillota; class Bacilli; order Caryophanales; family Bacillaceae; genus Alkalihalophilus; species Alkalihalophilus lindianensis. Next base: position 185,128 of record NZ_JAWJBA010000002.1, read on the forward strand.
TGATTGCTCAATCAGCTGCATCTTACATTGCATGCTGCAAAAAGGGCATTGGGTATCATAGATCTTTTCAGTTTGAGTTTCTTTTTGCTTCTTACGGAAATAGCGCAATAACATCTCGGTCATGAATACCATCCTTTATCAACAAAGTTAGAGAAAAGCACTCTATACTAACGCTTTTAAATCAGTTCTGCCACAATCTTTTTACGTTGTTTCATTTCCAATTCCAAATTTTCCGATAATTGTTTTCGTAACTCATCATCAAATAAAACCTCTCTTATATGAACTAGGCTCACTCGATCAATCCATTCCCATGAGCGTTCGCCGTACTTAGCCGTTTCACGATAATATTGAATGAAACCAATAACCATTTCGTACAATTTTTTATTTGTATCAGCCACGCACAACAACTGACCTGATCTCACACTGCGACCACTACTGCCCCCCACATACATTTCCCAGCCTTGATCGGTTTGAATGACACCAACATCCTTGGTTGTTGAACCTGCTCCATTATGTAGACAAGCAGATATACCCATTTTCAAACGGTAGGGAGTTACTACATAATCGGTTGTTTTCTCAATTTCCACGGCCAATTGAAGAGCTTGACGTTTATCGCATGTACAAATTGTCTCACCAATGCAAGTCTTTATATTTTGAACCGTATTTCCATATGTGCTGCTTAACGGCAAATCAATTTTTTCCCAAATGGCTTCAAGATCCTTCTGAGCTATTCCCATTAAAGTTAGTCTTTGTTCACTCGTTATGGCTACTTGCGGAATGTTGTATTGCTCGATGGCATCTGCAACTTTACGTAATTCTTCAGCACTCGTTAACCCTCCATACATCTGTGGTGTAATCGAGTAAGATCCATCACTTTGCATCGTCGCATTCATACGTTCATTAATAAATAAGGATGGTTGTTCTTTTTCATATTCAGGGTAGATCATTCCTAAATAGTATTGTATGGCCGAAAGACATGTTGAACATCCACCTTCCGTTAACCAACCAAGCTCGCTCATAACCTCATCTACTGATCTGAGATGACGAATTTGCAGTTCATTAACTAACTCTTCATCTGTTAAGGTTGTACATGAGCATAAGGTTACTTTTTCAATAACCTCATCGAAGTCCTCACTTTGAATGTACGTTAGTAACTCAGTAACAAGCGGCTTACACCCACCACAAGCACTTGAAGCTTTTGTACAGCTCTTAATTTCTTCTACTGTTGTTATATTATTAAGTTGACATGACTCCAAGATTGTACCTTTCGTGACGCCATTGCAATTACAAATGAGCTCTGTATGTTCCATAGAAGATACCTGCCAACTATTGTGATCACTCGTTTGCAATAGCAGCATTTTTTCCTCATCGGTCATTACTTTTTGTTTGGTGATCATATCAACTAAACGATTGCCGACTTTTGCATCCCCGTATAGGACTGCTCCTAGAATTTTGTCATCTTTTAAAACCAGTTTCTTATAAATATTTGCCTGTTCGTCGTAATGAGTAATGGTTTTTGTTGTTTCATCTCCAACGAAATCTCCTACAGAAAATACATCCACTCCCGAAATTTTTAACTGAGTCGATAAAGTAGAACCTTGATAACCTTGCGAATCGATACCACAAATATGCTTCGCTAATTCTCTGCCTTGTTCATATAAAGGCTTAACAAGGCCATAAACATTCCCTCTATGCTCAGCACACTCGCCAACTGCGTAGACATCAGGTACATTTGTTTGGAGGTAATCATTGACGATAATAGCACGATTTGTTTCAATCCTACTTCCCTTCATCAGTTTTATATTTGGCCTTACTCCAACTGCCATGATGATTGCTTCAGCTTTTACTTCTGTTCCGTCTTTAAAACGTAAGCCTTCAACAGAATCCCCACCGATTATTTCAGCTGATGCTTTTTCTAGCAGAAAGTTCACGCCCTGATTCTCAAGCTCCCGCTGTAGCATGATTGAAGCTGTTGGATCCAATTGTCTTTCCATAATATGTTTAGAAAGATGAACAACATCGACTTCCATTCCTAAATGAAGTAGTCCTCTAGCTGCTTCTAAACCTAATAACCCCCCACCAATGACAACTGCTTTTTTATGATGCTTAGACATGTCGATGATCTTCTCGCAATCTTCTATCGTACGAAAATTAATAACTCTTTTTTTATCATTTCCCGGTAGTGGTAAAACAAATGGATGTGAGCCCGTAGCCACAATGGCTTTATCATAAGATACTTCTCTATTTTGATCTGTACGTAGAAGCTTGTTATCTGGATCTATATATGTGACTGTCTCACCTGTATACAATGTAATGTTATTTTTCTCATACCAAGACCGATCATTTATCGTAATATCTTCTACCTTTGTTGACCCTTGTAAAACCGTTGATAAGAGAATTCGATTGTAATTATAATGGGGCTCACTTCCAAAGACTGTTATCTCAAATGCATTAGGCTGATGATTTAAGATTTCTTGAACGCAGTTGATTCCTGCCATCCCGTTTCCAATCACCACTAACCTTTGCTTTCTCATTATTGAAACCCTCCCGATCCTGAATTGCCCTATTTTTATTTAGCTATATTGAAGCAAACCATCTATTCTTCTCGATCATATATAGTTTCATTTTATCGAACATAGGAGGGTAAAATCTTCGTTTATGTCAGATCACTTGACACACTATTATGAAGTAACCGTCTAAACAAACGTTTAATTGAGACCTCTTCCATTTATTACTAGATGTAATGCACACAAAAAAAACACAACTTGTAAGTTTACAAGTTGTGCTTTTGGTATTTAAAGGTCATTCTTAACGTGGAATATATTTCATAGGGTCAACAGAGTTTGATTTCGCTCCGTTCCAGCCACCTTCATGTACTTCAAAGTGTAAATGTGGTCCAAATGAACGGCCAGTGTTACCCATCATACCTAGGCGTTGACCTTTTGACACACTTTGACCTGCACTTACTTCACGGTTCTCTAAGTGTGCATATAATGTAGTGATTTGCTTGCCATTAACCATATGCGAGATTAATACAGTGTTTCCATAACTTGAAGAATAGTAAGACTGAACAACTTGTCCATCTGCTACTGCGACAATTGGAACATCACCTGTACGACCATTTTTACCGATATCAATACCGTGGTGCATACGGCCACCAAATGATGAACGAGGTCCGTAAGTTGAGGTAATGGTACCCGTTGCCGGACGCATAAATCCAGAGTTCGTTACAGCAGGTGCACTATGTTGAGTGTTGCTGCTGGCATTTGAACTTGAATTTGATGAGTTTGAGTTTGAACTAGAGCTAGAATTCGAGCTAGAGCTTGAATCTGAACTTCTAGATGTTGTTTGTTGGGCTGCTGCTGCTTTTTTAGCTGCTTCAGCTGCTGCCGCTTCCTCTTGCTTGCGTTTCTCTTCTTCTTGACGCTTACGTTCTTGCTCTGCTTCGTATTCAGCAAGTTGCTGCTGTAGTGCTGCTTCTTGTTGTTTTAAGATTTCATTTTCATTATCTAAGTTTCCTAGATCCGTATGAAGCTCGCCTTCTTTTTGTTCAAGTTGACCAAGAAGACGGTCTTTTTCTTGACGTTGTTCTTCTAGTTGCGCACTTAGCTCTTCAAGCTCGATTAACTGTTGCTCTAAATTAGCAAGCTCTTCTTCCACTTGCTCTTTCGCATCTTCAAGAGCTAAGTGATCTTCCATATGTGCTTCTAAAATACTGCGGTCTTGTTGAGCAATAACCGTCAATGCACTGATACGATCAAGAAAATCACCAAAATCTTTTGAACCAAGAATCACTTCAAGGTAATCAATCGAACCACCTGATTGGTACATAGAACGAGCGCGATCCTTTAATAACTCATCGCGTTCAGCGATACGCTCTTCTAAAATCACAATCTCCTCTTGCAGTTGTTCAATATGCTCACGAGTCTCTTCAATCTCTGCACGCTTTTCACGTAGCTTTTGATTCGTTTCTGACATCTTTTCATCAATCTCTTGCATTTCAGCATTAACCTCTGCTAATTCACTTTCAATCTCAGCGATCTCTGCTTCTGTTTGGTTTGCTTTTTCTGAGTTTTGTTGTTGTTCACGTTGAACATCAGAGATCTGATTTTTAAGATCACTATTAGCATGAGCTACATCAGATGTACTAGTGAACCCAAATGAACTAAACGTAAGTATTGCAGCTGCTGCGACTAATCCGATTCTTCTCCTCATTCGACCTTGCTCCCCCTCATATGTAAGGTAGCAGCCATCGCTGCTACCATTTCATCTACATTCATATTCTACTAAACTTTTAAGAATTTACGTACTGACATCACGCTTCCCCACACACCAATAAAGGCTCCAATTCCAATTAGGAGCGCAGCAATTTGCCACAAGTATGGGAATGGCGGTAACAACGAAAAGAATAATGTTTCAAACTGTTGTCCAAATCTTGAGTAGAGGTAGGCATATCCAAATCCTAAAGCAAGGATCGGTATTAAGGAACCAACGATTCCAAGTAACATTCCTTCTACAAAAAATGGCCAGCGAATGAATCCATTTGTTGCCCCTACGAGTTTCATAATTTGAATTTCTCGTTTTCTAGCAATAATTGTAATTTTAATCGTGTTGGCAATTAAGAACATTGCCGTAAACATCATCCCAACAATAAGGATAATCCCGATTGTACGAGCTAATTCTGTAAAGGCGAAAAGTCGCTCAACAAATCCTTGTCCATAGTTGACGGATTCGACATACGGTAACTCTTCAACCTCACTTGCTACTGACTCTGTTAATTGAGGACTTGTTGCTCTGACGACGAACGCGTCATTTAATGGATTCTCTTCACGAATCGATTCGAACGCTCCACCTGCATCATTTAAACTATCAATTAACTGATCGAGTCCTTCATCTTTACTTAAAAAGGTCACACCTTCAACATTCTCGGTGGCCTCTATTTCCTCTTTTAGTTCTTCTTGCTGTTCAGGTGTTGCGGTAAGCTCAATATAGGCTCTGATCTCAACGTCATCTTCCACACTATCAGCAAAACTATTAGCATTTAAGATTAAGAGTAAGAAAGCCCCTACAACAAACAACATAACAGTAACGGCACTAATCGATGCAAATGTCATCCAGCCGTTCCGGCCGAGGTTCTTCGTTCCTTCTTTCACATGACGCCCGAGGGTTCTAAATTTCATAACCGTAGTCCCCCCTTGCCTGATCACGTACGACTCGTCCACTTTCAATCGCGATCACTCGTTTTTTGATCGTGTTTACGATGCCTTGGTTATGAGTTGCCATCACTACAGTTGTACCGCGCTGATTAATATCCTCTAAGATATCCATGATCTCCCATGCTGTATCAGGATCAAGATTCCCTGTAGGCTCATCTGCAATCAGCACATCTGGACGGTTGACAATCGCTCGAGCAATCGCTACACGCTGCTGCTCACCACCAGATAACTCATCCGGCAGCGCCCTTGCTTTATTTTTAAGATGAACGATATCAAGAACATCCATTACTTTCCGCTTAATAACAGCCGGATTCTCCTCGATAACTTCTAGGGCGAATGAGACGTTTTCATAGACTGTTAAACTTGAAAGAAGCTTGAAGTCTTGGAAAACAACCCCGATTCTTCGACGTAAAAGAGGAATATGTCTCTCTTTTATTTTCGAAAGATTCGTCTCATCAATAAGAATATCACCTTTTGTTGGACGTTCTTCTCGGTACATCATTTTAATGAATGTAGACTTACCAGCACCACTGGGTCCTACAACATAAACGAATTCACCTTTTTCAATTTTTATATTAATTCCATTAATGGCATGAACATTGTTTGGATACATCTTCCAAACATCTTTCATTTCGATCAACACTATCACTTCCTTGCGTTCAGTCTCTCATGGTGTCTATTAACCTTCATGATTCCTACGAACGCTGCTTTCTTAAGCAACTTAATACGACCTTTTGAAGTCTGTATTTTTTGTAGAATGCTCACCTAATCTGTCGGTTTGCTTACCCATTATACCATTATTTAAAACTTGTGCATGTTCATTTATGTTACATTTTCATTTCAATAGATCGAGTGAATGTAAAAAAACATGAGAAATTGGTCTCGTTTTCACAAAAAAAAGATCTACTCTCATGAGAGAATAGATCTTATCATTTTATTGCTCTGAAAGCCAAGCAGCAAGGTTAGCCGCATCATCATCTTCTAAGTTTTGAGCAGGCATTGAGCCTTGTCCATTATGAATGATGTCTTCAATTTCAGCTGCTGATAGGCCAGTTCCTTCTAGAGCTGGACCAGACATACCTTCAAGATCGCCGCCGTGACATGCGATACAGCTTTGCTCATATGTAGCGCGAGCTGAATCAGCATCGTAATCACCTGCTGTTGCATCCTCATCTGTTGCTCCTTCTTCACTCTCAGGAGCTTCATCCACTGCTGGAGATTCCTCATCAACTGGTGGAGCTGCCTCGTCACCGCCGCCACATGCTGTAAGAGTAACGACTAAACCAAGTGCTAGTAGAAATTTTTTCATGATGTATTCCTCCTTTTCAATTGGATAGTTATGGGGATATTCCCATCTACTTATTATAGCCGATTTATTACCCCTTACGCTCGTTTGAATCCTTCTCCTAGCACCTCAGTTGCGTTCGTAACAATAACAAATGCTTTTGGATCAACGGCTCGGACAATTTGTTTCAATTTTGTGACCTCCTGCTGGTTAACCACACACATTAACACAGGACGTTCAGCATCCGTATAGCCACCCTGTCCACTTAGCTTCGTAACGCCACGATCGACATCTTTTAAGATGCTTTGGCGAACTTCCTCTTGATGATCAGAGATAATAAGAGCTACCTTTGCATATCCTACCCCCATTTGCACTAAATCAATCGTCTTTCCTGTAACAAATAATGCAATTAAGGCATAAAGTGCTAATTCTAGACCAAAAACGACAGCTGACGTCGCGACAATCAGACCATCTATTGCAAACACACAGAGCCCGAGTGACACACCCGAATATTTATTAAAAATTTGTGCCGCTAAATCTGTTCCACCCGTGCTTGCATTTGCACGGAACACAGTCCCAAGACCAAGCCCTACACCGATTCCACCAAATAAAGCCCCAAGGAGTGGATCCTCAATGCCGACCGACCAATCTCTTGAAATGAAAACGATAAATGGTAAAAAGATTGTCCCGACTAACGTTTTCGCTCCATATTTAAAGCCACCAAGTAAAAACAGACCTAAAATAAATAACGGAATATTGAAAGCCCATAGTGTGTAGGCTGGCTCAAAACCGACCGTATAAGTCAAAATCGTACTAATCCCGCTGACGCCACCCGATGCAATTTTATTCGGTAGTAAAAATAAATTAAATGCTAATGCCACGATTGCTGAACCAATTAAAATATACGTATAATCAATCATTCCTTGCATTAAACGGCTGCGTGGCTCACGCCGTCTCTTCGTTTTCCCCATGCTTGTCACACTCACTTTTCTTCATAGTATGTCCTAAATCCTTCGGTAGTATAGCACCACGCCCCCACGCTGTAAATGCGATTGTGCTAATGCGGTAAAGGGCTTGTGCGGTTCTTTCTGGCTCTCCGCTCATATATCGATATGGGCTCTATTCCCCGCCTTATGTGCGAGCTGGGACCTGATATGGGCGCTATTCCTCTTTTATGAGCGCATTCGTCGCTCTTATGTGCGGATTTGGCTTTTTATGTGCGAATGCCCCACATATGAGCGAGTTGAAAGCTGATATGAGCGAAATCCCTGCCCCGCTCCGCACAAGCTCTACACCAAAAAAGACTGTTCCACAGAACAGTCTTCCCAGCTTACATCTTCAACGATGAACGGAGGTAGGCATTGATAAATCCTTCTAAATCTCCGTCCATGACGCCATTTGTGTTCCCAATTTCAAAGTTGGTACGGTGGTCTTTCACGAGACTATATGGGTGGAAGACGTAGGAGCGAATTTGGCTTCCCCAGCCGATATCCTTTTGCTCGCCACGAATCTCATCTAGCTCTTGTTGTTGCTTTTCGATCTCTAATTGATACAATTTAGCCTTTAACATTTTCATTGCTGATTCACGGTTTTTAATCTGTGAACGTTCGTTCTGACATGTTACGACCGTGTTTGTAGGTAAGTGAGTAATTCGGATGGCAGAGTCCGTTGTGTTGATATGCTGCCCGCCCGCACCGCTTGCTCGGTACGTATCAACTTTTAAATCCTCTGTACGAATGTCGATATCAACCGTATCATCAAGCTCCGGCATCACTTCACATGATACGAATGAGGTGTGTCTACGTCCTGATGAGTCAAATGGTGAAATACGAACAAGGCGATGTACTCCTTTTTCTGCTTTTAAATAGCCATAGGCATTATGGCCTTTGATGAGAAGGGTTACGCTCTTCACACCTGCCTCATCGCCTGCTAAATAGTCCATCGTCTCGACTTTAAAGCCGCGTTGTTCAGACCAGCGCGTATACATACGAAGAAGCATCGATGCCCAGTCTTGAGATTCCGTTCCACCAGCACCTGGATGCAACTCAAGAATTGCATTGTTTTTATCATATGGCTCACTTAAAAGAAGCTGGAGTTCGAACTCATTTAAACGCGTAGCTAAATCCTTTACGCCTGCCTCGAGTTCTTTCTCCAAACCCTCGTCAGCTTCTTCTTTTACAAGCTCATAAGAGACTTCAAGGTTCTCATACTCTTCTTCAAGCTCTAAGAAAACGTTGACTTGTTCTTTTAAGGCATTTGATTCGTTAATCACAGTTTGAGCTGATTCTTGATCATTCCAAAAGTCAGGGTCCGTCATAAATTCATCGAGCTCAGCCATACGTTCTTGCTTGGCTTCTAAGTCAAAGAGACCCCCTAAAGTCTTCTAATCGTTTTACCATTGACGCTAGTTCTTGCTTTACTTCTACTAATTCCATCTTCTCACCTCATCTAAATAATACCTTGCCATATTTTGGGTCAAAAAGGCTAAAAGGAGCCCGCAGGTTGCGGGACTCCACCTTGATAAAGCATATGCTAGGAAACGATTATTTTGCAGCCCCGCAGCAGTTTTTATATTTCTTACCACTTCCGCAAATGCACGCATCATTACGTCCGATTACTTCACCTTTACGGATTGGCTTTTTCTTTTTAGGCTCTTGTTTTGATGTATCTTGATGAACCGCTTTTCCTTCTGCCACCTTTTGACGCTCAAGGTTTTGTTGGACTTGCGCTTTCATGATGTACATCGACACTTCTTCTTCAATCGAAGCAATCATCGCTTCAAACATTTCGAATCCTTCAAAACGATATTCACGTAATGGATCATTTTGACCATACGCACGAAGGTGGATACCTTGACGCAGCTGATCCATTTGGTCGATATGGTTCATCCATTTGCGATCAACGGTACGAAGCATAATAACCTTCTCAAACTCACGCATATGTTCAGGAGTGAACTGCTCTTCTTTTTCGTTATAACGAGCAACCACTTTCTCCGTGATTAATTCAACCATTTCTTCAGGGTCTAAGCCTTTAATATTCTTTTCATCAAGCTCGCCTTCTTGCAGAAGGTTCGCATTCATGTAGTTGACAACTGCCATTAGATCCCAATCCTCTGGCACTTCACTCTCTGGTGTATGCAGGCGAACCGTACGATCGATCACATCTTTAATCATTGTCTCAACAATTTTACGTAAGTTGTCAGACTCAAGCACTTCCATACGTTGCTTGTAGATAATCTCACGTTGCTCGCGCATAACATCATCATATTGAAGAATTTGTTTACGAGCATCGAAGTTGTTTCCTTCCACTCGTTTTTGTGCCGTTTCAACAGCACGGGAAACGAGACGGCTCTCGATCGGTTGGTCTTCTTCCATACCAAGACGTTCCATCATCGAACGCATATTATCAGAACCGAAGCGACGCATTAATTCATCTTCCATTGAAAGGTAGAATTGCGATGAACCTGGATCTCCTTGACGACCAGCACGACCGCGTAACTGATTATCAATACGACGACTCTCATGACGCTCCGTACCAAGTACATGTAAGCCACCAAGCTCACGAACACCATCACCTAGCTTGATATCCGTACCACGGCCGGCCATGTTTGTTGCGATCGTTACCGCCCCTTGCTGACCTGCACCTTCAATAATATCAGCCTCACGCTCATGGTTTTTCGCATTTAGTACGTGGTGAGGTACGCGACGTTTGTTTAGTAATTTTGAAACTAGCTCTGATGTCTCAACACTTACTGTACCAACAAGCACTGGTTGTCCTTTTTTATGAAAAGCTTCAATCTCAGTGACAACCGCTTTAAACTTCGCTTCCATTGTCTTATAAATAAGATCAGGTCGATCCTCACGCGCGATTGGTTTATTTGTTGGAATAACCATAACGTCCATTCCGTAAATATTGCGGAATTCTTCTTCTTCCGTTTTTGCTGTACCGGTCATACCAGCAAGCTTTTGGTACATACGGAAGTAGTTCTGGAACGTAATCGAAGCTAGCGTCATGCTCTCACGTTGAATCTGCATGCCTTCTTTTGCTTCAATGGCTTGGTGTAGACCATCGCTATAGCGACGACCTTTCATTAGACGACCTGTAAATTGGTCAACAATGACTACTTCGCCATCTTCTACAACATAATCGCCGTCACGTTGCATCACGACATGTGCTTTTAATGATTGATTTAAATGGTGGTTTAATTGAACATGTTTTTGATCATATAAGTTTTCAATTCCAAAGGCGCGCTCTGCTTTTGAAACGCCTTCCTCTGTTAATTGAACGGCTTTTGTTTTTTCGTCGAACGTGTAATCTTCTTCTGCTTTCAACACACGGATAAACGAGTTTGCTTGTGTATAAAGTTGAGTAGAACGCTCAACAGAACCTGAAATGATTAATGGCGTTCTTGCTTCATCCACCAAGATCGAATCGACCTCATCGACAAGAGCAAAATTCAGTGGACGTTGCACCATCTGCTCTTTGTAAAGAACCATATTATCACGAAGATAATCAAAGCCAAGCTCGTTATTCGTGCTGTATGTAATATCTGCACGATACGCTTCTGCTTTCTCTTCTTTTGTTAACCCTGACTCATTTAAGCCAACGGTTAATCCAAGAAAACGATAAAGCTCACCCATCATTTCACAATCACGACGAGCTAAGTATTCATTGACTGTAACCACATGAACACCTTTGCCAGCTAACGCATTTAAATAAACAGGTAGGGTTCCAACTAATGTTTTACCTTCCCCTGTTTTCATTTCAGATATATTTCCTTGGTGCAAGGCAATACCACCTAATAGCTGCACGCGATAAGGAGTCATCCCTAGAACACGAGTAGACGCCTCTCGTACCGTAGCGAAGGCTTCTGGTAATAAATCATCTAATGTTTCGCCTTTTTCAAGACGCTCTTTATATTCTGCTGTTTTCTTTTGAAGACCGTCATCTGATAGCTTTTTCATATCATCGGCCAACGCATCAATTTGATCTACAATCTTCTCATTTTTCTTTACTTGACGCTGACTTGGATCACCGATAACTTTCTTAAGTAGTCCTAGCATTGAATTCGCCCTCTCTTCATTCAGCTCATACACACTTTTTCTATGAACGTGAAGCATTATCTCACTAATGCTAATTTTAACAGGTTAAATCTACCCTTACAAGGCAATTACCACCGTGCCGCCTAGAAGATGTCGACACCGTCCCACAGTCTTACACTTTTTGCGACATGACAGGTCTGACTTCAAAACTCTTTTCCTATTAAATAGCTGCATTTGGTATAGTAGAAGGAAATAGACACACGAATGAGGAAAGAACTATGGCCAAACCGTTCAATTATGTAAAAAAGAAGAAACCTTATCAATTAAAAACTCTGATTATTCTACTTGTTTCAATTGTTGTGATTATTGCGCTTCTGTTAACGGGTTTACTCGTTGGCTATGACTCTGCTCAACGGACCGAGAGAACGTTAGAAGAAAAAGCGAGAACGATCGCCGCTACGATTGGACAAACACCTGATGTGATCAACGGCCTCCGAAATGGTGACGACAGTGGTTCTGTGCAAGCCTTTACAAAGGAAGTTCAAGCCCTTACCGACGTGCACTATATCGTCGTCATGGATATGAATAGCATTCGGCTCTCTCACCCAAATGAAGCATTAATTGGACAACGTTTTATTGGGGATGATCAAGACCGTGCTTTGGAAGGGGAATCTTACACCTCGGTGGCAGTAGGTACATTAGGAGAATCGATGCGTGCGTTCGTGCCCGTCTATGATGGCGAAGAACAAATCGGAGTCGTATCAACTGGCATTCTAACCAGTCAAATTCGCGCAACGATCTTTGATAGTCAGAAATATATTTTATACGGACTCACCCTTGGCCTCGTTGTCGGCATGATCGGAGCCCTTCTTTTAGCGCAAAAAGTCAAAAATGCCTTAAATGGGCTTGAGCCAAGAGAAATTTCGCAACTGTTAAAAGAACGCGAAGCAATGCTCGCTTCTGTTCGAGAAGGCGTCATTGCGATTGATGATTCAGGAAAAATTGTCGTCGTAAACCGAGCAGCTTTAAGCATGTTTAATCGAGCCGGCCTAAGAGGAGACCCAATCGGGCAACATGTCGCATCCTTTATGCCTAACACACGCTTGCATGATGTACTCGTTCATGAAGAAATGAAGCTCGATCAACCAGAGAAGTTGAATCAAATGGAAATCGTCATCAACCATGTACCAGTCAAAACAGCTGGTAAACTTGTTGGGGCACTCGCAACATTCCGTGATAAAACCGAGCTCACTGTTATGCTCGAGCAATTATCAGGTGCTAAAACCTATGCTGAAACACTGCGTGGGCACACGCATGAGTTTATGAATAAGCTTCATGTCATTTCTGCAATGGTATACACCGAATCGTACGATGAGCTTCAATCCTATATCAACACAATCTCAGACTTTTATCAAAAGGATGTCGGCTGGATCTCAGACTATGTCAAAGACCCGGTGCTTGCAGGCTATCTTTTAAATAAGCTGAGTTTTCTTGAAGAACAAGGAGTTGAGATTGATTTAACAGGCGAGATGCCTTGGCCTTCGATTAAGCAGCCAGAAGTACTGGATTCCTTGATCACCGTCATTGGTAACTCACTCGACAATGCCTATGAAGCGATAAAAGACCAAGACGAACAAGAGCTTCAGATTGATCTCACCTACTCAGATGATAACAACCTAGAGTGGACCGTTATTGATAATGGACCAGGATTAGAAACTGACCACCCAGAAACATGGCTACAAAAAAAGAAATCAACCAAAAGTGGTGACCGTGGCTACGGAATGTATTTAATTCAAGAAGCAATTACCCGCACGCACGGTAAGTTAGAGATTGAATCAGAGAAAGGAGAAGGGATGACCTTTAAGGCAAGGATTCCCTATACCAACCATGATACGAGTACTTATTATTGAAGATGATCCGATGGTTGCGAAATTTAACGCCATCTTCGTTGAACGCATTCCTGAGTTTAAGCTTGTCGGTGTCGCCAGAGGCATCGACGAAGGCTGGACGTATTTAAAAGAAGAACCGATTGATCTGATTTTACTCGACGTCTATATGACGAATGAAAATGGACTCGACCTATTAATGGAGTTAAGACGCGTCAATCATCCCGTTGATGTGATCGTCGTCTCCTCAGCAAACGATCGTGGTTCGATTCAAACCGCCCTCCGCTTTGGAGCAGTTGATTATTTAATTAAGCCGTTTGAATTTGATCGCTTCCAAGATGCACTCTTGCGCTACAAGCAAACTTTTACTGACATGAAAAAAGAATCGATTCAACAAGAGGAAGTCGATCGTTTATTTTTAACGAAAGGAAACTCAAATAAAGACATCCCAAAAGCCGACCTCCCTCTACCAAAAGGGATTACCAAAGAAACCTATCTACGTGTGTTGAAGGAAATCAACAAGCATAATGACTGGTTTTCAACGAATGATTTGGTTGATTCAACCGGAATCTCAAGAGTATCGTTACGTAAATACCTGCAGTACTTAACCGATTCAGATATTTTACTGTTCGACGTTGATTACCAACGGACCGGACGACCTCTTCATCAATATAAACTCACTCACCCGGGGTACGATTACGTCATTGATATTTTAAATGAAGAGAAATAAGCTACCGAGCGTTTTCGGTAGCTTTTTAATGCTCTTTTGACTGAGCGCTCAATTGCTAGATTCAGGCGAACTCAGACGTTTTTCAGGCGAAATAACATTTAATCGGGCGAAATAGGCCATGATTCGGGCGAAACAAAGGATTATTCAGGCAAACACTAACAATATATGGAATCTACTTCTAAAAAGAACCCCTCTTCCGCTTTCTTTAGTTACAAAAGCCTGCATTAAAGTTACTAAAACTATACTATAAGACTCAAATGATTCAGAATATAAAGAAAGAAACCGCTTTCAGAGAGGGAGGCTTATAAGATGAAAACAACAGTGGCTAATGTTTGGAATGGTTTGTGGCACTCACATCGTCAAACGAAAAATCTACTTAATGTCTTTTCTTATCAAAAAGGATCCGCTGCCAAAGCAGCGAAGTCTAGTGCACATAGTGCGAGTCCTACAAACAACTCGACTTCACCACAAGATCAAGAACCTAAACAATCGTATTCAAAATCGCAGTTAATCGGTCTTATTTTAGGACCAGCCTTATTTCTATTAACCATTTTATTTTTCTCACCAGAAGGGCTAAGCTTTGAAGCAAGAGCCGTGCTTGCGATCACATTATGGGTGGCGACCTGGTGGATTACAGAAGCAATTCCTATTCCAGCAACATCGATTCTACCAATTTTCTTGCTACCGATAACCGGAGCACTTGACGGTGGAACAGTTACCTCCGCCTATGGTGACGATATTATCTTCTTGTTCTTAGGAGGTTTCTTCATTGCCACTGCAATGGAAAAATGGAATCTTCACAAACGGATGGCTCTTGCTATTATTGCGTTTATTGGGACAAGCACCCAACGCATTCTTCTCGGCTTCATGATCGCTACAGCCTTTTTATCAATGTGGGTATCAAACACAGCAGCTGTTATGATGATGGTACCGATGGGGCTTGCGATTACAGCTCAAGTTGCCGCAGCACTTAAAGGCAAACCAGAAGAACGTGATTTACCTAAATTTGAAAAAGCTCTTATTTTCGGGGTTGGATATGCCGGAACAATCGGGGGTCTTGGTACATTAATCGGGACACCTCCAAACATCATCTTAGCTGCACAAGCTCAGCAATTATTTGGTGTTGAAATCTCATTTGCAAGATGGATGATGGTCGGGGTTCCAGTCGTTATTCTTTTACTCTTTATTGCATGGATGTATCTTGGACGTATGGCATTTAAGATGAGCATTAAAGGACTTCCAGGGGGCAGAGATTTAATCCAGGGCGAACGCAGTAAGCTTGGAATTATTTCATTCGAAGAAAAAGCAGTTGCTGGAGTATTCTCCTTTGCTGCATTTATGTGGATCACCCGCGATTTCATCTGGGTTGATTTCGTTCCAGAAATACGCGATGGAATGATCGCTGTTTTTGCCGCTGTATTGCTATTCGTTATCCCTACACAGCGTAAATTCGGTTCCCGTATTTTAGAATGGAAAGATTCACGTGATATTCCGTGGGGCGTACTGCTCCTATTTGGTGGTGGTCTGGCGATCGCTGCTGGTTTTAGAGAAACAGGTTTATCTGACTGGATGGGTACACAGCTGACGGTACTTGATGGCTTACACTTAATCGTGATGATTGCCGCTGTAGCTCTATTCGTTCTTTTCTTAACAGAGATTACATCAAACACAGCTACAGCCACAATGATTATCCCAGTTGTAGCGTCATTAGCACTTGCGTTGAACATCCACCCATTTGCTTTAATGATTCCTTGTGCGATGGCGGCTAACTGTGCATTCATGCTTCCAGTTGGTACCCCTCCAAATGCGATCATTTTCGGTACCGGTAAATTGAAAATTGTAGAGATGGTGCGTGTTGGGTTCTTAATTAACCTAATTGCCGCTTTCCTAATTGTTCTTGCCGTGTATTTCATGGTTCCATTATTCTGGGGTATTGACCTTAACGTTGTACCATCAGAATTCAGTTTATAAGATAAATAGGAAATCGTCTTTTATAGGCGGTTTCCTATTTTTTTCGTTTAGACATCCTTCCAACTACACCCATCTTGCATATCGTGGCTATAAAGGAGGAGGTCATTACATGTATCGAAATCGACGCAGTATAAATTGGGGGGTAGATTCGGCCGCAGCTGTCACACAAGAGTTGTATGAGTGCGTAACCTCCTCGTACGGACAGCCGGATTTTTGGGGCCGCTACTTGACCACGATTGAAAATGTGAGTGACGGGCTGACACCGGAAGAAATACGCTATATCCGCGATCAAGGTATGAAAATTATGCCTATCTATAACAATTTCAGTGAAGCAGTCGGTGAACGTGCCGGTGGAGTCGCCGCACGTAATGCCATTTTCCAAGCAAGGCGTCTCGGCATTGGTGAAGGTAGCTTCGTGTTTGCTAATATTGAAAACTTCTTCAACGTCGATGCCGCTTGGATCACAGCCTGGGTAGACACCTTCTATATGAGCCCATACCGCCCCGGCTTCTACGGTGACCCAGTCGAAGGTGGCTTTAATGCAGCGTACTGCGAAGCAGCTGCAGCAAGTGAAAATGTCGGCCAGCAAGCGGTTATATTCAGTGCAGAGCCCAAGCCCGGAACGAGTCCGAAAAACCGCATCCCACGCTACAATCCAGCACGCCCGGATTGCGATGCCAATGTATGGGCGTGGCAATATGGCCGCGACTCGGAAGTATGTCCCATTGATACGGTGCTGATGGAGACGAGACTATATGAGGCGTTGGGGTAGAGCACCATCTTTTGCGAGGTGCTCGTTTATATGCGGAGCGAGGCGTCCAAATGCGGAGCGCACGGAGAGCGGCGTTCGCTCATATATGAGTCTAAATCGCTCATATCTGGTCCGTCCGCTCATAAATCGAGAATAGCGCTCATGTGGGGCGGGATTTCGCTCATATAACAGAGATTGCGCTCATATCAGGCTCTCATTCGCTCATATATCGGAAATTGCGCTCATTTCATATGCGGAGCGCACGGAGCGAGGCGATCGCTCATATATGAGTCTAAATCGCTCATATATGGTCCGTCCGCTCATAAATCGAGAATAGCGCTCATGTGTGGCGCGCTTCCACTCATATAACAGAGATTGCGCTCATATCCGGTCCCCCTTCGCTCATATATCAGAAATTGCGCTCATAACTACTCACCAAGCAGGCCCTACCAACAAACAAAAGGAGCACAGCATCTGCTGCACTCCTTTTAAGCATACTCTTAAGCTTCTGGCTCGATCAGACCGTACTTACCGTCTTTACGACGATAGACTACGCTTGTGTCGCCATTTACTGCATTTGAGAAGACGAAGAAGTTATGGCCTAGCATATCCATTTGCAAAATCGCTTCCTCGGCATCCATAGGTTTCAAGTTGAAGCGCTTTGTACGAACCACTTCAAGCTCGCCATCCTCTGGTTCTGGCTCTTCCTGCTCAAGAGGTTCTAACTCGTTCTTGAACATATATTTTAAGCTTCCTTCTTGTCGGAACTTACGATTTACTTTTGTTTTGTGCTTACGAATTTGTCGTTCAAGCTTTTCAATCACCTTATCAATTGCCGCGTACATATCAGTGTGGGTTTCTTCACCACGTAATAGTAGTTGAGGCATTGGAATGGTAACCTCGATAATGTGTTGGCTATTAAGCACTTGCATTTTTACATTTACATCTGCTACTGGTGTTGTGTCAAAATAGCGCTCTAGCTTACCAACCTTTTTCTCAACATAGTCGCGTAATGCTGGAGTTACTTCGATGTTTTCGCCACGAATATTGTAATTCATAAAGAACTCCTCCTTTTCTATGTACTTAATATTCTATATACCCTTCCGACATTCCTTCTTAAACCTTCAAAAAAATAAATAAATTGTGACAACTTTCTACAAAGTGGGTTTACAAACGATTATTTAATAGGAAGTTAGCGTCTGCCCACTCCCTATCTTATAGCTTCAAATCCCTTATTCTATCTAGAGTATTGCCTACCCCTATCCTTTCCCTTTCACCATGCTTCACTCATTCCAAAACTTCCTTCATTCGACATGGCTATTTTCGACTTTAATGATAAGTTATTTTAAAATAATAAAAACCCATCCCGAAACCGGAATGGGTTGTATCGTTCAGCTAAAGTTCATTTCCTACCCAGGAATGTGAATTAAAGCTTAACTACGTTTGCAGCTTGAGGTCCGCGAGCACCTTCAACAATTTCAAACTCAACGTCTTGACCTTCGTCTAAAGACTTGAATCCATCAGAATTGATGGCTGAGAAGTGTACGAATACGTCGTCTCCATCCTCACGCTCAATGAAACCAAAACCTTTTTCTGCATTAAACCATTTAACTTTTCCTTGCATGTTTTCACATTCCCTTCGTAACTTAATTCAGTGGAATAATTTCCACACTTTTACTATAGCAGCGCGAGATTTAGTTGTCAAACGCTTTCAACTATAAATTTACAGAAAATAAAGTAAATTCATAATCAATAATACTAAAATAGTTGTAAACGCTTGCTTTATTCTATTTACAACTAGGTACAATAGGGTAAAGGTCTCCTATAATCGTGCGTTTGACTATGTCCTTCCTCATACAAATGAGATGAGTAAAAAGAATGAATTTCCACCTCTCTTCCAATTGAGTAAAACTTTCTACTGTTCTCAACTGGTACTCTCTGGTAAAATAAGTAATGACATAGGCGAGCAATTTTAAAAGGGGATGAATCAATGAAGAGAATGAAATGGTTAGGTGCTGGGATTGTAGCTCTTCTGATCATGACTGGTTGTAATGAATCTTCGACAACTGAGGTAGAGGATCAAGAAGTAGAAGCTGCGGATGTTGAGGAAGAAGCGACCACAGAGGAAGTCGTAACAGAAGAAGCCGAAGAAGAGACGGAGCCTATTGATGAAGAGGTAGCCGAAGAAGAAAACTCTGAAGAACTAAGCATTGAAGATATCTTAACGAAGTCGATTGAAGCAATGAACGGTGTGGAAAGCTTCACGACTGAAATGGACGTGGACCAAGAAACAACGCTTGGTGAGGATGAAACATTTACAACTCAAATGAAGATGAAAATGGATGCGACCCAAAATCCACTTGCTTTCTACCAACAAACATCAATGCAAATGCCTGAGCTTGAAGAAGCGACGATGAATGCAGAAGTGTATTTCACTGAAGATGGTGCGTACATGAATGATGGCATGGAAGATGTGTGGTTTAAATATCCTGATGAGTTCACTCAAGATTTACTTGCCTTACAAGAAATGCAAATGAATCCAGAAGAGCAGCTTGAGCTGTTGAAGAGTTATACTGAGAACTTGACGATGACCGAAGAAGGAGATCACTACATCATTACGATTGAAGGTTCAGATCAATCAATCGATCAAATGGCGGATCAACTAAACATGATGCTTGGTGAAGGAATGGCTGATGGTCTAAGTGAATTAACAGCGATGATGGATATTACAAGAATGGATTACATGATCCACATTAATAAAGAGACGTTCTACCAAGAAGCGATCGACATGGCGATGGAGTTTTCAATGGAAGCAGAAGGTGAAACGATCTCAATGGTTCAACAATCAACAGGAACGTTTTCTAACTTTAACGAAATTGATAGTATTGAAGTTCCACAAGAAATCATCGACTCTGCTGAGGAGTTCAGCTTTGACTTTGAAGACTTCGAAGACTTTGATGAAACAGAGTTTGAATTAGAGGAAGAAGAAACGGATGAGTAAGTAACTCAAATAAAGTAATATTCATAACAATAAACAGCACATGTCTTGATCAGCAGGGATCAAGACATGTGCTGTTATTTTAATTTGAAGGATTCTCTATCCAGGGTGAATAACAACCCTCTTCCCCTAAAAGATAAACCTACTTACAAACCTTTTGCACAACATTAGGTTAGGAATCCACTTTTAAAATGTCACCATGCTTTTTTTTTCTGATGCTTCATAAATACCTGTTATCATCTTCATAATTTCAACACCGTCCTCAACAGGGGCAATTGATTCCGTTCCAGTTAAACAACATTCCACAAATGAATCTATTTCATTTTGAAATGCATTGGGGAAATTAAAAGATAAATGATCAATTTGGGGATGTATATTTAATATAGTATCATTTTCTTCACTCACCATTATTAACTCTGGTTCTAATTCAGCTCCACCCTTAGTCCCAAATAATTTCACTTGAATTTCATCCTTTTTAGCATGTAGCGTATAAGAAACATCTACCATTAAAGAAGCGCCATTCTCAAATGCGATAAGAGCATTTGCCATATCTTCAACGCTGTTATTTTCCTTTTCATACTCTGCCGCTTTATAGAAACATAAATTATCTACATTTCCTCGATGTCCAAGCTGATAGTAAGTGTTACCAGTTATAGACTTTACCTTTGGTCGCCCCATTAAATACCAACATAAGTCGATTAGATGAATACCAAGGTCAATTACTGGACCACCACCAGAACGCTCTTTATCCGCAAACCATCCACCTGGATTTCCTATACGGCGTAAACATGAAGCTTTAGCATAATAAACTTGGCCCAATGCTCCACTATCAATAAAAGATTTTAACACTTTAGTATTTGTAGCAAATCTCCTTACAAAACCAACCTGTAACGTTTTATTATACTTCATTGTAGCTTCCTGCACTTTCAACGCTTCTTCAACAGATATTGATAGCGGTTTCTCTACTAGCACGTGTTTACTGCTTTTTAAAGCATTAATAGAAATATCAGCATGAGTATTATTCCAAGTACATATACTTATAGCGTCAACATTAAGATCCTGATAAACTTCTTCCAAGGTTTTATAGATATGAGTTATTCCATATTTTTTTGCTTTTTCTTCTGCCCGTTTTCTTGAAGAACTATAAACGCCATATAAAACAGTATTGGGATTGTTTGCATAAGATTGGAAATGCATATCTGATATTGATCCAGTACCTATCACACATACTCGTAAGCGATTCAAAATAAGATCAGTCCTTCCTACTCCCTATCAACATGCATTGTAATAAGAAAGTACAACTCTTGAGCTTGTTATAATTTGATTAATCAAGTGTGGAGTCTACCCTTAAAATTGTATAAGAAGTTGTCGTCATACTGTTCCCTTTCTTCTATTTCCTCTTTAAGCAAAAATATAAAATATGGATCTAACCCATGGCTTAGAGCTTGATTATGAGCACATACCAGAGTTTCATAATCTAATTCTTGCATTACCTTTAACTCCTCACTTTCCAAATTCCTGATTTTTAGTTTCCAAAAATCTCCATTTAGAGAATCAAAATCCCTTTATACAAGAACCTAGTGCATAAAACGAGAGCCATAAAAATTGGCTATTCAACTAAAATATCAAACAATTTCATATACTTGACCAATGTCTATCTTCAATGAGATTAGTAGCGTTAATCTGATCTAAAACTAACTGGGCAGCTCCAAGCATACCAGCATTGCTTTTAAAGGTTGCCACTTTCACTTCTAGTGGGTTAAGCAGTAATGGTTTCAATTGTTCCCTAAGCTCTTCTATCCAATAATCAGCTGAATCAGAAACGCCACCTCCAAGTACTACAACTTCTATATCCAAAGCAGCTTGCAATGAACTAATACTAACTGCTAAATCAAATGTGTAGGAACGAATAATTTCCTTTGCCTGAGGAATGGAAGCTTTATACTTCATCAGTTCTTCAGGTGAATAAGAAAGACCGGCTTCATGAATACGACGCTGTAATGCTTTTCCTGATATATATTGTTCCTTACATCCTTTTCTCCCACAAGAGCATAAGATTCCACCTGGATACAATATCATATGCCCAAACTCTCCTACCCCTCCATTAGGTCCCGTTAAGATTCGTCCATTTATTATTACACCCCCGCCGACACCCGTGCCTAAAGTTAAAAGTAATGCTCGGCTAAAGTTTTTTGCCACCCCTAATTTCACTTCAGCCAATGCAGCTACATTCGCGTCATTATCAATCTCTACATTTAGATTAACAGCCGCTTCTAACCGGGCCTTTACCTCAGTACCACTCCATCCAGGAAGGTTGTCACTTGCATACAAAACTTTACCGTGTTTGGTGTCAATTAATCCAGCTGTTCCAATACCAATAGCTTCAACATCTTCGTTGGTTGACAACAAATGAATAATCTCTTTTTCCAACGTTTCGTATAAAGGAAATGAAGTTGGGATAGTGTGAGTCGTATAAACCTTACCCTCTCTGTCAACCACTCCCATGTTAATTTTTGTTCCTCCTATATCTATACCAAGTACCTTCACTTTATCACTCCACCTCCTTAGGCAGCACAGTTAGCCAATAGCAACCTCTTTGTGCTAAATAGTTTTCAAGGCTAACCTTCTAAGCTCGGTTGTTGTTTCATTTCGTGAATAAAATTAGTTTTTCAATTTCATTTCAATTACAGGGACTAATAAGTCAGGTTTAATTACAGGTAACTCAAGAACCGTTTCGTCTTTCTCTATAACAGGGACATCGTGATGAAAGATTTCAGATTCCTCGAATACCTTTACAGAAACTTCAGAATGATCGTGAAGGAAGCGTGCATATTCTACTTCTCTCCCAAAGTCTTTTAAATGAACGGTTCTAAAGGGCCACGAGAACAGATGAAGATAAATTGTGTCACCCTTCTGTGTAATTCTGCAATCCTGTGGAGGAGATAATTCACTTGCACCTGCTCCATGTATAGACTGCTTGTGATATTTCATCCATTCTGCTATTTTATCCATTACACTAGATGAGAGTTTATCAAAATCCCCTCTAGCAGTTAGACCGAAATTCATAAGGAAATTACCATCTTTTGCAACAGTATCAATAAGTAGCTTTAGGATCATTTCTGGAGATTTATGATGAAGGTTATTTGGATTATATGTCCATCTTTCATTAAATGTTTGACAAGCTTCCCATATCATCTTGTTTCCACTTGCATCATACAAAGGACTTGTTGGCTGATATTGCTCTGGGGTGTATACTCCTCGATTTAAACCCAGACGGTTATTAAGCAAAATATGGGGTTGGTTCTTTAGAATAAGTGCTTCTAGTTCTTCCCCCAACCAGTCTTCTGCTCCTTTACCTTTGGACCATCCCCAATCTCTATCATCATAAGAAAAGTCAAACCAAAAGTAATCAATCTTCCCGTAACTTGTTACTAGTTCTTCTACTTGATTATGCAAATACTGTTGATAAACAGCCATATTCCTCTTCTCTTGTTTCACCCTTTCCTCATCTCTTTGAGGATGTAATCCATCTATAGTAAAGTGTTCATGGTGCCAGTCAATTAAAGAATGATAAAAACCAATTTTCACATTTTCTTCTCGACAAGCATCGACAAATTCCTTTAGTACATCTTTTTGATGTGGCGAGTTCGTAATCTTGTAATCTGTGTATTTACTATCCCATAGCGCAAAACCTTCATGATGCTTTGTTGTGAGAACGATATATTTCATCCCGCATTCTTTAGCCTTCTTCACAATGCTTCTAGCATCATATAAGTCTGCAGAGAACTGAGATAGATAGTTTTCATAATTCTCTTTAGGGATTTTTTCTTGCGTCATTATCCATTCATCTTTTGCCTTCAAAGAATATAATCCCCAATGAATAAACAGCCCGAACCTATCGTATAAAAACCAAGATGGATCACCATAATTCTCTGGCCAGCTATATACATTATTCATATAATATCCCCCTAACAATTAACCTTGTGTTTTTTCCAATAGCTCACTAATAAATAAAATCTTTTTCTTCTTTATACATTTGAGAATGTTACTTTTCTCTACTTATATTTGTTATTTTATAGAATGTGTTTTTGTCAAACCCTTCTGCAAAAAGTCGATTCTTACGCAAGCCACTGCCGAAATGATATTCTTCTGCGCCAACACAAGCATGAATTTTTTCAAAGTTCTCCCCCGTAAGTCCTGCTCCTGGGATAATTACCGGCCCATTAAGTTCCAGCGATAATTCAACCAACTTTCTTAATCGATCTCTCCCTTTCCAGCAATTACTTTCACCACCAGAGGTTAGTATTCGTTGTATATTCTTCTTATAGGACACTAATATCTTGTACGCTTCTATCTGAGATGCAACATGATCAAAGGCACGATGAAAAGTTATATCCAATTCATCGTAATAATGAATAACCTCGTCTAATAACGACTCATCCACTGTGTAATCTTTATTAAGTGCACCTAGTACAATTCGATTTCCTCCAAGACTGAGTAACTCATAGATATCCTTAGAAATAGTGGCTTTATCAGCCTCTTCATAAAAAAAGTTCCGGCTATGAGGGCGTATCATAACTTGAACTGGAATAGATACACTTCTTACTACTCTTTTCATTGTGCTATAGGCAGGGGTTAAGCCACCTTCTTCTATGCTGGAAACTAATTCAAGCCTGTCAGCTCCCAACTCCTCCGCTTCCATTGCTTCTCTTTCATTTTGAACAATCACTTCAATTAACATCGCTAATCCTTTCACATTGAACTAATTCTGCCAATAATCTTACGCCAAAGCCAGATGCTCCTGCAGTATAGTAACATTCTTCTTTCCATGGACGAACAGTATTTGCCATATCAATGTGAATCCACCGACAATCATCTGAAACAAAGTTCTTAAGAAACATCGCAGCAGTAATCGCTCCTCCATATATGGACGCACTCATATTATTTAAATCAGCTGTATCACTTTTCAATAATGATTGATAATCTTCAACCAATGGCATGGGCCAAACATAATCGCCAGAACGAGCTCCTATTTCTTTTAGTTCCCACAGTCTATCTTCATCATCACAAAAAATCCCAGCTTTTTTCAACCCAAGGGCATGCCCAATACTTCCAGTAAGGGTTGCAATATCAATAATGTATTTTGCTTTAGCAGCTGTGGAATATAAAATGGCATCTGCTAGAATAAGTCTCCCCTCCGCATCTGTGTTTCCTACTTCTACAGTCAATCCGTTCCTGTAAGTAATTACATCAGAAGGGAGGTACGCTTCCTCTCCGGCTACATTTACTACAAGAGGAATGACGGCGAGGAGATTTCCTTTGTAATCAAGATCTGAAAGCAGTTGAATCGCTCCAGTGACTGCTGCAGCTCCGCCCATATCCATTTTCATTTCACCAATATCTCTTCCTGTTTTCACGTTCGTTCCGCCAGAATCAAAGGTGACTCCTTTACCAACTAATGCAATAGGGTCACCCGCTCCATTATTTAACCTTAATATAGCGACATATGGTGATCTACTGCTCCCTTTACCTACTACATGTACGGCGTGAAAACCAGCGTCTTCTAGACCATTTATATCTATTATTTCTACTTCCACCTTTGTATCTTCAAACATCTCTTTTAATCTCTTTACATAGATTTCCGGTGTCAGTTTATTCGCAGGTTCATTGCAAAAATCTCGAGCAGTATTTATCGCACGAGAACGAATAATTGCCATATCATTGCAAGTATCATAACTTTCACCCTTCATTTTGAGCTGCGACATTTGTTTATTTACATTTTTCTGCTTATATTTGTTAAAGTTGTACCCTGCTAAATACCAGCCTTCTAAAAAGCAAGTTACAACTTCCTTTTCGTTCATTTCTTTGGCTAGTTTTAACAAGCTCTGGAAATCCATATTGACTTCTTCTACATTCCATTTGTTTATTTGTCTACGAGTATGGCCGCCTAAATAGCGTATATCTTCCCTTGTAATTCTATCTTTTTTCGTGCCTAAATATAAATATGCTTCATTCTCTTTATGAACAAACAAAGTCTTCCCAAACAAAAAAATGTTTTCATTACGATATGATTTAGGGATTTCTGATAAAGAACCTACCAAAACGATTTGAACATTCACTAGATTAACCCCTTTAAAAGTAAACTTTAAAAACGAGATTCCATTAAAATATAGATTTTATCTAGATAAAAGGTCTTATAAACGGATACATTTAATAAAAAATCTATTTTACGAACTACGAACTGGTCTAAGAAACAAGTAAATCTATTATTTGAAATGTCCGCTTTTCATGGTATTCAACAAAATTCTGCTTAATATAAATGACATGCAACTGAATGTCCTTCACCCAAATTGACAGCTTGTGGCACTTTTTTCTTACAAACATCCATCACTACAGGGCATCTTGTATGAAATTTACAGCCACTAGGGGGGTTAGAAGCGCTTGGTATCTCACCACTAAGAAGAATTTTTTTTCTCTTCAATTTTGGATCCGGTTTAGGAATAGATGATAATAGAGACTTCGTATAAGGGTGCTTAGGGTCGTTAAATGTTTTACTTTTAGGAGCAACTTCTACTAAATTCCCTAAATACATTACACCCACCCGATCACTAATATGCTCAACGACACTTAAATCATGGGAGATAAATAAGTAAGTAAGTTTGTATTCATCCTGTAGATCCTTCATTAAATTTAGAATTTGTGATTGAATAGAAACATCTAAAGCAGATACTGCTTCATCTGCTATGATTAATTCCGGCTGTAAAATAAGTGCACGAGCTATACTAATCCTTTGTCTTTGTCCTCCACTAAACTCATGGGGGAATTTATTTAAGTGGAATTCATCTATTCCGCACTTTCCTAGTAATTCAATTACCCTCTCTAATTTTTCCTTACTAGACATTTTAGGAAAATGAATGGTTAATGGCTCCATGACGATATCTTTTACTCTCATTCTTGGACTTAGAGACGCAAAAGGATCTTGGAAAACCATTTGCATTTTTTGTCTGTATTTCTTCCATTTTTTCTCGGGCAGACCGAGGAGGTTTTTCCCATCAAAAAAAATTTCACCATTGTCAGCTTTTATCAGTCCATTTATTAGTCTCCCTGTTGTAGATTTGCCACATCCGGATTCACCAACTAATCCAAATGTTTCTCCTCTATTAATTGAGAAGGATATGTTGTCTACAGCTCTTACATAGCTTTTGGTTTTAAACCAACCTTTACTAAGAGGAAAATACTTTTGAACATCTTTCACATCAACTAATATCTCTCTTGACATACCGAAACCTCCTCTCCAAAATCCTCTATTTCTGTCTCTAACCAACACCTTGAAGCACGCCTACCCATTGAGAGCAAATCGGGTTCCTTCTCAAGACAAACTTCCATTACTTTTGAACATCTAGGTGCAAACTTACATCCATTTGGCATATCACTTGGATTAGGAACAGTTCCCCGAATGGAATTTAGTTTCTTTTGATTCGATCCAATTTTGGGGATTGATGCTATAAGGCCTTGGGTATATGGGTGCCTTGGGTTTTCAAATAACTCTTCCGTTGTAGCTTCTTCTACAATTCTACCTGCATACATAACGATAACCCGGTCACAAACTTCAGCGACTACTCCTAAATCATGAGTAATTAGTAATATCCCCATTTGAGTTTTCTCTTGAATTTCCTTTAACAAGTTCAAAATTTGAGCTTGTATTGTAACATCTAAAGCAGTGGTAGGCTCATCAGCAATCAGTAAGGAGGGGTTACAGGAAATCTGCATAGCAATCATGACCCTTTGTCGCATTCCACCGGAGAGCTGATGCGGATATTCCTCCATAATATCCTTGGCTCTTGGAATCCCTACTAATTCAAGCATCTTGATCCCGTGAGCTTTAGCCTCTCTCTTTGACATCTTCATATGTAGTGTGATGATTTCCATAAGTTGCTTACCTATTTTTAAAACAGGATTTAAAGAAGTCATTGGTTCCTGAAAGATCATTGCTAATTCCTTGCCCCGGTATTTCCTCATTTTCGATTCTGACTGTGCTAACAAATCAACCCCCTTATAGATAACCTCCCCGCTCATAATTTCTCCTGGAGTATCATGCAAGAGTCTCATAATTGATAGAGATGTTACGCTTTTCCCACTTCCAGACTCACCGACCAGTCCCACGATTTCACCTTCGTGAATCTCAAAATCTATTCCACTGATGATCATCTGAATGTGTTCTTCTTTTCTAAAACCCGTTTTTAAATTTTTTACTTCTAGCATTTTACTCATCCTTGGTCCATCTCCTTAACTTTTGGTTTTAGGGTCCAATACATCCCTCAAGCCATCACCTAAAAGATTAAATGCAAGCACGGTGAGGAAAATAATTAAACCTGGGAAGAAAACTAGATGGAAGGAAGATCCGATATAATCTCTTGACATACTCAACATCGCTCCCCAATCCGGAGAAGAAGGTTCTGCGCCAAGTCCTAGAAAGCTGAGGCTTGCTGCAGATAAAATAGCTGTCCCTACATTCATCGTAAAATAGATGATTATAATTGGAACCGTTTCCGGAAAGATGTGCTTAAATAAGATCCTTCTTTTACTAGCTCCAATAGACTTTGCAGATTCTACAAAAAGCATTTCTTTCACTTCCAGTGTTGCTCCTCTTACAATACGAGCGAATGAAGGGAGACTAAAAAACGCGATGGCTACAACTACATTCCTCAAGCCTGGACCTAAAATTGCTACAATTCCAATTGCCAATATCAAATCAGGAAAAGCAAATAACACATCACAAAATCTCATAATTGCTTTATCCACCCACTTTCCAAAGAAACCACTGACTAGTCCTAGTATGGTTCCAGCGGTAGCCCCGAGCAATACTGCTGAGACACTGACAGATAAGGAAATCTGAGCACCAGCAATGATCCTTGATAAAATATCTCTTCCATATTCATCTGTCCCAAAAAAATGATTAGAAGATGGAGATTCGAGTAGGTTTGAATAATTTGGTTCTGCAGGATCATATGGAGTTAGTAATGGGCCCACTGCTACTAACACGAGCAATAAAATAATGAAATACAAAGAAAGTAACGCCGGTTTCTTTTTTCTGAAAGATTTCCAGAAGTCATACCAACGGCCTCTTGATTTTCTATCAGTAACAACAGGCGTATGAGAAGTTTCCAACGGCATGTTCTTCATAGGTTGTTCACCTCCTATATTTAACTACTCATACCTAATTTTCGGATTGAAGAGACTGTATAAAATATCAACTAGTAAGTTGACTAAAATAAATTGAACGGAGAAAAATAAAATTAATGCTTGAATAACTGGATAATCACGGAAATGTATAGAATCAATTAGCAATCTCCCTAATCCTGGAAAACTAAATACTGTTTCCACGACAACAGACCCGCCAAGTAAAAATCCAAATTGAAGACCTGCCACAGTAATCACAGGGATTAAAGAATTCTTTAGCGCGTGGCTAAAAATAATCGTTCTTCCGCTGAGACCCTTTGCTCTTCCTGTACGAATATAATCTTGCTTTAATGTGTTAACTAATGAGGACCTTGTAAACCTCGCAATCATCGCCATGATACCTGCACCTAATGCAAAAGATGGTAATATGTAACTTTTCCACCCTGCGTCAGCTCCCCCTGTCGGAAAGAGTCCAAGGTGCACAGAAAACAATTGAATACAGACTAATCCAACCCAGAAGTTAGGTAAGGATATCCCTGAAACTGCGGTTAACATCCCTAAACGATCAGGCCATTTATCACGAAATACAGCTGAAACGACTCCTAATAAAATACCGATTATAAGTGCCCAAGTAATGCTTAGAAAAGTAAGTCCTAACGTTGGCATTATCCTATCTGCGATTAAACTACTAACAGGAGCTCCTGATTTAACAGAAAAACCTAAATCACCTGAAAGTAATGAACTTAAATAAGTTAAATATTGCTGCATTAACGGCTGATTTAAACCAAGAATTTCCCTTATTGCCTCAATCTCCTCTAATGTTGCTTCCTTACCAGCAATGAGCCGAGCTGGATCACCGGGAATTAAATGAATAAACATAAAAATAACAAAAGATACAACGAGCAAGAGAGGAATTAAAGCTACGATTCGTTTAATTAGGTATTTCCACATTGTAATCACACCTTTAATTAAAGGGTGAGGCTGATATGCTCAGCCCCCCTCATTTAATTATTTTAAATTAGCATTTGTAATGCTGATTGAACCGTCAGGAAGTACATATACTCCTTCGAGTTCTTTCTTGTGTCCAGATAAAATCGTGTCTGTTCCTAAGAAAATCCAGGGAGCATCTTTATAAACAGTACTTTGAATATTTGCGTAAATTTCTTGTTGTTCATTCTGATCTACTGTACTATTTGCTGCATCAATCCATTCAGACACTTCACTGTTATTATAATAAGCAGTGTTAGCACCGTTTGGCGGGAAGTATTCGCTGTGGAACAAAGAACGAGTGGCTCCATCCGCATCACCAGAAGATGGTGACCAGCTTACATACCACATTTGCAGTTTAGCTTCTTCTGGTGTGTCAGGAGTATATATTTCATCAGAAAGCGTTCCCTCTTCCATTGATTTAATTTCGACATCGATATCAATTTGAGCAAGTTGTTGTTTAATAAATTGCATCCCCGTACTAGTTTCTGAGCTTGTGTTACCCCAAATTTCTGCTTCAAACCCATTTTCATAACCAGCTTCAGCCATTAGTTCATTTGCCTTCTCTAGATCAAAAGCGTATGACTCCTGTTTAGAATAATATTGGGTTTGAGACGACATAGTAGAATCAAGATAATCACCGTATCCATTCTTTACAACTGCTAAAAATGCATCTTTATCAACGGCATAGTTCATTGCTTGACGAACTCTTTCATCGTTATAAGGTTCTTTAAATGTGTTAATAGACACATATCTTGCAATGGTAGAAGGAGTTTCTTCTATAATTACATCTTCACTTCCGTCAAACTCGCTCACGTTGTTTTGAGGTACAGGGTAAACAAAATCTGCTTCACCTGTTTTAAGCATCGCTGCACGAGCCCCATTTTCAGGTACTGGCCTGAATGTCACCTTCTCTATATTAATATCATTTGCTCCCCAGTAATCCATGTACTTAGTTACAGTTAACGAATCTCCTTGATTCCATACATCAAACATAAAACGGCCTGTTCCAACTGGATTTAACGCAAAGTTGCTTTCTGATTCCATGAACGCTTTTGGGCTTGCAATAGGGATCATGGCAAACTTATTCATCATCGCACCAAATGGCTGACTTAATGTGAATTTGATTTCATGCTCACCCAAAACTTCAATAGATTCTAAATATTGAAGATTACGAGCAGCTCTCAGTTCTTCCTCTATTACTCTTTCAAAGTTGGCTTTTACAGCCTCAGCATTAAATGGCTCTCCATCATGGAAAGTAACACCTTCTTTTAATGTAAAAACATATTCAAGCGCATCCTCGCTCACCTCATAATCCTCTGCTAACACTGGAACTACATCCATATTTTCATCAAAACCTACGAGTCCTTCATACATCGACCGAATACCAAAAATAGATACGGTATCTCCTGCATCATGCGGATCCAATGTAATAAAGTTCTGATCAATAGCAATGGTAATATCATTGCTCCTATCAGTTTCCACAACTCCATTTTCCCCCTCATTGTTTTCGTTGGAGACATTCCCTTCTACATTTTCATTTGAGCACCCTGAGGCAATTAGCAATAATACAATAAAGATAAACATAAACATCCCTAATTTTTTCCCCACATAAAATCCCCCTTATAATAAAATCTTTGTTTCTCCAACGATGTCACCGTCATCATTTAAGATATGTTTGGATCTAATTGATAAAAGATTGTCGATCGTTTCTCGATTTTTGTAACCTATTTTTTCTAATAATCTTGCGACGATGAGAGGCCAAAGTAATTCAGTGCCACTAAGTACTTTGATGGCGATACTTATCTTCTCTTCTTTTAATGCTAAGCAATAAACTCCTTGTGCACCCCCTTTAGCTACGATATTGTTATCCTTCAGCAAAGCAGTGCAAATAAAATTATGAGAAGCTACTATCTCTGGGTGTGCATTCATCGTGTTGGTTATATTAACAACTGCATTAGCTGTAGGAGTATCAATTATTAGATTTGGAACAGCAAATTTCAAATAGGAAGTTGCCATATTTTTTAGAGGGACAGCATGGACTGGAATTCCGCAACCATCAACCGCTGTAGCAAGTTTTTCTTTAGGTAATTCTGCAAGCTCAGCTACATATTGAAGGATTTCTTGTTGTAGTGGGTGTGCTATTTTTTCATAGCCTGATAATGGATACCCATTGTCTCTACAGTAAGCAAGAAATCCTAAATGCTTACCAGCACAATTATGTAAAAGCTTTCTCTTTGGCTTGTTTTCGCAAATGTACTTTATCTTTGGTTCCTCATTTAATGGATAGCTGTGTCCACAGACTAGAATTTCCTCTGGAAAGTTAAGTTTTGTAATAAGACTCTGTAAACTTTCTTGTTGATAGAGCTCTCCTCGCTGTGATGCAGTGAACAATGCAGCTTCCTTTTTCGTAAGTTGATAATCTCGGATAACATTAGAACTAAATACCGGTATAGCCTGCAACGGTTTCATCGCCGATCGATACAAGACCAACTGACTGGTATCACCTTGGGAGTAAACGATTCTTTTCTTTTCATCGACAATACATACTAATCCTTGGTGTGTATTCTCTAGAAGCCCTGCCCTAAATTCCTGTACCAATGTAGTATAAGTCATTTACTAAGCTCCCCTATCAGATCAATATCTTTAATAAATTTGTTTTGGACACTTTTTGCAGCTCCCATAACTACTCCTAAACTTCCTGTCTCAGTTATTCGCATTTCAAACGTACCTTTCGCAGTTGGCCAAACCATACTCTTGTACTTATCGAGTATGCGTTCTTTTATTGGATTGTAATTTTCTACAAGACTCCCGGCTAATACAACCACATCTGGATTAAAGGTACACACTATGTTATTTATAGTGACGGCTGTATAAGTAACTGCTTTATTAAGAATATTCTCTGCCCAACTTTCCCCATTTTCAGCTTCATCAACTAACTCTTGAATACTCATGAGTTTCTTTTTTTTCGACGCTTCAGCCAGCAAAAAAGATTCAGCAATGTACGTTTGCAGGCAACCAAAGTTACCACATGGACAATAGACTCCAAAAGGGTCGACAATTGTATGTCCTATTTCCCCAGAAAAATTCGCTTTCCCACGAAAAATTTCTCCTTTATTAATAAGGGCAGAGCCAACGCCACTCCCAAATCCAAGCATTACCATACTATCAATTGTCGGATCAGCAATCTGGCTATACTCTGAAAGCGCTTTTAATTTCAGTTCATTGTCAGCATAAACAGGTAAGTTAACTCTCTCTTGAAGTAAGCTGGATAAGTTTATGTTTTTCCATTCAAGTTGTGCAGATAATTCAACATAACCTAAATCATGAGAAATAACACCCGGCAACCCAATACAAATTCCTGCAATCCGACTTTCTTCTAAAGATTTAACCTCGATAATCTGTTTAATTTCTTCTCCGATGAAATGAATAGTTTTCATTGGATCTCTATTTTCATGTTTGTATGATTTCTGCATTAGGAGTTCTCCTACAAAATTCATTACTCCAATTCGAATAAGCTCCTTATCTATCTCTACACCAAACGAAAAGACGGCATTTTCATTTGGAATAAAGTAGTTCGCTTTCCTCCCAACCCCTCTATTAGTGGTATTGATCTCTTTAATGAGATCCATTTCTAACAGGGAAGCTACAATTCTTGATGCAGAAGTCGGACTCATATCAGTTTGTTTTGCTATATTGGCCCTCGATATCGGACCCTCATTTAAAATCAGGCTTAAAACTAAATGATGATTTTCTTTTTTCAAAAAATCTTGGTTTTTTATTTTCATGACATCACCTTTACTAACACCTTGTTATTAATTATCCATTAAAACACTAATTTTTTTTGATTTTTTAGTGGATTTCTTTTATTTATTAATTATATTCTCCAGTGGTGTTATTAATAATATATTCCATCAAGCAAGCTAAGTCAAACAATTTTTAGAATATTTAATCTAATTAGAGTGGTTTTTTATTTCTCTGTTTGATTCCACAAAAAAGCATAAGCACCTATAGTCATTGTTTCTAGAAACATGAAAAACCCGAATAGAGGACACTTTTGAAAAGTATCCTTTACTCGGGTCGTCGCCTTACTCGCTCCCCATTAAAGCCCTAGAGAAACATACTTAATTTCCAAATAATCGTCTAGGCCGTAATGACCTCCCTCTCGTCCGATGCCACTTTGTTTAAAACCACCAAATGGCGCTTGCGGAGTTGATGGCAGACCGTCATTCAACCCGATGATTCCATACTCAAGCGCTTCAGTCATACGGATGCCACGTGTGATGTTTTCGGTAAACACATAAGCAGCCAGTCCATATATTGAATCATTGGCACGCTTGATGACTTCTTCTTCTGTTTTAAAAGTAGTCACAGGTGCAAGTGGACCAAATGTTTCATCGGTCATGCAGATCATTTCATCGTTCACTTGAGATAAGACCGTTGGCTCCATAAAGAGCTGACCTACGAGATTACCTCCTACCTCGATTTTAGCTCCTTGTTTAACTGCATCTTCAATATGCTTTTGGACCTTTTCAACAGCAGCTTTATCAATAAGAGGCCCGATATCGATCCCTTCTTCTAGTCCATTTCCTATGCGTAGCTCTCTTACTTTAGCCACTAGCTTCTGGATAAATGGCTCGTGAATTGATTCATGAACATAGATTCGATTCGAGCAGACGCATGTTTGACCTGCATTTCGAAACTTCGACCCAATGACTCCTTCGACGGCTTTATCTAGATCCGCATCTTTAAGGACGATCACAGGGGCATGTCCTCCGAGCTCCATCGACACTTTCTTCACCGTGTCTGCTGCTCCTTTTAGTAACGTTTTACCAACCTCCGTTGACCCGGTAAACGTTAGCTTGCGAATTCGATCATCCTCTAACCACACCTTACCGATTGCCCTTGAATTACCCGTCACAAGATTGATGACTCCTTTAGGAATTCCAGCTTCTGAAGCAAGTTCGACCATCTTAATCGCGGTAAGAGGTGTTAAATTAGCCGGCTTTAAAACAACAGTACATCCAGCCGCTAATGCTGGCCCCACTTTTCTTGTAATCATCGCAGCTGGAAAGTTCCATGGCGTGATCGCGGCGACCACTCCGACCGGTTGCTTATGAACAAACAATCGCTTGTTTCGCTGGGTTGCTGGAATCGTTTCACCGTAAATACGCTTGGCCTCCTCTGCATACCAAGCGAAGAATCCATTTGCATAATTCATTTCTCCTAAGGCTTCCTTAAAGGGCTTCCCTTGTTCACGAGTCATCACTTTAGCAATTTCTTCTTTATTTTGATCGATCAAATCATGCCATTTTCTAATCAGCTCCGCACGTTCGTAAGCTGAATAATGTGACCATTCTTGAAACGCGTCAAAAGCTGCATCTGCTGCTTCCCTCGCCTCCGACTCTCCTCCATTTGAAACCGTTGCGATCACTTCTGCTGTAGCTGGATTCGTCACTTCAATCGCTTCTGATTCATGACCTACCCACTCACCGTTGATAAAATGCTGATAGTGTTTCATCATACCCACTCCTCTATTTATCATTGAGCTTTTTTCGTACGCTCATATTCAAATTCTTCTTTTTCGTCATCACCTTTAAAGAAATCTTTTCCGTAGACAACTAGACAAAGAATGATTCCTACTGCGAAGGCCCATGTTGCACCTTTCGTGGCAAGAACGGCACCTATAATACCTGCAACCCCTAAATCACGTTGACTTCTTGCTTGCATAATTCCTACGCGAACACTTACATACCCTTGAATAAGAAGGGTTAAAGCCAGAGCAACCCCAAGAATTGGTTCGACTAAACTAACGACCGGTAACAATAAAAGTCCTGTATTCGTTCCCCAGCGGAATGAACCAGATCCACCAAAAATAGAATGCATGGCTTTCTTTCCGTCTTTGTACCGTTCGATGACCACGACTTGCATCGCTGCCCATAACGGTCCGCACATCACAATGTCCGGTCCAAAGATTCCCATCGTCGCATTACGACCACCAAAAATTAAATGAGCACGGTTCGGGTCGTAATCGATTTTTTCATCTTTTCGAATCTCATCTGCTTCACTAACAAGTGCTTTACTTTGCAATACATCACCAAATAACACGATATACGTAGCGAGTACAGTCGGAATTGAAGAGATAAACATCATCAATGGCGGAAAACCTAACCCAAATACAGTAAACTCCGTGAACAAAGTGGCAAAATCAGGGTTACTGAATCCCCACTGAATTTGCGGCCAAGATGCTTCACCCGCTAACGGCGCAATAAAGATCGCTAATAAGATAATCGGGAAAATCCCTAAGTTAGCAAGAACACGCCATACGCCACCCCTTGCTTTCAGCTTGGCGAAATGTTTGGAGAAAATAAGATAAAAAGCTACTACACAAGTAATACTGATCGTGATCGGAAATAACTCGAAGCGTCCTCCCACTTCAAAAATAGAAATGACCGCTGCAAAACCTGCTCCTAAAATGACACCTGCTTTTAAAGCATTCGGAACTAATTTCACGACTTTACTAGCTAGTCCTGTCACGCCGAGGAATATCGAGAATATCCCTAAGGTCAATTGAAAGGCGATCAATGCATAGATCCTCTCATCACCTTCAGGAAATTGCGTTACAAATAAAATCATCAATGGAATCGCTGGTGTAATCCAGCCTGGTACGACAGGATCCCCAAGTAAATGATGCGTTAAATACAATAATCCATTTAAAATAACGACTGCTAATGCCACTTCAAATGGCATTCCTAAGTATTGAACCATTAATGGAATCGCAGCTAAATCGACCGCACACATGAGTAAGCCTTGGAAGTAATCAGGCAACTCAAATCTGTAATGAAGAAAAGGCAACCTTAATTTAAACGGACCAAGCGGCGTATAAGGTGTTTCTTCACCATCTTTTCTTTTCTTCCATAACATCTCTATCCCCCCTTACCTTTTAATACGCAGATTGATAGATCAACTCAATGTCCTTAACCGAGAACAATCGAGGATTATTTTTTAAGAGGCGATCAATTTTACTTGCATCTTCCGCCATCGATGGAATGTCGTCTTCTGGCACGTCGAATGAACGTAATCCACTTGGGATATTAACAGCCTCACACAAAGTCTTCATCGCACTAACTGCTACGTCAGCAGCTTGTCTATCTGAAAGCTCTCTTACATTTTCACCTAAGGCAATCGCAATATCTCTAAATCGTTCGAGACATCCAATTTTGTTCCATTCCATCACATATGGGAGCAAAAGAGCATTGCTTACTCCATGAGGGATGTTGTATCTCCCACCAAGAGGATATGCTAGAGCATGAACCGCTCCTACTCCTGCATTTCCAAACGCCATCCCTGCCATTAAACTCGCCGTTGCCATATTTTCTCGTGCTTTCATATGGTTCGGGTTGGCATAAGCTTTTGGTAGATTCTCCGTTATAAGCTTCATTGCTCCAATGGCCAAGGAATCGGTGATCGGAGAAGCATTAACCGAAATATAAGCCTCAATCGCATGAACAAGCGCATCGACCCCACTCGCAGCCGTCACAGATGGCGGCATCGTAAGCGTCATTTCAGGAGCCACAATCGCTACATCTGGCAACATGTAGTCGCTTACAATTCCTTTTTTTAATTGGGCTTGTTTATCAGAAAGAATGGCAATATTCGTCACTTCTGAACCTGTGCCAGCTGTTGTCGGGATCGCAATGATCGGATACCCTTTTTCCGGAACAAGATCGGTCCCAAACAGTTCTTCAATTTCCCCGTCGTAGTTGGCAAATACAGAAACACTCTTCCCTATATCAAGAGCACTTCCTCCCCCAACGGCAATGACTCCATCATGATTTCCCTTTTTAAAAATAGATGTACATTCTTCCACGAGCATAATCTCAGGTTCAGGCTTTACTCCACTATATATATCACTTGTAAGGCCTTTTAATTTAGATTGAACTGTTTCAACGACGCCTATCTCGACTAGGATTTGATCCGTTACAATTAATGGATTTTTCATCTCTAACCTTTGTACTTCTTCTAGTAATCTTTCAGTTGACCCTTCACCTGTAATCAACTTATTCGCACTTTTAAATGTTGAGATATTCAATGCATACGCCTCCTTCTTGCTTTTGTTAAATGCAAGAGACGTGCCAACGTTTAAAATATTTAGAAAATAAAGATCAGAGAAGTGCATTCACGATAAAGGAGTATTTTTCCAGCTGTATTTTTTGAGTAGAATACTAATCAAAATAAAGAAATTGATTAAAATTCTACTCGTCACGTTCCCACTTTTTCATCTTTTGAACGATCGTTGACTGACTCACTTGTAACACTTCGGCTGCTTTTCGAGTCGTTTTATATTTCTTCAATGCTCTCATAATTAACTCTCGTTCCAGTTTCGATATCGCCGTTTTTAAAGGGAGAATCTCTTCAGTATCCAGGTGGTCCTTATAGGAAGTACGACATTCTTCAGGAATATGCTGCACGTCAATAACAGGATCTTTTGTTGTCACGACTAGCCGTTCCACTACATTGATTAATTCACGAATATTCCCCGGCCAACGGTATTCTGATAACGTATCCAATGCCTCAAGCGAGAATTGCTTGTCATAGCCATATTTTTCGTTGCATTTTTCTAAATAGTAATCGATAAGTGGAATAATCTCTTTTCTTCTATGGCGTAAGGAAGAAATCGTCAAAGGTACCACACTTAATCGATAATACAAGTCCTCTCTAAACGTCCCCTGAGCCACCATCTCTTTTAAATTTTTGTGAGATGCGGCAATCACCCTGACATCAACATGCTTTACCTCGGTTGACCCAACAGGAATAAATTTATTTTCTTCGACGACTTTTAATAATTTCACTTGCAGTTCAAGCGGTAAGTCACCTATTTCATCTAAAAAGAGCGTTCCTTCATGAGCTAATTCCATTAATCCTTTTTTCCCTTTTGCAGAAGCCCCCGTAAATGCCCCGGCCACATAGCCAAAAAGCTCTGCTTCAATTAATGCTGCAGGAAGGGCTCCACAATTCAGTTCAAAAAAAGGCTGCTTTACTCTGTTGCTCTTTTCATGAATAAACTTGGCAATTAACGTCTTACCTACACCCGTTTCCCCTTGGATCAAGACTTTCACATCTGTTTTAGCGATACGTTCTGCTAGCTCATAGATCTCAAACGTTTCTTCACTAATAATCGATGAATGCAGAATCTCATGATACATATCACTGTTCATATCTTTTGCACTTTGGCGAAGTGACTTTACCTGCTGCAATTCTTCGATCTCATGCTTTAAGCGCAATAGTTCTGTAATATCTCGAACACTATTAATCACGTATAACACTTGTTGATCTTCTGCAAAGATGGGGGTCCCTGAGACAATGATTTTCCGCTCATTTTTAATCGTTTGCATTCTCGTGATCGGACGCTTCTCTTTTAACACTTCAATAGAGACAGACTTTGAAATGAATCCTGCTTTTTCAAGGTCTTCCATATGGTAGCCAACCACTTCTTGTGCTTTGATCCCTGTAATCCGTTCATACGCCCGATTAACAGCTACTGTCACGCCATCTTGATTCGTGATGTAGACACCGTCATAGAGGGAATGAATAATTTCTTCAAAGACATGGCTTTGAATGAGCTTGGAATAGTCATTTTCTTCGATCGTCTTAGGAAGTGGCTGCAATTCGATTAAGTCCTTCCGGTCAATTAAACGTTCAATTGAATGGTCAATCCCCTTTTGTTGAATCGCTTCATTTAACGCACTCAAAGTAAGCAATCCGATGACCTCTCCATCGTCATTTCGAACCTCCAAGTACTCATTTCCTTCAGACGAAAAAAGGGCAATCGCCTCTTCTATCGAGTCAGACATTTTCAACATAAACCATCACTTCCTTCAACATTCCTTTTTCATAGTATAACCTAGCCAATCATAAACGAAAGGAAGATATCACCAACAGTACGCAAACCAAAAAAGCGCAAGTCCCTATCAGGAACCTGCGCTCACCTTACACCCCTCGCTTATCAAAAAACACACCATCAGCGGTGGGGCCGTCGTAAGGATTTTCATATCTTCTTCCTGTCTGCTTCTTCACTTTCAGCTCGGAAAGATTGGCTTGAATGTCACTACGAATTACCGAAAGCCGCACGTTCAGCTTCTCGTTTAATTTCACCAGTTCATCTCCAAGCTTCTTCTCACTCTCCGTTAGAGAGGTCCGCTCGATTTTCATAATAAGCGCCTCGCGACTAGCAAGCTGCTTATCAATGCGTGCGATAAATTGATCACGGGCATCATCGTCTTCCGGAAGAGGCTCTAAGGCAAACTGATAGAGTGAACTTGTCGCCACGTAAAGCTCTTTGACTACAGACATTACGCTTGTCCACCAGCACCGTGACGCTGCTTACGATCAAGCATAATCACTTCTTTCCATGTGTCACGGAACTCAACAACAAGCTCTTCTGCTTCTGTTAGCGCCTTTGGATCATTTTTCACATTCGCTTCTACTAGACGATTTAAAATGTAATCATACATCCGCATCATGTTCTGACCGACTTCATTGTCCGTTTTCAAAGTAACCATTAACTCACGGATAATATTTTGAGCTTTTGTTGAATTAAGATTGCGCTTTTCCAAATTATTCTCTTCCATTGCCGCACGTGTAAATTTGATAAATTTCAAGCATCCATTATATAACATCAATGTTAACTCCCCTGGGGAAGCTGTTTTCATTGCATTTTGTTTGTAAGCTGACTGCATATTTGTCGCCATCTAACGTCACCCTTTCCAATCGATATCCTTATGGTGATGATACATTGTTTATATCGGCTAGATTTTGGCAGAGTTAAGAATTAAATTCGCTCATCGACAATTAATCCGGCATGCTTGAGCATCGAGGCTACCATATCTAGAAACTGTTCAGGTGGGATTTCCTTTACGACTTCTTCCGTTTCAAGATCGACCACTTGCACATAAAGGCGATCCAAGTCCTCATGAACATTGAACTTCACTGAGGTTAAACTCGACTTTAACAGCTCATTCATGCTCTCTACCTGGTCATCAAGTAACTCCTTTGAGTGATATTGCTTTCGCTCTTCTCGTACGTTCTCAATCCCCTTTTGGATGAGATCACTCGGTTTTTTTTCGGATGTCGTTTTTTTCGACCAGTCTGGAATTTGTGATGTAGCTGAACTTTGAATTTCCATACGGCACCTCCGCGGCAGACGCTTTTTTCTTTATTATCGGTCTGATTGCCACACTATTTAAGCAAGAAGATCCCTTCAAACGAAAAAAGAAGCTGCTCAAATGAGTCAGCTTCCTTTTACAATCCCTTTAGTCGATAAAAATAAAGACGTTCTCACCCTCCGTTTCGACGTCATATCTTTTCACACAACCATGGTCCGGGGCTTGAACGAGTCCATCGCGCACATTAATTTTTCTGTCATGGAGCGGACAAAAGACGTGCTCGCCACTGACAATGCCTTCTGATAAAGGGCCGCCTTTATGAGGACATTTATTTTCGACCGCGTGGATACTCTGATCTTCTTGTTTAAAGAGGGCGATTTCAATTCCGTCTACTTGCACTCGTCTTCCAATCCCCACTGATAAATCATTGCTTTTTGCTACTAGCACCTTATTCACACTGTTTACTGTACTCATTTTACCCCTCCTTAGACCAACGTCACTTGTTTTTTCTCGTATTCTTTTTGCTTATCTTTGTTTTCAATAATTTCTTTCCAAGGGTCCTTCCCTGTTGCTAGGGCGACTTCTAATCGTTCAATTAACTCCCTGCGACCTTCCGTATCTTCAAGCACGACTTCCTTCATATGATCGAGACCAACTCGCTCGACGAAATGAGACGTCCGCTCTAAGTACCTCGCATGCTCACGGTAATATTGAAGAAAGGCGCTGATCGTATCAATGATTTCTTCCTTTGTTTTCACTTTGCAGAATAAGTCGCCACCTCGAAGATCAACTCCACCATTTCCCCCAACATACAGCTCCCATGCCCCTTCGACACCAACTACACCAAAGTCCTTAATTCCTGACTCGGCACAATTTCGGGGACAAGCAGAGACAGCCATCTTCACTTTATGAGGGGTATTGATGTATTCAAATTTCTTCTCAAGCTCGATTCCAAGTCCGATTGAATCCTGTGTACCAAAGCGACAGAACTGCTCACCGACACAGGTTTTGACGGTACGAAGAGCTTTCGCATAAGCTGAACCTGATCTCATCCCTAAATCATCCCATACCTTAGGAAGATCTTCTTTTTCGACCCCAAACATATCGATTCGTTGTCCACCAGTCACTTTCAGCAAAGGGATACTATACTTATCCGCAACATCAGCAATTTTACGAAGCTGCTCAGCGTTGGTGACGCCACCATACATTCGAGGTACGACTGAAAACGTTCCATTGTGATTGATGTTGGCATGAACGCGCTCGTTGACAAAACGAGAAGACGGATCATCGGCATTTTTAATCGGATCAACCATTTGTAAATAGTAATTTATGGCCGGCCGACACTTCGAACAACCTTCGTCTGACTCCCAGCCGAGTACATTCATCACCTCTCGAGGATGCGACAAGCCAAGCTCGCGAATCTCAGCCACGACTTCCTCATGCGTATACTCCGTACAACCACACATCGCCTCTTTTGCGTTACCCACTTCTTCACCTGTTGTGAGAGCTAGGAGATCTGCAACAAGTGGTTTACAGCCCCCGCAAGACCTTCCTGCATTCGTACATAGCTTCACTTGGTCCACTGTGGTTAATCCTTGGTCTGAAATCGCCGAACAGATCTCTCCTTTTGAGACCCCATTACAGCCACAAATCGTTTCCCCATCAGCCATCGCCACGACTGGACTCACTTTGGATTCTGATCCACTCTCAGAAGGTAAGATCGCCACTTTACTCATTTGAGAAATATCTTCCCCGCTTCTCATCATATTCAGTAAGCGAGGAGAGTCTCCCGTATCGCCAAAAAGGACGGCCCCGACGACTTTGTTATCTTGAACGACCACTTTTTTATACAGGCCTTCAAATTCATCATGAACGCGAATCGCTTTTGTTTTCTCATTATCTTGAAACATGCCTGCTGAGAACACATCGACACCCGACACCTTTAGCTGCGTATACACAATCGAACCTTGATAACCAGGCTCAGATGTTTTTTCCGTTGAGCAAATATGTGCCGCTAACACTTTCCCTTGTTCATAAAGGGGAGCAACCAATCCGTAGGCGATCCCTCTATGCTCTGCACATTCGCCTACTGCATACACATTCTCAGCACTTGTCTCCATGTAGTCATTGACGACAATTGCTCGCTCCGTTTTCAAACCACTCTTCTTTCCAAGCTCAATATTCGGTTTAATCCCAACTGCCATGACGACAAGATCGGTATCAATGCTCGTTCCGTCTGTAAAACGAACCTCTTCCACTCGCTTCTCACCAAGAATTTTTTCCGTATTTTTCTTCAGGTGAAATGTCATTCCTTGAGCCTCTAGTTCTTCTTGTAGCATTTTCCCAGCTGGCTCATCAAGCTGCCTCTCCATTAAAAAGTCACTAATATGAATCACATCAACATGCATGTTTAAATTGAGGAGGCCACGTGCTGCTTCAAGTCCCAGAAGACCACCACCGATGACGACTGCCTTCTTATAATTCTTAGACGTTTCAATCATCGTCTCGCAATCTTTGATATTACGAAACGCAATGACGCCTTCTTTGTCAGCACCAGGTAAAGGTAGCATGAACGGATTCGACCCTGTCGCAAAAATCAATTTATCATAGGTACAGGCTAGACCGCTTTGACTGTAGACGACTTGCTTTTTCGTATCGACTTTGATGATGGGGTCACCAGTATGCAACGTAATATTGTGCTCTGCATACCACTCATATGAATTTAGAACGATATCATCAACAGTAGAATCCCCTTGCAGAACCGAAGATAGCATAATCCGGTTGTAATTCGGATGCGGTTCTTCTCCAAAAACTGTCATACTGAAGCGTTCAGGATCTTTCTTCAGAATCTCTTCTAACGTTCGAACTCCTGCCATACCATTCCCAATAAGCACTAGTTTCTCTCGCAAGTAAAACCTCTCCTTTTTAATAGATGATCTCTTTATTTAATTGAAGCTAACTTCTCATTCACAACGACTTCTTGTTCCTCTACTTTGCTTGCCGCTTTTTCCTTTGCCTTTTGCGGGCTAAGCAACCAATATAGGCATCCTACAAATACAGCCCCTCCGACAATGTTACCAAGCGTGACCGGGATCAAATTATGGAATAAACCAGCTACCGTTATTGTTTCAGGATGCGGATGAACAAGCGCCAGTCCCAACAGCGTCATATTCGCAATGCTATGCTCATAGCCTGAAGCAATAAAGGCAAAGAGCATCCAAAAGATCAAAATTAATTTTGCCACATCATTTTTTGTCCTTAATGCCGTCCAAATCGCTAAACAGACTAACCAATTACATAAAATGCCGCGAAAGAACAGTTCACTCGTACTTAACTCATCTTATCTGCAGCAGAAGTCATCAAAAGATGATCCATTCCGACGCCAGAGAAAATACCAGATGCCAAAATTAAAAGACATAGCCCTGCAGCTCCTATGAAATTTCCTAGATAACACCAAAACCAATTGGAGAGTGTATCACGCCACGTCGTTAACCCCGATAAGGTACTGACGGTGTAGACCA
The DNA here is from genome assembly GCF_032843265.1 of Alkalihalophilus lindianensis. Classification (NCBI taxonomy): domain Bacteria; kingdom Bacillati; phylum Bacillota; class Bacilli; order Caryophanales; family Bacillaceae; genus Alkalihalophilus; species Alkalihalophilus lindianensis. The sequence goes on from NZ_JAWJBA010000002.1 coordinate 229,860, forward strand.
TATTGTTTCCAGTAAACAACTCCGCTCCAGCAAAGATTACGAGTGTAAGAGCGACACCAAAGGATAATCCCATCACAAGGGAGGTCACCGGCATCGACATTTCAGCTAACGGCGCTCCTACAGACATAATCAACACAATCCCAAGCCCCACATAAGCACCAGCTAAAGAGGCAGAGATCAAATAACGAAAACGACTCGCATCCAGTTGTTTCTTTTTTGAAAGAGCCATTCCATTCAATGCATCCAATGTATCTTTAAACATATTTGAAATCCTTTCTAAACACTGTGCTAGCTTAATAGGTTACTAGTTAACAGCTTCTGCCAACACAACCGGTTCAACCAGCGCCCCCAACACATCATCAATTGTGCTAGTCTCCGCTAATACAACATCCGCTTCAATCCGACTCGCTCGCAGTATGTGACTCGCTTCTCTTCCTTGACAAATGATATGCAGTTGACCCGTAAGCTCTGTTACGTTCATTCCGCTTAAGCGAAGAAACGTAACTAGTTTCCTAGCTTCCAAACGACTCGCAACAAACAATGTATCTACATGCTTCTCTTCTATTAGACGAGCTAATGATGCTTGTTCTTTTTGAGCGACCATTTGTTCAGAAGAGAGCCACACATCAGCCAATCCCCGTTTAGAAAAGGATAGACTTTCAATCTCCGCTTCCCCACCTATGAAAAGTGGCTTCTTCCATTCCCGCTCCTCACCACACCTCTCGGCGATATAACCTGAGGCTTCTAACGCTTGTTGCGTTTCCCAATTACCTGCGTAAAATGTTGCTCGTACGGCGCGGAGATCAAACCGATTTGCCCCCACGACTTTCAAGAAAGTTTGAACTGCTTGAGGTGAAAGAAAGATAATCTCTTCATAGATCTCCACCGTTTCTAGATTCCGAGCCATCTCAAGCTCTTTATTAGTTGAAAATTCAGTTATTTTAGGGTGTGAGTAGACATCTGCCCCCTTCGCTCTAAGTTCTTTCGCCATGTCTTTCTCCGCATCCGTTGTGGCTGGAAATAAGATCCCTTTTCCTTGGAGCAGCCTGTCTTCAAACCATTTCAACTTCGGTCGTAGCTTGACGACATCGCCGACAACGATAATCGATGGGTTTTGCACGTTCCCTTCCGCAAGATTAGCAATCGTAGCCAATGTACCTTCGATTGTTTGTTGCTTGCTGTACGTTCCCCACTGTGTCACCATCACAGCTGTTTTGGGGTCTTTTCCGTTCTTCACTAATTCATCAGCAATCGTTCGAATATGCTTAACGCCCATATAAAAGACGACGGTATCAACACTTTCGGCTAGTGACTGCCAATTCACATCCGGCTTCCCGTCACTCGTTTTCGTATGACCTGTCACAACAGCAAATGATCTAGAATGCGCGCGGTGTGTAATCGGAACTCCTGCATACATCGTTGCAGCAATCCCTGCTGTAATGCCTGGTACAATTTCGTAGGAGATCTGATGCTCTGCTAACAGCTCGGCCTCTTCTCCAACTCGACCGAAGACACCGGGGTCCCCACCTTTTAAGCGCACAACCGTCTTGCCTTTTTTGGCATGAATTAATAGCTCCTTCTGGATGTCTTCCTGTCGTAATGTATGCTTGCATGGTTGCTTCCCACAATAGATCAGTTTCGCATCTTCTTTGGCTTCCGTTAGCAAGAAAGGATTCACTAAGCGATCATAAACGACCACATCCGCTTCTCGTAAAGCCCTTCTTCCCTTGACAGTGATTAACTCCGCATCACCCGGGCCAGCACCGATAAAATAAACGATTCCTTTTTTCATGTCACTCACCTCTCTTATGAGTCTCACTATAAATGATCTTTGTGTCGAATTGGTCATATATGTAAGGAGATCTAACATGGAAATTCCCTCTTGTTTTTAGGCTGAAATAAGTTTTCCCTTTTCTAGCAAGGTTTAGAGTATATCCATTTATACCCACTAGGGATACCATTTTTTCCACAGCAAAAAAAGCCCCGTCAAAAGACAGAGCTCTACGTTTATTGTCCACCATATAATTGTGCAAATAACGATTCTGCTTGGGAATTCGCTTGGTGCATTGCTTTTTCCATTGCTGTAAATTGACGCCAGTAACGATCTTCGACTTGCTGAAGGCGACGTTCAAAGTTTGAGATACGATCATTAATCGATTCAATTTGCCGACCTAACGTAAACTGATGGTTCGCAACTTTACCACCCATTCCCCCGGCACGCGTTGAAATGTTATCAATGCCACTCGTTAATGTTTCCCGCATCCGACGAATGATCCCTTTTTCACCTGATGTCGCTCCATCAGAATTAAAAACCGCCGCAACACCTGCAGGATCGGCTTCAATCGCTTGGCGTAATCGATCCTCATTAATTTCAAGCTTTCCACGATCATTGTAGTCACGTGATGTCGTAATCCCTATTGCCGATAATTGATTGTAATCAGAACCTAGATTATTCGAGACCATTCCGTAAATATCAGAACGCATACGATCCATCACACTTTGGATCATTTGATCATTACGCAGCATCCCGCTTTGCGCACGCTCATCCCAACGCTCCGCTTCTTTATCAGAAATCGCTTCACGCTCTTCATCACTCAACGGCTTATAATCACGATAACGCTCTTCACCTAATTTCCCATTTACAAAGTCGAGCAGCTCATTATAATCATCTACAAATCCTTTGATCGTATCGAACACTTTATCAGTGTTCGTACTAACATTCAGAGAAACTTGCTCGGCACCGGTTGTTGTCCCTTTTAACGTAATCGTCACACCATCAATCGTGAACGTATTCGTTTGACGTTCGGTCTTCATGCCATTGATTGTAAACTCGGCATTCTGAGCCACTTGACGGTTAGCACTTGTTTCATCAAGCTTGAGCGCATTCGTAAAGAAAGCACCCTCAAACTTCATTTCAGCACCGGCTTCTTCTTTATTGTTAATCCCCGTTTCTTTTCTCGTCATCGATACTTGGTCCCCATGAGAATCATAAAAGGCACTAACCCCGACTTTGGATCGATTAATCTGTTGAAACACTTGGCTGAGCGTATCTGTTCCTTTAATCACGAAGGTATCTTTGATTTCCTTTCCATCACGATCAAACGTCGTAATCGAAGAGGTCGTGTACACATCATTTTCTCCACCCTCTTGGATGTAGGTAACAGAAACTTGCGCACCACTTGGAACCGTGACGCCATCAGCAAACGTCAGCTTCCCACCATTGCCATCTTGTTCAACAAGCACTTCATTGGCCGATAATGCTCTCGTCCCACCGCCCTCAATTTGAAGATCCTCTGCCGTTACAGTTTTGTATTCTTTCCCATTTACTTTTACAACCGTGTCCTCAGCGGCTTTCAGATTCTCCACTCCAGCAGCAAATGAAACCGTGTTTGTAGGTGAAGCAACACGTACGATTTGCGTTTTCGCCACGCCAGATTTCCAGTCCTCTTCTGTTAGTCCATTAAACGGTTGATCCTTCAATGCTTGGTTCGTCTGAATTTTCGACTCACCTGAAATCGCAGCCGTACTATAATTGGACTCCGCACGCGCAAGCTTATTAACCTCGGTCAAACGCAGCGACACATTCCCAGCGCTTGAACTCGCCGTAGCGGACACTAAGCTACTATTCGAACTCGTTACTTGTTTCGCACTCAAGTTTTGACTCGTTAAAATAAATTGATCGACCATTTTATTACGAAATTCATTGAACTTCAAATTCACTTCACGGTAAGCATCCATCTGCCACTCGACCACTTGACGCTGCTTGACCATATTATCAACCGGCATACGCTCTGCCCGCATAAGATCCCGCATGATTTGCTCGGTATCCATACCTGAGGCTAAACCACCCATTCTCATCTACACTTCACTCCCTAACCCTGCACATTGTTACTTGTTATATCGGTTATGTACGTACACTTGTTAAGTATCTTTAATGGATCATTTGCGGTGCGAGTTGCTTTTGAAGCTTAATTACTTCAGACTGCAATAATTGAAAACGCTCATTCATCGCTTCTTTTTCAAAAGAAGAAAGCTCATTACGGAGTATCTCCTCAGCGATGACCCTCATCTCGATCAATTTCTCTTCGATCTCCTCTAACAAACGAGCTCGCTGCTTCCCCTGTTCTAATTGCTGTTTGAGAAAATCTATATGCTCTTGAATCTCCTTTTCCACAGCTCTTCCCCCTTAAAAAAAGAGCAACCCCCGAGGTTACTCTTACCATTTCACATCAATGCTACTACCAAGATGAGGTTGTGCAGCATGTTGAATCGCTGTCGCATCCGCTGAACTCATCAATTTCTGAAGAGCCTCGCCTTGCTGCTCAGCATTCCCCATCGCTTTTTTCATCACAGCCATCGATGCCTGCTGCTGAACCTGCCCTTGGTTCATTGCCATTGAAAGAAGTGCGATATCCATGTTTAAAACCTCCTATCTAATTACGAAACTAAATATGTAGAAAACGCGTGGGTAAACTGTTTTTCTGCTTTCTTTAAATGCGGAATAAGCCCGAACTGCAAAAGCTCTTTCAAGCTAGCCGAGCCTTTTATACAGATTTACATTGTCTAAAGATAAGAAAGTCAATTATTGCTATGTAGTAGAGAAAGAGACCCTAGCAAAACTAGAGCCTCCCTTAAATTAAATATTAAATTATCCAAGTAACTGTAATACAGCTTGTGGTGCTTGGTTAGCTTGTGCAAGCATTGCTTGAGAAGCTTGTGAAAGAATGTTGTTCTTTGTCATTTCCATTACTTCACGAGCCATATCTACGTCACGGATACGTGATTCTGCAGCTTGTAGGTTTTCAGAAGAAGTATTTAAGTTATTGATAGTGTGCTCTAAACGATTTTGATTTGCACCAAGCTCAGAACGTTGAGCAGAAACCGCTTCGATTGCATTGTTGATAACTTTAATCGATGCAGCCGCTTCAGCATGATTAGCAACACTTAAAGATGCTCCTGTTGGAGTTGCATTTGTTCCATCCGTAACTGCTTCTGATGCAGCAAACTTGGCATCCTCAACATTAGCAGTTGTGCCATTAAGTGCTGTAATAGAAGCTCCCGCTGTATCAGCATCGCCATCTGCTGCACCCTGTAATCCTAAAGAGACTGCATCCATCTTTTGAATGTTGATAGTCATAGATTGACCTTGGTTAGCGCCCACTTGGAAAGTTGCTGTGAAAGCTGTACCCGGGTCTTCAGTTCCGTCACCTTTCAGTACACTTTGAGTGTTAAACTCAGTTGTATTAGAAATACGGTTAATTTCAGAAGTTAATTGATTCATCTCTTTTTGAATTTCATTACGATCAACATCTACATTCGTATCATTCGCTGCTTGAGTAGCTAGCTCACGCATACGTTGAAGAATGCTGTGCGTTTCTTGAAGAGCACCTTCAGCAGTTTGAATCATAGAAATTCCATCTTGAGAGTTACGGCTTGCTTGGTCTAAACCTTTTACTTGCGCACGCATTTTCTCCGAGATTGCTAGACCCGCTGCATCGTCACCTGCACGGTTGATACGAAGACCTGATGCTAATTTCTCCATTGAGTTTGCTGCTGCACCTTGGTTAGTACCCATTTGACGGTAAGTGTTTAAAGCTGAAATATTATTGTTAATAATCATTATAAAATTCCTCCTTGAAATGTTTCCGCCCACGTCCTTGTGGTTGGATGTTGGATTTGAGCCGTAGGACTTCGTTATCGGCCGCTAACTAGGTCCTCGTGCTTACAACTTTTATATCGGTTGGTTTGGTCAATGTTTCAATCGTTTTTGTAAATTTTTTTATTTTTTTATCTGACATAAGAAAAACGCCTGGTCCACAGACCAGGCGTCCCTTACATTCCTCTATTCTTTTTTACGAAATATGTAATGATTTCGACTTTTGAGCTTACATTGAGCTTTCGTTTAATTTTGACAATATTGTTGTTGATCGTATGTATCGAGTTGAAGGTGAGCTCGGCAATTTGCTCGGCAGTTTTCCCTCTTAGCAGATGACATATAATGTCTTTTTCCGTCTGGTTAAACTGCGTATAGCCTTCAAGGCAGACGGTTAAATCGGTTGATTTAGGTGGTTTTGTATGTTTCGCCACTGTTTGGAGAATCTCTTTTTGAAACGGTAGATCTAAGTAGGGGTAGTGCTTGAGTGCTGAGTGAACCGATTGTTTAAACTGTTCATTTTCAATCGCGATGATACTTGCTTGTTCATAATTTAGTATTTCTTTTGCTAGTCTTTGATTTTGTTTACTTATAACCCATATATACTTCCTACATTGACTGCTATACTTCTTAGAATCTTGTTTTAATCGTTTGAATACATCATCAACCTCTTCTATTTGATCGATGACATAAAAACTTAGTTCGGATTGATTCGGCTCCTCGACATCTTCTTTAATTTTTGGCGGCAAGGAAGTATCAGTCGTAATAAAGGTGATGGATTCTTTCGTTGATGAAACTGACATATGATCCTCACTCCTTTTTTGACTCTTTCTTCTATTCGATAATTATATTCGACATCCTTGTCAAATTTTGTACTTTTTTCTTAGATTTACGAAAAGGTAATCAAGACCCATGAAATAAGATTTATAAAAATGAAAAAATCTCTCATTTATACATGAGAGATTGGCTAATAGTCTTATGACCTTTTCTGAATAAACCCTCTTAATCCATCCAGTGAAATTTCTTTTGCTGCTTCGTTGTTTTCTTGTTGAATGGCTAAGTAGACTTCTTTTCGATGAATTTCGATATGTTTAGGGGCGTCTATACCGATTTTGATTTGATCTCCGTCGATTGAGAGGACTTTAATTTCAATATCATCGCCAATTTGAATTGCTTCTTTTAGCTTACGTGTCAGGACAAGCATTTACACCTCTCCTTTCACGACTGGCTTGAAGATGGCATGCTTTGTTTCATACTCACTGTTGCTTAAGAGAAGTTGCTTTCCTTTTTGCTTGGTTGCATTAATGATGACTGGGGCTTGAAGGTTGGCCGTTGTTTCTTGGAACGGCTCGTGGACCGTCAACATGATGAATGTCGCCACTTCTTCCTCTGACGTAATCTCTAGCTGCTCAATCGTCGCATCTGGTAGCTTCACTTGATAGTCTGGTACAAATTGAAACGGATTGATGACGATAAAAGCTACCTCAACTGTAGTCGTTGATTGCAGAACGTAGAAAGGCGTGCCCTCTTCAAAAGGAAGAAGCACGAAGGTTTGCTCACTCTCAAAGGCGGGAATTCCTTTTTCAAAATGGATGATTCTCTCCTTCTCTACTTCCATTGTACCTGTATATTTCGTTTCAAATTTCACCATTGCTCACACCTTTTGTCGATTTCTTTCCCTTATTTTAGCATGATTTCTATCTTTCTCGAGCAAAGCCTACAAACCTTAACAAAATAAATTAAAATTCTTTCAAAATAAGGAGGGAATTTACAAATTTTCATAGAATATTTCAATATACCTAAGAAAATAGTTCTATTTCCTTAGGTTGTCCTTTCCCCATGCGACTGATTTCTTATCTGGGCCTCCAGATGAGCCGTCTACCTCTTCGCTTCTATTACTCCCTACATATCTTCCCTTTTCTTATGTAAATCCTTATGAAAACATCATAAGCCTGACCTGCCACTAGATTCCTTTGTGTGTTACATGGCATTCTTCTCTTTTTTTCATAGCATTTAACTTGAACTGTAGGTCGATGAGTTTGGAGTAGATAGGTGTGAAGTGGGAAACGTCGCCCCCGTTTACAGGCGTGGAGACTTTATTCGAGATTCCATGACGTGGATAAGGGATTCGAGCCTGAGAAAAGGTTGCAACTCCGCGTTGCAACCTTTTCTGTTCCTTATAGCCCGCGGTTGATTGATGCTCCGACTGCTTGAAAGGATATGCTATTTTTTTGACGAAGGTAGGTATCGGTTTGCCATTTGGGCATTTGGATATCTGGTTCTCTTCTATTAATACTAATATCAGCAACATGTCTCGGGACATTGAAACTGATTTGACTTGGTTGAAAATGAATCTTTGTCTGGTCCATTGAGCGAGGCATGTTGACGACGTGCAGCTGTGACGGTGACGACTGAGTATTGGACTTAGCAAGCCGCGCAAAAGCACCAAAGCCATTTTCAATTTTCATCATCTGATCGCCCTCTTGGCGTTTCTTTGTCATATGTTCAGCCACTTTAGCAGTGGAGCTTGAATAAAAGTCATTTGCTAAACGTAGTGCTGTTTTCAAGTTTGCATCTGCAAATGCTTCTGTCTGATCGATAAACAGCTCTGAAGCTTTAGTACTGATCTCAATGATTCCAGTATGGGTCTGACGAATTTGCAAATCTGCTTGATGCTGCTTAATATGAGGGTGTGGTCGATTCGATTTTAACCCAACATATGCATTCGTTGATTGAATATCTAAGTGGAGCGCTCTCATTCACAAACACCCTCCTAATTTTAACGTAAGAAATCGAGTAGCGATGGTTGAATCAAACGCGCTCCCACAGCAAGTGCCGCACGGTGAATGCTCTCTTGAGTGGTAAGGTCGATGATGACTTTCTCAAGATCGACATCTTCATTATCAGACATGATTCGTTTTGCAAAAACATCCTGTTCCATTAGTCGGTTCTCAATCATTTCGACTCGGTTAATACGAGCGCCAAGTTCAGCTCGCTCTGATACCAAATGATCAATGTGCCCAAACATGTCATCTATATACCCAGTAAGATCGCCTCCGTCAAGAGCTGAGTTTTCTAGAGCCTTTTCTAACCTGATAATATCTCCAAACAGGGCCGTACTGAACACCTTTGAAGCATCAATATTGACAGGAATTGTGACGCCTTTCATTAATTCAATCTCTACCTTTTGAGTATTAGCTGAAACCGAATTTCGATTTGAAATAACAACATCCTCTTGACGTAGGGTTTGCGTTATTGGCTCGTTACTATCTTTTGCAGGATTAGGTGAAGAAAAAGTGACATTCCCCTCTGCACTGACATGCAATTGAATTGCTTTTTGATCGAAATCATCATCATCTATTGAAACACTTTCCATTTGTTTAACATCCTGAAAAATTAATGCACCCTCTTTTTCCCCAACATGTCTAAAGGTTTGTCCAGCGTAGGTTAAGTTAAAAGAGTCAATATGATCAACCGCTGCCCCTTCATCAAACAGTTGAGTGTGGTCTTGGTCCATCTCACTGGTATTAATAACGGGTGCCTTTGTGGTATTGGTTCCATTAAATATATATTTATTGCTATTTTTTGTATTAGCAAGCGACTCTAAATGCTCGCGCAATTGCTTAATTTCTTTTGCAATATTTTCACGCTGTGTTGACTCATAGGTGTCATTAGACGCTTGTGTAGCTAGCTCACGAATCCTTTGAACTGTCTGAGTTGCTTCATCTAATGCAGAATCAGCAGCATCCATCCACCCATAAACCTCTCTTAGATTACGTTGAAACTGTTGTACTTCATTTACTTGTGAACGATACCGCATCCCTTTCATAGCGACTACGGGGTCTTGAGATGCCTTTGTAATCCGTTTTCCTGTAGAAAGTTGATCTTGTAGATTAGCTAATCGATTGTATCCTTGATTGATGTGCTTCAACGAATTAGTTGAGAGCATCATTTGTGTCACGCGCATGAACATCCCCCCTATCTTCCGACGACGCCCATGCCGTTTATAATGCGGTCGAGCATTTCGTCTACCATTGTAATATTACGAGCCGCCGCATTGTAGGCATGCTGATATTGAATCATCATTGTCATTTCTTCATCAAGCGAAACATTACTTACAGCCTGTCTATTAAATTCTACATTTGCTCGCAGCCCCTCAGAACTCCCAAGCATACGCCCCGCTTCTTGGGTTTTTACAGCCATCTCACCAATAACACTTTGGTAGAAGCTCATTATAGTAGCCGTTTGTGTCTGTTCTCCTGAGCTGAAGGATAGCAATATATCCTTCATGTTAGAAAGACGAAGTGCATTAGAGCCATCGCCAGCGAATGCTTTGTCCATGTTAAGCTTAAAGCTAGTTGCAGGATCATCAGGGGTACTTAACTTCCCGTCAAAATTTTCACTGAGAAGCTCTCTAATCGCCTCATAATCTCTTTTCTCAACAGGTTGGTTCAAAAGGTGCGTATATAGTTGGCGGGCACTGTAGCTCTCTCCCTCATACTCAATACTATTATCATCTCTTAGAGCATCCACGTTCACACTAGCTGCAGCAATATTGTCTACACTATTTTTAATAGTTTGGGAAACTTTAATCATTGCAGCCGCATCCCCATTGTTCATGCCACTAAAGAAATCTTCTCCCAGCGAAACTTCCCCATTAATATTTGGTAATGTAAACCCTATTTTATGGATCGAGTTCACTTCATTGGCAAAATTCTTGGCCATTTCATTTAAATTAGCAAGCATCTCTGGATAGAGACCTTTTCCACCCTCATAACCAAACGCCTCAACTAAGGCTTTTAATTCCCCTTTAGGTAAAACAGAGTAATCTAATTCATACTTAATGTCTTCATCTTGAAGATTCTCTAGCTTCACGTCATTTTTAACAAGATCGGCCCCTACCAAGTGGAACTTTTCAAAGGTTCCTTGAGCATCTAACTTCATCTCTTTATGGAACAACAGAAGAGCGTCTCCATTTAATGCATCCACCAATTTAAGGGGCTCTACTTCACCCTCTTCATTTACTGCTGAAAGAAGTCCGTTCGGTCCTTTTAAATAAACCGTTACAGCTCCTTCAGCCACGTCATTAGGTTTGCCGCTACTTTTCTCTCGTTTCACTTCAATATCTAGCACATTTGAAAGCTGATCTAAGATTCGATCCTGTTCATCATAAAGATCATTTGGCACATAACCATGTGGTTCAGCCGAGCGAATTTGTTTATTAACATTATTTAGTTGATCTAATAATGAGTTAACCCCTTTGATTGTCACATCTATTTCCGCTTTATAATCATTTTTCACTGTTGAAAGAGAGCTATGTAAGTAGTTAAACGTGTTGGCAATTTCTTCTGCACGACTTCTTGCCACAACGCGAGCACCTGTATCTTCTGGGTCACCGCTTAAATCCTGCATTGAACCCCAGAACTGATCAATTAAAGAAGCTAGTCCATGCTCTGATGGCTCATTCAAAATACCTTCCATTCTTGTAAGCGACTCATACTTCGTGCCATAATACCCTACTTTGTTATTTTCATTTCTAAATTGCACATCTAAAAAATGCTCACGTACACGTTGAATAGAACCAGCTTTCACACCAGTTCCAAGGTGGCCAGGTAGCATGGGACGATTCATCCCTACATTTGGATAAGGCTCAGTCTGCGAAAAATTAACGCGTTGACGCGTATAACCTGGCGTATTGGCATTTGCAATATTATGACCAGTCGTACTCAAGGCATATTGCTGCGTCATCATTGCCCGTCTTGCCGTTTCCAGTCCATGAAAAGTTGATTTCATCGTTGTTCCTCCAACTACTTAAGCTTTCGAATCAAAAACAGAGCGGCTGAACAGCTCTGTTTGTTCGTTTTTTTGATGAGGCTGCGTGTAGTGCACATCTTCTGCTTGTGGCACCATTAAATCAAGGGAGAGGTTAACAAAACGCAAGGATTCTTCAAGCAACTCACGATTCTGTTCATTTTGTTCCTTTAGCTGATCTACCTCTTTGAGGAGGGCTCGTTGCAGCTTTTTTAGCACGACTGTTTCGTCATGACTTACTAATGGCAGCATCGAGGCAATCGTCACGTCTTCTTCGCCCTCTCCCTTTTCAATCATAAACGCCCGCGCTTCCTTCACTCGCTTCGCATCAGCTTGCTGAGCGGCGCGAATGAGTCTTGCTTCTTCCTTAATGATCTGGCCGAGAGTCGAGACATCATTGGCTTTGACCGCTTCCACTTTGAGCGACGCTTGCTTATTCAATTCTTGATGAAGCTTCAACAGCTCCGCTAGTTCTTGGATCACCATTTTTGCTGACATCTCTCTCACCTTTCACATTCCTTAGTTATTGTTCCAGAAGTCATACATCTTCTGTGCCACTGCCTCTTTATCTACGCGGTATTCACCAGACTCAATCTGCTTTTTCAGTGCTTCTACTTTTTCTTGACGTGCCTTTTCAAGCGGGTTGCCTTTTTGCATTTCAAGCGCTTGTGAGGAGATTTCAAGCTTATCTACCTTCTTCGCCTCAGGCAATTTCTCTGATTGCTCCACCTGCTTACGGTAAGGGTTTTGCTGGATGGACTGGTATGGATTAATCTTCATGGTCATCCCTCCTTTATTCGATCTGAATTAAAAACGCACCGATTTGCTCTTGTAGCTTATATCGGCACGCCTATTATAATTGTTAATACTAATTATCGATGCGATCATTAAGAGAATGGTACGTCTTATTTTTCGCATTTTCTTCTGCTTTAATATTCTCTTCAGTTCGTTGTTGGAACTCTTTTTCTTTCGCTATCTTCTCTAGGCCACCCGTGATATTTCCTTTACACGAAGCACATATACGACCTTCTTGTATCAACTTCCCACACGATTCACATGGATAACCCATATTCGGAAAATGAGTCACAAGAATGCGCCCTTCTTTGACAAATTGGTGGATTTGCTCAAGGGGTACGTCCGTCTTTTCATGGACTTCTCGGATGGAAGCCATTCGATTTTGTTTACGACGCATAAAACGAGAGACCTTATCGTAATTGTCCTCCTGTTCTTTATAGCAGGGGTTACATATTGGACGGAGTGCCTTCACAAATAAAGCCCCGCATTTCGGGCAATTGGCCACGTTTTTCATATCCGCCTCTCCTCTCTATTATATCCTACACAGCAAAGCTTGTCTGTTTGACTACCTACAAAGCGTGAGTGACTCAACATGTGTTGCACCGTGCTCAATCAAGGTCTGAGCCGCTTGCCTCACCGTTGTTCCTGTAGTATATACATCGTCAATCAAGACAATTTTTTGAAGAGCTCTAATGGAGTTTTGACCTATTTCGACAAAAAAAGGTGAATGCGTCACTTGCTGAATCCGAGCCGAACGATTCTTCTTGCTCTGCTGCTCACCTGTTGTGCGGCCAAGAGCGACAACTGGGGCGAGCCATTCTGAGGTCATTAGCTTAACTTGATTAAAGCCCCGCGCCTTGAGACGTTCCTCACTTAAAGGCATGAGCACAGGTGAGTATGCTTGGAAATGAGAATGATAGGCCTGCTTCATTTTCATTGAAAAATAACGACCAATCTCCGCATCACCTTGAAATTTGTATAAGGAAAGGCAATCTTTCATCCTCTCGTTGTAGGCGTAGACGGAGAGGTTTCGTTTCAGTAGCTGACTAGCTGTAGGGTGCTGTTGCCATCTCTCACAATCCAAACAAAGCTCACTATCTCTTTGTGATCTCCATTTTTGCTCAAGAACCCTCGCACAACTCATGCACTGCTGCTCCCCACTTAACAACTCGAATCCACTCTCACACCGCTCACAGACGAGTTCCCCTTCTTCTTGAAGAAAGATCCTCCTCCAAGTAGGCTTCACCATCATTTGTTCATGACAAAGTAAACACCTCATCCCTACACCTCCCGTTTGTTCATCCAGTTAATTTGACCACGTGCCCTAAGCATCGCGTCCGTTCGGCCATAATGAAAGAAGGTCACATCTCCAGTTGGGGCATCGGCACTTCTGCCGACCCGTCCAGCTATTTGCACAAGTGCTGCTTCCGTAAAGACATCATCCTCTGCTCCCAGCACCGCCACATCGACATGCGGGATTGTCACGCCGCGTTCGAGTATCGTTGTCGTTACCAACAAGGAATACTCATTATTGCGAAATGCATCTAGTTTATTGTGACGATCCGTGTCAGCTGCATGGACGGCTTCGTGCTTTATTGCTAAAGATTGGAGAATGGTTGAGCATTCGTGAAGAAGCTGAACAGAGGGGACAAACAGAAGGGTCGGTTTAGCGGTCAGTTGGCGGTCTGATAGCCATTTTAAGAGGACAGAAGGAAGCTTGTTCTTTTTGAGTCTGGCCCGCCAATTGCCACACCAATGGAAGTTCGGCACAGGAAGAGGAAAGCCGTGATACCGCCTTGGGATGTATATGGTCGTGAGATCTTTCTGCTTTTTCAAATTGGCGGTTGGCGTCGCAGTGAGGTAGATTAACGCAGAATGAGATTTTCTTGCTTGGGTGATCGCATATTGCAGGCTTTTATCGTAGCTAAACGGAAACGCATCCACTTCATCAATAATGACCACATCAAAGCTTTCATAAAAGCGCATCACTTGGTGAGTGGTCGCGATCACAAATGGCGCTTGGGTGTGATGGTCTTTGCTGCCGCCATACAGACTAGCGATAGTCACAGTCGGAAAAGCCTTGCGAAACCTCGGCGTCAACTCTTTTACCACATCGACGCGTGGTGTTGCCAGTAAGACTCGCTCTCCTCTTTCAAGTGCTGCCGAAATGCCTTCAAATAACATTTCTGTTTTCCCGGCCCCGCACACTGCCCAGAGAAGGATGGAACGTTTCTGCTGAATCGTGCTGATGACGGCTAGAGAAGCTTTTTGCTGAGCCGGTGAGAGTTTCCCCTCCCAATTTAGTGGGGATTCAAGTGTTGGGTAGGTGGTGTGGTTGGAGGTAGGGACTTGATATAGAGGCTTACATTCTTGCGTTTTCCCGAGTCCGATACAATGGCGGCAATAGAGGCAGTTCTTTTGACACGTCGCACAAAAGTGGCTAGCGAATAAGCTGCGGTCAGCGTTTCCACAACGGATACATAATGGGAGAGACTTTTTAAAGAGGATACTAGGAGATTTGTTGATGAGCCCTTTTTCGATGAGTGGATCGAGCTCAGCATCAGGGTATGGAATTTCTGTACGGAGAAGTCGTTTGCCGGAGAGGAAGGCGAGTAAGTCAGTGGACATGGGGATCACCTCGGGGAATTAGTTGATTTAAAAAAGCATGAAGCAACGAGTGGGGTGCTGCTTCATGCTAGACGTTTATTATTGCGAGACTTTGTACCAGCCAACACCTAAGCTACCTTCGCCTAAATGCGTTCCGATAACCGGTCCAAAATGACTGATGCCGACATTCACATTATCAAATTTCGATTGAATGTCATTGGCAATCGTTTCAGCTGATTGTAAGCGATTGGCATGAATCACGGTCACTTCATACGCCCCGCCTGTTGTTACATCTTCTTCTAATAGCTGACAAATACGGGCAACTGCTTTTTTCTCGGTCCGGACTTTTTCAAATGGGACAATGCTACCTTCTACAAAATGAAGAATCGGCTTGATCTTGAGTAGGTTCCCGACAACAAGCTGAGCTGCATTCATACGTCCTCCGCGGTGAAGATGTTGAAGGCTATCTACCATGAAGTACGCTTTTTGGCTTGTCTTAATTTCGTTTAAACGAGTAAGAATCGCCGCTGCATCTGCACCTTCTTTTGCCATTTTAGCAGCTTCTAGTACGTAGAAGCCTTGAGGTGAACAGCTAATCTCTGAATCAAAGCCTGCTACATTTATTCCTTCTACCATACTAGCGGCACTCATCGCCGATTGATATGTGCCACTAATCTTGCTTGATAGATGAATCGTGACAATCTCTTCATAGCCTTGTGCTTTTAACTTTTCAAATGTCTCAACAAAATGACCAATGGCTGGTTGTGACGTCGTTGGTAGTTTTTCAGTTTCTTTTAATAGTTTATAAAACTCGCTAGTGGTTAGATCCACTTCTTCTTGATAAGAATCTTCACCAATAACAACATTTAACGGTACCATTTCAATCGACAGCTCGTCCCGAACGTCCGGTGCGAGATAGGCGGTACTATCTGTTACGATCGCTACTTTATTCATATCTATAGATCCTCACTTTACTTTCCCACTTTGGGAAGATTCGTTTTTATTTTCTAGGCAGCAAGCTCATATCTCCTGACACCTGATCTGACGTATTCTCTCATCTATTAATGTACCTTTTAATGTAGGAACATTCAAGGGACTTGTTAGGAGGATTTAGAGGTTGGATGGGATTAGAGTGCGTGCGTAGTTGGCGATATGTGCGCTATTTTGACTTTATGTGCGAATGGCGTCGGTATATGTGCGGTATATTGTGTTTATGTGCGGGTGGGGACAACTTATGTGCGCTATTTGGGACTTTATGTGCGAGCAGGGTTGTTTTATGTGCGAGGCGGCTGTTTATGAGCGAAACGTGAGCTCCATATCCACCGTAACCGCACGACTGAGCGCTCAATCCATCTGCTTGTCGCTCCTCTCTCCAACCAAAAACAAGAGATACCCACTTACCCGGTACCTCTTGTCCACATTCGAATTAACGAACGATTACATATCCTTTTTTAATCGCTTCAACAACCGCTTGCGTACGGTCATTCACGCTCATCTTTTGTAGGATGTTACTTACGTGGTTTTTAACCGTTTTTTCACTGATATAAAGTGATTCACCGATTGCACGGTTACTTTGACCATCCGTCATTAATTGAAGAACCTCACACTCACGACGCGTTAAAATATGAAGTGGTTTGCGGTATTCGACTTCGCGGAATCCGATTGACTCTTCATACTTATCATCTTCTGTTGCTAGACGACGGTATTCTTTAATCAAGTTATGCGTTACTTTCGGGTGAATGTATGATCCACCTGAAGCTACAACTTTCACTGCTTCGATAAGTGCTCCAGCATCCATTTCCTTAAGCAGGTAACCTGATGCCCCTGTTTTCAGTACATGAGTAACATATGTTTCATCATCATGAATAGAAAGAATTAGAACTCTGACATTCGGATACGTTTTAACAAGCTCACGCGTTGCTTCAACACCGTTTACTTTCGGCATGTTAATATCCATTAAAATGACGTCTGGGCGATGTTCTTCAACAAGTCCCATTGCTTCTGAACCATCTTCTCCATCTGCCACAATTTCAAATCCTGGTTCCATTGCTAGAATTCTCTTTACGCCTTCACGAAATAATTGATGATCATCAATTAATACGATACTGATTTTCTTTTCCTCATTCATCGCTATCACCTCTCCGTTTACACGGTTATTATCCTTACCAATTTCTAAGTCGATTAATCAATTCATTGCTACGTCAAAGGTACTTCGATGGAGATAATTGTCCCGATATCCTTTTTCGACTGAATTGTCAGTTCACCTTTAAGCATGTTGACCCTCTCCCTCATACCCATGAGGCCAAAAGAGCCTTCTTTTAACTTTGTCGTATCAAACCCAACGCCATCATCTTTTATGATCATTATAACCTTTGTTGGCTTGATTTCAATTTTCACTTGTATTTCTGTAGGCTTGGCATGCTTATAGGCATTTTGTACCCCTTCTTGAATCAGTCGAAACAACGCGACTTCATATTCTTCTGGAATACGTTGATCTCGCCCAAAATGCTTGAACCTTACAGCTATACGATTATGTTCTTCAAAATTCGCTAAATACTTCGATAAAGTAGGCACTAAACCTAAATCATCAAGTGCCATCGGTCTCAAATCGTAAATAATCCTTCTTACTTCCGCAAGTGAACTTTTTACCATTTTTCTGAGGTCGCGAATCTCTTTTAGCGCTTCATCAATGCCTTGATCTTGATAAATTCGTTCTATTATCTCAGACCGAAGCAGAACATTCGCCATCATTTGAGCTGGTCCGTCATGAATTTCCCGGGAAAGCTTTTTCCGTTCTTCTTCTTGAGCTTCGATTATTTTCAGCCCAAACTTTTGCTTTTCCCTTGCATCTTCAATCACTTCACCAACTTGGCGCAAGTCACTAGATAAAAAGTTATATACAACCGCCATTTGACTGGCTAATTGTTCAGCACGCTCGATCGTTTCATTTAACTTAATCAGCCTTCGTTCGATATGGTCACGACGCTCTCGAAGCTTAATTTCTTCCTGTTGCAATACGGCTAGCTGTACTTGATAATCATTTGCTTGTTCATAGGCCGTTTTCACTTCTTCATGACTATAACGATCGAACGCTTTACTTACCTCTACTAAACGACTTCTTGAAAACTTGGCATGTAAATGGGTGCGATCTGTTTTTTCAATGACGCCAGCTACCTTCATTCGGACATCCTGTAATTCCTTTTGCAGAGTCTGATATTCTCGTCTTGATTGCTCACCAATCTCGAAAATTTGTTCTCTGCTTTGTCCGACTGTATCTAACGTTTGATCAATAATCTTATCTAACACATTTTTGTCAGTCAAGGCTCTCACCAACCTCCACCGCCTTTTTTGGGCGCTAACTGGTGCAGAAAATCAACCTTGTCCATTTGCTTCAAGATAAAGTTTCCGCTATCCTTATCTTACAACAATCAGACTATAAAAGCGTTACTTTTTCCTAGCGTCCTTTGTCTCATCTCTATTAACGTAGTGGATGACATAACTATAGTAACAAACCTTTATTACATACGCATAACGCTCATTTGTAAAACTATGAAAAAAAGAGGAGGAGTATAGGACATGTTACCAACCTATCAAACGGTAAAAGGGCGCGGAGATCATGAAATCATCATTCAAAAGTCTCGCTTCATATCCTACTTTTCACGTGCGACCACTGAAGAAGAAGCACAAGCCTTTATAGAAGAAATCAAAAAGAAACATCGCGACGCTAACCATAATTGCTCGGCTTACTTAATCGGGGAACAAGATAATATCCAAAAAGCCAATGATGACGGCGAACCGAGCGGCACAGCAGGCGTACCTATGCTTGAAGTATTAAAGAAACGCCAGCTAAAGGATACGGTTGTCGTTGTCACTCGTTACTTTGGTGGCATCAAATTAGGTGCGGGTGGCTTAATTCGGGCATACGGAGGAGCCGTAAGCGAGGGCTTAAATGCCGTAGGAGTCGTCGAACGGAAATTGATGCAAGTCATGCACGCCCACCTTGACTACCACTGGCTTGGAAAAGTTGAAAATGAGTTAAGACAATCAATCTATCAACTAAAACAAATTGAGTATCTTGATCAAGTAGATGTCCAAACTTATGTCGCCTCAGATGAGCTGGACGCATTTGAAGAATGGATGACCAATTTAACGAATGGCCAAGCGAAGATTGAGCGCGGCGAAGAAGTTTATTTGGAGACGGATTTATAACGAGGAAAGCCCCGCGCTGAATTTTGGTGGAGGGGCTTTTGTGGTGGGGGTGCGTAGAAGTGCGGGTTCGGGTTCGGTTCGCTCATAAAACGGTATTTCGCACATATCAGAGTGGGGTTCGCACATATCTTTCGTATGGCGCACATATATCACGGATTGTGCTCATATCAGTCCGAATGTCGCTCATATATCTATAGAATCGCTCATAACACGCCTGATTTCGCACATAAGCCTCATAACTAGAGCCCCGCTCACCGGCGGGGCTCCCTCGGGCGCGCTTTCGCTCATAAAACAGCAATACGCTTAAATATCAACGCGTTCGCTCATATTTTCCCTATCGCGCACATATATCTCAGATCGCGCTCATATCACGCCGAATGTCGCTCATATAACCGTAAAACCGCTCATAACACGCCTAATTTCGCACATAAGCCCTCCTGCAAATGCCCACATATGCCGCCTGCGCCCGTCCTCACCAGCATCCCTGCCAACCTCCTACATCGCCTCAATCATCAATCGCACAGCGCGTAGCATCTCGTCCTCGCTCATACTTGCGAGTCCTGGTTTGACAATAGCCATCTGGCTGCTTGCTGGTACGTGGACAAAGCCGGCTGGCACATTTAATTGATTTTCTTCTATATAGTGAAGCGTTTGATACATGATGTTGTTGCACACATACGTGCCTGCCGTATTCGAGATGGCAGCGGGGATGCCCGCCTCTCTTAGTATGTCAACATATTTGCGTATTGGTAGAGTGGAGAAATACGCTGCTGACCCGTCTTTGATAATCGGTTCATCCTGTTTCCTCACTCCGTCATTATCCGTGTCACCGTCACTACAGTTGATCGCCACTCGCTCGGGCGTGATGCGGTTACGTCCTGCAGCAAGCCCAAGCATCATTACTGCATCCGGCTGATGCTCCTTCATCTTCGCTACCACTACTTCCGCTGCTTCGCTAAATGTCACAGGTAACACAACGCTCTTCACGACATATTCGCCAATCATCTCGCTATCTAACGTGTCCGCTAGTAATCTCGTAGGGTTGTCAGCATGATCTAGAAACGGCTCGAATCCTGTTAGTAATAGTTTCTTC
Source organism: Alkalihalophilus lindianensis (assembly GCF_032843265.1). Taxonomy (NCBI): domain Bacteria; kingdom Bacillati; phylum Bacillota; class Bacilli; order Caryophanales; family Bacillaceae; genus Alkalihalophilus; species Alkalihalophilus lindianensis. The sequence continues at coordinate 250,028 of NZ_JAWJBA010000002.1, forward strand.
ATTTTACATGTCTCCTCATAGGTAAAAGAGGCAGAAACCAATGTCTCTCCCTCCGAAATTTTATTTTGTAATATAGGAAAATGAATCTTTGTATTGCTTCAGTTCAATGTTGACATCAGCTGAAATAATGCCTTCTATTTTAGCTAATTCTTTGTTTACAAAATGAACGAGATCATCGTTATTTTTAAAGTAAGCTTGCATAATTAAGTCGTGTTGACCGGAGAATGCGCCTACAAACCGGACTTCCGAGAAGCGGTTCAGCTCTGTTGCTATGCTCTCTTGATAGCCAAGTTTCGTAGTTATCCCAATGATGACCTGAACGTTCAACCCGATTTTGTTTGGGTTCATATGAATGATGAATTCAAACACATTATCTTTTAGCATTCTGTTAATCCGCGTACGGACGGTTCCTTCACTTACATTTAGTGATTTTGCTATCTCAGTATAAGATTTCTTACCATCTTCCTGTAGGTAGCTAAGGATCGTGAAATCGATCTCATCAACCTTTGACATATCATCACTCATTTCTAAAAAAGTCTCTTCTACCGTCTTTCCATGAGTAACTTTGTTCAATAAAAGGACAGAGAATCAATCTCTGCCCTTTTTAATTTCTATTTTTCGATCACTCGTGGGTCAAGCGCATCACGCAAGCCATCACCAATGAAGTTAAAGCATAGTACGGTAATTAAAATCAATAGACCTGGGAATGTTGGGTACCACCAAGCGTTACGGAAGATCGTAATACTTTGTGAGTCCGTCAACATGTTGCCCCATGAGGCATTTGGCGGTTGAACACCTAGACCAAAGAAGCTCAGTGCTGATTCAGCTAGGATGAATCCACCTACTGCAAGAGTTGCTGCTACGATTACCGGACCAAGGGCGTTCGGTAAAATTTGCGAGAAGATAATACGTGTATTAGACATCCCGATCGTCCGAGAAGCAAGGACGAATTCACGCTTTTTCAGTGTTAAGAATTCTCCACGTACAACACGCGCTGTACCTGTCCAACTGAGCAGGGCAAATACTAGAATCAAAATGTTGATGCTCGGTTGTAAGATCGCAACAAGTGTAATCAGTAAGAAGATATTCGGGAAAGCAAGGATCACATCAACTAATCGCATTAAGAATGCATCAACGAGTCCACCGAAATATCCAGCAACGGCCCCGATCACAGAACCAATAGCCACGGCTCCAAGCATAGAAGCAAAGCCTACATATAAGGAAACTTGTCCACCATATAACATACGGCTAAATAAATCACGACCTAAATGGTCTGTACCAAGCCAGAAATCAGAACTTGGTGGCGCTAGACGATTACGTAAATCTTGAAAAGCTGGGTCATGCGGTGCGATGATCGGTGCTAATAAACAAGCACTTGTAATTATCGTGAGCATCACTAGACCAAACACAGCGAGTTTATTTTGAAAAAACTTAGCGATAATGATTGATAGGAGTGAGCGACGTTCTCCGATCAGTTGCTTGTCCTCAACCGGGGGTTTACTACCTTCAGGTATATTCGGTTGAAATACTTGTTGTGAATTTGTTTCCATGAAGTCTCCCCTCCTTAATACTCAATCCGCGGATCAAGTACTGCATAAAGAATATCCGCAATTAAGTTTCCAATGACTGTTAGTAGCGCGCCGAACATTGTGATTGCCATGATTACCGGATAATCACGTTGGAACGTAGCATCGATAAACAATTTACCAATACCAGGCCATCCAAAGACTGATTCAACGATCGCCGAACCACCGATCATCGTTGGAAGCATTAGACCAAACATCGTGATAACTGGGATTAACCCATTACGAAGACCATGCTTGTAAATAACACGGCGTTCTCTGAACCCTTTTGCACGTGCTGTACGAATATAGTCCTGGTTCACAACTTCTAACATACTTGAACGTGTATAACGTGTGAGTCCTGCCATATCAGCCGTTGCAAGAACAAATGCAGGTAAAATTAAATGTTTCAAGCGATCAAGAAGACTAAAGTCTGCACCAATTGTGGCAACCCCTCCAACCGGTGTCCATCCTAGTTGGACAGAGAAAATCATGATCAACATAATTCCGAGCCAAAAGTTCGGGGTGGCTAGTCCAATAAACGACCCAAAGGTCACTCCGTAATCGGTTAAAGAATACTGCCTAGTAGCTGAAATAACCCCAAATGGTATCGCTATTATGGCTGCTAAAAATAACGAGGACGCCATTAGTAGCAAGGTATTTGGAAGACGATCTAAAATCATTTCCGTTACAGGCATCTTACGTGAATAGGATACACCAAAGTCACCTTGTGCGACATTTCCTATCCAACGTACATATTGCACAGGAATCGGATCATTTAACCCTAGTCGTTCAATTTGAGCCTCTCGTACTTCTGCTGAAATTTCTGGATCAAGATTTAATATGGCAGGCTTACCTGGTGCTGCATACATGATTGCAAATGATATAATGGAGATTCCAATTAAAATTGGGATCATCATGATCAGTCGTCTAATGATGTAACTAGTCATAATTTCATTCCTCACAATCCCTCAAGGTAGTTTTATAGAGTAGGAAGGGGAGGGAAAATCCCCTTCCCCCGACTACTTGAAGGCTTATTCTGTTACGTACCACTCATTAACCTTGTAACTGTTTGTACGCGGATGATGAGTGAAGCCTTGTAAACGGTTGTTAAGAAGTATATGTTGTTCTGGATAGAATAGGAACGTGTATGGTTGCTCTTCAGCAACAACTTGGAAGATTTCAGAAATTGCTTCTGCACGCTCATCTTGATCAACAATTTTCTTGTTGGCATCAGACAATTCATCAACAAGCTCATTATTGTAAGAGATACTGTTTAAGCCAGCTTGGTTTTCACGCGAATGCCAAATTGCTGATGGATCTGGGTCAAGACCTAATGCCCATGCAAGGACTACTGCATCAAAATCACGGTTAGGAGGATTTGTTTGCTCTAAGAATGCACCCCACTCCATTTGACGAGCTTCAACTTCGATACCGATATCACCAAGCATTTGTTGAACAATTACACCAATGTCACGACGAACAACGTTACCATCATTAGAAAGGATCTCAAAAGAGAAACGCTCTCCATCTTTTTCTAAGATGCCATCAGCACCAGGCTCCCAACCAGCTTCAGCTAAAAGTTCTTTAGCACCCTCTGGATCAAAATCGAACTCAGGAGCTGAATCAGGATATGCCCAACTAAGTGGAGAAGCTGGTGCATGTGCCACTTCTGCACGACCTTCCATGATTTCATCAACAATCAATTGACGATCAATGGCCATTGTTAGTGCTTGACGTACTTTAGGGTCTTGGAATAACGGACGCTCATTGTTCCAACCAATGTAGTCATAACGTAATGCTAGAGTTGAAGAAATACGACCGTGGTCATATGTTTCTGCAGTTGCATACTCAGTTGCTGGAAGAATCATATGATCTGTTTCACCAGTTTCAAAAAGTAATAGCTCAGCATTTGTATCTGAAGCTACGCGGAAGGTTACTTTATCAAGATATGGACCTTCTGCAAAATAATCTTCATGAGCTACAAGCTCAATATATTGCCCATCAACATATTCAACAAATTCAAATGGACCTGCACCAATTGGAGCGTTACGGTTATATTCCATATGCTCTTCAAGATCAGCTACAGCTACATCTTCAAGAATATGCTTTGGAAGAATTCCATAAGTAGTACGTGTGTTAAATGTAGCATCTACATCAGAAAGGATAAACTTAACTGTATAGTCATCTACAACTTCAACACTCTCAAGGTACTCAAAATCACCAGCGCGAGGACCTGTGTAATCAGGGTTAATAAAAAGATCATATGTGAACTTTATATCTTCAGCAGTTAACTCTTCACCATCATGGAAAAGAACACCTTCATGAATAGTATACGTATGCTCTAACCCATCTTCTGAAACCTCAGGTAAATCTGTAGCTAGAGATGGCGTAAGATTCAATTCAGGATCTGCCTCAATAAGCTGTGCATGAATCATATCAGCAACATCACTACTAGCTGTATCTTGAATGAAAACCGGGTTAAATGTAACCGGCTCACCCGACGTACTTAAAACGATTTCTCCCCCTTGTTGTGGCTCACCTGTTGCAGCTTCTTCACCTTCAGCTTCTTCTTCACCTTCAGCTGGCTCTTCAACGTCTGGATCTTCTTCTGTTGATGCAGGCTCATCTGAACCGCCACAAGCAGCAAGAACAAGCATAAGCGCCATAACCATACCTAGAAGCACTAATAAACTTTTCTTTGTCATCGTGTTTCCCCCTAAACCTTTTTAAATTATTTTGTCTTGCAGTCTTGCAAACATCCTACTGCCCTATATTTAGCCTTAGTATGTAGGCAACACCTCCCTTAATAATGAAAATTCCGAAAATAATCCTAGAGAGGAGAACCTCCCCGAACTTATTTATACAAATGACAAGCAACGAAGTGATCTTTTTTCACTTCTTTATACTCAGGTGCCACTTGCTTACACTCATCCATCGCCATCGGACAACGTGTATGGAACACACATCCTGTTGGCGGGTTCGAAGGACTTGGTATTTCACCTGTTAAAATCACTCGCTCGCGTTTTACTTCTGTAGGATGCGAACGCGGTACAGCAGATAATAGAGCTTGTGTGTAAGGATGCAATGGATCTACATATAGATCCTTCTTCCCTGCAACCTCCATCATCTTTCCAAGGTACATAACCCCGATTCGATCAGAAATATGTTTAACGACCCCTAGATCATGGGCAATAAATAAGTAAGTTAATCCAAACTCTTCTTGTAAGTCTTTAAATAAGTTCAATACTTGTGACTGAACCGATACATCAAGTGCAGATACCGGCTCATCCCCAATGATTAGCTTCGGATTTAATGTAAGAGCTCTGGCAATCCCGATACGCTGACGTTGTCCACCTGAGAATTCATGCGGGTAACGATTGGCATAATCTGGGTTCAACCCAACCTTCTCCATCAGATCTTCCACGTATTCCTGTCTTGCTTTTCCTTTATACATCCCGTGAACACTTAGCGGTTCACTTAAGATCGTTTGCACGGTCTTACGTGGGTTTAAAGAAGAGAACGGATCTTGGAACACCATTTGGATGTCCTTGCGAAACGGATGCAACTCTCTCTCTTTCATAGTTGAAATATCTTTTCCGTCAAAAATGATCTGCCCGTCTGTTGGCTCATACAAGCGCATCAACGTACGACCTGTTGTCGACTTTCCGCAGCCTGATTCACCTACAAGACCGAATGTTTCTCCTTTTCGGACGAAGAAGCTAATATCATCAACAGCTTTCACTTGACCAACTGTTCGTTGAAACATCCCTTTTTTAATCGGGAAATGCTTTTTCAGACCATTGACTTCAAGTAAAATATCATTGTCCTTTGTTGCTCCAACGTCCTTACGATCAGTTAGTTGTGTGCTCATTGTTGTTTACTCCTTCCTCAAACAAGAAACATCTCACTTTACGTCCAGGTTCAACTTGAAGTAGCTCAGGCTGCTCATTAACGCAGCGCGCCATCGCATGCGGACATCGTGTGACAAAACGACAACCTGATGGGAAATTATCTGGTGTCGGAACATTTCCTGCAATCGATGTTAGACGGTCTTTTTCATCATCTACATGCGGTACGGACTCCATCAATCCATTTGTATAAGGATGTAGTGGCTTATCAAACAAAGGAACGACATTCGCTTCTTCTACAATTTGACCGGCATACATGACGACTACGCGATCAGCAAGTTCTGCTACAACGCCTAGGTCATGTGTGATTAAAATGATCGATGAGTTGAACTTCTCACTCAACCCGCGCATCAAATCAAGAATTTGTGCTTGTACGGTTACATCGAGTGCCGTTGTTGGCTCATCAGCGATCAATAGTTTCGGATCACAGCTCATTGCCATCGCAATCATGACACGCTGTCTCATCCCACCTGATAAGCGATGCGGATAGTCACGAAGAATTTCATCTACTCGAGAGAAACCAACTAACTCAAGCATTTCACGAGCTCTTTCGTGGGCTTGTTTCTTTGAGAGCTTCTTGTGGTAGATGAGCGTTTCCGTAATCTGATCTCCGATTGTAAATACCGGATTCAATGAGGTCATCGGCTCTTGGAAGATCATTCCGATATCATTTCCACGAACCTTATACATCTTGTCTTCCCCTTGTTTGAGAAGATCCTCACCGTTTAATAGGATTTCCCCACCAACCGTTTTACCACCAGGAGATGGCACAAGTCGCATAAGAGATAATGTTGTCATACTCTTACCTGAACCTGACTCTCCTACAATGGCTAATGTTTCCCCTTGTTTTACTTCAAAGGACACATCATCTACAACAGGAAGCTCTTTTCCTTTTTTAAAGAAATAGGTTTTTAGATTTTTAACCTCTAGCAATGGCTTGTTTTCCACCATGACATCTACACCTCTTTATCCATAGAAGACTTCTTTCCAATTATGAATTGACGAGAAAGAGAATGATTTTATTTCCCAGGTAAGCATTTGAAAATTCAGACTATTAACACCGAATGAATAGCCATTCAATCCACCGCAAATGTTAAACAATCGCCTCTATGCCAGTGTCTCAGTTGGGATTATCAAATTTTCTCATATTTTTCTGCAAATTTAGTAAATTGGACTAACGCCATTATATGTCAGGATCTTAAAGAATGCAATATTCAATCTTTTTAAAATAGTTTTTCTTTGTGATAAATTCTTACAATTTATTTAATCTAAATTTAATAAAACATTGTCCTTATGCGTTTTATCCGAGTTCGAATTCGAATTGTGTAAAATTAAAAGCAAATCGTTACGAATTTATAAATGAGCTTATCGTCCCAAAAAGTGGTTAATTAAGCTTATTACTATACAAGTATAATGGTAAGCGTTTACATTTTGACTGATACACGTGCTAGAATCATCAATTTATCTACCCACAATATTTCATTAAGCCAAAATTGCTTTATTACATTACAAATTTGTCTCCTTTCACCCCAAAAATTCCGAGTTTCTTCTATATATAAACGCGTCACCATACTAAAAAGCCCCTCCACATCGGAGGAGCCACTTTATTTAACTCTTCATCTTCGGATCGAGTGCATCACGCAACCCGTCTCCAATCATATTAAATCCAAGTACGACTAGCATAATCGAGAAGCCGGGAAATAATACCGTCCATGGTGCCGATTGAATGAACTGCCTAGAATCAGATAGCATTTTCCCCCACTCCGGCATCGGTGCTTGAGCTCCAAGCCCGAGAAAACCGAGTGCAGCGGCCTCAAGAATCGCTGTACCAAAACCTAATGTTGCCTGCACAATAATTGGCGCAATACTATTTGGAAGGATGTGATGCAGGATGATACGGCCATTTTTCATCCCCTGTGCCTTCGCTGCCATAATGAATTCTTCTTCACGCAAGCTGATTACTTTCGAGCGTACGAGCCGTCCAAAGATCGGGATGTTTACGATCGCAATCGCTATCAAAGCATTTTGCAAAGACGGTCCTAGAATCGCCACAATCGCAATGGCTAATAAAATACTCGGGAAAGCGAGCATAATATCGAAAATACGAGAGATTAACATATCAATCCCACGTCCGTAATAGCCTGCAATCAAACCGAGAGTCGTTCCGAAGATTAACGCCCCCGTCACCGCAAAGAATCCCACTTGCAGGGAAAGCCTTGCCCCGTAGACGATACGCGTGAAAATATCTCGTCCAAAATCATCTGTACCGAACCAATGCTCCATCGAAGGAGATTGAAGCCGATTAGTTGGATTGGTCTCCGAATAGGTGCTACTTGTTAAGAGCGGTGCGAAAATCGCTATCAGAATAAAACTAATGATAATAAAGAGTCCGACAATCGCCAGCTTATTTTTCTTCAGCTGTCTAAATGCTTCCTTCCAAGGAGAGACCGCTACATATTGATCCTCTGGAGGGGGTGAATTGGGGCTTGGTGTCATCATTGGCTTTGCATGTTCTGTTTTCATCCGAGTCCCTCCTTAGTATTTGATCCGCGGGTCAATATAGGAATAAAGCAAATCGACAAACAAGTTAATCATCACAAAAATGGTGGCGACGATTAGAATACCTGATTGAATAACCGGATAATCACGGTAATTAATCGCCTCAAAAATATAACGGCCTATGCCTGGCCAACTAAAAATTGTCTCCGTTAAGATTGCCCCACCTAAGAGGTTACCAGTTTGCAGACCGACTACCGTTAAGACGGGAATCGCTGCATTTTTTAAGGCATGCTTATAAATGACGACACCTTGTCCTGAACCTTTTGCATTGACGGTTCGAATATAATCAGAGCGAAGCACCTCAAGCATACTCGAACGGGTCATTCTTGCAATAATTGCCATCGGGATTGTCCCAAGTGCAATCCCCGGAAGAATTAAATGTTTAATCGATTCCCATGTCTTGTCGAATTGTCCACTCATAATCGTATCGAGCACATAGAGATTCGTGGTCGAAATAATCGGATCACGCGGATTATCTCGTCCAAATGCCGGCAGCCAGCCAAGCTCTTGAGCAAAAATCCATTGCTCCATTAAAGCAAGCCAGAAGATCGGCATCGACACCCCAACAAGCGCAATCAACATACTCAAGTAATCAAACCAGGAATTTTGTTTCCACGCACTGACAATACCCGCGTTGACACCGATAATAATGGCAAAAATCATTGCAAAAACTGTCAACTCAATCGTCGCTGCTAAGTATGGCCAAATCTCTTCCATAATCGGTTTATTTGTGCGAAGAGATGTTCCTAAATCTCCTGTTGCTAAATCCTTCATATACAACCCGTACTGCACCCAATAAGGTTCATTCAATCCAAGCCTTTCTTCTAGGTCGGCAATGGCTTGTGGGGATGCTTGTTCACCCAAAATCGTTTGTGCGGGGTTTCCAGGAATTAAGTGAATGATTGAAAACGTCACGATTGTCATCCCAATTAATACAGGAAGCAACAAGAGTAAACGTCGCATCGTATATGCCAGCATGATGTCACCTCGCTACTATTTACATTCTAAAAGAAAGGGGAGTAGAGACGTCTCTACTCCCCTCTTGTGCTTAGTTCGTTAATTCAACTTCATCTAATGTTTCACTTGTTGATGGATGCGGAATAAAATTCGATACATTCGAGCTACCAGCTAAAGTTGGGATCGAATGTACGAGTGGAACCATTGGTGCATCCTCATGAATGAGCTCCTGCACCTCTTCATACAGCGCTGCACGCACATCGAAATCAACCTCAGTTTTCGCTTGAACTAATAGATCATTTACTTCTTCATTGCTGTAGAATGAACGGTTACCACCAGGGATGGCATCACCGTGCAGTAGGTTCGAGAAGAAGTAATCAGGGTCACCATTTACCCCAGACCAACCAAGCATGAACACATCATGCATGCCTTGCTCTGTTTCTTCAAGGTATGTCGCCCACTCTTTTGTCAGGATGTTCGCTGTAATACCAACGTCCGCTAAGTTTGCTTGGATGGCTTCTGCTGCACGCTGTGGATCTGGCATGTACGGACGAGCTACTGGCATCGTCCAAAGGTCAAATGTAAATCCTTCTTCTACTCCTGCCTCAGCTAAAAGCTCCTTCGCAAGCTCAGGATCATAGCTATACTCGTCAATCGCATCATTGTAACCAAGGTATCCTGGTGGAATCGTATTTTTCGCTGTTTCAGCAAGACCACCGTAAAGAATCGCAATTAAGCCTTCTTTATCAATCGCGTGGTTAAAGGCACGACGAACATCTGGATTATCGAACGGTTCTTTTTCAACATGGAAGCCTAAGTAGCCAATATTATTTGTGGTACGTTCAAATACTTGTAAACTATCATCGCCATCAATTTGAGCGACATCATCTGGATTCAACCCATCCATAATATCGATCTGACCAGAACGAAGTGCCGTCAGACGAGCTGAGTTATCCGGAATCACTTGGAAGATGACACGGTCAAGCTTCGGTAATCCCTCTTTCCAGTAGTCTTCATTTTTCTCAAGAATAATCGAATCATCACGAGACCAGCTGACAAATTTAAATGGACCTGTTCCAACTGGATTTTCGTTAATTGCACTACCATGCTCTTCAAATGCTAGAGGAGACGTAATCGCAAAGTAACTCATCCCCATGTTTTGTAGGAATGAACCAAGTGGTTGATTCAACACAAACTCAATTTCATGATCGCCAAGTACATTAATTTCTTCAATGACGTGACCATCATCACCTTTAAATCCACCAAATTGCGTACCATATACACTGTAGTTGTAGCCATCATCTGTAAATGCATATTCATGCTCAGGATCAGCCCAACGCTCGAAGTTTAATTTAACAGCTTCAGCGTTAAAGTCCGTGCCATCATGGAAGGTCACCCCTTCTTCAAGATGGAAGACAAAGCGTAATCCAGAATCATCTACTTCCCATTCATGAGCAAGTCCTGGGCCAAGATCAAATGAATCACGATCAAATTCGATCAATGTCTCGTAAATTTGTTTGGTAACACGAGACGATTCACCATCTGTTACACTCGCATAATCAAGACTGACTGAATCCCCGCCACGCGCAAAGACTAATGTTTGGTCCTCAGCAGGCTCTGCTTGTTCTGTTCCTTCTGCCTCTTCGCCCTCTTCAGCACCTTCACTTTGTTCTGGTGCAGATGAGTCACTGCTGCTACATGCTGATAAAAATAGCACAAGCGCAAGCATAAGCATCATCAAAAATGATAATCGATGTTTCATCCATCATTTCCCCCTGTCTTTTCTTTGTTTTTCTCTATCATTCATGTAGTCGCATCATTATAAAGATGGCACGCTACAAAATGATTGTTTCCAACGTCTTGCAATGGTGGACGGTCTGTTTTGCAAATGTCCATACACTCCGGACATCGCGTGTGGAACGTACACCCATTAGGCGGATTCGACGGACTCGGTACATCCCCTTGTAAAATAACGCGATCCGCTTTCGCATCAGGGTCAGGTACCGGAACAGCTGAGAGCAGTGCTTTCGTGTAAGGGTGCTTCGGCTCATCATAGAGCGCATCTTTTTCTGAGAGCTCGACCATTCGGCCAAGATACATCACCCCAACACGATCACTTATATGCTTAACGACACTAAGGTCATGAGCAATAAAGACATACGTAAGCTTAAATTCATCCTTTAAATCTTCCATCAAGTTAAGAATTTGCGACTGCACAGACACATCGAGTGCTGACACCGGTTCATCACAAATGACAAGCTTCGGATTGACCGCAAGCGCACGAGCAATCCCAATCCGCTGCCGTTGTCCCCCACTAAATTGATGCGGATAACGATTGGCGTGATACGAACTCAACCCAACCACTTCAAGCAATTCAGCGACTTTTTTTCTTCGCTCCTCCTTTGTCCCCATCCCATGCACCAATAACGGCTCACTAATAATGCGTTCAATTGTATGACGAGGATTGAGAGAAGCATACGGATCCTGGAAAATGATCTGCATATCTCGCCGCAGCTTACGCATTTCTTCATCTGAGAGCTTGGTCACATCTCGCCCTTCAAATTTCACTTCACCTTCAGTCGGCTCAATGAGACGAAGAATCGATTTTCCCGTGGTCGATTTGCCGCAGCCCGACTCCCCAACAATCCCTAGAATCTCCCCTTCATACACCGTAAAGCTGACATCATCAACCGCCTTCACTTCTGCTACTTTCTTACTTAAAAAGCCGCCCCTTACATCAAAATATTTCTTTAACCCATTTACTTCTAAAAGTGCTTTAGCCAACGTTCTCGCTCCCTTCTGTGTCATAGAGGAAGCAACGCACCTGGTGCCCCGTCGCATCTTCTAGTAGAGTCGGGTCCTCTGTGATACAGCGTCCGAACGCCGATTCACATCTGGCCGCGAACCTACAGCCCTGCTTAATACTGCCTGGCTTTGGCACACTTCCTGGAATTGAATAGAGACGTTGCTCTTTCTCATGGATTTTGGGCAAGGACTTAATCAAGCCTCTCGTATACGGATGCTTCGGTTCTTTTAAGATCGCTCGAACCGGCCCCTCCTCGACTACTTTTCCGGCATACATCACGACAACACGATCACAAATCTCCGCCACGACTCCTAAGTCATGCGTAATCATCATGATCGCCGTTCCTTGTTCTTTATTTAACTTGCGCATCAAATCAAGAATTTGGGCTTGAATCGTCACATCGAGAGCCGTCGTGGGCTCATCTGCAATTAGAACTTCTGGATCACAGCTCATCGCCATCGCAATCATCACACGCTGACGCATCCCACCAGAGAGCTGATGTGGATACTCATTGACAATCTCATCAGCACGTGGAATCCCAACGATCTTCAGCATGTCAACAGCTTTCGCTTTCGCTGCCTTCTTTGAGAGCTTCTGATGGTTTCGAATCGCCTCCATCAATTGATTACCAATCGTAAATAACGGATTCAGCGAGGTCATCGGCTCCTGGAAAATCATCGCAATCTCATTACCCCGAATCTTCTTCATCCGACGCTTGCTCACCGCCGCTAGATTCTCCTCTTTAAAGAGAATCTCACCCCCGACAATTTTACCCGGTGGATTCGGTACAAGATTCATCACAGACAACGAGGTCACACTCTTACCACAGCCTGATTCGCCAACGATGCCGACGACCTCCCCTTTATGTATTTTCATGCTCACATCATCAACAGCCGGAATCTCTCCGCTATCGGTAAAAAAGTGAGTCCGAACGTTTTTTAACTCCAGTACAACCTCAGACATCCTGCGGCCTCCTCTATGTAGAGTACGTAATTTATGAAAGTTTAATAGAATAGAATATGTATATTGGATTCTAGGTGAAAGGTGGTATACGCTTATGTGCGACTTGAGGCATCTTATGTGCGCACGAAGTAGTGATATGAGCGGTATGTTTGATTTGTGTGCGAGCTTGGTGAGTTTATGGGCGATATTTACGATATATGAGCGAACGCTAATGTTTACCCTCATATATGTGCAAACGCTACTTACTCTGCGTACGTGGTGAAAACAACAAGCGCCAAACACCTACTCCAATCGAAAGATATTCATCCATAACAATATGTACACACCACAAAAACATATCCTATAAATAGAATTAATAATTTTCAGAAGATTATATATACTCTAAAATATACAAGTTTATACGTTTTATCAAGTACTTTTTATCTATTTCTCACTAAAATCGTCTGCTAAATTACGACAGACTACCTAGTCGGCTTGTATTTCTCTCGCATACAACCATTCGCTCCGCCATAATTTATTCATCTAATATGAATACTTTCTAACAGATTCTTCTTTACGCCCTAATTATTTTTCGCTATGATATGATAGATATGGACAAAATTTTTAAGAATGATTTGATTTTATATAAAGTGAGGTATTGCGATGGCGCAATCAAGGTTAAGACGACGTAAAAGCCGTAACAGTCGAATGAAACGTGGATTAAAGATATTTGTATTTATAGGACTATTCTCTTTTCTAATAGCAGGAGCAGCGGTTACTTATTTTGCTTTCCAGCTTGCAAATGCCACTTCAAGTGCTCAACAAGAGCTTGAACGTGGAGAAAAATCCGATCGTCGTACTGAAGCTGTAAATCCGACAAAGGATAATATCTCGATATTATTCCTCGGTGTAGATGATAGAGATGGGAGCTTGGTTGGTAGAACTGATGCTATGTTACTCGCAACATTTAATAGATCAGATTCAAGCATAAAAATTCTTAGTATTCCAAGGGATTCACTAGTAACCATCCCTGGTCGTGCTAACCGTGACAAGATTAATCATGCACATGCTTTTGGCGGCCTAGATTTAACTGTGGACACAGTGGAAGAACTTTTAGACATCCCTATTGACTATTATTTGAAACTAAATTTCAATGCATTCATAGAAATTGTTGATGCATTCGGTGGTGTGGAAATTGATGTACCTTTCACTTTTTCAGAGCAGGATAGTTTCGGTAATCACGGTGCAGTCACATTAAATGAAGGTACCCACGTTTTAAATGGTGAAGAAGCTCTTGCTTATACGCGAATGCGAAAGAACGATCCTCGTGGTGATATCGGACGAGGAGAGCGCCAACAAGATGTCATTCAAGCGCTCATCAAGAAAGCCGCTACATTTTCATCGATTTCAAATTATGATGACGTATTTAATAGTATTGGAAACCATATGACAACTAATTTGAGCTTTGGTAACATGATAGCATTACACAATTATGCTAACTCAATCGAAAGTATGGAAAACCTTAATTTTGAGGGAAATGATACGCGTCTAAATGGAATTTATTATTACGAACTAGATGAGGTTTCGAGACAAACGATATCAAGAGTTTTGAGAATTCATTTAGGGCTAGAAGCAACAACTACAGAAATGACCGAAACGACAGATACTACTGAAACTCCATAACAACAAAAAAGCTAAGAGAACAGATCATGTTCTCTTAGCTTTTTATTTATTATTCAGTAGTTCCTTTTAGTAGCACTAGTGAATCGTCTAACAAAATTAATCATTGGACGATAGGTTGAACTTACAAGACCTATCTTCTCAGCGATTAACTCAATCACAACTAATATTACAGCCATAATAATGAATGTAACCCATAATGTCGACATCGTAAGCATAACGGCCGCAAGTCCAAAGAAAGCACTCATTGCATAGATGACTAACACTGTTTGACGATGTGAAAACCCTACTCTTAGTAAACAATGATGCAAATGAGATTTATCAGGTGCAGACAATGGCTTTTTATTTACAATCCGACGAATAATAGCGAAAAACGTATCTGAAATTGGTACAGCTAAAATAATGACCGGGATTAACAATGAGAATAATGTAATATTTTTAAACCCGAGTAGTGAGATAACCGAAATCATAAATCCTAAAAATAATGCTCCAGTGTCTCCCATAAATATTTTAGCTGGATTAAAGTTATGATAAAGAAAACCTAGCGTACTACCCAATAAAATCACACCAAGTGCAGCTACGAAAAGGTCTCCACCTAGAATGGCTAAAGAAGTAATTGTAATAAGGACGATAGAAGAAACTCCTGCAGCTAACCCATCTAAACCATCAATTAAGTTAATTGCATTCGTAATTCCGATTATCCAAAGTAATGTTAAGGGAATACTAAACCAACCAAGCTCAATACGAGCATCAAAAGGTAAATTTATGAATTCAACCTGAACCCCACCATAGATAACAATACCTGCTGCAAGTAATTGTCCAAATAATTTCCACTTAGCAGATAGTTCAATCATGTCATCTAAAAATCCAGTTAAAATGATAATAAAACTTCCAATTAAAATGGGCATCATATAGGTACTATCTGGCTGTAGAACAATAAATCCAATCAAAAATCCAATATAAATGGCTAATCCACCTAGTCTTGCCATCAATTTTTGATGAACCTTACGGTGATTTGGTTTATCTGTTGCACCAATCTTTATTGCGAATCTTCGCACGAGTGGTGTTATTAATAATGTAACGATAAAACATATTGCTAACGTTAACCAGAGCATGTGAAACCTCCTTAGTCATACCTTCCCCTATTTATAAGGAACTTATTTAGATTTGTGAAAATTAACAGCTCTGTTTTTTCTACAAATCAATCATGTTATTTATTAAATCTAGCAAAAAACATCGAGATAACTCGAATAAAATATCTACTTCTTGAACATACAAGAAGGATTATACCACAAACAAATATTATACATAGATATTATTTTAAGTTTCATCATTAATACATAATTATTTTAGTAGGTAACCTCCAAAAAAAAAATAATTAAATACTATATTCCCTTAAAAATAAACTTTGAATCTAAAAAAACTTAGAATTATGTCGATAATTAAGATATAAGAATGAGGAGGTTAGACAATATGAAAAAAAAATTAGCTCTAATTACTTTTATTGCATTATTATCAAGCGCTTTAATCTTCCAATCATCCACTTTAGCAAACTCGCAACCAGTGCTTGCAAGTGTAGATTGGGTGATCAATCAAATTAAACCTATTAACGACCGTGTGACCGAACTTGAAAAAAAAGTTCAACAACTTGAACAGCAAGTCGAACAACTTAAAGCGAACCAAAAATGATAGGCGGGTGCAAAATGAAAGCAAAATTATCTTTATTACTTGTTTCCTTTTTATTACTTTTTTTAATTCCTACCTACTCACATGCCCAGGAAGTTGTAGATTATCCAACACCAATGAAGGTTAAACTTGTACCCACGATTAATTTCAATGTAACTCCGACAGGCAATTACCGATTGTTTAACGTCGATAATCAAAAAGAAATTCTTTTTTCAGGTGAGATTCAATTTCGACACACACCTAACCAAGTCACTGTTCGCATAGGCGGAAGGGATTTTACATCTACTCGAGGTTTTGAACTTCAAGAATTAAATTCAGAAACAGAAAACTTTGTTTCAATTACCTCTGTACAACAGGGGACAAGCTTCCAAGCAACTCAATATCGCGGTTCATTAAAAGTGGAGCGAGGACAGGATCGTCTTACCCTTTTTAATATTCTTGATATTGAAGAGTACTTACTAGGAGTAATCCCTAAGGAAATGCCTGCCTTATGGCATCAAGAAGCATTGAAAGCCCAATCAGTGGCCGCAAGAAATTATGCTTTTAAGCAAATGGCTTCAAGTGGCTTTGTAGTGGATACAACTGCTAATCAAGTATATGGCGGGAAAACTGGGGAGCACCCAAATAGTAACCAAGCAGTCCGAGCAACAAAAGGAGTATATGCGACACATAACGGGGTTATTATTGATGCTTACTTTCACTCAAGCTCTGGAGGACACACGGAGAACAGTGAAAATGTTTGGCGGAATCCAGTACCATACATAAGAGCAGTTGCAGACCCGTACGATCGACACTCAGCCAACGCCAATAATTCATGGAGCACTCACATTGATCGCGCCACGATGGAACAAAGAATTTTTGGACCTGGTGTACGCTTGATTGATCTAGAAGTAACAGAGCGAACCGCACAAGCTGGTAGTGTTCAAAAATTGATCGCTACAGGCCTCAATACGACTACTGGAGCTGTCGTGACTTCGAGCTTGCCAAAGAATAATGGAACAGGTGACTCGATACGTTCTGCCTTCGGTCCATCATTACGAAGCATTAACTTCACTGTAGATAAGCCGCAAGTTGCTGTACAAGTTAAGACTGCAAGTGGCGGAACACAAAATCTTGATTATACCTATGGAGCTAAAATCCAATCTGAGAATGGTCAACACTCAACAGTTAACACGAATGAGTTAACCGTTCAAATGGCTTCCCAAACGATAAAACACCCTACATCCCCTAACAGTTTTACATTTAACGGTAGTGGATGGGGTCACCGTCTAGGGATGAGCCAATGGGGAGCAAGAGGTATGGCTGATGCAGGGAAAACATACGATGAAATTCTAAGACACTACTACACTGGAATTGAAATTGTACAACGTTAATAAGAAGCGAGCCCCACTAGAATAAGTGGGGCTCGCTTTTTTTATTACTTTTATGGTCTGAACGGCTCATGGATTGCACGAGCTAAAAATAAAGAAAATTGAGTACGTGTGGTCGTTTCGTTCGGACGAAACGCTTTATCAACTTCGGTTGTAATACGATTATGTGCGATTGTATTAATCTCCTTGAAGTTTGGATAGTCGCTCGTAATATCAGTGAAACGATACGTTTGATTAGGAACTTCTAAATCAAATGCACGATCTAATAGAACAGCCATTTGGGATCTTCTTAACCCTTCGCCTGGTAACAGCTTTCCATCCCTACCAGTCATCAAGCCATGATACTCGGCAATACGTAGGGATTCATAGGCATCATGTTGAGGTGAAACATCTGTAGCTTTTAATTGATAACTACTCGGAGCCGATAATCCTAGTTCGCGCACTAACATAGTAGCTGTTTGAGCTCTAGTAATCGTTTGATTTGGACGAAAACTTCCATCCGAATACCCTCTAATTACTCCTCGGTTTGTAAGAAATGAGATCTCATCTAGAGCAAAGTAATCAGAACGAAGATCCGTAAACACTACAGGTGAAGGCGTAGGTTCACTTGGCTTACTTTGAAGCTCTTTAATATCTTGTTCTAATTTTTGCATTCTTTCATCAACCGTGTTCACCCGACTTGCCGTTTCCCCCGTCTTGGCTTCAGTCCATTCAGCACTTGCTACAACTTCTTCTTTAGACGCATCGACACTTTGACAACCTACAACCCCAAGTAACATACAACAAACAACTGCGTACCCTTTAAACCCTCGCATGTTTCCTCCCCCATACCTCTTTAAAAATAGTAATTATACTTGCCTTCCAACCCCATGATAGATAAATCCAGCTTCTTTCATTTGGTTCGGATCAAATACATTACGTCCATCAATTACTACCGGACGACGAACCTGCTCTTTTATCGCCGCTGGACTTAGTTGTTTAAACTCGTCCCACTCTGTAACCAGTATAACGACATCCGCATCTTGCAACGTTTCAGTTACATTTTTCGCATAATTAATTTTATCGCCAATTAACTCCTGCGTACGCTCGATTGCAATTGGATCATATGCAACGACTTCCATACCAAGCTCAGTCACTTCTTCAATGATTTTTAAAGAAGGAGCATCTCTCATGTCATCAGTGTTGGGTTTAAAAGCTAAGCCTAATAAAGCTACTTTTAGACCTTTTGTATCTTCACCAAAAATCCCATTCAATTGATGAATGACACGTTGATATTGACGGTCATTAATATCCTTTACTGCATAAAGCAACTGAGGTTCATATGCCTTTTCTTCAGCTAAATGAATAAGTGCTTTCGTATCTTTAGGAAAACATGAGCCTCCATACCCTAACCCTGCTTGCAGAAATTTTGGCCCAATACGATCATCTAAGCCCATTCCTTTAGCTACATCTACGACATCAGCACCATAGGCATCACAAATATTGGCGATTTCATTAATAAATGAGATTTTCGTTGCTAGGAAGGCATTAGAAGCATATTTAATCATTTCTGAACTGCGCACGTCTGTTAACAAAATTTGATCCGTTAACGGCTTGTGAAGTTCGATTAATGTCTTACGTGCACGTTCGCACTCAGTCCCAATGATGACGCGATCAGGGTTGAATGTATCTGACACCGCTGACCCCTCACGTAAAAATTCTGGAACTGAGCATACTGATACATCAGCAGTGTTGTTTTTCTCTAAAATGATACGCTTCACTTCTTCAGCCGTTCCTATTGGTACAGTTGATTTGTTTACGACAACTTTAAAGTCCGAACCAATTGCTTGTCCCACCTCTTCAGCCACAGTATATACATAAGACATATTTGCAGCTCCTGATTCAGATGAAGGTGTACCAACCGCAATAATGACCACTTCAGACTTTTTAACGGCATCTTCTAAATCCGTAGTAAATGAGAGACGGCCTTCAGCTTGGTTCTTTTGCACAAGCTCTTTTAAACCAGGTTCATAAATTGGAATATCTCCACCTTTAAGCATATTTACTTTCTCTTCTATTTTATCGACACAAATCACTTCATTTCCAAGCTCCGAAAAGCAAGTTCCTGAAACTAATCCTACATATCCTGTTCCGACTACTGTGATTTTCATCTTTACTTCACTTTCCTTTTCTTTATCTTATTCTTCAGAAGCTCGATTTCAGGTAAGCGTAGCAACCATGCAAGGCCTACAAAAACTAGGATTGTGAGCGTAAACGCAGCTATTAATGAAAGTAGAGCTAGCTCTGAAGGGATAATAAATTTGACGCCTAATTGAACCAAAATCACACCAGTAAATAAAATCAAAAAAGAAATAAATGTTTTGCCAAATTTCTTTCCAGTTAATTTTAAGTGTAAGACAAATTTTGATGCGATCAACAGTAAGACAAAGTTCATTAATGCTGCAATCGTTGTGGCTGCAGCTAATCCCATTGCCCCATATTGATCGATTAATACGATCGCTAAAACGACGTTAATTCCAATTACAGAAATAATACTTAATGTAACTGGTAGAATCGATTTCTCTCTAGCATAGAAGAAACGTGTAATATATAAGTTAGCTGAGTGAGCTAACATTGAAAGCACTAGCACTTGAAATAAAGGGGCAGTCATTAACGTTGATTCACGGGTAAATTGTCCATACTCGAACACAACCGTGAAGATCTCCTCCGCATAGAAAAAGGCAAAAATGGTTGAAGGAACAATAAGCAACGTCATTAACCGTAAGCCCTTTTGAAAGATCGATTCAATTTCATCATTTTCATTTGCAGCTACTTTTTTAGCTAATAACGGGTAAATAACAGTTGTAACAGCCGTCATTAATACACTTTGCGGCAATTGAACAATCTTCGACGAATAGTTTAAAGCAGCAATCGCCCCATCTTGTAGTTGAGAGGCAAAAATCCGGTGAATAAGGAAGTATAGCTGTAATGTTGCTCCTCCTAATAGTATTGGCAATCCTAACCTGATTAATTTCTTCATTTCATCAGAAGAACCGAAACTAAACCGGAATTTAACGAATTTTTCTTTTCTAATCAAGTAGACCAGCATAACCACCATTAAGATTGCACTGATTGTAGCACCCCAGGCATGGCTGAATGGACCAATAATCGGGAAAAGTGCTAAAGCAATAATGACAAAACTAGCGTTCATCAAAAATGTCGATGCAGTCGCTAGTTTAAAGCGTTGGTTAACATTAAGGACACCTGTTAACCACATTGCTAATACTAAGAAGAATGTAGAAGGCGCCATAATAACAAACAAGTCACTTGTTAATTGCAACTCACTTCCTTCTAATCCTCTAAACACCAATGATATAACATTCTTTGAAAAGAACATTAATATAAACGTAAATCCCACTAACACAACCGTTAGCCAAGAAAATACACTTTGAAGAAACTTCTCCCTATGAAGAGGATCTCCTATCTTACTATAAACTGAAATAAATGCCGTAGTGATCGCGCCTCCCACGACAATATAAAAAAAGTTTGGTAATGTATAGGCCGTTATTACACTATCGGCAATATAGGAAGTACCGAACTGAAAACCAATAACGATCTCCCTAAAAAAGCCAATAAACCTGGAACCTAAATTAATGACAGCAACGGCGCCTATAACAGCTAATAGTGACTTTCCTTTCATTCCATTCCCTACTTTCCACTTGCGACCATTACCTAGGCTTTCGTCTCTATAAACTCAGAAATAAGCTTCACAATATGATCTCGCCCACTTTTATAAGGCTTAGGTGTAAACCCTTCTACTTCTCTTGTAATAAGGTTCTCCAAGTCACCTACATTATCAGAGCCTAAAATATGTCCTGCATGTGTAAACTGTTCTACAATTTCCACTTGATGATCATCATTATGTTCATTAAACTCAGCACGTCTTGCAAGCGCAATGACCTTCTTCCCTTTTTTCACACCTGTAATAATCGATCCGGTGCCTGCATGAGTAATTATAAGAGAAGCTTCTTCAAAGTTTTGGTCCATTTCATCATAACTCATGAAAGGAATTAGCTTCATTGACTGCGATTCATAAGGAGTATGACCTAACTGTACAACAATCTTCTCAGTGATGACTCCCGATTGTTGGAGTCGCTCTACTTCTTCTAATAAACGTGTAAATGGCAGCTCATGCGTACCTAATACGACAAAAATCAATAGATAGACCCCCCGTAAACTGCTTTTGGATATACCTTTTTCATTGTTTCCCACTGCACGATGAACATATCAGAAATAGGATAAACCATTCTTCCCGATAAAGTAGGAGTAGTTGTTTTTGCAAAGCTTTCAATAAAGATTACCTTTTTTCCAAATAGCTTCGCGATATAACACATTGGGACCGCAGTATGAGCACCTGTCGTTACTACTACATCTGGTCGTTCTTTGAGAAAGATATAAAAAGACTTTATACAATTAAAGGAAAATTTAAAAAGATAGCTAAATAAGTAATTTCTTGCACCATATACTAATAAAGAGGTAGGGTGATCTTTTTTTAGCTCTTCCGTAATACTCGATTTTTCCGTAACAATATGATAATCGTATGTTTCAAAAAGCGGCTTCAATTGTAAAAGCTGTGTTAAATGCCCTCCAATTGAAGAGATAAACATAACTTTCTTTCGTTTTGGTTTTGCCACGATTTTATTCTCCTCTACGTTGATATAGCTCAATTAGCTTTTCAATGATTTTTTCTTGATCATACTCATCTGCACGCGAAAAACCAGCCTCAACATATCGCTTGGCCAGATCTTTTTGATCAAGAATATCTTCTATTCCTTTTTCTAGCGAACGTGCATTTTGTGGTTCAACTAAAGAACCATGTTCCCCTTGAAGAAGGTACTCTAAACCTCCGACTCTGCTACCTAAAACTGGTGTCCCACAAGACATTGCTTCTAATGCAACTAGACCAAAGCCCTCTAAGTGAGAAGGGAGAACAAATACATCCGCTGCAGACATCCAAGTAGCTGCTTTTGCCTGCGAGACAGCTGGATGCATAACGACATCTTCTAAGTTATTTTCATTGATATAGTCTATTAATACTTCTTTAAACTCTAGCTTTTTTTCGTTACCTATTAAACAAAGAGTTAAAGTAGGATCTTTCTCCTTTAATTCTTTATAAGCTTCTAGCAGCTCTAATAATCCTTTTTCTTTGATAAGATTGCCAATAAACACAATAGCCCGCTTGTCTGCAGGAATTCCTACCTTTTGTTTGGCCTCCAATTGATCAATCGGTTTAAAGACCTCTCGATTCACTCCCATATTGAGAATGGTCATTTTACTTGAGGGCACTTCGTACTCTTGACTAATCTGTTCATAGAGCTTCTCCCCAACTGCAATCACTTCATCTGCTTCATTTAAAATATTGGCTGTGTGTGCTCTTGTTCGTTCATTTTTCTTAGCCATTCTCTCAATGTCGCCTCCATGAGAGGTTACAACAAGCTTCGTCTTAAACATTTTTTTGAACAATAAAGCTAGCACTCCTGTTGGGAATATATAGTGAGCATGGACGACATCATATCTACGGCCTTTAGTGATTAAGGTTAAAAGCGTTTGAATCATCCACTTGCTATATTTCATTAGTACCCTTGGTTTAGCCATACTTGGATCTTGAACGGCTATAACATCCACTTCGACCCCTTTTGAACGCAGGGCTTCTACTTGATTCTTAACGAAAATCCCGAACGTCGCTTGACGAGGTCCGGGATACATATTACTTAATACGAGTACACGCAACTTTTTATTCATTGCCAGTCTCCTTTTTTATACCAGTTGACTCCTATACCTAAGAACAACCATAACCATAATGCAATTTGATGATTTTCCCATGCTGTTGACAATAAACCCATCACCACAAAAGCAATCGCAAATGTCACAACAAATAAACTCACCCATTTTTCCATTAAAATATCTGTTTGTTCGGAGAAAACCGTCATTGTCTTGATTACTTTAAATAGAAAATAACCTAAAAGTAAGACACCAATTACACCGTACTCTACAATAACGTATAACGCATTGTTATCTACCGTTCTCATCGTACTTGGAAGACCTTCATCTAAAAATTGATGGAAGGGGGAGTTAAACACAAATGCTGCATTACTACCAAACATTCCTGGTCCGACACCTGTAATGGGATTCAATAAAAAGACATCTAACCCACTCATTATAATGAGGAAGCGATAGTTTTTAGATAAATCTAGCGTATACAGATTACGTTGTGCAAAACCATCTAAGAAAAAGAGGGCTGCAGCATAACCTACTACGAAAACGACAACAAGTGCCGCTGAACTTACAAGTAAGATTCGGAATGCTTTGTTTTTCCTGAAGATGATTCCAATCAATCCAAGGCACCCAATGAGTGCTAAGAAAGCTTGTCGTGAAAACGTTAAGGCAATGGCCGTTAATATCACTGCCCCAATAATGAGATAGATCATTTTGGACTTTGTTGATAGATTTCCTTTGTAGACGAAGACATACAATAGGACAAGAAGTAATACAGCCACTAAGAAACCAGCTAATGTGTTACTAGAATCCATCATCCCAAATGCCCTTACTTCTTCTCCTATCTCAATGCTTCTTCGTTCCTCAATATTACGTAAAGGTAATGGTACAAGGAAAGCAATCTGAAGAAAACCAATAATTGATTGAACAATCCCTATCCCTAAAATGAGATAAAACACTTTTTTGACCCATTCAGTAGGAATCTCGATTGCTAATAAAATATAGAATAAGATCAAATATTGAAAAATTGCTCTTAACCCAAATATCCCTTGTGCAAAGGGGACATTATTAATAAACATGCTAAATAAAGCAAAACTAAAAAATAGTAGCAAACTAAAGTTTAAAGGGTTTTTCAATTTCTGAAGTAGGTTTTTCCGACCTATTGTTGGATGAATCACGACAATAAAAGCCATTATGATTAAAAGTAATTCCCCCGTATAAGAGATACCCATTCTAACAATTGAAGGAAGAAAACCAGCCCAGATTTTTGTGAATTGCAGCTCAATCGCAGTCCAAATGATTAATAGCATGGTCGCTATCAACAACATCCGATTGGCACGTTCGGCAGGTAAATATTTCGCTATCATCAAATTCACACCATTCATTATTCTAATTCAGCTTGAATTGCTCAGTACCTTTAAAAGCTTCAGCCTTCAATTGGGTAGATACTGACACAAATCGCTTTTGTACGTTAGTCCAGTTTTGCTCCATATCTTTAAATGCATCTACGATGGTAGTTGTTTCTGTTGTCACATTCTCAATCGGTACACCATACATATCCATTTCCATTAATTGCATGAAATCAAGCACTTTATGGTGATAGCCAACCCCAATGACTGGAGTTTCGGCCACGACAGATAAGATCAGTGAATGCAAACGGGTTCCGATTATCAAGTCTTGTTCTGCACTAATACGTACAATATCTTTTGGATGCAGATTGTCTTCAATAATAGTAGTTGAACCTTCATTTTTCATTTCTGCCAGAATATCTTTTGTTACTTGGACATCTTCTGGGAACTTTGTTGAATAGAAGGTGATTTCTACATTTTTTTCTGTTATTAATCGGTCTAATTGTGCCGCCATACCTTTTACATAAGTATGATACTTGTCCACATCTGGGGTAGGCCAGTACTGTTGGCTAAAATAAGGAACGGCTGTAACACCGACCTTTTTTATTACCTGTGTTGGTTTATGTGTTTGCTCAGCTGGGACTGAGAAAGCAGGATCCCCAATCACATGAACCTCTTTATTAGCTCCAATTTTCTCTAGTAATGCTTTTGAGTCTCCGTCACGAACAGATACGGACTCTGCTAGATTGACTAGTTTTTTGATAAAGAAACGACCCGTACTAGTTTTAATTGGGCCTGCCCCTACTCCGTATACAACCACTTGACAGCCCGCTCTCTTTCCCGTCATACCTAATACACTGTAGAGAGGAGCATCTCGCTTGTACATATCCATCAGTAGACCACCGCCACCGACAATCAAAAGGTCTAACCCCTTCATCACCTTATAACTTTCCTTCACCGTTTTAATACCAGATTTCAAAATGCTTCCTTCCTTATATAAAAGAGGGACTGATGTCATCTGATATCTTTCCGTCGTGTTGCTTGGCTGGTTACTAAAAATAACAATATCCTCTTGACGAACGCCTACATGCTCAGTCAACTGATGTAAAATCCCTGTTAGGATTGCTTCGTCACCATTATTATTGTGACCGTAATTACCTATAATACCTACTCTCATTGTATACGTCCTTTTCTACTTTTTAGCAAAGCGGCTTGCTGCAAGTTCTTTTATATATTCTTCCATATCTTCTTTTAAATCGTCACGCTCAAGCGCAAACTCAATCGTCGTCTTAATGAATCCAAATTTCTCCCCTACATCGTAGCGAGTTCCGTTAAATTCATAAGCTAATAACCTTCTCTGTTCACTTAGCGTTTGCAGGGCGTCCGTTAACTGAATTTCAGCTCCACTTCCAGGCTCAGTTTTTGCTAAGATGTCAAAAATATCTGGAGTTAAGATATAACGACCCATAATAGCTATATTACTTGGAGCATCCTCAATTTTTGGTTTCTCCACTAGTCGTTTGACGTCGTGAACGCCTTCTTCTCGCATATCACAATCAACAATCCCATAACGTTCAACTTCTTCATTAGATACTTCTTGCACACCAATAATTGGGCTCTCATATTGATCATAAAGTTCCATCATTTGTTGCAAGCATGGCTTCCCATCATTTTTAACAATGTCATCACCAAGAAGAACAGCAAACGGCTCATTCCCAATAAATTTACGTGCACAATAGACAGCATGTCCCAAACCAGCAGGCACTTTCTGTCTAATATAGTGAATATCTAATAAGTCTGTGCTTTGTTGAACAGAAATTAATAGATCCGACTTATTTTTGCGTCTCAATTCTTCTTCTAATTCAACCATTTTATCAAAGTGGTCTTCTATTGCTCTTTTACCCCTACCAGTAATAATTAAAATATCCTCTATTCCTGAGGCAACGGCTTCTTCTACAATATATTGAATCGTCGGTTTATCAACGATAGGTAACATTTCTTTAGGCTGGGCTTTTGTCGCTGGCAGAAATCTTGTACCAAGGCCCGCAGCCGGTATAATCGCCTTTTTTACTTTCATGAGGGTATCCTCCCAGTATTTATGTTTTAATCAACCACTACATTATACAATAGTCAACCCATCTGTGCAGGGGAAACTTTCTTGACATTCTCTCATACTATTTGATAAATGAAACAAAGTCATTCACTACCATGAATAAAGAAAAAGAAGACCTGCTTAGTTGGCAGACCTCCTTATCTTTAATGCTAGTTATTATAGTAATCCTCAATACCTTTTAATACAGCATTTGCTGCTTTGTTGTAGAAGTCCGGCTGCTTCATTTTATTAGCATCATTGGTATTTGTGATAAAGCCAACTTCAATAAGAACTGCAGGCATTCTTGATTGGCGGATAACTACAAACCCTGCTTCCTTCACTCCACGATTATTCATTCCTAAATCGCTCGCTAAATACTTGTTAATTGATTCCGCAAGCTTCTTACTATCGGCACTTGAATGAGTACTGTTCCAATATGACTCTACACCGTTTGCTGAGGATGATGAGAATGCATTTGCATGAATGGAAACAAATAGATCAGCATTTCGATCATTTGCCATTTTAGCACGCTCTTCTAGAGGAATAAATGTATCATTTGTCCGTGTTAGAAAAGGATTTGCACCTCTATTGTTTAATAACTTTTCAAGCTCTCTACCAATTCCTAAGGTAATATCTGTTTCTCTTAATCCATTTGCTACTGCACCTGGATCTGTTCCACCATGCCCAGGATCAATAGCAATAACACGGTTCGTAAGTCCATTAGATCCTGGTGTGCTGATGTTTAAATAATCAGCATGCACATAAGCCCACTTGCCGTTAAATAAGATCAATGCCCAATTACCTTCATAACCGTAGATGGAAACGGTTTGACCTTGAGTAAGGCGGCCAATTGTATTGGAGGTTGTATTTGCACTTTCTCTAACATTTAAAGAAGAAGCAGTTACTTGAGCTTCAGCAATAACTTCTGGATTAGATGTACCTCCATCAGAGCCACTACCAGAAACTTTTTCTATGAAGTCACTATGAACATATCCCCATCCAGAACCATGTTTTATTTGATACCAATTGCCGCTTTGACCATAAATATCAACAGTCGCCCCTCGTGTTAATGAACCGATAACGGTGCCACTCGTTGAAGGTTGTGATCGAATATTTAACGTCGAACTTGATGTTACTACACGACCTTCAAATTGAACCGTGTCCCCGTCACTTGAGGATAATCTAAAGCTAGGTTCAGCAGAACGAGTTACATAAGCAGCAAATTCAGCTCTTGTCGTTGCCCGGTTCGGTTCAAATTTACCACCGGTTTCAACAATATGATTTCTCTCTAAAGAAGAAATTTCTTGAACAGCCCAAAATCCATTACTAATATCTGTAAAACTACTAGTTGATTGACCTGCTAGATTAAAAGAACGTGAAAGAACAACAGCCATTTGCGCTTTACTAATATGTTCATTCGGGTAAAAACGTCCGTCTCTCCCCGTAAAAATCCCTAAAGCAGCAGCTTGTTCGATTGAACCAGAAGCCCAAAATGTTGTAGGAACATCTGGAAAAGTTGCTTGACTAACATTGCGCTCTCCAACCCCTAAAATATTGGTCATGATTACGGCTGCTTGCGCCCTAGTGAGAGAGTTATTAGGCTTAAACGTATTATCTTCATAGCCCGATATAACATTTTTACCTCTTAAAAAATGAATCTCTTTATTGGCCCAGTGACTAGTTGAAACATCATTGAATTGTGTGGTTTGTGCGAATCCTTTTCCCTCTACTCCTAGTAAAGGAAACACAAGTAAAAACGCAAATAAAACCCATGTTACTTTCTTCAGCACTACGGAAATACCTCCTTGGTTTATGTATAGACATAGAATAACATTCCTTCATTTCCAAAACGATGAAATTATGAAAATTATCAAAAATAGTCTATTTTTATCGATTTTTGTGTGAAAGTTGACACATCAAATATAAAAATAAAATAACCCTCTTCCTTCTTCTCCTCTTTTCATTTCCTTTAATATCGGCTAAACTAAGTTCATTGTTAATAATAAAGGTGGTCCATCATGAAAAAGTTCATATATTTGATTTCATTATCCACATTACTAATCATGTTAGTCGGCTGTTCTACTATGCGAATGGAACAAAAAGTAGCAGAGAACAACCGTGTTGATGGTGAGTTGTACGGGTATGAAGATGAGTCTTTTACTTATCAAAACAGTGTGCTTCAACGATTAGCAGACAGATTTAGACTTGAGGAGTTAACCTCAGAAAATGTAAACAGTATTATGCAAGATGAAATTCAAGCTGGATACTATAATGAAGTACTAATATACCTAAACTACCTCACAGAAAATAACGAACAGGAAGCAGCTTTATACACAGAACGTTATTATGAAGCTTTAGCTACTCATGTTCAGCAAGTAGAAGATCCATCACCGCAATTATTAGAAGACGCTATTCAAACCGCTCGTGTACAATACCAAAACGACCCGAGTAATCAGCGTACTGTGGTTCACTACGCAAACTTGCTGTTGTATACCGATGACCGTCAACAAGAAGGACAAGACATTTTATTCGAATTAAAAGAGCATCTCGCAAGTAGTGACGAAGAGTACAACCCTTCAACTATCCACGCACTTGCACAAGCTTACTTCTTAAATGAACAATACGAAGAAAGTGTTGATTATTACTTAATGCTTTCAGCTCTAGACCCTGATAATGCCTACCATTATTACAATATTAGTTATGTGTATGAGCAGATGGGCGATCAAGAGTCAGCTAATAGATACTTAACTAAAGCCTATGCACCTACAAATGATTTCTTAAAAACGTATGGTACTGAAGCTTTCGGTTTCTATAGCAGTCTTTTTGAATCTGCAACTCCTTCTGATACGGAATAGAGAGTATTCAACACAACAAAAAGCCAATGGACTCTAATTAGAATCCATTGGCTTTTATTTTATTTTATTTTATTTTTTTAATAGATCATCTACTCTATTTAAGAAAACAGCAAACTGCCCACGTCTCACAGCTTCATTCGGTCTAAATGCTTCACCTTCAACAGCTGTTACATTATTATAAGCAATTCTGTTAATATTCTCATAACCATTAAAAGTTGGTCCTATATCTGTAAAGACCACATTCCTTGTTGGCTCCTCAAAACGATCACCGTAAATTCGATTTAAAACAGTAGCCATTTGAGAACGTCTAAAAGAGTCTCGTGGTCTTATTGTCCCGTCTTCATAAGGGGTTAATAATCCATGAGCCTCAGCAATAATGATTGCTGAATGGTTTTCGTGGTCAGTTGAACGCGGTTGATAATTTTCTGGTAAGGTCAAGCCTAACTCGTTAACAAAGATAACAGCAGCATGTCTTCTTTGTAGCGGCTTATTGATACCAAAACTCCCATCTGAATATCCATTCACAGAACCTCTCATTCGTAACAATGCCACAGCTTCTCTCATTTCATAGTTCGTTTCAGGAATATCAGAGAAAACAGATGGATTGCCAGCTCTTAAGTAAGAGGATGCGACATAGCCTGTATCACCTGTATCAAGTCTTTCTACTTTATAAAAAACAAAATGGTTAGCTCTTACATTGTCATGATAAGGACCATTTATAATCCTCATAGGGGTTATATGGTGAACAGGAGTAGCTTGTGAAGTTGTATCTGGTTGAACTCTTACGTTAATTCTCCCTCTAGAAGGATTAAATGAATAAACCTCCTCACCAATTTCAAACATTTGAGTAGATGGCGTCATCACTCTATCAGGAACTTCAACATTCAATTGATCATTTTCGAAGTATAAGATATTACTATTATCACGGTACGTTACAGGGAAACTTTTGGGCGGATATGTGTGTAGTAAACCTTCAGTTCTTATCGATTGATAGATTCGGCCTTGGTAAGTATTGGTACTCATTAAGGGATCGTTTCGTACTTCTAATCCATTGTAAGCCAAAATAGCAAAATACCAACTTTCTAATTTTGTTAAATCATTCCCATTATTAATGAATGGCGTGCGAATCCCTTGGTACCTAAGCTTCTCTTTAAGAATTTGAATGCCTATCTCGATGTTGTAAGCCATATCACTTTCTAGTCGCTTGGCATCAATTCCTTTGCTTGTCATTTCTTCTGCACTCATTGTCACTTGCATGATTCCAATTCCACCGTCATTATTCAAGTTCCGCACAGCGTTTCCATTGTCATCAAATTGGCGCATTCCCGTTTCTCGATAAGCAATCGCTTTAACAATTTCTGGCGGAACATCATGTTTTAAAGCTAAATCAGTCAATAAGGCTTTCCTTTCTGCATATGAACCATTATCTGATGCGGATACAACCGTCGCAAAACCAAAAAAGATGAGAAACATGAACACTACACTTGCTTTTAATACTCTCAAAATACCATCCCCTAATGTATGATCAAAATATGGATATCTATACCAAATCACCTATAATCCTACCAAATTCTTATCATAATCACAAGATTAATAGGACATTTAGCCGTTTTCTATTCTCTTACTATCGACATATTTGTGAATGGCAGCGGGATCGAAAAAAGGGGGGCATTAGCTTCAAATAAAAGAGCAACCCAAGTGGGTTGCTCTTATTGTTTGGATCATTATTCCTCGTTTTTTAATTCGTCGAAATCAATTGGTTCATTATGCTGATCGAAGCGTAAGAGCAGTGATTCATCAATCACACGATACTCCCCTTCAATGTATACAAGATAACGAAACCTTGTTTGGAGGCGATGTACATCATATGTCTCTTTATCTACAAAAACCGTCATATCAATACGTTCAATTTCAACTGTCTCCATTACATCATCTAAGTTGACACTTGAACGGTTGACAAGTCCCATTTGTTCGATATGAGTTTGAACAAGAGGCTTGTATTGTTCATCTGCACCACGAAAAGAAATTTCATACACATCAATCTTCTCTACTTCGACCTCTTCCGTTTCTGCATCTACCTCTTCCCCATTTTCACCTTCTGTTGATTCATCTTCCTGCTCTTGAAAAGGAGAAATAGCCGTTTCTTTCATTAGAAATTGATCTTGATATGGTTCAAACCATTCAAGCATTAATGAGGGATGCTCTAACAGAGTATCCTGAAATTCCGTTCGATCATACTCTTCCCATTCAGCTTCTTGTTGATTTTGTCGAACTAACCACTCTGAATCATTTACGTAAGATTCCAATTGGAGTGCTTCGTTAAGGTTCAATAAATTCATTTCCATTGATCCGTAAAACTCAAGAGGTTCATATACCACTGCGCCATTCATTTGACCTCTAAAGGAATCTTGCTGAGCTCGCATTGTTTGGTTACGTTGAAACTTCACTGACTCTAATTGATCGGTTACTTCTATTGCTTGTTCATATATCTCTGAAGTAGGAGGATGATCATCACAGCCTACTAACAAAAAGGATATACTGAGTGCCATTACTAACCCTAAGCGTTTCATTGTATCTTCTCCTAGCATGTGGATTCACCACGTAATCGTCAAATTCGACTATTCTATTGTACAAATCGACGCTCTTCAACACAAGCTAAGATTCTTCTTAATGTATTCTCTAATTTATTGCAACCATAATTAACCACTACTTTTGATGGAATAATAAGCGAGTTGTTACAGAACTGTAATCTCCTATTCTCATAATCTATGCTAGACTTAGCACTATGAAAAATATGTAGAAATAATATAATAATCTAAAAATTTAATAGAATTATACATAATGAAGAGAAATGGAGTGTTAATAAAATATGAATAAGAAGCTAGTAGCTTTATGTATGAGCCTTGTCATGCTGATAACACTCATACCAGTAGAACAAGCATCTGCCTCGTCTACAGCAGATAAAATTGTAAGCATTGCAAAAGAATACACAGGAACACCTTATCGTTACGGGGGTACGACGCCAAGCGGTTTTGATTGCTCAGGATACATTCAATATGTATTTAATAAAGAAGATATCAGCTTGCCACGAACAACCTCTCAACAGGCTCGTGTCGGTACCTCTGTAAACAAGTCTCAATTACAAAAAGGTGACTTAGTCTTCTTTGACATTAACGGAAGCGGTATTTCTCACGCTGGGATCTATATCGGAAACGACAACTTTATTCACGCGTCCTCTTCAAGAGGTGTATCAGTGGCCTCTGTTAATGATCCACACTACTGGAAAGACCGTTATCACAGTGCTCGTCGAGTGATCGAGCCAGAAGTTACCAAAGAAGCATTAGAGGAATTACCTGCAGGACAATATCATGATGTTCGTTCTAACTTTTGGGCACGTACGGAAATTAAACGAGTAGGTGAACAAGGGTATATTACAGGCTATGAAGGAAGTATTTTCAAGCCAAACAACGATGTAACGCGTGCACAAGTTGCGATTATTTTATCTCGTACTCTTGATTTAAAACCAACCGGTAACACGGGTGACTTTAATGATGTGAATAAAAACTTCCACGCCTATGATGAAGTAATGGCTGTAGCAGATGCTGGTTTATTTAACGGCAATTCTTCTGGAAACTTTAACCCGAATGAGCCGTTTACACGCGAACATTTAGCGGTTGTTTTCAGTCGTGCATTTGATCTACCAAATGCGTCTCAAGAGACGGCATTTAAAGATGTTGACCCTTCACGTCAATCATATAGTTCTATCCAGCGTCTAGCTGCAAGTGGAATTACAACGGGTTATGAAGATCAAACGTTCCGTCCGGGCAATACGACAACACGCGCACAATTAGCTGTATTCTTAGATAACGCTATTAATTAAATGGTTTACTAGAAGAGCGATGGACAATCAGTCCGTCGCCCTTTTTGTATCTTGTTACTATCAATACCCGCTCTTTTGATAAATAAACCCCTTTATTTTTGTAAGTTAAGTTCCATATTCAGTAAGGCTCTTATATAATGAAACTAGCAGATTTTTTCACTTATTTACGAGAAAGTTGGTGAAGTGTTGAATAGCACTTTGAAGCATACTATTATTCTCTTTCTATTTTCATTCTTCTTCTTTCCTTCTATAGGGTTAGCAGAGACTGAGCCGTATATTGTTACCTTTGAAGAGGAGGCAGATATTGAAACTCTTCGCGAATATGACCTTACGATCCTTGAGGAATTTTCATTGTTTCCTGGGGCGGTTATTGAAGCCGATTCTGAGGAATATTCAATCATTAAAGACCTTCCTATCATTCATGAAATTGAAAAGGATCAAACCTTTAAGGTAGAAGCAATGTCTACTGTAAATTGGGGGATTGATCATCTCTTTATTCCTACTGCTTGGGCTTCTGGTTACACAGGAAAGGATGTAAAGGTAGCCGTAATTGATAGTGGAATCTCTCCTCACCCAGCACTTAAAGTCGTTAAAGGTAAATCAATGGTTGATTATACAACGTCTTACTCAGATGATAACGGGCATGGAACTCATAGTGCCGGTATCATCTCTGCTAGAACAAATAATCAAACAGTCGGGGTTGCTCATGGAGTTCAGCTATATGCCGTTAAAGCATTAGATCAAGAGGGGAATGGCCGCTTAATTGACACGATTCGCGGTATTGAGTGGGCAGTAGATGAAGGGGTTGAGTTGATTAACCTTAGCCTTGGTACGCTTCAACCTTCTACTGCTCTTAAAACAGCGGTTGACAGTGCCTATGAAAACGGGGTTCTCATAGTAGCGGCAGCAGGCAATAAGAAACAGAATTTTTCAGAACCTAAGCCGGTCGAATTTCCTGCAAGGTATGGCAGCGTCATCGCTGTATCAGCGATTGATTCACGGAATCGACTTGCTAATTTTTCAGCAACCGGACCAGAAATAGAGTTCACTGCACCTGGAGTGTCTATCTACAGTACTCATTTAAACAACAGTTATCGTCATATGAACGGCACCTCAATGGCTACACCATTTGTAACCGGGATTTTAGCCCTTTATAAAGAGGCGTATCCAGATAAAAAAGCAAGTGAAATTCGCTCACTCGCCCAGCAATCTGCCAAGTCATTATCAGGGTCCAGTCGTAGTGAGCAATTTGGTTACGGTCTTATACAACCACCAACACTTATAGCACCGGAAGGTCTAAATAGCACGGTGACAAAACGACATGATAACAGCTCTGCTTCAGTATCTCTATCTTGGACTTACCCCGAGAAAGACCGCATTAAGTCTTATCGGATTTATCGAGATGCTAAGCTTATAGCAACAGTACCTACGTTGAACTTTGAAGAGCAACTAGAAGCAGGAACGTACGAGTATTCAGTTGCCGCTATTGACTCCAACGGAATCGAATCACCTAAGAGCAGTATATCAACTCTTAAGATAGAAAGATTAGCTTCAGAACAAACTTTCTATGACGTAAAAAAAGACTTTTGGGCTTATCCGAATATTACGTTCTTGTCGTCTAAAAATATTATTACAGGCTATCGAGATGGTAGCTTCGATCCCAACGCCTCTGTAAGACGTGGACAGGCAGTGACGATGATTGCACGTGCCCTAGAATGGGAGTTTGAGTCAATCGATACTTCTTTTAAAGATGTAAAATCTGACTACTTTGCATCAGGAGCGATTCAAGAAGCCGTAGATAAAGGAATTATTAATGGATTCTCAGATGGTACATTTCGCCCTAACGCTCCTATCTCTCGTGCGCAAATGGCAGCAATAGTCGGGAAGGCTTTCATGATTGAAGGTTCTTCTATTGCCGCATATCAAGACATCTCAGAAAATACTACTGGATACAGGCAAATTAACAGACTAACTGAAATGAAAATTATTAAGGGGTATGAAGGAGGTCTTTATAAACCTAATCAACCCTTAACAAGAGCTCAATTTAGTGTGATTCTCTCACGCATTCTTGACGAAGAGTTTCGACTCCCATAAGTAAACAAAGCGAGAGCAACCATCTGTGGTCGCTCTCGCTTTGTTAGTAATTGTTTAATTAAAAAAGAGTGTTTAACTCATCTAAAATATAATCTGATCTATTTTGAATGAAATTCTCTCTTTCAGCATATTCTTGCTCCCATTCTAACTGATCTGCTGGGGGGAGTTCGGACTTAATAGCATTTTGCCACTCATCTAGTAATGATTGCTGCTGCGTTTCATCATAGATCGTTTCGAGATAAGACATATACATCTTTACAAAAGACTCGCGATGACCTTCATCCTCCATTAAGAGGTTAAAGATTCTAATTGCTAAGATATTTTGATACGCCTCATCATTTAACCATGCTTCTAAAACATCTTCTTCTGGATTAAATGACATATATGCTTGGTCATTTAACCACCTCCACCCTTTTTCAGGAGAGTACCATAGACGGCTTTCACTCAAGTCTTTTTTTCCATAGTAAGCTTGATGGATCATAAAATGAAAGAAGTTCTCAACATCCAGTACTTCTTCAATCGAGTTGATTTGTGGTTCGTTGTCTAAGATAGAGATCAGTTGTTTTAGCGCTTGGCCCTCTCCCTCAAGTAGAGTTCCATTTCCTTCAACAATTTCAATTTCCCTTTTATCACCTTCTACTATAGAAGCTAAGTAAGCTGAGTTGTAGCCAGCAGTTGTTAAAAACAGCCCCCATTTTTCTCCATTCATGTACACATTTACAGCCTCAATTGGGGAGGATTCTAACCCTTGAGAAGCTCCTGATACAATATATAGAGCTCTACTCATCATTGATTCCTCTGACAACATTGTATTGTGATGAATAATGATTGGACGTTGATGAGACGGGTCATATGCTTGGAAAAGCTCAAATTGGAATGAGGATACCCCGTACTCTCGGTCACTTAATAGCATAAGCGATGGATATTCATAGTTTGTTTTATCTCTGTTATACACACGGATGCCTGCTGATTGGGAGAAGCTAGGCTCCTCCCCTTCACCAGGCTTAAAATAATCTAAAGCCACTTCCCGTTCCCAGTCAAGACCTTTCATCGTACGATTCTCATTAGCAAGAATTCCTCTTTCTTCTCCGTAGAGGTGCGCGGGATTCATCACTAAAGAAAGTGTGGGATGGACTGACGCTGTATTTTCATCAAAATAATACGTTCGTGTTAACGTTTCCCCGACGTCTCCATTAGGCAAGAAAAGCTTAGCTCGAATGACCGTATCCTCTGAAATTGTTACAGGTGAGCGATACGCTTCTGATGAAGTAGTCGGTTCACTTCCGTCTAAAGTATAACGAATTAACCCCTCGCGTTGACTCGATAGGCTTAAATCAAAGGCGCCTTCCACAAAGCCACTATCCTGAGATGCTATTACTCGAAGGGTAGGATCAGTAAAGTCAATATCATTTACACGATGGTAGAGACCATCCAATACTGGGTCATTCTCATATGGGTTCCCCTCTACATATAAACGATCCTGTAATAATGGTAAGTTCTCCAACGCTTTAAAGCTTTCAATCTGATTATTTCTTACATTCAAATCCTTTAAGTTTGCGAATGTTTCTAGAGGTGATAACTCTTCAATTTGATTATCACGCAAGTTAAGTATTTCAAGGTACTCTAAATCAGAAAGCGGACTTAAATCTACAATCTGATTATCACGTACATTTAGATCAACCAAAGATGTTAGTTGTTCAACCCCTTCTAGAGAAACAAGTAAATTATCTTCTACATTTAACTCACGTAATTGTGTAAGTTGTGGCAACTGTGATAAATCGCTTATACGGTTATTTTGTGCATTTAATCTTTGTAATTGAGGTGTGTATTTTAATGGCGTCAAATCTGAAATAGAGTTATCTCGTATATTAAGTTGACGTAAATTCGGGAAATAATGCAAGTCCTCTAAATTTTCTACCCCACGTCCACGCAAAGATAAAGCGGTCATGCTAGCTAAATCCTGTTCACGTATAGGACGATCTAGTTGGAGCTCAGCTTGAACAGCCAGCTCCAATTGATTATCTGCAAATTCTACTCTCGTATCAGTGGTCAGTGAATAGGCAACTAACCAACCAATTGATACCACTACAGCCAAACCAATGGCCGCGACCCACGATTTTCTCTTCATTCGTGATGTCCTCCTTATGTTCCTTCTCACTCTGTTACTTCAACCTCGACAACCTGAATGATGTCCTCACCTTGTTTTCTAGTTAACAAGGACTTTCCAGGAGCAATTGCTACTGCTTCTACTGCATCGGCATCTGCTATTTCCATAACTGTCTCATCGCTTGTTAACCATGCACCTTGTCCAATTGAATAGGTGTCTCCAACTTCTAATGTAACGCGTTCTTTTTCGTAATGCTCGATTTGAACATCAATACTTCCGAGCTCCTGTCCTGAATCACTAATAAGGTAAAGCACTGTTTCTCCCTCATCCATGAATCTAACAGTGTTGGTACCTTCCTCTATGCTCGCAATTCCTTCATCATCAGCTCTTAGTTCTATTTTTTCATTTTGGTAAGTAAGTTGCATCGGTGTATTCGTTAACCACTTGAGTTCGCGATCCCCGGCAGCACCTTCAACATCCAATGACTTCCCGTTCACTTCGATCTGTTCCCGTAAGGATGCACTTATATTTAACGTTGCTACCCCATCGCGATCAAAGAATTGAGCAAATTGAGCTAGAATATAAGCAGGACGCTCTTCTGCAAATTGCCTCATTCCATTCACATTACCATTCCAACGCTCGATCGATTCAGGTTTTTCCCAACGTTCAATATGCTTAGGCATCTCTGGCTCAATTACTTGCGCCATTTCTTCTAACATTGGTATCGTTCTACTTGGATGAAACACGGTATCTAAGTAAAGGCTCATTCGACCAATGAACTCTTCGCGGAAATGGTCATTTTCCAATAATGAGCGTAGCTCTAAAGTGGACCAGTCTGGATTAGGCATTGAATCTTGACCAGCTTCCGTTGCCATCGCTAGAGAGTGATGACGGTAAGCATGAGGTCCCCCGAACCGTCCAAATCCAAAGTCTAGATCGTAAATAACCCAACGCCATAACCCGTCCCCACCGCGATCTCTATAAAAAGAGCGGTTGTTACCAGGCCAGTCGGTGTTACGAACAAAAATTTCAATCAGGTTATAATCGATGAAATTATCGATATCAATCCATTTAGAAATCTGTTCATAATGCTCGTCCTCTGACAAGTCATTGTTTCGAATATAATCTTGAACCTCAAGATACTGAGCATTACGCCCTTCATTCACTACCTGACCATTGTTATCAAGAAAATCTAAGTTTCCAGGGTCAATCCCTTTTACATCTTCAAAATAATCAGCATCGTAACGTTCACGTATATTATAGATCCCCCAGTACTCTCCATTAACATAAAGAACAGCTGGTTCATAATTTTGTGTTTCGATATCAATTTGACCCTTTACTAATGTTTGTAAATAGCCATCTCTAAATAATGTGTGGTTGTAGTCATTACCAGAGTTCCGTAGAAGCAAGCGTTTATATTGCGGATGGTCCTCTTCTCCAAAGAATGGATAATTAAAAGTAGATTTTCCATAATCGCTTCTGGCATATAGTCTAAACGATTTTCGATCATAACCTCTCGAGGCCCCACCATGAATTCTTATCCCTGCCTGTTGAGAGAGAGTTAACTCTCCACTTTCATCAAAGTATTCAAGTTTGATGGGTCTCTCCCACTCACGACCCGTCATCGCATAATTCCCAGTACTTGCGGGGTCCC
Organism: Alkalihalophilus lindianensis; assembly: GCF_032843265.1. Classification (NCBI taxonomy): domain Bacteria; kingdom Bacillati; phylum Bacillota; class Bacilli; order Caryophanales; family Bacillaceae; genus Alkalihalophilus; species Alkalihalophilus lindianensis. The sequence continues at coordinate 289,286 of NZ_JAWJBA010000002.1, forward strand.
CACTGCGCGGGTTCATGTTTACCCCAGGTACATAAATGCCTATTTCTTCATCAAACAGATTTCTTGGATCTGTGCTCACAGACACAACAGGTAATTGTGACATTGTATTGAACAGATAGGTTTCACGAATTTCATCCCCTTCTACACCTGTCGAGGATATCGCTTTAGCGGTTAGAACAGTGGAATCTTCAATAACAATCGGTTCTTGGTAAATAGAAGAGTTCTCATCAGGTGTTGATCCATCTAATGTATAGTAAATGGCAGCGTCCGACTCAGTTGGTATCGACAATTCTACCGACACCTCCTGCTCTTTCTTTCCTCCTCTAACAGAAGGAACTACTTGATGGGACAAGTCCTCCCAATCACGATTGGCTATTTCTAAATAAAAGCCCTCTAATGAATCTAACGAAACAAAAGGGTTTCCTTCTATATATAGTTCCTCTCTAAGGCTTGCGATTTGTTGTAACGGACTAAAGTCTTGAATGAAATTGTAGCTAGCATCGAGCGCAACCAAATTATCGAGAGTGCTCAATGGACTAATGTCTGTCACATTATTTCCATTGATATTTAACGTTTCTAAAGCAAGAAGTGACGAAATTGGGTCGATATAAGAGATTTGGTTATCAGCTAGATCTAAAGTCAATAATCGTGACAAACGTTTTAATGATTGAGTATCACTCACCCTGTTCTCGGCAGCTGATAAGCTCTCTAGGGCGCCTAATTGTTCAATGCCGTCAATCGACTTCACTTCATTATTAGTAATGTTTAAGTGAACCAACCGTCTCAATCTTAATAAAGGTTCTATATTCTCAATGTGATTATTTGAAACATCGAGCGTGTTTACATAAGCAAATTTCTCAATACCTCTTAGAGATTTAATAGTTGAGTTACTCAAGTCTAGAGAAGTTATTTGTCTTAAATCCTCATCTGTTAGTTCGTTAAGTGAGTCGACCTGAAGTTGATTCATAAGAGCGGTTTCTAAGGCGGGATCATCAATCTGAATCTCTGATGCACGGCTTTCATTCAACATATAAAAGCTTACGATCCAAATTAACACTAAGCTCATAAGCATTAACATGATTTTTGTTTTCATCTTGCATAAACCTCCACATTTCTTTCGTATATGTAAAATTACCTTCAATTCATTCCAATATTTCCATTCAATAATTGTCATTAAAATTTGCCATATTATAAGCATTAAAGCTCAATGACAGGTCTAGACATCAATGTTATACTGTATCATGTTAACATATTGTAAAGTTTATTTGATCAATTTTATTTTTTTGTAAATTTCATGTTAAACTATTCTCTTGGAAAAGGGGGGAAATCCATGGCGTTGGAAATCTTTAGTAGATACGAATTAAAATACTTGATTCCCTATCATGTTTATCAACAAATAGTACCTCATTTACTTGAGCGTATGAGATATGACAAATTTGGCGATCAAGGTCGATATAATATTATCAGTTTATACTTCGATTCTAAAGATAAGAAAATCTATTATGAAACTCGGAACAAATTACGCTTCAGGCAAAAATTACGTTTACGTATTTATGATGACGCAGGCTTAGAAGATGCTGCTTTCCTCGAAGTGAAACAAAAGTACAATAACGTGGTAAACAAAAGACGCACAAAAATTAAGCTGAAAGATGCTTACCACTTCTTAGATACACAATCACTTCAACATAAACACCAATACGATGTATCTAACCCACAAATTTTAAATGAGGTTCATGCATTCCGTAACTTATACGAGCTTGATCCTAAAATCATCGTTAGCTATGACCGCCAAGCATTTCACGGCTTATACGAAGATGATTTGCGCGTTACATTTGACTATAATCTGATGTGCCGAGATGATAACTTAGCCGTCGAGACAGGACCATTGGGTCGAAATTTTGTGGCAAATGATCTTGTTATTATGGAAGTAAAGGTAACACATAGCGTTCCGCTCTGGTTAACTCGCCTTCTTAGTGAATTAGAATGTGAGAAGAAAAGTGTCTCCAAATTTTGTACAAGTATTGATTTAGCAGAAAACAAAAGAAAAGAACCCTTCCATTTAAAAGAAAAAGTATTTATATAACGTTTAGTAGGAGTAGACTATGAATCAATTTATTAATGAATTACAGTATTTTTCAGATTTCACCACTCGCTCAGCAATCATTGAGTCTTTTGCAGCTATTTTACTTAGTTTTGTATTAAGTCTCTTAATCACTTGGGTATATCGCAGAACTTATACTGGCGGACAATATTCCCAATCATTTGTACACACTATCATTATTATGTCCGTTGTTGTTTCCGTTATTATGATTGTAATCGGCAATAACATCGCTGTTGCCTTTGGACTTGTTGGTGCCTTTTCTATTATTCGTTTCCGTAGTGCAATGAGTGATCCAAAAGATATCGCATTTATCTTCTTCGGAATGGCAGCCGGTATTGCTTGTGGCCTCGGTTTCTACACGTTAGCTATTCTATTTGCTATCACGTTATCGCTATTAATCTTCATCTTGCACGGGGTTGATTATGGTAAAAAAGATAGCTTTAAAAAGACGTTAAAAGTAACGATTCCAGAAAACATGCATTACGAGAAATTATTCGATGAGCTTTTTACTCGCTTATTAGATGAATATACTCTTTTGCAAGTTGAAACAACGAACCTAGGAACCATGTATCAACTTACATACACGATTGTTCCTAAAGAAGGTGTCACAGACAAACAAATCATGGACGAGATTCGTGAACACAACGCTAACTTAAAAATCTCCATTGTTATGCCATCTCGTACATTTTAATAAAAAAGTTCGAAGCTCAATTTTCTCTGAGTTTCGAACTTTTTTATTTTTTTTTATAATTTTAGTCAATTACCCTTAATTTTCTAGTAAACTATCCATGGGACTAAATAGATTCGAAGGAGAGAACAATGAAAAAGTTGCATGGAAAGTCTTTATTTTTATTTCTTGGAGTTGTGATGCTCTACATTTTGTTTCTTCCTCAAAATGCTTCTGCATCAATTGTAAATCCTCATCAAGAGTATACATACGCACAAATGGAACGTGATATCCAACGTCTTGCACAAACTTATCCTGATTTAATTCAGTACGAAGTCATTGGAAAGAGCGAATATGGACGTAATATTTATGCTGTCGCTCTAGGTAATGGTCACTCGACGGTTTTTATTAACGGATCGCACCATGCTAGAGAATGGCTATCAACTAACCTTAATATGCATATGATTGAACAATACGCCCAAGGATATCGAAGCAATAGAAGCTACGATAACGGCCGCTATCCTATCCGCTCTATCTTAGACAACACAACCATTTGGTTCGTCCCAATGGTCAATCCTGATGGTGTAGAACTTCAGCAAAAAGGTCTTTCAGCCTTTCCTAGTAGTTCTCATTCAGGTTTAATTACTATGAATAACGGAAGTCTTAATTTCAAAAGATGGAAGGCCAATGCAAAAGGAGTCGATCTCAACCGTCAATATGATGCACATTGGAATAACATTCGAAACGACCCTGGCAGACCTCATTTTGAAAATTATAAAGGAACAGCCCCTCATTCAGCTAGCGAAGCAAAAGCAATGGTTGATTTCACAAGAAGAATCGACCCTGAAATAGCTGTGAACTATCACTCTAGTGGCGAGATTCTTTTCTGGAATTTCCTTCAGACTGGGGCTAGATATGAGCGAGATTTACGTATTGCAAGACAGATTAGCTCTTTAACAAGCTATCCTCTTATCTTTGCAGGATCTAACCCTTCTGGGGGCGGCATGACTGATTGGTTTATTAATGACTTTCACCGCCCGGCCTTTACACCAGAGCTAGGTCGGTATGCCGGACCGACAAATCTACCAATCTCTGAATTTAACAGAATATGGGTTCAAAATCGTTATGTTGGCCTTTATGTTGCACAAGAGTCTCATAAACTCTATCAAGGTCGAGCAAGGGAAGTAGCAGAAAGAGAAGTAAGAAGTGCAGAACAGGAAGCAAATAAACTAGTCGATTATTATGTATTCTCTTCTCCTGATGATGTTGCGCTTACACCTGCTTTCCAAGCTCAATATGACAAGGCAAATGACCAGATTAATCATGCTGTACAGATTGTCAGATCGTTAAATGCCTCTGAGTTAAAACGCAATTTACAAGATCGACTTAATCGAGCAGTAGAGCTCAGAAGACGCGCAACGGTGACCATTCGAGTGATTAACCGTGGTGAACTATTGGATAGACGAGCTGAATTACTTGAAGAAGAATTCGCAAGAGGTACCGTATCAGACCGTGTCCGCATTCGTCGGGACAATGTTCTTATTGAGAGAGATCGAACAGAAGAATCAATCGAACGTGTTATAGGAGTTGGAAACCGTCGACTCTTTACGAATGCTTATGTTACATCGGTTAATGATTTATTACGCGTATCAGAAAATGCTTTTGTCAAAGATACTATTTTACTTCAAATAGAAGAGGAACTTGCAAAAGGAAATCAGGCAAAAGTAGAAGAGTTGCTTAGAAAGCTAGAGGAGCTAACCATCCCGAACGATCCAAGGATTGCTCCATTCGTTGAATCTCTAAATGCTAAAGAAGCTGAATTACGAGCAACAGTGAGTACAACTGAGGCATCTGAAGCTACTGAGGAGGAAGGTTCTGAGGAAGTGACTGAATCTGATGACGCAGAAGAAGTTCAAGAGATTGAGGAAACGGATGAAAAAGAAGATGTAGTTGAAATAGTTGAAGAGGAAACAGATGAAATAGAAGAAGATTTTACACCTGAAGAACTTGAAGAAGAGATGATCGATGAAGATCTAGTTGAAGATGAGAATAACCCTGAATTAGTAGCTACATTCAGTAACGATGTAGAAGAGGAAGATCTTCACTTTGTACTCTCTTTAAATGGTTACAATAAACTCAAGCTTATTGATATTACAATTAACGATATTACAATAGAAGACATCGAAATCTCTGATGAAGATGGCTCCTACTCTTTCTCCTATGAACTAACAGATGAGGAAAGAGAACAACTAGAAAATGGGGAGTTAATGGCTGTTATCACTCTTCAAATTGAAGATAATGAAGACATACACTTCCTTGAGCTTGAAGTTATAGCAGATGTGTCAACGGAATAACTTGAGATTAGGATACGAGCATAATCGCTCGTATCCTTTTTTAATTCTGAAAAATTATCAAACTTTATCTATTAATCTAAAAAATAAATATACATTGTCTAAATGTTCTACTATACTTAATTTGTACTCGCTTTCACACGAATGATAGCGAAAAAAATGTTACTAGGAGGAAAATATGAATCAATTCGTCGTTAAAAGTAAAATTCAAGCGATCTTTCTTACTTTATTAGTTGTCCTTTTTTCAAGTGCTGGACTCTCACTTCAAGGAACAGTCTTAGCTAACGAATCCGACACTGCCACTTTAAACATTGTACATACAAATGATATACACGCAAAAATCAACAATTTTGGTAAGATCGGTGCTTACATTGAAGCACAACGCGAAAACTCCTCTAACTTCTTATATTTAGATGCTGGTGATATCTTTAGTGGTAACCCTGTGGTTGACCTTAAGGATGGGGAACCGATCATTGAATTATTAAATGCTATGCAACTTGATGCATTGACCATTGGTAATCATGAATTTGATTACGGACAAGAAGCATTCGCAGCACGTGTCTTAGATTCTTCATTTTCTTGGCTAAGTGCCAATACAGAAGTAGTAGATGAAACCATCGCGATCGAACAACCAGATCCGTATGAAATTTTTGAGTTTGAAGAAGGACTTACAGTCGGTGTACTTGGTTTAACTCAAGCACCTCCAGCAACAGCTCCTGCAGGAATTGTTGGACTTCAGTTCCATGACCCTGTCGCTACAGCTCTTGAATTCGAATACTTAGCTGATGAGGTTGATATTCTTGTCGCTCTTACTCACATTGGTTACAGTGAAGACCGTAGATTAGCTGAAACCGTTGACTTTATTGATGTTATTATTGGTGGCCACTCTCATACAACTCTTAGTGAGCCACAATTTGTTAATGGCACAGCGATCGCTCAAACAGGTGGAGATGCTAATAACATCGGTAACCTTGAATTAGAGCTTGATTTAGAAACGGGTGAAGTTGAAGTAAAAGGCTTCCTTCAACAAGTATCCCAATTAGAAGCTACAAATGATGACATTCAAGCAATGGTAGATTCATACAACGCAGAAGCTGAAGAATTACTGAATACTGTAATCGGCTACACAAACACTGGGTTGACTCGTGATGGCCGTAATGTTGGAGATGTTCCTCTAGGTAACTTCTGGATGGATGCTGTTCGTGATTCTCTTGATGCTGACATTTCTCTTACAAATGGCGGTGGTATTCGCGCAAGTATTGCCCCTGGTGACATTACAGCAGGTGATATCTTTACCGTCGAACCTTTTGGAAATATTATCACAGAGAAAGAAATGACTGGAGCTGCGCTGAAAGATGTTATTGAGTATTCTTACTCATGGCGCAACCAAATCGACCTACAAACATCAGGTTTACACTACACGATTTACACGGATCAAGAAGGAAATTATGTTGATGCAGACTTATATGTAGATGGTCAGCCAATTGACATGGATCAAACATATACAGTAGCACTAAACAACTTCATCGCTACAGGTGGAGATGGGTATAACTTTGTCGGTGAAACTATCCAAGAAGATGCTGGTTTAGTGACAAATGCTATGATCAATTATGCTGGACTTCTTATGGAAGAAAAGGGTGCGATTGACTATGAAGTTGAAGGTCGCATTCAAGTAAAAGTGGTTGAAGAAGAGGTTGAATCACCTTTCACAGATGTTCGTACGAATCACTGGGCTTTTGACTATATCTATGTCCTAACTCAAGATGGTGTCATTAATGGCTATGAAGATGGAACATTCAAGCCTAGTAACAACATTAGCCGTGCTCATTTCGCTGCGCTTCTTACACGCACACTTGATTTAGAGCCAACAGGCAATACATCTAATCCATTTAAAGATGTGTCTGGTGAGCATACAAATGCGATCATTGCTGCATATGAAGCAGGGATTGTTCAAGGTAAACCAGACGGAACATTCGCTCCAAGAGATAATGTTTCACGCGAACAAATGGTACTTATGTTAATGCGTGCTTACGAATATGAAACTGGCGTAAAGATTGATGTTGAGCCTGCATTAAGCTTTGAAGATAACCATTCTATCAGCGATTATGCAATGGGCCCAATTCAATACTTGATGGACCTTGGAATTATTCAAGGAAAAGAAAATGGAAGAATCTTCGACCCACGTGGAGGCGCAACACGCGCTCAAGCTGCTAAAGTTTTATATTATTTTGGCAAGCTAGATTATTAATAAACAAGTAACACCCCCACACTTATAGCTGTGGGGGTGTTACTATTTAATAGAATTCCGTGAAATAATTAATAATAATGGTCAAAATTCCACTAATTCTCAATCCTACCCTTCCCCTTCCCTATCAGTTTCATTATAATAATAGATAGCATTCATAATTTATAAGGGGGGTTCTAATTATCTTGAAAAAAATCATATTACTGTGCGCCATTATCTTTTCATCTCTTTTCGTTCTTGCCTTTAGTCACCTCACTTATCAAGACAAACTACAAACAATTGCTACAGAAGCGAACCAAGGCAATTCAGGCGAAATTACAAGTAACACAACCGCTCAGAATAATGATAACGGACCTTCAGTTGTATCTACCACTCCTGATAGTTTAATTGATTCATGGAGCGATCAAAAAGAGGAAGACCCTGTTTTAATCACCTTTTTCGGCTCCGAATCTTTAACATATGAGTTAAATACTGAAGCCTCGTGGCCAAATATCGTTACGGAAAACCTGCAACAATATCTCTCTCCCGCTCTATTAGAGACAACGATTATTGACGCTGGAGCAGATTCTTCTTTGGAAGTATTAGAGAGTGATGTTCTAGACGATGTAATAGCTAGCCAACCCGACATTTTAGTATTTGAACCCTTTATGCTTAATAACAATGGGGAACTTCTAATTAACGATTCACTCGAAAGCTTAGAGAATATGCTTTCAATAATAGAAAGTGAATTAGAGAATACCGATATTATTATTATTCCACCTAATCCATTGTACAAAGCTGTTAACTATCCTACGCAGGTTGAAGAGCTCCAACAATATGTCGAGGAGAATGGTTATACATATGTGAACCATTGGGTAGCATGGCCTGAATCAGAGGATGAGGTGCTTCAAGAGTATCTAGAAGATGGTCTCCCTAATGAAGAGGGGCATCAATTATGGGCAACGTATATGACTGATTTTCTTACTAGTGAGCAAGAATAGAATACAGCCTCCTTTTTATGCTTCAGCATGAAAGGGAGGCTGTATTTGGTTATATGAACATATACTTGCCGAGAATTTGAACCCAGCCTACGATTGATAGCCAGAGAGGAATACTACATAAAGTTCCCCAAAACAAGCCTACAAAGAATGTCCCTTCCTTTTCCATATACAACCTCCACCATATAGTAACTATAGCTTATACATATATTTAAAGGTTTAAACAAAGGGAAGAGAATGAAAAAAAGCCCGAGAGCGGCGGTGACCGTCCTCAGGCTTTTTTGGTTACTTAAACTTAAAGCTCATCAAGGAACTCTAAGAAATTATGAAGCATTTTAGACATTTGAGCACGCGTTACAGGTTGACGTGCATTAAAGTTCTGCTCATCATTACCTGTGATAACATTCGCACGTAACACCATTTCTACGTCTTCTAATACTTCCTTATCAAGCTTTTTATAATCTTTGAAGTGATCTAACGTAAGGTCATTTAGCTTGCTTTCATCAAAGCTTTCATGTTGCATTGTGCGGTGAATCATTGAAGCAGCTTGTACACGAGTTACTGGCTCATTTGGAGCAAATGTACCGTCCGGTTTTCCTTTGATAATACCAGCTTCAATAGCAGCAGCTAATGCACCGTTCTCATTAAACCATTCTGTTCCTCTTACATCTTTGAATCTGCCATCGTATTCAACATCAGAAGTAATATCTAATGAACGACTTAACAACATAACGAATTGAGCACGAGTTAAGTGTTGGCTTGGAGCGAATGTTCCATCTTCTTTACCTGTAAAAATTCTTTTAGCAGATAAAACATCAATGTATTCTTTCGCCCAGAAACCATCGCGAACATCCGGGAATACAATTGGATCTGGTTGTGGCTCTACTTCAGGTTCATTTAAATCCATTGCAAACTTTGCAAATCCATTTCCTCCATCACCTACATACTTAATGTGAGAAGTTTGTTCTGCAAATGACTTTGCATCCTGTGAAGAAAGAAATGTTGCTGTAATGTCAGCGTTAATAGGTGCTAGTGACCAGTTATTGTCTGCAGATGGGTTAATCTCTTCTAACTCTTGAATGTACATAATTAAAGCTTGACGGTTCTCATCTGGAGATTGATAAATAACATTATCACCTGCAGCTGACAAGCCTGGGAAGCTTCCGCCACCAAATGCACGGTAATTATTCGTTACTACTACAAATTCTTGGCTTGGGTCAATCGGCTCACCGTTATACGTAAGATTCTTGATACGGCTTGAATCAGCATTTCTTAACGTACCATTTGGAGCGTATTTAGGTAGCTTTGTTACATCAATTTGATATTCAACTCCGTCAATTACATCGAAGTTATATGATCTAAATTCTTCATTAACAAGTGGTTGTTCTTCTGACTTATTAGGGTTGATGGTATTAAATTGACCAGCAGACATTTCTAACCATTCTTTCACTTCTGCTCCAGTTAATTTAACAGCTTTCACCGTGTTGTCATAAAGGTATAGATCACCAACGTTACGGATAGCAATATCACCAGCAGGGATATTCGTGTAATACTCTGCTCCGTTACGTCCACCAGCTTTAAATGGTGCAGCTGCAGATAGAATTGGAAGATCCGCATACTCTGTATCTTTTAACTTATCTTCTACATACCAAACTTGTGCTGCGTTAACAATTTGTACAGATGGGTCATCTTGCACTAAAGCAAAGAAGCTATTAATCGGTGCAGTTGTTGTTCCAACTGGACTACGAACATAATCAAGTGTACCTTCATGCCATTCTTTTACTAGTTCAACCATTTCTTCATCAGGTTGGGACTGTTCAGCAGAAACAATACTAGATTGTGAATCTACTACTTTCCACTCTCCCTCAACTTGTTGAAGTTCTAAGTCAATCATACCAAGATGGCTGCCCCAGTTGTTTGGCATAACTACAGGAACTCCATTAACTAATCCTTTTTCATTATCAATCGTTGCGATGTTATTAAAACGGCTATCTCCAGGGAACATGCCATGTTGATGTCCTGTAACAACTGCATCAATACCGTCTACTTTAGTCAAATCATAGACAGCATTTTCAGCACCAGGAGCTTGTTCAGTTGTTTCAATCCCTGAGTGAGAAATCGCAACAATTAGCTCTGCACCTTCTGCTTGCATTTGTGGAATGATTGTTTTCGCTGTTTCCGTGATGTCTTTAGTCACCACTTTACCAGTTAAATGTCCAGCATCCCAAGTCATGATTTGTGGAGTAACAAAGCCTGTTAATCCAACTTTAATGGTTTGAGTGTTGCCATTCTCGTCTACAAACTCTCTATCAACTACTACATATTGATCGAAATACGGCTCCTCATTTGTTCCCCCATTATCTTTAAATACATTAGCAGTTACAATAGGGAACTCTGCTCCTGCAAGTGTTTGATCTAAGAAATCTAATCCATAGTTAAACTCATGATTCCCTACAGTACCAGCATCATAATCTAATAAATTAAGCGCTGCCATAATAGGTGAAACTTCATTTTCTTTTAAGTTTCTATAAACATATTCTCCGAAAGGATTCCCTTGAATAACGTCTCCATTGTCAACCAAGATCGTATTATGATCCTCACGTAATTCTTTTAATAACGTTGAAATTTTAACTAATCCAAAAGCATTAGTCTCACGATCTGCATAATAATCATAGTTCATAATATGTGCATGAATATCAGTCGTTCCAAGTACACGTACCTTTAACGTGTCGTCATCAGCTGCTTGAACAGATGCTGATAATGGAAACAGTCCAAAAATAAGTGTGAAAATTAAAGCATAACTAATAATCTTGTTAAAAGATTTAGACATGTTTTTCCCCCTATTGGATAAAAGATTTAGTAGACTTTTATAGTCCATCACCATTTTACCAATTAACCCATCAAAAATCAGTAAAAATATGAAATAATATGTCATATTTCGAGTTTATTTTCTATTATTAAGTACAATTTCTATATTAACCACCATTTAGGATACTCTAATAAAAAAACTTGCTCACTTTAATAGTGAACAAGTTTTAGACATTTATTAATTTACGCGTTTAGCTCCAAGGTAACGTGGTGCCCAGTAAGTGTTGCTCATGCTTGAAACTGTTACACCAGTTGAAGATCCACTGTGGATGAACTGGTTGTTCCCAATGTAGATTCCGTTATGAGATGGGCCAGCCTTATAAGTTTCAAAGAATACAAGGTCCCCTACTTGTGGATTAGACACAGTTGTACCTGCACTCCATTGTTGCGCTGCAGTACGAGGAACAGAAACACCTTGATTTCTGAATACGTATTGAATGAAGCCACTGCAGTCAAAGCCTGATGTAGTTGTACCACCAAAGCGATACGGTGTACCTGTTAATGATCTAGCAAATGATACTAGGCTTGATGCATTAACGCTTGAGCTAGAGCTTGCAGATGATGATGAGCTGCTTGAGCTAGTTGATGCTGATGCAACAACTCCACTGCTTAATGCGTTAAATGTTTGTGGACCTGCGATTCCGTCAACTGAAAGTCCCATTGCTGATTGGAAGCTACGTACGCCACGTTGAGTAAGTGGTCCGTATACGCCGTCAATTGAAGAGCTGAAGTGACCTTTGTCACGTAATTGTTGTTGTAATGAAGTTACTGCACTTCCTCTAGAACCTACACGTAGCACTCCAGATGAAGATGCTGTTGATGTATTTGAGCTAGTAGATGCTGGTGCTTGTCCACCTGATGCGCCAAGTGCACGGAATGTTTGTGGGCCAGCAATACCATCTACTGATAAGTTGTTAGAAGCTTGGAATTGACGAACTGCATCACGAGTAATTGTTCCATAATAACCAGTTGCACGATCGAATTTGAAATATCCTTTTGATTTAAGTGCTTGTTGTAATTCAGTTACGTCCCCGTGAGACATCCCCATGCGTAATGTCTGGTCACCTAATGCTGCATCTGAAACACTTGGGTTTGCTAATAATAATCCTGCCGCTACCAATGAAGTTAGTAATACTTTTTTCATAATTAATACTTCCTCCTATTTAATGTCTCTTACTCTTCTATTTGAGTATGTATGTCGTTGCTATTTATGGGCTACGTCTTTAGTTTCATGATCTTTCATAGAATAAAAGATTTTTTGTTTGTTTTTCACTTTCTACATACTAGCAAATTTTATTTTGATTCGACGAATTATTACATAGATGTAATATAAAATAGGTCAAATATCCCAGTTTATTTTCAATGAAATCGGATAGAGATATTAGTTCGCCTATATTAATTAGGTCATTAGACATATTATAAGACTACCCAAGTAAAATTATTACACGTTTAATACAATTAAAAATTTAATCATTTTACCTTTTTATCCACTACAATGGGATGATTAAAATACAATAAAAAAGAAGAGTTATTTTAGTTACTCATTTTGTTACAATTAAGAGGTTAGTTATTAGAGAAAGGATAATTTTTGTGAGGTTCCTAAAAGTAATTTTGATTTCTGTGTTTTTTTCAATTGTTTTTTCTATCTTTTATTCGATAATAGTTTACACTTCTTTGTCCGAAAGAGAACGAAATACGCTTTATTTCTCGTTTGGAGAAGGTGTTTTTTGGGGATTGTATTTCATCACACCATTCTTTTTAGCTTTAGGCACAATTTCTTTTATAATTTATATGTTGCTAGAGAAAATTAAACGCTTTTCTAATATTACTAGATTAGGCTTAAGCATATTAGCAGCAGCAACTATTACAATTCTCGCAATCTATATATTTTTTTAGTATTACAAGCTCCGAAACGAACCAAATTTATTTAATACCTCAAGGATATGAAGGCGATGTTTATGCAATCTATAATATCTCAGGGGCACCAAGAGTTGAAACAGAAGAAGGTTATACTGTTCATGAGATAAATGATGAAGGGTATTTTCTCACTTCCACACCCGATATGGATTATGGAACTATTACGGATAAGTATTATTATGTAGATAAAGAAGGTATTCGAACTCCAATAAGTGAAACGTGTGTTAGTGATATTAGTACAGGTGGATTTGAATTATTTGTTGAAGATAATAAAAATATTAATTTTAACTATACAGGATTTAAATTAACTCAGAATTATTGCAGTGAAGATTTTATGTCGGAAGTGCACGGTAAAGATAGAGGTAATTATCATAAGATAATCGGGAAAATATTAAAGGAGTATTACGGAGTCGATAGTCCTTACTAGAAGGGATTTGTTTTTCCGTAACATTTTTACTATTCCTTAATTTGTACTAACTAGGTGCATCAGTAAGAAGAGGCTAGTAAATATACACCAAAAAACGCTCAGGAATCTGAGCGTTTTTATTTACTATTTATATTGTTAATTTAGTGTTGAAATAAATGCCGATTAGTATGATATTTACACTGTTAATAGCGATTTATTCCCCGTTAACCGAACCCGTTACTAATTGTAGTCCTTCTTGACCCATATACCTAATTATCTATAACGATCTAACTCAGACATGAAGCGATCTTCTAATGTAATAATGATTGTAGGTGACTTCTTTGGATCAATCCATTTTAATAATTCTACTAAATTTGTCTCTGAAACGGCAACGCAGCCTGCTGTCGGACTAGTTGAACCTCTCCACTTATGCAAAAAGATCGCACTACCATGGCCTGGTACAATTGGCTTCGTGTTATATTCAATAACCATTCCGTACTTATACAAGTCAATGTTCATACGCTCAAAGCTATTCCATTTACTACTCGGATTGCCAGTGTACCTTTTCCATTGATTGTAGTCAGGTGAATTCACGTCATCAATCCAATAGTCATCACTTGTCATACGTTGATAGGTTGATCTTGTACCTCTTGGAGGAGCGGCTGTACCAAATGCCATACCCATATCATAGGTACCCATCGGGGTCTGACCATCACCCTCTCTTTTATTTTGACCAATTCCATTATAGCCAACGACCGCCCCCATTGGAGCAAACTTCCGTTCTAACTTTCCATTTACACGTTCATAGGTTCTAAGAGTTGCTCGCTGAGCCGATAGATTGCTAGTAGATACGACAATAATTTGATCAACCGTATCTTCTTGAATCTCAGGTTTGAATGTATCATCTAGCACTCTAGCAAGAAATACTGAGAATTGCGCCCTTGTAGATGAAGCATTTGGCCTAAACGATTGATCTTCTTCATAGCCAGTAGTGATGCGATTATATGCTAAATTTTGAATCGATGTATAGAAAGTAAAATCCCTTCCAATATCAGTGAATTGCTTTTCTTCTTGATAGCGAGGTAGCTTAAAAGCACGATCAATAATCGCTGCCATTTGCCCTCTTGTTAAAGCTTCATTTGGCCTGAAATTACCATTACTTCCATTCATGATCCCTTCATCGGAAACGGCTGCTACATATTCATAAGCATGAAAATCATCTTTAATATCATTAAATTGAACAGCAGGACGATTTTCTGTACTAATGCCTAATGAATTGACAAGCATAATGGCCGCTTGAGTTCTCGTCACAGTGTTATTCGGCTTAAAACTTCCATCGTCATACCCTCTTATAATCGACTGATTAGCCAAGTATGTAATCTCATCCTTTGCCCAAAAGCTATTGTTCACATCATTAAACTGAGTCGCTGCACTTGTTACAGGACCAGAACTAAGCATGAGTAATGCAAAGAATAACAATATAAACGGGTTGTTCAGTTTTCTCATCAAATGCCTCCTCATTGTAAATGCACAAAAATTCATTATTTTTCCTTTTTATTGTACATGAGGGAAAACACTAGAACAATCATCGTTTATAAGATTAAACTGATATAAGATGTCCACTCCGTTTGCATTTCACTAAAAAGTGATAAAAGAAAACCCATCTTTCAAATTAAAAAGATAGGCTTCAGTTACTGCTATGATGTTCACTCTTAATTCTTTTTAATTCTGTTAATATAAAATATGCAATAAGAATACTTTTTACATTCCCCACTTTAAAGATTCGTCTTCAGGCGTTTGACGGAAAAATAGATCTGCTCCATATTCAACAACTAATAACTCATAATCCTTAAGAGCTTTAAATGTATAACTTCTGCTAGCTGACTCTCCAGGAAATAAACGATTGAAGAAGCCGTATTGCGGTTCAGATTTACCATTTGTATAATATATTTTAAAACTTCCTTGATCAATTACTTGATCACTTGTATTATTAGTTTCTTCATACGTAATAGTATATTCATAGAAACTACCATTATCTACAACCGTAAAATCTTGCATTGTAACGGTCATGTTATTATCCTTTGATACATACGGAATATTTAATTTTAACGGTTGGTTATTTTCTACTGGTGTCTCTTCAATTGGTTCTTCTACCACTGGCTCTTCTTCTACCGGAACTTCTTCTATAGGTGTCTCTTCAATCGGTTCTTCTTCTACTGGCTCTTCCTCCACTGGGGTCTCTTCATTGAAGTTATGCAATACCCGATAAAGAAATGCTGAAAATTGGGCTCTAGTAGTAGCATTACCAGATCTAAAAGTATTATCTTCTTGGTAACCTGTAGTAATACCATTAGCAGCTAATGCTTGAATTTCTTTATAGAAAGCATGATTTTTACTAATATCATTAAACTCATTGTTAGAGTGGCCTTTTAGATCAAATGCTCTTTGAAGGATTGCGGCCATTTGTCCTCGTGTTAATGGAGCATTAGGCATAAACCTACCATCCCGACCAGTAATAATGCCTTCATAGGCTACTGCAGCCACCACTTTATATGCATGAAAATCACTTCTAATATCTGAAAAAGATGGTGCAGGTCTATTTTCCAAATCTAATTCGAGTGCTCCAGCAATCATAATAGCAGCCTGAGCCCTTGTTACCGTATTACTCGGTCTGAAAGTATTATCTTCATACCCTTTAATTATTTCTTGTTGATATAGATAAGTTATTTCTTGATGTGCCCAAAAACTTTCTTTTACATCAGAAAAATGAGCACTGGCACTAACAGAGCTTGCGAACATCCCTAAAGTTAACATTGCGATGAAAAATAATTTGATCAACTTCAAACTAAAACCCCCATTTTTTACAATTTTTACACAAGATGATTATACCATCAAATTTACTACTACAATAGACTTATTTAATGTTGGTATGAACCTTTAGAGAAGCTAATCTCTATACTATTTCATTTCACCAATGCTCCATCAAAAAAGCCCTCTGACCAAAACGATCAAAGAGCCTCATCTAAATGATTTACATATCCATATGATACCCATCCATCTTATCTACTATTTCCTGAGATGGTTTTTTACTAAAAGCAGAGACAACATACATCGATACTAAAGACATCGGCAAAGCAATCAAGATCTCCGAATTATACGGCATCGTGAAAAAGAGGAAGCAGATTAAGAAGCTAATTGAGCCTACCAGTAATCCAACAATAGCCCCTACACGAGTCGACCGCTTCCACCAAATCCCCAGCACCATTGGGCTAAATAGACTCGATACCATAAAGCCAACTGCTGCTGTGTAGAGCACGATCAGAAAGGCTGGTGGATTTAACGATAGCACCATCACAACTAAACCTACCACCCACGTAAATCCCATCGACACTTTTACAATTCGTTCCCGACTCGCATTCGGGTTGATCACCCCTTTATATAAATCATAGGAGAAAGCACTACTAACCGCTAAAAGTAACGCATCCGTTGAGGACATGACGGCTGCCATAATTCCTGCTGTAATAATCCCGAGCAGAACGGGACCGAAGAATTGATCAGCAATTAATAGTAGCCACATATCAGGTGCATAGTTTGCTAGCATCACCGCATCCATCGTTGGGATATATGGCACAACCACAAGCCCTACCCCGATCATTAAGATTCCAAAAAGAAGCATACTGATGTTCAGTGATAATTTAGCAGACCGAGCATTGGTAGCTGTGAAGATCCTCATGACAAGATGTGGCGTCACACAAACGGCCGTTGCCCATGTGACAAAGGCACCGATATAGGCTGCTACTGGAAGGGTTGCTCCAACGACACCCAGTGCCGGATTTTCGTTCGTAGCATTCATAAAAAAGCTCGCCCAATCAATTGGTAGATTAACAATACCTGCAATCACGACTGACGAGATTAAAAACACCATCATCGCTCCTTGGAGAATATTTGTCCACGTCACAGCTAACATGCCACCAAGTGATACATAGAAAATAAACACGAGCACGATGATGACAAGTCCCCACTCATACGATAAGCCCGTCACATAAGAGGCGATCAATCCGCCTGCTGTCATTTGCGACATTAAGTACATCGCTGACCCTATGATAATGACCACGGGTACAGCTATTTTGAAAAACAATCCTCCATATCGATCATTGAGAAACTCTGAGACAGTGAATTTCTGTGAGTTTCGAAGTGGCTTTGCAACTAAGACACTGGCTACCGTAAACCCCACAATCGATCCCGCGCACATCCATGCTAAAAATGGAAAACCTAAATTCCAGATCGTCCCGGCCCCTGCCATGAACGACCCTCCACTCCCCAATGCAGCTAACATCGCCAGAGAGTTGACCCCTGTACCAATCTTACGTCCCGCAACATAGTAATCTTCTATCCCCGTTTGAGATTGGGAGATTCGCCGCTGACTATAGATGCCAATGACAACTAGAAAGAGTAAATACACAACCATGATCGAAAGCTCAACCGTCTTCAATACAACTCCCCCTTGGATTCCTTACGTATCTAATGACTGTTTCGTATCAGCAGTTACCTTTGTCTCTTTGCTTCGCATAATTAAAAAAATCGCGATAACCGGTGCAAGTATATGCAAGCCATATGCACCCCACGCTTGTAACGTAATGTTCATGATCATCACGTCGTAGCTCCATGGTAAAAAGAAGATCACTGCATAAATGATAATCGTGACAAGAAAGATGCCCTCACTTTTCGGTAGACGGTACCAGTTTCCCATTACGCCTCACTACCTTCCTTAAGTAAACGTCTTAGTACTTTTCCTGAGCTCGTTGCAGGTAATTGACTACGAAATTCAACAAAACGAGGGTATTTGTAAGCGGCCATTTTCTCTTTTGACCATTTAATAATCGCGTCCTCTGTCACCTCACTCGCTTGTGCTGCTTGGGGAACGACAAAGGCTTTGACACTCTCGCCACGCACTTCATCCGGTACGCCGACTACAGCCACTTGGGCAATCGCTGGATGTTCCATCAACATCGCTTCGACATCTTCAGGAAAGACGCTATACCCCGAGCTTTTAATCATTTCTTTCACTCGGCCACTAAAGAATAAGTAGCCATCTTCACTAAAGTAGCCAATATCTCCTGTATGAACCCAGCCATCTCGTAATGTCTCTCTTGTCGCATCCGGACGATTCCAATATCCTTTGAACACTCCCGGACTTTTGATCACGATCTCACCAGCCTCGCCAACAGGCTGATCCTCTCCGGTTTCCATATTGACTATACGTATATCCGTTTCAAATACAGGAATCCCGCAACTACCAAATTTGACTTTATCAGCCGGCATAAATGTATCGCATGTATGAGTCTCACTCAGTCCATATGCGGCTTCATACATCTCACATCCACCGGTTACTTCCCTCCATTTTTCGGCAAGCTCTTCGGTCACAGGTATGCCAAAGCTAGTAGCTAAATTCCGTCTCAGTGAACCTAACCTTCTCTCTTTCAACCCTGGATACTGCAAAAGGCCAGCATTCATCGGGGCGACACTATACCATAAACTGACCTGATATTTCTCGATTGCCGTTAACACAGCCTCTGGCTCAAATTTTGTTAGCAACACACAGGTTGTGCCTGAATAGACCGGGATATTGACGCCCATAACCATTCCGGCAATATGGCATAACGGCATTACCGCAAGCCAAACATCATCAGGCCTTGCACCATTCGTCTCAATAGCCGCTGCTGTTTTAAATAAAGCGTTTTCATAAGTGAGCATAGCTCCTTTCGGTCGCCCAGTCGTCCCTGAGGTGAACACCAATAACGACACATCTTCACTTACGTCAAACGAACGATTTAAAGCAGTCGTTGGATAATCCTTTAAAATATCGTCTAAATCATAGGTCTCACTGAACACACGCTTGTCAAACAGGAAATCATTCGGAAAGGCGTATGGCCTCTTGCTTGGTAAATAGTCTCCGTAATTCGTGCTCACAACAACTTCAAGAGAAGGTGTATGCCCTCGTATTGCTTCCACTCGGTCATACAATTCATCGGCACTGACGACGACTCGCATACCGGATTCATTGATTAAATACTCGAGCTCGGTTTCTTTGTACATTGGGTTTAGCGGACAGACGATTGCCCCGAGTTTCTGCGCTCCGTAATGCGCGATGATATACTGCGGACAATTTTGCATGAACAACCCAATACGATCGCCACGTTCTAAGCCCTTTTCAACGAGAAAATTGGCAAATTGATTACTTGAATCGTTGAGTTCCTGCCAAGTAATCTCGCAACCATAGTAGAGGTAAGCAATCTGATCAGGTCTATTTTTCGCATGATCTTCTAAGTAATGATGAAGTGGCTTCTTCCCTAAACGATACGTTAACTCTTTTGGTACATCCTCCGGCCAATTTTGCATCCATACATTTTCCATGCTTCGCATCCTCCTCGTTTATTAAAAGCTGGTCGGCCAATTAGCTAATAAGCGTTTGCTTTTTGAACCATTATTGACACAGGCATATTCGAGCATCTGGCATAAGTACTTTCTTGTATCACGCGGGTCGATCACATCATCAATCATAAACTTCCCTGCCGCTTTATATGGCGAACTATCAAAGCCCCATGTCTTCAGCAATTCCTCTCGCGCTTGTTTCGGGTCATCTGCCTCCATCAACTTACGACCGTAGACAACATTCACTCCTACTTCCGGTCCGGTAAAATTAATCTCAGCACTCGGCCACGCTACAACAGAGTCAGCTCCCATTGTTGGTCCACACATATTTCCATATGCTGCCCCAATGCTTTTGCGTATCACAACCGAAAGCTTTGGTACCGTCGCTCTCGCTAATGCTTGATTCCACTGCATAATCTTACTTGGCACCTTCTTTTTCTCAGCCGCGCTGCTTACTCGAAAGCCAGGGATATCGTGCAAGAAAACGAGCGGGATATGGAAGGAATCACATAAGCAAATGAAATCCGTAGCCTTATCGCATTCTTCAGGACCACTCGAGCCAGCGAACATCATCGGCTGATTAGCAATCACTCCGACTACTTGACCATTTAAGTGAGCAAGAGCCGTAATTAAGGATCGTCCAAATAACGGCTTCAGCTCAAAAAAGTCACCGTCATCAACGATCATGCTAATTAGCTTTTTCATGTCATACGCTCTCGTCCTTCTTGTCGGGACAAAATCGATTGCTTCCTCTAAACGCCGATTCGGATCATCCTTCGTTTCCTTCTTCGGTGGCTCTTGGTCGGCATTAAGGGGCATGTAGCGAAAGAATGCCTTCATCGCCTCAATCGCATTTTCCTCCGAGTCAGATACATGATCGGTTTGCCCCGTCGTCTCGGCATGAACCTTCCACCCACCTAGCTCCTCCGGTGTAATCTTCTCGCCAGTTGCCATCTCAAGCATTCTTGGACCGGCTACCGCCATGCAGCTCCCCTTTACTTGAGTGACAAAATCGGATGAGACAGCAAGCCAAGTCGGTCCCCCGTAACTATCACCTAAAATACTCGAAATCATCGGTACCTTACGACCAATCGTCAGGAGATTTTGCGGAAACAACTTGTCACTGATTCCATCTGATCCCATTCCATCCGGCATCCGTAGCCCGCCACCTTCTCCAAGGTTAAAAATAGGAAAGCCGCGCTTAAGAGCGTAATCATGCAACGCCTCTGACTTCTTAATATGAACCGATCCTTCCGTGCCTGCAAATACCGTCTTATCAATTGCCTCGACGACCACAGGGCGTCCATCTATTTTTCCAAGCCCGCAAATAATCCCATCACCGGCGCTTTTTTGTTCAGCACCAGGAAACTCAGAGTGACTAAGGCCACCGATCTCTAGAAAACTTCCTGGATCTAGTAACTTCTCAATCCGCTCTCTTGCCGTATAAAAGCCGGATTGATGATGGCGATCAATCTTCTCTTGTCCACCCATTAACCTCGCTCGTTCTCTTCTTTTCTCCAGGTCTTCTAGTAGTTGATCCATCGTGATTTCCTCTTGCATCGTAATCCCTTCTTTCTTGCAAATTAGTTACATACTCTGCTCCATTTGTATCGATTGATCGCTTGCAATACGAACGCAAATTGAAAGCGAGGGTGCTTGGTGATCTGCCATGGCTTCGTCTGACAGCTGTGATTGAATTGAGTGAGCACCTGCGCTAAGAGTTCCGAATCCTTGTACTTCATCGTTAAAAACGTTACCCCTTCAAAATGCTTACGGCTGCCGACAACTCCTGAAAAGAATCGAGTGAGTGGATCACCTGAAACATAGATTAGTGTAATCACTAACTCGTCGGTCTCTAGTTCAATGCTATTATGCTTTGAATCATACATATAAACAGGGGGCAAGACCTTCTCTTCAAATGACATGTCTGCTTCCCTCAACACATCCTTAAATAGCTGAGCAGCTTCCTTTTGCCCAATTCCCACATACGCTTCCCACTGATTGCGATTAAACGATAACAATCGTCTCCCCTCCTCTATTCAACGGATATCTTTAGCCCTTCAAACTCTCTGATCCGCTCTCTAATTTCCTCTGGAATAGGCTTAGACTTACCTGTTTCAAGATCAAAGCACACTTGAACAGCCTCTGCCTGAATTAAGAGCTCATCCCCTCTTTTGATCGCAAACTCACAATTCATGCTCGATCTGCCCATTTTCACTACACGGCAATGGATATCAAGAAGATCATCTAGTTTTGCTGGAGAAAGATAATCCAGTGTGACCCTCCTTAAGACGAGATCAAATATATTTTTTTCTGCTAACTCGAGCCAGTTGGGACCAATCACCTTGCGATAGTATTCCGTCACCGCAACATCAATATAGGTTAAATAATGCGCATTAAAGACAATTTTTTGCCCATCAATTTCTGAGTAGCGAACTCGAATGGGATGTGAAAAGTTAAAATGAGTGATAAGGACCCTCTCCTCTCTTCGTTATACTAACTAGTTAGTATGTTTTGTTCGCAAAATAACACAAGCTGATACTACTAAGTATTCATCTGGACGATTTGTTATGACGGATGTGTGAAAATCATAGGAGATATTCTTGAGGTAGATTAATGAGGTTTCTACTTTCATCCTAGCATCATGTACTAAGATAAGCAACACAAAGACTGAAAATTCAGTACTTTATGGGAGGACATTGATGATTTCATGCGCCACTACTTCTAATCGCTTCTTTGTATTTTCAAGACCAAGCTGCGGATTTGTGGTACCGTCTCTAGTTAGCTGTTCCGCCACAGAATAAATAGGTTGCCCATGGATGTCTACTTTTATCTGATTAAGGGATCGAAGTCCAAGGTGACGGATGCTGATGACTTTCACTCCATCACGTAGCCGGTTTGTGTTGGCTAGTGCCGAGACTGCGAGGCCTGCTCTTTGCCCAGAGCAAATGATTACCTTCTCTATTTCGTTTAACTCCTGTTCTAGGCGAAAAAGATTTTCTTCTGTTAAGACCTCTTTGATTGTAGCCTCTGTTCGACCGGTGAGCTGGCGGTATTCGACCTTGCTCCATGCATTGGTTATCGTAATCGCCTCTCGCGACCACTCTGTCACTTCTCTAAAATGTGAGTTGAGGATGAATAATAGTTGATGTAAATTCGTTCCTGTTCTGCCTGCAGCAGGTCTATTCGCTGCTTCCTCCGCAGCTCCTGGACATGAGAACACAAATGCTACATCGTTTTTAACTCCTTTTTGAAAATGACACATGTCTATGCTCCACCCTTTCCTTATACCTTCCCTTACTATGCGCAAAGGGTATAAGCAGCTATACCCTTTTTCTCTTTATTGTTTTGGCGAGGAGATATAACCCAATCCCCCCACTTGCACCTGCACTATCAATCAATACATCGGTTACTTCTCCACTTCGCCCTGGAATAAATAACTGGTGAACCTCATCTGATATCGCATAAAGCACACAAATAGAGAGAGCCAATAAAACTCTACGATACCCAGTAAGACGACCACCTCTTAACGCATGGATGACGAGTATTCCTAAGATGAAATAAGCAAAGAAATGCGCCCCTTTTCGGATGATCAAATGGACCGTATCGAGATGCTGATGAATGGTTGGAACGACGATTTCAACAACCGCTACGATCCGCTCCATGATCCCACTGCTTAACTCCGCCGACTCTGTTGCTGGTTGATGTGACAAATAAAAGATCAGTGCCATCCAGAGGAGGACACATACCCATGACCATGTATGTTTAACAAGCATATTGCACAAACTCCTTCAATTCTTCGATCCTACTAAAATACCATCATTTTGCCAAAATGACTATCCTTGGTGGGCTCGTTTTGACAATATCACTAGAGCAAAAACGTCAAAATGCCCACCTAGACGATCTTCATTTTGCCGTTTTGCCAAGATGCGCTTCTCACCTCTCCGCTTTATGCTTACTCTACCGCGGAATACACAGAAGCGCTTCTGACTAAGGAAGATCCACCATGCAAGGTCAATCGTTTGAAGAAGTTCTCACCCAATTTGAACCCCTGATTAAAGGTCAACTGAAAAAACTCAATCTCTACCGTTCTCATGATCACTTCTACCAAATTGGCGTCTGTGCCTTATGGGAAGCTTATCGGAAATATGAAGAACGAAAAGGCTCGTTTCCAGCATTCGCCCTCTATACAGTGCGCGGACATATGTTGATGGAGCTACGAAAAGAGCGCACCTATGACGAGCGCTTCGTCCTGCAAGACCAGCAAGTGAGTACGGACTTTGTGATCCCCGCGCCTATTGGTGATTTGTTCAGAGGGGAAGATCCATTAGCCGAGCTCGAGCCTTACTTGGGGCAGCTCTCGACACGGGAACTTCTCTGGGTCCGGGAGGCGATTGTTTATGAAAAGAAGCTTGGTGAAATTGCAACCGAGCAGAACGTCTCGAAAAATACGGTTGCGACATGGCGGAAGACGGCATTAAAGAAGCTGCGGTGCGTGGTGGGTGCGGCGAGAATTTGAAACAATAGTTAATTTCCATATTATGTATGTACTTGCCTGATTATGAGCCTATTTCGTCGGAATACTATGCAGATTTGACGGATTATTCTGTGATTATGCCGGATTTCGACAAAAATTCGGCGGAATCATCTGCTCACACTCTTAACGAGGCCCTACATTCGCTACGCTTTCTAGGTAAAAACCTTAAATTCGTGGCACTCCTTGCTACTTTGCTAGAAAAAATGACGCCTCTAAGTGAATTAGGCTGTTATTTGTTCAAATTACTCCCCCTAGCCTCCAAAAAAAGCCCACAAAAAAAGCCATCTACAAGACGGCTTACGGGACAATCATATATCCTTTGTCTTCAACGGCTTCTGCCATTTGCTCAGTCGTTACGCGCGATTCATCGTATGCGACTCTGGCTGTCTTGTCCTTTAGGTGAACATCGGCTTGCTCGACTCCATCTAGTCCTTCTAGTGCAGCTTTCACTGTGTCTAAGCAATTACCACAACTCATTTTCTCTACTTGCAAGGTTACAGTTTGCATGAAATCCCTCCGTTATCAGTACTGAAAATTAGTGTTTGATGAACTTGGGGAAAGTATACATTTCACTTACACTTCTTCATGATTAATAAACGGCTTGAATACAGATGCAATCTCTTCGACCAATTGAGCGGATGTGAGTTCTGTATCTTCCGTTCCTTTTGTTTGAAGATGTTGAAGCAAGTCTTTTAAGTGTTGCTCGGTAAAGTTTGTTGCTTCTTTCAAAGTAGACATTTAATGATTCTCCTTCATTTGTTTAGTTAGTGTTACATAACCTTTCCGCTAGAAAAGTAAACATTTAATTTATTTCCACACCTTCGAACTCTCAATATTTTTTACCAAATCATCAACATAAGCATATTTTTTCAAAGGGTAGTAGTTTTTTATCATATCGAAATACAGGCTTGATCCACATGAACTATTTTACATCCAATTTACATAAAAAGACAAGTTATTATTACCTATTTATTGGTATTTTTCATTCTATTATGACAAACATTTTAAAAATTCTAGCATTCTCACCTCTCGCTCTCATATGTTTCAGATTGACTTCAAAAGGCTAAACACAAAAATAGAGACGAATGCTTCATTAAAAATAGGAGGAGATTAAATTGGATTTACGAAACAGACAAACAGATGGACAACCGAAACAAGAGCAAGAACGTCAACCTGGTATTGAAAGTGAGATGAATCCTCTCCCTATTTATGAGGATGATAACTATATAGGTACAGGCAAGTTGAAAGGAAAAGTAGCATTAATTACAGGTGGAGATAGTGGAATCGGACGAGCTGTTGCCGTGGCTTATGCCAAAGAAGGAGCAGATCTTTCCATTGTCTACCTAGATGAGCATGGAGATGCCGAGGATACAAAAGCTCGCGTCGAAAAAGAGGGAGTGAAATGCCTCTTAATCCCGGGGGATGTCGGAGATGAGTCTTTCTGTAACGAGGCCATCGAAAAAACAGTGAATAAGCTCGGAAGCTTAGATGTTCTAGTGAATAACGCAGCTGAGCAGCATCCAAAAGAAAGCATTAAAGACATCACAAGCGAACAACTAGAAAAAACGTTCAGAACGAACTTTTATTCTTACTTTTACTTCACGAAAAAAGCGATCGACTACTTGAAGCCAGGCAGCACGATTATTAATACAACGTCGATTAACCCGTATCGAGGAAACCCGCAGCTAATTGACTATACAGCGACAAAGGGCGCGATTAATGCCTTTACGCGTTCAATGGCTCAAGCTCTTGTAAAAGACGGAATCCGCGTCAACGGCGTTGCTCCGGGTCCGATTTGGACACCACTTATTCCATCAACCTTCCCTGAGGATAAAGTGGCAGAATTCGGAACCGATACACCAATGGGCCGCCCAGGACAACCAGTTGAACATGTCGGCTGCTTTGTTCTACTAGCTAGTAATGACTCATCTTACATGACAGGTCAAACCCTGCATGTTAATGGTGGAGATTTTATATCGACTTAATTATACGAATCAAGCCTCCGTTCGATAACGGAGGCTTTTAAATTTATTTCTCTCTAGGAGATATGACTTCTATCATTCCTATAATGTAATATCCAAAGCCCTCCATTTTCTCCTGAGTTATATCCATTTCCCCATCAGATTCATAAAATTGTTCTGGTGTAAACAGAGCGTCAGCAAATTCTCTATACACTTCATAATCAACAAAATCGGCAAAGTACTCCTCTTTCACCTCAAAAAATTGTTCTTCAGTAAGAACGGCTGACGTATATAAGTACGCCTTATAATTAGCAGCTTGCATAGTAGGTGTAGTACCAGGTCTACTTTTAATTTCTTCAAAAACCTCTTCTGATAAGTTAGATTGCGCTTCCTCAAACTTTCTTTCCTGTTCTGAAGTTAGAATCACCATACTACTTATCTTATTAGTATTGACCTCAGGTATTACTGCTCCTTCAGACAAGTTCTCAGTCATTGCTGATTTGGCACCTGACGTACAACCTACTAGCAAAGCAAAACAACTTAAAACTAATACGATCTTTTTCATAAATCACTACCCTTTTCCATTCATTCACTTCGTTTTATTGCGGTGAAATAAACTTCACATTTCCGATTACATGATAAGCATATGCCTCATTACTTACTGAGTTAGGTTCTTCTAAAAGTTCTTTCATCGATAAGAGTGAATCTGAAAATTCTATATAGGTCTCATAATTTATATCAGAGCTGAAATAGTCTTCTTTCAATTGGTCAAATTGCTCTTCATTGAGTTTTACCGCGGTGTAGAGGTATGTTGTATAATTTGCTTGTTCACTCAAAGCAGGTAAGTCAGGCTGAGTTTTAAAGTAATCAAAATCTGATTCTGATAGATCTTCTTTTGCTACAATGAACCGTTCCATCTGGGAGTCTGTTAGAAGCTGTTCTGGGCTTATAGAAGTGTTCATACTACAAGCATTAATCACTAATAAGGCACAAAAAAGAATCATTAAATAAACGAGTTTACTTTTTTTCATGAGCCACCCCCTAGTACAAAAATACCATATACCGTTCTAAATTTCCATATGTTGTTAATGTTGTTATTTTGATAGTATCAATTACTCGAAAAAAATTTTCTCCATACTTGATCCATCTCACCCACGTCTTGATTCGAGAATTATTATTAATATCAAACTCTCCATTAGTTCTTGGTTAGGTAGTTTACCCACTAATCTAATCGGACTACTTCTATCTTAACTTCTTCTGGGTAGAAAACTTTATATCCGCTAGAAACAACACCTTTTTTTGTTTTAATCTATTAATGTAAATCTAAAATGATTGATGATATTTGAAAATAGGAGGAGATGATATGCAGTTAAAAAAGCATGCAAAAAAACAGAGGCCCAAAACAGGACCTCTGCTCCTTCTTTTTTATCATCCAAATCCTCACAATTACTTTTTTAAGTTTGCCTTCATTAATGAGGAAATCTGTTGCTCATCTGTATTTGGAATTTCTTCTAGTTGATTAATAACTAATTCTTGTCGCTCTGTTGAATGGTTTTGACTTAACTTAGCTTTTCCTTCTATCTTATTGATTCTTATTTTGAAACCTTGAATTCCTTTGCTCATACCAGTGATGAACTCTGCATCTACATCCTGTAACCTGTATGAACTGTTTGGAGTTTCATAGTTCAATACCATCTCATGTAAGGAATCCATTAATTCCTTTTCGTCCTCTACAAGCTCGACTTTTCCATAAACATGAACTGTGACGTAATTCCATGTTGGTACTGCTTTATTTGTCTCATACCAAGACGGGGAGATATAACAATGAGGACCGTGGAAAATAGCTAGAACGGATTGATTTTTTATATCTTTCCACTGAGGATTTGGACGAGCAAAATGTCCATATAAGTATGTATTCTCCTTGTTCAAAATTAACGGTAAATGAGTGGCAAATGGCATCCCATTGTGCTGAGAAAAAAGAGTTGCAAAACTATGTTCTTTCATAATGTCGTAAGCCACTGTTTCATCTGTAACTCTAAAATGTGAAGGAATATACATAATAATCCACCTTTCAAAAAGTTATGTGAGTGTTTTGGTCATTATTAAGTCCACTTGTTCTTCATTACCCATATAGAAAGAGTGTGCTCCTGTTTGGACAAACCCCTTTTTCTTATAAAAAGCAATAGCATTTTCATTTTTTTCCCATACACCTAACCAGACTTTCTTTTTATTACGCTCCATTGCAATTTCCATAGCTCTATTTAACAGATATTTACCAAGCCCATGTTTTTGAAATTTGTTCTTTATATAAATCCTCTCGATTTCAAGTGATTCATCACCCATTTCTTCAGACTGAGCATCATTGGTATTGACCTTTAAATATCCAACGACTTCATTATGAAAAGAAACAAAAAAGAATTCCGAATAAAGAGTGGATAATTCTTTTTCTAATTGTGTTAAGTTAAACGCCATTTCCAAGTAGGCATTCATATTTTCGAGTGAATTCTGATGCTTAAATGTTTCATTAAATGTTTCATAACTAATTTCTTGTAATTTGCGTAAATCTTCAAGGGTACACTTTTTTATATTTTTAGTCATGTAACTATGTCGCTCCTTTACAATTAATAATTTCTCTTGTTTCCCTTTTTCACATATTCCCAGTCTGTTTCTATATTTGATCTTACTCTTTGAAGAAGATGGAAGAGGGTTTCTGCTTCTCTTTCAGAAAATCCCTCTAATGCGACGATATTAGAATAATCATTTTCTCTTTTAATAAAAGGAAAAACATTTTTCCCTTTCTCTGTAGGAAAGAGTTTTTTAATTTTTTTGTTATGGCTATCTTCTTTTTTTTCAATAAAGCCATTAATTTCAAGTTTCTTTATAGCACGAGCTGCTGTTGTTCGGTCTACTTTTATCATCTCAGCTAACTTTTCTTGAATGATTCCCGGATTTTCACAAATTCGTACAAGGTACAAATACTGCCCTTTTGTAAGGTCATATTCTTTAAATTCTATATTACTTATAGAATCTAACGCCCTTGCGACCATTCCAATTTCACGAAGAATTTCTTTCATAATTACCTCCTCAGCACACATTTTGTTGCAAATGCAATAAAAATGACTTGTAATTAATTTAACCTTAATTTGTTGCATTTGCAACAAAAATTAACTTCTGTTAAATGCCCGTTATTGGATTTTTTTTAACTTAGTAAAATTCATCAGCACGAATCCTGCCTAAATCTCCTAATTTAAATGCTTATGTCCATAAAAAACAGAGGCCCAAAACAGGCCCCCCACTCTTCACTTATTCACCATTCTTATCCTCATCATTTCTCGCCTTCTCACCTTCTAGTTCGTTATCTTGTGAAAGAGACTCTTCCTCACGCTCTTCCGCTTTCTCATCTCCCCCAGCTGCCATTTCAGTAATAGCCTTTTCAAAGTTATTTACCTGGCCTCGGGAAACAAAGCTCTCAAGCATTGCTTTTAAATCCATCCCAGTGCTTTCTTTTAAACTTTCTTGTAGACCGACCATCGTTCTTGTGACATTGCCTGTGATTTTTGCGGCGCCCCCGTTGGAATCTGCACCACCCAAATCAATGACCTTCATCTCTTCAATTTGAGCTAGAGGCTGTGCCACTTCACGAGCATATTTAGGGAGCATATCAATGAACATCTCAAGGATCGCAGCTTCTCCGTATTTTTCCATCGCTGCAGCCATTAGTTCTTTCGCCTCGGCCTCCGCACGACCTCTCTCACGGATAACTTCTGCTTCCGCCAGACCTTTTTGTTTTTCGATTAATGCTTTTGTTTCCCCGTCAATTCGTGCTTTTTCAGCTTCTGCTTCTGCATTGGCTTTAATATCATAAGCATCTGCATCTGCCAACGTCTTACGTTTCTTCTGTTCTTCTAGTTCGAGCTCTACTTGCCGCTGACGTTCAATGTACTGGATCTTCATTTCTTCTTCTTTTACTTGTTGAGCAAGCCTTGCCTTTTCAAGCTCGTAGGATTGTTCTGACTTGGCCCTTGCTCGTTCTGTTTCTTCTTTAATTTGAGCCTGCTTGATATCCTTTTCTTTCTTTGATTCAGCAATGGCGCTTAAGCGTTTGTTTTCTTCATCTTGTGCTTCTTGATCATTTCTTGCTTTGTACATTCTTGTTTCTTTTTCTGCATCAGATTCTGCCATGTCAGCCTTTTTGCGAATTTCAGCGATTCTCGGTCGTCCTAGATTTTCTAAGTAGCCGTTCTCTTCATCGGCATCACGCAAATCATCCAAGCCAAAAGAAGTAATTTTAAATCCCATATTATCTAATTCTTGTTGCGCAATATCTTGTACTTGGTGATTAAACGATTCCCGGTCATTATTGATTTGTTCAACCGTCATTTTCGATAAAATAGCACGTAAATTCGTACCCAGAACCTTTGACACTTCGCCTTCAATTTCACCTTGCTTCTTTCCGAGAAATTGTTCAGCATAATTGGCAATTCCAATTAATGAATCAGCAATTTTGACTGAAGTAACGGCATCAGCGATAACCGGAACCCCTTGTGAAGTGTACACTTTAGGCGTCGTTAACTTGATTTGAAAGGAGTTTAAGTCAACTGGCGTACACGTTTGGAACATCTTTAAACGGATACCCCCACCTCGAATGATTTTCAAGCTTCTTCCATTATCATCAAAGAAAATTCTCGCATCTTCTTCTGGATCACCAAGCTTTGGACCAGTAATGATCAACGCTTGGTTGGAGCTAGCCGTTCTATAACGCTTTTTGAAAATAAAGAAGCCAACTCCACCTACAACTAATAAAACGAAAAGTAAAATACCACTAATAATCAACCAAATCATACCCATCATAAAACGCACCACTCCAAACTTTTAGATTGAGCTAAGTATGTATGAAAGCCCATGTACTCTTATATACGGCTAAAAGTTGGAAAAGTTTCACTTTTATGTAAAGTTATTTTTCAGGAGGAGCGAAGTGGTCTCGCTTTAACTTTTTCCATTATATGTATGAACTTGCCCGATTAATTATCTTTTTTGACGGATTATTAGGCTCGTTTGTTGAATTTCGACAAATATTCGTCGAAATGAGCTGCCACTTCGGCGGATTCTCCTCCCTCTGATAAAGGAGCGGAATCCATCTACTAGAATAAGTAAAAACCTCACTAAGCAGCATCGCTTAGTGAGGTTCTCATTCTTACCAACTAGACTTCTTCACTCCTGGTACTTGTCCTTTATGAGCTAGTTCGCGGAATTTAATACGAGATAGCTTGAACTTTCTCAGATAACCACGAGGACGTCCTGTTACTTCACAACGATTGTTCAGTCGAGTTGGTGAAGAATTACGAGGAAGCTTTGAAAGAGCAACATAGTCTCCCTTTTCCTTCAGTTCGCGGCGCTTCTCCGCATATTGAGCAACGAGACGCTCGCGTTTTTTCTGACGTGCTACCATTGATTTTTTAGCCATTTTATCATCATCTCTCCTTACTTTTTCTCACAGATTACTATAACTACTACTTTTCACAAAACGTAATAATTACGATTTAAAACAATCTTAACGAATATTTTCTAAGTTGTCAAACACCAACTCCTTTTTCACACTCCCTTTTCTACTCTTTACAAGGGACACCGTATTATGATTTAATACTTATAAATCGTAATAATTACGTTTTATAAGTTTCATTTTAGGGAGGATAAAATCATGAATCAAGCTCGAGTTCAGTTTGCCAGGAAAATGTATATTCAAAGCCTTCCGGAACGAGATCGCGATCTATTCCTATATGTTGATAAACTTGAAGCAGAACTCGAGGATGAAGCGGATACCGAACAACATTACTTAAAACTGCTCAAGCAACATACTCCAGTTATACAAGCAGCTAAAGCGTTAAATATCAACCCAACCACAGCCTATGAAACCGTCCAACGCATTGAAGGAAATCTTACTGATCAACTTCCACTATTATTAGAGAAAACGAAATTGATTGATTACACCGATATGCTTAAATTAAAAGGTTTGTGCCCACCTGAGGATGAAAAGAAATTTTATTTGCTTAATCCGTTATAAAAATGAGTAATAGTGTCGTTTCAAATTTGTGATTCGTTTACGAGAATTCGCTTTGGAAGGTCTGTTTCCATTTTTTGTATAGAATTGCCTGATTAGTTGGTGATTTCGCCCGATTATGAGCTAGGTTCGCCCGATTTCAGCACTTCTTCGTCGGAATATCCCCTTATCGGCGAATGTCATCCTACTCAAGACAAAAATGATGCCTGTGTTTATCCCCCTAAACACAGGCATCGCACTTTTAAAAGCCTCCCTACCCCAAATACTCCTCCAACTTTGGCATTTAATTCACAACAGCACCATCACTTTTTCGGAGAAATGGTTCTAGTCATTCAAATTGGTAAAAATATAACCAAAGCACTCACCTGCTATAGAACATTCTCCAGCCTCATTCGATATAATTTAAGGAGGGACTGGCACTATGTTCAAGACACGTATATATCACAAAATCCCATCTAATTCATTCGACTCATTTTCCATACTACTTCATACTGTCATGTGAAATTATGGTAGAATAGGATCGCTTACATAATTAGATTCAGGAGGAATTCATTTGCAGAAATTTAAGTTTTTAAGTACATTTACAGCGATTGGTTTGTCTATGACATTACTATTCGGCTGTACGAACGAAGAAGTCAGTGAGCCTGTCGATGCAGCAGCCCCTGCAGAGGAAAATGAAGCTACGGGTGGTAGTGAAGAGGCAACCGCATCAGATACTCCAAAAAACGTCATTGTTATGGTTGGTGATGGAATGGGCCTTGGACAAATGGAAGTTGCTAGACTTCTAGAGTATGGAAAAGAAGGCGAATTACATATGGAGTCTTTAGAGCATACAGCTCTTTTACGTACTTATTCAGCTAATAATTGGGTGACAGATTCAGCTGCAGCAGGTACGGCCATTGCTACATCAACTAAGACTGATAACGGGATGATTGGTGTGAACCCAGATGGCGAGAGTGTTGCGAGCATCTTGGAACTCTTTCGCAATGATGGTAAGCAAGTTGGAATCATTTCGAATAATACCGTAACAGATGCAACCCCAGCTGCCTTTACAGCAAATGTGGAAACGCGCGCGGGTCAAGACGAGATCGCTCGTCAACTCTTTGAAAGAGAGTATGACCTCATGCTTGGTGGTGGTTCAAACTACTTCCAGCCTGACCGCCAAGACGGTGATGATTTAGTCGAGATGTTTGAAGAAAAAGGATACAGCGTCGTCACAGATCGTGATGAATTATTAGCAGCAGATTCACCTGAACGCTTATTAGGGTTATTCCACCCTGCTTTCATGAACTATAAAGTCGACATGGATCTCTATGAGTCAAATGAACCGACATTAAATGAGATGACAGATGTCGCTCTAGATATGCTGTCTCAACATGAAGACGGGTTCTTCTTAATGGTGGAAGGAGCACGAATTGACCACGCATCTCATGCAGCTGATATCACAAGTGTTTGGCAAGAAACCATTGAATTCGATAATACCGTTGCCGATGTATTAAGCTGGATGGAAGAACGTGATGATACGTTACTGATCGTTCTTGCAGACCACGAGACAATGGGTATTGCTGCTTCTGAGGTCATGGATAAAGAAGCATTGCGCAATGTATCGGCTTCTCCAGAATACATGGTAGGTCAGTTTGAGTTTGATGAAGAAAATGGCGTTTACCTAACAGCTAGTGTTCAATCTATTATTGAAGAGTATTCAGGAGTCGTTCTAAGCGACGAAGAGGTAAAAGCGTTCAACGAGTATATTTACGATGATGAAGGCGAATTACGATTCCCACATGAGCAAGCATGGGAAATTGGAAGCTTTATCGCCGACCATTATCAAGCTGGTGTCATGAACCGTGACATTCGCGCGGCAAGTGCAACAGGCGGCCACACTGGTAACATGGTTCCAGTCTTCGCCACTGGTTTAGGTGCGGATCGATTTAATGGTGTGCTTGATAACACAGACATCTCACACATTATTGCAGAAATCTCTCAATTAGAGACTGCGCCGGGTGAAGTGGAGAAATAAATAGCCCAGTCATATAAGAAAAGCAAAGCTTCTAAACGGCCTTTCTTCTGAATGAAACAGAAGAAAGGTAGTTTATTTTGTAGTTGTCACAAGGAAATTGGGGGGTCTACTCGTAGTTTCGCCCGATTAGTTGGTGGATCATTATTTATCATATCTACTAAATGACCAAATAAGGATTCATCCCCTTGATTATTGCCTTATTTGTACTAATTGTCCTTGTTGATTACATAAAAACGTAATTTTGACCG
This sequence comes from Alkalihalophilus lindianensis, assembly GCF_032843265.1. Classification (NCBI taxonomy): domain Bacteria; kingdom Bacillati; phylum Bacillota; class Bacilli; order Caryophanales; family Bacillaceae; genus Alkalihalophilus; species Alkalihalophilus lindianensis. The sequence continues at coordinate 324,074 of NZ_JAWJBA010000002.1, forward strand.
TATCCGAAAGAATTCCTCCCCTCTTAACACCTCCTGCTATCCATAAAATGCTATAATAGGTGTAATTTACAAAGGAGTGATCAAATGCCTCTTGGCTTAATTCTCGTATTCGGCTTTGTCATGATCGTGATCATCATGGTGATTGCAAGCAATATTTCTAGACGGACGCATGTCAGTCATTCGCCCCAACATCAGGTGACTTCCGATGCCCCTATTACCGGCAGCAATGCGAAAAACAATGCTCCTTGTTCAAGCAGCTCTAACTCTAGCTATTACGGTGATTCAGGCAGTTCGTCTGGCGGCGATGGCGGGTGCGTTTAAGATTATTTCATCAAAAAGACCGCGATCATCTAGGTGATAATCGCAGTCTTTTTGATGCGCAATTCTAGAAGTACAAGTGATTGGTACCGAAAGACTTTTCTAAAATTAAATACAACTAATACCCCACACCTATGAAGGGAATGGGATTCTTAAGGTTATGATAGCATCGTTCCCCATTAATCACCATTAATCACCTTTAAGACTTTAAAAACACGATGGTGATCTTAAAAGAAGTTTCGCGGAGTTGAGCGCACGAGACCCATTAGGCTAATCCCAATAAAAGTATTCCCTTTTCATACATAAGACTTTTATTGCTTTTTGACGGTGATCTAATTCATGCTCTTGCCACAAATGGATAAGTAGGTTTTCTAACTTTATACGATTTTTATAAAGATTGGGAGAGTCCTGTTTGAAATAATGCTCAACAACCCCGCTCTTTAGTCAATACTTTTTCACCCATAAAACTCCCCCTCAGTTTAAGGCCCATTATCTTCAATCCCTACTGCCGAATCAACAACCATTAATAATAAATACACAAATACTCCATCCAGATCTACGGTAATTGCAAAGACATGACTTGAGAGACGGCAGTGGTTAACCTAAACTTACTTCTCGAAGTGTGTACTTTGTTTATTGCAAAATAAACGTGCAGAGTCTTGCACTAAAGTTATTGAGATTTGAACATAAGGGGTAGGCTTCAGTATACGAAACAATTTGATGGTGATATTGACATGCATCTACCCTATTTGTTGATATAAGCTATTACTTCTTTCAGAGACATGTCACTCATAGACTGCAACCTGTGTTCAACCATACAAAAATCCATCGTATGAGTCACTTGGTTCGGTACAATTATACATTTCATTTTTGCTTTTTTAGCAGCCATGGCTCCATTAGCAGAGTCTTCAAACACCAAACACTCCTCCACTGCAAGTCCTAATTCTTTAGCAGTTTCTAAGTACAAAGCTGGGTCAGGCTTAACCTTTTTTACATCATCTGAGGTTTTGATACAATCAAAATAATCAATAATATTTAGATTCACTAAATGAGTGGACACCCATTGATAACTTGAACTAGATGCTAAGCCAATCTTCAAATCCATTTCTTTAGCTTCTTGTAAATATTCCTCTACTCCGGCTCTCGCTTTCTCCCCAATTAGTTTATCCTGAAACTTTTCTTTGAACTGTTTTTGTAAAGTATGAGGATCTATTTTTTGTTGAATGTTCTCATTCAAGTATTGAAAAGGAGAAAACCCTGAATGTGTACCAATTTCTTGTTGCCACCGTTCAATAGGTAACTCACTTCCATATTCAGCAAAAAGCTCTTGCAGTAAAAGATATTGGTGTGTTTCGGTATCCAATATTAAACCATCAAAGTCAAAAATGATTCCTTTCACCATTTTGAACCTACCCTTCTGATTTTTTTAACCAGAGTATTCCGACTGCACTTAAATAATTATCTCAAGGTTTACTCCTATGGGGTCTAATCTGTATAATCTGCCTCAATATAAAATTTCACCCTATCTCCTAAAAGATAATATTTAGAAAAGTGGACTGGTGTATGATCCATTCCAAAAATTGTTTTCTTCACTAAGATAACAGGTGATGTCTTACTTATGCCTAAATAATCACAAATTTCAGGAGATGGGAAAACATATTCAATCTCTTTTTTCACTTTCTTAAATTTTACTTTGTATTGCTCTCTTATAAGCTCGAAAGTAGAAATATTATTAGTTAGTAATGGTTCAATGCCAGGGTAAAGCTGTAAAGGTAGGTAAGCGAAGTCAACACTAAATGGTCCATCTGAATCTTTTACAAGACGTACTAACTCTAAAAACTCGTTTTGTTCATGTAAAAAAGCTTTAGAAATTTCATTATCTTCGCGTACGATTCTCTTTAATAAAATTTCTTTTTCTATATGATTTTCTAAATTTGATAATCCTTCTGTATAACCTTTTAAATTTAATAAATGCAAATCTTTTTTAGGTGCCTTAACAAAAGTTCCTTTACCTCTGATCACTTCAATGATGCCTTCATCAACCAATTCTTTAATAGCCCTTCGAATAGTTATCCGACTCACATTAAATAATTCACATAAATTCGATTCAGTTGGAATTTTTTCTCCAGGCTTTAAATTTTTACTTTTGATCAAGTCTTTAATGCCTGCCTTAATTTCTTCATATAATAATATTGGACTATCCAAATTACTAATATCTCGACTCTTCATAATAACTCCCCTATTAACATTATTTGCTTCAACTGTTCTTTTACTTTACACGAGGAGAAATTATAAAACAATTATTTAGAACTCTCTCGGGTAGCCAAATCCTCCATATATCTTACAAGTGTTTTCTGCAGAATGTGTAGCTCTCTCTAGAGAAATCCTCATATTCTCTCCACTTATATAATTCACTAGAAAACCTGCAATTAAGCTATCTCCCGCCCCCATAGTATCAACAACCTTTATTGGTTGTAGGTTCTGTTCATAAATATAATCACCCTTTATAAAAAGAGCCGGTAAACTGCCTCTAGTTAATGCAACCACCTCAAAGTTAAACACTTTAATTGCATCCATAAATTGCTTCAATTTTCCGTCCGTTAACTCCGCAACTGAAAAGAAAGCATGCTTGATATGTTTTGCTACTAGCTCTACATACTCAAGGTCTAAATTATTTGAAAAATCATAGGATATGTCGATTACTTTCGAGAGTTTAGGTAGTTCACTCTCCATAGAAGAGTAGCAGCTAACATGGCATAGATCATAGTCAGAGATAAAGTCTAAATCTTCATCAGTAAGTTGTAATTTCAATAAATGTTGTACAGTATTTTTGGGTCCACCTATAAAAACTCTATCTCCCTCTGTAGTGAGAGATACTTGTGGCTGACCACTTATTCCCTCTGCAGTCCGAGCAGCTTTAAAGTCTATAGATTCTTTATTGAGAGCATACTTTATGTGTTCTGCTTTTTCATCGGTACCAAAGATACCAATATAAGCTACCTTTTCTGCTCCATTTCTTTTAGCGTTTACAGCAACATTGACACAGTTTCCACCTGGATAGTATTTTTCTTGATCTAGATAACAATCTACTACATTATCACCAATAGCTATTAAATTCATTTAATAACCTCCCCATTTAAAATATGTCTTTCTATCATTCTATCTTTATATGCACATAAGTCGTCTTATTATCCTTTCACAGACCCTTCTGCTAGGCCTCTGACTAAATATTTTTGTAGAAGGATTAGCAAAATAATCATAGGAATTGACGCGATCACCATCCCTGCCAGTAAAACTCCCCAGTCCGTTCTTAGTGCGTCTCTGAAATTCATTAACCCAGATGGAATCGTTTTTAATACGTCTGAATCAATAAAAACTGTAGCAAATAAAAACTCATTCCAAGCGAAGAAAGCAGTCAAAACAAACGTAGTAACAAGTATAGGTATAGACATCGGCAAGTAGATTTTAGTGTAGATTCCAAATTCAGTACATCCATCTATAATTGCTGATTCTTCTAGCTCTCTTGGAATACTTAAAAAGAATGCACGCAACAAAATAATAGCTAAAGGCAATCTAAAAGCCACGTATGTTAAAATTAGTGCCCATCGTGTATTAATCAAATCCAGCCAAGTTAATAATTCAAATAATGGAATTAAGGCTACTTGTGGATTCATCATTAATCCCCCGATAATAAAGATTAACGCAGCATCAATCCACTTGGATTTATACCTTGATAAAGTAAATGCGGCCATAGATCCAATGATTACTACTAATAAAATGGTCACTGCAGTAACAAAAAGACTATTGAAAAAGTAACTAGAGATACCCATAGACCAAGCAGTAAGATAATTCTCAACATGCCATACTGATGGAAGCCCCCACACATTATTATATATTTCATCGTAACTTTTCATGGAAGAAATAAACATCCAATAAAGGGGATAAATAATAAGAAAGGCAAATAACAATAACCCAAGAAGAACTGTATATTTTGAAACTCTACCACTTAACTTTCTACTAATCATAGGTTTTTTTTCAGGGTCTACTTGCAAATATTCTTCTTTTGTATTTGTTTTAATCATTCTAATCATCCCTCCCTGTCCCAGAAACCCTAATCTGAATTAATGCAAAAATAGCTGTCAGGATAAAAATTAATGTAGCTATAACCGAAGCATATCCCATATTATCCTTAACAAAGCCTTGCTGGTACATATAAACTGATAAGGTTGTAGAACTAAAGCCCGGTCCCCCATTTGTCAATATATAAGGTTCGTTAAAAACTAACATAGCCCCAGTTATCGTAATAAGAGTATTTACAAACATCGTTTCTTTCACTTGTGGAACAGTAATGCTAATGAACTTTCTAATTTTTCCTGCACCATCAATGTCCGCTGCCTCATATAAATCTTTAGGGATCTTTTGAATAGCTACAATAAACAACATAGTGATAAAGCCAATACTTTGCCATTGAGACATTGCAATAACTGCGTAGATAGAAGTTGTAGCATTTCCTAACCAAGGCATCGCTAAATTATCTAAGCCCACTAGTTCTAAAAAGCTGTTTAAAAGTCCCATTTGTGGGTTATAGATAAAACCAAACAATAACGCAATGACAGAAATGGAAATCATCACAGGTATGAAATAAATTACTCGTAAGAAAGGAGCTATATTTCTAAACAGTTTGTCCTCTAAAATAGTGGCAAGGATTAAAGCAAATATAACTTGGAAAGCTACAGAGATAACCGCATATTTAATATTATTTACTAATGCAGGCATTACTACATTATCTTGAAACAACTGAGTATAAGCTGAAAATCCAATAAATTCTTTCTTTTGAGAGAACACACTAAAATCAAAAAAACTATTATAGAAATTTTGGAAGAGCGGAAAATAAATAAAGGTCCCTAAAAATAAGATAGTAGGTAAAATGAAAATAATTGGAATAATCGGAATTTTCTTAGCGATCATATCTACACCTCTTTTCAATTTAATAAGTCCTAATATTCAACGAACATTAGGACTTATATAATCTAAAACCAGAGCTACTTAAGACTTTCTGCTTTGCTTTGAACTTGTTTCAGAATTTCTTCTGGGGTAGATTGTCCAGTCGCCAACTCTTGTCCACCTCGCATAAAGATATCTGCAATGTTTATATTGACAGCATTATCAAACCAAGGTGTAGTAGATGAAGCATTCACAATAATATCATAAGCTTCTAAACTTGTATCATTTACATTTTCTGTAGTCACAGCACCTTTGATAGCATTTAATTGACCGTCTGTTTGTGTAAACTCAAACGCCGTTTCCTCAGATGTTAAGAATTTCAAAAAGTCTACAGCTTCCTCTGGAGCATTTTTACTCAACATCCACCCTTCAGGAGCACCAGTTAATGCAGTCTGATCTCCTTTTCCGTCTGTAACAGTAGGAAAGTCAAAAAATCCAAAGTCAACATTTCCAATCTCTTCTACCATTTTAATTTCTGCAAATTGCATATACAGGATTGGTACTTCACCATTTCCAAACATATTACGGGCTGCCTCATGATCAATTGCTGTAGATACATCCCCCATATAGGTAGTTAACTCTTGAAAGATTTCTAACCCTCTTATATATCCTTCATCTTCAAAATTAGTACCCTCTAAATTATAATCTTTTTCCAAGACAGAAGGTTCTACCACTCTTTGGAAGATTGTTCCCAGGTAATGGGATATAGCCCAGGTATTCGTTAATCCCTCTACCAAAGGTTCATCATAACCTGCTCCCTGCAATTGGTCTAACACCTCAATAAACTCATCATAAGTTTGTGGAACATTGATATTATTCTCTTCAAAAATCGTCTTATTATAGAAAAATGCTTTTCCATCCACCGTAAATGGTATGCCATATGTTACATCGTCAAAGGTGAACCCATTATACTGAGATTCGATTACTTTTGATGACCATTCCTCATCAGCATTAATTACCTCATTTAGCGGCATCATTCGCTCAGAAGAAACTAAATTTTGTGCGAACGAGTCTGACCATGCTGTGAATACATCTGGTAAATTGTCATTAGATACTAAAACTCTGATTTTTTCTTTATATGAATCATTTAGAACTGCGTCCACATTAATATGGACATTGGGATTTGCCTCCATGTACTCCTTAATTTTTTGATCATAAAATGACTTTCTAGGTTCATTCGGCCATCTATGAAAAAAGTCAATGACAACTTCCTCTTCAACACTGGCACTGCTACTATTCGCGCCTCCTTTGTCAGAACTACACGCGACAACAACAGAAGATAAAAGAAGTAATAGAATCGCTAAGCCGAGTAATTTTTTCATTAATAATCTCCTTTCTATCATTTATTAAACCTTGGACATTTTAAGATCATTAGGGTCGGAGGGTATAATTTCTTAATACTCCATTTTCCACATATATCTTCTGACTGATAACGGATGACCTGTATGCTCAGCTAAACCATCAGCATATAATCTTGTAACTGCCCCTGCTAAAGCTGGACCAAAGTACTCTTTTAAATCATCATCGATCCCCTCGAAGACTAAATCCGCAATATCTATAACTTCTACTTTATTGCTATATTTCTTTACAAAATCTAGCGCTCTTTCATCTAGAGGACGACTCGCTCCTTCACCTTTAATAACTAGAAAAGGAACATCAAAATCTGTAATTTCAAAAGGTCCGTGGAAAAACTCTCCGGAATGAATGGCATTTGAGTGAATCCATAACATTTCCATTAACAAGCAACTTGTAAATGAGTATGCATGATGAATATACGCTCCACTGGCCATTGTGTAAATAATTTTTTCTCGTTTGTATTTTTTACCAAAATCATCTGCAACCTTAGAAAAAAGATCAACATTCTTATTAATTAACTTTTCTAGGTTTGGTAATTGGTTGACCACACGTGAATACTTTTCATCTGGTGCAAACACATTCAAAAGTTCAAAAATTAACGTATAGAAAATTCCCACTTCACCGTCTAATGCGTCCGAACCATCTTTATAGTTATAATGCACAGTATACTCTGCCTCTTGACAAAGTGGCGATTCTGTATCCATTGATATAGCAACAGTCAATGCTCCTTTTTCTCTAGCAAAACTTGCTGCACTCACTGTCTCTGGAGTAGTGCCTGAATGAGATCTTAAAATGACTAAACTGTTTTCTCCTAATACTTTTGGATCACGGTGGATAAATTCATTTGACGTATACACAAAACTTGGCACTAAAGATTCTTTACTAATAAAGTACTCACCTAATGATAATGAAGCCATCGAGCCTCCGCATGCTACAAAATATACGTTTTGGATATTTTTAGCTTTTACCGCGTTAACTACCTCTTTTATCTGTTTTGTGTGTTCTACCTTCATTTGCACTTGCCCCTCTTTAACTGATAAACCCTGTTCTTGTTTCATATCTACACCTCCATTTTTTATAACGTCATATAACGTTATATTACGTCATATTATATATTATAGTTTTTTAATAAGTCAATATAATTTTTATTTTCTAAAAATTAAGTTATGGACCTTGTACTAAGGTGCATGAAAATATTGAAATTAATCATCTGGTCATAGTTGGCTATGCTAGTGAGATTCATCTCTCTTTTTGAGGAAGTTACTCGCTATAGGGAGGGATAGATAGGATATGATAACTTCAATTTATTAAATTTAAATGATATTGACGGGACATAAACTACTTGAAGTAAAAGATGGTTTTTCCTTCACCCCGTCCCACAAAAAAAGAGCGAATGGATTCTCCCATTCACCCTTATTTTTCACTTATTCTATTTTCTCTAAAGCTTCCACGATATGTTCTTCTAGTGCGGGTGCTAGTGTCTGTATATACAACGTACTGAGATGATGTTCGTCACGATACACTAAAACATTTCCAATTACAGGGTAACATGTTTCATCATCACAGAAATATTCCGATAGATCAGCAAAGGTCACATTGTCAGGGATTCCCTCTGTGTTCTCCCATGGTGGAATATCTGATAGAGCATCCGCTCGAGGTACTGAGCATTCCTCAAGATCATCTGCTCCTTCTACACATGAAGGTATATCTTCCGCCATCCTTGGATTATCTCTGATAGCAAAGATTTCTGTCATTCCTTCAAGCTTTTCCCACTGTTTGAGGTAGCCTTCTGGAACGGTATCACCGCTGCTGACGTTTGCCGTAGTAAATACAAGATCTGGCGGCTCCTCCATTAATACATCTAGTAATTCCTCATTCCATTCCATGCATGATTCATTTAATAGACCGTCAAAATCGTCATTGGAAAAACGACAACCATCTTTATTGTAGATATCAATCTGTAAATTCAAACGTTCTGACATCTCTTCTAAAGCTGGATACCAGTGACCTGAATGAGAGCCCCCGACCAGTGCAATCGTATAGTCTGGGTTTTCTGTTTCTCCCATCGAACACGTTTTTAATCTAGGATTATCTATAGAAGAATAACATTCCTCATCATCATAAAAGGTTGGCAAGTCTTCTTTAACCTGAAGAGATGGAGGAGCAGGTTCTTTATCTGGAGCTGGTTCAACATTGTCAAAAATAGCTCGTGCCCCTGGATAGTCTTCAATTGAGTATTCCTTGTCTTGCACCTGATCAATATATACTCCCCAAGCCGTGTTAGCGAGGAGTACTGGCACCATAAACGTTACCAAAATCGATGCAAGCTTAGTTTTCGATTGCTTAAGGTTCAATTTCCTAATCGGTGCTTCAATCAACTTAACTGATACAACAGATAGAATAAACGTAACGATAAGAATAGAGATTCCACCTAGAAGTGATACGGTATCAGTTCCAAAATGCGCATAATAAAAAATCAATATAGGCCAGTGCCACAAATAAAATCCGTAAGAAACACTACCGAATGCCAAGAATGGCTTTGAGGACAAGAGCTTCTCCACTCCGAATCGATTGCCATTCTCTGCTGCTATGATGACTAACATAACCCCCGTCGTTGGCAATAATGCTGCATATCCAGGAAAAACATTGGACACAGGTAAAAGAATCCCTGTAAATGCGATAATCCCTAATCCAATCCAACCTAAGATAAGCGTCGCTTGCTTTTTAAATACGAGATACGGAAGCGATAATGCTAGAATCCCACCTAAGCTAAACTCCCAAACACGGGCGAACGTATTAAAGTAGGCCCATGGTTGATTAACGGCTGTAATATAGACCGAGTAAGCTAAGGACATCGTAAAAATACTACTTAGCACAATCAATAGAGTCTTTCTAACCGGTGTTTTTAGTAGCTTCCTAGCTAGTACATAGGCTAAGAATATAATCAAAGGCCATGTTAGATAAAATTGACCTTGAATCGAAAGCGCCCAGAAATGTTGCAAAGGACTCGCTTCATTATTTTGATTGAGATAATCTACTGAGTTAAATGCCAACTGCCAATTCTGGAAGTACAGAGCAGAAGCGAATATTTCAGAAATGATTTGTTTCCACTGCACCTGTGGCATAAGTAAAAACGAACCTATAATCGTAAATAAAAGCACAATAAAAGCAAGTGGAAAAAGCCTTCTCGCAAGCCCTAACACATACTCACTCATATTGATGGTTCCATACCTCTCCATTCTTGCTAATAGGGAGGTGGTAATTAAATAACCTGAAACGATAAAAAATACATCTACTCCACCTGAAACAGAGCCTAGCCAAATATGATAAATGGCGACCAAAAATGCCGCCACAGCTCGTACCCCTTCTATTTCAGGGCGATATCTTTTTTCTGGTATTCTTAAATCAGACACTATATCCATCTCCAATGCAGTAAGATCACTTATTCTTGAACTTACTCCGCCTAAATTTATTAAAATAAAAAACAGTTATACTAAGATAGAAAGAGACGTCACCCCTCTCAGGGACATTGTCATTTTATAATGGCTCCCTACCTATATCAACAGGTTATAAATTACAGTTCTTTCATCATTTAACGTATTAAATATTCAAGACAATAGAAAAGCAACCACCAAGCCATTTGGGCCTGATGGTTGCTTTTTCATTTGAAGGGATTGGGATTATTGAGCCTTTAAAATCCAGATTACGAGCTTACAAAACGGCGAATGGCTTTTAGCTATGGTACATTATTTGGACTTTATATCACTGTATAATCCGGTCAGTGACGGACATCAGAGTCACCTTCTCCATATAAAGCATCCCCCTCACAACGTTATGAAGGGGATGCTTTTTTGTTTATATCATTAATGGATAGGGGATACCTTCCATGCTGTTACACTCTTCAAAAAGCAACACGTCACATCCATCACTCTTTGGATTTTGTCTCATATACATAGTAATTAAGTTCATGTTCCCTCTTAAAGCCTGCTGCTAGATAGAGGTTAATAGCTTTCATATTGGTCTTTCCTACACAGAGTGTAATCTCCTCAATCTCTTTATACTGATAAAGCGTTTGAAGGGCGACTTGTATCAATTTTGTGGCATTCCCTTTGTTTCTAGCCTTTTCCGACACAGCTATAAACTCGATGTTTCCTTCGGCGTGTTCGGGATTCGCTTCAAAATACACATACCCGTCTATTTCCGTATCATTCCTTTTTAAAATAAACAAATGTTGATCGTTCTCCTTAAGCTTCTCTATTATGTCTTGTCCACTATAATAGGTATCTGGAAATAGTTGATCGTGCAACTGCTTGAATGAATCAACATATTGTGGCTCAATCCTCACGATATTATTATCTTCTATACTAGAAAAATGGTCGCGATGAGCCTTTAAGATCAAATGACTTCCTTTATTCTCTGCGTGAAGCCCTTCTACAAATGTAGTTGCTCGCTCATTATTTTTATTGATGAAAAACATAAAGGTCTGAACCTCAGACTCTAAGGAAGTCATTAAAGTATTCCACATCTCGCCTTCCACATCTTCATTGGTGCTTGTAAAAGGCCCCCAAACCTCTGCACTCCCCTCGTCCTTATCGACATCTACACCGAGGGCACCAATAACCGTTTGGCCCTCCGTTGCTACGATAAAAGACTTTTCTAAAGGAAGGTCTGAGAATTCGTCCTTTAATGTATCACGTATTTCACTTACCTTCTCACCGCAAAAACCTATATGGCTCTCAGGTTTATTGTTCATCTCTTCTAAATAAATGGCAAGCTTATCGAGATTTGCTGAAGTGATAAATGATAGTTGCATAATTGAACTCCTTAATAGTGACCAAAAAGTCCTTTTTGTTTAGCCACTTGCTCGCATTTTTTGAATATAATAATTCCGATCAAAAAGTAAAGCAATGAATTAATAAGTAAAAATAGAAGATCAGTAAGAGGGATGTTAATGATTGACGCATCTGAAATAGCGACATCTCTCACTAACTGTAATCCATACATGAATGGTGCATATTTCAATAGAGGAAACACAGTAATCGGGATAAAAGTCATCGCCATGATCACGAATTGAAACAATTGTAAAATGTAGTCTACTTGTTTTAAGACGATTGTGATGCCCGCTAGAGCGTACCCAATTCCGAAGACCCCTAATAACGTTAATGCCATAATCGGGATAATGGAGATCAAATCGATATTTAGCCACTGACCCGATGTGGCCATTGCAGCTACCAACAAAATCGTGATCGTGACAACATTAATAAGAATTGTACTAGTCATTCTAGCAAATATGATAAACCATAAACTGTAGGGAGTTAGAGAAAGCTGCTCAAGTGTCCCTTGTGAGGCTTCATTAGAGATCTCCCAACCTAACCCTTGAGTAACCGTTAACACTAGAAACCAAAATACATAATTCATAATAACCATTTGAATCGTATAGTCCATCTGAGCCGGATCGCCTATAAAGGTGATACCAAGAAAGAAGCCCAAAAAGATGATATAGAAAATGACAAGTTCACTAATGGTGTTAGGTATATAACGCTTCATATAGATGTATTCTCTTCGTAAATTGGCCGTAAATATATTATATGATAGCATGTTTTGTACCCCTTACGATCTTTAAGAATACTTGTTCAAAGTTCACTTGTTCTTTTTCAATCGAAGCAATTTCTATATGTAACTGTTTTAATAGATCCATAATGTTGTAAATGTCCTGGTTGTGACTCATGGTAACCTTCATAAACTCTCTTTGATCAGATGACTGTAATTCAATCATGTCGGAGTAGGCAAGCAGCGCCACTTTCTGACGTTCTTCTAAAGCGTGCTCAAAGTAAAAGTGATACGATACGACTTTAAATAGATCTAACAGTTCATCCACGGAGGAGTCTGTAATCAATTTCCCATCACTAATAATGAATACACGATCACATAGCTTCTCGATCAAATTCATATCATGTGAGCTAATGATGATCGTTTTGTCCTTCTCCTTGACGATTTCTAATAGGAACTCGAGGATAATTTGATTGGAAACAACATCTAACCCTAATGTAGGCTCATCTAAAATAACCACTTCCGTGTCAGCCATTAAGGCAATAACTATGGCTACTTTTTGCTGCATTCCTCTAGATAAATTCTTAACGAGCTTATCTCTCTTCTCATATAATTCAAATTTCATGAGGATATGGTTGAGCCTTTCAGCTATTTCTTTTTTGGAAAAGCCTCTAATCCCAAGAAAATACTCTACATTTTCTTTGATCGTTAACCGCCAATAAATATTGCGGTTGCCTTCTAATACAGAGCTAACATATCTCAGCGCTTTCTTATTTTTATGGTTCACCGATTGTTGATTGATCGATATCGACCCTGTATCCGATTCAATAAGGTTGCATAGGATCTTTATAAGTGTTGTCTTACCAGCCCCATTTGACCCTAATAGACCTACTATCTCTCCTTTAGGGACAGAAAAGGTTATATCTTTTAATACATGAGTCGTTTCTTTTTTTGAGTGATAGCTTTTACTCACATTTTGAACTTCTATCATAGGCTTACTCCTTTATAGATTGGTTAAGTCCACTGGTTCAACATGAGGATAATCCTCTAGCAAACTTTTCACATCCGGATAAGTAGAAAGCTTTTGAAATAATTGAAGAATGAAGTCCATAGTCGGTCCCCTTCTTCTCCCCATGGCTACTTTAAATAATCCCTTGCCAGTTGAGGTGTTGGGAATAATCACTTCATATCGATGATGCCTGAACCCAAAACTAGAACCATAAATAAAGGTGGCTTTGTGCTTTTTAACTTCTTCATTTACAACCGCTAATACTATCCCGTGATTGATTAATGTATCTTCTCTCAAATGAAAAACGACAAATGGAGCTTTTGCCCAAGGTTGATCTGATGTTAAGGAAGGATGTTCAACTTGTTTAAAGATCCTATCAGTATGAATACCCGCGGCAAGCAAGGCGTTATTCTCAAAAATAGACTCACAATACTGATGTAGCTCATTTTTGTGAAAGAGAAGCTGATTATCTAGTAAGGAGATCTCTTGATAACTCAATCCAGTCCCAAGCACCGTTCGTATCTTCCTAATATAATCAGCCAGATTCACAGCGTTAGGCAGTGCAGGATTAGTAGAGTCTGTATAAAAACTGACTAGACCGCCATTAGAGAACTCTAACCCTTGTTGGTCGAGCTTTAAAATGGAATGAATTTGAACTACAATGACATTTGCTACTGTATGAAGCTGGTCTAACACATAGTCCATATCAAGTGTATCTCCGTTTAAAGTTGTGTCTAGAACGATCATTTTTAAACCTTGATGGCCATTTATAGCCAACTCTTGTAAAAAGACATCTAGACTAAACACTTCTAAATGCCAATTGTAGCGAACCGGCTCAATATAAAATAAGTCAATTTCCCCGATCTGTGCCATGAAGTCTTCTTGCTTAGCAAAGCTCGTTATTTCAACTGCTTCACTTCTATAGAGATCTGTTAACATCCTTGTCTCGAAATAGTCACTCCAGCTTGCCATGCGGAGTTTTTTCTCTGACGTTGGCTTAAACATGCCAAAGTAACTTTGGAGGAATGTTGAAATAGCTGCCATTCCACTAGAAAGGAGAACATGATCCTCTACCCAGTTTTCACCTATCGCTCGGTAGCCTTTGATCTCTTTCTCCAGAATGAGAGGTTGAATATTACGCTCATAGCTAAAATCAATTCTTCTGGTAGATGGAAGAAACTTTCTTGACGCGAGGGGAGGTGATTTTAAGTGTTGATTGGTCACACGTTGAACCTGTTCAAACCACATGCTTCTCAACTCAAGAGTTAAATTTTCAATGAGCTGTTCATCTTCCAATGTCTCTAAACGATTATCTAAATCTGAGATAAGTGTATCCACTTTCGATAACCATTGTTCATGGTTCTCTTCTTGATTTCCGTCAAACAATGAATAATAGATTCGTTTTACTTCTTCCAACTCATCACATAGAGAGGACCTCTTCGCTATTTTTTCCATGTTGATCACCTGCTTTGATAAAGGTATCATCTTTAAATATCCACTCATCAGGCACTGGGTACCCATGTAATGTTCTTGCCATACTTGACACATAAGCACCAACAGGAGTTAAAAGAACCGCATCACCAACGTCCAGTCTATTATTCATAGAAGAACGAATAAAGACATCGTTCTCATAACAAGTGTTTCCGTATAGGTTATGTCGTTCTTTATCCGTATTTGCTGTGTAACAAGCGATGACCTCAGGATAGGCCCACTCAGTGAGGTTCCATGCTGAGCTATTAAGTGTAATAGTACGGACATCCCCGTCCAGATCAGAGGAGCACACAGTCGAGTACAAGTAACCAGACAAGGCTAGCATTAGCATACCAGGCTCTATAACAACCTTTATTTCTCTATTCATTTGACGATTTATTCTCTTCATGACCTGACTAACGATCTGCCACGTTTTTTTTACTTCTTTTTCATTTGAATATAAATAAGTCAATCCCCCGCCTAAATTCACGGTGTTCACTGCAGGAAAATGGTGAATGATCTCCTCAATGTACCTCATGATCACTTCCATAGAAGATGCATTTTTTATTTCTCCTACATGCAGATGGAGCTGTTTTACAACGACATCTCTACCTGACACTTCGGCCCAGTCCATATATTCGTTCACGCGAATGCCGAAGCGACTGTTTTCACCAAATACAATATCGTCTTCAAATAAATGAGGGATTTTGATTCTAAGGCCGATAGCCTGCCTATCATCTATGGTTTGTTCAAAATAAGAGGTAAGTTGAGAGATTGAGTTGAAGTCAAAGATGATGTTATGACTGATCATTTCATCTAGTTCTTCTAACGTAAGTGCCGGGGAGGTGCTGTAGATCGGAGACATCTGTGCTTTATGAGCAGCACGAAGCTCATACACAGATGCAACATCAGCCCCAACCCCTAAGCTCGCTAATTGGGCTAATAGATAGTCATTTCGATTTGCTTTCACAGAGAAACATAGGATAGCATTAGGGATCCCCTCAATATCCTGCTTCAATTGTTTAACAGTACGTATGATGGTATCGTAATCATAAATAATGGCTGGAGACGGAATACTCGGCTTATGAGTTAGTAAATGCGTTGGTGCTTTCGGTAAAATGCTCATTTTCCCACTCCATTACATTAGAAATAACGTTCAATATCATCTCAGAAACGATCACTCCATCAATTTCTTTTTCTTGTGGCAAAAACTCTACTATGTCTAACCCAATAATATGTGTTCGCTTTGTTATGAGCTCTAAAAGGTCTCTAAGCTCTCTATACAACAGACCTCCCGGCAGCGGGGTACCTGTTGCGGGCATAACACTAGGATCTAAGACATCTACATCAATGGTTACATAATAAGGAATGTCATCTCGCAAAGCTGTCAGTAATTCCTCTTTTTTATTACATGCATGATTACCTGGAAATTGAGTCACTTTATCGTGGGTTAATGGTTGATTCGTCAACTGTCTAATGCCAATTTGCACCACATGCTCCACTTGATCAAGGTCCATAACAGCATCCATGAAATTACCATGGTGAACAGCTTCTCTCCATTTCTCCATCTTATTTAATCCAAAGTCTGAATGAGCATCGAATTGAATAACACCAAAGGCAGAGTGATTCATACTAAGACCTTGAATACATGGAAGGCTGATAGAATGATCGCCCCCTATGGTAACCGGAAATATATTCTTTTTTGAGAAAGCTTGTATGATTTCTTTAAGGGCATCGAACTGCTTTCCGTTTTTTTCAAAGGCAACTGCATTCACATCTCCGCAATCGACCATTCTAATTCCTTCTAACACCTGTTGATTAGTAATCGGGTCATACATTCCTTGTAAGCTAGTTCCGTTATATTGAAAGAGTGAACCACTAACTCTTCTTAGGTAGCCAGGAGCAAATCTCGTTCCAGGTTTGTAGGTGACATTAAGATCATAAGGCATTCCAATAAAGGCAAGATCACACCAATCCCCATCTAAGCATTGATCCATCGGTACAATAGACGTTTGAAACATCCCGTTCTTATTGGTTGTTTCTTTAGATGCTTCTGCTTGATACACCTGAACAAGCCCCTGCTCTATTAGATACGCATGTACATCTTCAAAGAATTCTTCTGTGACTCCATACTTATCATGAAGCTGTTGGAACACCGCTGCTTTTGTAGTTGCAATGGCATACGCTTGAATGATAGCAAGCAGCTGCTTCGTCACTTCAATCTTCCAGCCTTCTTTACTATCCCATGCTAGATAATGGTCCTGCTCATCACTAATCACCAACGAGTCATTTATTTTGTAATAGAGATCATTTTTCACATCCATGGCCCCTTACGATTTGAGATAGCGAATCGTTCTCATATACATACTCTTGTGGCAGTGGAATACGGTTGAATTGGCGTGAGTTTGTCATGGTGTAAGCCCCTGAGGCAGTAAATAAAAGTGGAGTACCCAATTCAAGATTGGTTGGCAAGTGAAACTCCATCATGCTTCCATTTGTGTCTTTCCCGAAAAAATCTCCTTCATATAACGTATTTCCTGCAATAAAGTATGGTTCAACTTCCTCACTTGCTGTTTGCAAGGCGAACACTTGCGGCTTATGCCAAGGGGCAAGATTCCAGGCAGATAGATTCAGCGTTAGGATACGTTTTTTGAAATGCTCATGATACTCATTCGCTAAAACTGTCGCAACTAAATAACCACACCCTGCTAAGAGTGCACCACCAGGCTCAAACCTAAAGTGCATCTCACGACGATGTTTATTGGTCCACTCTTCAACTATATTATTTAAACGTCTTAGATGGCTGCGCGCCTCTGCTCGATCCACATAAAAATGAAAAAGCCCCCCACCAAAATCAATCGTATCTACCTTCTTAAACCTTTCTGCAAGTGCCAATAAATAGTCAGCTTTATACAGAAGCGATTCTGGTGTCATCTGTCCACTATGAACATGAATACGTTTAACGGTAAGAGCATATTTCTCTATAACCTCATCTAGTAGAGGGTCTGTACTGTTTATCCCAAAACGACTATCGTTTCCAAACGTTGCGTTGCTCTCCAAATGAGTCGGTAAAGGCATTCTAATTCGTAAACCTATTTCTGTTTTCGGAAAACTCTCTCCGTACAATGTAAGCTGTGAAATCGAGTCTAAATCGATTAGACAATTCTCCTCCATCAACTCATTCATCTCTTGAACGGTGTAAGCAGGCGCAGTCGTCGTGATCTCTGAAAAACCTGCTTCTTTTGCGAGCTTGTACTCTCCAATACTTGCAACGTCACACCCCAAGCCCCAGCTAGCATATTGTGCTAGTATTTCCGGAGTATGGGTCGCCTTAACTGCTAGGTTTAACTTTGTATTTTGAACAAGAGAGAGATCCTCTTGAATCCGTCTCACCACATCTTTCATTCCTTTTAGGTCGTATACTAAGGCGGGTGTCTTCACCTCAGTTATTAAATCAAACAAACTTGCCTCCGGTTGAGAATATAGCGGTTCTAAATACTCCTTAGTAGACATGTCCATCCAAAATTCCCCCTTATTTCTGAATATCTCATAGATCCCGTGAAGATGATGTACTTAATTAATTACTAATTATGTTAGGAAACTTAATAGATACGAGGGCGTGAGCCTCCTAAAATGGTTAAATCCAAATTAACAACCGGAACGCTCGTCTTTTCTGCTTTGTTAACCATACCTTCTTCAATTGAACCTTCTTTAATATTGATATTGTTTAAGTTAGCTTCTAAATTTTTCATTACTATCATCTCCTCTTTATCATTTTTTTGTCTTCAACGGGATCTATCAGAAATCCAAATGAGACATACAGTTATACCACCTTTGTATGTTTCAAGTAGACTTCTTATTTGTTCATCATTCCACTTTAGTGTTCATAAGGGAGGTCATTCAATGGCTCTATCATCAAAGCTACAACCTCAACTTGATTGAATGCAAGAGCTACCCCAAAGAATGCAACCGTCAATAGTACCTTTTTCATGTATGTGCACCTCCTAAATTCATTACAATTACTATACAATATTTTTAAAAAGTACCATTTTTCTGAATATTAGTATACTATATTAATTAGTCTACCTTTCCAGTTTCTTACTTGTCTTTCCGTTTGTTTATATGAAAATGTGCATATTTGCAGAGGAGGAAAAAATGACTGACTTTAATGTGGGCATTGCTATCAGAGAAATTAGATTGCGGTATGGGTTAACTCAAGGTGAACTAGCAAATGGTATTTGTGATCAAACCCTGATTAGTAGAATTGAAAAAGGGGCGGTGATTCCTTCTTCCTTCCTACTAATGAAATTAGCCAAACGTATCGGAGTAGACGTAAATTATTTACTTAACCTTGCTCACTACAGCAATGCTGATTACGTACGTGAAGTGACTGAACAAGTTGATAGGATGTTAAAGGAAAAGTCCTTTGAAGAATTGAAGGAATTCGTAAAGTGTGAGCGGGAGAACCCATTATTCAAATCGACCGAAGGAGAACAGTACTTCCTCTGGTTGGAAGGAGTCTGCGCTTATTATGTAGATAAGACGCCTAATATTGCTATTCAATCTTTAGAACAAGCACTATCAAAAAGAGAAACCACCTCCAAGTCTAAATCTGATATAGACATTACGATCTTGAATAGCTTATGTGTTATTTTAAGTGAAGAGCAAAAATATGAACAAGCAGCTACATTATATGAAGTGTTAATAGAAGAGGTCGACATTCACCCATCCCTTCCATTCAAGTTAAAAGCGAAGATTTTGTATAACTACTCAAAAGTGCTTATTAATTTATATATCTATGACCTAGCCATTGCGATTTGTCAAAAAGGCATTAAATGCTGCCAACAGCATGACTCTCTTTTTTTACTTGGAAACTTTCACTACCAACTAGGATTTCTTTTATCTCTTGATGAACGTTATCAAGAAGCGATGGTTGAAGTAGCTAGGGCAAGCATGATCTTCAGTATTGAGAACAGAGAAGACTTAGTGGCAATAGCCGAGCAACGAAAGACTGAGTACACCCAGAAATTAATCAGTATACAGTAGCATCTAATGACCATAGCTTGATATGAGAGCTATGGTTTTTTGTGCATTGGAAGTAGCATGCACCTCAGGCTCTAACGCCTCAATGGCCGTTTTCATTTGCGGAAATACACAGAAGTAAAAGATAAATGAAAACAAGCCCACTAAACAAAATGTTTAGCAGGCAAATACATTAACTTCTATTCGATAAAATTCGAGGAGTGCCAGTGGTTGACCCCTTATAATAATACCCATAACAAAATTGGTAATGTAACCAAACTAAGAAGCGTACTAATCAATGTACTACTAGACACGAGATCAGGCTCTGTACCGAATTGAAGAGAATACATCGTTGTATTCGCAGCTGTAGGCATAGCAGCCATTAAGATCATAATTTTTGCTAGCATCTCATCTACAGGTAACATAATGACTAGTAAAAGAGCAATGACCGGTGAAACGACGAGTCTTATTACTAGCGCTACCGTTACTTTTCCTACTGGGATCCTCTTTAACGAGATCGACGCCAACTGCATACCTAAAATGATCATAATTGTGGGTACTGTAGCATCAGCCACAAAATCCACAGCTATAAAAATGTACTCAGGAATCGTGAGGGACACCAATTGTATTAATAGACCACCAAAGGCTCCATAAATAATTGGCATTCTTATAACTGAAGCTAAAGATGCTTTAATGGTTACTTGGCCCCTTCCGCCTAGTGCTGCAATAAATAAGCCAAATGTACTCATGAGCAACGATTGAAATACCATAAGAACAACCGCATAATCTAATCCAGCAGCACCAAATGCAAATAGAACCACCGGTGTTCCATAGTTACCATTATTCATAAAAGCTGCAGCTAGCATAACTCCGCATTGTTCTGACCTTGTATAACCAAGAAGCTTACCAATAATAAAGATAATGAAGAGTAATAGAACACACAGTAAAACAGAATACACGAGCATGTGTATATATCTAATGTCCAACGGAGTCTGGTAAAATGTCCGGAACGCTAAGATAGGAGACATGAGATATAAAGCCATTACTGATAAGTTTTTGACATCAAATCCAATTTTCTTTTGACCAATATAACCAAGCGCAAAAATAATAAATACCGGCAATAGTATCTGAATAAAAACCATTTAATTCACCACTATCTTTATCATTAGTTCCTTTTAATACTTTTAAAATCATATCAGCCCTACCACTCATTACAACATCATTACCTATTAGGTTATGACGTAGAAATAAAAGTAATGCCCATTAATAGAGCATTACTAATTTAAGTTGTGTACTAACGATTTAAATCTACATTGTACTGATAGCGGTCTGAACGGTACTTTGTTTGAGTAAATTCAACCGGTTCACCGTTTATCCCATAGCTAAGTCTTGTCATTTGAAGGAGAGCTGTACCTGCACTAACTCCTAAAAGATCGGCTTCATACTGAGTCGCATTGACAGCTGATATTGTTTCATTTGCTTTCTTTAAATAGATCTCATTATCTTCAAGCACTTGATAAAATTTCGCTCCTGCTAAATCATGCTCCATTAAAACATTTCCAATATGTTCTGGCCAACTCGACTTTTCGAGTGCAATCGGCTCATCATTGGCGAAACGAATTCGTTGTATAAGCAAGATAGATCCATCATCTTCCACATTCAATTTCTTCTTTTCAATAAATAGATCGTCTCGAAGCTCTGCTCTAAGAAGTTTAGATGTGGGTAAATACCCTCTTTCCATAATTTCTTCAGCAAAACCAGTTAGCCTTCCTAAAGTTCCCGTAAACTTTAGCGATTTTACGATTGTACCCTTTCCTTGCTTCTTCTCAAGCAAGCCATCATTCACTAAAGTCGTTATAGCTTGCCTTAATGTCGTACGGCTCACATTGAATTCGTCCATCAACTCTGTTTCAGTAGGGATCAAGTCTCCTTCTTTCCAGACCTTATCTGATATACGTTGCAACAAGATATCTTTAATCTGATGGTAAAGTGGCACTGGACTATTATGATTTAATTGTAAATGAACCATTCATAACCCCCCTCCTTCCAATTTCTCTTACTCATTTTCTACATTGAGGTTTCTACCCTTATTATACTCTGGGGAGCTTGATCTTTCATAGAAATTAAAACAATTTCATATGTATCAGTCTGGATTTATTAAAGAAGGGACCCGGCGCAGCGGATCCCTTTACCCTTACAAGTTAAAAACGACAATTTTTTCCTCAGTCATTTCTTCTATTGCATATTTAGGACCTTCTTTACCAGAACCACTCTGTTTCATCCCGCCATAAGGCATTTGGTCTACTCTGTAGCCTGAAGTATCATTGATGATCAAACCGCCCACTTCAATCTCCTCTGCTGCTTTCATGGCAAACGAAAGACTGTTAGTAAACAATCCGGCTTGAAGTCCATAAATAGAATCATTCACACGAGAGATTACTTCCTCTTCATCTCGATAAGTAGACACAGCTACAACTGGACCGAAGACTTCTTGTCGACAAACTTTCATGCTATCATCAACATTTGTAAGAATGGTAGGGGCATAGAATACTCCATCTCGCTTTCCCCCTACTTCTATCTTGGCTCCATTACTTACAGCCTCGTTTACCCACTGTTCCACTCGAATCGCTTCTTTTTCTGCAATCATCGGGCCAATTTGCGTAGTTGACTGGCTTGGATCACCTATTTCAAGTGATTCTGTCACCTTTTTCATTTGGTCTAAGAATTTCTGATAGATCTCTTCCTGAACGTAGACACGTTGAACAGATATACACACTTGACCAGCGTTGTTA
This sequence comes from Alkalihalophilus lindianensis, assembly GCF_032843265.1. Taxonomy (NCBI): domain Bacteria; kingdom Bacillati; phylum Bacillota; class Bacilli; order Caryophanales; family Bacillaceae; genus Alkalihalophilus; species Alkalihalophilus lindianensis. The sequence continues at coordinate 346,595 of NZ_JAWJBA010000002.1, forward strand.
AAACTCTTCTGTGCACAAAGTGTAGCTGCTTGCACAATATCAGCATCATTATGAACAATGGTTGCTGAGTTATTACCTAACTCTAGTGAAACCTTCCGTAGCCCAGCCTTTTCTCGAATCAATTTCCCAACTCGAGGACTACCTGTGAATGTAAACATGTTCACATCTTCGTTTTCTAATAACCATTCACCGGTCTTTGCACCATTTCCAGTAATTAAATTAAATCGGCCACGAGGAAGACCTACTTCTTCAAAAATTTGCATTAAGATAATGGCACTTATAGAGGTTACTTCCGCAGGCTTTAAGATGACACTATTTCCACTAGCAAGGGCAGGTCCGATCTTGTGACAAACTAAGTTTAGCGGAACATTAAATGGTGTTATAGCAGCTACCACCCCAACCGGTACGCGCTTTGTATACGCTTGACGAGTTTCAGATCCAGGTGCCGCTTCTACCGGGACTCCCTCTCCATGTATTCGCTTCGCTTCTTCGGCTGATATTTCTAGCGTTTGGGCCGCTCTTTCTACCTCGCCTAGTGATTCTGTAATAGGCTTCCCTACTTCTTGCACTAACACATTCGCTACTTCTTCTTTTCTCTTAATTAAAAGCTCTGCTGCTTTTTTCAAATAAGTAAAACGTTCATAAGGCGACAACGGAAGTTTCAATGCTTGTTTAGCAGAGGCAACAGCTTCATCAACATCCTGTTTCTCCGCTGACGCTACATGTGCAATAGTAGTTTGGTTATACTTATTCAATACCTCAAAGGTTACTTGCTTCTCTTTCCATCTACCATCAATATACAATCCATACGTTGGTACTTGAACAGTTGTTGTCATTATCAAAGACCCCTTTCGTTATAACGTTACTACCTTTTTGTCATTTAAAAGTTTCTCTGCTTTGTTAGCACTCCCAAATACTCTAATTTTCTCTTTAACTTTTTTCTTCATAACTGCGCGACCTGCACCTAATGTATCTGCTACTACAATATTGTTCATATCTTGTTGGAATGCTTCCTGAACTCCCTGTGTAAATGCTTGGCGTAGTTCTGTATCAACATTGATCTTTGAAACTCCTAAAGAAATAGCTTTTTGTACTTGCTCATCTGGTACATCTGAACCTCCATGAAGCACAATCGGTCTTTTCACCGCATTTGAAATCTCCTCTAAACGCTCAAAACGAAGCTTAGGTGTTTCTTTATAAATACCGTGAGCAGTACCAATTGAAACGGCTAAATAATCTACATCTGTCGCTAAAATAAATGCTACAGCTTCTTCAACAGTTGTAATTAAAGCATCTTTTTCATCTACCGTAATATCATCCTCTGTTCCACCAATCTTTCCAATTTCACCTTCACTACCAATATTCAAAGCTCTTGATGTTTCAACTACTTTTCTTGTAATGGCCGTATTCTCTTCAAATGATAAGGCAGACCCATCAAACATAACCGACTGGAATCCACACTGCACAGCTTCCATCGTTTGTTCAAATTGGCGACTATGATCTAAATGAATGGCTATAGGAATCGTATAGTTTTTAGCCAATGAATCTATTAGTACTTTCATAGGCTCAAGGCCAATGTTTTGAATGACTTTTTGACCTACTTGAATCATAATTGGTGATTGCTCTTCTTCTGCTGCTTCTAAAATAGCTTGAATTGTCTCTGCATTATGGGCACTAAATGCACCAACCCCATATCCATTTCTATACGCATGCTCTAACATTTCTTTTCCATTAACAAATGGCATACTTATTACCTCCTAATTTGTGTTTCTATTTAATAATGAGTAAAAACGGTATTCTTTGGAGCTAATGGGGGGTAGCTCGTTATTGGATCACCAATAATCGGAGCTAACCATTTATAATAAGCCTCAAGATTATCAATAAATCTAAGGGGCATGACTCTCTCTCCACAGCTCGCTACCGCCTGTAAGGAAGCAGGCTTCATTACAATCTCGTAGTCCTTTTTTTCTGTTCTCTCCATTGATACCATCACGTTAGATAAACCTTCCTCAATCCAACTAGCTCCGACCACACCTACTTGATATGCTTCTGCTGTGTCCCTTGAAGATACAGATTGAGAGAAACTGCGTTGGCTCATTCCTAATAATTCAGCACGTGCTGTAACCTTAAGCTCTTCTTTTAGAAGTTGTTCTATTTGCTTAGAGATCCCTCCAAGAATGGCTCTTCCTCCTACAACATCATGTTGAAATTGTTTACCATTACTAAAGGCTACCCCTTCACTAACGACCACTACAGCATAGCCATAGTTAGTCAATGCCGATTTAACCGCCTTCAGCAATTGTTCTTGATCTAACGGTTTTTCCGGCAATGCAATAAAATGAGGACCTTCTTCAGCGGTCGTCTTAAAAAAACCAGAAGCAGCAGCTAACCACCCTGCATTGCGTCCCATTGTTTCAAGTATCCTCACTTGTTCAAAGTTTTTCATTGAATAAAGATCTCTACTCAAATCTCTAGTAGCCTGGGCAACGAATTTAGCAGCACTTCCAAACCCTGGAGCATGGTCTGTACATCCAAGATCATTATCTACCGTTTTGGGCAAACCAATGACTTGAAGATCATACTTCTGTCTGGCAGCTTCAATCCCGACTTTATTCAAAGCTTCCATCGTCCCATTCCCACCAATAAAAACAAGCGTATTAATAGACATTTTCTTTAAATGACGAACGGCTGTTGAGATATTCTCATCTGTGAAAGCATATCTACCTGATCCTAAGCAAGCACCAGGGATATGCTCATGGTCTAGAATCCACTTTAGAATGGTTTCATTCCCTTCTGAAAATTGTCCATGTGTTAAGCCATCGTATCCATTTTCAATAAAATGGAGTTTATTTTCCTTCATAGCTTGTTTCACAAAACCAACTAACGTCGTGTTAATAACGGATGTGGGACCTCCGGCCTGCCCAATGGCAATATTTTTCATATCTCAGGCCCCCTTCATTATTTGGTAAAGATGGTTGTCTCAATGCCTAATTGGCGACCAAGTTCAATTAGTTCATCTACAACGTCTTCATAGACAATGGCATAATGTGGTTCAAAGCCATCTTCCATTAATGTATAAAGAGTTTCACTAACATTTGTCTCAAGTTGAACTTCTACCGACGTGCCGTTAAATCGTTGCGGAGTATCAAGCGCATTCCCCCTCATAATTAATAGGCGATATCCATCGGTCTCTGTGTAACCTAATCTAAACATTGTCACCCGGCCTGGCTTTAACCCAAACTCTAAGGTGAATCCTAATTTTCGATTAGGGTGGACACCAGCTTTTGCCCCTATTTCAGGATGAGCTAATGAATAGGCTCCTGCTCCGCAATGCCAGAATACAGCGGAATTACTAGCCTCGTTAATATGCACCATGTCGCCTAAATAAGGGGCACTACCATTTGCGAGCTTCCGTAAAATAAACATGGAGATGGAGCCGTGTATATCTGACTCACACGAAGAAACAACACCATCTTCTGTAAATTGGGATAATGTAGAACAAGCCGCTGCTCCTAGTTCATTAAAGAAATCTGGCCAGCACCTTACAGCAATTGCGTTCATTCCTTCTTCATCAATTCTATCTTTTATATACGTTGAAAACTGTGCGAACCGTTCAACTGTTTCATCACTACGATTCAACCCAATCACTTGCTTTTCTGCACGCTCGATCATTCCTACCCATTTTTCTTTAGGAAGCTTTTTACATTCATTAAATGCTTCATACAAGTCAAAATATGTAACGGTCGACCCCACTTTCTCTTTTAACAACTTTTCATCTACATCTGAGAAGAAAAATCCTGGTGGATGCTCTCCAACCACACCAATTTTAAGATTTTTTAAGTCCTTTATTACATTTTGAACAGCTAGCTTTTGCTTTATTTTTCGTATTACTTGAGCTTCATCTGCATTGCCAAATACAAAAGTGAACGGATGATTATTGGACCTCAATACGTGACTAGTGCTATTACCACCTGTTAAAGAATTTAGCCTTAATCTTCCCCCTACACTTGGTTCACGGACAGACCAAACAATTACTGGTGCCTCTACAAGCTCTATCACTGCTTTAATAAATTCACCATCAGCAAATGTAACACTTTGATAAATCGTTGTTGTGATCGACTCATTATCGATCGTATTTAAGAAATCTGCTAAATCTTCTGGAGATGTGATGATTTCGCTTGGTTCTATAACATGTTCTGTTAGCTGATTAAGCAAATCAGAACTCTTTTTTCGTTGCTCTTCACCAGCTTCTAAATCAAAGGTCTTTCTTCCAATAGGTAAATAAAGGACATTGGTATTAAGCAAGCTCGTCACCCCTTTTTTAGTATCTTTATCATATCATAGGTAGGTATGTTTTAAAATACATTATAACCTTTAGCAACGATTATTTAAATAATCGTTGCTACTCTTTCAAATAAAACTCTATGTTTAGTAGCTTTTCTATAGAAGACAGGAGGTTTCCCAACAGGCGCTTCTACTTCTACATATCCACCGTTATACTCCACTCCACTCCACAGGTGAACCCACTGATCCTCCGGTAAATAAACGGTCCACTTATCCTTTCCTTCTTCATGGACTGGAGCAACAAGAATGTCAGAACCCAGCATGTATTGATACTTGATATCATAAGATAGTTCATCCTCTTCATATTCCATAAACAATGGTCGTTGAACAGGAATTCCTTCTGTGGCGTTTAGCTTTACAGCTTCCTTCAAGTAAGGTCCAAGTTCAACATATACATTCGTCATTTTCACAAAATGATCCAATGTTTCATCATCACCATCAAACTGGAAACAATCATCCGGTCGATTCCCCTCATGCGTTCTCATAACTGGAGTAAATGCAGCCATCTCAGCCCAACGAAGTAAAAGTTCCTTCGAGCGTTTATTTCCATGTAAGCTGGTATAACCACCTATGTCACTATGTGAGATTCCACATCCAGATAATCCTGCAGATAATGCTGCTGGAATCACTGACGCTAAGCCGTCATCTAAGCTCCAGTCAACACTTTGATCTCCTGCCCACAAGAGCGGACAATACTTTTGATTACCTGTATAACCAGCACGCATAAAATAAACAATATCTCCCCAACGTCCGCTTTCCTTTAGAGCATCATGATTCGCTTTCGCCCACATAGCTGGCCATGCATTATGCATCACCTTAGCTGAAACCCCATTTGATAGCTTTACATCTGTAGGCAGGTATTCTCCAAAATCCGCCATCCAGCCATCTAACCCAAAATTGATCAAGTTCTCTTTGATAACCGAAACATACCACGTATGTGCCTCTTCATTTGTAAAATCGACGACCCCACAATAAAACTCACCAAAATCGACTACGTAATCACTACCATCTTCTTTTGTTGCTAAATAGCCTTTTTCTTTTGCTTCCTTATATAAATGACCTTCTACAGCAACATAAGGATTGATGTATCCTAGGAATTTGATTCCTTGGCTTTTCCACTCATGAATCTTAGTATCTAAATTAGGATACTCTTCTGGATTCCATTTCCAGTTCCACATTAGCCTTTTTCCAAAGGACGTAATTCTCTTTCCTTGCCAATCTTGGCACCACACCGCACCAACTTTTAATCCCTTATTAAGGGCATGATCAATCTTTTCTTGAACCTTCTCTGTTCCACCTTGGATCCCTAACCAAATTCCCTCATATGTCCAATCAGGAAGTTCAGGCTGTCTACCTAGCCTTGCTGTTAATCGCGTAACTAGTTCCTTATAGGTTGAGCCGCATTCAAACAGGATGGACTGCGGCACTTCCCAAATTTGAAGCTCATGAAATGACTCTTGGCGAAAATCGAAATCTGCATAAGCAGTTGTTTCTACATGGCAGAAGTACTTTCTTGTTGATAGAAATGTAGGCTGTGGGAAGTTTGTATTGTAGTAGTCTCCTCCCGCCTTATCTTTCACATCTGCTTGCCAAGTTGTATAGGTGTTCTTATTACGCCCCACACCAGGTTCAGATGTCCAAAGGGGGAAGTTTTTCCCTCTTAGGTTCAGATAAGACAGCTGTTCACCACAACCATAGACTTTCTCTTCTTGATCTGCGTGAAGACGCATCCAAAAACGATTTATACTCTTATCTAAACGGTCAAAAGAAACTCTTAACCCCTCCTGATCTTGTTCTAGCTTAATAGAAAGAACATCTTCATCATTTGAAAAACGTTTTAGAGTAATCGTTATAAGGTCTTCATTATGTAATACTTTGGCATAACGAAGAGGTACACGTTCTTCAAGGTAATCTTCTATTTTGAAGTTTCCACGATACATATCAATAGATTCTTCACCAGAGCCCACAAAGATAAAAGGTCTTTTAGTTTGATGTGAGAATAACAAGGTTCCTTCTAAAAGAACATCAAAGCCATTATCGTGTTCTACTACCTCAAATGATTTCATTACTAATTGTTTATCCATGATGCAGTCTCCCTCTCTTCATTCACTAAATTACTTTCTCATTATTATTTGCATGATCAACATGTTGAGTATGACTACGTTCTAAGACCACTGCATACTTCTTGTTCCAACTCGTCAGAGCTTTAATGTAAAGTCCAACTGTCACAACGGTTAAAGTAATCATTGCAGGCCAGAACCATTGAGACACAATACCGTCCGCATAAGCTACTCCAATTGGCGAGAAGACAATATACATCGCGACAACTAAGCTTAATAAAATGACTGTGACCGGAATCGCGTGTTTCCAAGGAACCATGTCAACTTTTGGACTAGGTTTAAATTGATATGGTGTCTTAAGTGGACGAATCCTTCCTACAACAATCATGATTCCAACTTCGATTACAAATAAAATCGCTGAAATATGAATAAAATTCATCCCAATAGTAATACCAAACAATTGATTTAATCCCCAAACAAGCATATAGTACGTAATGACGTGGAAGATAATCGCAATTTTAGCCCCTAGTGCAGGAATTCGTTTTGATATAATCCCCACAAGAACAATCGCAATGATTGGGATATTGAAGAATCCCGTAAAGCGGCGAATAAGATCCCAAATCCCATCTGGAGCGTTCATTAACATCGGTGCGATAAAGAACGAAATTAAGGCTAAAACACTACCGAAATATTTACTAATCGTAATTAACTGACGGTCAGTAGCATTCTTATTAAAACCTGCTTTATAAATATCTAATGTAAACATTGTCGCCGCACTATTAAGTAGTGAGTTAAAGCTTGAGAATACAGCTCCTAATAATACAGCTAAGAATAACCCAGACAAGAATGTAGGTAATAAATTAGATACTATAGTTGGATAAGCTAAATCAACCGGATCAATGTTACCACCATATAAATGGAAGGCAATGACCCCCGGAATCATCATTAAGAATGGAACAGCTAACTTATAGAACCCAGAGAAGATAACCCCTTTTTGCCCTTCAGCAAGATTTTTAGCTCCTAATGTTCTTTGAATAACGTACTGGTTTGTCCCCCAGTAGAAGAGGTTCATTAGAATCATACCTGTAAAGATGGTTCCAAATGGGACGGAATCTGTGCTGGAACCGATCGCATTTAATTTATCCGAATGCTCTAAAGTAACCGTTTTCATTCCTTCTAGTGCATTACCATTGCCGAGTGCAATAAACCCTAATATTGGAACGACTAACCCAATTAACAATAACCCTATTCCGTTCAACGTATCAGAAACAGCAACCGCTTTCAATCCTCCGAATATCGCATAGAGGGCACCGATAATTCCTACCACCCAAATGACTAGCCACACCGATTGTTCCAATGAGATTCCAAGTAACTCCGGAACATCAAATAACCTCAAAATAGCTAATGCTCCAGAATACAATACAGAAGGAATGGTGACTAATACGTAACCGAGCATAAAGAGAACAACGGTATAGCGTCTAACTCCTTCATCAAATCTAGTACTTAAAAATTCAGGTAAAGTAGTAAATGCACCGCCAAGATATCTAGGCAAAAGAATCAACGCACAGATAACGATTGCTAATGCAGCAGTTACTTCCCATGCCATATTTGATAAGTTAGCACGATATGCTTGGCCATTTAATCCAATTAGTTGTTCAGCAGATAAGTTTGTCAGTAGTAAAGAACCGGCTATAAATCCGCCTGTTAAACCTCGCCCCGCTAAGAAATAGCCATCTGAATCATTTACAGAGTTCTTTGACTTAATATAGGAGACCCAACCTACTAAAGCCATAAAGATGATACAAGAAATAAGTGTAAATGCCATTGAACTTCCCCCTTTAATACCTTTTCTTATTTGTAAACAACAGCTACATTCTCTCCAACAATCCCTGCGTGTGCCCCTCTAGACATAAAACGCTTATTATCAGGATGAGAGAGTAACCATTTGTTTTTCATAAATAACCATTCATCATAACCTTTATCTTCATCATGTAACGGAGAGTTTGTTCCTTCTGGTAAAATGACCGCACATTTAAACCCTTCATCAGAAACTTTACAAGGTGCTAGATGAAGAGTTGTTTGAAATAACTCTACCGCTGTCCCTTTTGGCACAAAGAAGGCCTGAATATTTTCAACTGAATAATGTCCCTCCTTGATGTCATTCACATGTCCAAGAAGTAATACAAAATCTGTAATGGCTATATTAATTTCACTACTCTTATGAAATTCAAGCCCATTAAGATGAGAGTTCCTCCCATTGCAGTAACCTAGCTGAACACTCATTCCTCCGAAGTATCGACTTTCAACAAGTTGCTTTAACTTGCCTTTTTCCCATTCACTAACGGAAGGTATATAAACGTTACCATCTTCAGGTATGTTAGTGCCCTCCATTAACTGAGCCATGATCCCCACAGGAAAATCAGGTAATACATTTCCAAATTTGCGGAACTGATCATCCCTTACAGATGATAGCTTAAGCGACTTATTAAGCGTTTTCAATTCTTCAATCATCTTAACACCCCACCAAAAGTAGTTATCTTTAATTAAACATCATTACCTTTGTCGTTATTATATTGTTAACTTTCTAAATATTCAAGCAAAACTTCACATTTTGGTCAAATTTATTCTCGAGAAATCTAAATAAAGGTAACTATATATAACAAAAACATCATAACCAATTATAATCAGACTATTCCTTGTTTGGCAACCATAAACTTACACACTCTTTCCTTTAGTGAAGCTATACTAAAACATATGTAGGGAGAGCAAGATACCTGCGCCCATAGGGGACGCTCCTTAGAATTTTAAGTTAAGCTACTTAAGTGTAATGAAGAATAAAACAAGCCCACTAAACTAAAAGTTTAGCAGGCAAATAGGCTATTTTCATTCGAAACCACTTTTCATTCACCAAATTCCAAGAAAAAAGGATGAATGGATTTCTCCCATTCACCCTTTGCTTATAGTGCATAATGCTTCCTGAACGTTTCTTGGGAATTTATTCGTTCTGCATGAAAGACTGGTCTATACTTTTTATTAAGTCTATAAAATTCTTTCCTAAAATCCATTCCTTCTGTTCTTGAGGAATGTCTAAAGAATCAATCCAACTCCTTTTTTCTGAGTAATCGTACTCATTAAACTTATTCATTCCATATGGACCATCGCAGCCAAACAATACTTTCCGATATCCAAGTGCCTGAACTACACTTCTTACGATAGAGGGGGTAAGGTAATCACTTGATGTGTCCACGTAAACACTGGGTTTTTCCTTTGCATATTTCCAAAAGCTTTTCCAAAAAGGAACCCCGGCATGAGCATAAATAATTTTGAGATTGGGATATTTGTCAGGTAAATATTTGTAGGATTCTGGTTCTGAAGATAGATGAATGATCATTGGGATGTCTCTGTTTTCGCATAGGGCTCCAATGAAATCGAGTTCTTTAATACGATATTTATGCATAAACGGATGGGCTTTTACTCCAATAAACCCAGGTAGGTTAAGATATGACTCTAACGTCTCCACAGATTCTGGAACAGTTGGATTAACGGCAGCCCAGCCCAGAAAACGATTAGGATAGCGATTTATCGCATTTGCTACAATGTCATTATTTGGCTCGTTAAAAATCTTAAAGCTTCCATTGACTTTAAAGTAACCATCTTTAACTAATCCATCATAAAGCTTGAGACCTATATTGGGGAAATTCATGATTAAAAAGCGAAATAAGCGGTGTAAGTTATCCTGATATGTGCTTTCTTTTTCGTACATGGTTTCATTAAAAGGTGGAATTAATGCGGTTTTATCAACATTGTTTTGATCCATTTCTTCAATCATTTTATCTAGCTCTAACATCGTTTCATCCACATGGAAATGACAGTCAATAACCATTTGTAATTTCAGCCGTCCTTTCTCATTAAAGCTAAAAGTTTTAAAATTGGAATATTTAGAATCATATAAACTCTATCACATTCCTTTTAAAGTTACCACAAACTGGATTAGGACTGAATCATCCTCCTTCGCCCCACGACGGAGGTTTTTTATTATTTCATACACATAATAAAAAACACCCATTTTCCCAAAACACCTCTTTTTTCACCTCTTATTCTGTCATTTTTACCCCTAAAAACCCCCGAAACCCGCATTCCACCGTTTTCATTTTTCAATTTTGCCCATATGCTCTTATTCGCCGCCCGCTGTATGCTGAGTCTACTTAAAGCAACCTACCTAAGGAGGCAGTCTATATGCAGTCAGGTCGTATTGATCAATTCACTCATTTAAGCTCATTTTCCTCAACCGAAGAATTTAATAAGGCAATAACTGTTCATTTCAAACAACATTTTCATCTATTCACGAAAGGAGAGGTGATAGCTCTGAAAAGGTTAATCCGCTATAGCGTCAAGCATAACGGCGTGTGCAATGCCAGGGTGGCGAAAATGGTCGAAGCGACTCATGAGAGTGAGAAAGGGATTTCTCGTTCAACCTTTGAGAGAATGCTAAGAAAAGCGAGGCAGTTGAAGATCATTGAGGTTCATCATACCGTTCGCAAAAGCGGAGGATTCTCTCACTGTGTCTATGTTTTTCTTCCACCTGCTGTAGCCAATGAGACACAATTGACGGAGCGTGAAGAAGCCGAAAAGCCTGATCCACCAAGTGTTGAATTCCATAATTCCACTCCTAAAGCTATTAAAAAACATAAAGCTATAAATCAAGTTCAAGATCATAGTCATACTAGTACAGCCGCTCCTTCAATCGATGATGATCTCCCTCCCTACATTCCAGAACGCTTCAAACATGTGACAAGTTCCTTCTCCCACCTTGCTCCGAAATTCACCGAGCGACTATGGTACAGTGCCCTATCCGCTTACAAACAAACAGGACAAACCGACCCAATTGAAGACTCCCTTCCTCTCATGATTCAAGCTTTTAAAGTCACAATCGCGAAATACAAAACCAACCAAATTGAAACGAGCATCTTTCAATACTTTTACGGAACCTTCCTTGCGATGCTCGCAGCTGAAGATCGAAAAAGAGCCGCAGAACGCCTTGGATTTCCGTCATGGCTTATGAAATAACAAAAAAATTCAAGCAACCCACTAAAATATCTCGAAATACCGGTTATAGCCGGTGTTCGTTCTCTTCTAGCCCATTAATAATTTGAGGAAAAGGGGCAAGAAGGTTGAAGGAAAAACCAATTTTAAATATAAAAATCGGCCAAGTGATTCGCAACAGGCGTAAGATGCTAGGAATGACGATTGAAAAACTCGCCGCAGAATCGAGAGTGAACGAAAAGCACCTCGGTGACATTGAACGCGGATTAGCCACAATCAAATACCCTACACTGTTAAAAATTGAAAAAGGACTAGGGTATAAAAAGCCAGGACACTTAAGCAATGATGAAGAAATTCTTAAACTTTATGAAAAACTATTTGAGCACGTAAAAGATAACGACAAAGAAGAAAAGTAGAGCCTCGAGCTCCCTTTTCTTCGTCCCCTCCCCACTACGATTCGCACTCGACATCCTACCTCTAACCCCATTAAGGAGAGATTCCCCTATGACAATTCCAATCCTTTTAAGCTACGAAATAAACCGCAACACAATGGCGCTTCTGCCAGCATTCCACACCGATTACGACACTATTGTTCTTGAATTAGACCATACCTACTACGTAAAGGAAACCAGCCTGATGATGATGGAGAGAGCCTGTATTGAAGGTGGTTCAACCTATGATGGCAGACGAGAAGCAGTAAGTACCTTAATTAATGTTCACAGTAAAGTACCGATCCCGATCGACCCCACCGACCACCTCTACACATTCCCGACACACTCACCGACAAAGATGGTTTGCATCTGGATCTTCTATCACCACATCACAACCTTTAAGCCTCTCCCTAAGTCCCCTCACAAAACCCTAATCACCTTCACCAATTCCGAACAACTCACCATTGATGTCTCCTATACTACCTTTGAAAAACAAATGCAGCGAACCTCCTATTGTATTGTCCGGTTAACGCATAGACCATTTGAGCGACGGAGGAAGTTGCAGGTTGTGGAGTAAAAGCTTCAAGATAAAATAATTCCCGGCAAAATATGAGGAATTTCAGGGAGTAAGTGAGTTTGGAACAAATTTATTAGATATAATTAGAAATAATGATTCTACATCAAAATATCATCGTAATATGTTATAAACAAAGCATTAGAATTGCTTTTTAGACTTGAATACATGAAAGAGCATACTAATTAAGCATGCTCTTTCAGTGTTATAATAAATCCTTTATGTAACCCGCACCCTATTCTATCTTCACCAAATTCCACAATCGATCATTCAGTTCGCTAATAGGCTTATTAATTCTAATCCTTTCCTTCGTGTCTTCCTTCCACACATGAAAATCTGTTAATCCTCCTCTACTAGGGTACAGATTTTCGACTATCAAACTAATTTCACGCTTTTTTAGTTCGTTACTGTCATGAGATTTAACAATTGTTAATATTTCCTCTAGCTGACCTATTTGATAGGTGATTTGTCCATTATCATATCTTTTTAAAATAGGTAATAAATCCTTCACTGTCATTTCAATAGCCTGTATATTACTGTCCATGGTATCAACTCCATATTATTTTAATCGACTAGAACCTTTCACTTGAACGCCTTCTATGTTCCATGGTTCTTTGATGTATATTTGGTTAATATCTAACCCACCTTGATAAATGTCTCCTTGAGTTCCCACTGGACCTTTATAAATCGTCGTACCAGAAGGTATTTCAATTTTGTAGACTGTACTTAGATGAGATGTTCCAGTTAAAACACCATTTTTATCTAACCACTGTTCTTTAACTGCTGTATTTATCCTTACTTGAGCTGCTGAGCTAGGAGGGATTTCAGTGAACCATTGACCTAGTGGACTATTAGAATCACCTGCTCTATAAAAACTTTTTGATTCACTTAAAACTTCTACATCATATCTACCACCATAGAAATTCTGATTAGGTTGCCCTCTAAAACTAGCCAAAGGTCCTGGGTTATCAAAAGAATTATATTTATATCTATAGAGATCATTATACTTTGAAATAGAATTGGACCCATTAGGGATAATAGCTTCTTCTGTACCCTTCCCAGTAACACCCTTAACTCCTTTAACCCCTTTAGAACCTAGTTTAGCAAGGCCTCCTGCGAGAATACCAGCTGCTGCAAAATACTGTTCCCATCCTTCTAACTCTCTTTTAGTGACCGGGTCTACTCCACTTGCAGCTTCTACACCTGCTTTTATATTTCCTACGATTGGAGTAAAATCCAGAACTGTGGAACTAATTTCTTGCGAATGATCTTTTGCCGCTTTCCCCACTGTTTTTGCACCACTTACTACCTGATCTCCAACCTTCTGAAACAAGTTCCGCTCCGACTCTGCAGCTATTGTCTTATTTACGTGAGCAGGTCTCGCACACCTTGGATTTGTCCACTTATCAAAGGCTACCGCTGTCATCGATTGATTCATACTAGAGGCAGGCGACTGCATCTGTTTTAATAATGGAGTAGTTTGTGTTTGCTTCTGAGATAGATTTGAATTCAACATAATAGAGGATTGATGGTATGTCAATTGATTCATAGAAACACTTGATATGCGTATCCCTTCCCCTTGAAACATAGCCTGAATCTCTTGAACATATCTCTCCATCAAAGTGATATCTGCTTCCACTGAATCAAGCGCTGCCGCCTGCTCATAATCAAATTGATGCAATTGCTCAAGAGCCTGATCTTTTTCTTGTCTCGCTTGTAGGATAGATTGCCTCACTTCATCATCTCGAAGAGGAGGAAGAGCTACGATATCAGCCACTTTCTGCATCGTAGCATTCGTTTCGTTGGTGATGTTGACCGTGACCAGTTCCACCTGTCGTAAGCCTTGCTCGACATCTTGTTCTAGAAAGCTTTCTTGAATTCGTCCATTACTTGCCGGTTCGAATGCTTGTAAGGCTGCTGTCATTTGCGAGAGCGACTCGCTATATTGAGTGAGTGATAGCTTGAGATAGTGCAAAAATGGGAGATGACCTTGTTGATAGAAGCGACGAATAGCCGCCCCACCTTCCCCTTTTAACGAATCACTTAAGCCAACAATCGCTGTTACACCTGACTCTATTTGATTTAATTGTTCTATATGTACATCAATCTTGGATTGGACTTCATCTATTCCGTTATGTAAGTCAGACACATCCAATGCTTTCATCCTATCACCTCTACTTCGCTCAAAGAAATCTATGTCTAATTTCCTTCTATTAAAAGGATAAAACAGACAGAAGATGGATTAAATAGGAAAAAGTATGGATATTCATTACTTATTAGCTATTTATTGATCATTATTTTAGAAACAATAGGTATAAATATACAATTAGAGAACTGCGCCTAATCATGTGGGCTTCAACATTTTCCAATATCTTGCTCCATTTGCCGAATTATTGATGAGTTTCGTCGAATTATTACTGATTTTCGTTGAATTATTAGCTACCTTGTTCGAATTACTCATAAATTTGTTCGAAAAAATGCCCACCACTCCCAATCCACATAAAAACCAAGCTGTCACTCCACAACAGCTTGGTTTATTACTTAATTCCCTTGAACCATCTCTTTTTATAGTTATACATAATAAATTCATAGATGATTTCTTCTACTAGTAGAGAAATACTCTTGAGTTCGTCTAAATCTAAACTTAGCTCTTCAGTGGCAGCTATACGTACTACGCAAGTAATAAAAATCCAGTTCATTGAAACTTCTCATTGGCCTACTTCGTATAGTTAAGTAGAAAGGTAGGAGGGATAATGAATGAATAAAAGATTCATAGCTGCAATTTTGATAGCCATTCTCTTTTTTACGCCAACTGAAGTACTCGCTGTTGATTACGACATCACAAACGTCGACATTCATGCTTATCTACAGCCAAATGGGAATGTTACTGTACAAGAGCAGCACACATATGCGTTTAGTGGCACATTCGGAGGAATGATTCGTGAATTAATACCGAAAGAGGGCACTGAGATTGTGCAGCTTGAAGCATTTGAAGGAAATAATCCGCTACCCATTGAAACAGATCAAACAGAGCATCGTATTCACCGAGAAGGGAACGATGAAACCGTAACAATGGACCTCCACTATGAAATCAAAAATGGTGTGGACGTTTATGCAGATGTGGCTGAATTTCACTGGCCGTTTTTTGATAAAGGGAATCAGTCGACTTATGAAAACTTGACCATTTATGTTTATCCACCCACACCTACAACTTCAGTGATTGCCTATGGTTATGATGAAGCTTACAAAACCGAGAATGTTAGTGAAGGCGGAATTGTTCAGTTTGCGATGGGTGAAGTTCCTCGGAAACGAAATGGAGATATTCGTGTTGCCTATAATAAGGAATTGTTCCCTGCTGGCACTCAGATATCCAATAAACGAATGCATGATGAAATTGTTGCGGACAAACAAGCGTTGATAGATGCTGAAGTCTCAAGAACAGAAAGGCGAGAGTTGTTGAGTTCAATCGGACTCGTCATCGTTCCAATTTTTGCTTTCATCTTCCTATTTGTACTTTTCAAAGCCTGGCTTGAATCAAAAAGAAGTAAAAAAGCTTTGATAAGAGAGTTATCCTATTCAAACGTCGTCCCAAAAGCAACGCTATCATTACCTATAATGATTTGTTATATGAACTTTCAACAGTTTCTACCAGAAACAATCGTTGCGGCACTGTTAGATTTAGTTCGAAAAGGTCATGTGAAAAAGGTAGAAAATGATCGCTTCCGTTTAGTCAACCAAAATGGGATGCAGAAACATGAACAAAAATTAGTAAAGTGGCTCTTTACGGAAATAGGGTCAGAGAGTGAATTTAGTTTTGACGATATCGCGACATATCTCAAAAATAAAAACAATCATAAAACGTATCAGGAGTTAAAGGCAAATTGGGAACAGGCAGTAAGAGAAGATTTAAAAGAGGCAGGCATGTATAAAAATAAAGGTAAGTACCGTTTTATGATTGGTTTCATTAGTTTCCTTCTCGTTCCATTCATTATTTTATTTGCTGTACACGGCCTGATGGCACTTATGATACTATCGCTCGTGATCTGTTTTAGTTTGTTGCTGTTTGCGATATGTTATTATCCGAGAACAGTAAAAGGCCTGAAACTGACGCTTGAATGGCGCCATTTCAAACAGCAATATCCAACGATCATGGAATCGACTTGGCACACACTTACAGAAGATGAAAAAATGCGAGCTTTTATTTTGGGATTGGGGATGAAAGATAAGAATATTACCAAGAAAAATGAATCACTGGTTCAAACATTTCAAGCAAGCGGAGCACCGTCAACTACCGCATATGGCTTTGATCCGACATTTCTGATCATTGCTGCAGCTGCTACGTCAAATTTCCGAAATGCCGAGCAAAATGCTGGTATACATGGAAGTTCAGGCAGTTTTACTGGCGGTGGTTCTGGAGCAGGTGGAGGTGGTGGCGGTTCAGGTGCGTTTTAATTGGATACAAAATTTTTGTAGGAGATAACGATGAAACGTTGGAAAATCGGTTAGTTAAATCGTTAAACTATGCATAAATACAGCCAGGTTAAGCATCTCCGCTCAACCTGGCTGTTCATCATTTGTAAGCGTCAAGCAAATTCTCAGCATGCAGATCATTTCCAATATCTTGCTCCATTTATTCGAATTATTGCTGAGTTTGTTCGAATTAACCGCTACCTTGATCGAATCACCCACAAACATCTCCAATTAATTCCCCCCACCCCCAATATCACACACAAAAAAACCAAGCTGCGCACCCGCATCAGCTTGGTTCATCCCTTAACTCTCAACAATCATCTCTTTTTTAATCCCTTTTCTCAGAATATTGTTATACATAATAAACTCATAGATATCTTCTTCTACTACGGGGGATATTTTCTTTAATTCGTCTAAGCTTAGGTCTTCAATGGCTTTATTTTGTTCTTCGCAATAGATGACGATTGCGCCTACTACCCCGTGTGCGTCTCGGAATGGGACATTTTTATTAACTAGGTAATCCGCTACCTCTGTTGCATTTAAGAAGCCTGCTTTAACGGCTTCTTTCATCTTTTCTCTATTCACTTTTAGTGTGCGGATCATCTCGTTCATGATTTTCAAACAAGAGATAGTCGTATCTACACTATCAAAGAAAGGCTCTTTGGCTTCTTGCATATCTTTGTTGTAGGCAAGCGGTAATCCCTTCATGATCGTTAATAACGACATCAGCGAGCCGTATACTCGACCTGACTTTCCTCGAATCAGTTCGGCTGCATCTGGGTTTTTCTTCTGTGGCATGATACTACTTCCTGTTGCGTAGGCATCATCTATTTGAATAAACCCAAACTCCTGGCTGCTCCATACGATTAATTCTTCACTTAGCCTGCTTAGATGCATCATCACTATTGAAAAGTGAGACGTTAACTCAATTAAGTAGTCGCGGTCACTCACTCCATCTAGAAAGTTCTCGACCGGTTGCGCAAACCCCAACTCTTTTGTCGTCATGTCTCTTTTAATCGTATGGGTTGTTCCGGCTAGTGCCCCGCAACCAAGTGGGTTTTCATCCATGATTTCAAGAGCACTTTTGATCCGTTTGGCATCTCTACCTAACATACTCGCATAAGCCCTAAGGTGATAATTAAATGTAACCACCTGAGCACGTTGGAGGTGCGTGTAACCTGGCATGATCACATTTTCTTCTTTTTCTTTGTCTTCTAACGTTCCTTTTAGGTTGTCTATTTCTTTTAGGAGATCTAAGGATTTATTCCTTGCATAGAGCTTCATGTCTAACGCTACTTGATCGTTTCGACTTCTCGCTGTATGTAGCTTTTTCCCCGTCTCTCCAATTCTATTAATTAGATGACCTTCCACAAAGCTATGAACGTCCTCATAATCCCCATCAAAGGTCAGACGATGTTCTTGAACATCTTCTAAAATGGAGTGAAGACCCTGTAATAACTCTTCCTTTTCAATAGAAGTAATAAGATTAGAGCCGAACAACATCTTCACATGAGCGATACTCCCTGTTAGATCTTCAGAAATTAATCGACTATCCATTTCTAACGAAGAATTAAAGTCTTCCATTAGTTGATCTTCTTCTTTTTGGAATCTTCCTCCCCATAATTTCATCCTTTTATATCCATCCCTTCACTCGTCTTTCTTATTTGCATTCTCGAAATGATAACCACTGTTATGGCCATCAATATGATTGCTACGATTAATGAAATAGCACTACCCGTAATACCGGCAATAATGTAGGCTACTAAAGCAACAGATGCATTTAGTACGGCGTAAGGTATTTGCGTTTTCACATGGTCGATGTGATCACAACCTGCCCCTGTTGATGATAAGACTGTTGTATCTGAAATAGGAGAGCAATGATCTCCAAACATACCACCTGATAAAACAGCACCGATACACACTAACATGTGAGCATCAAGTCCGACCGCCATTGGAATCGCTAAAGGAATCATAATCGCGTACGTTCCCCAAGAACTACCTGTAGCAAACGACATCAGAGCCCCTGCAATAAAGAGGATCGCCGGTACAATATATCCAGGAACGTTCCCTTCCATGATTTCAACAATATATAAAGCTGTACCCATTTCACTTAGAACGGTTCCTAACGCCCAAGCTAGTACGAGCGTAATCGCTACATACATCATTTTTTGCATACCAGATAGATAGATTTCAAAGGTTTCGTTGATCTTCTTCACTTTGTAGAGAACCATTAACACAATTAATAAAATACTAGCGAATAAATAAGCGGTACTTAAAGCGATTCGGAAATCACCACCTGCGACTGGTTCAAATGGAAATCCAAAGGTGATCAACAGACCAAAGAGAGTAACAAATAATACTAAAAGTGGAGCCCATATTAATAACGGCTTACTAATCACACCATCATTTAATTCATCCGTTTTTCTAAGTGGCTTAGATGTTTTCCAATAAAGCTCCCCTGTTTCTTGCACTCTTCGCTCGGCCTTTGCCATAGCTCCAAACTCTAGTTTAGTGAGAGCTACTAAAGGAACCATCAAGATAACTAAGAACGAATAAAATTGGAAAGGGATAGCCTGAACAAACGTTGTAAATTCGGAGTCTGTTAAATTTATGTTATCAAACTCTTGCCTAATTAATCCCATTATGTAAACACCCCAACCAATGAAAGGGATTAATACAGCAACAGGAGAAGAAGTTGAGTCAATAATCCATGCCAATTTCTCTCTTGATATTTTTATTTTATCGTAAATTTTTTCGAATACTGGCCCTACGATTAAAGGGGTTCCTAAATCTGAGAAAAAAACGATGATTCCACCAAACCAAGCTGATAATTGCGCCTTCGCTTTTGTATTGATAAATCTGATCGTACTTTTCGCAAAGGCTGCGGCTCCTCCTGATTTCTCCATCAAAGCGACAAAGCCACCTATGAATACGAGTAGTACGAGGACGGCTGCATTGTAGCTATCAGTAAGCTGCGGAAACAAGTAATCACCAATCGTCTCCATCGTTGCTTGAATCGGACGACCATTCGCTAAAATTAATACACCGACAAAAAGACCTGTAAATAAAGATATAATGACATTTTTCGAAATGATCGCAATTAAAATTGCTATAATTGCAGGAAGTAAAGATAAGATCCCCATGTGCTCCATCTACATCACCCCTTTTATAATTAGGGTAAATACCTTTTTATTACCCTAAAATAAGTATATTTGAATTTTCTGATTTCAACAACCATTATTTTCAAACCTAAATTTCATTTTAATTGATACATCTTTTGCGGTCTGCCTCTATTGATGGCATTTTCTTCACCGACATAAGCAATCACGTCAATCTCAACTAGACGGTTTAAAAACCTTCTTGTATTTCTTTTATCCCAGCTTAGTTGATCGGCCACATAATTCACCGTAAATGTACGCTTACCTGACTTGATAATCAAATCACTCAGTTTGTAATAGTTTTTGATGTTAATGTCAGCACTCTTAAACTTCTCAACCAAGTCGAGATCTGTTGAGGTTAATGGGTAGTTATTTTCTCGATTCAATTCATCTACTTCCATCACCGTACGATCGTCTTTCACAATCACAATTCGATTGCTTGCTTTAGCCGCTCTCGAGATGGCCTGCTTCGCATTGGATTGAGCCGAATAGGCATGATCTCCATACCCTATCCCCACGTTCAGTTTCACGTCCCAGTTCTGACGCAATTCTTGCAGCATAGTCTTCATTAAGGGGAGGTCCTTTTCCATCGCTCCTCTTGAACTGAAAATAAGATAACAGCCGCTCCCCTCTTCGATCAGAGAACCATTTACACTCTCACAAAGCTGGACTAACCGTTCTTTTATTTTAAGTTCAATCAATTGTAAGTTATACACACTGCCGGCATCTTCAACTAACTTCTTATAATGATCTATCTCCAGTAATTGGACTGCCACTTGAGTCCCTTTGAAATAAATAGCTTTTATTCGTTCTTCAATTATTTTAAGCGTTTGCATAATTTCCATTTCAGTAGTAGAAATGCGATAAGAAGGAACCTTTTTTAACTGAAGTTTTTGATAGACCTCGTCAAAACAAGTTAACGCCGCTTCCGTTTCTCCACTCTCCCATAAATCATGATGAAAAGTGACAAGTTCTTCGGTGCTTGTATCGATATCAAAGGTTTTAAGACTCATTTTCAAAGAATAAATATTTAATTGTTCCATAGCATTATGTAAATGATCTGTTGATAATTCATCAATACTAACTCGTTCCAAACTTCTTCCATGAGAACAAATGGCTTGAAGCAAGCTCTTATAAATACCTGCCTCTGTATGTTCTATGTAGACTAACTTTTCTTCACTCGCCATTACTTTCTTAGCTATAAAATAGGCTAGTTTACTCGAGAAAACCCAGGTGTCAGCTTTATGGAAATGTTTCTCGATTATCTCTTGAGTGTCTTTTATGTTGTTATAAGGAAACCCTACATATTGTAAATCACTCTCTAGTTTCTTTGTAAGATGTAAAATGGTGTCTACCGTCGAACGTGGTCCAATTACTCCAACTCTGTACATCCTTCACCAACCCTTCTTAGCACGTATAAATAGCCGTCTATGACTCTTCATTCTACAAAAAGCAGCAAAACCCTCTAACGGAATGAAAGTATTGCACACGAACAAGGCCAATAAACTAAAGCTCAGCAGGCATTATGATCGACAATTTTCTAGTAATTCCGGGTGGTGGCAGGCACTCAACACCCAGAGGAGCTTTAAAGTCATACATATTATGTAGAAAGGATTCTATCTATTGATCTTACCCCCATAAATACCACTATGTATAAAGCAATAGTTAGTAGAAAGTATAGCATCAACAATAATACATGCTTATCCTTTACGTTGATTATTCGTCCAATCAAAAAAAAGAAACCAAATGGTACTAATAGTAGTAGAAGAAGAACAATCCTAAACGATGTAAGGAATATGGCTAACAAAAGTAGGATAACAATAACATAAATGAATATCTTCTTAGTGATTTTTTTGAATTTCATAGTCCACAACATTGTTACAGGTACAGCAATTAAATATAGTATAAAAAAACTAATTAGAGAGTACTGCATGTATACGTAATTTATGAAAGTATTTTCATAAGGTGAATTTCTAAAATCTACGTAAGTAATAACCGTGAACAGAAGTGAAGTTAAAGTAATTGATAAATTAGCGATTATTAGTTTCTCTTTAAGAACTTTAAAAATATTAATAATTCTCACCTCTGCGATTGAAAGCTATATTTTTTAGAAATGACTGGCACCAAATCCTGTCATAACAAGTGGGGCTCTATCTGTCCGCATTACTCACTTGGTTCTCTTTATATTTTATAGTTTTAACAAAACGTGTTAATAAAGTGAGCCCTCGAAATTTTTCTTTCAAAAGGGTGCATCTATGATCATACTGATGAACGATTTGTATATATATGACAAACAGAATCTGATTGTTTATTACAAAATAAAGCGCAGGACTTTCGCAAGGATACATGCAGAGTTCTGCATTGTCATTTACTTGACATTAACATTTCATAAACTCTGTGACTAATCGTCCCCATCTATAAAAGCTTTCAATTCCCTAACTTCATTCAGCTGACTATCATATTCCATAATCTCAACATCTTCAGGTATTAAGTGTTTATACGTTCTAATATAATACTCGCCTAAAGTCTCTCCTCTTTTTTCGTTGTAATCCTTTAGAATAAAAAATACTTTTCTATATCCTTGTGACGCTAGGAAGAAATAATACATCGCTTCATTCCATACTGTCATTTTTGCACTAGGTACTTTCCCACTAGAGGTCCATTTGTGTGACTTACACTCTACAATCATTTTTTTAGAGTCACTTGAAATACACCCTAAATCGAAATTACGATTTTTCTTTAATTTACTTACACCGACTGGAAGACAGACCCCTCTATCAAGTAAGATATTATTTCCTTTGAAATAGTCCAATGCCACCTCTTCAAAATCTCTGCCAACGTGAGCATTACTTATAGAATTTTCTCTTTGAAAGTTCATGACTTCACCACCTTTATTCGATTAACTCGTTAAAGTGAAAATCCATAATAGCAGCACCCTCCAAGCTTCTATTGCTCAGAGGGTGCTGCTCTTTCTAAATCAATCCCTATTAAACAAATCTCTCGTATAAACCTTCTCTTCTACATCTTGTAACTCTGCATCGAGTCGATTAGATACGATGATATCAGAAGCTTGTTTGAACTCAGCTAAATCTTGAAGAACTCTAAATCCATCAAACTTGTCTTCTTCTAGAACTGGTTCATAAATGACTACTTCAATTCCCTCGTCCTTCACTTGTTGCATGATTCCTTGAATAGCTGAAGCTCTGAAGTTGTCTGAATCTGTTTTCATCGTAAGACGATAGATTCCTACTACTTTCGGTTCTGCAGCAATGATTTGAGAGGCAATGTGACCTTTTCGTGTATCATTGGACTCAACAATTGCGCTCACGATGTTGTTTGGAATGCCTTCAAAGTTGGCACGTAGTTGCTTCGTATCCTTTGGTAGGCAGTATCCTCCGTAACCAAATGACGGGTTGTTGTAATGTCCGCCAATACGTGGATCAAGTCCCACACCTTCAATAATATCTTTCGTATTTAATCCATTTGTCTCAGCATAAGTATCTAACTCATTAAAGTAAGCTACACGCATAGCTAAATACGTATTAGAAAATAGCTTAACAGCCTCAGCTTCTGTTGAGGCAGTAAAGAGAACAGAAATATCTTCTTTAATCGCACCCTCAGCTAATAGGTTAGCAAACTTCTCAGCTCTTGCTGATTTTTCCCCCACAATAATTCGTGAAGGATATAAATTATCATAAAGAGCTTTTCCTTCACGGAGAAATTCTGGTGAGAACATGATATTCTCAGTTTTGAATCTCTCTTTTACTTCTTTTGTGTACCCTACTGGGATCGTAGACTTAATGACCATGACCGCATTTGGGTTAATCGAAAGAACGGTATCAATCACATTCTCTACTGAACGTGTATTGAAGTAGTTCTTCTCAGGATCATAGTCCGTTGGTGTGGCGATCACGACGAACTCTGCTTCAGCATATGCTTGATTGGGGTTAGTTGTTGCTGTTAAGTTTAACTCTTTTGTGGCTAAAAATTCTTGAATCTCCTTATCTATAATAGGAGATCGTTTATTGTTAATCAATTCTACTTTTTCTGGAACAATATCTACTGCAATGACTTCGTTATGTTGAGCAAGCAATACGGCATTAGAGAGCCCTACATAACCAGTACCTGCAACTGCAATTTTCATTTATTCATACACATCCTTACATCTATTAACCTACTATTTGATCTGCATCTCTTTTTCAAATACTTCCTTCAAATAATTACGGACGTCAGCCTTTAAGTCTTCTCTCTCTAATGCAAAGTCAAGAGTAGCCTTTACAAAGCCAAACTTATCCCCTACATCATAACGAATACCTTTAAAATCATAAGCTAGAACAGCTTGGCTTCTGTTTAATTCATTAATCGCATCCGTTAACTGGATTTCGCCACCTGAACCTGCTGGGATCTTCGTTAAAATATCAAAGATCTCTGGACGCAGCACGTAACGACCCATAATCGCATAATTTGATGGTGCATCTTCTACTTTTGGCTTCTCAACTAAAGATTGAACATTAATGACACTCGGCTCAACTTCATGCCCTTTTGGATCAATAATACCATATTTAGACACATCGTTATCAGCAACCGTCTGTACCCCTACGACAGAAGAATGATAACGATCATAGACATCAATTAACTGTTTTAAACAAGGTGTATCGGATTGAACGATATCATCACCTAATAATACCGCAAATGGCTCATCGCCAATAAAAGACTTCGCGCAAGCAATAGCATGTCCAAGACCTAATGCTTCTTTTTGACGAATGTAATGGATATTCGCCATATTCGAAATGGATGATACTTCATCTAGTAAATCCATTTTCCCTTTTTTAAGCAACGTTTCTTCTAATTCATAGGACTTATCGAAATGATCCTCAATCGCACGCTTACTTCTTCCACTTACGATAATAATATCTTCAATACCAGAAGCAATCGCTTCCTCTACAATATATTGAATCGTTGGCTTATCAACGATTGGTAGCATTTCTTTCGGTTGTGCCTTTGTTGCAGGCAGAAAACGTGTTCCTAGACCAGCAGCTGGAATTATGGCTTTACGGACTTTCATAATTAACACACTCCTTTTATAGAATACAATCAAAAAACCCCTCTTTCCTATGAAAAAGGGGTAGTATTACTTCAAGTTATAATATTCTTTGTACCAATCAACAAACTTTTTAAGACCTTCATCAATTGTGGTAGACGGGTTAAAGCCTGTTACTCTCTGTAGATCATCAATATCAGCATACGTTGCTTGAACGTCACCCGGCTGCATTGGTAAAAACTCTTTCTTCGCTTCTATTCCTAAATGCTTTTCTAGCGTTTGAATAAAGTCCATTAACTTAACCGGTTGATTGTTGCCGATGTTATAGACTTTGTATGGTGCATAACTTGAACTTGCATTCGGTTCTTCACGATTCCAATCAGGGTTGGCCCTTGGTGGATGATCTAGAAGGCGTACAATGCCATCGACGATATCATCAATATAAGTGAAGTCACGCATCATGTCACCGTTATTGAACACCTTAATTGTTTTACCCTCAACGATATTCTTTGTAAACGAATAATAAGCCATATCAGGACGCCCCATTGGTCCATAGACCGTAAAGAAACGAAGCCCAGTCGTAGGGATATTATAAAGGTGACTATACGTATGAGCCATTAACTCATTCGACTTCTTCGTAGCAGCATATAAACTTACTGGATGATTTACTTCATCCGATGTAGAAAATGGCATTTTGACATTGGCACCATATACCGAGCTTGATGAAGCATAGATTAAATGCTTCACATCAAAGTGACGGCAAGCCTCAAGGATATTAACAAATCCCACTAAGTTAGAATCAACATAAGCATGTGGGTTTTCTAAGCTATAGCGGACACCCGCTTGAGCTGCTAGATTGATGACAACATCTATTTTGTGATCTTTAAAAATTGGATTGAAGCTCTCACGATTGGCTAAATCTACTTCATGAAAGTTAAAATTCTCATATTGAGTTAATCGGTCTAGTCGATCATATTTTAATTTTTTGTCATAATAATCGTTAATGTTATCTAATCCAACAACATGATGTCCCTCACCTATTAAGCGTTCTGATAGGAACATTCCTATAAATCCAACCGCCCCAGTAACTAATATTTTCATTGAATTGCCCCTTTTCTTTTCGTGATAAGTAATAGATCCCATAACTAAGCTGAAATTCCCTCAAAAACCCCGGGTGGTGATAGGCACCATAATCTAGCAAAACAAGCATCCATAGACTAGGCTAATACCCTGAATTGACTACTGATATTCGAATACATCCCAGTTAACTTTTCTGGTCGGATTGAATTTTATTTAAAACACATTTATTGTTTGGCTTTCATATAATCAATGTTTTTTATAAATTCACTTCTAGGTTTTTTTAGTATGAAAGTATCTTTTTCAAGTATGTGCTTAATAAAGAAGACTAAGATTAAAGGAAGTGCTATGTGTTTGCTGAAATATGTTAATATTGTTGCAAAATCACCCCTGTTAGCATATATAACTATTGGTATCAAAATTATATATATAAGCGCCCAAATCAATCCTGTATGAGCCTTTTTATAAAGGTATTTTAGTATCAAACCTAAGATAGCAAACCATAGTATTACACCTAGTATACCAAAATTTAAATATCCTTCAGCTACTAAAGAAAATCCGTTACCACCCCCACTAGCTACAAGTTCTGGATAGAAATTCTGATTGAACCAAGCCCCTGGTGAAGTAGAATTAATAAATGCTGCAATCTTCAAGTCCCAGATCAGTGTTTCTCCATTAAAATAAGTCCATGAGTCTGAACCAGAGATTAGTGTATATAAATTCCTTGAAGCCGATCTAAATTCCCCGCCAAATATGTCTACTATCAACGATTCATTTCTAACACTCTCTCGCTCTCCAAAAGCTAGGTTTTTCATATTACTTAAAATAGAAATTGCAAATACTCCTATAATCCCCATAGTTAAAATTAATTTCTTTTTAATTCTACGATGGAAAAAATGTACTATAAAAATGGTACCTAGTATCATTCTTAACAAGATATCTCTTTCACCAGCGATAATTAATATTAGTAATGCAAATGTGATTGTAAATATAAAGAAAATTTTCGGGAATTTTTGGTCTTTAATCAATTTATAGGTAAACAGAATTAAATAACTGAATACTAAAATAGAAAAGAAACCATGGAAACTAGAGTATATTGATTGATCTAGTGCAATTGCATATTTAGAAGTCAACCCTCTAGTATAAATATATATTAAATAGACTGATGATAAAATTAAGGAAACTGAAAATATAGGTATTAAAATGTATTTTATATTTCTTAAAATTGTTAGGTCATATGTCTTTTTTAAGTCACTATTTCTACCTACAAAAATAATAAAAGTTAACAATGCAACCCACTGTACAAATAATGTATATTCATAAATTGAATTAAAAGGGAATTCACCAACTAATATAAGCATAGGCATAGATACAGAATACATAAAAAATAATGGAGGAAACCAAGTTAATGGGTGTAATAAGTTCATTCCGCTTATAAACCAAGAAAGTATAACCAATATAGAAAGGGCTAAAATACCACCTATAAGACTCGGTCCCCAAAACAACAAAATTATAGAAAAGCTAAAACCAAGTATAATAAGGCTTGCCTTTAGATATATCTTATTAATATTACTCTCATTTAAATTTCCCAAATAATTACACCCCCTTAAGGTGATATTCTATCATAAGAAGCCTTTTCGTCCTGCGGATGGGTTCAAGACCCTCTATATCGAATATGTTGTTAATAACTACCTTTTATAGAATTCAGACAAAAAGATTAGAACTAGTAGATACATAGATGTTAATATACTTCCTGTTATTGATAGTTCCAGTAAAACCCTCTCTATATTTTTTAGTAAATTGTTTTTTATTATACTTTATTTGATATGTTTTAAAAAATGCCTTTCATTCCATGAATTATTACTTTCATTCCAAAGTGTACGATAATGATAGTAGAGTTACAGTGATTTACTCCATAAATAACGATTAATATCTGGTGACATTATTCTGCTAACTAAAAGTATTTGATGAACAGAAAGGATATTGTTTTGTTAATATCTAATACCTACGAATTATCATATTAAAAAAACAAAAATTTCATTTTAATGTTAGAAATAGTGATATAATGTGCCATAAATAAAAAAATGCCCATGATACTTCTTGTAACAATGAAGTCCCCCCTAATCTTATAAAGAGGTTATATAATGAGCTACTCCCATCCTCCCACGCTACAAGCGGACAACTTGAAGTCCTAAATTAAACTAGGCTGGTCTAGAAAAGATTGCTTTAGAACTTAGGCGACCTCCTCGTAAAACCAGCCACTCAACAGGTAGATAGCCTTTCTCATTAGTAGCGGTTATTGAGGAAAATCTTTAATTAACTTGGTTTCCTGAACAAATCAATAACGGTTTAACATTTAAACTTCCATACTCTTCATCCAGCGTGAAACCAATGAGACTGCAAATGTCCTATTACGTTGCTACTTCCATTTAAATAGAAGACATTAGTTATTAACTTGTTTTAGCTAAAGCACCTAATCTTTTATTCACAAAATATACTCTTAATATTAGTTGTATCAAATTAATAATAATCAATGTATATGCTGCCCCACTGATTCCAAAATTTTTTATGAGATAGTATGAAGTAAAGAGATTAATTAATAGTATAAAAGTTGTAATTTTAGGTTGTATGCTGATATATCTCATTGATAATAATGCTGTATCAAAATTCCAACTAACAAAGTTAATTGCTAACGCACAACTCATTAGTATCAAAATATCAGTATAATTTCCATATTCACTACCGTAAACTATTGTTAAAAATGATTCACCAAGCATTAATGAAAAAATGATTATTATTAATCCTAGTAGTGATGAAAAAATAGTTAAATTAACAAAAACAGTTTTTTTAAATGACTTTAATTCATTTTTTGCAATTTTATTAGAAAGACTTGGTAAAAATATTTGTGAAATAGCATTCAACATCATATTTCCTATTGTTAGAATATAAATAATAGCAGAAAAATAACCCAAAATTTCAATTGGCTCAAAATGTTCTAAAAGATATCTAGGGAATACAGTGTTGAAGGAAACTAACATTTGAACAAAACCTAAGGGCAAACCTAATAAAATTATATTTTTTATAGTTTCTTTTGATTTCGTAATATTATCATCTTTTACGTTTCCATCATATTTACCCCTAAAATGTTTTTTTTCTATTAGAACCAAAAATAAAATTTGAGTAATCAGTTGCGCTGATAAGGACAGTATAAGGTTTTTACTAATTAATAACACACATGAAAAAGTTACTAAAGTAAGTAGGTGCTTGATAATCATGATTTTCCCTATTGCATCCATTTTTCCGTTTTTATGTGGAATCGCATAGTACATATCAGACTGTAAATCTAAAATTTTCGATAATCCAACTAGCATAATTACACTAAAATAAGGTGGATACACGAGGATCGCAATTAAAAACAGTATTATAAATGCTAAAAGAGATAAGATATTTCTCACATATATATATTCCGAAAAACTCGGCATATTTTCTGTTATATATAGGGATCTTAATTTCATATTTGCAAAAAGGGTAATAGGGGCACTTATTGCAAAAGCTAATGAATACTTACCTACTTCTTCAGGAATTAAAAATTGAGCAATTAATACCACTATTAACCACTTTGTTATCGAAACTAATAAATTCGCGAAAAAAATCCAAGTTATACTCTTTATGATCTTCATATAAAAAATCCCACTTTAACATTTATCCTGTTAGGACTATTTTTGAAATACTCATTTTATACTTTTATATTATTATCTGGAGCCTTAAGTTTAAATTTAATTTTATCTAAGGGATAGAGGATGGGCAGGCATTCCTGCAATCTTACAATTAGCGTGTACATCCTTAGTAACTACGGCACCAGCATAAACGACTACGCCTTCTCCTATATTTACTCCTGAAGTAATCACAACATGCCCCCCACACCAAGTACCTTTGCCTATACTAATAGGTTTACTAATACCTTTGTTAGTTACTACACCTTTTTCAAATACGTGATTACTACTAGCAACCACTGACATAGGACCAATAATTACATTGTCTGCCAAATAGACTTTTCCTTTTGCTTGAACATAACAATAATGAGAAATATAACAATCATCACCTAGAAATAAATTGCCTGGATTATTTAAAATTACGCCCTTCCCTATTTGAAGCCGTTTACCACACTTCCCAAAGAAGGGTCGCATAAGTCCTCCTCGAATTCTATTTGTTATAAGGTGATTAGGTAATAATGCTGTAATTAGATTAATTAGATGAATGGGTGTTTCGCGACACAAAAAATTTATGATTATTTTAATATATCTCATTATTCCTTCTCCACTCATTAAATATTGTTCTCACCGATGAACTCCTTAAAAAAACCATTTCGCCTTTTATACAAAACTGATTTTAAATACTTCTTTGAATTTTTTTGGTTTTCTTCTGCTTGCTCCTTCATTGTTTTTTGGTTGAAACTTTTAAATATATCGTAAATCTGCTGAATATTTCCTTTGTCAAATATATAATCGTCGTCAATTAACTCATGGATACCACCAGCATCTGCGCCAAAAATAGGGCAACCCTTACTCATCGCTTCAATAATTGCTCTTGATAAACCTTCTTGTTTACTCGGGTGTACATATATATCAATTTGTTCTAACCACTTAAATACGTCTTCGTGCTTTAATGAACCGACAAATTCAACTTGCTCTGCTACTCCATATTTTTGCGCTATAGATTTAAGATATGAAGTATCTCCCCCACCTACTAATTGATATTCAATGTAATAACCTTCATCTTTTAATTTCGCTATAGCTGCTATTACATCTTGTTGTCCTTTGTAAATAACATCTACTGTAGCACAAGTCCCCAAGATAATTTTATTAGGTTCTAACTTATCTATTTGTTCCAAACGCTTACTTAGAAAGTTATCATCAACTGAATTTAAAGTAACATTTGAGCAGGCAATGTATTTGCCATTTGTAGGGTATCTTCTTTCTAAAAATTCTTCCGTTACATATACAGTATATTTAGAAGTACGAATTGCCTTTTTGGTTAGATGGGTTATTGCAGCCGCTGGGATAATTTTAGTTAATCCTTTATTTGCAATAGCATCCCATGGACAACCCACTACTTCAATTAAATAAGGCTTTTTATACTGTTGAGCCATACGGACCGCATAAAGTCCCAAAATGCTTGGAACTCGAATAACTAAGTAATCACTGTTTTTAATTTTTTGATTTATCATGTCTCTAATATCTTTATTCTTCAGTTGTTTTAAATCTAAAATTGTTAAAAATTCTATATCTGGTTGAACCTTTTCAGCTTTATCTCCTGAGGATATTTTGAAATTATATTCTCGACCGATAACCGCCATTTTATCAAAGATGGATAAATACCTGTTAAAAAATTCTTCGTCAAATCCATAAGAATGGTAGTATTCACTTTCTACCTTTGGGAATCTGTGATCATGTACAAATAAACCAAGCATATCTTTCTCCCACTCTAGATCTCTAGATGGCTTATCCATCATAAAATAAGCCTCTAAAGCTCAGAAATTATTAGTATTTGTTTATAGTCTCCAATAACTGTAACCAGCATTTTCTACTTTTGTTTTATCTAAAATACTCTTCACATCAATTACTATCTTTTCTTCATTAGGATAGTCTTTAAAAAGTTTATCAATTTTCTGCATAGATACATGTTTGAACTCATCATGTGCAACTGCAAAAACTAGGCAGTCCGCATCCTCTACTTCTTCAAGCTTTACTAAGTCTATACCATATTCTCGTCTAGCTTCCTCAGCATCCGCCTGTGGATCAACTATTATTGGAGTTATATCATATTCTCTGAGCCTAGTAATAATATCTCCAACCTTTGAATTTCTTGTGTCCGGACAATTTTCCTTAAACGTTATCCCAAGAATAACCACCTTAGACTGTTTTACCACTTTATTAGCAAGAATTAGCTTCTTAATAATTGCATCCGCAATAAATTCACCCATGCTATCATTGATTTTTCTTCCTGATAGTATAATTTGACTATGATATCCTAACTTTTCTGCTTCATATACAAAGTAATAAGGATCAACTCCAATACAATGACCACCAACTAGACCTGGGTAAAACTTCAAAGCATTCCATTTAGTGTTCATTGCCTCGAGGACATCATTGGTGTCTATACCCATACGATCAAATACCATAGCAAGTTCATTCATAAAAGCAATGTTAATATCGCGTTGACTATTTTCAACCACTTTGGCAGCCTCTGCTACTTTAATTGAAGTAGCCTTATGCACGCCTGCATCAATTACTAATTCATAAACTTTAGAAATTTCTTCCAAACTATCATTATCCATTCCAGAAACTATTTTTATGATTTTTTCGAGAGTATGAACTTTATCACCTGGATTAATACGTTCTGGCGAATAACCTACCTTAAAGTCTAACCCACACTTTAATCCTGACTCTTTTTCTAGAATAGGAATACAGATATCTTCTGTAACACCTGGATAAACAGTAGATTCATATACAACTATAGATCCTTTAGTAAGATTACGTCCAATTATAGTACTTGCACCTTCAACTGGAGCAAGGTCTGGAGTTTTATCAGAATTTATAGGAGTTGGTACTGCTACAATATGAAATTTTGCCTCTTTAAGTCGTTTTTCATCTGATGTAAAATCTATTGTTGTATTTTTTATAGCTTCGTCTCCTACTTCATTGGTAGGATCAATACCAGAAGTATACATTCTAATTTTCTTCTCATTTAAATCGTAACCTATTACCTCTACTTTTTTAGCAAAAGCAACTCCAATAGGCATTCCTACATACCCTAATCCTACTATTGATATTTTTTCTTCTTTATTAACAATTTTATTATATAAATTCATAGTTTCAATCCTTACCCTCGATTATTTTCTTGACTTCAGATATATATGTTTCGATTACAATTTTTCTGTCGAACTCTCTTTCAGCTTTTTCACGACTTCTTTTCCCCATCAATTCCTTTTCTTCACTTGGCAATAAAATGAATTTCTCTATTGCGTTTTTTAGAGACTGGGTATCTGCTACATTACATAAATAGCCATTGTATCCCTCATCTACATTGTCCTTACAACCATAAGTGTTACAAGTTATTAATGGCCTTCCTATAGCAGCTCCTTCTTGGAGCACTGTGCCTCTTCCTTCACCATATGATGGTAAGACTATACAACTTGATTTTGCCATGATATCAGGAATATCGTTTCTTTTGCCTAAATACTTTATAATACCTTCATTTTCATATTTCCTTAAAAGTTCGATATATTTCTCTTCGTCAACAAATCCCACTACTTGAAATTTCACTCTGCTATTTTTTTTTGAAACTTCTTTAGCTACACTGAGAAACTCTTCAATTCCTTTATCTTTTAACACTCTCCCTACAAAAGTAAAGATTATATTTTGATCGGCAGGCTGCTCGACATATTGGAAGTTTTTCAAATTGACTCCCGAGCCAGGGACAATCAAAGTATTATCAAAAGATGAAATTATACCAGCTTCTTTATAAAATGCTTTATTATCTTCATTCAAGAAAACTACTTTTGATGCATTCTTAAATGCAATTTTGTTTAGAATAATAGCAATATTTTTTTGCCACATATCCTGAATGTATACTGACCCTAAGCCAGTAACTGTATGTAAAGTCTTAACTTTACATATTCTTGCAGCAATTCCACCATACGTATTAGGCTTTATAGTATAGGTTAGGACTAAATCGGGTTTGATATCCTTAATTACACTTATATATTGGAATAATAACTTAATATCAGCTATTGGATTTGTACCTCGCCTATCTAGTGGAGTTTCAATAATCTCACACCCAATGTCTTTAAAGTACTTATTTTCATCGGATTTAGGCAACGCAATATATACAACATATTTTTGTTCTAATAACTCTTTAACAAGTTCTCTCCTAAAGGCATAAATTGTTATAAAATGATTTGCTAGTATTAAGACTTTCTTCATCTAATGTCCTTAGCCTCCAAATATTCTTTTACTTCAATGCGTATTCCCTCTTCCAAAGACATCGGGTTGTACCCAAAATCATTTCTAGCATTTATATGGGAATAACTCCTATCCTCTCCCATTCTTTGTACTTTTTCAACGTAGTTAATTCTACCTAAAGTTATTATCTTTATACTTTTTGCTAATAATTCACCTAAACTCAAAGGAACACTAACAAAAGTAGTCTGCCTGTTAAACTCTTTGCTTATTATTCTAAAGACCTCTATCATCTTGATTGGCTTTTCACCAGAAAGATCATATACCTTTCCAGAAGTCTCAGTTGGAGATAACAGCACATTAAAAAAAGCTTTACCCAAGTCTCTAGCGTTTACTGGTTGCAATAAACTTTCACCTTTATTAATAACAGGTATTACCCGAAGCTTATCAACCATCTTTATAAATTTACTCATGTTACTATCACAAATATCTCCGTATATCATAGTCGGTCTTAAGATAGTAACTTTTGTAGGACATTCTTTTTGTTTAGTTAATTCAAAGACTTTCTGCTCCACATTCTTATATTCTTGGGAAGCGTACTTGAAATTTGAATATATTCCAGTGGTATGTACTAAGATTGCCCTTTTAACTTTATTCTTAATTGCAGTTTCCACTATCACAGGTGAATGGTGAATGTTATAAATATGCATTATTGCTTCAACACCCGGCATAATTTGCTCAACAAAACTTTTATCATTTAAATTTCCGACAACCTTTTCTATATTTAGTCCGCTATTATCTAATAATGATGTATCTGATGTTTCTCTAACAACACATCGAATTACCCCTTGATATTTATTATTAATAAGTTCTTTCAAAAAATACTTTCCAGTATGTCCAGTAATTCCTGTAACTAATAGCATTTTATTAAACACCTCTAACAGTCTTTTGAATTTCCTGTTTCCTTAGGATTGTCCATTTGATTCTTCGTTGTCATTCCAGTCCCACCTTCAACTACTCCATCACTCTTCATCACACTAATAATCGTCCCAACAAAACATTTAAAATCCATCCATAAACCAATTCTTTCGACATACTCTCCGTCCAATCTTGCCTTCACTTCAATAGGAAGCTCATCTCTCCCGTTAATCTGCGCCCATCCTGTTAATCCCGGCGGTACGTCGTTAGCACCATGCTTATCACGCTCAGCAATAAGATCGTACTGATTCCACAAGGCAGGTCTTGGACCGATGACACTCATTTGCCCAACAAAAATATTCCAAACCTGAGGTAGCTCGTCTAATGATGTTTCCCTCAAAAATTTACCCATCTTGGTAATGTACTGCTCTGGGTTTCCTAGTAGATGTGTTGGTGTATCTTTTGGTGTATCGATTCTCATAGTACGGAATTTCAAAATACTGAAGTGAGTTTTATTTATACCGACACGCTTTTGTTTAAATAACACCGGTCCTTTCGAGTCAATTTTAATCCCTAAAATCAGAATCAAAAAAACAGGGGACAAAATAACTAATCCCAAAAATGAAAGTACAATATCTATTAATCTTTTTAATTTTAAATACATTTTATAACTCTCCTTAAAAAACTAGCTGATATCTAAAAAAGAAAAGAAAGCCATTTCCTCCTACTATGTAGAGAAAATGACTCTACTTTATTTAATTTTATTTTACTCTACTTAATGCCCTCAACTGCTTCACTCTAAAATTCGCAATATCCAACAACCTCTTACGCAACGATTCTTTCGTTTCTTGTTCGAATGTTTCTGCCAATTCATACATCACATTAATATCCACCACAGGCGTCTTCCCGCGATAAATCTTCGGGTACACCTGTTCATCATGAACTTCATCCTTACCGAGTAATTCCTCAAACATCTTCTCACCCGGTCTCATACCAGTGAAGACGATTGGAATTTCTTCTTCTGTGTAACCAGAGAGGCGAATAAGGTTTCGTGCTAAGTCGACGATCTTAACCGGTTCGCCCATATCAAGGACGAATACTTCCCCACCTTGTGCGAGTGATCCGGCTTGAAGGACGAGACGCGATGCTTCAGGTATTGTCATAAAGTAACGAACCATTTCAGGATCGGTTACGGTGACAGGTCCACCGTTTTTGATTTGGTCTTTAAATAATGGAATGACACTTCCACGGCTGCCTAAGACGTTTCCGAAACGGACTGCGACAAATCGTGTCTCACTGATCATGTCCATATGTTGAACGATCATTTCGGCAATTCTTTTTGTGGAGCCCATGACACTTGTTGGGTTGACGGCTTTGTCGGTTGAGATCATCACGAATGTGTTAACATTCGCTGCACTTGCTGCTTCTGCAACGTTCTTCGTGCCTAATACATTGTTCTTAACTGCTTCTTCTGGATTGCGTTCCATGAGTGGCACATGCTTATGGGCTGCTGCATGGAAGATAACATGTGGTTTTCTCGTTGCCATGATCGTGAAGATTTTTTCGCGATCTTGGATGTCTGCAATTTCGGTTGAGATGTGTAAGTCCGGTAGATTGCGTCGTAATTCCATTTCAATCGCGTAAATACTGTTCTCGCCGTGACCGAGTAAAACGAGTTCTTTTGGTGAGAAACGAGCAATTTGGCGACAAACTTCAGAACCAATTGAACCACCAGCGCCTGTTACGAGGATCGTTTTACTCGTAATATAATCAGCGATCCCTTCAATATCGAGTTCGACTGGCTCTCGTCCGAGGAGGTCTTCTACTTCGACATCACGGAATTGGTTGACCTCAACGTCACCTGTGATCAAGTCTTCCATTTTCGGAAGTACCTGTGTTTTCACTTTTGTTTTTGTACATTGAGCAATGATTTCATTCATCGCTTGACGTCCAAGAGAAGGAATCGCAATGATGATATGCTCGATGCTGTATTCATTGACTAGCTTTTCAATTTCTTTGATATTGCCTAATACAGGTAGGTCAAGAATTTCTAAGTGACATTTGTTCTTGTCGTCATCGATAAAGCCAATTGGATCAAGGTCTGCCTCATTGCTATTACGTAGTTGACGGGCAACCATTGTGCCTGCACTCCCTGCCCCGATAATTAAGGTGCGTTTTCCGCCTAATTTCGGTTTGATATATGTATCTCGGTAGAGGCGCCATGAGAACCTTGAACCGCCGATGAGAAGGATATGCATCATCCATGTGACGGCAAGTGTGCGGAAGTAGACATCTTGGATCAGGATAAATTGGGCAACTGCTGTTAAGAGGACGGAGAAGGTCACGGCTTTGAATATACCCGTCAACTCTCCTATACTGGCATATTGCCAAACACGTTTATACAGTTTATACATATGAGCAAACAAATGATGACTAAGGAATAAGACAATCGAGCTGACAATGATGACATTAGTAAACGGACTACCTGCTGGAAGCAAGATAAAGTAACTTAAGAAGATCGACAAAATGACAATCAGTGAATCGACTAATACTAATGAAGCAATACGTTTTTTATAACTCATAAATTTGCCCCCTTTTAGATTTTTTTCGTGTGTCGGCCAAATGAGTTCATTACAAAAACCCTAACTAGTGAATCTCTTATGAAAGATGCTCTAGTTAAGGTTCTTGTTGTCATACATTAGGGTTTCCCCTATGAGGCATTTAACCCCTCCTCACACTATGCCGGTGACAATTCAAGTCTAAGGCTGTCACACAACCCACAGCATAGCCGAGTGCCTCCATCGATATAGGCAAGGAGACATCGCCTGAAAGCTCATTTAGAAGATTCCTAGTAACTTTTTACGTCTAATTTGTTCAGGTGGTTCAACAAAGACATGCTTGTTCTCAACGATTAATTGCGCATTTTCTTGGAAGTAGCGTACCTTCTCTTCACCATGCTTTTGGGCAATTTCTGCATATGATTCTCTCAGTCTGAAAGGACGAGAATCGACATTATGAGCATCTGAAGCCACAAAATGAGTGAGATTTGCTTCGATTAATTGATTAGAGAACTGTTTGATCTTCTTGCCGAAATGTCCAGTGAGACTTGATGATGTCACTTGAGTGAGAGCACCATTTTGAACAAAATCATAGAGCTTGTCCGGATTCTCTAGTAATTTACTATTTCGTTCAGGATGAACAATGATTGGCGTGTATCCATTTAGTTGTAATTGGTAGAATAATTGGGCTGCGTATCGTGGTACATGATTAGAAGGAAATTCAATAAATAGATACATCTCATGATCTGCAAGCGTGATCGTGGTTTTAGTCGTTAAGTCTTCTACAACTTCTCCGTAGAGCCTTACTTCTTGTCCGGGATGAATCTTCAAATCTAGGTTCTCTTCTCTTAATCTCTTATTCAGTTCAATCACTGTCTCGCGCACAATCGATGCTTCATTTGAATACGTCGGGTGCTTATGGTGCGGTGTAGCAACAATTTCAGTGATACCTTCTTCAATCGCACGTCTTGCCATTTCGACACTTTCTTCTATTGTCTTCGGGCCATCATCTAAGCCCGGTAATATGTGACAGTGGAGATCAATCATCTTACCTCTCCTTTTCAGCCTATAAACCTTACTAATAGGCCTTTTTTATCTATTTTCTATCATTATTTGTCATTAGAGTAAAATAAAAAAACAACATTTGTTAGTAATTAGTAAATGTTGCTTTTTATTGTAAATACTAGTCTAATACTAGCATAGTTCTTTTGAAAGAAAAAGTCATTTTTCCCTATTGATTTATTCGTAGTAATAGAAATAATTATCGCCAGGTTTAACTTCTTTCTTATTCAAAACGACCCCTAAGAGCTTTGCTTTTGCTTGAGATAATAGATCTTTTGCTTTGAGGGCCATTTGGCGATCGGTCTTCCCACTACATACAACTAAGACTGTACCATCACATTTATTCGCTAGTAATTGTGAATCCGTTACGGCCATCACTGGTGGTGTATCGATAATGATGACTTCGTACTGCTCTTTTGTTTTTTCAAGAAGTAACTCCATTCCTTTTGAGTTTAATAGCTCAGCAGGGTTCGGAGGAATCGGTCCACAAGTTAAAATCTCTAAATTTTCAATCTTCGTTTGACTGACCGCTTCTTCTAGTGACACTTGACGAGTTAAAACATTCGTTAAGCCTTTCGTGTTCAGCACACCGAATGTGTAATGAGCAGTTGGCTTTCTCATATCGGCATCAATGAAAAGGACACGATTGCCGTTTTGCGCCATGACCACTGCTAGATTGGCAGATGTTGTCGACTTTCCTTCACCTGGGCTTGTTGATGTGACGACAATCGTGCGAATCGGCTCGTCAATGGCAGCAAACTCAATATTGGTACGGATTGTTCGATATTGTTCTGAGATTGGAGACTTTCTGTTTGTATGAGTAATCAAGCCTCGTTTGTTGTTTTCTTTCACTTGCTTGTTTGGTCGTGCCACAGTTGTCACTCCTTAGCTTGATTTCTTCAAATCACGTTTAATTTCTTTATTCATATCAGGAATCGCACCAAGGATCGGTAATTCTAATAGCGATTCAATATCTTCTTCACTCTTAATCGTTGTATCTAAGAATTCTAATAAGAAAGCAATCCCAACAGCAGTCATTAATCCTACTACAAACGCAATCGCCATATTTAATGTAGGATTTGGTTTGATTGGTGAAGGACTATCCGATACTTGAGCTGAGGATAGAATACTGACATTATCAACACTCATAATTTCAACAATCTCACGTTGGAACACAGTCGCAATCGTATTGGCAATTTGTGCAGCTACTTCCGGACGTTCATGTTCTACTCGAATATTCATTACTTGAGAATTATTTTCGCTTGATACTGAAATTTTATTGTTTAAATCATTGAAGCTCTCAGTAAGATTCGCTTCTGCAATGACCTTATCAAGGATGGTTGGACTTTTGATAATAACGGTATAGGTATTGATCAGTTCAACATTCGTTCGAATATCATTTTGAGAAAATGATTGATCTTGCTGTGTTTGGTTCACTAGAATTTGAGTTGAACTTTGGTAAATTGGAGTCAGGACTAAATAACTAACAAGACCTGCGAGAACAACCGCAATAATCGGTACTAATATAAGAAGCATTAAGCGTCTGCGCAAGGTGTTGTAAATATCTTTTAAACTTATTGTTTCTTCCATTCTTCGTAGAAACCCCCTAAAATCAGTTAAAATGCAACATAAGAGATTATATCATAATTTGTCAAAGATTTACGGTTTTTTTCGAAAACTATTGTCATTTTTACAATTAGTTTACTCATATTAAAAGTTTATACCAATTTAAAAGTTCTAATTGCCTATTACTAGATAGGAGATTATAATGACCTTAAGTAATTTACCAATAGATGTTATTTTTCAATAGAAAGCGAGCGTATATTAATGAAGAAATCGTTAAAAATTATCGGTATTATATTAGGGATTTTATTTCTTTCTGTGGTTGGTTATGGAGCGTATTTATACTTCTCCGTCACGAGTACAGCCAACGAAATTCATGAGCCTTTAGAACGAGATGCAGACAAGTCAGATAAACGAACAGAAAAAGTGAACGTAGACAATCAAGATCCACTGTCGATTCTGATTGCAGGTGTCGATTCTAGTGGAGAAGCGCATTCAGGAAGATCGGATACGATTATTGTTTTAACGGTGAATCCTAAAGAAGAGTCAATTAAGATGCTAAGCATCCCTCGTGATACACGAACTGAATTAATCGGGCGTGGCACAACGGAAAAAATTAACCATGCCTATGCATGGGGTGGGATTAAAATGACGGTTGATACCGTTGAGAATTTCTTAGATGTTCCGATTGATCATTATGTCAGTGTTAATATGGAAGGTTTTACTTCGATTGTAGATGCACTAGGTGGAGTTACAGTTGATAATGAATTTGCTTTCTCTCAAAGTGGTCACCAATTTAATGAAGGTGAAAATGTCTTAAACGGGGAACAAGCCCTAGCTTACTCACGAATGAGAAAAGCTGATTCCCGCGGTGACTTCGGTCGTAATGATCGTCAACGTGAAATTGTGGAAGCGGTCATTCAAGAAGCTGCTCAAGTTTCTTCGATTACTAGAGCAGGCGATATGTTAGATGCTGTTGGAAAGTCTGTACGAACAGACCTTTCATTGAACGATATGTGGAGCGTGCAATCAAAT
Organism: Alkalihalophilus lindianensis; assembly: GCF_032843265.1. Classification (NCBI taxonomy): domain Bacteria; kingdom Bacillati; phylum Bacillota; class Bacilli; order Caryophanales; family Bacillaceae; genus Alkalihalophilus; species Alkalihalophilus lindianensis. The sequence continues at coordinate 387,890 of NZ_JAWJBA010000002.1, forward strand.
TATAAAGAAGCGCGTCACTCGATTGAGCAACTAGCACTAACGGGACCGAGCCAGCGTATTGATGGGTTAAGCTATGTGATTATCTCAGAGGAAGATCGTTTGGCTGCTTCGAATGAGTTGCGTGAACATTTGGAGTTAGAAGGCGCATCGACTGCTACGGCTGAATAATAGCATGATAATAACCTTGCCAGGTGGCAAGGTTATTTTTTGAGTTTATTAATAGATTAGTGGTGGTACATGATTAATAGGTCCTTACTCACTTCAACTAAAAAAGCTTGTCCACTAGTTTCCTAGTAAACAAGCTTTATGTACATTTTAGTGAAGGCGCTTCGCTCCTAAATAACGCTGTGACCAGTAGCTGTTACTCATGCTTGTGATCGTCACACCTGTTGAAGATCCAGCATGAATGAACTGATTGTTCCCAATGTAGATCCCGTTATGAGAAGGACCACTTGTATACGTTTCAAAGAAGACAAGATCTCCAACGCTAGGTTGTGAGACGGACCTTCCTGCATTCCATTGCTGTGCAGCTGTACGAGGTACAGAGACGCCTTGTTCTCTGAAGACCGTCTGGATAAAGCCACTACAGTCGAAACCTCTTGCCGTTGTGCCACCCCATAAATACGGTGTTCCTATGTATTTTGAAGCATTCGCCATAATGTTCGTTACAAATGCACCTGTACTTCCGCTTGCATTTGAATTGTTATTGCCTGTATTTTGCGTTGGTGGCGTGCTAAGTGATGGGTTCTTTAATACTTCATCAATTTTGCTAAGGGTCTTAGGACCGGCTACGCCGTCCGCTGTTAGATTGTGAGCCACTTGGAACGTGCGAACCGCTTGAGCTGTCACACTTGCAAAGTTCCCTGTTGAGTTTCCACTAAAGAACCCTAGTGAACGTAGGTTATCTTGAAGCTGCGTCACGCTGTTCCCTTTAGATCCTTCTCTTAGAAGTGAGCTATTTGTGCTTTGATTTGGATTTGGGCTCGGTGCAGGGGCTGCATTCGAGTTGTTTGAGCCGCTTGAGCTTGTGTTATTACCACTTGTTCCTAATGCGGCGAATGTTTGCGGACCGGCAATCCCGTCCACTTTTAAGTTGTTCGCTGCTTGGAACTTGCGGACTGCTTCTTCTGTAATCGCACCATAAATATTCGTCACAGAATGGCTGTAGTAGCCTTTATCTTTTAAGGCTTGCTGCAGGTTCCCCACTTGGCTGTTGTTAGCGCCACGACGAAGAATCGCTGAGGACGCGGGCGGAGCAGATGGAGATGGTGTGCTCGGTGCAGCTTGTCCACTGTTTCCTTTTAGCGCAGCAAATGTTTGACGACCTGCGATTCCGTCTACTGTTAAATTGTTGGCTCTTTGGAAATCGCGAACCGCTTGTTCTGTGATCGTTCCGTAATAACCAGTTGCTCGCTCGTATGTAAAAAACCCTTTTTCTTTCAGTGCGTTCTGCAACTCTGTTACATCACTATGTGTCATTCCAAGACGAAGCGTTTGATCCCCTAATGCTGCATCGGCAATTTGTGGGCCAGCTAGAAAGAATCCAGCTGCTATTGTTGATGAAACTACTACTTTTCTCATACTTTCGAATTCCCCCTATGGTTTATCAATCATTTCAATTACCCTTTTATAAGACTATAGAAACATATTATTGGATATAAATTACGATTACTGTCATCTCTATCTTCTCTATCGGCTTCTTTTCTACTATATTCTATCAAAATCCTCTCTATTTCTCTCTATTGTTACACAAATGTAATATTAGCGTGCTTATCGACATGTTTTCCACCTAAATAATTCCATATATTGCACAATAAAAAGAAGATGTTCAGTCTAGTTAATAATGATAAAATCAAACAAATAGAGCTATAAAACTTCTTATATAAAGTATGATATTGTCTACTAACAGGCATCATCAAAAAGTGATTAAATAAAGGGGAAGATAGGAATGGAAGAATTAATGGATTGGAAAAAGAGTGCTTACGGTCATAAATTTATAGCTTCTTTTAGCGGAGGAAAGGATAGTGTCTTAGCTCTATATAAAGCTGCCAAGGTTGGAGAAGCAGTTGGATTGATCGTCATGCTAGAGGAAGGAGGGAAACGTTCCAGATCACATGGGATGCCTCCAGAACTCATACATGCCCAAGCTAAATCAATAGGTTTGCCAATATATACTGCTGCTGCAAGTTGGACAGATTACGAAAAAGTATTTATGCAACTCTTAGAAAAAGCTAAAAATGAAGGCGCAGAAGTGTTAGTAACTGGAGACTTAGACATGCCTGCTCATGGCTGTTGGCATGAAAAGGTTACGAAGAATGCTGGATTAAAGCTCGGAATGCCTTTATGGGAAATGAACCATCGTGAAGCAGTCGAAGAGTTCATAAATCTAGGGTTTGTAACGATTATTGTAACTGTAAATTTATCATTGGGCATGCACGAGGATGATTTAGGGCGAACGTTAACCCATGAATACGTGAAGGAGCTTGAAGCTCGTGATATTGACCCCTGCGGAGAAGGGGGAGAATTCCATACCACAGTCATAGACGGGCCCATTTTTAAACATCCTATTCCAGTTCGTAAATGTGAGATTATTAAACACGGAGAATATGCTTTTTTGCCTTTGGAGCTAGATCAGTGGGAGTAGCAACAATCCCTATAAAATTAACAATGAGTCCCATCGCAATTAATGTGTACACTAAGATAGGGAATTTACCTAAGTATGAAAGCAGAACACAAATTGGAGCGACAAGAAATATGGTTACAATCACCATCTTTTCTAAATATCTAAATCTTATAAATTTTATTATGATAAGCATCTCCTTACTAAAAAGCATGAGCCTTAAATAGATTTTACTAGTATTATATTACCACAACTATTATACCGTTGTTATTATATTTTTTTGATATTCATTCAACTGTAAAAAGACATTGCACGTAGCAATGCCCGTTAGACTTTATTTAATTATAATAATGGTAGTCCTCTATTATTTAGAAAACAAGATAAGGTGGCACCCGGATTTGAACCGGGGATCAAGGTTTTGCAGACCTATGCCTTAACCACTTGGCTATGCCACCGCAGTACTCGACTTAGTCGAGTAAGGTTTATTCACTGCAATATGCTTTTAATCTATTTGATGTCTCTGCTGCATCTTTAATTAGCTCATAAATAATTTCTTTTTCTCTTGGACTAAAATTAGTATGATCTAAGCACTTTGAATAAAAGGCTTGAGCTTTTCTTGCTTGACAATAACACTTAAAAATAGTTTCATTTCTCAAAATGATCACCTTTTTTTAGTCTAGTAACAATCGCTTTGCTAACATTTTCTCATTAAATCCTGTAATGATTTCGCTAGTATTTTTAGACTTTAGTAAAGTAAGCGGTGTCCCTTTTCCCTCTAAGTCTAAAAACTCATTTCTAAAGTCTTCTTTCGATAGATCACGTTCTTCAAAAGGTATGTGCTTTTTGTTCATCCATTCCATTTGTCTGTGACAATGACCGCAAGATTGCTGAGTGTAAACGATTATTGATGTACTCATACTATAACCCCCTGAAATTTTACCGTTTTATATGTTACATCTAATAAAAGGGCAAAAGCCTAAGAAATCACAACCTCGTACTTAAATAAATTAAACCATTACCTTCAACATTAATTGGATAACCTAAGCTTTTGGTGCGCTTCATTAGTTGAGCATAAATTTCCGTTTCTGAGATTGTTCTTTGTAGTTTGATTTCAATGTCCTGAATCAGCAAGCTAACTGCCCCTGCAACAAATGGAGCTGCCATAGAAGTACCCGACATTAACCTATAACTATTATCTAGGTAAGTAGAGTTTATATTGACTCCTGGAGCTAAAATATCCATTTGATTATTCAAATTAGAGAATTCCGCTATTTTCTCATCTACATCTACTGCTCCCACTTGGATTACTTCATTATAGGCTCCTGGATAACCTAAATTAACATCTTCTACATTTCCTGTTCCTTGGTTACCAGAAGCGGCCACTACGACGATCCCTTGACTTATAGCAAATTTAATGGCTGCATACAACTGTCTATTATCCTCCGCTGTACCCAAAGATAAGCACATGACTCTTACTCGTTCATTGTTTTTCCCTCGCCAATTTACGGCGTAATAGATACCATTAATGAGATTTTTAATACTACCACTACCACTTTTATTTAGGACCTTCACCACTAACAGTTTGGCTTCAGGAGCTACACTTGTCATTCTTCCTGTTTCATTATTAGAGCATGCAATCCCAGCCACATGAGTTCCATGTCCATTATAATCATGGTACCTTTTAAAATCTCCCTCATCTTCCTCTGTAAAGTTAGCTCCATCTGTAATTCTAGTTGCTAAATTCAAGTGCTCATCATCACAACCGCTATCTAAGATAGCAATCGTAATTCCTTTCCCTTTAATCCCTTGATCCCAATATGATTTTACGTTAATGATTTCTAAAGCTTTATTATTTGTCTGGTTCAAAGGGTAGGTTCCCTCAAAAACAGGTATGGCTTTAATTGAATGGTTCTCCATATTAAACCGCCTCTTTTCTACTTATTTATTAATTTATTTACGTACTCTAAAAAGCTTGGTGCTCTCTTCACATCAAAACGTTTGATTGCTTTGGTGATTTCAATTGTAAGTTCTTGCTTTAAATCCTCACCAGCATGAATGTCTAGGGTACGGGTTTTACTCTTTATTTTCGGATCAAAAATAGAGACGATCTCCGAAATCGCATGATTATCATTACTCACTTTTACTTTCTTTGTTAACTCATATAATCCATTCATGTTGTCCAGCTCCAAACTTTCCTATGATATAGTCTCTCTGATCTTTTGCAACGATTGCTTTATTGTTTTAGAAACTGATTGTTGACTGATAGTTAAGTGCAAGGCTATTTCTGTATGAGACATTTGGTGTAAGAAATGGAGATTCAGGATCATTAACTGCCTTTTAGTAAGCTTATTGAGAGCATTGTGTAAGTTTTGATCCTGTACTTCATCTAATATGGAAGATGTTTGCAAAAAGAAACCATCTTTGTCCCCCAACTTCAAAAATTGCTCGTTAACCTCTTTACTCTCAAAAATAGATTCATCTTCAAACGCATATACATAAAGCTCTTTTTCTCTATTCTTCTTTCTGTAAAAGTCCCTCGAATAATGATTGATTAGTTGAGAAATGTATTTGATTAGCTGAATCTCTGTGTAATACCTTTCAAATGCCAAGTTTAATCCTAGGATATTTACTTCACTAGGTTCCTTTTGTGCATCCAACAATAACTTTTCATTACTCTTTATACTTAGGAAGTTTTTCACTAATGGGTCTTTTATACTTTCGAAATCGTAATAGAGTAAATCTTCATAAGAATTCTTTAGATCTGTGATTATAGTAGTGCTCATGATTTACCTCCTTTTATATATAAGAAGGGAGTATATGGTAAAAAAACAACCTAAATAGAAATAAAACGAGAACATAAGTTCTCATTTTATTATTATGACAGATTATTTGAATTTTTTCATCCAAGTTGTTAATTAGCGTACTTATTCCTTTTTATCGTATGTAAGGCAAATACAACAACAGAAAAGGAAGTGTTACTATGTACAGAATTATTAATGGAGCTTATCTTTCTGATCAGGAGACGACCAACACAATTAAGGAGCTTAGTAAGTTGCAGGCTTATCACGACTTAATGGAGGTACTAAGTAAAGAATTAGGAACATCTATTAAAAACCTAAAAGTTAAGAAAGCTTATCAACTCAATGCTAAGGGTGAACGTAAGGATGAAGGGGAAACCTTCTTCACAACTAAATCGTTAACATTAACGGATACTAACGAGTCATTAGTCATTGATTTTAGTGACGTTCATTATGAATCTCCTTTACTAGACGATGTAGTATTAATTAGTGGATCTATTTTTAAGAATGTAGATGAAAATACGAAGCTTCAGAAAGTATTTACTGTTACTGAAGATGGTATTGAGGTTACACTGAAAAATCTAGTGGCAGAAGCCGTATTAGAAGGGTTATATCTAGAGGAAAACCTACCGAATGATCCTGGTTTCAAAGCGGGTGTTTATAACGAGGATGCAGTCGAAACCGCTGCTTGGTATGATTTCTGTGCACCTGGTGGATATCAGCATTGTGGATCAGGTTGCGGGTACGGCATGAAGTATGGGGGAGGTTCGCCAATTAATTCTACCGACTCATGCTGCGTAAGACATGACAACTGCTGGAAAGTATACGGTAGAAATGACGCATGCTGCGATAAAATGTTCCTTGATTGTTTAACGGGAATTTATACAGTGACTGCTACTGCTGCCAAAGCGTGGTTTGGTAGTAACGCAAAGAAATGCTAAAGTTAAAAAACCTGTTGTGAATCTCACAACAGGTTTTTCCTATTTTAAAAATTAAACTGTGTAGATAGAAATAATACTAACGTTACGACTGAAAGAGACACCTTTAAAATTCTGAATGTCGTTTCATGCTTTCTTGATTTTAATTCTCCTAGCACGAATGCGATCCATAGAACGATTAAGCCAATTGGAATAGCAAGGTATACAAATGATTCAGGAGAAAAAATCAATAAACCAGCAGCATATAATAAACTTGCTCCTAAAACCACAATTCCAGTGAGAATAGTAGTAATCATAATAACGCCTCTTTTCTGCTTTTGTATTTGGGTAAAGATTAATTCGATTGGTTGATAAATAACGCCTAAATAGATTTGGCTAAGAGCCAATATGATTGATACAGCAAACACCCCTACGAAAAGGCTATATAAGAGGGTGTTGCTTTGTATTCCATCCATTAAAAGAAGACCATATGAACTTAGAATCATCTGCCAAACGAGTAGGACTATCAAAAATAACCTTTGATTAGCTCCCCTAGAAGGCTTTTTGACAAAATATAATAGGAGTAAACTTGATAAAACGACTAACGTTACCCAAATAAAAGGAATATACTCATGTGCAAGATACGTTGTAAACGCGAGAGCTACTGCAAACAAGACCGTCATTAAACTAACTAAAAGTAATAATGGTTTTCTATATGGAAAGAAGGATCTATTTAACTCTTTGCCGACCTCTTCTCCTTCACCAAAAGCTTTTTTAGATTTATCAATGGCTGTAGCTTCGTCATACCCTTGGCTCTTGTAGTCATTTACTTTGTCTTGAAAATGTGTAGCAAGTTCTCCTTTTAGATCTTCTTTATTCGTAGGATTTAATTCGATATAACTCATAACTCTTTCTATATAATCATTTACACCATGCATAGCCATCACCCCTTGTTAACCTCTTCAATAATCTTATTAATCAATTTCCAATTATTAAGTTTTTCTTGATGAAGTTCTTCCCCTAAAGCGGTAATACGGTAATACTTTCTTCGGGCCCCTTTGCCCCCCTCTCCCCAATAGGATTCTATAATCTTTTTTCTATCTAATCTTTTTAATACCGAGTAGAGAGTGCCTTCACTCAGTTCAAATTCAGTTCCAGTGATTTGATTTACTGTGTTTATAATCATAAAACCATACATATCTTCATTTTTAAGTAAAGAAAGGATCATTAAATCCATGTTTCCTTTCCATTGCTCTTTATCCATATTTTCACTCCTTTACAATTAAATTAACACATAGTACCTCGTTATGCAAGGTACTTTTAAAAGTTATGGTTGTTATTTTTTTGTGTTATCCCTTTTTAATAGGTGTAGGTCATTAAAAGAGAAAGGAGTGAAGAAGTTATGATTAGAAAAAGTGAGTTAAAAGCGACAGAAAAAGTCACGGCTCAGTACATGGAATTTTGTGTCCAAGACCGTAAGTATTGTCAATGCTTTGATTGCAAAGCCACGATCGCTGTTTATTCAAACGGCCAACAAAGCTTCAACCGTTGTGGGTGTTAATCTTTAAGAAATAACTTGATTTGCCTTACAGATGGAAGGGAGCTATCACAACAGATAGCTCCCTTTACTATTCCTATTACAGGTGAAATTTCATAAGACAACAGCAAAAAACCATTAGCACTTGCCGGAGAGCCTAAGAGGGTCTAATAGATATGGATATAAAGATAAAGCGGCTTGATTCAAATCCCCTTTGGTGACGCCTCTTGTCGCTGTAGCACACTTTAAAGGACTACGTATTAGATTAAAACTAAGGAAAGGTGATACCATGTTTCAAAAACGACTAACAGGTCTAGGCTTTAAAGTTTCATTAGTCATTTTGATAGTATTAGTTGCTCTTCAATGGAGCTTGTATGTGTTAAATATTGAGGGCATTACCAGTGGATTCTTTTTTATCTCGATCCTCATAGTGTTTCTCTTTTGGGCATTCTTCATCTATAAGGATCATGCAAAGTCCAAATAGCAAGGACAATAATTATGTAAGGAGTCACGACACTATTTGGTGACTCCTATTTTGTTTTCTACTTTTGATATTGCACAAACTTTATATTTTCAACTTTTTATCGTGCTTATCGACAAGATTTCAACCTAAATAACCCCATTTTTCATCATAGAAAGAAGGTGCTCAGTATAATAAACTAAGCACCTCCTCAACTTACATCGACATTTTCTTATCACTCTTATCCTCGTTGACAATTTGTTTATACTTGCCTCTACTCATTTGTACAAAATAGTAGAAGCCAATCAGGAACCAGCCACCGAAGATCGCCCACTCAGGTCCGATTAAAGCTGCCGGCATACCTGGTAAATAGATGATCAAGAAACCGATGCTGAAAATCGTCGCAATCCAGCCTACAATTGGCGTTTTTCCAGACTTGTACGGTCGCTCCATTTCCGGCTCTCTTTTTCGCAGGAGAATAAAGGCAATCGCTACCATTAAATAAGCAATAACAATCGCCGGCCCACCACTGTTTACAAACCAAACGAGTGCAGGTCGACCGAGTAATGGACTGACAACCGCTAGTGCCCCGATAAAGAGAATCGCATTTGAAGGCGTCTTGTATTTTGGATGCAGTTTGGCGAACCATTTTGGAAGCATGTCCGATTGTGCCATCGCGAAGATCACTCGACTTCCTCCAATAATAAAGGCATTCCAGCTCGTCAGAATTCCAGCGACACCACCTACAATCAGCAATTTCCCAAAAATAGCTGAGCCAAAAAGAGTCGTCATCGCATCAGCAGTCGCTAGCTGTGTTGTTGATAAGGCAGCACCATCAAGGGCTGAAGCCACCCCGATTGCAATCAGAATGTAGAACACAATCGCGCATACAACTGAAAAGATTAATAATTTTCCGATATCTCGAGGCGGAACATTCGCTTCCTCGGCTGTTTGCGGAATGACATCAAAGCCGATGAAGAGAAAAGGAACCATAATTAAAACAGCCATAATACCCGTCGCTCCATTGATGAAAAGAGGTTCAAAGTTGGAGCTATTTCCATTGAAGGCCGACCCAAATATGAGCATTAAGCCCATTAAGATCACACTAGCCGTTAAGATGACTTGAATTTTTGCTGCTGGCTTTAAGCCAAAATAGTTGATCGCCATCACAAAGATCGAGCCACCTACCCCAACTAACACCCATGAGGCGTAGACATCCCAGCCGGCAATCGTCCACATGTACCCAACTTGATAATTTGGGAAGATGTATTCAATGACCGTCGGCAAGGCAACAGCTTCAAATGCGACAACCGATACATACCCTAATGTGATCGCCCATGAAGCGATAAACGCCGCTTTATTTCCCATCGCCCGATGAACATAGACATGTTCCCCGCCGACTTTCGGCATAGCCGATGCAAGCTCCGCATATGTAAGACCGACAAAGGTAACCAATAGGCCACCAATAATGAAGGCTAACACTGTTCCTAGGGAGCCGGCAGAAGTGAGCCAAGCTTCAGATAAAACGACCCACCCCCAACCAAGCATCGCACCAACTGAAAGGACAAAAACATCAAGACGAGATAACACTTTATTAAGTTCTGGCTTTTGATTTTGCAAAAAACACACGACCTTTCCACTTTTTCAATTTCTCTCCATGTTCTCTCTATTTCTCTACTGATGCTAAGTGGCTCTCTCTTTTTTTAGCCGAGGGTTTTCTGGTTTTAGTTTGTATCCTCGTTAATTACGATTAAAAATAACCAGCTTCTTCTCCGTCATTTCTTCGATTGCATATTTGATTCCTTCACGCCCGACTCCACTTTCTTTCACCCCGCCGTAAGGCATATGGTCAACGCGGAAGGTTGGAATATCATTGATTAAGACGCCACCTACATGAAGATTTTCTGCAGCATCTAAGGCTGTATGAATATTTTCTGTATAAATCCCAGCCTGCAAGCCATAATCAGAGTCATTTACAGCTTCGATCGCTTTGTCGACATTTTCCACTTTGTTAATGAGGACAATCGGTGCGAATACTTCTTGGCATGATACTTTTTGAGCAGGGTCGACATCTAGAAGAACCGTCGGCAATAAGACATTCTCTTCTGCCGTGCCACCTATCGCTATTTTTGCCCCATGTGCTTCTGCCTCTTGAATCCAGCTTAACGTCCGGTCGACATCTTTCGGGCTAATGAGAGCCGAAACATCTGTTGTCTCTTCTAGTGGACTACCGATTTTTAATTGCTTTGTTTTCTCTACAAATTTTTCTACGAATGCCTCATAGACTTCTTCTACGACGAAGATTCGTTGCAATGAAATACACACTTGTCCTTGAAACGAAAAGGCCCCCGTCACACATCTTGAAATGATCTTATCAAGATCGACCCCTTTATCAATAATAACAGCCGCATTTGATCCAAGCTCTAATGTAACACGTTTTAAACCGGCTTTATTACGAATGCCGATTCCGACCGCTGGGCTTCCCGTGAACGAAATCTTGCTGACTCGATCGTCTTTGACAATCTTCTCGCCAATGACAGAACCACTACCTGTTACAACATTGAGAGCTCCTGCCGGCAAGCCTGCCTCGTAAAATAGTTCCGCGATAAAAAAGGCGGATAATGGGGTTTGATTCGCTGGCTTTAAGACGACGGTATTCCCTGCTGCAATCGCCGGTCCTACTTTATGTGCGACTAGATTCATCGGAAAGTTGAATGGCGTAATCGCTCCAATGACACCGATCGGTTCAGAGACGGTGTAAGCAACTCTGCCTTCTCCACCAGGTGCTGCATCAAGGGGAATTGTTTCCCCGTGAATCCGTTTCGCTTCTTCTGCAGCGAATTTATACGTTTGCACCGTACGATCCACTTCACCCTTTGCAACCGTAATCGGTTTTGCTGCTTCAAGGGCAATGATTTTTGCGGCCTCATCGGCTCTTTCCTGTAGTAAAGAAGCGACTTTTTCTAGGATCAACGCGCGCTTATAACTTGGCATCTTTGCCATCGTCTCTCGTGCTTGGTATGCTGCTTCTAGTGCAAGGTCCACTTCGCTTTCATCAGCTGCAGCAATTTGTGCAATCTCTTCTCTACTATAAGGGGCGAAAAGGGGCGTGTAGTTTTTTGCTTCCACCTTCTTGCCATTAATCAATAGATCTTTCTTCATGCCTTCATCTCCTCTTCCTATGCGTTGGTTTTTTCGCTTGGTACAATTGCTGAAAAGGTTTCCGATAAAATCGTCATCATTTGCTCGATCTCTTCTTTATTGATCGTTAGTGGTGGAGCAAAGACGAGTGTGTCCTGCCCATCAAAGACAACTGATCGTAGAACGAGACCACGTTTTGCTGCTTCTGTTACAACAAGCGGGGCTAAAGGCGTTGCAAATCTCTCATTCGTTTGTTGATCTTTAACGATTTCAACCGCTCCCATTAAACCGAGGGCACGAACTTCGCCGATGAGGTTGTGTTTACTTTGTAGCTTTTGGAAACCAGCGAGCAATTCCTCACCCATCTCTTTTGCGTTGTCAATTAACTGTTCTCGTTCGATGATTTCAAGGTTTTTCAAGGCAACACGACAAGCGGTCGCGTGGCCACTGTACGTATAGCCGTGCAAGAGAGTTCCTGTTGAATGGTCTTTGAACGCTTGATGTACCTGATCAGAAATCATCACACCGCCAAGCTGCGCATAGCCACTTGTGACACCTTTAGCAAAGCACATCATGTCTGGTACGACACCGTAATGCTCAATCCCAAAATACGTTCCAGTCCGTCCAAATCCTGTGATGACTTCATCTGTGATAAATAAAATGTCATATTGATCACAAATCGCTCGCACTTCTTTGAAATACGTTTCCGGTGCGATATGAACCCCCCCAGCTCCTTGAACCGGCTCTGCTACAAATGCCGCAATGCTATCAGCGCCTTCTGTTTCAATGAATTCGCGCAGAGCATCAGGTGAAAAATGATCGACGTAATGAAAGTCTGGAGCAAGCGAATTCGTAAAGTCGCGGAAAGGCTTCAATCCGGTTGCACTGGTCGCCCCCATCGCCACACCGTGATACGACTTCGTTCTCGTCACAATCTTCTTCTTTTCTGGTTGACCTTTTAAAATCCAATAATGTCTCGCGAGCTTATAGGCTGTATCATTTGATTCCGAACCTCCTGATGTGAAAAAGGTTGCTGATAAATGACCAGGTGCGACTTCTGCTAGTTTAGCAGCTAATCGAATTGCCGGCTCATTGCTATAGGTCGCAAAACAAGAGCTAAATGCCAATGTCGACATTTGTTCCTTTGCCACCTCGCCCATTTCCTCGCGACCATGACCAATATTGACATTCCATAAAGAAGACATCCCGTCAATGACTCTTCTGCCTTGGATATCCTCTAAAAAGACCCCTTCTCCTTTTGTGAAAATAAAACCAGGTCCATCCTGCTGTTGTTGTTGAACCGGTGACGTGGGATGAAGAAAGTGCTTTTTATCTAATTCCATTAACTCTTGGATTTCATGGTTCATGTTGATCGCTCCCTCTTTGAAATGATTGTTTGTCTATTTATATTGCAAGACTTGTGCCAATTTTTCCGTGCCGTATATCAAGGCCTCCAGCCTGCTTTGATCAACTTTTAAATCAAATGTTGTTATTTTTGATTTAAAAGTTGATTATTCACTCAATTTAATCAATAATTAAATCAATAGAAGAAAGCGTTTTTTTTGAGAAAGGGGGACTTCGATTGGGAGAAGAATTGGAATTAATGCTTGCCAAAATTATTGAGACATCCAATAACAACATCACGATTACAGACGAGCATGGTACCATCGTCTACTCCAACCCTACTCATTGGACGATGTATGGACTCGAGGCTGACGCGTATATTGGTAAGTCTGTTTATGAGTTAGAAGAAAGCGGCGTTCTTTCCCCTTCGATTAATGCTCTTGTTTTAAAGGAGAAAAAAGAGGTTCAAATTCTCCAACATACAACGTCCGGAAAAGTCGTGATGTCGACGGGTTTTCCTATTTTCAATAAAGAAGGGCGTTTAGTGAGAGTCGTCAGTTATAGCCAAGACCAAACGGAAATTGTGAAGCTGCAAAAACAGTACCAACAATTGCAATCGAAAATGGCGGGCTATCAAACAGAAGTCGAAGAGCTACGTGAAAAAGAAGCGAGTCATCATCCGATTTTATTTCGCAGTTCAACGATGCAGCATATTTTCACAACGATTCAACGAGTCGCCAAGACGGATGCCAGCATCTTATTTTTAGGGGAATCCGGAGTCGGAAAAAGCACCCTTGCTCGCTATATTCACGATCAAAGTGAACGTCATAAAGAACCATTTATTGAAGTGAACTGTAGTACGATTCCTGAGACATTATTTGAATCGGAAATGTTCGGGTATGAACCAGGTTCCTTTACAGGGGCACATAAATCCGGAAAGCAAGGATTGATCGAACAAGCTGATCAAGGCACGTTATTCTTAGATGAGATCGGAGAGTTACCTCTGTCGATTCAAGTGAAATTACTGAAGGTGCTGCAGGAGAAAAAGATGATGAGGGTCGGCGGAAAGGAAGAGCGTCACGTTAATTTCAGGCTCATTACGGCCACGAATCAGCCTTTAAAGAAGATGGTAGACGCGGGGACATTTCGCTTCGATCTGTATTATCGCTTGAATGTCATTCCGATTCGCATTCCCCCTTTAGTCGAGAGGCCGGACGATATCCCAATCCTCCTGCAACATTACTTACAATTGATCAACGACAAATACAACGTAGAGAAAAAGCTCCACGCGACAACCTATGATTTATTGGTTCATTATGAATGGCCTGGAAATGTGCGTGAGATGGAAAATTTACTGGAACGCCTCATCTTAACGATTGAGGATCCTGTTATCCGACCTGAACACCTGCCGATCGAGCTACAGAAAACTAGGAAGGAAGCAGTCGAATACCCAACAAGCTTTGATGCGAATAGAGAAGAAAAGAAAACATTGAAAGAAACAGTAGAAGAAGTCGAGATCGAGATGATCGCTAGAGCCTATCAGCAATGCAAAACGACGTATGAAATGGCTGAGGTTTTGGGGGTCAGCCAACCATCAGTGATGTACAAAATGAAGAAATACAAAGATCGACTCCGTTTGAATACGACATAAAAGCATTCTTCTCATGACCGAGAAGAATGCTTTTTACCTAATTATTTACGATTCTCAACAACGCCAGCCAATGCATACAGCGCAATCATTGACGCAAAGTGACTGGAGACATTGTTTGGATCTTGTTGTGGGTAGACTTCGACAAAGTCCATACCAACAATCCCACGCTTTGTGAATTCATAAATTAAGGTCAAAAGTTCATACGATGTTAAGCCATTTCCATCTACAGGTCCACCTGGATTAAAGGCAAAATCAAGTACGTCACTACAAACCGAAAGATAAACAACATCGACGCCTTCACTTGCTTGATCATACAGATCAGCTGCTAGCTTACGGATGTCTTTGGCTTCACGGATGTCATTGATCGTCACCGTTTTCGCACCAGCATCACGGGCAAACTTGCCAGTCTCTGGCTTGTTACGTGGGCCGTGAATTCCGGCATGAATCAGGCTCTCATTTCTAACTCCATCCAGCTCATACATTCTCGCAAATGGAGTTGAGCGTGCGTATTTATCACCATCTTGATGCGGCATATTATCGTAATGGGCATCAAGGTGAAGAATGCCGACTTTTCCTTCTGTTCGTTCGGTTAATGCTTTAACGATCGGATAGGTAATCCCGTGGTCACCACCAAGGGCGAGCGGAAATTTACCTGACTCCCACATCTTCCCTGCAAATGACTCAATTCGGTTCATCGTCTCCACCACATCGGCAGGAACAACATCGACATCACCCATATCAGCCAGCTTTAAATGTTGAAAAACATCAATATGATCAAGCTCCGGCAAGTAGCCGCTGTAACGACCTGAACAGAGGCGCATCACTTTCGGTCCAAGCTCGCAACCGGTGTAATCTCCCCATGTTACAGCTCCTTCCCAAGGTACACCATAGATCAGGACATCTGAATCCTCCGTTGATTCGGTTGTTCCGTTAATTGCCCCCAAGAAAGGCGGCGTATTTCCATAAATGTTCTCACTCATCCAACCCACTCCTCGCTTCAATAGTCACCCTCTTTATATACCCTCTTTTGGCTGGGAGTAACCACAAAAAAATGGACCTGATTATAGGTCCATTTATTTTTAATATGTTGTTTTACTTGTCGTACCCTGAAGGATCTCTTTGCCAGAACTTGTGCCGATTCGAGTTGCACCTGCTTTGATCATGGTAAGAGCCGTCTCTTGGTCTCTTACTCCACCAGAAGCTTTCACTTCTGCCTGATCACCAACTATGTTTTTCATTAGTTCTATATCTGAGACCGTTGCATAACCCGGTCCAAACCCTGTTGATGTTTTGACAAACTGAGCTCCTGCCTCCACAGCAAGCTTACAAGCTACACGCTTCTCTTCATCTGTTAACATTCCTGTTTCAATAATGACTTTCACAGGGACTCCTTTAGCTGCTTCAACAACTTTTTCAATATCTCCCTTAACTAAAGAGTGGTTATTAGACTTAAGTTCGCCTATATTGATTACCATATCCACTTCAGTTGCGCCTAATTTTATTGAATCAATGGTTTCATTCACTTTAGTGCTTGTCGTCGTCATTCCAAGTGGGAATCCAATAACAGTTGTGATTCCGACCGACGATTCACCTAGACGTTTTTTTGCAATTGTAATCCATGATGGGTGGATACAGACCGTTGCAAACCTGTATTTTACCGCTTCATCACATAGAAGCTCGATATCTGATTGTGTAGCTTCTGGCTTTAATAACGTATGATCAATGTAAGATGCTAAATTTGTCAAGACTCCTTCACCTGTTCCCTTTCTAGAAAATGTTCTACTTCCTTTTGGGTAGGCATTGCTGGGGAAGTTCCTACTTTAGTCACAGATAAAGCAGCGACTGCATTTGCTCTTTTTGCTGCCTCATTAATAGATAATCCGCTTGCAATAAAGGTTGTGAAGCCACCGTTAAAGGCATCACCAGCACCTGTTGTGTCAACAGCATCTACTGTAAATCCTTCGATTAAACGGCCTTGATCACTTCCATCATAAATGTAGCATCCTTTTTTCCCAAGGGTAATAATAACGTTTGGAATACCTGCATTAAAAAGATTAATTGCAGCTTCTTTTGCAGTTTTTTCATCATGGACAGTAATACCTGTTAATAAACTTGCTTCTGTTTCATTTGGTGTAATATAGGTTACCTTTTTTAGTACCTCCGCTCTTACATCTTGAAAGGGAGCAGGATTCAATACAACCGGCTTTCCTAATTCATTTGCTAGGTTAATTGTTGCTTCAACTGCTTCAATAGAAGTTTCTAATTGTACTAGGATAATATCAGCATTTATGAAGGCTTCCCTTGCTTGTTGTACATCTTCACTCGTCAAATTCCCACATGCTCCTAGTGAAACAACAATCATATTTTCACTATGTTGATCGACTGCAATTAGCGCGGCACCAGTCGCTTCGTGCTCATCTTTTGTAATATAAGTTGTTTGTATTGATTCTTGTTCGAAATTTTTTATTGCTTCCTCACCAAATAAGTCTTGACCAACTTTTGTAATCATCGTGACGCTTGCCCCCTGGCGAGAGGCGGCAACCGCTTGGTTACCGCCCTTTCCACCAGGTCCCATTTGAAAAGGACCACCTAATACAGTCTCTCCAGGCTTTGGCATATGTGGCGTACGGCTCATCAAATCGACCACATAACTTCCTACTACAACCATCTTCACCACATTCAACACCTACTTTGATCTAGTCTCTATTTCATCTACATTTTCTTCCGTTACAAGTGTATTCTCCAATAAAATCAATTCTTCTACTGATTCATCTGCTAAAACTTGTAAGGCGGTGTGGATACTTTCTCGACCTAAGAAGTAAGGTGGCTCTGCTATAGTAGCACTTAAGCGCCCTTCTCTAATCGCATCTAGAGCTGGGTCAATCGCATCTGTACCAATGATTTTGATTTCATCCAAACGGCCGGCAGATTCAATTGCAGATAATGCTCCCATTACCATCTCATCATTTGCCGCATATACAGCATCAATTTCTTTATTGGCTTGAAGAATATCCTCCATGACACTTAATGCTTGCCCACGGTCAAAGTTAGCCGATTGCTTTGCAATAATATTGATTCCATCTACACCTTCTAAGTGGTCATTAAAGCCTTGACTACGGTCACGCCCAACATTTGTTCCAAGGATCCCTTGAATCTCAACTACATTTCCTGATCCACCTAATACTTCCTCTACATACGTAGCAGCGATTGTACCTGAGCGAAGAGCATCAAATCCGATATGGGATACAACATCTCCTCCACTAGCTTGACGATCTACTGTTATAACTGGAACGCCTCTTTCATTTGCTAATACAACCGCTTGTGCAGCTGCATCACTATCAACAGGATTTAAGATTAATAGATCTAAGTTTTGTTGTAGTAAGTTTTCTACATCTGACATCTGTTTACCTGGATCACCTTGAGAGTCTGTTACCACAAGATTAAGTCCTTCAGCTTCAGCAGTCTCTTCTGCCCCATCTTTTAGATCAACAAAGAAAGGGTTGTTTAAAGTATTCATCGCTAGACCAACCTTGTACGAATCTCCACTTTCTTCCCCTTCAGCATTTGAACTAGCTTCTTCCCCACAAGCTGCTAACATCATTACCAGAAAACCTACCATAAGTATCCCTAACCATTTTTTCATCTTCCATCCCCCATTACTTTATTTTTTTAATTTGGCTAATTTACTATCAACCAAAACGGCAACCAAAATCACAATCCCTTTAGCAATATCTTGATAGAAAGGAGACACATTCATCAAATTCAAAATGTTATCTAGAACCCCCATGATCAAAGCACCAATAATTGTGCCAGTAACTCCACCTTTTCCACCAGTAAGTCTGGTACCACCAATAATGACTGCAGCAATTGCATCAAGTTCAATCCCCATTCCAGCATTCGGCTGAGCTGACATTAATCTTGATGTATAAATTAGAGCAGAGATTGAAGCGAATAGCCCAGCTAATGCATAAACTGCCACTTTAACTTTGTTAACTGAGATTCCAGCTAATCGAGCCGCTTCCTCATTTCCACCAATTGCATAGATGTAACGACCAAATGTTGTATGTTTTAACACCCAATACATAATGATGAAAATCAACAGCATCAAAATGATCGGGAAAGGAATTCCAAATACAGAGCCTCCACCTATAAACCTAAACCCTGGATCACTTATTACGATAGGGTTCCCTTGTGTATAAACAAGAGTCATTCCTCTGGCTATAACCATAACTGCTAAAGTAGCAATGAAAGCCGGAACAGCCCCTTTAGCAACAATTAATCCATTCACAGCTCCCATCAGTACTCCAATTGCCATACAAATTAATATTGCAATTGGGAATGCTACACCTGCTGTGATAACACCTGCTGCCACAGCTCCTGTAAACGCCATGACGGAACCCACTGATAAATCTATACCTGCTGTCAAAATCACTAAAGTCATTCCAACTGAAACAATCGCGACGATTGATACCTGTCTGAATACATTTAATAAGTTACTCGCTGTAAAAAAAGCATCCGAAAGTAAACTAGCGACTAAAATAAGAGCCAAGAAGATGATTAGTACGCGGTATTTATCGAGTAACAATAACATATGAACCCACCGTTGTTTATCTTCAGCTTGTTTTTCCATGAGTATCACCCCCTGTTGCATAGTAGAAAATTTTCTCTTGTGTTGCTTCTTCAATAGGCAGCTCTCCACTAATTCTTCCTTCATGCATAACAGCAATTCGGTTAGCCATTCCTAGTAATTCTGGCATTTCAGAAGAAATGAGGATAATAGCAATTCCTTCATTCGTTAGGTCTTTCATTATTTTATAAATTTCCGTTTTAGCTCCAATATCGATTCCTCTTGTAGGTTCATTTAAAATAAGTAACTTAGGATTCATCTGTAGCCATTTC
Source organism: Alkalihalophilus lindianensis (assembly GCF_032843265.1). NCBI lineage: Bacteria > Bacillati > Bacillota > Bacilli > Caryophanales > Bacillaceae > Alkalihalophilus > Alkalihalophilus lindianensis. The sequence goes on from NZ_JAWJBA010000002.1 coordinate 407,257, forward strand.
CCAAGGACAACTTTTTGTTGATTTCCACCACTGAGAGTTCGTACTTCAACGTGAGGTTCGTGTACTTTAATCTTCAAATCATTAATCCATTTATCAACAATTTGATCCATTTTTGTTTTGTTTAAGATACCTGTTTTAGAAATCCGTCTATAAAATGGCATCAATAAATTCTCATAGACTGAGAGATCTAAGATGACACCTTCACTCTTTCGATCATCTGTTACAAGAGCAATTCCCGCATCGATGGCTTCCTTAGGAGTTTCAACATCTTGACCTAGCATTGAAATGGAACCACTTTGTCTTTTATGTAAACCGAATAAAGCTTTGGACAAATCTGTTTTACCTGACCCAAGTAGCCCAGCTACACCAAGAATTTCACCCTTTTTCACCTTAAAAGAGACATCATAGAGACGATTCCGAACTGAGAGATCAGCCACCTCTAAAACAACCTCTTCTTGTGGTGTCGTTCGCTCTGGAAAGAGGTCAGTAATATCTCGTCCAACCATCATTGTTACCATGTCGTCTTTTGTTACATTTGCTACGAGCTCTGATCCAATGTACTCACCATCACGTAACACGACAATACGATCAGCTACTTTCACGACCTCTTCAAGTCGATGGGTAATGAAAATGATCCCTAGCCCCTCATCTGATAACGCTTTCATTAAATTGAGTAGTGTTTGAGTATCTTCATTGTTTAGTGTAGCCGTAGGCTCATCCATAATGAGTACATCTGATTCAAAAGATAGTGCTTTCGCAATTTCGATCAGTTGTCTTTGTGCAACAGAACAATCTGCAATTAATTGAGTAGGCGAGACATTTTTTAGCCCGACTTTTTTTAATAACTCATTTGTTTCGGTGTGCATTGCTTTCCAACTGATAATCCCCCGCACACCCTGTTGCTCTCGACCCAAAAAGATATTTTCCGCCACGGTAAGATCAGGTATAAGGTTGAATTCTTGATGGATGATACTTATTCCTAATTCTTGTGAATGCTTTGGTCCATCAATGGATACTTCTTTATCATTCAGAAAGATTTTCCCATCAGTTGGTTCATGAACGCCTGCTAATATTTTCATCAAAGTGGATTTTCCAGCACCATTCTCCCCTAGTAAAGCGACAATCTCTCCCGCTTTAACTGAAAAGTTGATTCCTTTTAGAACTTTAATACTCGAGAATGACTTTTTTATATCACGCATTTCAAGCAAATGTCCCATCGTATTTCCTCCCCTCTTTTAAGTCCTCTTAAGTTAGTACACAACCCCTCCAACTAGAATGACATTTGCATAAGACGTAAACTCTCCAGACCTAACCAGTCCTCTTGCTTGTTTCGTTCTCTCTTTGAATTCAATATGGGGAATATACTCGATTTCCGCATTAGAAAAACGATTAATGATTTCATCATGCATGTTCGGACTTGCTGTTTTTATTTCTTCTGCAATCATGATTTTCTCCACCGCAAGTTCATCTATTACCGTATCAAGCACTTCAAGAAACGGTAGGCTGCCTTCCTTTAGAGCTAAATCAATTCGCGTGTTTACTTCCTCAGGTAAAGGTAGCCCCGCATCTGTTACGACAACATAGTCCGTATGACCTGTTTCAGCTATTAATTTTGAGAGACCTGGATGTAGAATTCCTGACTTTTTCATATGCTCCTCCTAAAATGTAAACGTTTAGATTTTTGTTCAAAAAAAATTTATCCTCCTAATTTACAGGAACCTCTTACTACTAATTTTGGAGTTAAAATAAATTCTCTTTTCTTAAATGTTTGTTCTTTTTCATTTATACGATCTAATAGAAGTTGGAATGATAACTCTCCAAGATCTCTCATAGGACGCGAAACCATTGTTAATGGTGGGTTAGTGAATGTAGCGAGTTCAATGTCATCAAATCCTACAAACGATACCTCTTTACCTAATTTCCATTCTAATTGAGTCATAGATTTTATTGCTCCAATAGTCATTAGGTTATTACAAGAAAATATCGCTGTTGGTCGATCCTCTAAATGGTGAAATTGTTGTGTACAGTCAAAGCCGCTATTTTCCATGAAGTCTCCATACCCAATCCATTCTTCTTTAATGGGGAGTCCAAACTCTTCCATGGCTTGACGGTAGCCTTTATACCTTTCAAGACCGGGCGTTGTATCTTGAGGTCCACAAATTATGGCAATTTTCTCATGTCCTTGTTGAATTAAATGCCTAACTGCTTCATGAGCCCCTTCACGGTTTCCAATGAGAACGGTATCAACTTCATAATTTTTTATAGCACGGTCTACAGCAACCACTGGAATTCCAGCTTCAAGTAAGGATTTCAGCTGTTCTCCGCTTTCATCTGATGTGGTAATGATGACACCGTCCACACCTCGTTCTATAAAGTGCTCTGTGATTTTCTTTTCTATTTTCTTTGAACCACTTGAGCTACTTAGGGTTGTGAAATATCCCTTATCAATCGCTTTTCTCTCAATCCCAGCAATGACTTCCGGGAAGAAGGGGTTGCAAATATCGGGGATAATCACTCCAATGGTTTTTGTTTCTTTTCGCACCATACTTCTGGCCACTGCATTTCTAACATATTTCAAATCTTCAATTGCCTTTTGAATCCTTTCCTCTGTCGGCTTTCTGACCCCACCTTGGTGATTAATTACACGTGATACAGTAGCGACTGAAACCTGAGCTAGCTTCGCAACATCTTCAATTGTTGGTTTTCGTGTCATGATGCAACTCCTAAAATGTAAACGTTTAGATTTTTAAATTAAGTAAAATTTACCACAGCTATTTGGGAACTGCAAGATTTTTTTAAAGCGTTTACATGATTTTATTTAATATGTTCAAGAAGAGGAATCGTTCTTTAAAAAAAGAGTGTTGCATCCGCAACACTCTTCATTATTTCCGAATAAACAAATACACAATAAAGCCAATAACCGGGAAAAAGAGCGTTGCTACAAGGATAAGCAGACTGTATTCCTTACTATTTCCACTGCGTATCGAGTCACGATAACACCATATACTTGTTATGACATTTAGAATAAACCCACCAAAAATCAATAAAAAGAAAACGATAGGCCATATGAGTAGTTCCATCGATGATTCCTCCTCTTCTACAGTATTAGTTTACGTAAAAAAGGGAAAATCGTTTCATCTATTGAAAAATAAAAAAGCTGACCCCCATCATCACAGGGTCAGCAATTACGATTATTATTATTGATTGAAGGCTGCCTCCACCGCATCATAGGCATTGACATAACCTGCGCCAACTTCCCATGATTCATATCCAGGCATGTCTGTAGCTGTTTGCTCAAGTATGTCTTTTACTTCACTTGGTGTGAGTGCTGGATTGGCCTCAAGCAGTAACGCTACAATCCCAGCTACATGTGGTGTCGCCATCGACGTTCCGCTCATCGTGGTATAGAACGGAAGATACGTTGGTTCAATCAACTGAAGATCCTTTGGAGCTGAAATAACCGATAGTGGCGAGAGTACTCGTGTGGAGATGATATCGACACCCGGAGCAACGACGGTAGGCTCATCCTTCCATTCCCACTGTTCGCCGTCTATTTCAAATGTACCACCGACATCTTTCGTTCCTCTTGAAGAAAAGTTAGCCAAGCTACCGTCCTTCTCACCAGCTCCTACTGAAATGACCCACGGTGCTTTTGCATATGGATTATGCGTATCTTCAGACGGTCCTTCATTCCCTGCTGCAAATAAAACGGTTATGCCAGCATCGTACGCTTTTTTGCTTGCTACATTGATCGGATGATGCGGATCAAATTCACCCGATGAGCCCCAAGAGTTTGTGATCACTTGGATATTGTACTCGTCTTGATGTTCGATTGCATAATCAAAGCCACCAATTCCATCTAAAACGAGCAATGCAGCACCCGATCCATAGCCAATCAGATCCGCTTCAGGCGCCGCACCTGCATACTTCCCACCTGACATCGTACCCGTTCCGCCAACGGTTCCAGCTACGTGCGTTCCGTGACCTGAATTGGTGTCCGTGTTGATGACATTTTCAATGTAGGAGATTGGGATGATGCCCGTGCTTGATAAATAAGAGGTCCCTAGCACATTTTGAACGAGATTCTTTTTAAATGTATGATCCCCGTGCGTACCGTCTACTCCACTATCATTCACAACAACTCCTACCCCATTTCCTGTAACAGGTAGACCGCCATTTTGCGCAGTGAATTGTTCATCGGCACGAACTTGATTCACTCCTGTTATTTCATTGGCATCAGCATTAAAGTAAGTCAGTCTTTCGTTTAAATAAATCGACTTTACCTCTTCATCTTGCGCTAATTGTTCCACTTGCGCTTTCGTGGCGAGGGCACCGACGATCGGCAATTGATTGAGCGTAACCGCCGTCGTGATATTGAGGTTCTCTAACAGTGAGATGTTCTGCGTGGTGGGCTTGTCCTCCCCGTCAAACGTCACAATAATTTGTGCGGTCGATTTGCTTTCAAGAGCCGACCACACCTTTTCATCGACTACCGTAGACGTGGCCTCAGCTGAGGTGTGGTTGAATGCAAAAGCTTGGAGAATAAGAATAATCATCAGCATGAAAACAAGATATTTTTTCATTACGACACTCCTTCTTTTAATAGTTAGAATTGTCACACTATTATCTTGACACACGGAGAAAATTTCCACTATTCGACATTTGTACTATCTATTAGTAAATAACTATCAATTGCTCACACTAAAGTTACATGAAGAGGAGGCGGGGCGATTGGGACGTTTTTGTTTATGTGTAGGGCGGTTGGTGAAGGTCGGTGGGCTGATATGTGCGATTTGATCAGGTTTATGAGCGAGATGGTTGTGGTTATGAGCACTATTTACGGGATATGGGTGATGTCGAGCTGGTTATGTGCGGTATATGAGTTTTATGTGCGGGGCTCATGCTGATAGGCCATATATGAGCGAAACATTTACTCCTCTGCTCTCCGGCTGCCCGACGGCGTATGTGCGAAATTCTCGGGCGTATGTGCGAGCCGCTGCTAGATATGAGCGCTATTCAACAAATATGTGCGACCTCACGCTACTTATGTGCGCTATCCAGATTATATGAGCGAACCGCACACCAGCACCCCTTATATGTGCGAAACCCCAGCTCCCCACCACAAAAAACCGCGCCCAACAGGCGCGGTTTTCATTATGATGCTCGTCGTGCGCGGATGCGCTGTCTGACATTGGACTGCAACAGGTATAATGCAGGCACAATGAAGAGTGTCAGCAGCGTTGAGAAGATCAGTCCGGAGACGATCGCGATTCCTAGCGGCTTAAACAGTGTGCTGTTGCCGAGTGCAACAGGGAGTAAGCCGGCAATCGAGGTGAGCGAGGTCAGCACGATTGGGCGGAAGCGTTGCTCGGCTGCTAGCATAACAGCTTCGCGTGGGTCGACTCCTTCTTTTCTTCGTTGCTCAATAAATTCAATCAAGACAATTCCGTTTCGAACGACAATACCAGCCAAACTGACGGCCCCCATCATCGACATGAAGCCTAGTCCAGTCTGGGTGATAAATAGCCCAATTAGTGCACCGGCGATTGCAAGATAAACGGTGCTTAGGATTAGAATTGGTAGCGTCAGTGAGTAGAACTGGATTGCAATGACAATCAAAATTAAGAAGACAACAACGATAAAAATTTTCCCGATATCAATAAAGACATCGGTTCTAGCTGATGTTTCTCCGCCGATGGACAGGTTGTATGCAGCGTCGTTTGCAGTGACTGCATCGAGGTCTGCACGGGCATCTGCTAGGATTTCATCACTTGAGCGTTCGTTTGGATACGCGCGCACCGTGATCGTTGGGATCGTATTCGCATGTGGAATCCGTGGGTCAGATGTGACTTCTTCTGTTGTCACGACATCAGCAAGCGCAATACTCTCACCCGTCATGCCTTCCACTGTAATATCTTCTAATACGTCAACAGTTAACGAATCAATAGTACCAAATACCATACGCATATCAATTAATTCACCAGGCTGCTGCAGCTGGCCAAGTGGCAAGCCTTCGCCTACAAGGCGTAGTGCTGTAGCGATATCGTCACTTGATAGACCGTTCTCTTCAAGGGCGTCACGATCTGGTGTGACTTGAATCGTCTCGACATTTTCACCGACATCATCATCGACATTAGCAACGCCATCAGTTGCAGCGAGGATGTCTTTGACCTCAGCTGACATCTCGCGCAATGTTTCAAAGTCTTCGCCACTGATCTCAATCGCGATCGGGGCTCCTACTGGTGGACCTGATTCGATCATTGAGACGTTGATGTTTAAATCAGGGAATTGCTCTGGTAATGTTTTATTCCAATTGTTCATTGTTTCGCGTGTTGAGTATTGCTCGCGGTCAATGAAGACGAGGAAATTGGCGGCATTTTCACCTGAAGCTCCGCCTCCCCCTGCCCCAAATAGACGCGGAATATCGGTTCCAACGTAGGTGGAAACAGAGCGAACATGATCAACATCATAGAGCCATGCTTCTAATTCTTCTGCTTGTTCTTCTGTTGCACCGAGTGCGGTTCCTTCAGGGAGCGTCACCTCCACAAACACTTCTTCACGATCTGTGTCTGGGAAGAACTCCAATGGAATAAACGGAATCAGCGCATAGGCAGCTGTTCCAAGCAAGAAGCCTGTTACGACAACGAGGAGTGGGCGTTTTGTAACGCCTCTCATCATCCGCTTTCCATAGAAGCCTGCTGCCTTATCAAACGTTCCACCTAAAAATCCGGCTGGCTTTCTCTCGCTTCTTCTAGTAGGCGAAGCCGTTTTTTCCTTAATCGATCTGTAAATCGGAATTAGGAATAAGGCGACAAATGTTGATGCGATCATCGTTGCGATCAATACGGCTGGGAGTGGACGGATGAATCCTCCGGCTGCTCCTGGCAGCAGCATTAATGGTAGGAAGGTGAAGACGACTGTCAGTGTAGATGTTAAGACTGAGACAGCGACTTCCTTCGTTCCATTGATAGCAGCGTTGATCGGTGTTTCGCCCATTTGTAAGCGGCGTTCGATGTTTTCGTTAACTACGATGCCGTCATCGACCAATATTCCCAAGGCAATAATAAAGGCGATCAGGGAGATTTGGTTCAAGTCGACTCCGATAAATGGCAGCACGATCGCACCTAAGCTGAGTGATACTGGGATCGCTAGGGCGACACTGAGTGCAGTCGAGACATTTAGTCCAAGTGAGCAGACAATGAGAACGGACACAACAGCGATGGCAAAAGAAATCGCGAGGTCACGGAATAGCTCATTGACGAGGTCCGCTTGTGTGTAGAGCAGCGTCATTTCCACGCCCTCTGGCAACTCAGCTTCGATGCGGTCAACGAAGCCATTTAGTTCGTTTTGAGCGCTTGTGACACTGGCGCCTTGTTTGAGAGAGAACGTTAGTGAAATCGCTTCTTCTCCTTCAAATGCTACTTTCTCGGTCACTGGCTTGAATGTTTCATTAATTGAAGCAACGTCGCCAAATTGGATCATTTCACCTTCACCGTCAACACCTACTGGAAGGGTCTCAAGGTCAGATAGATTGGTGAATGTCTCGAGCTCGACGCGGTAATTGTAGGCATCGGTCTTCCACTCACCTGGTGGAACAGCGCTGATTTCTCCATTTAAGGCGCCGATTAGTTGGTCAGTGGAAATGCCAGCATCGGCTAATTCTTCTGGATCGACTTCAATGAGGATTTCTTTTTCAAGCGTTCCTTGCGTTTGCATCGAGACGATATCTGGAAGCTCATTTAAACGCGTGTTCCAGCGGTCAAGAAGGGCATCGACTTCAGGAACGAGGTCTGGGTTATCAAATGTGAGTTGATACGTTGCGAGACCTTGGGTGGAGAGCTCGTTATTGAAGATCGGAGCATTCGCATCATCTGGGAACTCGGCCTGGGCATCAGTCACGCGTTGGCGGACTTCATTCCAAATTTGATCAGTATCGAGGCCTTCTTCTAGTTCAACAGTTAAAAAGGATAAGCCTGGGCTTGAAACCGATGTGAGTGAGGCTATTTCTGGTATTTGCGAGAGGCTTTCTTCTAGTAAATCGGTGACATTTTGCTCGACTTGCTCACTGGATGCACCTGGGTACACCGTTGTTACCTGGGCAATCGGTGGATCAATTTCTGGGATTTCACGTTGCGGGAGTTGCAGGAAGCTCAGTACCCCAACGAGAGTGAACATAATAAAGAATAGAATAGTAATTTTGCGTTTGCGAATAAGCCAGGATATCATTGGCTGTTCCCCTCTCCGAACACGGTTAATTGATTCATCTTATTTTAGACATGTATTATACAACTATTATACAGCTGATTATATACGGTGGGATTTAAAAGTACAATTGAAAGCATTTGGGAATAGGAAAACCGCACCTGGTGTTGGCACGGTTTACTTTTTGAGGTGTCTACCACTCTCTCCATTCTTCTGTACAATCGCCATCCTCTTGGAGTCCTACCGTTCGTGCTGCGCCGTCAATAAATTCATAGAGCTCTTCTCGCTCTTCGGTTTCAATGAAATCATCGTATTCTTCATTGACCTCATTTAGCTTTAGGACGACTCGTTTCACACATTGGATAATTTCATCTTGTGTGGGATTGGGATTGAGCGTTTTTAAGTCATTGATATAGGAGTCCAGAGCTTGATTCGTAGCTGCAATACTTTCATGTGAGTAGAACTCTTCATAGTCTTCGTCTTCTTCAAGTCTTTGTTTCCATTCAAGTGTCGGGTTTTTTGTGATCCAGTCCTCTAGTGTCATAAGGTCCTCCAGTATGGTAGAAATGTAATAGATAGAAAGATTTCGGTATGCCCCTTCGTTAACCCTCTTTATTAGATTGCTTATTTTTCGAGTAAATCGGTATAGATCCGACATACTTCCTAAAAGATTTCCTTTTCCTTTCTATTATTCTTATTTATAATGGGAGTAACATACCATTACCATATTTCACCACAATTTATGACAAGAGAGGAACCTTTATGAAGAGGAAAAAACCTATATTAATTATTGGTAGTTTAATTGGTGTGCTAGTTTTAGCTGCCATTTTAGTGATGACGATTCTTCAAGATGATCCTGCCATGCTTACAATGGAGGATGCGAAGCAATCCTTTGAAGAGCGAGATTATGAATTATGTGCTGATATGTATCAGCAATTATTAGATACAGAACCTACTAATACTGAGGCACGTATTGGTTTGTCTAAATGTTTAGTTGGGTTAGGTCAAGTAGAGGAAGCAGAACAACTTCTATTAGAGGGGATGCAGCTTTCACCCACTGAGCCGACCCTCTATTTGCACACGTCTCAATTTTACTTGGGACAATCTGAGGTTGTTAGGGCCCTTTCTTTATTAAATGAGGGAATTGAACGAACGAATAGTGAAACCTTAACAGAAGCCGTTCAATCGATTGTTTCTAATATTAGTATTGAGAGTGAGCGATCCGTTGTTCAAGTTGGATTTGAGCGTCCTCTTCAGTTGATGTGGAAAGGCAACAGTGGGCAATCCTCCGTTATGGAAGCAGAATGGACGATAGCAGACGATTCAATTGGTGCTATTACTAGTGGTGAATCTGGTGAAGTAATGTTTGAAGCAAAAGAAATAGGTACAGCTACGGTGATCGCTGAAACAGAGTATTTCACAAAAGAGAAGGACATCATGGTTCAACAGCAAGTCGTGGAAGAGTTAACGTTTAACTATGACGAGCCGCAGACAATTGCAATTGATGAAGAGATTGAGCTCTCTGTTCGTGCAACCGATGCTAATGGTGAAGCGATGGCGATCTCCCCTGCTTGGATGCTAGAAAATAATTTTGGCACGCTAAGTTCTACTAACGGTTCGAATACGACATATACTGGACAAGAAGCAGGGATTGAAGCTGTGATTGTCTCGTATCATGATTTGAATTCGATTTTGGAAATACGAATTGATGGGGATCAAAAAACGATTCTCACTCAAACAGAAGGAAACGGATCGATCCTTCTGTCACCACAACAGGACTCCTATGAGGTTGGAACAGAAGTAACGGTAAGTGCTGTTCCACAACTTGGCTGGGAGTTTGTCGAATGGGAAGGCGATCTTTCAGGGTCTGAGATGAAGCAGACGATTACCATTGAAGATAGCTTAACGATTAAAGCGATCTTCAGTAATGGTGGTCATACTTTATCCGTTGAAAAAGATGGAGAAGGAACGATTTTAAGAAGCTCTCTTTCTTCCACCTTCGCACCAGATGAGTCGGTTACATTAACGGCGCGCGCGGACGAAGGATGGACATTCGATGGTTGGCGAGGTGATGTGACAAGCGCAAATGCCTCGATCACATTCCAGCTTGATAGTGATACAACCGTACGAGCTGTGTTTGTAAGAGATGGCCATGACTCTCCTGCAGATGAAACCGAGGGTACGGAAGCGGAGGATAGTGCGGCAACGGATGAAAATACGTACAGTCTAAGTCTGAATACGACTGGTCAAGGGAATGTCGTAACGAACAAGTCAGGCTCGACTTTCCAACCTGGAACTCAAGTCGCCATTTCCGCGGTACCAGCTAGTGGTTGGAGATTTGTACGCTGGGAAGGAAGCGCAAGTGGAAGCAGCGTGCACACTTCGGTCACGATGAACGGAAATCGAAGTGTGACGGCGGTATTTGCAAGAAACGAATCAAATTCAGGTGGTGGTAGCGGCGGAGGACAACAGCAACCAGCTCCTGAGCAACCGAAACCACAACCAGAGGCTCCTAAGCCTCAAGTATATTCATTAAGTACATCTGTTGTTGGTGGCGGGTCCATTTCGGGCGGAGGCGGCTCGTATAAGGCTGGAACGTCTGTCACACTGACGGCCACTCCGAATGATGGATGGAAATTTGTCGGTTGGGGTGGAGCGGCATCAGGTCAATCTGCAACGACAACGGTGACGATGAACCAGAACCGATCGGTGACAGCTAATTTTGAGCGAGTGACGCAACCAGAACCAAAGCCGGACCCTAAACCAGATCCAGTCGACCCACCAGATGATGAGGACGATGATGGTGAAGAGTAATAGGTAGTTACAGAAAAAAAGTATTGAGGGATGACCTCAATACTTTTTTTACTTTAATTTTCCCTAGCTAATTTGATCTTTTATAACTCAAAAAAACACTTGCTGTATGTAACAGCAAGCGCATCTTATTATTGTAACGTTACATCATCAAGCATCATAATACGAGATGGGTGTAACCAAAACCCTTCGACTCCATTTCCAATAGCAGCCACATATTCAGTATGTCTGATTAACACTAGTGGCGCTTCTTCCACTTCAATTTCTTGTGCTTCATGATAGAGAGCTAAACGCTTGTCTGGATCAGATTCTTGACGACCTTCATCAATTAAGCGATCAACTTCTTCATTATGGTAGTAAGATCGGTTTCCGGCATCACCATGAGTGTCTGAGTGAAATAAATAGTATTGATTATAGTCTGCATCCCCAGTCATATTTGACCAACCAAGGATAAACATATCATGCTCCCCTGATCCCGTTTTATCTAAGTAAGCACCCCATTCTAATACTTCAATTGACACATTTATTCCTACTTCTGCAAGTTGAGATTGAACAACCTCTGTAACATCCATCCGTTCTCTATTATCATTTGTCCAGATCGTCGTATCAAAACCATTTTCATAACCTGCTTCTGCAAGAAGTTTCTTCGCTTCTTCAATATTTTGATCGTATCCCTCTAGTTCAGGATGGTATCCCCATACAGCTGGTCCCATAGGTCCTTCCGCCTTAAGGCCCACTCCGTTATAAACATGGTCGACAATCGCCTCATTATCAATTGCTAGATTAATGGCTTGTCTTACCCGTACATCATCAAAAGGCTCTTTATTCATGTTAAACCCGATGTAATCAATCCCTAACCCATCACTGCGATAAAGGTTCATCGATGGGGATTCTTCAATTCTGTTAATATCACCCGTTCCAACCGGCTCTGCAATATGAGATTCACCCGTTTCAACTTCTGCTAGTCGTGTTAAATCTTCTGGAACGACTTTGAATACCACTTCATCAACTTTCATACCCCCGCCCCAATGGTCTTCGTTGTTTGAGAGGACAATTTGTTGGCCCGGTGTCCATGATTCAAATGTTAATGGCCCCGTACCAATTGGGTTATCTGTTAACGGTGTACCATTATAATCTGCTTCAATGGCTTCTGGACTAATGATTCCTCCAGAATAGTGGGCAAGATTCGATAATAAAGGGGAAAACGGATATTCTGTTACAATTTTCACTTCATAATCGCTTACAACCTCAATATCCGTGATCATTTCAAATAAGGAAGCACGTGTTGACCCTACTTCGGGATCAAGGACACGTTCAAGAGTAGACTTAACAGCATCAGCAGTAAACGGTGTCCCATCATGGAACGTTACATCTTCTCTTAAGGTAAATGTCCACGTTAAATCATCGACTCTTTCCCACTCTTGGGCTAGACCTGGTTGAATTTCCATGTCCTGATCTTGAGTAACGAGCGTTTCAAAGATTTTACCGTGGTAAACATTGGCTGAAGGAATGTCTGCTCCGTGATGCGGATCAAGGTGAGTCGCATCAGATAAAACGGCAATATTTAACGTGCCACCTGTTTGTCCTTCCCCATTCCCTTCGTCTCCTGCTTCTACTTCACTTGAATTAGGTTCACTTGCACAACCTGCAAGAACCAAGCTACTGATTAAAACGGCCGTTAACCAACTTTTCACTTTCTTCACTCTGCTCACTCCTTTTATTGTGGATCAATCACTTGTAGTTCTTTTGTTGATTTTGTAGCATTTTCATATCCGTCTTCTCGGATGATGATGAGGTCTTCGATTCGAACCCCACCCCATCCCGGAAGGTAAATACCAGGTTCAACAGTAATAACCATGCCAGGCTCTAACACTGATTTGTCAGTGGACCTCATAGCTGGTTTCTCGTGAATATGTAGGCCAAGTGCATGTCCTAGACTATGGCCAAAATTCTCACCATAGCCCGCTTCTCGAATGATGGAACGTGCCACTTCATCAACTTCACTACACACTTTTCCAGGTCCAATATAGTTGAGAGCTTCTTCTTGGGCCTTATGGACAATTTCATAAATCTCTAGCTGCTTATCATTTGGTTCACCAATCACAACTGTTCGGGTAAAGTCTGAGAAATACCCATCAACGACTGCACCAATGTCCATTTTGACAAACTCACCAGCGTTTACGATTCGATTCGTAGCGGCCCCATGTGGGAGAGCGGATCTTTCTCCTGAAGCGATTACATGGTTCGCCTTGATCCCTTCAGCCCCATTTTTCTTCATCACATATTCAAGCTCGAGACCTATTTCCTTTTCACTTAAGCCTGGCTTGATAAAGCTCAAGATGTGGTTAAAAGCAAGATCACATAACTCGACACCTTTTTTAATTTTCTGAATTTCGCCTTCATCTTTAATCTTGCGTATCTCGTTAACTTCAGACTCTATTGAATGAAACTCACAAGTCGTCGTTTCTTTTTTGACTCCCACTAGGAATCCAACCGTAAGTGAATCCTCGATTCCTACATGACGAACGTTCATTTCTTTTAATTGTTTTCCTAAAGCTTCCTGTAAAACGCCAGTATGCTGTTTGACTTCAAATAATGGCGCCTGATCTTTTGCTTGTTCCGCATACCTAAAATCCGTTAGTAAGAGTAAGTCACTATTTGTAATAAGTAGTGCACCACTCGTTCCAGTAAAATTAGAGAAGTAACGACGATTTTCTTTTGATAGGATGATTACGACGTCTAATTGCTCCTGACCCATAACATTACGCAACTTATTTATCCTGTTTTCAATAAACATAGACACCCCACTCTCAATAATATGAACACAATGTTTTTATAAATCTAATTTAACTTTCCTTTTGATTAGTTATTATACTTAGACACTTACGATTAGACAAGTAGTTTTCTGAAAAATAATTAAATTAAAACTAATTCCAGGGTTATCTACATATAAAAAAGCACTCTAGCTGCATAGCAAGAGTGCTTTTTTTTAATTCACCCTAAAAAGGCTGCCCCATAGAGAAGGGCTCCTATGATTACGAGAGCTGGATGTACTTTAAGCTTTTCTAAAAGAAGCAGGCTAACTAAAGCAATGATAATCGTTTGAACCATTCCAGCAGACACCCATGAAGTAGTAAAAAATTGAATCGCTAATACCCCTAAGAGGATAGCGATCGTCGGACGAATAAGACTAGTCATTTTCTTTACTCTTGGTGAATTTTTAAATTTATATAACAGTCCAACTAAGAACAGCATCGCAATTAAAGACGGGGCAACTGTAGCAAAAAGCGCCACAAACGAACCAAAGACACCTCCGACCTCATAACCAATATGTCCTGCCATTTTCGTAGCAATAGGGCCTGGCAGAGCATTAGCAATGGCAAGTAATTCTCCAAACTCACTTACCGTTAACCAGCCATACCGATCGACAACTTCAGTTTGTATAAGTGGAATAGAAGCAGGTCCCCCTCCATATCCAACGATTCCGGGAATAAAAAATGCAATAAAGATTTCAACATAGATCATTTCAATTCACCCTATCCAGAAACATTTCTTTTTTTCATTTCTTTTTGTTCTTCACGTCTCTTTCCACCCATTACTAATCCATAGATTAATAACACTCCAATCACTAAAGCAGGATGGATCCCTATTAATTCAAAAGCCACCGCACTAATAACAGCTAGTACAAGGGTCTGAGTTAACCCGATGCCTTTTTTTGATTGTTTTAGAAATTGGTACGTCATCACAATCATCATAATCCCAACAACCGGTGTAACCGCTTGGGTCATACCAGCTACAACACTTAAGTCACGATAATTAGATAAAACGCCAATCAAAGCAATCATCCCAACCACGGTTGGAAGTACTGTTGCCACAATTGCATTAAGCAAACCTACAATCCCACCAACTTGATAGCCAATGTGTCCAGCCATCTTTGTTGCGATCGGACCTGGCAGTGTATTACCTATTGCCAGAACATCGGCAAACTCCTCATCTGTCATCCACTTAAAATGCCCAACCACTTCTTTATGAACAAGCGGTATTGTGGACGGCCCACCTCCATATCCGAGAATCCCGGATCTAAAGAAAGCAATAAAGATATCTAGTTGAGTCTTCCAAAACATTACCTCACCTCCAAGTTCAAAATGTCTAATAATATTAAAAAATTAAACATGTCTGATTGTATATAATATCTATTTAATTTACAAATGTTTTTTTAAACTCCTTACACCTTTACTTATGGTAAATACATTAAATTTTATATTTTTTCAAAAAATTTAATAAATTTACTAGACATCGTAGAAATTGTAACCTATAATGCTCATTATACAAAACGGAATCAATTTGACATAAAACCTTACATCATGTCTAACCTATTGATTCAATTCAATCAAAATATTTTATTTTAAGAAGGGGAGATGACTAATGGTCAGAAAATCATTGTTTTTGTTTGGAATTCTTTTACTATCTTTACTCGTAGCTTGTGGCAGTAATGAGAGCTCAGGAGAGGTAGCTGATGAGGCAGCAGAAGGGCAAACCGATAATGACAGCTCAGAAACATCGATTGACTATCCTACCCAAACGATCAATATGATTGTTCCTTGGGGTGCAGGGGGAGACACAGATGTAATCAACCGTATTACGAACGAATATTTAAGCGAAGAATTGGATGGCGTTAATTTTGTTGTAACAAATATCGGTGGGGGCGGTGGAAGCATCGGGGCTCAGGAAGCATTGAATGAAGATCCTGATGGTTATACCCTTTTAGCTGGACATGATTCCATTGGCCTTTCTGAATTAATGGGTAATACGTCTTTCTCTTATTTTGACTTTGAGCCAGTCGCTTTATTAACAAGTGCCTCTCAAATTATTGCAACGAGTGTTCATAATGATTGGGATTCAATGGAAGATGTTGTCGAACAATTAAAAGATGACCCTGGTTCGATTAGCTTTGGGGCAGCATTTGGATCAACAAGTCATACTC
Organism: Alkalihalophilus lindianensis; assembly: GCF_032843265.1. NCBI lineage: Bacteria > Bacillati > Bacillota > Bacilli > Caryophanales > Bacillaceae > Alkalihalophilus > Alkalihalophilus lindianensis. The sequence continues at coordinate 423,254 of NZ_JAWJBA010000002.1, forward strand.
TTCCTTTAGGTATTGAAGATGCAGCCGATGTAAAATTCAATATCGTGAACTATGAAGGAACATCTCAACGTACAACAGCGTTACTTGGAAATCACGTTCATCTTGGTGCAACAACAATCCCAGCAGCACAAGAATACATTAAAGCGGATCAATTAAAGCTTCTTGGTATCTCTTCACCAGAGAGAAACCCATCGCTACCGGATGTTCCCACTCTTATAGAACAAGGCATTGATGCTGTCAATGCGACAAATCGTGGATACTTCTTTCCAAAAGACACGCCACAAGAGATTGTCGAGATTATGAGTGATGCCATTGGTCGAGTAGCAGAAAACCCTGAATACATTGCACAAATGGAAGAGATGGGCGTTGAGGTCGTGTACAAGCCACATGATGAATATAGCGAGTATTTAGAAACGAGCAATGATTACCTTGCTGAAATGTTAGAGCGTCAAGGAATTGTAGACCAATAGGATTCGGATTAAGACGAGAGGTGTTCTTGCTTATGATAAAAAAAGATCGTTTAACCAGTATCGTACTCTTGCTAGTTTGTGCTTTCTTCTATTTTGAAAGCAACTCAATTCGGACATCAAATTTAAGCGCGGGGTTAGGAGCTACCTTCTTTCCCCGTTTCCTTTTAGGCTTTATTGCTATTCTTGCAGTGGTCATGTTTATTAATACATTTACGAGAGCCGCTAAAGCAAAAGATATGAAGGAAAATGAAAATAAACCTGATGAGAAAAGCCCTTTAATTGTTTGGGTGATATTTGGAATCTTTGGCGTTTATATTTTACTCATCAACTTTTTAGGGTTCATTTTAAGCTCTGCATTATTTATGTTTAGTATCTACCTTTTACTTACTTGGAAAAAGCGTACAACTAAGCAGCATGTCCTATCATTTGGCGGCATGTTTGTTACCGCTTTTGTTCTATTTTTTATTTTCGAAAAGCTACTCCAAGTGTATTTACCAAGAGGAATTTTTTAAATAAGGAGTAATGTCATGGAGAATCTACTGTTAAGTCTAGAAGCAATCTTACAATGGGATACATTACTCCTCATGTTTATTGGAGTATTAGCAGGGATTATCTTTGGCTCTATCCCTGGCTTTACCATAACGATGGCAGTTGCCCTGACACTCCCATTTAGTTTTGGGTTAGAACCTCTTCAAGGGATCGCCCTTATGATGGGGGTATGGATTGGCGGTGCCTCTGGTGGCCTCATTTCTGCTTGTCTACTAGGGATTCCGGGAACACCATCTGCTGTAGCTACCACGTTTGATGGTTATCCGATGACCAAATCTGGGCAACCAGGGCGAGCGTTAGCCATTGGATTATGGTCATCGTTTTTCGGAGCCATTATCGGTGGGATTATTCTCGTTCTTGCAGCTCCAATGCTTGCGGGCTGGGCGTTACGGTTTGGACCATGGGAGTTCTTTAGTTTAATGGTCTTTGGCTTAAGTGCGATTGCCAGTCTTGGACAAGGCAATCTATTAAAAGGGATAGCAGCAGGATTAATTGGAATGTTTGTCGGTACCATTGGTCTTGATCCTGTACTTGGAACAGAACGCTTTACATTTGGTACAGTCGAAATGCTTGGGGGTTTTGACTTCCTTCCTATTTTAATCGGTATTTTTGCTTTTTCTCAGTTGCTTTCAGAAGTTCAAAATAAGAATAGGCAAACCTTTGATTTCGATAAAAAAGTCAGTCTATCTTATCCCATTGGTAAAACAATTAAAGATATGTTTTCTTCCATTGTGAATGTCGTGCGTTCATCAATCATAGGAACGATCGTTGGGGCTTTGCCTGGTGCTGGATCATCTATTGCTAACCTATTAAGTTATGACATTGCAAAGAAAACATCTAAACACCCAGAAAAATTTGGAAAAGGAACAAAGGACGGAGTTATTGCAGCTGAGACGGCTAATAACTCCTCTGAGGGTGGAGCACTCATTCCAACTCTTGCTTTAGGGATTCCAGGAAGTGCTGTAACCGCTATGATGATGGGTGCTTTACTGATTCACGGTATTCAACCAGGACCTTTCTTTTTGACGACACAACCCGTTCTTGCAAATGGAATCTTTTTATCATTTTTTATCTCGGCATTTTTTATGCTAATCATTCAAACCTTTGGAATCCGTGCGTTTCTACGTATAAATGATGTCCCACTTCACTACCTGCTTCCAATCGTTATTACACTATGTGCCCTAGGAAGCTTTGCCATTAATAACCGAGTGTTTGATATGTGGGTTCTTCTTTTATTCGGGGTGATTGGTTACCTGTTAAAGAAAACCGACTTCTCACTCGCAGCATTTGTTCTTGGCGTTATTTTAGGACCTATGACTGAGGAAAACCTACGTCGTGCACTGGAAACAAATCCAGACCCAATGCTATTTATAAGCAGACCAATTTCAGGAACATTAATTTTCTTAACAGTAGCATCTATTGGCTATGCACTTTACACAAACTATCGTTACAACAAAAAAATTAAAGCAGAACAGCTACCTGAAGATCCTTCTCTAAAAGTTTAACATGACGTAATCTAGCATCTTCGTTATAATTAACTCATCATGACAAACTGAATAAGTGGTGAAAAAAATGAAAATTGACGCTACTGACAAGAAAATTCTTCAATTATTAGTCGAAAATGGTCGCATGTCTTATGTTGATATTGCAAAGGAACTTAACCTCTCAAGAGTAGCCATTCGAGAGAGAATCAATCAGTTGATGGAAGAAGAAGTGATTGAGAAGTTCAGTGTTATCATCAACTCCGATAAAGTAGGAAAGAAAGTATCAGCTTTCTTTGAAGTTGATTGCGAACCTACTCACCTTGTCGAGGTAGCTGAAGCACTTGCCGAGAACCCTACGGTAGCAAGCTGTTATCAAATGACCGGACCAAGCACCTTACATATGCATGTCCTTGTCGACGACTTTGAAGAGCTTGAACATTTTACGAATGAAGAACTATACGCTTTAAAAGGCATTACCCGAGTAGAAAGCCATATTCTCCTGCGGCGCTTTAAGAGTAGAAGTGGTCTTAAGCTTTAGAAGATCCTGCACATGCAGGATTTTTTTTTATGTTGGTTATCGGACAAAAAAAGGTGCACCATTCATATGAATGATACAACCCATTTTTTATTACCATGTTGCTACTTCGCCATCTGTGCGCGGCTCAGTTCCCCCGCATAGTACACCGGTATCATTATTTCTCCAAATGATTTGGCCGCGGCCAAATCCACCTTCATCTACACTACGTTTAATGTTATGCCCTTTACGTAGCAAGGCCTTGGCAATATGATCTGGGAAGTGCGGCTCGACTTCAACAGTCTTATCATTCGTCCATAGCCAGCGAGGTGCATCTAATGCGGCTTGTGGATTCAAATGGAAATCAACAGTGTTCATCACCACTTGAACATGTCCTTGCGGCTGCATAAATCCACCCATCACACCAAACGGCCCAACCGCTTCCCCGTCTTTTGTTAAGAAACCAGGAATAATGGTATGGTATGTTTTCTTTCCCGGCTCTAGGTAGTTATCGTGCTCCGGGTCTAGCGAGAAGTTATTGCCTCGGTTCTGAAGCGAGATGCCGGTTCCAGGAACAACTACACCTGAGCCAAAGCCCATATAGTTACTTTGAATAAATGAAATCATATTCCCTTCCCCATCCGCTGCAGCTAAGTAAACCGTACCACCTTTTTGAGGTTCTCCAGCCTCTGGAGTAAGAGCTTCCTCATCTATCAGTGCTCTTCTGCTCTCTGCATACTCTTCAGATAATATTTGCTCAACAGACACCGACATAGATTTAGGATCTGTGATGTATTTCAGTCCATCTGTGAATGCTAGTTTCATTGCTTCAATCTGCTTATGATACGTATCTACTTCATCTTTTCCTTTGAAGTCGTAACCTTTTAAGACGTTCAAAGCATGAAGAGCGATAAGCCCTTGGCCATTCGGTGGAATCTCCCATACATCATACCCGCGATAATTGACACTAATTGGATCAACCCATTCTGGTTGATAAGCTTCTAAGTCACTTTTACGCAGAAACCCACCATGCTCTTTAGAGAACGCATCGATTTTATCTGCTAGTTCTCCTTTATAAAATGCTTCTGCATTCGTTTCAGCAATCTTTCTTAATGTGTCAGCATGTCCTGGAGACTTCCAAATCTCCCCTGCTCTAGGAGGCGTCCCATCTGGTGCAAATGTGTTAAACCACCCAGTAAATTCTTCACCCTTTCCCACCTTAGAAAAAGTCTCAAATCCCTTTTTCCAATACTTCGCGAGTGTCGGGGAAAGCGGGAATCCATTTTCAGCATAATCAATGGCTGGTGCGAGCGTCTTGGATAAAGGTAGGTTTCCAAATCGCTTCGCAAGTTCAGCCCAAGCACCCGGTGTACCAGGTACAGTAACTGGGATTAAGCCATACTTAGGCAATTCCTTTTCGTGGCCGGCTCCTTTCACTGCATCCGCTGTTAATAATTCCGGAGCTTGTCCGCTCGCATTCAATCCATGTAGCTTATCTTTCACCCACACAAGAGCAAAGGCATCCGAACCAATTCCATTTGAAGTTGGTTCAACGACCGTTAAACAAGCAGCGGTTGCAATTGCTGCATCAATTGCATTGCCACCTTCTTTTAAAATTTGCAAACCTGCTTGTGCAGCTAATGGTTGAGAAGTAGCAACCATTCCTTTTTGACTGTACATCACATTACGTTGCGATGGATAAGGATAATTGAGTGAATCAGCTTCCAATAAATGATTCTTCTTTTGTGTATCGTAAGTAATAATAGCAAACACCTTCCCTTTAATTAATAAAATAAGAATATTTTTAAACATTTTGTATACTTTTTATTATAAATGATTAATTTTTGTTCGTCCATACTAGTTATCTATATTTTTAGAAAATTAAGATTTGAGGAAGGAAGGCGTTTAATGTTCAGAGAAATGATTCCGCTTGCTAATCAACTCTCAACCTATCAAAAAAATGACTTAATGAAAGATTTGTATGCCGCCATCATGGTTTCAAGTTTGTTGGTTCCGCAAAGTATGGCTTATGCAATTCTAGCCGGCTTACCTGCTGTATATGGATTTTATACTGCTATTTTCCCTCTTTTAATTTACGGGATATTCGGAGCATCTAGACAATTATCTGTGGGACCGGTGGCCGTCTTATCCATTATGGTCTTTTCTACGATTTCTGTGATTGCACCAATAGGGAGTCCACTCTACCTCCAACTTATCTTTATGACCACGTTACTAGTAGGGTTATTGCAAATGATTTTATCAGTATGTCGAGCAGGCTCACTTATAAGGTTTATTCCTCCACAAGTTATGAGTGGATTTACGATAGCATTAGCTTTAACGATTATCTTAAACCAACTGCAGTATATTGGTAATGTCCCTTTCAATAAAGAACTTCCCTTCTTACTTGCATCAATTGATTTAATACGCTCAATCAATTCAATAGACCTAGCTACAGTTCTATTTAGTTTTTTTCTATTTATTATTTATTTCATAACAAGGCATACAAACTCCAAACTACCAGCTACTATTTGGATTATTGTCATCGGTCTATTGGTTACGTATTTACTGAGCTTTGACACTAAGGGTTTAGTCGTAGTTGGTGACATTCCTAACACCTTACCGCCTTATACCTTGCCATCTGTTTTGGTTGAGTATTTGCCAATCATCCTACCTTTAGCGGGGATGCTTGCATTAATAGGTTATATGGAATCTGTTGCAATGATTAATCATTTAAATAGAAAGAAGCATGAAAAAATCAAACCAAACCAAGAGCTCTTCACACTGGGACTTGCTAATACCGTTGGAAGTTGTCTATGTTGCTTACCTGTCGCTGGTGCATTCTCACGATCAGCAGTAAATGCAGATGCAGGCGCAAAATCCGGACTTGCTTCTCTCTTCACAGCCGCTTTTCTTCTTATAATCTTGTTATTCTTCACAAAGGTATTTGCTTATTTACCGATGGCTGCACTAGCCATTATTATTATTGTTGCTGCTGTCAGATTAATTGATGTCAATATATTAAGAGGAAGAGGGATGAGTAGAGGCGGCTATAGACTGTTTGGGATAACCTTGATTAGCTGTGTGGCGTTTGGCTTGATTGAAGGATTTCTTACAGGAGTGATTTTGGCATGGGTTTTTAGGGAAGGTAAATAACCTTTTAGTAGAATTAGAATATGTAACTTCCGGACTTTTCATATATAATAGCTGTTAGATATTTATTAATATAAAAGGGGGTTAAGATTCATCATGAGTAATGAGGTCCAATTACGAGAAGAGATCGAGCAGTTGCGAGAGACGATTAGGAAGAATGAGATAGTAATAGCGGATTTATCAGCCCCTATTATTCCGTCGATCATCCCTAGTACGATACTCGTGCCTTTAACAGGAGCATTAACGAATGAGCGTTTTTCCTCAATTCAAACGAAAATTTTAACTCGCATTCAAACAGAGAAAGCAGATACTGTCATTATAGATTTTACAGCGATTACGTACCGAGAGATTGATCAACTTGGTATGGAGCATTTGGGTGACTGGATTACTCAACTGAGGGATTCTTTGAGGTTGATGGGTGTGGAGACGATTTTCACTGGATTTTCATCAGGCTTAGTGCAAGAGATGGTGAAGTCCAATATTGATACAAGTCAATTCGTTGTTCATTCTACATTCCGCACTGGTCTTCAGTATTTGATGAAGAAAAAAGGGTTAGAATTTGTTCAAGTCCAACCAAATTAACCGATGAACTAGTTCCGACTGTGGGGCTAGTTCTTTTTTAAATGGTTACTCTTCTTCTGGTGAAATCGTGTAACCTAGCTTTTCAAGCAGTGAGGCGACTGCCGCGTTAACGGAGATTACGCAAAAGCTGCACGCCTTGCCATTAATTCTGGTATTAAAGCAAATGTTGTCACTCTAGGAGGTACGTTACTTTACCTCACTGGTGTATGTGGTAATAGTCTACAAAAGAAGTTGGTTCTAGATGGGTGTAAAGAACAAAACACCTCTACATAGAAAGTTTCTATCTCGCTTTATTGTCATCCCTATCATCCTCTTAGCCTTCTCCACGATAGGTGCATTAATATTACAAAGAGACATGGCTTTTTCTTTAGAAGATATGGTTTGGATTGTTACCATTTACTATGTACTTTCTAGCCTCTTCTTTTGGTTTGATATTAAAAACTATGAACGCTAAATATTCAAAAGAGCTCTCTTTTTATATGAGGGCTCTTTTTACCTATAAGCAATACATGCGTTTTACAAAACCTCTTCTAAATCATTAACCTTTTCCGTTAAATCCGTAACTCTTAATTGGACGGCCGTTCAAGCAATTTGACAAATATAATGCCCTTCAACCGGATGTAATCTCATTTAATCAGTGGAGAAAGACGTTAGATGAAGTCATTGTACCTTTGGATAACGAGTTGAGATAAAAAACTTTTAAAGACACAGCTTTTTATAGTGAGCAATGAACCTATATATTCAATAGAGGAATACATCTTAAAGCTAAGGAGACTATAGACGCTCCTTAGCTTTTTCAAGTTGGCAATACTACTGTTCTTTCGTTTTATTTTTTACGATGTGACTTAGCTTTTGTTCAATACGTTTTAATTGTTTACTCTTCCTTATGGATGTACTTATAATCCAGACCACTAAAAAAATAATAGAAATAGGAAATAGTATAGCTAAGAATTGATAAATAAACGCATCCATGTAAGTACCTCCTTCTTTATAATGATAAAATCACAACCCTCGTTTGTAAATTTTACCATTTAAGAGAATTGATTTCCATACTAACTGGACATTTATATTATATTTGTACTTAGCCCTTCTCTAAAGTCCTTTTAATCTTATAAATCGTATTGCGAGAAACCTCTGTTTTCCTATGTACCTCCATAACAGAATGACCGACTGATAACATCTTAACAATCTGATCATAAACCAATTTATCTGCCCCTTTCGCCCCTTCATGGTAACGAACTTTACGACCTGTATATTTCCCTTGTTCTTTTGCTATCTCAATACCTTCACGCTGAGCTGTTCGAATACGGTTTCGTTCTTCTTCAACCAGCCAACTTAGCAGCGTTAAGACTAAATTAGAAATTAACTCACCGACCCCTGGTACTTGTCCTTCATTTCTTGTATCAAGAATCGGCATATTACGAACTACAATGTCCGCTCCTTCTTCTCGAATCTCTTCCCATTTTTTCTTTATTTCTTTTGCATTACGTCCCAAGGAACGATTGTGGCAGGTGGAGGTTCTTTTGTTACACCAGTAAATGGTATGCGTATGACTTCCGATTTTGGAATGAGAACCCATCCAATCACAGGAGAACAGCGAATGCACAATGGCATTGACTTTGGCTGCATTAACTATGTTACTCCTATTAATGCTGTAACAGACGGACATGTGGTCTTTTCGGGATCGCAAGGCGGCTATGGGAATATTGTCATCTTAAAACATGCTCCTGATCTATATACCGCTTATGCACATAATAGCTCAAATTCAGTAAGAACAGGTGACCAAGTGAGGGCAGGTCAACAAATTGGTGTTTGTGGCTCCACTGGTGCGAGTACAGGACCCCATTTGCATTTAGAATTTCGAAGTACACAAAACGGAGGACACCAAGACCCTAAACCATTCTTAGGACTGTAGGAGGTAATTATGAAGCAAGACTTTATCTTAAAGACGATCATCCTCTTTGTCGGCCTTGTTATTGTGATTGGTGTTTTTGTTGGATTTCGTGTGTATGATCAGCAGTTAGCCGAAATTGAACAGTTGCAGGAGGAAGTCCAACAACAAACCAACCAAATCGAGTTACTTGAAAGCTCCAATCAGGAACTAGATGTAGAAGTACAAGAAGATCAATCGACTCAAATGCAGTCTGCTGTACAGTCCTTTGTTCGTGCTTTATATGACGTTCGGGCTGATAATGAAGATATGAGACGCAGTGAAGCGGAGTTAGTCATGTCTCAAGACATGTTGGAACAACACTTCCCCGAAAGGGAAGGACAAATTCAATATTCAATGGAATATCGAATAAACGACATGACGGTTTATCCTTCTGTTCAACAAGAAAGTGCCTTTGTTGTTATGACTGGTTCCACAGTCAATCTCAACAACAATCAGAGAGAAGATAACCGGATTACATTAGAAGTGTTCTTGCAGCAAGAAGGGGATCGATGGATTGTCACAAACTTCGATCAGTTACACGCAGAAAATTTATAGTGCGAAGTAAATAATTGAGGAGAGAAACTTCGCTATGAATCAACCAAGAGGGAAAGATCATCGCTAAACAACAAGAAGGGTTTCGTGAAGGGAAATCTGGAAAATATAACAAAAAGAAAATAGAGCATGCAATGACTCTTTAGAAAAATACTCTTATAATTAATTAGGGTTGTAGCAATATCTGGCATAAGTAAAAGAGTAGTTTAATACGAATTAAAAGAAATTCAAGTCTAAAAAGAAAGTACAATAGTAGAGTATATTTAATGAACATTATTTGTTAATGTAGAGATATTGATATATAGCGGAGGTAATAAATGATTTATGTTTTTGCTTATTTCACCCCTTTAATTTCTATATTACTGTTTTTGAATGTATTCTCAATTGTAGAGCGTATTAAAACAGGAGAGAAATTTAGTATACAATTATTAATGGGATCAGTAATGTTTGGATTCATCATTTTTTCTATTATTTGGACCATCCTATTAGTAAATTCGTAAAGTGTATTGCTCTTAATCTAATAAAAGCAGCCACCTATATTTTATGGTGGCTGCTTTTGTGTTTACCTATGAATGTCATACAATACCCAGTCAATATCAGTAGACCATGTTGAATTAACACTAAAAGATCCACCGCCCCCACCGTAACTTATACTAGGGTTAATTTGGGCTGTGGCATGTCCGTACTCTAACTTCATTTGTATAGTACTACTAGTAACAGGGTCTTGGACAACCGGAAAGCTCATTGAACCCATGAATCTGCAATTATTCCCTGGGAATCCTAAGACACCTGGTAAATCAATGCGGTGAGCTATTCCACTTCCAGGTTCAACGTCAAATGGTCGAAACGTTTCATTATAAAGTTCATAACCTGTATTGGTACATGATCCTGTACTACTAGTTCCTGACCAAGAGAAATCATGTGCAGTAAAGTCGCGAACTCCCCCATTCCCATCCTCTGGTGTTCTTAAATAAGAAGTACTTGGCCAATTTACTACTAAAAGGTCTCTATGCTGAAAAAATGGCGCTGGATCCCATTCGTAATTTGCAAATACTATAAACTCTGAATTTGATAGTTGAAGAGCTGATAAAGTTAAATCTAAGTTTTCTATATTTCCGTTAGATCGAGCAGAAAAAACATCATTTTGCATTAACTCATATGTATTAGCGTCATATTCTTCCTCAATAATTTCTCCATCTTCAGTAACCCTTGTTTTTCCAGCTTTCTTCAATTCGACATCTGCAACTCTTAACTCATCTAAGTTAGCCTGCTCTATTTGTATAATTTGTTCCTCACTCAAATTTTGAATTAGGTGATCTTCCAAACCTATTTCTTCTAACTTTTCCTTTAGGTCCCCTGGAACATCAGAAGCAGAAACTGAGTTAAAAAATAAAATAGAAAAAATAAATGTTAAAAAAAGTGTTTTTCTCATAATAAACCTCCTATTTAAAATCAGAACTAATAGTAACATAAAAATTATATTTTATGGTATTTAATAGCTTTAATGTTACTATAGTCCTTTTTAAGGGAGGATGTTATATTTATGTATGAAACTATGCGGATAACTATTTCTATATTCACCCTGTTATTTAAGGTGATTTTTGCGCATAATTTTTAAGCGATACATTGCATAACAAGCCGATAAATAAAATGTGATCTCTCTTTTAATAAAAAGATCACATTTTTCTGATTGTTCAATACAGTACTTAAAACTATGTAATTTTATATTTTAAGTAACAGCCTTGTTGTTGTGATTGGTGTTTTTGTTGGATTTCGTGTGTATGATCAGTAGTTAGCTGAAATTGAACAGTTGCAAGAGGAAGTTCAACAACAAATGAACCAAATTGGGCTACTTGAAAGCTCTAATCAAGCACTAGATGTAGAAGCACAAGAAGATCAATCCACTCAAATGCAGTCTGCTGTACAGTCCATGGATGAAAAACATTCGTTTTTCTTTGATAGAAACAGGCATCGAGCCTGTTTTTTTCGGTTGCTGAAGCAACCGCTTAAAGTCAAAAATAAGCATAATAAAATATATTGGAATATTTATATTGTAAATATTTCTAAAAATAGTATATAATTACATAGATTTATAAATTAGGAGGTTTTATCGTGAAAAAATTATCAAGAACGCTTGTTTCTTCTGTTCTGTTCTTTTCGATCTTAGCTACTGGTACAAGTGCTATGGCTTCTGATGCTAAAGAGTTAACAGAGAACTATGAGATTGATTGGAGTAAGGCTTGGGATGAGGTTGGAAGTTTAAGTGATAAGGAAGAGTTTGGATCGTTAAATGACCCCAATTCGTTTGGTACTTATTCTTATGGAAATCTAGCTACTGGAAGTACAGCCCTAGGGGTAAGCTCTAAGGGAGTTACAAGCACAGGAAAAACTAAAGGGAAAGTAATCTCTACGGTAACTTCAGCTACAACAAGTCTTCGTAATGTTTCAAGGGGAATCACTGGGACTGGACCTAAAAAGACGGCTATTGGTAAATATACTGCTACTTCTGAATATACCATGGGTTTAACTAGAGGAAATGTATATACAGGAGTAACTGTACATACGGCTACACATACAGGTATCCTTTACGATCAAAAAACTTCCGCTTCAAATGCATATTAAATATAATTTTTAATAGTAAAATAGAGTAGTAAGACGAAATCGTCTTATTACTCTATTTTTTAGGAGTGTATCTTATGAACCTTTATGATTTACTTAAGTTACTAATTTTTGTCTTTATACTATCAGCTTGTTCTCAACAAGATGTAGAAGAAAAAGGTATTAGTGAGGTTTTAATGGTGGATTCTCATAGGGAGGAGGTAACAATTTCTAAAGATCAATATGATTATTTAAGTAAATCTGATGAGGTTGTAGAATCTAGCTCTCCTTTCACACAAATAAAAGCTTTCATCGCCAATGATGAATTTATTAGAGAGGAATCGGTACAAGATGAACCTTTTATTTATTTAGAATTGCCTAAACGAACAGAGTATATATCAGGAAAAATTGTGTACGAGAATTCTACTAATGAGACAATGAAAGTACGCTCACTTTTCTTACAAGGAGATAGTAATGCTGAGGTAAAGTTAATTAATACATCGGAGTGGAGTTCGTCAATAGAATATGAGGTCCCTTCTTTTACTTCCATAAGTTTAGATATTGAGATAAAATGGGACAGACAAGGTATGCAAGAACTTACTTTTTTTCCAATTGATTACTCGAGTTATCCTAATCGATATGATGGAGGAAATTTGGCGACATATCGTTTCTTTGTACATAGTAAGGATCTTTCGATTAGTGATGCCATGTTAGAAGGTCAATCTTTTGATATTGATATGCAGCGTTTTGATGAAGACGATATGAATTTCTTTCCTATTCCTACATGGCTTGACAAGAATGAACAAGAGCTTACCTACCATATAGAGGATGAGAAGGTATTTGTAGAAGAAGAAATGAAATTTGTAAAACTAGCTGCTATTCCATATAATACAGTGGTGGATTTATTGTTAGTAGATGAATATGGGAATATAAGTAATATCAAAGATGACATAAATATCAAACGGAATGAGGAAACAACGATTCCTGTAGAAGAGTTGCAAGATCTTAATAAAGAAGATAAGAAGTATTTTTTAATTATAGTTAACAATAGAGGTGAAGAAATATTGGCGGATCTACGTGCGCTTAACCTCTATAAAAAACCATTTTTTACTACTTATCAAGGTGTAATAGAGGTATACCCTCTGAAAGAATAATGAGATAACGGGGTTGAATAGATGTGAATTTTCGTTGGACAGGGTTTCAAATTCTTATAATCTTTGGGGTAACCGTATGTTTTTATTTAGTCGAACTAACAGACCTAAACTCTAAAATTGCTATTATATCAAATGACAGTTCTATGATATTCTCCACCATTGTTCCCATCGCTTTTTTAATAATAGTGAATGGAAGCATCTCTTTGTTGCTGCTAATGCAAGAAAAGAAGAGAAATAGTCTGCTGAATCACAAAATATGGGATAAGATGTATATCGTGATGTTAGTAGTTTTCTTTATTTCCTCGTTTTTGTTTATGGGTCTTTTTGTATTCACTCCTTTAGTCGAGTGGGTTCACTCTATTCGTTTACTCTTTTATATACAAATTCTATACTTTTTAACTCTTTTTTATTTTATAACCCTCTCTTTGGTTTATAAATTCATGGAACAAAAGGGTAACAATGAGCAAATGATCTATTTTACCTTCTTATGGAGCATGATCTTAAGTGTGCTTATTGTCTTCGTGATTCCTGGTATATAAAATGAAGTGGCCAGTGTTCAACTAGAAAGAAGTTTAGAGTTTCAAATATTGGATTCAGTAGGAGTAACTGATCAAGAAATTACTTCTTTTGAAGAGGAACAGCTTTAATATAATAGGAATTACTTTAAGTAGGTATCTAAATAGATACCTACTTTTGTTTTGTAAATTTATTTGAATAAAGTGATTATTATACTGATTATAAGCTCATTTATATTGGTGTGGATGAAACGGCCTGTCAATAAGGTAATGAGAGTTCAGTAGATTATAACCATCATTTAGTACAATTACATAAAAAAATAAAAAATGTTATATTTTGTAATGGTTTTTATTTGGTATTCTCATATACAGGAGGTGGAAATTATGGAAGTGGAATTGAATAAAAGTAAGAAAGTGAATGTTTCTGAAGAGCCTAGATTTGTAGTGGGTATGGTTATTTTTCTTCTTGTATCAACTTTATTTTTTGGAGGCGTAATTACCTTTGCAAGTGCTCAACAAGAGAGAAGTTTAGAGTATCAAATAATGGATACAATTGGAGCAGGTGATCAAGAAATAGAGGTTGAGTATCTGGGAACTGAAGCTGGACCGCAGTTACGAAAGTTTTACCTAGCTAATCATAATGGTTCATCTTATATTGTAAGGGTGTATCAGAACAACAGAACAGTTTTGGATGCATTTAATTTACAAGAACATCCACAATTAATGGAGCAATTTCAACAAAATTATAATTTCTAGGGTCAAGGGGATTTTTTTGCCCTTTTTCAATGCTATACTTATATTAACTAATGTATTTAGGTGGTAACACTACAGACTGATCCAAAAGTACTTTTGGTCATTCTGGTATGTGTCGCTTCCATATTAAACAGAACAGGAACCAACAGACTGTAAGAATCATGCTTCGCCAACAATCGGTGGTTCCTGTTCTGTTTGCGGCAATTACAGGATCAGAACACGTTTTATTCACGCTTTCTCCGTTTCCCCAATTCTTCAGCAGCTTTCTTCGCTTTCTCTAAACTCGTATTGATATAGAGAAGAGACGTTTCTGGAGATGAATGTCCGAGCTGGGTCATAACCAACGGTATATCTCTCGTTTGTTCTGCAAGGTTAGTAGCATACGTGTGTCTTAGTTTATGGGGGGACATACGCTTATCATAGGATTCAGTATACTTAGCAACTATTTTTTGAATAGCTCGATTAGAGAGAGGGGAATAGCCATTTTTTCCTTTAGTAATAAATACATAAGCATTTGGATCACCATCCGTCTTATACCGTTCATTTCGGATCTCTAAGTAAGCTTCTAAATCTTCTAAGGCTTCTGGTATTACCGTAACCGAGTCTTTCTTATTTCCCTTACGTATGACTCTTATGAGCCTTTGAGTAAAGTCTACATCCCCCAGTTTAAGATTAGATAGCTCATTTAAGCGAATTCCTGACCCTAAGAATAAAGAGAGGATAGCAAAATCACGCTCTTTATCTCGTTTGAAATAACGCATTTGTCCCTTCGTAAGCGTCTGCTCATATTCCTTCTGAACATAATGTAAGAAGTCAGCATCCGAATTATCGATAAATATTTTGTTTGTCATATTAGCAGCGCGTTCACTACGAGACTCTACTACTTTATGAACAGGAATCTTTTGCATGACATTCCGATGAAAGTAGGGTTCATGATTTTCAGCTTCAGCTTCTACCGTTAAATACTTAAATAGACTTCTAAGAGCCGATTTCATACGATTAACCGTCTTTTCCTGTACTTGTTTATATTCCTCAGACTTTTTAGAAACTAAATATTTTCTTCGAAGCATGGTCTTGAAGAAGGCTTGAGCTTCCTACAAGGAGAGGTTTGCCAGTGTATTAACTGACACGTCTTTTATGTCCCTTGCATCTGATATACCCTCGCTAATTAACCAATTCAAAAACTCTTGATAATCACGGGCATAGTTGAAAAGAGTGAGAGACATTACATGAGGTACGATGGTCAAAAGCATACACTTGACTTCATATTTTATGTGATGTCTGAATCTGAGGTTGATACACATGTTACATCGAATGATAAAATGTATAAGTTAAGTAATGGGTCTGAAGCATACTATAGGGAAAATCCAAATGATGTTCTAACATTAACTCTTAAAAAAGACGAAATTGGCTATTCTCTTGGAGGCAGTAAAGCGGATAATTTTAACTTAGAAGTGTTATTAGATATAGCGGAGTCAATTTAATTTGTTATTAAACAAACGGGTGCGTATCTTCAATAAGCAGATACGCTTTTTCACTATCGGAGTTTAGCGTAAAAAAGAAATCACCATATTTTACGGACATGCCACAGCCCAAATTAACCCTAGTATAAGCTACGGTGGGGGCGGTGGATCTTTTAGTGTTAATTCAGCATGGTCTACTGATATTGACTGGGTATTGTATGACATTCATAGGTAAACACACAAAAGCAGCCACCATAAAATATAGGTGGCTGCTTTTATTAGATTAAGAGCAATACAATTTACGAATTTACAAATAGGATGGTCCAAATAATAGAAAAATGATGAATCCAAACATTACTGATTCCATTAATAATTGTATACTAAATTTCTCTCCTGTTTTAATACGCTCTACCATTGAGAATACATTTTTTAGGTATCGCACGTCATAATACAGATCGTCTTATTGATTAATGCCCCCTTCCTTTTCCCTTATGGGTAAACCCGATCGAGGCTCCGTCTCGACGTGCATCTGCCACTCCATGAAACTCATCATTGTCATAGTCAAAGTAAATACTTTGGACATTACCAATTAATTCAGCGTTACTTCCAAATTTATGGCCCATCGTTTTTAACGAATCAAGAACCTCAATAGGAATGCCTTCTTCAAAGCGATAACTAGTGAGATTATTTGTATAAATTCGTGGCTCTTTAATTGCTTCTTCAAGCCCCATTTCATAATTAATCACATTTAAAATGACCTGCAACACAGATGTGATTATCGTAGGCCCACCAGGCGATCCAACACTCATTAACGGCTTTCCGTTTTCAAACACAATTGTTGGTGTCATGCTACTTAATGGACGTTTATTTGGTTGAACCTCATTCGCTCCACCTGGTCGTGCATCAAAGTCAGTTAACTCATTGTTTAACATTAATCCATAGCCAGGAACCATAATCCCTGAGCCAAATACTTGTTCAATTGTAGTTGTATAAGACACAAGATTGCCCCAACGATCTGCAACTGTAAAATGTGTCGTCTCGCCAATATCTTTTTCATCTAGTTGCTCTATCACTTCATAGTTAGCAGAACCTGATTCATATTTCCAAGGATCACCAGGTTGTGGATCCTCATTTACCTTATTGATATCTATTAAACTACTTCGTTCTGCAATATAATCAGAATGCAACAAACCTACCATTGGTACTTCAACAAATTCTGGATCTCCAGCATAAGCACCCCGATCTGCATAAGCAAGGTGCATTGCTTCGGCTAATAAATGATAGACTTCTGTTGTACGGCGCTCATACTGCTCAAGTTCAAACGTATCTAGCATCTTAAGCATTTGTAACAAGAATACCCCTCCTGAACTAGGCGGCGGCATACTGGCAACCGTATAACCCTTATACTCACCCCAGACGGGTTCATCAATCGTTACATTATAGTCCCTTAAATCATCAATCGTCATACTCCCGCCAAACTCTTGAACTGTTTCTGCTAAAGCTTCTCCTATTTCACCATTGTAAAAAACCTTACTTCCGTGTGAGCGGATTAATCGGAGAGTCTTTGCTAGATCACGCTGTATGAGCCAATCTCCTTCTACTAACGGTTCTCCTTTTGGAAGATATACATCACTAGCAGCCGTTAAGGCTAACTTTTCTTTATTATTTTCTATTTGTAATGCTAATTGTCTATCCACGCTAAACCCATTTTGAGCTAATTGAAAAGCTGGGGTGACCAATTGTTTAAATGGTACTGTTCCCCACAATTCATGAGCTTTTTCCAACCCTTTTAATGTTCCTGGAACACCAACCGAGTTACCATGCCTTACCCTTTCCTGAAAAGGAATAATTGAACCCCTGTCAGTTAAGAACATTTCAGGATCGACACCAGCTGGAGCACGCTCACGGCTATTCACGATTGTGGTTTCACCAGTTTCCGCTTCATACACCATCATAAAACCACCGCCGCCTATTCCAGACATCATTGGTTCTACAACGTTTAAAGCAAATTGGACTGCAATAGCAGCATCCATTGCATTTCCACCTTTTTTAAGAACATCTACACCTATTTGTGATGCTAGCGGATGAGAGGTCGAAACCATACCGTCCTTATCCACGGCCACTAAATCTGATGCCTTTGTTGGTTTTTTTGCTTGTCCAAATGCTGGATTAAGAGTTACTAGTAAAACTAGGACCATAAACATTGATAAAAGAGAACGACTTTTTTTCATGTTCATTGCTCACCTCTTTTTTTTTTAGCATTCGCCAAGGTAAAACTACGCCAATATCTATTTAAAGCGTAAAGGGTTTGCCACTAAACGGTCAATACAAATGTAATATTTTTCTTTAAATTGGTATTTTTATACTATTATATAGTTAGAACCTACCGCTCTTTTGAACCACTGTTTTCAAGTCCAACAAAAAGAGCCATAGAAAGGAACTAGAAACGACACGAAAAATCGACGTTGATTGGAAATCGTGTAACCTATTTTTTCAAGGAGGGCTACTTCCGACCACCGTAGTCAAACTCGATGGATGATCAAGCAACTTCTAAATCGAAAAATTTCTTTTTCCAAGCCCCTAGGCGATTTTCTAGGAGGTACGGAGTGGATTTCTAGTATTTTGCTGCGTTTGCTAGAATAAATCGGAATTTCGCTTTGCTCAAATCATGAGCAGTTGCTTGAATAGACGTTGATTTCGTTGAATGAGTAGGATGCAGGCTGGGCAGAGTAGCTTTTTTCCATAATTTCACTGCGGCGAATTATAGCGAGCACAGCTGCGTGAAGTCGCAAAAAATGCCACTACTTTCTAAAAAGTAGTGGCCCTTCCTCTCTTAAATCACGCTATATTGATAATGTGGGAGCTCTACTCGGAAGGTGGTGCCTTCGTTGCTGCTCTTTAGCACTTTGAGTTCGCCGCGGTGCTCGAAGATGAGCTTTCTTGAGAATGGAAGTCCAACGCCCATTCCATCGCCTTTTGAGGTCATAAACGGGTCGAATATCTCTTCCCATTTTTCAGGTGGGATTCCTTCGCCTGTGTCGGTGAAATCGATGATGATGCGGTCGTCCTCAATAATAGTTTCAATCGTAATTTGTTTAATGAGACGATTAGTTTGAATCGATTCAGCACTATTTTTGATTAAGTTAATAAAGACTTGTTTTAGATACGTGCCGCTGACATAGGCTTTAAGCGGTGTGAATGGCAGGTCGGCACTCACTTCTATCTTTTTACTATCAGTGATATCTGAAGTGATGTCGATGGCCTCTCTCAACAGCTCATTTAAGTCATAATAGGCAAAGTTGATCGCTTTCTTTTGCAGGTACTCATGATAGCTATGCGTGAGGTCCTCCAATTGGTTGCTGGCCATTTGGATTTTCCGGATCATGTCTTGACCTACTTCTGATAAATCATCATTTCGTGGTAGTAAGGTTGAATAGGCTTTGATGATTTGTAGGTTGTTTTTGACTTCATGGATCAGGCTGGTTGCCACATTTCCTGAGTAATCGAGCTTTTTCTGGCGTTCGATTAGTTGATGGTACTTAATTGTAGTTAAGTTATTGAGCTTCACAAAGGAAAAGATAATCGTCGATGTGAAAATGATCACACCTACGCTTCCGATGATTGACCCGGTCGTTGGATTGAAATTGACCATGGCGGTGAGAAAGAGAAACAACGCACATAGGGCGAACGTACTTAAAAATGATTTTAAATGGACGTTATGTATGCCTTTTGAGACAAAGAAAATGACAATTAACAGGACAACTGCCAAAAGGGCATGGATTAGGAAAAGAATATGTAGCGGACCGTATTCCGGGAAATAGAATGTGTTGGGCGTCATGTGAATGCCTTGTTCGACTAATCCCGTGATACCTAGTTGGGTCCAGTTGACCACGTAGACGAAAACACTCCAAATGATGAGAATGACAAAAACTGTTCGATTAAAAATCACTCGCATAACACGGTATTGTACGGTATTTTCAATGCTTGGTATATGCTTTTTCACAATTAAATAGGCAATATAATAGAGGAACGGCACTGCAAAGGTCGGGCCGGCTCGGAATAGTTTAAAGAGCATGAGAATCATTTCTTCTGATAATACTCCTGCCATGTAAAGGACCGCAATATTCACTTGCCACAGACTGACTGAGAGCATGAATAATAATAAACCGATTCCGAGTTCAGATCGGTAAATACGTAATACATTTAAGGCGAGCACCGTCGGAAGTGCACCTATGGCAATAATAAATAAGGAGATCAACATTTTTCTTCATTCCCTTGCTCATTCATGATGTCGATTCTAGTTCTTGATTCATGCGTCTATCTTATCACGATTGATTAGCAAATAGATGGATTTTCGACATTTTTCTGGGGTAAGGATGGCGGTGCTAAGTGTAGCTATAGAGAGGCGTTTCCATTATTTTGCTGGATTTGTGCAATAAATTAGGTGCTTCGTTTATAAATCAGCTGGTTCGTGTATATATGCGGGAATTCCTGTATATAAAAGCTCATTCGTGTAAATGCGGAGGGGTTCATTTAATTAGTTTGTTGGGGAAAAGCAAATGCACCTCACTTTCTAATTTATTGCTGCATTTGCCGGAATCCAGTGCTTTCCGTCGAAATAACTGATCTTTTCGGCGAATTATAAGGGCACTCTCACCACCAAACCTCAAAAAACCAGCACATCATCATGTGCTGGTTTCCTCTTAATTATTTCCCGCAAAATAATCGACAATATATTCGCTCCAGACTGTGTGTCCTTTTTTATTTGGACGATACTGTCCGTCTGGTAATTCGAGTAAGTATTGCTTGAGCTGCTCATCCTCTGGATCTGGCCATGTGCTCCAATGATCGAGGTACGGTTGGTCCTCCTCTGCCATAAATGCCGCTAGCCCCTCTACTTGTTCTTGGTAGAAGTTCGGTTGATAGAGCGGATGCGGTGGTTGCACAATGACATAGGCACCAATTTGTTGGTCCATCGTGCGGATGATCGATGATAGATTTAATAGTGTTTGATCAAGTGTTAGGTTTGAATGATCATTTAGTAGAAATGGTTCAAACAAAATGATGTCTGGTTTCATTGTTTCGACCTCTTGTAGGGCCTCGCTTGCATAGAACTCACTTGTTGTTAGGTCTTTGTATCCTGAGAGATAGTTTACATCAAATGTGTCTTCACCGTAAATATCATTTAATCCCTCTTCTGCAAGTTCTGTCCACGATGGAATTTCAACGGTCTCACCATTCTCAAAAACCTCTCCCTTACTATGAGCATCAGAACCAATTACGGCAACACTGATCGTCTGGTTGTTTTTAAATTTTGAGACGATTTGATTTTTCTTTTCTTCATATTTTGGATGATCAAGAGCTTCCGCTAATGTTTCACCCAGTTGTTCTTCTTGCTCAAGTTCAGAATAGAAATAATCGATTGCACCTGCTTCTACTTCTGTAAGAAAATCATCATGTTTGAACATATATAGTGCGATTAGCAACACACCTAATGCTGCTATTGGGACAATTGATTTTAATAGATTCATAAACATGTTCTCCACCTCTTTCGTTACTCGCTGCCTCTTGCTTTCCATACTCCAGAGCGTCTTTTGTCTGCTGCACCTGCTACTTCTAGGTCGTCTCCAAATTTCGATAACATTTGGACACCACCATAGAACATATCGGAGTTATGAATTTTAACTAGGTAGCCTTTATTTCTTAAATCACTTACAAGAGCATCAGGAACATTTTCTTCGATATAAATTTCATCATCCTCTACGATAAAGCGTGGATGATCGAGTGCTTCTTGGAGCGAGATGTCATCAAACATCGCGCGAACCATCACTTGGGTCAGCACTTGCGGAATCCGTCTTCCCCCAGGTGTACCGATACCGATCACTTCATTCTCGTCCTCATTTCGAATAATGGTTGGCGTGATGAAGCTTCTCGGACTTTTATTCGGCTCATAGGAGTTCGGTGATTTTTCATTTGAACTGAAATTGGCTAGTTGATTGTTTAAAAAGAAGCCCTCAATCATATTTCCTGAACCAAAGAAATTGCTTAATGTATTTGTAGCCGAGACGACCATGCCGTCTTTATCCATGATGACAAAATGTGTTGTATTGTTATGGTTGTTTTCATCAGCTGGTGTGTCATTGATATCAAATGACGCTGATAGCTCGTTGGTTGAGATCTTTTGGGCGAGCTTTTTTGAGTAGTCTTTACTTGTTAATTTCTCTGTAGCTACTTCATTAAAAGCCGGATCACTGATGTTCGATAAGCGGTCATTATAAGCTTGTTTCGCCATTTCACCTAATAAATGAATATAGTCGGCAGAGTCCTTATCAACTTGATCGATTTTGTATTGTTCTGCCATTTGCAGCATTTGAATGAGTGTCACGCCTGCTGTTGGCGGGCCTGCTGAATAAACTTCATACCCGTAAAAGCTTCCTTTTGCAGGCGCTGATTTGACAACTTCGTATTCTTTGAGATCTTTCTTTGTTACATCCGAGTAGTTGTCTGCCACTTTCTCAGCCAACTCCCCCTCATAAAAATCATTTAATCCGTATTCCTGAAGATGTTTTAAGGTTTCGGCGAGTTCTTCTTGCTGCAAGGTTTCGCCGCCTTTAATCGCTTCTCCACCTGGGAAGAAGTGACTCGCTTTATCTTCATCAATACGATGTCTCGCTCCGTGGATCCGTTCGCTTAAATACGTATCAACAACAAAGCCATCTTCTGCAATTTCGATAGACGGTTCGAGTAAATCATACAAGCTTTTTAAGCCGTAATCATGATGAACATCGCGCATCCCTTTGACAAGTCCGGGAACTCCTGTGCTATTTTTCTTCCCATCTGCCGGGGCCGTTTCGCGGTAATCATAGACGACCGGCTCCTCCCCGCTCTCCGGTAAGACCAGCATCGTCCCCCCGCCGCCAATACCAGAACCATAAGGCTCGACAACTCCGAGAGCAAAGGAAACGGCAACAGCAGCATCAACAGCGTTTCCGCCCTGTTCGAGCACCCGCATTCCGACTTCAACTGCGACTGGATTCGAGGAACTGACACCATATCCTTCTTTATGCGTTTCTTCGTTCATGCTCATATCTACCTTCTCCGATTCTTCCAAATCTGACTTACTCCCAAAAAACATAAAGCCTACGCTTACTAGTAGGACGATCAGTAATAGAGTGGTCATTTTTTTCATAAAAATCTACCTTTCTCTAAGCAAACAGCCCAAACAAAAGAGATGGTCTCCTTTTATTTGGGCCAGGGAACCAACGATTTTATTCATTCACTGTGGTTGCCACTTGATTCGGTTCTTCTTTTGTTGCCATTCGGTCCAAGACATGACTGTGATCCACTTCAAAGATTAAGCGATCATCTTGTTGTATAATGCTCTCTTTGTTTTCAGTATCCTTTGTCAACTGTCTAAAAATTTTGCTACGGTGATAAAAGCTAAATGCACCGTCTACTGGAACCGGCTGTGCTTCATAGATACGAAACGGAACAAGCTCGACTTGGGCTTTACCATCTGGCTTCAGGTCATATTGGGCAATCGCTGTATCGCGCGTTCTTGTCCAACCTTGGTCAAAAATGAAATTCCCGATCGAATAAAGAATTAATGTGTCATTGTAGACATCTACTGATTGGAGGACATGTGGATAATGCCCTATCACGATATCTGCTCCCGCATCAGCGAAAGCTTTCATCAACATTTCCTGACGTGTTGTTGGCGAGCTATCGTACTCTTGCCCGGCATGAACATGGACGACAACGAGATCAGCTTGACTACGTGCCTCGCGAATCAATGGTAAGGCTTCATTTGGATCCGTTGTTAGCACGTTTGATGCCATGGACGGCTGAATCACATCCGTGACGCCCACTGTCGCCACGTCTAAACCGTTATGCTCGGTGTAAGAAATACTTTCGGCTGCGTCATAATCCCCAGCAACCCCAACGGCCTCAACCTCAGATTGTTCTAACGTTTCCAATGTTTCCTGTGCTTCTGGCGTGGCTTCTTCAAATGAGTGATTATTAGCTAGGTTTACGACTGAGAAATGTGCGGCTTCAAGTGTTGAGATGGCTTCTTTGTCAGCCACAAGACTCGAGAGCTCTTTTTGATCTAGCGGTTTTGTGCTTTCTTCATCTAGAACAGGACTTGTTAAATTCCCTGTGACATAATCAGCGGCTTCAAAATACGGCTTTGTGTAAGCAAACATATGATCATAACCATGACGGTCCGCTACTTTTTCCACATGACGGCCAAACATCATATCGCCAACAAGCGAAGCAGTAAAGACTGAATCGTCTTCTTTTGCCACAGTTGGTATATCTGCTTGGCGAATCAGGCTTGTACTAGCCAAAATGATAAAACATATAATAAAGGCAATAATCGAATGTTTTTTCGCATGCACTTTATGCTTTTTTGTGCTCATTAACACTTTTTCTGGGAAGGTAAATTTTCGTTTTTGACTCATATTAGCCCGCCTCCCCTACAATAAGTAAAACAGCGAAATAATCGCAAATGTGATCCCGCTAAGTGCGAGTGTACTTAAAACTGTTGGCGCCACACCTTGTTTTTGAATGGTGTTTGCAATTAATCCGGGCACGATGACGCCAAGTCCCCTAAACTCATGGATCTCAAAGGGCATGACCGGATAAAAGAAGTCGAAGACGAGTTTTAAGACAATCCCCGTCGTTAACATCGCAGCAAATTTTCTGCGACCATACAAAATCGTTATTTTAGAAATACCGTATACGACAATTAAATAAGTTAGAAAACTAATCGAAAAGATAAGTAGTAAAAACACAGGTTGGTCAAAGACTAGCGCTAAATATCCCGGCACAATTAGCCCTGCAGGCATAATCCCCGTTTTTTCAGCATAGACCAAGCTGAGTACGACACCAATTACGAGTGCCACATATAAATCTGTACCAAACACCTAAAGCTCCCCCTCGTCTAGCTTGCTATTCTCTTCACTTTGAATTGTTGTAATCTTTCAATTAATGGTTCTGCTGCACCGTGGATGTTTCCGACACCGTATATTGTCGTTGATGCCATTACATCTTGTAAGTAGTCGGCAATTTCATCCGTTGATGCTCCTTCAAAATTGACTAACTCCTTGGCCGGGATGATGCCTTCTTCATAGGCATCGATAATCGGCGAAACACTCTCCCCAATGACGACAAGCTTGTCCGTTTCGATATAAGGAAGGACATCTCTTGCAAACTGCTCAGTTCGTTCGACACGGTCCTCACGGCAATTCATAATAATAATGGGCTGTTTTGTCGGATATCCTAACATCTCAACTCGCTTCCAAATGTTCAATGTCGATGCCGCATCATTTGCTGCGAATCCATTGACAAAGAAGGATGTCTGATTCGAGTGATCATCCATGGGAATGATCCGCATCGCACCAGGGTCGGGCTGAGCATTTAACATGCCACGAAAGGCTGTTTCTTCATCAATCCCAAGCGCTTCAGCAACAGCTAGGGCCAGTGACGCATTTTCAGGGAAGACCATGTATTCAAACTGCTTCAGAAAGCTCTCTGAAATTCTCGAGTTATCTGCTACGATAACTTTCGTATTCCGTTTTGCTGCAATCTCCTTGTAGTACTCTGTGTAAGGACTCTCTGTAATAATGAGGTGCCCGTTATATGGAATCGTCGCAACAAAAGCCTGTGCAACCTCATCAAGCGTTGGTCCCATTACATCCATATGATCCTCAAGTACATTTACGATCACGCCAATGTTGGCTTGTACCATTTCCTCTTGGAAGGTGATCTGATAATCGGGATTCACAGCCATGCACTCACTGACAAGCACCTCGGCCTCCATATCTGCCGCTTCTTTCACTACAATACGTTGTTCGCGGATATTAGGACCTTCAAGACGTCGCTTGATCGGCTTTTCTTCAGGTGTATTCCAGTAAATCATGCGTGCCGATGTACCTGTTGTTTTTCCTATTGTTCTCTTGCCCGTCTCCGTAATCACCCCTGTAACAAGGCGCGTGACGGTCGACTTTCCTCTAATCCCATTAATATTGACGCGAATCGGAATCGAGTTGATGTTGCGTTTGTGGATAATTTTCTCTCTGATTCCCAGCGCTAAAATCACCAATATGAATAAGGATATCGGTATAAAAGCCATTTCATATACCTCTTTTCTGTTGTTATTTACCATCGCGAGACCCGTTTATAGCATCTGTATCGCCTCAGGTCTCCGATCGCTCACAAATTTGAAATATTCATGAACAATGGCTTGCCATAGCACATTATAATCAATAGGTGGTAGCTTTGGCTCTCCTTCAATCGAGCTGAATAAAAGTAGAACATCAGTCATAAGATTTCGGCTAACGCTTTAACGCGATAAAGGATTTAATATGAGGATGGTTGTGGTTTTCGGAGCGAATCCATAGGTCATAGCTAACCTTTCCATATTAAAGGCTTTAATGATAAGGATTCTAACGGTCACAGCAAGATTGATTCACACTTTTCCACAATTACATACTAAGAGACCAAAGCATGACATGGATTTCTCAAAATTAGCATTTTGTTACATATTGAGACGATAAGAATAAAGAATGAGTGGTTCATTACCATATTTTAACTATATTATGTGTTTTTTGCAGGATTTAAGTCGTAATAATTATGATTTGTGTCCGTGGGTATTAGGATGATTAGGTAAAGGAGAATTGTTTTAGAGGATTAATTTCCAATATTTTTCTGTATTTAACCGAATATTGTTGGATTTCGCTGAATTATGATCTAGTTTCGCTGAATTCCCTCTAGTTTGCTTGAAATAGAGATTAATTCGTCGGAATAAATAACTCAAGCGTAAACTACACCAAAAAAATCAAAAAAGAAGTGCGCATCAGCGCACTTCTCTCTACTTACTTCCCTTTTTTATCACACGGATGCAGGACAGTTACTTGTTCTGGTTGCTCTGGATCAAAGACGAATTCGAATTTCCCGCCTCGATCCGGGGTAAAGGTTAATTCATCGATTGAATGTGCACCGTTGATCACGTAGTTGAACGCAACGGATTGTTTATTCTTTAGATGAATGCCTTCTGAGCGCCACACCCCTGCTGCCTCGTCATAGGTTAACTCAATATCTTGAGCTCCAATGCCTTGCAACGTAACATGCTCCACATTTACATCATCCACTACAACATATGCTGCGAATGAATTCCCTTCAATAATGAGCTCATTTGCAGTGATCGTCTCGCCGGTGATCAAATGTTGAAGAGTGAGCTCTTCGTTTAATGGAACTGTTGCTTCTGCTCCTTTATTTACTGCAACGATCACACGCTCCTCATCATTACTGCGTTCAAACACAAGAGCATCTCTCGTTGTAGAATGAGCCTCGAAATCGCCTGTTCTTAAAGCTGAGTGGTTAGCGCGTAATTCAATAATTTTTTGATAATGCGTCAGTAAATCTTGATCTTGCTCCTCCTCATCCCAAATCATCCACTCACGATACCAACGATCTTTCCACTCTGTGTAGTCGTTATGGTTGGTACTTTGCGAAAGACCAACCTCCGTCCCGTAGTAGATAACCGGGGAGCCTGGAAGCATAAATTGCGTAAAGGATGCTAGTTTCAGCTTGTCGGTGTCATTGCCTGCTTCATATAAAAAGCGTGGCAAATCATGATTATCTAGGAAAGTTGTCATAATGTATTCTGGGTGATACGCTGCCTCGTTGTCCTTCACATATTGCACAATGGATTGCATTGAGCCATCAAAGGCAAAAGTTCCTTTAAACGTATCATGAAAGCCAAAGTCTAGGGACCCATCCAGTTTTCCAGCATAGGTTGAGATCTTCTCGCGAGAATCCCACACCTCACCAAAGACATACATATCCGGATCAATCGACTTTACTTTGTCACGGAAATCAACCCAGAAGCTGTAGCTTGGCCCTTTCGCATAATCAAGTCGTAAGCCATCAAAGTCTAATTCCTCTAACCAAAATGGAACCACTTCATTGAGCATGTAATCACGGGCTTCTTGGCTGTCATTATTAAATTGTGGTAATTCCTCAATGCCATAGAACGTTTCATATGTGCCATCTTCATAAAATGTATACCAGTCGTAATAAGGGCTATCTTCCCCATTTTCGAGCGCATCTTGGAAAAATGGGTGCTGACTCGATGTGTGGTTTGGTACAAAATCATAAATGACTTTCATATCACGATCATGA
Source organism: Alkalihalophilus lindianensis (assembly GCF_032843265.1). Classification (NCBI taxonomy): domain Bacteria; kingdom Bacillati; phylum Bacillota; class Bacilli; order Caryophanales; family Bacillaceae; genus Alkalihalophilus; species Alkalihalophilus lindianensis. Next base: position 451,157 of record NZ_JAWJBA010000002.1, read on the forward strand.
GCTTCATCAATTAATTCTTTTAAAGCTTTTACTGTCCCAAAATTTTCGTCCACCCCTGTAAAGTCCGTTGGGTGATAGCCGTGAGAATAAGGTCCTTCAAAAACGGGCGATAACCAAAGCGTATCTACACCTAGGTCTTCCATGTAATCAAGCTTTTCAAGAACGCCCTCAATGTCGCCACCCATCCAGTCTTTTAACGCCTCTTCTATCGGCAAACTAGGGTCAACGTCGAAGTTATTGTCGGGATTTCCATCAAAGAAACGATCGACAAAGATATGATAAATGACAGCATCCTTTGCCCATTCTGGTGAAGTGTAGTTTTCGACATAGTAAGCAAATTCCGTTGCTTCTTCTGCTTGCAAGCTATTAGTATCAGCAAATTGCGAGCCTTCTCCATCCGTTGCCCAGACATCAACCAGGTATTTAACAGGCGTTCCGTCGGCTTGCTGTGGAATGACACCTTGTAACGTCGTGCGATTTAAGTTGTCTTCTTTCGTTGTTTCAACAATCGATAAAGGAGCAAACTCTCCAACTTCAGTTTCTCCTCGCCCACCAATTGGCGAGGCTCCGTCTGTTGTAAAGTAGATGCCACCTTCACCAATCGGTCCATAATGCTCCACCTCAACGGTAATCGTCACCTCATCATTTGGAGAAGGGATAAATGGTTCATGCTGAAATTGATGGGAGACATTTTTGGCAACAGGTAGGCCTGTCCACTCTGCAACAGTATCCTCTCTTACCGTTCCTTCTTCTGTAAAGGTAGCGACTCGATTTGCCTCTCTCACTTCACGATACTTCTTATCACCTAAACCATAGCGGTACTCGAGCTCTTCTCCAGCGTTCCCTTGTAAAGTAACCGAATAGGTCTCACCATCTTGCTCTAGTGGCGTCACACTATAATTGAAACTATTATTACTCGTTGCAACGGTTGGTACGACCCAGTCAGGTGTATCTTCCGGAACTGTTAATTGTAGAGTAATAGACCCATCATATTCAGTCGCTGGTCTAACATCTACTTTTCTCTCATTTCGTGGATCAAAATAAAATTGATACTCCCCATTTTGCGGGACTTGGAATTGTAGGTTTTCACCCGGTAACCAGTTATTATCCATCACAAATTTATATTCAAACTGATTGCCACCTGCTAGTGACACAGGCTCACTTTTCCATAATTCTTCTGTCTCATCAAATGTAAGTGGATGATTGTCCCCATCCCACCTCAATGGTGCTTCACCGCGCAGTACGACTTTTTCGTACACTTTGTCGCCAGCAGCTTGTACCTCATTCGTTTGTGCAAACGGTTGCACAAAAAGCGATAATAAAAGGCTTAACATTACCATCCAGACTAAGCTCTTTTTCATGTTATTCTCCTCTCATTCTTTTATTTACAGCATTTTGAAAACGCTTACTAAACTCATTGTATGATGGGTGCAATTGTCAATGCAACAATTTTCTGAAAAATAGGCAATCGGTTGCACTACCGACGAGAGTAGGCCTTTATAGTGTAAGTGATTAGACTAAATCACTGGTCTTTATACATAGTTCTTTGAAACTATTAGGGAGGAGGAGTGCGTTCACTCCCCGTCTAACTTTCCTTCCATCTCTTCATATACAAAGCAAAACCTCGCCTCGCTATGATTGAGTAGTAGTCCTTCTTTTTTCAGTTTGGTTAACGTTCGGTTGACGGTTTCCCGTGTTGTGCCGATCATATTGGCTAGTTGCTGGTTTGTGTAGTCGGACTTAATCACCGTTGTACCATCATCTTGCTTACATCCATTCGTTTCGCCTAGACGAATTAAGAGTTTGATCACTTGTTCATATGTATTGTTCAAAATTTGAGCCTGGAGGCGGTCTTGTAAGTCGACGATTTTTTCCCCTAAGACGTTGAATACTTGAATGCACAGTTCTGGATTGCTTCTTAAAATGTTTTCAAAGTCACGAATCGGAATGACGACAAGCTCGGCTTGCTCAAGCACTTGCGAGAAAGCCGGGTAGCCTCCTTTACGGAAGAAACCGACATGTGGGAACATCTCCCCTTCTTTTAAGATCGCGACAATTTGTTCGCGTCCTCGACTATCGGCTTTATAAATTTTAATACGGCCGCTGTAGATAAAATAAACATTTTCGATCGGCTCGCCTTGCATAAACAGATGGCTGCCTTTTCCCCACTCACGATGGATTGAAATATCAACAATTTGATTAAGCGCTTCGTCATCAAGCCGCTTAAACAATGGAAAACGTATTAACAATTCTTTAATCGTATCAGTGTTCAACACACAGATCCTCTCCTTCACCAATTAGACACAACATATGTGATTTAAATCACACCTTAAGATGTCGCTCCCCACTATACTCATAAGTGTAAAGATCAGAAACGAAAAGGGGCGAGTGAAGATGTTATCTAAAGAAACTATCTCTATTATAAAGTCTACGGTTCCGGTATTGGAAGTCCATGGCACAAAGATTACAACTCGTTTTTATCAATTGTTATTTGAACGTCATCCTGAACTATTAAATATATTCAATCATGCCAATCAAAAACAAGGGCGTCAGCAAACGGCTCTAGCTAACTCTGTGTATGCAGCTGCTGTTCATATCGATCAACTAGAAGCGATCTTACCTGTTGTTAAGCAAATCGGGCACAAGCATAGAAGTTTAGGCGTAAAGGCTGAGCATTATCCGATTGTTGGGGAGACTCTACTGGAAGCAATGAAGGAAGTACTTGAAGATGCCGCAACCGATGAAATTCTTAACGCGTGGGGCGAAGCATATGGTGTCATAGCTGATGCCTTTATCGGGGTTGAGAAGGAAATGTATGAGGAAGCTGAATCTCAAGTGGGCGGCTGGGCTGACTTTAGAGAATTTGTGATCGCGAAAAAAGTAGTGGAAAGCGATGTGATTACATCCTTCTATTTACAACCTTTTGATGGCGGAGAGATTGCGACTTACGAAGCAGGGCAATACGTAACGGTAAGAGTGCAGCCAGAAGGCCTCGAGCATACTCACTTACGTCAATACAGTCTATCTGACGCATCAGGAAATGACTATTACCGCATTAGCGTCAAGCATGAGAATGACGGGGTTGTCTCCACGTATTTACATGAAAAAATGGAAGAAGGCGACAAGCTTGAGTTAAGTGCGCCAGCTGGAGATTTCGTATTAGATACAAGCAGCGAAAAGCCAGTGGTGCTCCTTAGTGGCGGCGTTGGCGTAACACCAATGATGAGCATGTTAAATACAATTGTATATGAGCAACCAGCCCGTAAAGTCACCTTTATCCATGCAGCGCAAAACGGTTCGGTGCAAGCATTTGGCGAACATGTCGCAGAAGTGGCTGCAACTCATAAAAATGTGAACAGTTATGTTTGTTTGGCTGAACCTACTGAGGACGATATTGCGCGTAGCAAGTATGACCTTCAAGGATTGATTGAGCTTGGCTGGCTGCGTGGTGCTTTGGCTGAAGCCGGGGACGATGCGGATTACTACTTCTGCGGACCAGTGCCGTTTATGAAAGCGATCAAACAGCATTTAGCGGAGCTTGGTGTTAGTGATGAGCGTGTCCATTATGAGTTTTTTGGACCGGCGGCGAGTTTGGAAGTAGAGAAGGAGAAGGAGAAGGAGGAGCCCATTTCCAGATAAATGGAGGCACTTGCCTGATTATGAGGTCGTTTCGTCGAATTATTAGTTGACTTCGTCGGAATTTCTAATTTTGGATGCGAATTTCGACATAATTTCGTCGAATTACTCCTCTTCCTAACTCATTTCCAATTACTAATGATAAAAAGAAGACTCCCATCTCAGTCGGAGTCTTCTTTTTGGGCTGCTTCATATAATTGATCTATGTTTATTAGATAAACTCGTGATTTGGTAGCTCCTATTTGAGGAAAATGTAATGAAGTAAGCAACCTTTTTGCAAGTGGTGGATGAACCCTTAGAAATTTGCATGCCTGTTTGTTCGTAATTGAGTTTTTAATTAAAACTTCATAGTCGATTAAGCTATGAATATGTGCCATTCCTGATTGGTGGTAGCAAAAAGTGCATAGCCACTTACCATGAAGCCTCCGCATAGGTATAGCAAAACACTTTGGACAATGAACTCCTTTTACTAAATCTTCTTCTTGAAGGTTGTAGGAAATGAGTGGATCAAATGTAGTCGGGGAATGGGATTTGTTCAGAATTCTGATGGCTTTTTTAATCAATTTTGGAGGGTAGATTAGTGTGTGATGTTGAGTGGTTAGCTTTAAGATGCGACTTACGAGTACGGTATCTCGGATGATGTATCTTCTTAGGTAGTCAGTTGTTTGTGAGGTTGTAATCCGGCTAAGCGAATTTGTGATAACAACGATGGTTTCGATTGGGATATCTGGAAACTTATGATCTTTGAGCAACTCTTTTAGTTGCGATGCTTGTCTTTTCACCTGAATGATTGGGTCAGGAAAGACGTCTTCAGCATCAGCGGTTGAACGAACTAACTGCTGAAATTCCGGCTCAAATGTTAACGTACCGAAAAGATGTTTGACCTCAATAAGGAGAATATAGTTTGGAGTGAGGATAAGGGTGTCGATTTGGAAGTAGTAATCACCACTTTGTAGTCTTAGATCGTGGAAAATGACGTATTCTTTGTGCGGTAGGAAGCTGAGGTGATAATCTAGAGCGCTCTCCCCTTTATAACCAGCTCTCCTTTTCGCTAAGTCGGCTTCGATTTGAGGTCGTTTCGGGTGGTGGGAAGGCATTCTGCGGAGAAGTGCTTCTAATTTGGCGATGTGAACAGGGATTTTGCGAGGTTTTGCGATCATTTGAGGCTCCTTTTCTTTTTAAAGTAGTATGAACTTCGACAAAATAAGCATTTTTCCTTTATTTGAAACTAAATTTAATAGTTGATGATCTTATTCCGACGAAATGATGTCGTTTTCCGACGGAATGGCTTCTGATTCCGTCAAATTAGAGCTTTATTCCGACGAAACCACATCATATTCCGACAAACGCAGCAAAAATATGGACATTCCAAACTCGCTCCTATTCCTCTCCGCAAATTCCTCTCTCACCAAAAATGCGATCAGTCTTCATGACTAATCGCATCTCTCTACTATTCAATCGTAATATCTGCTACGAGTTCACTGTTTTGTACAACTTGAACATTTGCTGCTTTATCTTCATGTGCCTCTTTAATTTCTTCGGCAAACATTTCTGCCAGCTGCTCGACTCGTTCTTCTTCCACGTTATCATCTAACATTAGAGAGCCAACTGCTGTGTCACCATCAACAAAGACTTGTGCACCAAGCACCCCTTCTTCTTGTTCGATGTTAGCTGTGAGTGGTGCACCACCTTCGACATACTCTGTGCTATCAACCGGCTCGCCTACTTCAGCTTCTGTTTCAGCCTCTTCTATGTCTTGTTCTTCGTTTACAACCTCTGTTTGTTCTTCATTATCAGAGCAAGCAACGAGTAAAAATGCTCCTACACATGTAGCAATTAAAAATTTCTTCATCTTATGTGTACCCCCTATGACAAGCTCTTTCTATTTTACTATAGAATGATGCTTTTACGTAAGAAGCCAATAGGAAGAATATGAAACCAATCTTCTTTCATCGTAACTAAGTAAACTCACAAATTGGTGAAAGTTGGTGTTTTTACGATGTTTGGAATTTCTGTAAAGAAAGTTAATGAGTCTATCGTGATCAAATGGCAGTTTACTCAAGTAGAGATTCCCGTTTCCGATATTCTAGATGTTTCGCTCGATGAGACGTATGGTGGAGTAGATGCCTCGGCGATTCGTATTGTGACTGCAAGTGGGCTCTAGATCGAATTGTGATAAAAACGAAGAAGCATAATTATATCCTCTTTCCGTCGAACGTCGAGAAGATAAGACGGAAACTTGATCAAGCCTTAAAAGATAGATAACCCGACATATATAGACAAGTCTTTAGACCTATTTCGTTGGGATATTTGTCTTTTATTGTCGAATTAATGGAATTGGAAGTAATTTCGGCTTATGATTAAGTGTGTTTGTTACCAGTTTCATGGAAAAGTAGATATTTTTGTTGAGGCTAGGTTTTCATTCTATTCATTCTATCGTTAAAGGAGAGATTGCCAGTGGTATGTAAAAATTGTGGAGCAGCCCTGAAGCAAGGTACGTCGGTATGTCCATCATGCGGTACCGAGGTCGATGAGACTGCAGCAGCTGTAGCATTAGAATATGAGGAGCCGGAACACCGCACGCCCAGTGAAACAGAGCCACCTAAGAAGTCAAAAAAGAAAATGATCATCATTGCTTCTTCTGTTGCCGTGCTATTAATTGGCTTTGTAGCGCTTGCGTTTGGAATGGGAATATTTATGAGTGATAAGCAACGTTTCTTGTATGCAGAATACAAAACGTTCGAACAGCTTTCTGATGAATTTCAAGATAAGTATGGTGAGGATTTAGCATTTAATGAGTTAACACTATCCAATCCTTCACGTTCTGAAGTAACACTTAGCGGAATGTTGAATATGGAAGCAGCTACATACGACCCCGAACTTGATATGATCCAATCAATTCTAAATTCTTCATCCATCACGATGACACAAGAGATGGACCCTACTGTAAACCAAGCTTTTTATGAACTTGGTCTAAACATTCAACAAGCAGATGCTCTTACAATGGAAATGGCCCAATCAAACGAACAAATTGGACTGAAAATTCCATTCCTTTATGATGAGTACTTCTATATTAATCTTGATCAATATGGCGAATTCATGCGAATGTTTGACCCATTTTATGATGGTCCAGAAAGCTTAGAAGCTGTGCAATACAGCTGGGAAGATCTTAAACTCTCAGAAGCAGAACAAGAGGATCTTCAATCAAGGTACTCAACCTTCTTCATGGATTCATTGAAAGATGAGTACTTTGTAGATAACGGAAAAGTTGATTATGAGTACAGCGGCACAAACTTAAGCTTACGTGAGTTGGTGTTGGAGCTCTCACCTGAAGAAGCTTCCGCGTTTACAAATGAGTTTTTCGGATTCGTAGCAGCTGATGATGAACTTCACCAATTAGTCGCAGAACGAGCTGTAATGGTTGCCGATGCACAAACACTTGAACTGGCCCTAGATGGAGAAGAATTTAATGTTCAAACCTTTCAAGCAGATATAAAAGAAGCACTTGAAGAACTGCAAGCAGAGGCAGAAAACCTTCAATACCCTAATGGATTTACATCGACGATCCTTGTCGATAACAGCAACATTATTATTAGCCGTCAAATAAATACAGCGATTTCGATGGAAAACACAAATGAAGCTGGCAACCTTTTTGTCGAAACGAGAAATGTAAAGCTTGATAACAATGAAGTCGACCGTGCAACCGTCGTTACGTTAGCACCTGAAGGTCAGCAAGATTCTGAACTGAACGTGGCTTATACGAACATAATTGGTGCAGGCGATGGTTCGAGAACAGAAGATATGAGCCTAAATGTTTCTTTAAGTGAATACGGTACAACATCAGAACCTTTCAGTCTGTCGATGCAATCTGAATTTTTCGGATTAGGTACAGGTGATCAGCAAGTTGAGCGTTCATTTGCGGTTATGTCAAACGATATCTCAAGCATGGAACCACTTTTAACAGGGACTTTGAATCAAGAAAAGGATATCAATCTAAAGGATGAAGCAGCATCTTATAAATATGATTTCACGATTGATCTAAATGAGCAATTTGAAAATGGCTCGCTTTCCTTTGTACTTGAGTCGGATTCTACGATCATTGAAAGTGTCTCGCTCCCAACACTAGATGGAGACGCAGGCATCAATGTGGTGGAATTAACTGAATTTGATATGATGCAAATTGCCGAAGATATGGAAATGCGCCTTGGTCAACTGATGTTTGAGCTTGGTTTATTCTAGGAGAGTCGGATGAAGCACATTCTCGCTTTACTCACTATTCAATTTAATATGTGGATTAAGCAGTGGAAGTTAGGAGTAACAGTTATTGTTGCTCCTCTTCTTCTATTTTCAGCGATTGGCCTTGTTGTTTCTCACCAGCTCACACCAAGTGAGGTGGTAGAGAAAATGGCTGTCGGTGTTGTTGATTTGGATCAGACATTTGAAACGAAACAGGCAATTGGTCAGATATTTGATAACGAAGAAGTAGAACAGGTGATTGAGGCAATTGAAACGACTGAAGAACAAGGTCAAGATATGCTTTCTGGAGGGACGCTTGATGCATTGGTGATTATTCCTGAGGGCTTTAGCGAGGATCTTCGCCAAGGGGTAAACTCCCCCATCACAGTCATCGGGCAAAGCAGCCAGCCTCTGCAATCCGCGCTGATCCGTCAACTTCTCACTGCTGCTACTCATTATGTCTCTGCCGCGCAAAGCGGTGTGAACGCTGTGCACTACTTTTTGGTGGAGCAAGATGTCGCAGTTGACGTACGACAGGGTGAGCTGCAACGAAATATCGTGACCTTTTCGCTCGATGCGCTGGGGAGACTTGATGTATTTGATGAGGTTCAAGTCAGCGGGTTATTTCAAGAAAACATTATGATGTATTATGTCGGGTCCTTTCTTGTTTTGGCGATGATGACGTGGAGCTTTTTTATCGTTCTTTTATTGCGCCAAGCATTTGATACGACAACCTTTGATCGTTTACGTACGCGCGGAATGGACGATTGGCATTTTGCAGGCTCAACCTTAATTGGTGCTTCGTTGATCGTTGCTGGAGTGGGCCTTGCCGTTGGCTTGCCAGCTATATTTCTAGCTGATGGTCATGCCTCTTTGTTCTTATTGGCGGGTGGGATTGTTCTTCTCGCTCTTTTATTTAGCAGCTTCTTTTACGGAATTTCTTTGTGGATTCGATCAGAGCAAGGTGCGCAGATCATTAGTTGGTTGTTCATTTTGATTGGAGCGATACTAGGTGGACATTTTGTTCCTACCCTTTATTTCCCTGATTGGTTACGAAGCTTAAGTGAATGGACAATTAACCTTTGGGCACTTGGAGCAACCATTGATCTTCTTCAAGGGGCTACAAATGGTTTATCGACATTAGGTATCTTCGTTATGGCATCCTTGATTTTTGTTGCATTCTGTATTTTGGTTCAAAAAGGAGCGAGATAGTCTGATGAAGCTTTTACATATGGTTCTGTATAAACTTTTTTTCAAGCCGACTACCTTGCTATTACTCTTTTTAGTACCTATTTGCGGGGTGTTATTATTTGGGACATTAGTTGAAAAAGGCCAACAAGAGATCGCGATTCCGATTGCTGTAGTAGATGAAGACGACCAAGTATTTTCACGGGCTGTTGTCGATCATATTTCTAATCAAGAGCGGATCTCTGCTGTCACGACCAATCGCGATGAAGCTCGGGATATGCTTTTGCGACATGAAGTCGATACTGTTTATGTGATTAAGAAGGACTTTGAAGCGGCGTTAAAACGTGAGGACCGGCGAGAGACGATTGAGGTGTGGACCTCCCCTCACTCTTTGACGACTGGGATAGTCAATGAGGTCATCGCCAGCATGGTAGTGCGATTGACTAGTAGCGTGAATGCTGCTGATCGCGTCCTTGTTTTATCGAGTTTATTAGAGCTGCCTTTGGAAGCCGGAGAAGATGTTGTTTGGCAGGAAATCTTTGATTTCAGTGAAAGCCAGTGGGAACCTGAACCGTTGCTTACCATTAATTATAGAGACGGTTCAAGTGATGGAGCGACGAGTAATACGACGGGACAATGGTTGAACCCGTATCTAGGGATGTGGACCTTTTTTACACTATTAATCAGTATACTCGTGACAGATTGGGTGATCCGTGAAAAAGGGTTGATCCTCCCTCGCGTTCGGTCAACTTTTGCAGGAATTAGAAAATATTTAGTTGTACATCTCATGGTGTATGTTAGCTTTTTTATGTTGCAGACTTTGGCTACTTATTTTATTTTACTCTACTTAAATAAAGTCGAGCCTAGTGTGAGTTTATTCGTTAGTATGATCCTATTTGGATGCGTGAGTATGACGATCTCCTTTTTGCTCGCTGCTTGGAGTAGTAACCTTGTTCGTTATTATATTATCGGCATGATGATGGTCGTTGGCCTAAGCCTTTTAGGAGGAAGTTTCATACCCGTTCATGAACTAGCTGAAGGTTTACGCATAACTTCAACATTTCTTCCTCATCACGTGGTGATTTATTATGATTCAGCTTCACTCTTTAACCTTCTTGTGACTGGAGTTGTCGCTTGCGGAATGCTTATTTTAGCTATTAAACGATTGGAGGGCTTGAAATGATTGAGGTGCATGAAGTATCTAAAATGTATGGCAAAAAGAAATCTCTTGATCGCCTTTCTTTATCCGTCAAAAAAGGCCAAGTATATGGTCTCCTTGGCGCAAATGGTTCTGGAAAATCAACCCTCCTTAAAGTATTAGCGACGGTAACTGACGCCTCGGGTGGCAACGTGACAATCGCTGGTTATGACATCAAAAAGCAAGCAAAACCCATCCGTGAACTCATCGGCTTTGTGCCTCAAGAGTTATCGATTTGGGAGGAGGTAACGGTATTTGAAAATGTTCGTTATTGGAGTGCTTTTTCCAGTAAAAAGCTCACGAAATCAGCTCTAATTACTCATTTAGAAAAGATCGGACTTGGTGATCGAGCAAATGACAAAGTAAAGACGTTATCTGGCGGAATGAAGCGAAAGTTGAACATCGTTATCGCCCTCCTTCATGACCCAGACATCCTTCTAATGGACGAACCGACTGTTGGCATTGACTTTCAATCGAAATTTGAGATCAATCAATTGATTAAACAGTTAGCGAACGAAGGAAAAACCATTATGTATACAACGCATGATGTCGTCGAGGTCCTTTTTTTATGTGATGAAATCGGTGTATTAAAAGATGGTCAGCTGTATTACTCTGGCACACTCGGGGAGGCACGAGGGAAGGCCGGTGCTGTAGCTAGTGATTGGTCGGATGAAGAAGTGTTGTATCGTTTAGTGAATGGTCAGTTATTTTAGACCGTTGAGGCTGCTGTCCAACGGTCTTTTTGGGATGGATTTAAGCACCTTCTATGTCTTTTTGTGATTTCCTTCTTTTATTCTTGCAAACCTAGAAATCATTCTAGCAACTCCCCAATTTATTTAAGCAAATGCAGCAAAATACTGGAAATCACCTCCGTCGTCTCTACATGCCGTCCATTTCCCGTTTCCATCTCATTCTTTTTTCCTATATAATGAGTGGCAACAACTTATAGAAAGCAGGATGCGTGATGAAACGAGTATTCATAGCGATTGCAGTGGTCGTTCTTCTCTCGATTACGGGATTTGGAATTTATTTGTGGGCCTCTGTTAATGAAACAGCTCAAAATATTTATGAGCCTATTGAGCGCGAGGAAGAGAAGTCGGAAAAACGTGAAGAAAAAGTCGATGTCGAGCAAAGTGAGCCAATGTCCTTTTTACTCGCGGGAGTCGACTCGACTGGAGATGAAATCGAAGGACGCTCGGATACGATGATCGTCCTAACCGTGAATCCTGAGAAAGAATCAATCAAAATGCTGAGCATTCCTCGTGATACCCGTACAGAAATAATCGGACGTGGGACAACGGAGAAGATCAATCATGCCTACGCGTGGGGCGGGGTAAAAATGGCGATTGATACAGTGGAACATTTTCTTGATATTCCAATCGACCATTATGTTAGCATTAATATGGAGGGCTTTATTGGAATTGTTGATGCGATTGGTGGTGTCACAGTCGATAATGACTTTGCTTTTAGCCAGAGTGGATACACCTTTCCTGAAGGAGAGCAGGTTCTAAGCGGAGAAGAAGCATTAGCTTACTCTCGTATGAGAAAGGAAGATTCCAGAGGAGACTTTGGGCGAAATGATCGTCAGCGTGAGGTGGTCGAAGCGGTTATTTTAGAGGCAGCTGACATTTCCTCTATCTCAAGAGCTGGTGAGATTCTTGATACAGTTGGAAGTTCTGTGCGCACGGACTTGACACTAACAGAGATGTGGAAAATCCAATCGAACTACCGAAGTGCACGACATAATGTCGAGCAAATGGCTGTGACAGGTGAAAACGAACGAATTGACGGGATTTATTACGTCATTGTTTCTGAGGAAGATCGCCAACAAGTCACGAACAAATTGAGAGAACATCTCGAATTACCTCTCACATCAGAAGCTCAACAAGGTGATGACTAAACAGTCATCACCTTTTGTCTTGTCTAAAAAAACAAAACAAATTTAAAATATGAAGTAAAAACAGTGGTAACCGTTTGGAAAATCCAGTAGAATAGGAAATAACTACTAATAAGTACACTTATATTCTTTTAGAAAACAGCCAAAAAATCAACCATAACGGGTGAAAACTATGAATAAAGAGAACTTGCTTTTAGTGATCGAGTCTAAGCGTGAAGAACTACATCACTCAGCCCTTCGATTCGGGATGAACTCAAAAGAAGTTTTAAAGTGCAGCGAGGAGTTAGATAAGCTTATCATTACGTATCAGACCTTAAAAACGAGCTAAAAAAGACCCTATTTCCACCTGGAAGATAGGGTCTTTTACATATTAGTTTGCATATTCAGCAGAGACAAGGTCTGCCATAATAATGTAGCGATCTGGCGCTGCTCCGATAAAGTCAAATGGATAGCACGTAGAAATCGTTAAGGTTGCTTTTGGCTTTGGCACGATCACTGTGCGGTCTTCTTTATCAACGATGCGCATTCTTCTTACTTTATAAGTGAATTCTCCCGCACTCGTGCGAACGACAAGAAGTTCACCTTTTTCTACCTCACCCAATTTTCGAAATACCGTATCGCGGTGCCCAGAGAGAACTGAATTATCGTTTTCACCGGGTAGAACACTTCCTTCAAAGTGCCCCACTCCTTTTTCTAATTCATCCTCATGAGTCCCGTGATAGATTGGCAACTCTGCCTCTAAACTCGGAATCAAAAGCTCACCAATATGTTCACCTTTTGTCGGTCTTATCGGATAGAGATCATCAGGAGCAACAGATTCTTTTGTTTCGACCTCTGGTGTCTCAGCTTCTGGCTCCTCGTCTCGCTCAATAGGCTCGGCCAATACGGTTTGCTGGGTTTCCGAGGTCTTAAAGAGTAGGTAACCCTTTATAAACTTGTACCCATTTGTGGTTGTAAACCATAGCCCGGAGACAATTAAAACCACAGAAAGCATTAAAATAATTAAACGTTTCATTAGAACTTGCCTCCAGTGCATGGTTTCTTTATTTCATAACAGCTTTTCTTCTACGGAACAAAATGACACCTGCAAGTAATGCACCTAAGCCAAATAACATATTGTTCGCGTAATCAGTTGCTGTATCTGGAAGTCTGCCACCTTTAACCGTTTTAACTGGAGCAGTAGCTACTTTCTCCACTTCTTTTTTTGGTTGAGCTTGAGGCTTCGCGATTGCCTTCTCAACTTCCTTCAGGTCTCCACCTGTGTTCTTAATAAGATCTGATCCAAACATGTCTGCCGTCAACAAAATATCAGCTAAAAATTCCCCTTGTTTATTATAAAGTTCAATAAGAAGGTCGTATCCATTTGTTGAGTCCATTGTCATTAATGTCCCAAACGAAATCGATTTCTTTTCATCACCCTTCACAAGATAATACTTCACATCTAGTTGGAAAAGATCTAACATTTCATCAAAGATTGATAGAAGCTCAGCAATCTCCTCAGCAGATAATTCTGATGCCGATTCAAAATCAGGAATGGCCATTAAACGGTCATTAAGAGCTTCTAGACGATCAAGAAAATTAGGATTTTCAAGGTCTAGAGACATAAAGTGATCAATCAATCTCTTTAGCTCGTCACTCGTTAGACCAATCTCCGAGAAAAGACCTTCTAGATCATCGTACAAATCAAAATCATCATATTCGTATAGATACCAATAAATAGTCCAGTCTAGATCTTCAATGTATTCAAAATCCTCGATTGACTCCCCGTATTCATTAAGGAAGCTCTCTAGTTCTTCTTTATTAGCAAATCCGTATTCGTTTAATAACTCTTGAAGATTTTCCTCTGTGATAGGAGTACCCCAGTCGTCATTTAAGTAAAAATCTACGTAGGACTCTAATTCTTCTTCAAAGATAATCCATTCACTAGCTAGAATATCTTCTCCTTCTTCTATATCACCATGATCTATAAATAATTGGTTCAATTCATCGCGTGTTAAATCATATTGCTGTAACACCTTCGTGACTGAATTTTCAGATAGTGGCGTACCTAACCATTCAACATCATCAAAATCTTCTAGGGACCAATCTTTACTCTCTAAGTAGTCGATATAGTCTTGCTTGTCCCATCCAATTCCTCGTAAAAACTTGTTAAAGCTAGCGTCATTTGCATCTAGTGCAAAAGTTGAAACAGGTAAAACCGTTAATAATAGTGCAACAGCCACCAACATTGATAATAGACGCTTCATTCTTTCATCCTCCACTAATTCCATATTTAATTTTCTAGATTAGTATACTCCTAGATTTTGTATTTGCCTATTAAATTTTTTCGTCAAAACGCAATTATTTTTCGACAAAATCATTTCTGGAGGGAGAGAAAAAATTGCACAGAAAAAAACCCCGCCTAAGCGAGGTTTCTGCATAGAATCAGACTAGAAATTAGTTAGTAGCTTCTTCGTCTTCTTCTTCAAGATCCAATTCTTCATCAGCTGGCTCTTCGTCTAGAGCTGGCTCTTCATCCATATCATCTTCCATAGCAGGATCTTCTGCTGGCTCATCCATTGCAGGCTCTTCAGTTGCTGGATCTTCTACTGCTGGATCCTCTTGTTGCTCATCTGCTGGCTCGCCACATGCTGCTAATACACTTAAAGATAATACAGCTGCTGCTGTTGTCATCATAAATTTTTTCATTGATAATACCCCCTGATTATTTATATGACTAACTTATTGGTTTTTGAGTGCGTGACTCACAATGCCCTGCTGTTAGTCTGTGTGTATCTTACCAAGCTTATGCACCACCGTCTATAGATTGCAGGTTTTTTTGGTAAGATCTAGGCATCTTCACAAGGTGTCACACAGTTTATCATAAACGAGGATTATGTCGAATCAACGTTAAACACTTATGCATCAGTGGTTTGAGGCTTTATTTTTATTTTTGCCGGCTTGCAGTGGATGTGAATCGTTGCAAGCCGACTTGAGGCCGAATGAAGATTGTGTAGCGCGTTATGTAAGTGGACGGACGGCCTTTACCAAAATGGGTTATGAATTCTTGATGGCAAACATAATGTCAGTTTCGACTGCAACTTCGCCGTCTACTGTTGCAATAGCATGCCCTTTGCCGATCGGTCCTTTAAGGCGAGTTATTTCAACTTCGAGCTTAAGCTGGTCACCTGGTACGACTTGACGTTTGAAACGACAGTTATCAATTCCAGCGAAGAAGGCAAGCTTGCCACGGTTTTCTTCTTTTTTAAGCATTGCAACGGCTCCAACTTGAGCGAGGGCTTCAATAATTAGTACGCCTGGCATAACAGGATAGTCAGGGAAGTGTCCGTTAAAGTACTCTTCGTTGGCCGTGACATTTTTAATTCCGACTGCGCGCTCTCCTTCTGTGATCTCCTCAATACGGTCAATTAGTAGAAACGGGTAGCGGTGCGGGATGATTTCTTTAATTTGTTCAATCGTTAGTTTGCTCATGGTTAATCTTCCTTTCTGTGGTGCGATTTGGTTGTGTTTATTATAGCATATGGGCGGTGGTGAGATTAAATATGAGCGTTTTTTTGATGTTATGAGCGTGTATGAGGTGTTTAGGTGCGAGTTATTTTATTTATGTGCGATGTCGGCGTATTTATGTGCGGGATTTCATTTTTAGGTGCGAATCTGAATATTTATGAGCGTACGGAGGTTTTATGAGCGATTATAAGGTTGCTCAAATCATAAGTGGACCCTTTATTAGTGCCGGTTTGTGTAGCACGAACACTTTGAAGGAGTCTTTTCGTCGTAAATCGTGAGGTGAGATGGAGGAAGGTTCTAAGCTTACAGTTAGATGTGGTTGGATCAATGAGTAAAGCATAGTCACGGATGGCGCTTTTATGAGCATTATGGGAAATGGCATTGCAGACTGGGCATTCCCAGCGACCATGGAGACGGTTCATAGGATGAGCTTGACAATAAGGGCAATAGACACCTGTAATAAGATCTTCTTTCTTCAAATGATACAAAGGGAGAATCGGTTGATCATAAGGTTGATTGTTCTTGAGGAGTAAACCAGCTAATTGTTCGCATAACTGATTTGATAAAGCAAGTTGAGAATAGTGCTGTTGTAAATGAAGAAGTTTATTAGGGACATTGGCAGCGTGGGTGATTTTTTTAATCGCTTCTTGATGCTGTTCATTTGCTTGGATTTTCGTTTTAGGATTGGCGATCACAATAAGAGTTGTAATGGGGATGGAAGGGAAATTTTGACGAGTGAGCCATTCACTCAGAAAACTTTCTTGGCGTTTTACCTGTATGAGCGGATCTGGAAATACGTCCTCTTTCTCATCAACTTTTCTCAGAAGTTGTTGAAATTGATGATCAAACGTAAGCGACCCAACTAAATTTTTCACTTCGAGGATGAGAAGGAACTGCGGAGTGAGGATGAGGGTGTCCATTTGAAAGTAACGATTATCGAGTTCAAGGCGGATATCATGCAAAATGTGGAGATTTTTTCGAGTAAATGGAGCAAGGAAATAATCAAGCTGTTGCTCTCCTCGATAACCTGCTGCATGTTTTGCATATTCATCTTCAATAAGGGCGTGTTTAGGATGATGTGGGGACAAGCGTTTCATTAACGCTTCAAGCCTGTGCAGAGTGAGGGGGGTGTTGCGGGGCTTTAAAACCATAATAAGACCTCCTAATATTGTTTAATACTTGCGGGGGTGTTGCGAGAAAACACTCGATTGCCTTTCAATATTCTTATTATTCGATCTGATTCGGATGAATCCTTCTTTTTCAGATAAAATAATTACAAATTTTGTTGAGATGGAAGAGAGGTTTTATTTATGTGCGGAATAATGAGTTTATGTGCTATACGCACTCTGATATGTGCGCGATTTCTCGTTTAAGAGCGACTCTTCCGCTCTTATGTGCGCAATACTCTTTTTATGAGCGAGCGGGCTTTTATATGTGCGGAACACTCTTTTATGTGCGAAACTCAAGTCTCACAACCCGTGCACCGGCTTATGTGCGGAATGATGAGTTTATGTGCTATACGCACTCTGATATGTACGCGATTTCTCGTTTATGTGCGACTCTCCCACTCTTATGAGCGCAATACTCTTTATATGAGCAAGCGGGCTTTTATATGTACGGAAGACTCTTATATGTGCGAAACCCACACTACACACACGTACCCATCCCCCCACTTCCCCAACAAAAAAACCACCTTTACGGGTGGTTTATTGGTTTCCTTGCATGAGATCAATGATATGGTACCAGGTTTCCGGTTTTAGGGCATCAGATGGATCGCCGTCTCCGATGACACCGTAGCCGATGATGATTCCAAGAAGGAGACAGCCGCCGACAAGAACGGTTACGATAATAAGACGGAGCCAGATTGGAATGAGACGAATTCGTTCTTTTTTCGGACCTTTTTTGCGTAGGCCAAAGCGTCTCTTTTTCGGCACCTCCTCCTCTTCCACTACAACAGGGGTTACCTGTTCGATTTCAGTAGGAGTGGTTTCTTGTTCAGTTGTCGTCGATTGTCTTTCTTGTTCAGTCATCGTCTTCTCCTCATTTGCACATTAGCGTCGGATTCCGTTGATGAGTCCGTTCATTTCGTCAGCCATCGAGATGGCCCGTGCATTGAATTGATAATGTCGTTGCATGTTTAACAACTCGTTCATTTCGTGTCCGATATTCACATTCGAAGCCTCAAGCGCATTTTGCATTAGCTTTCCCTCACCACCTGGAACTTGCTGGGTGACGTCTGCCTCAACTAACCCTAATGCAGCTAGGTCAGGAATTCGAAAGCTTGTATCACCGTGTGCTTCAAGTAGATGTGGCTTTAAGACGTGAATGAGCTGTACTTGGCCAATATCTTCGGTCGTTTCATTATCATTTAATGTTACTTGAATTTGTCCGGTGGGTGAAAGGTTAATATCGGTGAAGTTCATTGGGAGGGAGAAACGATTGCCTGCTCCGTCTAATAAAAACTCACCGTTTCCATTTACAATTGTCAGTCGATTCGGGTTGTTAGGATCTTCATTTAAATAAAAGGCCCCGTCCCGAGTCAGTTGGGTAACTGCTTGTCCACCTTCAACCGACTCCACTTCAAAAAAATGATGCGGCTCGGTGATCGCAAAGTCTAATTGACGATCCGTATTTTGAATCGAACCTTGCTCTAGTCTAAGCGCGGTTTGAGCAATCTTTGCTCCCGCACCAACACGTATGCCGTTTGGTGTGAGTCGCCCTGTTTCATAGCGTGTATCCGTTTGATTATTAACCTGCTGGAATAAAAGATCCGAGAAGGTGGATTCACGACGTTTGAAACCGTTCGTGTTACTGTTTGCAATATTATGTGATACTGTATCCATTTTACGTTGTAATTGACCCATTGTCACAGAGGACGAAATCATCGCTAGATTCATTGTACCTGCCTCACTTTCTGCTTATCCATTAGCCGATCCTTCCAACTTCATTGACTGCTTTTTCTAAGCTTTGGTCGTAGGCTTGAAGAATGCGTTGGTTGGCTTCAAATGAGCGGTAAGCATTCATCATCTCCGTCATTGTTTGCGATGCATCAACATTTGAACGTTCAACAAACCCTTGTTGGAGCTGAAAGCTAATGTCAGCATTTCCGATGGCAGTAGGAAGTTCCCCTTCTTCTGTAAAGCGCAGCAAGCCATTACCTTCTTTGACAAGTAGCATCGGGTCCTCTGCATAAGCGATATTTATTTGACCCACTGCATCTCCATTAGATGAAGTTAAGAGGCCATTTTCATCAATTGTAAAGTTCTCATCACCGACTTCGAGGGGTTGTCCATTCGTACCAAGTAGATAATGGCCTTCTGTCGTCGTTAGAAAACCAGCGCCATCAATGGTAAAATTCCCGTTCCGACTGTAACGAACTTCGCCTTCATTTCCAGCTTGAATTGTATAAAATAAAGCACCTGGGCGTCCTAATTCCCCCTCAGGCATCACACCTTGAAGCAGAGCAATATCCGTGGAATTGCCTGTTTCATTAATGTCTCCTTGGCGGAAGTTTGGCATACGCTCTTGTAAGTAGACACCCGTTGTCAGTTCTCCGATCGTTGGGGCAGATGCGCCTTGATGAGTCTCTGTGTCCATTGCACTAATGAGCATATTAGGAAACGCACGTAGTGATGCTTGGTCGGCTTTGTATCCTGGTGTGTTCGCATTGGCTAGGTTATTGGTCAGCATTTCTTGGCGCTGTTGCTGGGCAATCATCCCTGCTGCTGCGCCGTACAATCCTCTAAGCATCGTGTTTTTCCTCCATTTTAAAAACCATTATGATAAGCACGAAAACATGCGGCATCGATTAATCCAATGCCACATGTATCTGTTGAATTAAAGATGTAATTAAATTTTTACTCTCCTAGACATCTTGTCAAGGTTCTCAAGCATGATGCCTGTTCCTTTTGCCACACAATGCATCGGGTCTTCTGCTACAAGTACTGGCAGTTTCAATTCTTCTGCTAGAAGTTGATCTACACCATGCAGAAGCGCTCCTCCACCTGTTAAAATCACTCCACGGTCAATGATGTCCGCTGATAATTCTGGTGGCGTTTGCTCAAGTACTTGCTTAGCAGCTTGTACAATATAGGAAACCGATTCAAGCAATGCTTCTTCTATTTCCTTTGAGTGTACCGTAATTGTCTTTGGAAGTCCACTTACCATATCGCGCCCGCGGATGTCCATTTCTTCCTGACGCGCGCCTGGAAATACTGTTGCGACTTGCATCTTAATGTTCTCAGCTGTGCGTTCTCCGATAAGAAGTTTATACCTCTTTTTGATGTAAGTTAAGATGTCAGAATCGAACCTGTCACCTGCTACTTTGATGGAAGAGGCGGTGACGATATCACCCATTGAAAGAACAGCAACATCTGTTGTTCCACCGCCTATGTCGACTACCATGTTACCGCTCGGTTGGAAGATGTCCATTCCAGCTCCAATTGCAGCAACTTTCGGTTCCTCTTCCAAATACACATTCTTACCGCCACTCTTTTCTGCTGCCTCACGAATCGCCTTTTGTTCTACAGAGGTGATATTAGTTGGGCAACAAATTAGTATACGTGGCTTTGAGAACATGCTTTTGACATTAATCTTGCCAAGAAAATGCTTTAGCATCGATTCAGTCATTTCAAAGTTTGCGATGACGCCGTCCTTCATAGGGCGCATGGCAACAATATTTCCTGGTGTACGTCCAACCATGCGAAACGCTTCTTCTCCGACAGCTAGAACTCTTTTTGATTGTGTGTCCACGGCTACAACGGATGGTTCGTCTAAAACAATGCCGCTACCTTTTACATAGACTAGGACGTTTGCCGTACCTAGATCAATTCCAATATCTCTACCAAACATGATTCTTTTTCCTCCCTGTTAACCGAACATGATCGTATCTACTGATTACGATATACCTAATTGTAAATTTTATCACAGATTGTTCAGACAGGGATGTTTTTAATGAAAATTATTGACGACTTTTTACAATTTGTTGAGCAGGCTCATCTTGTGTCTTCTTGTATTTCACTTTCGTCGCTTCGCCGCCACGAAGATGACGAATAGATTTGTGATATTCAAGAATTTCTTTCACTTCATTTGCGAGCTCTGGGTTGATTTCTGGCAAGCGTTCGGTTAGGTCTTTATGAACGGTACTTTTGGATACGCCAAACTCCTTTGCAATCGTTCGCACCGTTTTCCTTGTCTCGACGATATACTTGCCAATCTTGATTGTTCGCTCTTTGATGTAATCGTGCACACGTCTCGCCTCCCTAATTCTGTGTTGGTGATTGGTACAGTTTATTAGGGAGATTCAGCAGATATACCACATTTTAAAGAGGACGAGGGCTATTTTCAGACTTTTTTTACATATTCGAATGATTTTGGTCCATTTTTGAGCTGGAGGGACTGGATAAAGGAAGTCATATGTGCGAAGGTTAATGGCTTATGTGCGAACCGGACTAGGTTATGTGCGGAATCCATGTTTTATGAGCGAGTATCGTGAGTTTTGTGCGCTATTTTCAATATATGTGCGAGCGGCCTCTTTTACTTGTTTATATGTGCGAACTGAACGGAACTGAGCTGAACGCGAACCGTTCAAAACCCCTCAACCCACCCCAACTCAAAAAAACGCGACCTCATCTGGCCGCGTTCTCTGATCCCACATTTAAAATACAACGCCTCGTGTGGTCGAGGTGCCGATTTCCAATAAGTCGGCAAGTGTTGTCTTGCCTCTGTCCTCTAAGTGGCGCATCAGCTCACAGAAGAGGTGTGCGGTGGTCATCGCATCACCGAGAGCTTGATGACGCTCATAGACCAATGTGCCAAATTGCAGGGCATAAACCTCTAAGTCGCGCATGTCACGTGACGGATTGAGGTAGCCGATCAGGTCGAGTGTATCGACGACAAGAGGAGACTCAAATGTGTATTGCTTACGTTGCAATTCTTTTTTCACGACCATCATATCAAAGCTCACGTAATGCCCGACCCAAAGGTGACTATTGATATCTTCATTAAATTGAAAGAACCGTTCGAGTGCATCAAGACCGACTGGAGCATCCTTCACCTTTTCTTCAGTAATACCGGTTAAGTCCGTTATTTTTTGCGGGATTTCACGCTCTGGGTTGACGAAGGTTTGAAAGGTTTGCTCTTGCACCTCTAAATTCACTACCGGAACCGCAGCAATTTCAATCATACGATCAGAGCCATTAATCGCAAACCCGGTTGTCTCGGTATCAAATATCGTGAAGGTTAAATCACGAATATTTGTGTTCAATGGCACCTCTGATTGTAATTTATAATCAAGCTTTTGTTTTTTCCAAAACATCATCATACACACCTCCTCAAGTCGTCACATGATGGTTAATACATACCAAAGGCACCGAGTGTCTGGTTTTGTAAGCTGCGAATTGTTTTTAAGGCAATCATTAATTCCTCTTTATCCTTCGTTCTGAGATGAGCAAAATGAACTTTACTTGTTCGTTCTGTGTCTGACTTAAAGCTTTGCCATGCTTGATCGACCCGAATGGAGAGAACCACTTCATAAGCAAAACGAATTTCATCGGCTGTTTGCTCACTAAACACATCTCTTTCCACCAAGCGATCGAGACGCTCTAGTGGTGTCCCTTCAAATATTCCGTGATGGGCTGATAAAAGCTGCAGACAATGATGCATTGGGAATAGTGCATGCATCTTGATATCAATCGATTCCCGTTTCATTCGGAACAACGCACGAATCGGGTGATCAAGTGTTGGCACAGGTGATTCTTTTTCCTGCTCAGCCATGCGGTAGAGAAAGATTTTTGACTTCGTTAAAATCTCACGCACGACATCGACAAACTGGTCATGAAGCTCAGCATCGCCGTAGAGCATGCGGTAAGATAAGAAGTTATGGCCAAGCAAGATGTTGTCATTTGTCGACCGTAAGCTCCAGCCACGGAGACGCTCTTGCCACTTCTTAAGCGAACCACGCCATTGAGATTCGCTTGCCATCATTAACCCTTTACAACGTTTGTAGCCGGCTTGCTCAAGATGGCGAACAATTTCTGCACCAAGCTCATCAAAATAGGCGTCGATTTCTTCGCGTTTTTCATCCTGACTATCAGCATAAACAAGAAAATGATCTTGGTCCGTTAACATAAACTGTTCTGCTCGCCCACCACTGCCCATCATGTACCAATTGAAGGCTACAGGCGGTGCTCCTAGTCCACGGTCCTCTAAAGCCCGAACGGCGAGCTGTACCGCATGTCGAACGAGGCGGTCGTATAGCTTCGTTATCACATTTAAAAGATGAGTCGTTGGGATTCTATCTTGAATTAAATTACTAAGCACGTCATAGATGGCGGGCTTCATGGCATCGATCGTTTCACAATTGGACTCTTCAATCGTATGAAGAATCTCCATCGCGCCCCGGTTTTTCTTCCGAAGGAGATCCGATAACGTCACCATACCGACGACGCGGCCACGGCGCATCACAGGTAAGTGCTTGATCCCATTCATCAGAAAGCTCGACATCGCCTCATAGTAAAAGGCATCATCGACTATGATGAACGGGTTGGCCGTCATCACTTCTTTTGCGACAATTCCAGGTCCGCCTCCATTTGCGACAACACGCGCAACGAGATCTTTTTCGGTGATAATGCCAATTAATTGGTCTCCGTCATTCACAACAACAACGGAACTGGTACCGCGTTTGACCATCGTATCCGCCACGTCCTGCACATCATCATCTTGATCAACGATAACAACAGGTTCGGTCATCACATCATGAATGCGGCGGATAAATGGCTCACTCTCCCCGAAACGGCTTGCTTGCTTCACTTGTTCAGCGAGAGATTGATAGATATCACGTAGTCTAATAGATGCTTGCCTGAGCATGAAATCACGAACGGTATCATCATGCCAGCGTGCTTCAATGACTGGATAGGGAATGTGCAGACATGTTGCTTCTTCTACTGCTCGTACTTCTACTGCATATTGATCTGGATTTTCACTTTTTTCGCCTAAAAAATCAGCTAAGCTTGAAAATCCAATCATATCCCCTTTTTGAAGAACTTCTAGTACCTCTTGGGCATTGGCTTCCCCTCCGCTGACAAAAACTTCTGCCACCCCTTTCAGGATGAGCAGAAGTCCTTCGCGCGGCGTCTTTGAATAGAGCACTTTCTGAGATTTCGTGTAGTGTTTGAGTTCGCAGGTTTCTAAGAGTTCCCGCAATTCGTCGGCTGTTATGCCGACAAAAAGCGGGTGAGTGTGGATCTCTTGTATGATTTGGCTATCTACCTGATGATTCATCCATCCATACCTCTCCGTCTTTGTAAGTCATTTGTTCAGGATAACGTAGGTCGACCACTTCATCTTGTAGTTTTTGTGATGGTGCAGCTGTCATTTTAGAAACGAGATACGTAACGATAAAGTTAATAGGTACACCGATGAGACCTGCTCCTGTATCTTGAATGCCAAAGATCGTGATGCCACTACGTGCTAATAAAATGTATGTCAGTGTAACGGACAACCCGACAAGCATACCAGCAATCGCACCTTTTGCATTGGCACGTTTCCACCAAACCCCTAGTAGGAGAACAGGGAAGAATGTACCACCGGCAAGTGCAAACGCCCACGCAACGATTTGGGTAATAACCCCTGGCGGATTAAGAGCAACCACACCGGCCACAAGTGTTGCAAGAACGATTGCCCAACGTCCAGCTGCAAGACGTTTTTTATCACTTGCATTTGGATTGACAAGACGATAGTAAATATCATGAGCAAACGATGAAGAAATTGTGATCAATAAACCACCGGCAGTCGATAAGGCAGCTGCCATCGCACCGGCTGCAACAAGACCAATAACGAATACGCCTAGGTTGGCAATCTCAGGTGTGGCCATAACGACGATGTCATTTGAGATGACAATTTCTTGCCATTGAAGAATACCGTCTCCATTTTGGTCAGCGACTTGAAGGAGACCTGTATTAACCCATGTTGTTGTCCAAGCAGGTAATTCATCAATTGGTTGACCTGCTACACGTGTCATTAAGATAAAACGAGAAAATGCTGCGTATGCTGGTGCAGATAAGTAAAGTAAGGCGATAAAGACAAGCGCCCACGCACCACTCCAACGTGCTGCTTTCATCGTTGTTACTGTATAAAAACGAACAATTACGTGTGGAAGAGCAGCTGTTCCGACCATTAATGTAAACATAAGCGCGATGAACTGTGACTTTTCACTTTCGGCAAATGGAGCAAAATACTCCGAGATCCCAAGTTCCCGGTCAAGCTCACCTAATTGGGTGACGATATTTCCATATGTAAGCCATGGTAATGGATTACTCGTAATCTGAAGTGACATGAACACAATCGGAATAATGTAGGCAATGATTAAGATAATGTATTGAGCCACCTGTGTCCACGTGATCCCTTTCATCCCACCGAGTGTTGCATAGATCGCGATAACAACTACCCCAATCATCGTTCCGTACATCGCCGGGATGTTTAAGATACGGCCAATAACAACACCAGAACCTGCTAATTGACCGATGATGTATGTGAAACTAATGATAATCGTTGCAATCGCGGCGATTAAACGAGCCGTGTTACTATCGAAGCGGTCACCAATGAACTCTGGAACTGTATAGCGACCGTACTTCCGAAGCTGCGGTGCTAGTAAGAAAGTTAAGAATAAATAACCACCAGTCCAACCCATGATATAGGCAAGACCGTCATAACCTAGAATCATAACCGTACCAGCCATCCCGATAAAGGATGCAGCACTCATCCAGTCTCCACCGATCGCCATACCATTCCAGAACGGTGGAACGCCGCGGCTTGCTACGTAGAAATCAGATGTTGCTTTTGCTCGGTTATAGACCGAAATCCCAATGTATAGTCCGAACGTTGCCATAATCATTAATACTGAAACTAATGTCTGTTGGTCCACAATGATGCCCCCTTATTGTTCAATTGTCTAGTTCATTTGTCTATTTTTTAGTGATCGAGCGCTTTCCCTGCACTTGCTCTGACATTCTCTTCTTCATTAATGCCGAACTTCTTATCAATTTGGTCACTTATAATAGCATTTCCAAATAATAATAGAACAAAGGTAACAACAGCCCCCTGCGCTCCCATGTAGTAATGAGCGGGCATTCCCATAATAGTAAAAGTGCTAAAGAACTCTGCAAAAGCTACTACACCAAACGACACAAGGCCTCCAATGATCAAACAGACAATAACAAGAGTCGTTCTTGCACGAAAATAGGCATCGGCTACTTTTTTATCAATTTTTTTCAAGTCTCACGCCTCCTTATAAAATGGCTTGCGATTTTTCGTCCACTATACGGCTACTTGCCCCTCATAGATTGGCATCGCCTCCCTTTTAAACTAAAATCGTTTCATTAAGTATGATGTGTACGTTTTTGTGGGGTCATGGTGTGGTGACAATTTGTGCAGCGTCTAAGAGGTGTTTTCTTTTTAGCAATTCGAAAATTCATCCACGCGACGAGTGGGATAAAAGTTAGAAATACCGGATGAACAACGAAAGTTAAGACGATTGCCATTAAAAAGGGTAGGGCACTAAGTAAGAAAAAATATTGCCCCATCTGAATGTGGGTGAGTGTATCTTGATGACATTTTTCGCAATGATCTTCTGTAGAGTGTGTTTGTTTTTTTCGCTTCGCCATAACACCCTCCTACCTTAGATCAAAAATGAACCGAACCGTCTCGAAAAAGCCCAGTGGAACCATTGCAATTTGAATAACAAAATAAACAATAATAGCAGCAAACGGCACAGATAGCATTAGTGGCTTTTTCATTCTAAAAGCGAAAAAGATCGATAAGGCTGTAATAAGTAGAAACACGTATAACATAAGAAACCTCCTTTAGTTCACTATATTCCTGAAGCTTTTTCTCAGACCGGATAGTCAGTCTTTTTTAGTACTAATACAGTTAAAACCAGTATTATGTAAGCGTTATCATAAATTCCTTCTAAGAATTGGAACATCCTCATCTTTTTATAGCGGTGTTCCATAACAGTCTTTTTACAAGGTTTATTATTTCAAATATTCTGAAATATGTCAAGCTAGTGAATAAATCTATTTCGAAAAAAATTCATAGACAAAATGCGACTCGCAAGGGACTAGTGAGGCTTGTTGGAGGGATCACTTGATTATTTGGGTGAAACTGCCGCACAATCGGGCGAACACACTAAAAAGCGACCCACGCATCTATGCGTGAGTCGCTTACTTACTAATTAACCTATAGTGTTTTCTTCTTCATCTGAATCTTCAGCACCGTCTTCGTCTTCAGCTGGTGTTTCAGCTTCATCCTCATCACCTAGTGCATCTGGCTTCTCTTCGGCAGGCTTGTCTTCACCATCACCTTCAGCAGGCTCTGTACCTTCTGCTGGTGCTTCCTCCTCAGCCTCAGCCGCTTCTTGTTGCTTTTTCACAGCATCACCGATTGAATCAATTGGTTGTTCAAATACATCCGATGGGTTTACAGCAATTCCGTCTTGACGAATCGCAAAGTGAACGTGAACGCCGGCATCTTGATTGTACAGATTACGTGCTGCTTGACCAATGACGTCGCCTTGTTTCACGACTTCACCTTCTGCAAGGTCTACCTTATCTAAACTGTGGTAATGCGTAACAATCCCATTGTCATGGTCAACCTCTACAACATATCCAAGAAGTGCATCTTTTTCTGATTTTACAACAGTTCCACTTAGAGCAGCGACCACATCAAAGCTTGCATTTTCAACGTGACCAAAATCAATTCCTTTATTCTGGCGGTATTCATTATTGTAGTATACTAAAGCTTGTTCTTTTTCTTCAGCCGATCCTGCTTCGTCAAAGTAATGAACAACAACTTCAATTCCTTCTTCTTCCACAACAGGCTTTTTCACCACTTCATTCGCGGCGGTTACTTCAACTGCTTCCTCACCATACATACCATCTTGAGACGGGTCTACAACCTCGACTCCTTCACCTGGGGCAGATGATTCATCTCCACCTTGCATGAATAATACGGCACTTAATACCCCAGCTGCTGCGACTAGATAAACTGCGGGAACAACCCAGCGCTTCTTTAAGAAGCTTTGTAGATCAAATGAATTTTCCTCATTTTTAGAAGAGCGTTTATTTTCTTCTTCTCTCATTTCTCATCACCTCAGCAACCAGTTTGAGCCGATTGATGGAAATATATACATATAACTAAAAATTTTTTTAGATTAGTTTTCGACAAAGGTGATTTTGTTATGCATAGATAACGAAAAAAGATATGTGTCAATCACCTAATGAGAAAAGAGAGCTACATATGAATAACTCTCTTTCTGTAGATTACTCACAGCAACCTCTATCATGATCGAAGCTTCTACGCCTAGTCCTAGTATCACAATCTCTTATCAACACATCTAAGCCTGCAAATGAAACGCTTAATGTCTCACCATCAGCAATAAAACGAGCTGTAAAGGTAGCTGTCCCATCGCTGCTAACCTCGATTCTAAATGGCAGGGTAAGAATAGTGGTAATAGGGACCAAGGGACTTATTAATCCTACTGTATTGTCAATGACAATATTGGCTAGCCCCTCTATAATCGCCATACCAGTTTCTTCACTGCATTTCACTTTAAAGGTACCAGGGATCGAAGCGGCAATAACCGTTGAAAAACCTGTTGGGGGGGGACCACCAAATGTATTTTGAAAAACGGCAAAAACATTGCTATTAGCAGGATTACATTTTGGGCAAATATCTATGTCAATCGTTTGAATATCGACATCAGCCGGTACTACATCTGCTCCTGGAAAGGTTGCAGCAGTAACTGTTGTGGTATCGGTAGAGCGAATTCGAATCGAACAATCACATGCCTTTTGTTTTGGCTTTTTATATGAACGGTCAATCGATATACTTTCACAAGCACTTTCGGATTCTCGACCGAACATTGACGAAAATGTTGACATTTTATACCCTCCTTCATTTATTTTTTTATTCCTCCATATAAGCATATTCCTCAAGTCTATCGACTGTATCAGCTTCTCCCCCTAATACTTTACCTATTTTTCAACGACAAAAAACCCACCGGCTCTGGTGGGTTTACTACGCTCGCCTTTTATTCCGCTTTTGCCGTTAATTTCGCTTCATAGGTGTCTACCGATTGGATGCTCACCCCTTGATAATAGTGATGAACAATCTCCTCGTAGCTCTTCCCCTCTTTAGCCATACCATCTGCTCCGTACTGACTCATCCCAACGCCATGTCCCCATCCTCTTGTCTGAATCACGACCTGATCGCCTTGACGCTTCCAATCAAAGTCTGATGAATCGAGCTCCAGCTTGTCGCGAACCTCACGTCCACTCAACTCTTTACCTCCCACACTTACACTAGCCACACGTCCACCATCTGTACGAGCAACAATCGACCCTACCGTCCCATCACTCGGTAAGCTGACCCCAAGCTTCTGCTCTACTTCCCCAACAGAGAGTACTTTTTCAGCTGTGAAGCGTGGAGAAGTTTGATCCCACGGACTCTCTACACTACGTAAATACGGAATTGGATTCGGCCAATAATCCTCAGAGTTCTCTGTAAACCCATTACTCGTTGAGAAAAAGGCTGCCGTAATCGGCTCCCCATCATACGTTAAGACTTGTCCCTTTGTTTCTAGAACCGCCTCTTTAATGCGAGCATACTTTAAGTCGTATTCACTCCCCCAACTATTTTTCAGCTCGTCTTTGCTTTGATACACCTGGTGCATCACAGTATCCGTTACCATCGCTTCACCAGGAAGCTCCACATCCCCAGGCTCTAGCATTTGCCTTAAAATGTAGGTTCTTGCGGTCAGTGCTTGTGCTTTTAATGCCTCCATCTCAAATGTCGCCGGCATCTCAGAAGCAACCACTCCAACTACGTATTCTTCAAGCGGTACCTCTTCAACGAGTTCTTGCTTACTTCTAAATACTTGGATCGCTACATCTGATTCTGGCTCGTAGGTGACTTGAGTCGATTCGGTTGGTTGCTGTTCGCCTGTCGTAGACATCACTGTTGGTGTCGATCGATCTCCGATTAACACCATCATCGTTGGAATGATGAGCACAACCGTGCAAAGAATTGTTGCGATAATGAGTAACCGTTTCATATTCAAGCCTCCATTATGTCTTTGATCTCTTTCTAATTCTATGAATGGCCCCTCTAAGATAGAACAAGTTCTTTACTTGCTGTGCTAAATACGTACATGCTGGAATAGGGATCAATAACAAACTTTGGATTTGTTTAATAGGAGGGTCATCTATGTTACGGAGAAGAAATCCACTGCAGCCTTTTGTCTTACCAGCTATCGTTCTTATTGCGGTCTTTTTTCTCATCGTCTTTTTCTTTATTCCGTCTGAGGCAAGAACCGTTAAGAAAGTAGTCAATGAATTTTATTCATTAGAACAAGACGCAAAGTTCTCTTCTTCTTGGGATTTGTTTCATTCATCGATGAAAGCTCATTTTTCTCGTGATCGCTACATTAGTGATCGTCCCCACACGTTTATGAATCATTTTGGTGTGGATACATTTGACTTTCATTTGAATCGCCCTAAGAAGGTGAAGAATTGGAAGATGTATGACGACACAGAGATCATGGAAGCTTATGAAGTGATTGTAACGAAGTCTTATCGTGGCACCTACGGCCATTTCGAGTTTATTCAATATGTATATGTAGCTTATGAAGAAGGTGCATGGAGAATATTATGGGACTACAAAGAGGAGTAAAGGAGTGTAAGCTTCTCTTTTCACATATGTGGACAACCTGTTAATAACTTATTTATATAGAACCTATCAGGAAAATATGACTGTTTTTTAAAAAAGAGGAATAAAGGAGGCAATATTCAGAATATAAGAATAAAAAGGATCATTTTAGGCAAAAGTGGTAAAGAAGCTTTATAACTATGTGCGAGCTGATGCTACTTATGTGCGTAATGTTGAGAATATGTGCGACTGAGTACCACTTATGTGCGCAATTCTTCATTTATGAGCGTAATCAGAGCTTTGTGTGCGATCAATGTATTTCCACAGCATATATGAGCGCAATGCCCAGAATAGACCAGCAGCGACCACTCAATCGAAGTTCAACTAAGGCTAAACTCTCCCGTAGTCATTCGCACCACTAAAAATAGCAAAACAAAAAGCCCTTCGAAAAGGGCTTTTGATTAAAGGTTTGAGTTTACACGTAATGGAGCTTCTTCAGTTGTTGTATCTTCTTCAACTTGCTCTTTCACACGTTCAACGTCTGCACCTAAAGCTTGTAGCTTGCCAGCAAGATCAATATATCCACGATCGATATGCTTAAGTTCAGTGACGCGTGTAACACCGTCTGCTACAAGACCAGCGATAACTAGAGCAGCACCTGCACGTAAGTCAGTTGAAGCTACTTCTGCTCCTTGAAGATTGTTAGGACCAGAAATGATCGCTGAACGTCCTTCAATTTTAATATTCGAGTTCATGCGACGGAATTCTTCGACATGCATGAAACGATTTTCGAATACAGTCTCAGTGATTACACTTGTTCCTTTTGCGTGCAAAAGAAGTGCCATCATTTGAGCTTGCATGTCTGTCGGGAATCCAGGATGAGGCATTGTTTTAATGTCGATCGCCTTAAGTGTTTCTGGGCCAACTACACGTAAACCATTTTCCTCTTCTGTGATCTCAACACCCATCTCACGCATTTTTGCGATTAATGGACGAAGGTGCTCTGCAATCGCGCCTTCAACTAATACATTTCCGCGAGTGATTGCCGCTGCAACCATGAATGTTCCAGCTTCAATACGGTCACCAATGACTGTATGCTCTGCACCGTTAAGTTCAGGCACACCTTCGATACGAATGACACCCGTACCAGCTCCGCGTACTTTTGCTCCCATTCCATTCAAATAATTCGCAAGACAAACGATTTCTGGCTCTTCTGCTACGTTTTCAATGATAGTCGTACCTTCTGCAAGTGCTGCAGCCATCATGATGTTCTCAGTAGCACCTACACTTGGGAAGTCAAGGTAGATCTTCGTTCCTTGTAACCTACCATCAATACGTGCCTCGATAAAGCCATTTCCAATCTCAACAGTTGCTCCCATTGCTTCAAAGCCTTTTAAGTGTTGGTCAATTGGACGTGATCCAATGGCACAACCACCAGGAAGCGCGATGCGTGCTTTACCAACTCGTGCAAGTAAAGGACCCATTACTAAGAAAGACGCTCTCATCTTGCGAACATATTCAAATGGTGCTTCTGTTTTTAAAGCCTTCTCAGCATTTACTTTAAATGTATTGTTTTCATATTCCACATCAATATTTAAGTTACGTAATACTTCTTTCATCGTGTATACATCAGCAAGTTCTGGCACATCATAAAGATGGCTTGTGCCTTTTCCAGCTAAAATCGATGCAGCAATTACGGGTAGCACAGCATTTTTAGCACCTTCAACTTTCACAGTGCCTTCTAGCTTATTGCCACCACGGACAATAATTTTTTCCAACGTATTCCCCTCCGCGTCTAGAAATTATAGTCTATTCTATATCATCAATATTCAGTCGTAATAATAGGCGTTCCTATTGTCACGGTTGTACCGGAGCCCATTGTATCTCCGCTTCTTAATGCAACTTGCAGGTTCATCTTGTTACCATTTGTGACAATGGCATCTGTCCATACATCATTGTATGCAGAAACCGAGACAAACGTTTCTTCATTCAGTGATTCAATCTCCTTAGCACCGAGAGTTGATATCATCGCTCTCGCTTGCTCCATCAGAGAAGGTTCCACGTATTCAGAATCTTCCGCTCGCACAGATGTTACTTGGGAGTAAACAGGCGAGTCTTGCAGGGAAAATAAAGTTCTTCTCTCTTCAAGTAATTCGTGTAGTTCTCTCTCACCAAGCGCTTGTGTGGATGTTCCATTCAGTTCATAAGTGTGGATGATTTCATAGGATCCATTTTGTTCGTATGCATAGATACTAAGTCTTTCAAAGCAATCGTCCTGGTTTAATGAACGAGTTGCCGAGACTGACCACTCTGCCTCAGACATGTGTACGTCACTCACATCCCAATCAGTGAACTGGTTGTTCAAATTATGTACATGTTGCAAGAAGGCGTCTTGGCCTTTTATCTGACCTTGTCCCTCTCTCATTCGCAACTGCCACTCTTGAACGATTAATTCTTCGTGATGTGCTAGTTCTAGAATAGATTCGATTTCACTTAAGTTATTGTTATGAGCGTGACTTATTGTTGCCTGCAAATAACTGTACCCTAGAATTATGAAAATGAAACCAAAAAATATAGTCCGTACCATGTTCATAAGACTCACTCCCCCAAATAAAGCTGATTACTACCATTTTTACCTTGAGGAGTAAAAGCATACATGGAAGTTGTAGTCATTACTCGACACAAACTTCCTTTACCACAAATACCGTAACATCGTTGAAGCATTGTAATAATCCAGAAAAAAGCTACTGACTAACTGGGCTATGGCAATGGTGACTAAGATCATCAATGCTTTTGCCTTTGGGCTATTCGGTTCTT
Source organism: Alkalihalophilus lindianensis (assembly GCF_032843265.1). Taxonomy (NCBI): domain Bacteria; kingdom Bacillati; phylum Bacillota; class Bacilli; order Caryophanales; family Bacillaceae; genus Alkalihalophilus; species Alkalihalophilus lindianensis. The sequence goes on from NZ_JAWJBA010000002.1 coordinate 484,339, forward strand.
TGACAAATAAATCAAACTTAAATGCTTGCAATGCCCACCATGTAATCGCCAAAAACATGACACTTACGAATAGGTGGATTAATGCTTGCTGACCCAAGCCTTCAAACACAATGTAACCCCCAGTTCCAATCCTTCTTTCGTTGTTACCGATTAGTAGAAATTTGTTGGTTGCTTTCGAAAAAAAGAAGTCAAGCATAAAGCAATCCATTTTTCATCTTAACGGATTTCCTATAAAAAATCTATAGTGATCTATCATTAATTTTATAGTTGTACGGACCTATCTTTTTTCATCTTTGTCATTCTAGTCATGACTATTTACACAGATGCTGCACACTCTTCTATCATAGTTCAATTATATGGAAAATATTCTCATAATAAAGTAGATATTTATGTTGAATTCGTGACATCTTGTGGAAGCTTGCTTTTAAAGAAAGCAAAAAAGTTAGTGGGACAATTAGGGATGGAATAAAAAAAGCGAGATGAGCATCACGCTCACCTCACTTCGTTTTTGCTTATTTACCAGAGACATCAAGACGGTTGATCGCTTTCTTAAGAGCAAGCTCAGCACGTTTGAAGTCAATAGCATCTTTCTTCGTAGAGTTAACACGACCTTCTGCACGTTCTTTTGCAGCACGTGCACGCTCTACATCAATCGCTGATGGTAATTCAGCAGCCTCAGCTAAAATCGTTACTTGGTCAGGGCGAACTTCAACGAAACCGCCACTAACTGCAACTTTTTCTTCAGAGTTGCCTTTTTTCAAGCGTACAGCTCCAACTGTTAAAGGAGCAACTAACGGAATATGTTTTGGCAAGATACCAAGTTCGCCCTCAATTGTGCGAACCACTACCATATCCACATCACCATCATACACTTTGCCATCAGGAGTAACTACATTTACACGAATCGTCGACATGTGAAAACCCTCCTCGAGTAGCATCACGGGGTTTAGTTTATGCATAAACGAGTGCACTAGCATTCGCTAGTGCCCCCGCTTTAGTTAATGCGATGCGTGAATTACGCCATTTGTTTTCCTTTTTCGATAACTTCTTCGATGCGTCCAACAAGACGGAATGCATCTTCAGGAAGGTCATCATATTTACCATCAAGTATTTCTCTGAATCCTTTGATTGTCTCTTTAACAGGCACGTAAGAACCCTTCTGACCAGTGAACTGCTCAGCAACGTGGAAGTTTTGAGATAAGAAGAACTGGATACGACGCGCACGGTGTACAACAAGCTTATCTTCCTCAGAAAGCTCGTCCATACCTAGGATTGCGATAATATCTTGAAGCTCTTTATACTTTTGAAGCGTTTGTTGAACTTGACGTGCAACACTGTAGTGCTCTTCTCCAACAATTTCAGGAGAAAGTGCACGAGATGTTGATGCAAGTGGATCTACCGCAGGGTAAATACCCATCTCAGACAATTTACGCTCTAAGTTTGTAGTGGCATCCAAGTGAGCGAACGTAGTCGCTGGAGCTGGATCCGTATAGTCATCGGCAGGTACATAGATCGCTTGGATTGATGTAACCGAACCAACTTTAGTTGATGTGATACGTTCTTGAAGCTGACCCATTTCTGTAGCAAGTGTTGGTTGGTAACCAACGGCTGAAGGCATACGTCCTAGTAGGGCTGATACCTCAGAACCTGCTTGTGTGAAACGGAAGATGTTATCAACGAACAGAAGTACATCCTGACCATCACGATCACGGAAGTGTTCTGCCATTGTCAAACCAGAAAGAGCTACACGCATACGCGCACCAGGTGGCTCATTCATTTGACCAAATACCATGGCAGTCTTCTTAATAACGCCAGAATCAGTCATCTCGTGGTAAAGGTCATTTCCTTCACGAGTACGCTCACCTACACCAGCGAATACAGAGATACCGCCGTGCTCTTGAGCGATGTTGTTAATAAGTTCTTGGATAAGAACTGTTTTACCTACACCGGCACCACCGAATAGACCGATCTTACCACCTTTGATGTAAGGTGCTAATAAGTCTACTACTTTAATTCCTGTTTCAAGGATTTCAGTAGATGTTGAAAGCTCTTCAAATTTAGGAGCTTGACGGTGGATTGGGTCACGCTTCACATCTGCAGCAACTGGCTCATCTAAGTCAATTGCTTCTCCTAATACGTTGAATACACGACCAAGTGTCGCTTCCCCAACTGGAACGGTGATTGGTGTGCCTGTATCAAATGCCTCTGTACCACGTACAAGGCCGTCTGTTGAACCCATTGCAACGGTACGAACTGAATCATCACCAAGGTGCAATGCAACTTCAAGTGTAACTGTAACATCAACCGCATTTTTGTCAGAACCTTTTTGTTCTACTTTTAATGCGTTGTTGATTTTAGGTAATTGTCCGCTCTTGAACTTTACGTCAACAACCGGACCCATTACTTGAGTAATGTGACCTGTATTCATAGTTATTCCGTCCCTCCTAATGGCTCTTAGCCAATTTTTTCAGGGTATTTGTATGGTTGATAAAATCTATTCTAGTGCTGCTGCACCGCCGACAATTTCCGTAATTTCCTGGGTAATCGCCGCTTGACGCGCACGGTTAAACTTAAGCGTAAGCTCATCAATTAGAGCAGATGCGTTATCAGTTGCCGCACTCATCGCTGTCATACGCGCACCGAATTCACTCGCCTTAGCATCAAGTAATGATCCAAAGATTAAGCTCTCCGCATATTGTGGAAGGAGCTTCTCAAGGATAGCTTGCTCATCTGGCTCGTACTCATAAGAAGCACTTGCCGTTGTAGCAGCTTTCTCATCACCGATATTTGTAAGCGGTAGGAGCTTCATTTCCGTTACATCTTGTGTGATTGGACTTACGAAGTGGTTGTACCAAACATACAACTCATCGAAAATACCATCAGCAAACATTTCAACAGATGTACGCGCAATGTTTTTAATGTCATTGAATTCCGGTTGATCCGGTAAGCCGACTACTTCCTGAATAATAGGAAGGCCACGCTTTTTAAATAAATCACGCCCGATACGTCCCATGATGATAATTCCGTACTCATCAGGAGATTTATGACGTGCTTTGATCGTGTTTAATAGAGAACGAACTAAGCTAGCGTTGTAACCACCAGCTAACCCTTTATCAGACGTAATCACAATGTATCCTGTCTTTTTAACAGGACGTTCTTCTAGCATTGGATGAGAGATCTCTGTGCCTGAAGATGCGATTGCCGCTACTACTTCACGAATCTTTTCTGTATAAGGTTGGAAAGATTGCGCGTTGTTTTGAGCACGGTTTAGCTTAGCAGCTGAAACCATTTGCATCGCTTTTGTGATTTGTTTCGTCTTTTTGGTAGACGTAATTCGTCCCTGAATATCACGTAATGAAGCCATTCGATTCACCACCTTTTCGCAAAAACTGGTTCGTGAGGTGTTTGGTTAGAACGAAAGGAGATTCACAAGTCACACTCTCTAGAAAAGGTTTATTGGAACCTACCTTCCGTCCACTTACCAACCACTAGCCTTACTTACTTGCACTAAAGCCCTTCTTGAACTCATCAATTGCTGCTTTAAATTCGCTATCTTCAGGAAGGTTTCCAGTTGTGCGAATATGATCAAGTAGATCTTTCTTGTTGTGGTCTAAGAACGTGAAGAGCTCAGACTCAAAACGTAGTACGTCTTCAACTGGGATATCATCCATGAAGCCTTTTGTAAGAGCATAGATGATCGCAACTTGCTTCTCAACTGGTAGTGGGTTATGAAGATCTTGCTTAAGAACTTCAACTGTACGTTGACCACGGTTTAATTTAGCTTGAGTTGCTTTATCAAGGTCAGATCCAAACTGAGCAAATGCTTCTAGCTCACGGTACGCTGCAAGGTCAAGACGTAGTGTACCTGAAACTTTCTTCATCGCTTTAATCTGTGCAGATCCCCCTACACGTGATACCGATAAACCGGCATTAACGGCTGGGCGAATACCTGAATAGAATAAATCAGATTGAAGGAAGATTTGTCCGTCTGTGATTGAGATAACGTTTGTTGGGATATAAGCTGATACGTCACCAGCTTGCGTTTCGATGAAAGGTAGTGCAGTGATTGAACCGCCACCTTTAGCATCACTAAGCTTCGCTGCACGCTCAAGTAAACGAGAGTGTAGGTAGAATACATCCCCTGGGAATGCCTCACGACCTGGAGGACGACGAAGTAATAGAGAAAGTTCACGGTATGCAGAAGCTTGTTTTGTAAGATCATCATAGATCACAAGAACATGCTTGCCGTTATACATGAATTCTTCACCCATTGTTACGCCTGCATATGGTGCTAAGAATAGCATTGGTGCTGGGTCAGATGCACTTGCAGATACAACGATTGTGTAATCAAGTGCTCCACGTTGACGAAGTGTTTCAACAACGCCTGCAACCGTAGAATCCTTTTGACCGATAGCGACATAGATACAAATCATATCTTCGTCTTTTTGGTTTAAAATCGTATCGATTGCGATTGCCGTTTTACCCGTTTGACGGTCACCGATGATTAACTCACGTTGACCACGACCAATAGGAATCATTGTATCGATTGATTTAATACCCGTTTGAAGTGGCTCATGTACCGATTTACGATCCATAACACCAGGTGCTGGGCTTTCAATTGGACGAGATTTAGTCGTTGCGATTGGGCCAAGACCATCAATTGGTTGACCAAGCGGGTTCACAACGCGACCTAATAATTCTTCTCCTACAGGAACTTCCATAATACGACCAGTACGTTTCACTTCGTCACCTTCACGAATGTCTGTGTATGGTCCTAGAATGATAATCCCGATGTTGTTCTCCTCAAGGTTCTGAGCCATCCCCATTACCCCGTTTGAGAATTCAAGAAGTTCACCAGCCATGACATTCTCTAAGCCATGAGCAAGCGCGATACCATCACCAACACGGATAACCGTACCTACATCTTGAACTTGAACATCAGACTGAAAGCTTTCAATCTGTTGCTTTATAAGAGAGCTAATTTCCTCTGGTTTGATGCTCATATCATTCACCCCTATCTTCTACTAACGTGTACCGGCAATAAGCTGACGCTCTAAGCGATCTAGCTGTGATTTTACACTGCCGTCATAAATGCGGTCTCCGATACGAATCTTGAGTCCGCCAATAAGGTCTTTATTTACCACATTTGTCACAAGAAGTTTTGCCTTGTTCACTTTTTTGCCGAAGATTTCTGCGATTTGCGCTTGTTCTTCACCAGTTAGTGGTTTTGCAGAGTATACGATTGCCTCAGCCATGTTTTGTGCTTCATAAGACATGCCTTTAAATGAATTAATCATATCCACAAGACTATCAATACGTTTGTTTTCTATTAATAGATGTAACGTGTGAAGGCTTGTTTCGCTTAACGACCCTTTGAAGCTTGTTTCAATGAACGCACGCTTCTTATCTGCCGTCACTTTCGGGTGCCCAAGAAATTGTAAGAATTCAGGAGTTGAGTTAACTACTTCCTTTACAAGCTCCATTTCTTGTGCAACTTCATTTAGAATGCCTTTTTCTTCTGCAAGCTGAAAAAGGGCATATGCGTAACGATTTGCTACTGCTTGGTTGCTCATAGCTCCTCGCCTACCTCTTTAAGATACTCTTGTACAAGCTTTTCTTGTTCTTTTGCATCAAGTTCTTTTTCAATCACTTTAGTTGCAATTAACACAGATAGACTCGCAACTTGCTCACGAAGGGCAGTAACTGCTTGTTCCTTCTCGCGTTGGATCTCAGCTACAGCTGATTCCTTAATACGCTCCGCATCGTCACGTGCTGCTTTTACGATATCTTGACCTTGTTGCTCACTAAGTTTTTTCGCATTTTGAATAATTTCATTAGCTTCTGTACGTGCGCGCTCAAGCTCTGCGCGTTGTTCAGCGATAAATGCTTCAGATTCTTTACGGTTCTTCTCTGCAGTATCAATTTGATCATTGATGATCTGCTCACGCTTTTCCATGATTCCCATAAGTGGCTTAAGGGCAAACTTACTAAGGAAGAATAAAAGCGTTGAGAATGCGATAAGTTGATAAATGGCTGATCCCCAGTTAATATTATCGAAACCCACGTGGATTCACTCCTTTCTTGGACGTGAAAAATAATAACTAAAAACGTATTTCGGCATCCTTATAGATGGATGATTGTGGCTAATCTGTTAGTCGTACATAAGGAATGGCGCAGGTTCAAACAGAACACTGTCGCCATTTTTATGCACAATGAAAATACTGTTCGTGCGTATCTTATTATGAGAATAGTAATAAGAAAGAGATAACGATTGCGATAATCGGCACGGCCTCAGCAAGAGGAACCCCGATAAACATTAGAGTTTGAAGTGTACCACGAAGTTCTGGTTGACGAGTTACGCCCTCAAGTGTTGCTTTTACAATAATTGCTACTGCGATTGATCCACCAACCGCTGCTAAACCTGCTGCAATTGCAGCGCCTAATAATGACATGATAAATTTCCTCCCTATTGTATACTTAATAGTTTTTATTTAATTGCCTTGTCCAACCTAAAAGCATCTAAGCTAGCCTGTCCAAAGCGTTGTTCCAAAATTAGTGACTTTCTACTTTGTGTGCCATGTAAACCATCGCTAGCATGGCAAAAATGTACGCTTGGATCGCACCGATAAACATACCAAATGCTTGCCACACAATCAGCGGCAAGAATGCCCCAAACATTCCAAGTAAACCTGATGTCCCTAAACCTACAAGTAAAATCATTAAGATTTCTTTTGCATATACGTTACCAAATAGACGCATACCAAGAGTTAACGTGTTAGCAAACTCCTCAATAATTTTAAATGGTAATAAGAATGGTACAGGACGGATATAATCTTTCATGTATTCGCCAACTCCGCGAATCTTAATCCCATAATAGTGAGTCAGCCCTACGACTAACACCGCCATTGTCAAGGTTAAGACTGGATCAGATGTTGGTGATTTCCACCAAACTTCGTGCGTATTCGGGTTGTATAGCTCAAATGGTAACCCGAGCATGTTTGCAACGAACACATAAAATAGTAAGGTGAAGGCGAGTGCAATGAATTGTCCACCGACCTTCCAGCCCATGTTCGCTTTAACGATTCCACGGACGAAATCAATTGCCCACTCTAGAAAGTTTTGCATTCCAGAAGGACGCATAGCGAGACGCCTTGTTCCGATAAAACAGATCAAGAACACAATCAGACACGCCACTGTGGTCATTAGCACCGTGGACATGTTGAAGCTCAGCCCCATAAACTCTCGTATAGGCGCTACATGATCATTCATATTGAGTTCACCTCTTTCTCACAAATTGAACTAGCATATCAAGGATAATAATGACATAGATCAGGGCAAGCCCTGCAATGACTGAAATAACATCTAACATATCTGGATAGATAAGGGCCAAATAAACCGCAGAAATCGTCAGAATAATGCGAATTCCAAAACCGAACCCTGCAAGGATAAATGGAAGAAATGATTGTTTTCTTCTTCTGTCGGCAACCATTCCAACGACTTGTGCCTTGCGATAGGTTGTCCAAAGATTAAGAAAACTAACGGAAAGACCTAAAAGTAGGCCGAGGAATTGCTTGCTGAACGGGGTGACGAGGTAACCTATGAGAAACAAGACCAGTAAAATACTAGTAATGATCGTTTGTTGTCTCATTTTTCCTTCTAGTGAAGTCATATTACTCATCGTCTCCTAAGAACGGTTCAATTGTCTTCATTACGCCATAAAAACCTACGCCCAAACCAATGAGGATAGATACTATGAGGAAAACTGGTTTAGCACCAAATTGATTCCCAAGCCATAACCCGGTAAACACACCTGCAACTACTCCTCCTACGACATAGGATGAGATGATTGAAACAAGCGCCATCGCGCGCCATGGGTTGCGTTTTCCAGTAGACATGAACACCGCTCCCCTCAAGCTTTTCCAGAGCTTTTTGAACCTTTTCACTTTTCGTATGTAAACCTTATCATCATATCCTTTGTAATCGTACAATAGCCAAAAGTATGTGTCAATGTGTTTTCCGACTAAAAAAAAAGAGATTTGTCGATATCTTCCTTTGTTCACACTTCTGTCATATTCCACATTTTTAGAGGGTTTTATACATATTTGAGTAAGAAAATGGCACAAGTATTTTATTAATGGGTAGGAAGGGTTACACGCGAATACTTGTAGAAAATGTAAGGAAGTGTCGTTTATCGTCCGACTCCCCTCCCCACTAAAAAAAGAAGAGTGCACGCACTCTTCTTACTCAGTTCCTTGACTTTTCGGAGGAAGTTCTTCTCCAATTGTAATCCACGCCTCAATGGTATCCTCTTGCCCATCATTCACTGCATAAATTAAGGCTTTATAGACACCTTCTGAGAGATCAATGTTTTCTAGTGTACCTTCTACCATCCCGCGACCTATGTCTTTTTTACTGTCTAAAAAGGTGACAAATTCAAATGTGTCAGGATCATACAAGACAATTCCAAACTCTTCCGCTCCACCAGGCAAATACAACTCATATCGATACGTACCCTTCTCATCCCCTTGTCCAAAATTGAATGCCATCAAACGCGGGTAATCTGGCTCTTCAATAAAGAACACATAAGGAACAGAGATCGTTTCTCGTCCTCCCTCGATTAAGATGTCACCGTGATGAATACCTTCTGCTAAAACAGACGGCAGCATATCGAGCTCCACTACTACTTCACGCTTCTCGCCTGGGTTAAGCGTTGTAGCAAACGGGACCTCCCACTGCAATCCGTCAGGTGCTTCAAAAGGCGGAGTGACATGATACGTCCTCGCAACACGATCGTGATTTTCAATGGTAAAGGTAATTTCTCGTTTCTCCCTCGGATCTTCACGCGTCCACTTCCCAAATGTCACAGCTCCTGGATAGACAAGTGTCTTTAATTCAAGGGCTTTATCGACCTGAAGTCTACCCGCCCCTTGTTCATGTGGCAAATACCTCTCACCCTCAGGTGATGTAAGTTTTTTAGCCGAATTCATTAAAGCCGCTTTAATTTGTTCAGGCGACCACTCAGGATGAGCTTGTTTAAGAAGAGCCGCAGCACCTGCAACATGCGGAGCTGACATACTTGTACCGTTTAACCCAAGATATCCTTTTGGCACTGTACTATCAATTGATACTCCCGGAGCAACAAGGTCAGGCTTTACTTCCCATGTTTGTGTAACCGGCCCCCGCGAGCTAAATGGTGCGATAAAGTCTTCTTCCTCTCTATAAATAGTTCTAAGAGATAAATCATCATGTGCCTCTTTCAATTTATCAATAAGCCAGTCCCCGTCTTCCTTAGTGACACTTACCACAGGTAGCTTGACACCACCTTCAACCACTCCCACAAACGCTCCTGGTAAGTTGTTGTAGATAATCATCGCTTTTGCACCGGCGGCTTTGGCATTATGCGCTTTTTCGGTAAATGGAATGAGTCCCCTTTTTACAAGCAGCACACTTCCCTCTACCTCAAGCTCAGCTAAATCCTCTTTTGTACCAAGACCTCCATCCACGATTGGAAAGTCTCGCTTAAGCGCCCAAGGCATTGTTCCTCCCATTGGAAACAACGTTAGCTCCGTATCATCGCCAAACACTGTTGCATATGGCGTTTTTATCGGAGGGGCCGATGCTCCCACTGATATCGCCTTTGTCGAGGTACCAGGAGAACCGACCGTCCACATCTTTGGTCCACTATTACCATTAGAAGTAACTGCTACTACCCCTTCTTCCACCGCATGGTCAAGCGCCACACTCGTTGGCCAGTCTGGTCCATTGACCGTATTTCCAAGCGATAAATTCAAGACATCAACTCCATCTTCTACCGCTTTTTCAATCGCCTCAATTACTTGCTCTGTCGTTCCTTGCCCACCAGGTCCAAGTGCGCGATAGGCATAAATCTCCGCATCAGGCGCTACCCCTTTCACCTGACCATTTGCTGCAATGATGCCAGCAACATGTGTGCCATGTAAGGTTGGAACGCCTTGATTACTTTGGGTCTCCATTGGATCATCATCATAATCAACGACATCATATCCACCTTTGTAATTTCCTTGCAAATCAGGGTGGCGATAATCAATCCCTGTATCAATAACAGCCACTTTGACTCCCTTACCCGTTAAGCGCTCCCCGTCCCGGTTGAACATCCCTCTAACATGGTCGCCTCCAATAAACGGAACACTCCCATCTAGATTCGTCTCATAACTGGCCAGGTGATCAACACGCTCCACCGACTCGACATTCTTTAAAAGATTAAGCTCACCTTTTTTGAGCTCTATTGAAAATCCATTATAGATTCGTTTAAATGTTTTACGCACTTTACCAGAAGGCACTTGCGCCATTACTTCTTTGACTGCCTCATCGACATCTTCTTTTACCGTAACAATGACAACAGTCGTCTCCCATTCGTCCTCGGCTGGTTGCTCCGCACTCGGCGGTCGTTCCGGAAACACTGATGACATAGCGTTTACCGACGGGACCACTGATAGCAGCAGCACCAAGCAGCATAACCAGCTCATAAAACGCAAACCGATCTCCTCCCAACTTTTTTGCGTATATGTAGTATGAGTGATTTAAGGGAAATTCATGTATGAAAGACGCGAAAAAGACCTGAGTGCACGTAGCATTCAGGTCTTAAGATTTCGTTCCTTATTTCGTTCCAAATAAACGGTCACCCGCATCGCCTAGTCCAGGTACGATGTAACCTTTTTCGTTAAGTTTTTCATCAAGCGCTGCAAGGTAAATATCAACATCCGGATGCTCTTCTTTCACCACTTCAACGCCTTCTGGTGCAGCCACTAGACACATTAACTTAATCGTCTTTGCGCCACGTTTTTTCAAGCTGTTAATCGCTTCTACAGCCGATCCACCAGTTGCAAGCATTGGATCAATTACGATAAATTCACGCTCATTTACATCCGTTGGAAGCTTTACGTAATATTCTACTGGCTTTAGTGTCTCTGGGTCACGATATAAACCAACATGTCCCACTTTCGCAGCTGGAATCATCTGAAGGATACCATCAACCATCCCAAGACCCGCACGTAAAATTGGCACAAGGCCTAGCTTTTTACCTGCAATTGTCTTTGATTGCGCTGGTCCAACCGGTGTTTCAATTTCAACATCTTTCAACGGAAGATCACGTGTAATTTCAAAGGCCATCAATGCAGCAACCTCATCAACTAGCTCACGAAATTCTTTCGTTCCCGTATTTTTGTCACGAATATACGTCAATTTGTGTTGAATTAACGGATGATCAAATACAAACACCTTACTCATCAGCTTCGACTCCTTTTTTTATGCGAACAAAAGAGATCTTGATGCAACTTGTGGTCGCTACTCCCTCTTGTCGATTATTGTCCATCTTTTACTCCTTGAAAATTCTACCCAAAAAGCGGCACCCATTCAACCCTGTTCAAGATATTTCAATGATTTTTTTGCGAATAGGCACAACTAGTCCACATTTCTCGTTGACATGAACATTTATTCTGGTAAACACATCCATTTATAACAACTTCTCATTCCAAAATGACCTATAGTAATTTTTTATATTTTGCCGCCGTAAAAAGGAAATACCTTCCACAACTTCGACTATCGTCTATGGTTAAATAATCAAAAGTGTAGTATATTTAATTGTTTACTCAAAAATTTAAACATGAAAAAGCCCATCCTAGCTTCATACTAGAATGGGCTTTCTTAATTTTATAGATTTGGATACATTGGGAATTTAGCCGTTAAAGTCGCTACACGTTCACGTACTTCTTCAAGCTTCGCTTCATCCTCAACGTTTTTCAGCGTTAATGCAATTAACGCGCCAATCTCATCCATCGCCTCTCCATCAAGACCACGAGAAGTAACAGCTGCTGTTCCAATACGGATACCACTTGTTACAAATGGGCTTTCTGGGTCAAATGGAATTGTGTTTTTATTCGTTGTAATCCCTACTTCATCAAGAGCTTTCTCTGCTACTTTTCCTGTAAGGTTAAGCGAACGTAAGTCTAAAAGGAGCAAGTGATTGTCTGTTCCCCCTGATACTAGGTTTACACCTTCACTTACTAGTTTTTCACCTAAGCGCTTCGCATTTGAGATCACAGCCTCACCGTATTTTTTGAAATCAGGTGATAATGCTTCACCAAATGCAACAGCCTTTGCAGAAATAACATGCATCAATGGGCCACCTTGAATTCCAGGGAAGATAGACTTATCAATTTTTTTACCGAACTCTTCTTTACAAAGAATCATTCCACCACGTGGTCCACGTAATGTTTTATGAGTAGTTGTTGTGACAAAGTGAGCGTGAGGAACTGGATTTGGATGTAATCCTGTAGCTACAAGACCTGCAATATGAGCCATATCAACCATTAAATACGCGCCAACTTCATCAGCAATTTCACGGAACTTCTCAAAATCAAGCTCACGCGGATAAGCACTTGCACCAGCTACGATTAATTTTGGCTTATGTTTCTTTGCTAATTCACGGACCACGTCATAATCGACACGTTGCGTGTTCTCATCTACACCATACTCAACAAAATTGTATTGCACTCCACTGAAGTTAACAGGACTTCCGTGAGTTAAGTGACCGCCATGAGAAAGGTTCATACCAAGTACTGTGTCACCCTGCTCAAGAATCGTGAAATAAACAGCCATATTCGCTTGTGCACCAGAGTGAGGTTGTACATTCACATACTCTGCACCAAAGATCTCTTTCGCACGATCACGCGCAATGTCTTCTACGATATCAACATACTCACATCCACCATAGTAACGGCGTCCAGGGTATCCCTCTGCATATTTGTTCGTTAAAACAGATCCTTGCGCTTCCATAACCGCTTCACTTACGAAGTTCTCGGATGCGATTAATTCAATTTTGTCGCGCTGACGACCCAATTCAAGCTCAATCGCCTCAAATACTTTTTGGTCTTGCTTCTTTAATGTCTCCATCCTCATTCCCCTTTCAGTTTCCTACTCATTCGGTTTTTAGGATTCAAATGTTAAATTCAATTCCATTCTAACATAAGAACGATCTAAATTCCGTACTATTCATTAAAAATAGTTCTGATTATTCATGTTCTTCCGTAACAGCATAGTTCGCTCTAATCCCACCTATTAATTTAGGTCTCGTTTTCGCCACTGTTACATGAGCATGCCCAATTTGCTTTACCTGGCTACGAATTGGCACAGCCACCTCTTTTAAATGCATGCCGATAAAGGTATCTCCAATATCAATGCCCGCATCGGCTTTAATCGACTCGACTAAAACAGGATGATCCATTTTAGCATAAGCATGCGTGGCCATCGCCCCGCCTGCTGCACGAACAGGAATCGCTGAAACTGGCTCATAGCCTCGCTCACGTGCTGCAACTCTTTCCAAAACAAGCGCCCGGTTTAAGTGCTCACAACATTGAAAAGCAAGTTGAGCCCCTGTTTCTTTTTGAAATTGCGATAGAGCTTGATAAAGTGCATCAGCAATTTCACGTGATCCATTTGATCCAATATGCTCTCCGGCAACTTCACTGGTGCTTGTCCCAATTACCAACAAATGTTCGTCGGTTAATGGCATCATCGCTTGCAGATCGTTCAGTACTTGAGTGAGCTGACTTACAATGTCTTCTTTGTGTACAGCCATCACTTGGCCACTCCTTTTATGCTTCGTATTCAGTAATTTTACTTACACGACGCTCGTGACGTCCACCTTCATATTCTGTTTCAAGCCAGATTTTCGCTATTTCCCGGGCAAGACCTGCTCCGATAACACGCTCTCCCATTGCAAGAACGTTACTGTTATTATGCTCACGCGTAGCCTTTGCACTGAATGTATCATGTACAAGAGCACAACGAATCCCTTTTACTTTATTTGCTGCAATCGACATTCCAATTCCCGTTCCACATACTAAAATTCCACGGTCAACCTCACCTTTTGCTACTTTTTCAGCAACAGGAATTGCATAATCGGGGTAATCGACAGATGTATCGCATTCGCAACCTACATCATCAAACTCAATTCCCATTTCTTCCATTTGTTGTTTAATCTCTTCTTTAATATTTACTCCACCGTGATCAGAACCAATTGCTACTTTCATTTTCCATAGCCTCCTAAATGGTTTTAAGAAAAGCTCAAGCACCTCCTCTTTATAAATAGAGAAGGCACTGGAGCTTTCTAATTTTATTCCGTATGTGTTATCTTATCCTTTAAATTGTAAACCTTTCGATCGTTGCTTTCAATTGGTTTGCATGAGTTGATAAAATTTGCGCTGTCTTTGACATGTTTTGAATCGTTTCAGACTGTTGTTCTGCCATAGCTGTGACTTCTGTTGAGCCAGCAGAGGTCTCCTCAGCAATCGCTGCAACTTCCTGGGATTGTTGAGAAGTAGCTTGAATCGATTCCATTTGTTGTTTCGTCATGTTCGAAATGTCGGTTATGACCGTAGCCACATCATGCACTGATTTCTCCATAAGAGCAATTGTTTCGTTTGTTTGACTGCCACGTTCCGCTTGCTTAAAGGCAACCTTCACCTGCTCATCAATTCGGTACACGACTCGTTGCACTTCTTCTTGCATATTGTGAATCAAACTTGAAATCCCTTGCACCGCTTGTGCACTTTGGTCAGCAAGCTTCCGCACTTCATTTGCTACAACCGCAAACCCTCTTCCGTGCTCCCCTGCACGCGCCGCTTCAATCGAGGCATTTAAAGCTAATAAATTCGTTTGAGCAGCAATGTCACCAACAAGACTAATGATCTCCCCTACTTCTCGCGCTTGGTCTTCTAAGCGTCCAACTGCCGCTCTTGACTCTTCATTGTCAGAAGCAAGTTGATGAATCCCTTTTACTAGTTCATCTATGGCACGGCGACTTTCGGTTAAAGCTTGTACCATTTGTTTTGATGACGATGTTGACTCTACCGCCCTTTCTTCCACATTGACGGCAAGTTTTGTAACTTCTTCCATAGCTTCTGCTGTATGCTGCACTGCATATGCAGAGCTTTCCGCACCGTGAGCAATTTCATCCATTGTTTTACCAATATCAACTGCTTTTGTCGCTGCAAATTCAGAGGATTGATTCATTTCATTAACAACGGCATTTGTTTTATGAAAGTTGTCATCAATGTCTCGAACCATTTGTCGCAAGCTACCTAGCATTTCATTGTAAGCAAGTCCAAGAGCCCGAAGTTCATCATCAGACTTTGAAACAGAAACATCTTGATGGATATCTCCTGCTGCTGCCAATCTTGCTGACACTTCTAACTCATTTAAAGGCTTAGTAATTAAAGGCGCCGCAACATAGCCTAACACCGCACTCCAAAATACTCCTTTTATGAGCGTGAGGATGATAATCGTTTCACGGTTGAGTCCTAATAATCCCTCGAAAAAATTCCCTAAAATAAAGATAAAAACAGCACTGAATCCGAATGTTACAACCGCTAGTCCACTAATTCCAATTACGAGCTTTTTACGAATACTAGCACGATATTTTTTTCGTTCCCCCACCTCAATGCGCCACCTCTCATGATTTCTTCAGTTGTTTCTCTAAAGCATCAAGACACTCTTCAATATCATCGGCTGTTCTGACATATTCTTCATACGATCCACCAAACGGGTCACTAATGTCCGCTCTTTGCGACGGAATACCGACATATTCTTTTAATGTATGTACTTTATCCTGATATTCACTGAATTGGCTTGATACGAGCTGCTTATGACCTGATGTCATCGTTAAAATGACGTCTGCCCATTCAAGTAAGTCATTTGTCACAGGTTGGGACTGGTGGGAATGTTGGATCCCTTTATCTTCTAACACCGACCTTGTACCTTCTGAAGCCGGGCTTCCTGGAAATGCATGTACCCCTGCAGACTTAACCTCTATTTCTGTTCCCATACGGTGACGCAAAAGCGCCTCAGCAAGTGGACTTCTACAAGTATTTCCTGTACAAACAAATAAGATATTTTTTATTCTCATATTGACTGCTCCTTCCATTTAAACTTCTCCAATTTTATACACATCATCTATATTGTCTCTATTCTCTTCCATCTTATCACAGTCATTTTAAAAACTGTATTGCTGTTCATGGCAAATATATGAATCGTTTGACCTATGCCTAATCATCTACTTTCACATAGGAATAATTAGTTTCAATCCAAACCCAATTAAAATGCACCCGCCAATTAATTCACCAAATGATCCAATGTATTGTCCGAATTTCCTCCCCATTAACAAGCCAATCCAGGATAGAATCATGCTCATCGCCCCAATTACTCCAACTGTGAGTAACGTTTTTGCACCTAACATCCCAAGACCAAGACCAGCAGAGAAACTATCTAAACTGACACTGACGGCAAATAAAAACAATCCCCACCCCATCGGCTTTACAAGTGAGGCATCGTCCGACTTATATGCAGCAATCATCATTTGAATGCCTATCACAAGTAATAACCCACCTCCAATATACGTTGCAATCATCCCAAAATAGGATGACAGTACTTTTCCTGTAACAATCCCAAGTAAAGGCATAATGACATGGAACGCCCCGATCGTGACTCCAATTCTAAAGATTTGCTTAAAGCGCAACCCCAGCATCCCCATCCCTAGCGCAACTGAAAAAGCATCCATTCCTAGCGCCCCAGCCATAATGACTAATGTAACCACCTCATGCATACACTTCACTCCCCACACATGCTACTAAAATGTATGCAAGTCCAAAGAAGAATAGACACGAGAAAAGCAGAGGGGAGGGGCTGGTCGGCACGCTCCCAACACAAAAAGCTCTTATGTGCGAAATGCTTACACATAAGAGCGATAATTTCATTTTATGAGCGAGTTCGATCCTTTTATGAGCACAATAAAAAAGATATATGCGCCATTTTGAGTTTATGTGCGAACCATCCTCAACCAGCCTTTATATGAGCGAAACCCTCGAGCTCCTCAAGCCCTCAAACTCCCTCTCCACCTAATACTCAGATCATTCTTCCGCCAGCTGCTTTTTCAAGTCGGTTCATAATCGCCACACCTACTCCTACATTTGGGAACGTTTCGGAGAAAATGACATCAATTTCTTCTTGATCAAATTGTCTTAACGTATCATAAAGTTTTGTAGCGACACTCGCCAAATCCTCTCGCTCGCCACAAGCAATTACAGCATCGGCATCGTAATGGTTAGCTCGCTCTGTCGTAGTCAATACGCCGACTCTCTTCCCCTGCCCTCTAGCTTCGTTTAAGAGAGGTTGAATGTTGGATGCGTCCTTCACTAACGTCAGACTCCCTTTAGGTGCATAGTGCGTGTATTTCATACCCGGAGAGCGCGGTGTATCTTCTTTATCTTTAAGAGAGGGGTCGACTGCGACTTCGCCAATCACTTCTTCAATCTGTTCTACAGTAACTCCACCTGGACGATAGAGCATCGGTACGTCTACTGAGCAATCCAGTACTGTTGATTCAAGCCCAACACCTGTACTTCCGCCATCGACAACAGCAGCAATTCGCCCTTGTAGGTCATGATAGACGTGTTGCGCTGTAGTGGGGCTTGGTTTACCCGATAAATTCGCACTCGGTGCCGCAACAGGTACTCCAGCAGCTTCAATTAATTCAAGAGCCGTTGGATGACTCGGCATCCGGATCGCTACTGTTTCAAGTCCGGCCGTCACATTTTTCGCGATCGATCCTTTTTTCTTAAAAATTAATGTTAGCGGCCCTGGCCAAAATGCATCCATTAATTTTTCAGCAGCGCGAGAAACCTCAGTAACAAGCTCGCCCAACTGCTCTTTTTTTGAAATGTGGACAATGAGTGGATTATCACTCGGTCTCCCTTTCGCTTTAAATATCTTTGCAATCGCTTCCTCGCTTAAGGCATTAGCTCCAAGTCCGTACACAGTTTCTGTGGGGAAGGCTACGACTTCTCCACTTTTTATCCACAAGCCAGCATTCCTTATATATTCATGTTTTTTATCATCATCATTTATGTTATCCACATTGAACACTTTCGTCTGTTTATAACTCATGATTCACCGCCCCTATCTTCTTTATTTTGCAAGGGTTGTCGTCCCTTGTCAAACCAAGCGACAATAATCGACTAAACCCTAGTAAAAATAAGGGTTTTAGTGTGTTTTACGTGAACCCTCTCTAAGCATTCGACAATTATTTTCGCGCAAATCAAAAAACAAGTTATCCACCGCTGTGGACAACCTGTGTATAAGTAGCGTATTTTACCTGTTTGAAAGTTAGTTATTCACATGTTAATCGTTTAATTCACATGCCCATACTCTCACCGATTTATCCACCGTTTGTTGATAATGCGTGGATTGTTGAATGGCTTTTGGCACTCGGTCTTTTTGAATCTCTTTAAAATCCAATTGGTAAAATAAAGGAGAGGCCGATTTTGCACACATATACACATGTTCGACATCATGGTCTTTTGCATAAGCTAGGGCCACTTGTAAAAATTCCAGTGTTAAAACTCCCGTCCAAATCGGTGAATCTAGCACAAGTGAACGTAACAGTGCTACATCATCATACTGTTCGATTCCTACTGCTCCAATAACTTGCTCGTCCTCATCTTCCACAATAAGAAATTGGCTTATTGAGTGCTCAATCCCAGTAGAATGAAGTCCTGCTCTTGCCACTAACCTTTGAATAGGTAATATATCTTTTGTTGCCGCTTTTCTAACAACAATACTCATATTAATCCACTCCTTGAACGATTCGAGTCGTACACCTGCTAGTAGCTTGTCTATTAGGTGTAGCTCTTTACTCGATATCTATGCAAGGAGAAAAGATTTATGCCTGATCGTTACCAAAAAGACTATCAATAATTGAAGAAAAAATTTCTACCACAAAGAATGTCACTTCTACTTCTTCTGTTTTCTCATCAGTTGATCCATCACTTGACGGTTCAACCGCTTCGCCATTTGCCATGTCTAAAAAGCATAGCGGAGGAAATAAAACGCACCACCAGTTTTCACCTTTTCCTTCGCCTAGCGTAATTAAAACCGCATCATACATTCCTGCTGGATACACTAAGTTTCCATAAAGCTTCGTTGGAAATTGAACTTCATCAAATGAAACGGTAAATTGTTGGCTCAACCCTTGCTTTTCTAATTCACGTGCTACAATCGCTTCGATTTCAGGAAGATTGTTTGTGATTTCATTTTTGGCATCTTCTAAATCAATTAATCCTGTAACCCACTCTGTAATCGCAGCGTTCACTTCATCACGAATTTCACGCTTTAAAATCTGGTCACTTATCGCATCACTATTTGCAAGGATACGAAGACGAATCGCTTCATCTTGACTAACTGTTTCATGATGATTCGCTACGGCTACGGCTTGTTGGGATTCGTAGCTTACTAGTAAAACGAATAAAGAGAATAATAGATAAATGATAACTTTTGGATTCATAGTTTTGCACCGCCCTTTCATCACACAGTATGATCAGGGCCGTGCGCGATTAAACATAAAAGTGTTCGACAAATTTAGTCTATTATTCTGCCATCATCGTTCCGTAGGCAAATACCATTCGATCTTTCCCACTGATATCAAGTTTCACTTCAGTCGTTGCCTGAGGGAGGGCTTCTTGCAATAATTGACGCACGGTTTCCCCTTGCCCTGCTCCAACCTCTAAAGCGACAAGTCCAGTTTTCTTGATGACACCTGGTAGTTCCTTTATTAATCGACGGTATAACTCGTACCCATCCTGACCTCCAAATAGGGCAAGATGAGGCTCATGGTCGCGCACATGCACAGCTAACTCATCATGCTCACCTAAAGGAATATAAGGCGGGTTTGAAACAACGATGTCATACTTTTTATTCTCTTTTAATGGTGTTTGAAGGAGATCACTCTCAAAAAAATCAATCTTCGCATCAAGCTCCACAGCATTTAACCGAGCTACATTCAGAGCTTCTAGGGAAATATCGACTGCCTCTACTTTTTGAGAGGCGTCCTCTTTTGAAAGCGTGATGGCAATCGCACCACTTCCACAACCAACATCGAGTACCTCTATTGATTGATCATAGAATAACTCCTTTTTAAAATGAAGGACATGTTGTACGAGCTCTTCGGTTTCTGGGCGCGGAATCAGGACATGTTGATTAACATGAAAACGACGTCCGTAAAATTCCTGATACCCCATTAAGTGCTGGACGGGAACCCCTTCGGCATGAGTAAGAATATCTTTTCTAAACGCATCCCAAATATCCTGTTTAATGGGATCGTTAAACATCATAAAAAGCTTAGTCCGGTTCACATCAAGGTGGTGAAGCAACAGCCATTCAGCTGCCGTAGCCTCTCCCCCAAGGTCCACTAAAAAAGAAGAAGCCCAACGGAGGGCTTCGTGTATCGTCTTTGGCGTCAGATTACTCTTCAGCATTTTGCATCATTTCTGCTTGTTCTTCCACAATAAGAGCATCGATGACTTCATCTAGCTTCCCTTGTAAAATTTGCTCAAGCTTTTGGATCGTTAAACCGATGCGGTGGTCTGTTACACGACTTTGCGGGAAGTTATACGTACGGATACGCTCTGAGCGGTCCCCTGTTCCAACAGCTAGCTTACGGTTTTGATCATACTCAGCTTGCACTTCGCGTTGAACCTTATCATAGACACGCGCACGTAGTACCTTCATTGCTTTTTCTTTGTTTTTAATTTGAGACTTCTCATCTTGACAAGATACGACAGTACCTGTTGGCAAGTGAGTTAAACGAACAGCTGACATCGTTGTATTTACACTTTGTCCGCCTGGTCCACTCGATGTAAACGTATCTACACGAATGTCCTTGTCGTGAATCTCTACTTCCACTTCTTCTGCTTCAGGAAGAACAGCAACGGTTGCTGTAGATGTATGAATACGGCCACCTGATTCCGTTTGTGGAACACGCTGAACACGGTGAGCACCATTTTCATATTTCATTTTCGAATAAGCTCCAGCACCATTGATACTGAAAATAATCTCTTTGTAGCCACCAAGCTCTGTTGATGTGGCTTCGATCAATTCAGTCTTCCAACCTTGAGCCTCAGCAAAACGTGAATACATTTTATAAAGGTCACCTGCAAATAATTGTGCCTCATCTCCACCAGCAGCTCCACGAATCTCAACGATAACGTTCTTATCATCGTTCGGGTCTTTCGGAAGAAGAAGGATTTTAAGAAGCGCTTCTAACTCTTCTTTGCGAGTTGAAAGCTCATCCATTTCTTCTTTTACCATTGCATACATTTCATCATCAAGCTTATCTTCAAGCATCGCTTTAGCATCTTTGTATTGCGAGACGACTTCCTTATACTCACGATAAGCTTGAACCGTTTCTTCAATGCTTGATTGTTCTTTTGAGAATTCACGTAACTTCTTATTATCACTAATTATATCCGGGTCACTTAATAATTCATTTAAACGATTGTAACGGTCTTCTACTGATTGTAAACGATCTAACACGGCTTTCACCTCATTAAAATTTCCAGTGCATAACATTCTAATTATAGTATATGCCCACTTCTGGGTCAATGCGAGGAAAGATTCTCTCTTTGTTTTACCTTAGCATATCAAGGGAATACTGATTTTATGAAAACTGATAGGTACATTTTATGAGGTGATGTCGATGAAATACGTGGTTATTGGCGGAGATGCTGCAGGCATGAGTGCAGCGATGCAAATTATTAGGCAAGATGATAACGCAAAAGTGACGACCCTAGAGATGGGAGAGTATTACTCTTACGCTCAGTGCGGCCTACCATATGCGGTGGGGGGTTTAGTAAAAGGTGGACTGGATGATCTTGTTGCACGCGAGGTAGAAACCTTCCGCGAAAAATACGGCATTGATGCAAGAGTGAACCATGAGGTAAAACATGTAGATATTGATGAAAAAGTGGTATCAGGAGATGGATTTAACATTCCTTATGATCGCCTCTTAATTGCAACAGGCGCAAGCCCAATTGTTCCAGATTGGGAAGGGGTCGATTTAGACGGAATCCATTCCATTAAAACCATTCCTGATACAGAAACTATTATGAATGACATGAAAAAGGATCCTCGTCATATCGTAGTCATTGGCGGAGGATACATCGGACTTGAGATGGCTGAGAACTTTGTAGAACAAGGGAAAAAGGTAACGTTGATCCAAAGAGGGCCACAGTTGGGCACGATCTTCGACAAAGAAATGGCGAAATTAATTCATGAAGAAGCAACAGATCACGGGGTGAACCTTCTTTTAAATGAGGAAGTGAAAGGTTTTAAAGGAGAAGATCGTGTACAGGAAGTCATCACAGATAAACAAACCATTAAAGCTGATATGGTAATTGTCGCAATTGGCGTTAAGCCCAATACCCACTTTTTAAAAGAGACCGGCATTCACCTTCACGAAAGTGGCGCAATTAAAGTAAATGCTTATATGGAGACCAATATTAAAGATGTATATGCTGCAGGAGACTGCGCTACTCAATATCACCGAATCAAAGAGCATGATGACTTTATTCCACTTGGCACACACGCTAATAAACAAGGACGTATTGCCGGCTTAAACATGGCAGGTTCCACTAGGACGTTTAAAGGGATCGTCGGTACATCGATATTAAAATTCTTTTCTTTAACCCTAGGTAGATGCGGACTTTCTCAAAAAGAAGCAGATGCCCTCCACTTTCCGACCGTAATCGTTGATGCAGAAATTCCACATCATGCAACTTACTACCCTGGTGCCGAAGTGCTAACGATTCGTTTAATGTATCAAAGACACACCGAGCAATTATTAGGTGCCCAAATTATCGGAAAAGAAGGCGTCGATAAACGGGTTGATGTTTTAGCTACCGCCCTTTACCATAAAATGACGATGGAAGACCTCGAAAATCTCGACCTTGCTTATGCCCCTCCTTACAACGGAGTTTGGGACCCCATCCAACAAGCCGCAAGACGTCGTGGGTAAAGAGCCTTTAAAGGGCTCTTTTTTTATTTCGGTTTTATTTTCTAATTATTCCAAAAATAGTGCCGATATACTATATAATAAGTACTATACAGTAGAAAGGAGATTTTGCAATTGTGATTAACAAAATAAGAAACATGAACATTCGCTCTAAGCTCGTCATCATTACTTTGCTTCTTCTTTTATTGCCAAGTTTAATCATTGGCATCACCAGTTATTTCACTTCAAAAAATAGCTTGGATGATGTCGGTGCAACTAAAATTCAAAATAGCGTCTATATGACAGCACAACTAATTGAAAGCGTTAATACCGAGGTTGAAAGTGGAGCTTTAACACTTGAAGATGCTCAGGAGCGGGTAAAGGAAGCAACTTTGGGAATTAGACAAGCAGATGGCACAAGACCGATTAACCGCAATATTGACCTTGGAGATAATGGATATATTATTATCTATGACTTAAGCGGCACTCTCGTTTCTCACCCTAGCATCGAAGGAGAAAGTCTTTGGGATGTTCAAGATGTTGATGGACAATACTTCACACAGAACGCCATTGAAATCGCACAATCTGGGGGAGGTTTTACCAAATATCAATGGGCCTTACCAAATGACCCGAGTACCGTCGCACCAAAAATTATGTATAACCAACTTGACCCTAATTGGAATTGGGTCATCTCAGGCGGTTCGTATATGAGTGATTTTAATAAAGAGGCTAATACTATTTTAATGAACATTCTAATTGTATTAAGTGTCTCCCTCATTGTAGGAGGTCTAATTATTTATACGTTTACAAAACTATTCTCTGAACGGATTATTCGGGTTGACCAGCAAGTACAACAATTAGCTGAAGGCAACCTGACGATCAGTGACATTGATCAAGGACATCATGATGAAATCGGAACTTTATCAAAGAATGTGAACATCATGTCAAAACGCTTAAGGGAAATGATCACCCATATTTCTGATACCTCAACCCAAGTAGCTGCAACTTCAGAACAATTAACGGCTAGTGCCGAGGAAACAAGTAGAGCCTCAGATCAAATTACAGAATCCATCCAAGCCGTGGCAGCTGGTAGCGATGATCAAGCAGAAACCTCCTTACAAGCAAGGGAATCTGCATCAGCTATTTTAGAAAGTATGAATTATATTGCAAAAGGTATAGAAGCGGCAAATGGCTCCGCAATAACATCTAAAAACAAGTCTGAATCAGGTCTTCAAGTCATTAGCCAAACCATTGATCAAATGAAAGTCATCGATGATAAGACCGACGATATTTCTAGTGTTGTCCATAAGCTTGGGAGTAAATCCAATGAGATCGGAAATATTGTATCATTGATTACAGCAGTATCTGAACAAACGAACCTCCTTGCTTTAAATGCTGCGATTGAAGCAGCTAGAGCAGGTGAACATGGTCGCGGATTCGCTGTCGTTGCTGATGAAGTACGAAAGCTAGCTGAACAATCCAATCAATCAGCCAGTCAAATAAATCATTTAATCAGCGAAATCCAAAAAGATATCAAGCAATCGATTACTTCCATGGAAGCTGGTAAAGCTGCCGTTCACGACGGAAGTGCCTTAGTTGATCAAGCCGGCGCTGAATTTGGAGGTATTTCAAGCTCTGTTACCGAAGTAACAAAGCAAGTTCAAGAAGTATCACACGCTGTTCAAGAGATAAAAGAAGCCACACAAACAATGGCTCAAGCCATTGAAGCCGCTTCAGAGATTGCCGCTAGCTCCTCTGATTATTCTCAAAATGTTGCAGCTTCAGCTGAAGAACAAAATGCAACCATGCAAGAAATTACAGCAGCATCAAATGTCCTATCAAGTATGGCTGAAAACCTACAACATTCTGTTAAGCAATTTAAGCTTTAGTAAGACCTCAAAAAACACCCGCAAGCGCGGGTGTTTCCATTAACCTTCTTTTAAATGAATTTCATACCTAGGAACTTCAAGCAAGAATGTTCGTTTCAACTTGTCGAGCTCCGTTTGTTTGTTCGTTTGGTCAAACTCCTTTGGAACATGAACGGTTACCCAAGCGTTATGCCCGGCAATCATCACAGAACCCGGATTAAATGGTGATTCATTTGCAACGATTCGCTTCATAAGAGCTTGGTCGTCGCCTAAGTCCTGATGATAGTTATTCGCAGAGCGATAACTACCCCCAGTGGTGTTTACTTCTGCCATTTGACTCTTCATAGCAGAGTGACGAATCGATCCATAATTAATTGGCCCCGGTCCAAGTAAACCATATGTTACTTGTTCAGGAGAAATCCGATGGTTATCATTCAGCGCTTGAACATCAGGAGTATCCGGATCGTTACACCCTGTTACTAAGAACGTCCCAACCAATAACCCAACTAACCATTTTTTCTTCATTGTGAGCACCTCCTGCAGCAGGTGACGCTGCATGATTAGGTTACCCAATAAAGACGCGTTACACGTTGTTAGATTTGACCATGTTTAACAGGTACATTCGGTAAGCGTGACGGCTTATTTGGTACTTCATGACATGTGCGGCAGCGTGGCTCATAAGCTTCAGAAGCCCCTACTAAAATAATTGGATCTGTATAAGAAGCAGGCTTTCCGTCAATTAATCGCTGTGTTCTGCTTGCTGGCGTTCCGCAGACTGGGCAAACCGCTTGAAGCTTTGTTACTTCTTCCGCCAACGCCATAAGTGGCATAATCGGCCCAAACGGCTCTCCTCTGAAGTCCTGATCAAGGCCTGCACAAATGACACGAATCCCACGATTGGCAAGCTCATCAGCAACTGCCACGATCCCCTCATCGAAGAATTGAACTTCATCTACTGCAACGACTTGCGTCTCGAGATTTACGTGCTCAAGAATATCAACGGATGTGCGTACCGGCATAGCACACACCTTTGTTCCATTATGGGAAACAACCTCTTCCTCACTGTAGCGATTATCAATTACTGGCTTAAATACTTGTACTTTAAGTTTCCCAAAGCTCACTCGACGTACTCGACGAATTAGCTCTTCTGATTTTCCTGAGAACATACTTCCACAAATTACTTCTAAACGACCTTCATGCCCCGTCACACGCATATTCATTCCCCACCTTACAACAAATAATAAAAATGCTTAGCCCAAAGTAATGACCATCTTTGTTCATAGCATTTCAACCTTTTCATTTCAAAGCTTTGCTTTTCAATCTTAGCATCTCAATTTATCTCAACATTCATTTTGACATGTATTGGATTGTACTTATTCTAGCTTAATCTTGCATAATACTGCCTATTTGAGTCAATAAATGCACCGCTATGCACGCATCGGTGCAAAAAAAACAGGCAAGTGCAGTGCGCTTGCCTGTTCGCATATCCAGTTTACTTCATGTTGTATTTCTTCTTGAAACGATCAACACGTCCACCAACATCGTTAAGCTTTTGCTTACCAGTGTAGAATGGGTGCGAATCTGAACTGATCTCAACTTTTAGAAGCGGGTATGTGTTACCATCTTCCCACTCGATTGTTTCAGCAGAACCTTTAGTAGAACCGCTTAGAAACTTAAAACCAGTACTTGTATCCATGAAAACCACTTTTTGATATTCTGGGTGAATACCTTGTCTCATTGCTTTCATCTCCTTCCGCCCTGAATCTTTTCGAAACAGAGTTATCTAATCACACATGACGAAATTATAACAAGCCAAGCTTCCTTTTGCAACTGTATTTTACATCTATTTAAAAGGGATGAAGATGTACATGCATACAAATCGCTTCATGGCCGTTTTTCGAGGAATAACTTTTACATTATTTTCTTCGGCTTGTCCCGCTCATATCTTTTTCCATTTCACTAAAGAAATCAGCATTTGTCTTCGTGTTTTTCACTCGACGAATGAATTGATCGACAAAGTCATGCGATTCATTCATTGTCTTGCGAATCGCCCATAACTTATCTAATTGATCTTTTGGCAAAAGAAGTTCTTCTTTACGCGTACCAGAACGACGAATATCGATTGCTGGGAAGATACGGCGTTCAGCCAATTTACGATCAAGATGAAGTTCCATATTACCGGTTCCCTTGAACTCTTCATAGATGACATCATCCATACGAGAACCCGTCTCTACAAGGGCTGTTGCAAGGATCGTCAGACTTCCACCTTCTTCAATATTACGCGCTGCACCGAAGAAACGCTTTGGACGGTGGAATGCCGCTGGGTCAATACCACCTGATAATGTACGTCCACTTGGTGGGATAACTAAGTTATAAGCACGCGCAAGACGTGTAATACTATCCATTAAAATAACGACATCTTTGCGATGCTCGACTAATCTCATTGCGCGTTCAAGCACAAGTTCAGCTACTTTAATATGATTTTCTGGCACTTCATCAAACGTAGAACTGACAACTTCCCCTTTTACTGAACGTTCAATATCTGTTACTTCCTCAGGACGCTCATCAATTAAGAGCACGATTAATTCAACATCAGGGTGATTTTCAGCAATGCTGTTCGCTACTTCCTTCATTAAAGAGGTCTTACCAGCTTTTGGAGGGGCTACAATGAGGCCACGTTGACCAAATCCGACTGGGGAAATCATATTAATAATTCTAGATGAAACTCTTCCTGGGGCAGTTTCGAGCTCAATTTTTTGTTCAGGGTATAAAGGTGTTAAGGCAGGGAAGTGAGGGCGTTCCTTTGATGTTTCAGGTGCATCACCGTTAACCGCTTCGACATGAAGTAGACCATGATAGCGCTCATTTTCTTTAGGAGGTCTTACTTTTCCTGATACTTTGTCTCCATTACGCAAATCAAAGCGTCGGATTTGCGAGGCAGAAATATAAATATCTTCTGAACTTGGCATGTAATTAATTGGTCTTAAAAAGCCAAATCCTTCTGTTTGAATAATTTCTAAAACGCCTTCCATAAACATAAGACCATCTTTTTCAGCCTGGCCTTTTAAAATCGCAAAAATAAGTTCGCGTTTTGTTAGTTTACTATAATAAGAGACTTTATATTGTTTGGCTAACTCATAAAGCTCTTTCAGCTTCATTTTTTCTAAATCGGCTATATTGACACTGCTCATTATTACACCACACTCTATTAATAGTTATATTACACCGGATCGATTATAGAATGATGAAGTAGTATAAGTAAAAGATCGGTCATATATTTAAACTCAGAATACTTGTATCATTGTACCCTAAAAAGCAAAAGTTATTCAAGCATCCAGTTTTTCCTACCTACTAGTTGTTAGGGAAAGTACTTAATAAATAATGAAAGCTAGACACATGTCTAGCTTTCATTATGATCATTATTTAATAACAAGACCTGGCTTCTTTTGCATGCTGTGAGTACCGTCAACAAAGCGAACTGTACCTGACTTGGCACGCATAACAATTGATTGGGTTGTCGCATTGGATCCTTTGTAATAGACACCTTTCAACAATTCACCATCCGTTACCCCAGTCGCTGCAAAAATACAGTCATCTCCTTTTACAAGGTCATCCATTAGAAGAACCTTATTCGAGTCACTGATTCCCATCTTCTTGCAACGCTCAAGTTCAGCTTCGTCTTGAGGAAGAAGGCGCCCTTGTAATTCTCCGCCCAAGCATTTCAAACCAACAGCTGCTAGTACTCCCTCTGGTGCGCCGCCTGAACCAAGCAGAAGATCTACCCCAGTGTCATCAAACGCTGTGTTAACAGCAGCTGCAACATCACCATCTGGTAAGAGCTTGATACGTGCACCCGCTTCTCTTATTTCTTGGATAATTCTTTCATGGCGAGTACGATTAAGGATCGTCACAACTAAATCCTCGATATCTTTATTCTTAGCGCGAGCAACGGCTTTTAAGTTATCAATAATCGGAGCATCAATATCGATTTGCCCCACTGATTCAGGACCTACTGCAATTTTATCCATGTACATATCCGGTGCATGTAAAAGATTGCCGTGGTCAGCAACAGCTAAAACAGCTAGTGCGTTCCACTGTCCTGAGGCAACGATATTTGTTCCTTCAAGTGGGTCTACTGCTACATCTACACGAGGACCATAGCCATTTCCTAGCTTTTCGCCAATATAGAGCATAGGCGCCTCGTCCATCTCCCCCTCACCAATAACAACCGTGCCTTTCATTGGAATGGTATCAAACACATCTCGCATCGCTTCAGTAGCAGCGCGATCTGCTTCTTCTTTATTCCCGCGTCCCATCCAACGTCCAGAAGCTAATGCTGCCGCTTCTGTGACACGCACGAGCTCCATCGATAAACTTCTCTCCATCTAATCCCTCTCCCTTATTGCATCTAACTTTTAACTTGATCCAATTCATCTTCAGTTAATTTCTCTCGCCACAATTTAGCTCCTAAACCTAGAAGCTTCTTCTCTAAGTTTTCATAACCACGATCAACATGTTCAAGTCCTGAGAGTTCTGTGACACCATCGGCAATTAATCCAGCTACCACTAATGCCGCTCCAGCACGTAAGTCACTTGCGCGTACTTTCGCACCTTGAAGAGGCGTTTTCCCGTTAATAATCGCAGAACGTCCTTCAACTTTTACATTAGCTCCCATTCTTCTTAACTCATCAATATGTTTAAAACGGGCATTATAAATAGTATCGGTTACAATGCTCGTACCACTCGCTTGTGTGAGAAGCGTCGTGAATGGTTGCTGCAAGTCCGTTGGGAAACCAGGGTATACTAGAGTCTTAATGTCTACCCCTTTTTTCTCGCCGGTATTATGGATCAATACTTGATCGTCGTTTGCCTCCACGGTTACGCCCATTTCACGCAATTTTGCGATAAGAGAATCTACGTGATAAGGAATAACATTGTCAATGATCACTTTTTGACCAATTGCTGCTGCTAGTATCATGTAAGTACCAGCTTCAATCCGATCCGGGATAATCGAGTGACGACACCCTTTAAGGGAATCCACGCCATCAATTCGAATCACGTTCGTACCTGCCCCTTTAATCTTTGCGCCCATGCTTGTTAGCAACGTTGCAACATCAATGATCTCAGGTTCCTTAGCGGCATTTTCGATAATCGTTTGACCTTTTGCCCGCACAGCAGCAAGCATAATGTTAATGGTTGCTCCTACACTGACAACATCTAAATAAATACGAGCTCCACGAAGTTCGTCTGCACGCAAATAGATCGCTCCTTGCTCATTTGTCACACGAGCCCCAAGCGCTTCAAAGCCTTTAATATGTTGGTCTATCGGACGAGGCCCTAAGTTACACCCACCCGGAAGTCCAATGACGGCTTTATTAAATTTTCCAAGCATTGCTCCCATTAAATAATAGGAAGCACGTAATTTCTTTACTTTTCCGTTTGGCAAAGGCATAGCGATCATCTCTGATGGATCAATTTTAATTTCTTGATCTGCAAGAGATAACTCAACCTCGCCTCCTATTTCCCTTAGTAGATCAGCTAATAATTGGACATCTGAAATACCAGGTAAATTATCAATAGTAACCGGAGAGTCTGCTAAAATAGCTGCCGGAATTAACGCGACTGCACTGTTTTTGGCTCCACTAATTTGTACGGTACCCTCTAGTGGATGACCGCCATCAATCATTAATTTTTCCATAACCGCATCCCTTCTAACCATGCTCATGATTAATAGATATACGTCTTATAACGTTTGTATCCATTATACCCAAAGAGAGGAAAAAGTAACGGTGAGAGTTGTCACATTTGAACGATTCTCACCGTTTCTTGTCGCCAAAACACCCTTCCCTTTTGGCTTAGCGATTATTCCAATCTGCAAGAAATTTTTCAATTCCTTGATCTGTTAATGGGTGCTTTGCTAATTGTTGAATGACTTTAAATGGGATCGTCGCAATATGCGCCCCACGTGCTGCTGATTCTGTTACATGAACCGGATGACGTACAGATGCCGCAATAATTTCTGTTGGAATCTCGTGTACATCGAAAATATCCGCAATCTGTGAAATTAATGCAAGACCATCTTGACCGATATCATCAAGTCTACCAAGGAACGGAGACACATACGTTGCACCTGCACGAGCTGCAAGTAGAGCTTGTACAGCGGAGAACACAAGTGTTACGTTTGTTTTAATATTTAACTCAGAGAACGCATGGACTGCCTTAAGCCCTTCTGTTGTCATTGGAACCTTCACTGTAATATTCGGGGCAATTGCAGCAAGTTCCTTCCCCTCTTTAATCATGCCTTCTGCATCAAGGGCAATTACTTCTGCACTAACAGATTCAGATACGATATCAGTAATTTCACGCAGGCGATCGTGAAAATCAACACCTTCTTTTGCAACAAGTGAAGGATTAGTTGTCACACCTGCTAAAATACCAAGCTCTTTTGCTTCACGAATTTCATCTATGTTTGCCGTATCAATAAAAAATTTCATGCTCATCACCTCAAGGATTTATAGAATATACGTTCTGAAAACGCTATTAGAATTACTTATCTGACTTGTAATCGCTTACTCATTATAGTAAAAAAATATTAGTTCGAAAATAATACCGTTGAATTATGCCAGTTTTTGACGAAAACACTCGTAAAATGACGTTAAAAGCAGCTCAAGTGAACTGCTTTTAACGAATTCTTACTATAATTATGCTTTGTTTGAAGAACCAAACTCACGCATTTTGCCTTGAACTGTTTCTTTGATCGCTTCACGAGCTGGACCTAAGAATTTACGTGGATCGTATTCATTAGGCTTAGCAGCAAGCGTTTCGCGAATAGCTTTTGCAGAAGAGATTTGGCTTTCTGTATTTACATTGATTTTAGCATGTCCAAATTCAATCGCTTTTTGGATATCTTTTGTTGGGATACCTGTTCCACCGTGAAGTACAAGTGGAATTCCAACTAGACCATCGATTTCTTTCATGTGATCGAAACCAAGGTTAGGCTCACCTTTGTAAGGGCCATGTACTGAACCTAGTGCTGGTGCAAAACAATCAACACCAGTTGCTTCAACTAGCTCTTTACACTCAGATGGAATCGCATAAGCTGCTTCTGCATCATCAACGATTAGATCATCTTCTTGTCCACCAATGCGGCCAAGCTCAGCTTCTACAGAAACTCCAAGAGCATGGGCAACAGCAACAACACGTTTAGTAAGCGCGATGTTTTCTTCTAGTGGGTAGTGAGAACCATCAATCATTACTGATGTAAATCCTGCATGGATCGCCTCAACGCATTTTTCAAAGCTTGAACCGTGATCTAAGTGAATCGCTACAGGAACCGTCACTTTGTACTCTTCCATAAGTGATTCAACCATTTTTACAACTGTTTTGAAACCACCCATGTAACGAGCAGCACCTTCAGAAACACCACAAATTACTGGTGAGTTTTCCTCTTGAGCAGCTTGTAGGATTGCTTGAGTGAACTCAAGGTTATTCAAGTTAAATTGGCCAACAGCGTAGCCTTCCGCCTTTGCTTTGTTAAGCATGTCTTTCATTGAAACTAAAGGCATCGTACATCCTCCTTTATGTGTGAGCATTCATAGATATCTGTCGTCCGCTAAGCGAGCAAGCATACTATCGTATCCATTTAAAAAGATTCCCGAATAGACCAGTAAATATCCAACTATCTATATGTATGAGATCTTTTAAATCGTTTCGCTCGATTAGTTTGAACGTGTCCATTATAGCATACTCTCTTAGAATTACACCCTTTTGCAGAGGAGAAACGACAAGTTTTTTAAAGTAAACGCTTCCTTTTAGTTATCTCGTGTTTATGTGGTAACTAAGTGGTCTTTGATCACTTTTCTCACGTCATCAATGTCAAATGGTTTAGCAAAGTGAGTAATCGCTCCAAGTTGCATCGCCTCATTGATTAAATTTAATTCTCCGTATGCCGTCATCATAATCACTTGAATTTCTTCATGCTTTTCTTTAATGCGACGTAAAATCTCAAGACCATCCATTCCTGGAATCTTCATATCTAATAGAACTAAATCAGGAGAGTCCTCTTCCACAACTTTTAAAGCTTGCACTCCATTAGCTGCTTGATACAATTGATAACCATCCTTTTGTAGGATTTCTGTTAATAAAACTCGAATACCATACTGATCGTCTACTACTAAAACCTTATGCATAGCCATCCTCCTTTAACTTTTAACACCTAAGACTTACAACAATTTTTACCTCACAATAAAATGACTCATTCACTTTAAATGAGTCGCTACTCTACCTTATCCATGTACTATTTCTGCAATTATGTCTTAATTCCTGCAAAAGAGCTAACATCTTACAAATTATTATCCGACAAAGTTCTCGAACCTTGTCGATTTAAGTGTTTCTTCCCTTTTTTCTTTGAAATGGTTACGCTATAATGCACGTAGACTTTCATGAGGAAAAGGAGTTACTAAGATGATCCCCATTTTCACCACTCAATTAATGGGCCGTATCAAGGCCGTACGCGAAAAAGAAGAAGAATTTGAAGATGCTGCTCGCCTGATGGCACAAGCACTTGTTGGCGATGGTACTGTTTATGTATACGGAACACGTGAACTTCGCGGTATTACTAGCGAAGTAGAATATGGAACAGACCGAGACGAATCCATTAAAGCTCTCACTCAAGAAAATTTGAACGAACTCACTACTGCTGATCGTGTGATGCTTTTTTCACCCTTCACTAATGATGATGAAGCATGTCGCTTAGCAACGAAATTACATGTACAAGGCGTGCCTTTTGCTGCGATTTCAAACTTCCATGATGAGCAAGATGCAGCCTATTCCTTAGCTGATGTCCATATTGATTTTGAAAGTGATATTGGACTCGTTCCGGATGAGGAAGGCAACCGTAGTGGTTACCCAACTTCTATTATAGGACTCTATACTTATTTTTGCTTGCTTTTAACGATAAAAGAAATCATGAGTGAGTATTAGTTAGCTTTTTTGCGCTAAAGAAAAAGGTTTGCCCTCCAAATTTAGGCAAACCTTTTTTATTTATTATTTTTTTAATGATGCGCCAATAAAGTCACGGAATAGAGGTTGTGGGCGTGTTGGGCGAGAAACGAATTCTGGATGGAACTGAGAAGCGATGAAGTATGGGTGATCATTAAGCTCGACGATCTCCACTAAGCGACCATCTGGGCTTGTCCCAGAGAACGTAAATCCTGCTTTCTCCATTTGCTCACGGTATTCGTTGTTGAACTCGTAACGATGACGATGACGCTCGTATACGACTTGCTCACCATATGCCGCTTGAGCCAATGAACCATCAATAAGCTTACAAGGGTATAGACCAAGACGTAATGTCCCGCCAAGATCTTCAATATCTTTTTGCTCAGGAAGAAGGTCAATGATCGGGTATGGAGTTGCTGGGTTTAATTCAGCTGAGTTTGCTCCTTCAAGACCAAGTACGTGACGAGCAAATTCAACGGTTGCTAGCTGCATACCTAAGCAAATCCCAAGGAAAGGAACATGTTTTTCACGTGCATATTTAATAGCTGAAATTTTCCCTTCAATTCCACGATCACCAAATCCACCAGGTACTAAAATACCATCTGCATCTTGAAGAAGGCTCTCTACGTTTTCATCTGTTACTTTTTCAGCATCAACCCATTCAATTTCAAGGTCTGCATCAAATGCATAGCCTGCATGGCGAAGTGCTTCTGCTACTGATAAATATGCATCTGGTAAGGCAACATATTTACCAACAAGAGCAATTTTCACTTTGTTTGATAAGTTTTGTACCTTCTCAACAAGAGATGTCCACTCTGTCATTTCCGCTTCTTTTGTAGAAAGCTTTAAGTGGTCACAAACAATTTGATCAAAGTTTTGCGCTTGAAGCTCAAGTGGTACTTGATAAAGTGTTTCCGCATCACGCGCTTCGATGACTGCATCTTTATGAATATCACAGAACAATGCAATCTTTTCTTTCATATCTTGTGGTACTGGCTTTTCTGTACGAACAACAATGACATTTGGTTGAATACCAAGGCTACGTAATTCTTTTACGCTATGTTGCGTTGGTTTTGATTTCATCTCACCTGCAGCAGCAAGGTATGGGATTAATGTACAGTGAACGTACATGACATTATCCATCCCGATGTCACTCTTAATTTGGCGGATCGCTTCTAGGAAAGGCAAGCTCTCGATATCGCCAACTGTTCCACCGATTTCTGTAATGACAACATCTGCATTCGTTTCGCGACCTGCACGGAAAACACGTTCTTTGATTTCGTTTGTTACGTGAGGGATAACTTGAACCGTTCCACCAAGATAATCGCCACGACGCTCTTTTTTCAGAACAGTAGAGTAGATTTTACCTGTTGTAACATTGCTGTTTTGGCTTAAGTTAATATCAATAAAACGCTCATAGTGACCTAAATCAAGATCCGTTTCAGCACCATCGTCTGTTACGAATACTTCCCCGTGTTGATATGGACTCATTGTACCTGGGTCAACGTTGATATATGGGTCAAATTTTTGAATCGTTACCTTTAACCCGCGGTTTTTTAATAAACGTCCTAATGAAGCTGCTGTAATCCCTTTACCAAGTGATGACACTACGCCACCTGTAACAAAAATATACTTAGTTGCCATGCGATCGACTCCTCTACTTTTCATCCAAAATGTATTTTCCCCTAAAATGGTCAATAAAATAAAAAAAACAAAAGCGACAGCTCACCCTAGAAAGGGGGCGCACTTTTGTTTTGGTCATAGTAATATGCATTAGCTTTTAATAAAGCCCAAAAATGATTCTACCTAGTTCAGGCAAAGAAGTCAAGTCTCTCTTAAAAAGACTGAAAACGCAATTAACGTTATTCTTCCTCTTCTTCTAAGTCATCCTCACTATCGTCATCGTCAAATCCATCAAGATCATCTTTTTCAGTGAAGGTATCATCTGCATCATCTTCTTCATCTGCATCTTCTTCATTGGAGATCTCGTCCAACTCATCTTCAAGATCTTCAAATTCATCATCGAAGCCGTCGAAGCCATCTACCATGAGATCGTCCTCTTCTTCTTTAGCAGTCTTTTTACGAGGGTTTACTGGTGCAGTAATTTCCTCTTCAGACTGTTCGTGTGGGTACCAACTTTTTAGTCCCCAGTTGTTATCACCAAGCGTTAAGAAACGTCCATCAATGTTTAAGTCCGTATACAAAAATGAAATACGTTCATTCACATCTTTTTTAGTCATTTGCTTGATTTGAACAATTTCTTTAACTAAATCATTAAAGTTATAAGGTTTACGCTTTTCTTTCATTAAAGCATACGTTACTTCAATCATTGAAAGCTCTTGTAACTCATCCTTTTTCATCTCTTTTAGGTTCAACGTACACACGTCCTTTCAGCATTCTTGCATCTATTGCATATTAAATATTTGGCATAAAGTACATACCTTTCATTATAAACACATTTCATATAAATATGCTAGATTGTAGATGAAAAAGAATTTAAGACAAATTGATCTATTTACTAGAGAAGCGATGCACAAAAAGAGGCCGGAACAAAAGTGATTTAACTAAATGAAAATCCAACATAATGATAGATGTAGATATAAGCCGTTCCTGAAATAGACTTCGCTTTCCGCAGGAAGCCGTTGAGCCTCCTCGTGCTATCGCACTACGGGGTCTCACCTTTGGCTTTATCATCCTGCAGGCGTCTACGTCTATTTCATCCACTCATTCATCGCTTTATTCGGAATTTCAGTTAACTACTTTTGTTATGTCCTAGCCTCTTTTTGATGGGATGATTCTGGCCCCTTATTTGACCGCATGTCAGTGCAGTCGCTTCCGCTTTTCTTGTCTAGCTTCAGCTCCTTGTCCTGCGGGTAAAAACGGTGAATCAAATGAAGTCAAAGTACGACTTCATATCGCTCCCCCTTATTTTACCGCATGCCAGTGCAGTCGCTTCCGCTTTTCTTATTGTCTAGCTTCCGTGTTCAGGTAATCGGCGGCTTCACTTTGCCAAACGAAGCAAAAAGCGCTTCTTTTTGTCAAACCTCCACCCGCCTCATACCTAAGCGAACACTCCAGCTTTTCTTTCTACATATTCCTTCTATACTGTCCTCCTACTTGGTAGAGGGCGCCTGTGATTTGGCCTAGGCTGGCTACTTTGACGGTTTCGATTAATTCTTCGAAGATGTTACCGCCAGTGACTGCTGTTTCTTGTAGTCGTTTAAGTGCCACAGCTGTTTTATCTTGATGCTTTTCTTGGAAGGCACGTAGATTTGTGATTTGTTGCTCTTTTTCTTCTTTTGTTGCACGTGCAAGCTCCATGGTGAACTCTTCTTCTGAGTTATCGTTCGGGTTCATGTATGTGTTAACGCCGATGATCGGAAGCTCCCCTGTGTGTTTCTTCATTTCATAGTGCATGGACTCTTCTTGGATCTTGCTGCGTTGGTACTGTGTTTCCATCGCTCCTAGTACACCGCCGCGATCATTAATTCGCTCTAATTCTTGAAGAACAGCTTCTTCTACTAAATCTGTTAATTGCTCAATGATATATGAGCCTTGTAGAGAATTTTCGTTCTTCGCTAGGCCGAGCTCTTTAGTAATAATCATTTGAATGGCCATTGCACGGCGAACTGATTGCTCAGTCGGTGTTGTGATCGCTTCATCAAATGCATTGGTGTGAAGCGAGTTACAGTTATCATAGATCGCCATTAGCGCTTGAAGCGTCGTACGAATATCATTAAAGTCAATTTCCTGTGCATGAAGCGAACGTCCTGATGTTTGAACGTGGTATTTCAACTTTTGGCTGCGCTCATTTGCTTCATACTTATTCTTCATCACTGTTGACCAAATACGGCGTGCTACACGACCAATGACAGTATATTCTGGGTCAAGTCCGTTACTGAAGAAGAATGATAGATTTGGCGCAAACTTATTAATGTCCATGCCGCGGCTTAAATAATACTCTACGTATGTGAAACCATTTGCCAACGTGAATGCTAGCTGACTAATTGGATTTGCCCCTGCTTCTGCAATATGGTAGCCAGAAATGGATACTGAATAGTAATTACGTACCTCATGGTCGATGAAATATTGTTGAATATCCCCCATCATACGAAGCGCAAATTCTGTTGAGAAAATACACGTGTTTTGACCTTGATCTTCTTTTAAAATGTCCGCTTGTACAGTACCACGAACAGTTGAAAGGGTACGGGCCTTAACTTCAGCATATTCTTGTTCGTTTGGCTCGCGTCCGTTTTCTTCTTTAAACTTCTTAATCTGCTGTTCGATCGCTGTATTCATAAACATCGCTAAAATGATTGGTGCTGGACCATTAATAGTCATCGATACCGATGTTGACGGAGCACATAGATCAAAGCCATCATAAAGCTTTCTCATGTCTTCAAGCGTACAAATGCTTACTCCACTTTCTCCAACTTTCCCGTAAATATCAGGACGATAATCAGGGTCTTCACCATATAATGTGACGGAATCGAAGGCTGTACTTAAACGCTTGGCTTCATCATCTTTAGATAAGTAGTGGAAGCGACGGTTCGTACGTTCTGGTGTACCTTCCCCAGCAAACTGACGTTTAGGATCTTCTCCTTTACGTTTGAACGGGAATACGCCTGCTGTGTATGGGAATGCTCCTGGTACATTCTCTTCCATTGACCAGCGTAAGATCTCGCCCCAGTCTTCAAACCTCGGAAGAGCCACTTTTGGAATCTTAATACCAGATAAACTTTCAGTCGTAAGCTCCGTTACGATCTCTTTATCACGGACTTTCGTCACAAATGTATCTCCACTGTAAGATTCCTTCAGTGAATCCCAGTTATCAAGAATCGATTTGCAAGCTGGGTGAAGCTTCTGCTCGAATGATTCTTTCGTTTGCTCAAGTTGATTCAGAACGTCTTCACTCGCATTGCCATGGGCTTGAATAGCTTCAATTGTTCCCGTTAACTGATAGATCTTACGTGCTACTTCAACCTGCTCATCCGTTAGCTTTTTATACTGCCTAACTGACAATACAATGTCACGTAAATATTGTGTTTGCTCTGGTGGAATGATGACATTTTGCTTGATCACATCTTTACTTGTCTCAATCGACGTATCAAAATCCGTTCCACATTTCTCGTTTAATGCTTTCATAAGAGCGGCAAATAATGTGTTCGTTCCAATATCATTGAACTGACTTGCGATCGTTCCGTAAACAGGCATTTCTTCAGGTGCCTCTTCAAAACGAGTACGGCTGCGTTGATATTGCTTACGTACGTGGCGAAGAGCATCCTCTGAGCCTTTGCGATCAAATTTATTAATGGCAATCACATCAGCAAAGTCAATCATGTCTATTTTCTCTAATTGTGAAGGTGCTCCGTACTCACTTGTCATCACGTATAGAGATACATCTGAGACTTCCGTAATCTCAGCATCCCCTTGCCCGATTCCACTTGTTTCAACAATAACTAGATCATATCCAGCTGCCTTCGCTACATCAATCGCATCACGAATGCTATCAGAGATTTCTTTTCGAGAGTTACGTGTTGCTAGACTACGCATAAACACACGTGGGTTATGAATCGAGTTCATGCGAATACGGTCACCAAGTAGCGCCCCGCCTGTTTTTTGTTTTGTTGGGTCCACAGAAAGAATCGCAACGGTTTTGTCGGAAAATTCGTTCAAAAAGCGACGCACGAGTTCATCAGTTAAGGAACTTTTTCCTGCCCCGCCTGTTCCTGTAATCCCAAGAACCGGTACTTCGTTTGTCATTTGTTTTAATTGCTCTAATGTCTCTTCAAGAGTAGCAGCCACTTCTTTTTTTGCTTCAGCATGAAGCTCTGCATAAGAAATACAACGTGCAACAGCACGAGCATTTTTTTCTTTAAGAGAAGTCAGTTCTTCTGATACTTGTTCAACTGTTGGGAAGTCACATTCTTTTAGCATTTGATCAATCATGCCCTGCAAACCATGCTCACGGCCATCATCAGGTGAGAAGATACGTTGAATTCCGTACTCATGAAGCTCACGAATTTCTGGAGGTGTAATAACGCCACCGCCGCCACCATAAATGCGAATATGGCCAGCACCTTTTTCGTTTAACAAATCATGGCAATATTTAAAGAACTCCACGTGTCCACCTTGATAAGAAGAAATCGCAATCCCTTGAACATCTTCTTGAATGGCAGCGTTTACAATCTCTTCAACAGAGCGGTTGTGCCCAAGATGAATAACCTCAGCACCACTCGCTTGTAAAATACGACGCATTATATTAATAGAAGCATCATGACCATCAAATAAACTTGAAGCCGTCACGAAACGAACATGATTAGTTGGTTTATATGATTGCGTTGTTGACATCAAACTTCCTCCTTTATTTAGCAACCTTTGTGATCGGGGCAAGCAGTTGCTCGCTTTGAAGTTTTGTATATTGCTCTAATGTGTACAACTTGCGAATGGCCCAGCGTCGGAATGTCCACATATGCCCTTGCACTAAAATATTATGGCTCATCAGCTTAATTTCATCTTCACTTAAAGTTACGTTGTAGTTCGTTACATAGTCACGAATAATGTCTTCAAACATCTCTGTCATTTCTACTTCTTTTTGCAATACATACATGAGCGCTTCTTTTGGAAGAGACTTAGCCTCTTGGTACATGACAAGTACTTCATCTTGTAAGTGATCGATCACTCGAAAATAAGCTGCGATCGCTTTTTTTAGTCGATCAATTCCGACTGCTTTTGTATCAAGTTGTTGGACTAGTTGATCACGTACCTCTTCATAAATCGCATCACATACAAGGTAGAGTACATCTTCCTTTGAACCAATGTACTCATAAAGTGTTCCAATACTAAAGCCTGACTCTTTTGCAATCTCTCTTGTTGTTGTGCGGTGGAAGCCTTTTTCAATAAAAAGACGCACGGCTCCTTTAACCATTTGCTCACGACGTTTTTTGACTAATTGCTGATCCTTTACCATTGAGGGCACTGCTTTTTTTTTCAAACCTGTCAACCTACTTCCTTTTATCGTATTTCTTTTTTTATATGCCAATGGTCTACCTGGCAGTGAGGTGCCTCACTGCCCCTAGACCCCTTTATGTTACTTAATAGCATACTAAAAATTGAAGCTACGATCTATCATTTAATGTTGATTAGTCGGCTAACAACATTTTAGAGATAACAAGGCGTTGAATTTCATTTGTACCTTCATAAATCTGAGTAATTTTCGCATCACGCATGTAACGCTCTACCGGATAGTCCTTTGTATAGCCATAGCCACCAAATACTTGAACGGCTTCAACTGTGACATCCATTGCAGTATCACCAGCGAAAAGCTTAGACATCGCAGACTCTTTACCGTATGAAATACCTTCGCTTTCTCTCCATGCTGCTTGGTACGTTAATAGACGACTTGCTTCAATCTTAGTAGCCATATCTGCAAGCTTGAAACCAATCCCTTGTTGTGCACCGATTGGCTTACCGAATTGTTTACGCTCTTTTGCATAGCCTACCGCTGCATCAAGTGCACCTTGAGCGATCCCTACTGCTTGAGCAGCAATTCCGTTACGCCCACCATCAAGTGTCATCATCGCAACTTTAAAGCCTTCACCTTCACTACCAAGCATGTTTTCTTTTGGCACACGGCAATCTTCAAAGATAATTTCAGTTGTAGGAGATGAACGAATGCCTAGTTTCTTCTCTTTTTTCCCAACAGAGAAACCTGGAGTATCTGCTTCAACGATGAATGCAGTTGTTCCTTTATGACGTGCTTCTGGATCTGTTACCGCAAATACGATATAAATATCAGCAATCCCACCATTTGTAATGAAGATCTTTGAACCATTTAATACATAATGGTCACCATCAAGAATCGCTGTTGTTTTCATTCTAGCTGCGTCAGAACCTGAACCTGGCTCCGTTAAACCATATGCCCCAATCTTCTTACCTTCTGCCATAGGACGTAGGAATTTTTGTTTTTGATCTTCTGTACCAAATTTATATACCGGCCAGCCTGCAAGCGATGTATGCGCAGAAAGTGTTACACCTGTTGATGCGCAAACGCGTGATAACTCTTCAACTGCAATACAATAACTCACATAGTCTGCACCAATTCCACCGTACTCTTCAGGCCACGGAATACCTGTTAAACCAAGCTCCGCCATCTTATCAAAGATTTCACGGTCAAAACGCTCTTCCTCATCACGCTCTTCTGCTGTTGGTTCTACTTCATTTTTCGCAAAGTCGCGTACCATTTTACGGATCATATCTTGTTCATCAGTTAATAAAAAGTTCATTATGTTTCTCCCCTTTAATCTGCTAGTAAGTGCTTGCCAATCACGATACGTTGGATTTCACTTGTTCCTTCATAAATCTCACAAATTTTCGCGTCACGGAAAAAGCGCTCCACTGGATACTCTTTTGTATAGCCGTAGCCACCAAATACTTGCACAGCTTCTATTGCTACTTCCATAGCTGTACGTGAGGCAAATAACTTTGCCATCGACGCCTGTTTTCCACTGTCCTTACCAAGCTCACGTAGTTTAGAAGCCTGATAGACTAACAGTTTTGAACCCTCTACTTTTGTCGCCATATCAGCAAGCTTGAAGCCAAGCCCTTGCTGTTGCCCGATCGGCTTTCCGAACTGCTTGCGTTCTTTTGCGTACCCAACAGCTGCTTCAAGTGCAGCTTCAGCGATACCAAGAGATTGTGCTGCAATTCCAATTCGTCCTGCATCAAGATTACTCATTGCAATTTTGAAGCCTTCTCCTTCGTTTCCTAGGAGATTACTAGCCGGAACACGCGCATCTTCAAAAGTAAGCTCTGTTGTATTTGAGCCATGAAGACCCATTTTCTTTTCTTTCTTTCCTACTGAAAACCCTGGGGTATCTTTCTCTACAATAAAAGCAGAAATTCCTTTTGAACCAAGTGTAGAATCGGTTGAAGCAAATACAATGTATACATCTGCTTCCCCGCCATTTGTAATGAACACTTTGGAACCACTTAAGAGATAATCATCGCCATCTTTTTTCGCCGTTGTTTTTAAGCTGCCGGCATCAGAACCTGCACCAGGCTCTGTAAGACCAAAGGCACCT
Organism: Alkalihalophilus lindianensis; assembly: GCF_032843265.1. Classification (NCBI taxonomy): domain Bacteria; kingdom Bacillati; phylum Bacillota; class Bacilli; order Caryophanales; family Bacillaceae; genus Alkalihalophilus; species Alkalihalophilus lindianensis. The sequence continues at coordinate 527,148 of NZ_JAWJBA010000002.1, forward strand.
AAGTATTCTCCACTAGCTAGCTTTGGAATGTATTTCTGCTTTTGTTCCTCCGTCCCGAAATAGAGAATTGGATTTGTGCCAACGGAGGTGTGTACCGATAAAATAACCCCAACTGTCGCACTCACTTTAGATAATTCATTAATAGCAATAATATAAGAAGTGAAATCCATCCCAGCCCCGCCGTACTCTTCTGGAATTGGAATACCCATTAAGCCAAGCTCTCCCATTTTGTTGACAATCTCACGTGGGAACGTCTCGTTTTCTTCCATTTCTTCGATAAATGGCGTAATTTGTTCTTGTGCAAAGTCACGTACCATTTTCCGCATCATTTCTTGCTCTTCTGTAAATCGTAAATTCATCCTCTGCACCTCCAAAATCTGTATATCTTCTTTTATAGCGGCTGCTTCGCTTTGTTCGATCACTTATTCGTAAACGTAGAATCCTCTGCCCGTTTTCTTACCTAACCAGCCAGCTTTCACATATTTTCTAAGCAATGGACATGGACGGTATTTGTCATCTCCAAACCCATCATGCAATGTTTCCATAATATAAAGACATGTATCTAGTCCGATAAAATCAGCCAGAGTAAGTGGTCCCATTGGATGATTCATACCAAGCTTCATCACTTCATCGACTGCCTCAGGCGCGGCAACCCCTTCATACACTGTATAAATTGCTTCATTAATCATTGGCATTAAAATACGGTTTGAAACAAAGCCTGGGAAGTCATTCACTTCTACTGGAGTTTTTGATAATGTTCGTGAAAGATCTTCAATCGCTTCATACACTTCATCTGTTGTGGCAAGTCCGCGAATAATCTCAACTAACTTCATGACTGGAACTGGGTTCATAAAGTGCATACCGATTACTTTTTCCGGACGATTCGTAGCAGCTGCAATTTCTGTAATGGGGAGAGAAGATGTATTCGTTGCAAGAATCGCGTGTTCTGGTGCGATTTTATCAAGGTCAGTGAAAAGCTTTGATTTAATCTCCATGTTTTCCACTGCTGCTTCAATTACTAGGTCTACATTAGAAGCATTTTGTAAGTCCGTTGATGGTGTTAGACGTGAAAGAATCTCATCTCGCTTCGTTTCTTCAAGACGCCCTTTTTCTACTTGACGATTTAAGTTCTTTTGAATGGTCGAAAGTCCGCGATCAACAAAATCTTGTTTTAAGTCATGTAAGATCACGTCAATTCCTGCCATTGCATGTACTTGAGCAATTCCTGAGCCCATTTGCCCTGCACCGATTACCATTACTTTTTTCATACTCATGAAGACTCCACTCCTCTATTTTTTTTAAATGTTTATTTATTTCACTTCAATTAATACAGCATCACCTTGACCACCACCACTACAAATAGCTGCAATTCCCAGCCCGCCACCGCGACGTTTTAACTCATGTGCAAGTGTTAAAATAATACGTGCTCCACTTGCTCCGATTGGGTGACCAAGTGCGACAGCACCACCGTTTACATTCACTTTCTCCGGATCAAGCTCGGCAATCTGATTACTTGCTAGGGCAACCGCTGCGAATGCTTCATTAATTTCAAAAAGATCAATGTCACTAGCGCTTTTTCCTGCTTTATTTAATAGCTCATTAATAACAAGACCTGGTGTCTTAGGGAAATTCTCAGGCTCAATCGCAATCGCATGATGAGCGACAATGGTTGCCAGTGGTTCAATCCCTTCAGCTTTTGCTTTTTCATCTGACATAAGAAGCATAGCTGCTGCTCCGTCATTCACTCCCGGTGCATTTCCAGCTGTAATGGTGCCCTCTTTTCCGAAAGCAGGTCTTAATTTAGCCAAGCCTTCTGCCGTGGTGCCAGGACGCGGTGCCTCGTCACGCTCTACTAATATAGGATCACCCTTACGTTGTGGTACTGGCACAGCGACGATTTCATCATTAAATGTCCCCGAGTCAATTGCACTAAGTGCCTTATCATGACTTCTAGCAGCCCACTCATCTTGTACTTCTCGAGACAACGCTAGTTCATCAGCCACTCCATTTCCATAAGAACCCATATGAACAGAACGGAACGAGCAAGTTAAGCCGTCAAATACCATTCCATCAACCATTTCAACATTCCCCATCCGTGCGCCCCATCTTGCTTTTGGCACGTAGTAAGGAGCATTACTCATCGACTCCATCCCACCTGCAAGAATAACTTTTCCATCACCTGCTCGGATGATTTGATCAGCTAGTGTTACACTGCGCATGCCTGATGCACAAACTTTATTAATCGTTTCCGTTTTAACACTCCAAGGAATCTCAGCGTTATTCGATGCTTGACGAGATGGTATTTGACCTTGACCTGCTTGAAGTACATTTCCTAAGATGACTTCATCCACATTCTCGCCTTTCCAGTTTGCGCGAGCTAATGTTTCTTTTAAAACAATGCCCCCAAGTTCAGACGCTTTTAGGCTACTTAATGCGCCTCCAAATTTTCCAAAAGGTGTACGAGCTCCACTGACAATGACTGTTTTCATCGTTATTCCCCTTTCGATTCATGCATTTATTGACCGAACGCTCGCTCGGTAGAATTTCTGATAAAAAGCGCAAGTGTGATTGCGCTTTCATATGATGTCATAAAACATGAGAGCAGGACTCGCTAGACGCGAGTCGACAACTCTCCTGAATTTTCTACTATATTACTTACTATTCTATTGAACTAGTTCGGTTTCCTTCTTAATAAGTGATTTTTCTAAAATTTCTACAATATCCAACGTTTGTACGTCTTCTTCGACTTCTTTTGCTTTCGTACCATCGCTTAGCATCGTTAAGCAATATGGACAGCCTGTTCCAATCATCGATGGCTCAACTTCAAGTGCTTGCTCTGTACGAGCAACGTTTACACGTTGACCAGCATCTTCTTCCATCCACATCATACCGCCGCCGGCTCCACAACACATTCCGTTTTGACGATTACGATCCATCTCAACCACTTTAACCCCAGGGATCGCAGCAAGAATTTCACGTGGTGGCTCGTATACTTCATTGTAGCGACCAAGGTAACAGGAGTCATGATAAACAATCGTTTCATCGACTTCGTTAGTTGGCTTAATACGGCCTTCTTTAATGAGGTCAGCAAGAAGTTCTGTATGGTGATACACCTCTACTCCTTCAAGTCCGAAATCAGGATACTCATTTTTAAACGTATTGTATGCATGAGGATCGATTGTTACGATCTTCTTCACATTATGCTTGTTGAATAACTCAATGTTTGCACTAGCGAGCTCTTGGAATAAGAATTCATTTCCAAGACGACGTGGTGTATCGCCTGAGTTCTTTTCTTTGTTTCCGATAATCGCAAATGTCACGCCTGCTTCGTTCATTACTTTAGCGAAAGACTGAGCGATTTTTTGGCTTCGTTTATCATATGAACCCATTGACCCTGCAAAGAACAAGAATTCGAATTCCTCGCCTTTTTTCTCAAGTTCTTTCACGGTCGGAACATGGATATCCTCACGACCCTCGCGCCAGTTTTCACGCTCTTTACGGCTAATACCCCATGGATTTCCTTGACGTTCAATATTCGTCATCGCACGCTGTGCATCAGCATCCATCTTACCTTCTGTTAAAACAAGATAACGGCGCATATCAATGATTTTATCAACATGCTCATTCATTACAGGACATTGATCTTCACAGTTACGGCATGTCGTACAAGCCCAAATTTCTTCTTCTGTAATCACATCACCAATTAGACTTACATCATAACCAGCTGCCGCTTCTTGACCACCAGCACCTTGCATAGCTAGTTGGTTTGCTTTTGTATTAGAGAACGCAAATTCCGGGAGCCATGCAGACTTTGATGTAACAGCTGCTCCCTTTTCCGTTAAGTGATCACGCATTTTAACGATTAGATCCATTGGAGAAAGCATTTTTCCTGTGCCAGTTGCCGGACACATATTCGTACATCGACCACATTCCACACAGGCATATAAATCAAGCAATTGCTTGTGATTAAAGTCTTCAATCTTGTTGTTACCAAATTGCTCTTGCGTCTCATCTTCAAAGTTAATAGAAGATAGACGACCTACTTGATGCGTACGACCCATGAAGACGTTTGCAGGACCCGCGATTAAATGGGCATGCTTTGATTGTGGAACATACACTAAGAATGTTAATAAGAATAATAAGTGCATCCACCAGAAAACAAAGAACAATCCGCCTGCAACAGCTGGAGATACCCAACTAAATGCTGTAGCAATTCCTGATGCAATCGGCTCAAAACCACTCATTGATTTATCAAGCCAGATGATTTCCATCCCTTTCGCGAGTAGCTTCGATGTCATTAATCCGCCAATGAAAATAAGGACTAGACCAGATTTCCACCCACGCTTTAGACGAACAAGCTTCTCAACATAACGACGATAGAAAGCCCAAACTACAGCAATCAAGATCATCACAACAACGATTTCTTGGAAGAACGTAAAGTATGGATACAGTGGCCCAAGCGGTAGATGTGAGCCTACTGCTAGTCCTTTCCAAATTAAATCAATTGCGCCAAGCTGCACAAGCAAGAATCCGTAGAAGAACATTAAGTGAATGATCCCGCTCTTCTTGTCTTTCAATAACTTCTTTTGTCCGAACACATTTACCCAAACCGATTCAAGTCGCTCTTTCATAGAGTGATCAAACTCTGCCTTCTTACCGAGCTTGATGTACTCAACACGTGTCATAACGAGTGTAGCAAATAAGTACAACGCATACCCCGTCACTAGTAGAAAGGCAACAAGATTAACCCATGTTAACGCTTCCATCTTAAACGTCCCCCTTTTCGACCTAGCTAAATATTTCTGCTGACACATAAGTTGCTACGTCTAATTTGAATGTTTAGAAAATAATAAATTATTACGGTCATTATAGCACATATTTATGTGAATGAGCATTCAGTCGATAAAAAAGTTGAATTTTTTTTTACAATTTTTATGAGCCATTGACTTTTATCCTTTAAAGCCACTGAGATTCCTTTGGATACACCGTTATTTTCGTGAGAGATCAACTACAACCTAATGTTTCAATTGGACCTATTGATAATCAATTGATACATACCACTCTTCTCACTCGGGCATGATACGAATAAATAAATGTGTGGCATAGGAGGTGAGAGGATGAATGGAATGATCATTACACTTGTGATCATTGTACTATTGTTTATTTGGCTTAGAATGGATTTTGTACTCGGACAGAAAAAGCAACGTAAGGAAGCAACTCGCCATACTCAAGTTACTCGTTATGGGAATGTTAATTTCCTTGCAACAGGGGATGATTTTTTTGAGGCTTTATTTGCCGACCTTTCTCAAGCAGAGCATCATATTCATCTTCTTTTTTATATTTTCAAGGAAGATCACATTGGAAAAAAGGCACTTAAAATTTTAGCAGATAAAGCTCAAGAAGGGGTTACAGTTCGTGTCCTTGTCGATCGTTTTGGTTGTGAACTATCGAGAAAGACCATTAAGCAACTGAAGAAAAAAGGGGTGCGATTTGCTTATTCTCACCCTATAAGCTTCCCCTATTTATTCTTCACTCTTAATCGGCGCAATCACAGAAAGCTCGTTATTGTTGATGGACGCGTTGGGTACATTGGAGGGTTTAATATTGGAGATGAGTACTTAGGACGTGATCCTAAATTTGGTCCTTGGCGTGATTTCCACCTTCGACTAAATGGGGATGGTGTTCAGGATCTTCAAGAACAATTTTTAGAAGACTGGCAGACGGCTAAGCAAAAATTTGTACGAGAAGAAGCGCTCTACCCAAGTCTTAGAGAAGGCCCTCATCCTTTACGTATCTTACCGACAGATGGGAGTTATCTTGAGGAATCGTTTATCTCTTTAATAAGCCAAGCAAAAAAAACAATCACGATCGGCACCCCATACTATATACCTGGAAAACCTTTGCAAAAAGCGCTTATTGAGGCCGCAAAGCGCGGGGTCGATATCCGCTTAATCTTGCCCAAAAAAGGCGACCATCCATTTGTAAAAGAAGCAGCTTTTCCTTATTTCAAGGATTTACTTGTAGCGGGCATCGAAGTATATCAATATTACCGAGGATTTTTTCATGCCAAGGCCATTGTCATTGATACGCAGATGGCCGATGTCGGGACCGCAAACTTTGATAAACGAAGCTTCCATATTAACCATGAAATCAATTGTCTCTTGTATGATCAAAGGATCGTGCAAGTTGTGTTAGATCAACTCGAGCATGACATTTTCACAGCGCAAAGAATGACAATAGAGACTTTCAACTCACGACCATTCCTTCAACGTGGCAAAGAAAAATTGGCGACATTAATCTCAGGCCTGCTATAAACAACAAAGAGCACAGACAACGTATTGTCTGTGCTCTCATTCTTAAAGTCCCTCGTCCTCAAATCGGTTAATATCTAGTTTATGACCCATGACCACGAGCATATCGCCTTTATGAATAAGGTCATCTGGCATTGGCGAGATATTCATCTCCTCTCCTCGCTTCATAGCAAGGATTGTTACCCCGTATTTCGCACGTACATTTAATTGAACGAGCGTCTTATCATTTACCTTATCTGTTGCGCGAAGTTCGACGATACTATATTCATCTGAAAGGTCAATGAAATCGATCACTTTTTCAGAAGCCATATTATGAGCTATACGACGTCCCATGTCTGATTCTGGATGGACGACAAGGTCTGCCCCGATCTTTTCTAATACTTTATGATGATAATTATTTTGAGCTTTCACCCATACGATAGGAACATTCATTTCCTTTAAAACAAGCGTTGTTAAGATACTAGCTTGGATATTGTCACCAATTGCTACTACTACATGTTCAAAATTCGTGATTCCAATTTGCTTCATCGCATTTTCATCGGTCGTATCAACTTGCATCGCATGGGTTGAGTAAGCAACGTACTCACTAACCTTATCTTCGTCTTTATCGATCGCAAGCACTTCATGCCCTCTTTCATATAACTCCTTACACACACTTCCACCAAAACGCCCTAAGCCAATGACCGCAAACTGCTTTTTCTTTTTAGCCATGTCTTACCACTCCTTTTTTTAAAACCATCACAAAGAAATGGTTATCTTCCGTTTTCATAGAGTTAATTTACTCCTGTTAAATCGAGTTGTCAATCATACGTTCATGAAAAAATGTAATAGTTGATTACGCTTTGTTATATTGGGTTATTAGCATAGGCTTTATTTCATTTGGTAAGACTGTTGAAGAAATTCTAAAGTGGAGGGCGCTATGGCGGAACATGTTGAAATTTTGACACGAACGATTGTTGCTTTTACTTCTTTATTACTTAGTGCTAAGTTACTTGGAAAACAAACCATTTCTCAAATGACGACATTCGATTTTATTGCGACCATTACACTTGGGTCGATTACGGCAAACTTAGCATCTTACCAAATATGTGATATATGCTGTGTTGGCTCCAAATGGAAAGCTCTATATCGATACATACAAAGACGACTTTCTCGCTCATCCGATTATAAAGAATTGATCCAAGCTATTGTTAGACGAGCTCTCTTCGTTTAAGCCATTCGCTAATCACTTGGTTGCATTCATCCTGCCGCTTTGTAGGGACTTGATGAGCAACACCCGACACCAAAACTACCTCTACATCATGTGCTTTTTTCACGAAATCATAGATGTAATGATGCATGATGATATCTTGTTTGCCATAAACCAATAGCAATGGCATGTTAAGTTGATTAAGTCTGTGGATGGATTGATATTCATGACCTATTTTATAGGTTTCACTTAGCCAATTAGGATCAACCTCTTGAATGATTGACTGCATTTCTTTCGCATGAATTTTATTTTTAAAATGAGCTTTTGGGAGAACATAGCTAATGAGAGACATCCATCTTTTCTTCGCCGCCCACATACCAAGCTTAAATTCTTTATCTAGCATGAAAGTTGCCACTTCAGGAAAGCCACCCAATAATATTAAGCCGCTTGTAATCTCAGGAAATCGCAGGGCAAACTCCTGAGCAATCGAGCCTCCATTTGAATACCCAATAATGATTGCTTTTTTTGCACGAAGCTTCTTTAAAACCACTCGTACGCACTCTGCTTGTTCCTCAATCGATAAAGCTTTCGTATTTTTATCTTTGCTATGTCCATTACCAGGTAAATCAAGAACGACCACTTTACCAAGAAAAGATAACGGATATTGATACCGAAAAGTAAGATGGGACATGGCAGGAGGATGAATAAAGACAAGTGGTAGCCCTCTCCCCCGCACTTCATAAAAAATCTTCGTTCCCTTATAAGAAGCGTACGCCATGTCAACCTCTCCTTCTACTTCATAATCATCGGCCAAACCATTTCATAAAGCTTGTACCCTAAATAAATACCAACGATCCCCATAATTCCTGGTAGAGCCGGTGGTGCTGGAATTGGTAACTTAATTAAAGCAAAAACAAAACCAACGATTAACCCTGCTATGATAGCTAAAATAATTTCCTGCATCCTTATTTCCTTCTTTCTGAGATCTCTCTTCTCTTACTTTGTGTGATATGAAGCAGATTATGCTTCTAAATAAAAACTTCGATAAAAAACCAAATGATCAAGATAAGTTGAACGAGTCCTTTTGCAACCGTCCCACTTAAAAAGGCAAAAAATGAGGCAATAGCAACCAATACTGCTTGACGGGGATCCTTTGTTGAAATCAACTCGGTTATAAAAACGAGGATAAAAGGAACTAAAATGATCCCAAATGGAGGCATGATAAACGAACCGACGATCACACCTAGAGCAGCCATTCGCTCACTCCACTTTGAACCTCCGTATTTCTTCACAAAGAATTGACTGGCGATTAAATCCGCGGCAAATAGTAAGACAGTCAGAACACCAGCTCCAACCCAAAACCAGATTGATAAGGAGGCTCCATCTATTAAAAAGATATACATCAAGAACCCTACCCATAATACAAGCACAGAAGGAACAATGGGAAAGAGCAGTCCAATAAAGCTCAAAATAAACAAAGCGACAATAACAATCCAAATAACAACTTCCATCTTACAGCTCCTTTCTATTAGACAAGAAAAGAAGCCTCATCTAAAAGGCTCCCCAAAAACTAGGACTATCTTGAAATCGTTGCAAGTTCAGCTAACACATAATCACGGTCGCTTTCTTTTTCGATATGTGCAACTTGTTGATGGGCATAGGCAAGATGAGCTTTCATATGCTCAGTCTCACCTAGCAAACGATAAGCCCGAGCCAGGGCTTCCGCAACAAATGCTGCATCAAATCCCGTTAATTGATAGTGATCGTGGATTCGTTTATTCGCTAGAGCGTGCTTAAGTGCCGCTTCTCCTGCTCCAATAAGTGCGTACATACGAGAGATCTGCCACTCACCACGTGACCAATTAACATGATCACCAACCACTCCCCAATGATATCGGGACGTATGAGCCATATGAATCATTTCAAGCTCCTCATCTTCTGTACGATCAGTTTTATCCATTAAAACCCACGTGCGATTAAACAAACTTACAGCTAACTCTCTGTGTTGTTCTTTGGTGAAGGTCGTCTCGGTACTCATTCTACCCCCTCCCGATTTACTAGTAGCTTTGCACATAGTTGAAGGTATTTCTCTCATAAATCTCTTATAGCGCTCATAATAGGTCGAGAAACTGCTTCTCGCTCATTTATATATTTTAGCCGCTCATATCTTCCTGAGAGTCGCTCATATACCGATTATTCCGCACATAACTCAATGCGAGTCGCTCATAAATCTCTTATAGCGCTCATAATAGGTCGAGAAGCGAATTTTCGCTCATTTATAAGTATCGCGTTCATATCTTCCTGTGAACCGCTCATATTCCCATACGAGTCGCTCATAACCGATTAAAGCTGATAACGTTTTCGTATTTTTGAAACAAGTAGCTCCCTTTCACTAAGTGAATAGGGAGCTTTGAGTGGTTTTACATTTTCTCTGGTGCTGATACTCCAACTAGTGCTAGTGCATTTTGAATCGTTACTTGAGTCGCCTTCATAAGAGCAAGACGCGCTGTACTCTTATCTTTATCCTCAGCATCAATAACTCGCTCTGCATTATAAAAGCTGTGAAGAGCAGAAGCTAGGTCATGAGCATAGTTTGTGATACGGTGAGGCATTTGCTTTTCTGCCGCTTCAGCTACAACTGCTGGGAAATCACCAATGGCTTTTAATAGGTCATATTCCTTTTCCGTTGAAACAGCTGATAGATCTGTATCCATATCATACGTTAGGCCAAGCTCTTCTCCTTGACGAAGCATACTACATACACGAGCATGTGCATATTGTACATAGAATACAGGGTTCTCATTAGATTTAGACACAGCAAGATCCATATCAAAATCAAGTTGAGAGTCCGCACTACGCATCGCAAAGAAATAACGGACAGCATCGATTCCTACTTCTTCCATTAAATCACGAAGAGTAACAGCTTTACCCGTACGCTTACTCATCTTCACTTTCTCTCCACCTTGATACAAGCTCACCATTTGAATAATTTGTACTTCAAATTGTTCAGCAGAATAACCAAGCGCTTGGATCGCAGCTCTCATACGAGGAATATAACCATGGTGGTCAGCACCCCAGATATTGATCAGCTTATCAAAGCCACGTTGCATTTTATCTTGGTGGTACGCAATATCAGGTGTGAGATATGTGTACGTGCCGTCATTTTTGATTAGCACGCGATCTTTATCATCACCGTATGTTGTTGAACGGAACCAAGTGGCTCCATCCAGTTCATACGTTTCACCTTTTTCATCAAGTGTGTCGAGAACTTCAATCACTTTGTTCGACTCATAAAGAGATGTTTCAGAGAACCAGTTATTAAACTCAACACGGAACTCTTTTAAGTCAGACTTAATTTTATCTAGCTCTTTTTGAAGACCATATTGACGGAAGAATTCACGACGCTCAGGTTCTGATACACTCACATACTTATCGCCATGCTCTTCTGCTAGAGCTTTTCCAAATTGTACGATGTCTTTACCACGGTAGCCTTCTTCTGGCATTTCCTTTTCTAAGCCTAACGCTTGGAAATAGCGAGCTTCTAGAGAAAGAGCCAGATTGTTTATTTGGTTACCGGCATCATTGATATAGTATTCTCTCTCAACATTAAAACCAGCTTTACTAAGTACGTTGCATAGCGCATCCCCTACAGCAGCTCCACGTGCATGTCCTAAATGTAGGCTACCTGTTGGATTGGCTGATACAAACTCGACTTGAATCTTTTCGCCCTTACCAACATTAGTCTCACCGTATGTTTCGCCCGCTTTAAGAACAGCTGGTACAACCTCACGTAAATAACTTTTGTTCATAAAAAAGTTAATGAATCCAGGTCCTGCGATATCGACCTTTTCAATTGATGCTTGTTCTTTATTTAGTTTAGCTACTAATTCTTCAGCAATCTGGCGAGGTGCTTTTTTAGCAACACGTGCTAGTTGCATCGCCATATTTGTCGCATAATCACCATGAGCTTTATCTTTTGGCGCTTCTAATATGACTTCTGGAAGCTGCTCCTCTGTTGCTAGTCCTGCTGAAATAACCGCAGCTTTGATCTCTTCTTTCAAGTTTTGCTTCATTTGTTCAACACTGTTCATGTCTTACTGATCCTCCTCTAATGTCAATCGTACTTCATGTTCCCCTGCATCTTGTCCTTGTAGTAAAAATCGGTACTTGATGTGGATCTTACCTCGCTGTTTACGGGTTGGCCACGTAACAAGGACTTTATCTGTTATCGCCTTTGTTTCCCACGACGCTTCTGACGTAACATAGCGACCAAGCGACTCTTCACCTGAAATAAAGGCTTGTCGCATTAATACTGAACCTTGACGAATAAGCATTAACTCACGCCCATCCCATTTCATCGTCGTTTGGACAGATTCCGTTTCCGTTAAGGCTTCCTCAAATCGCAAGTAATCTTGACTTCCTTTATGATAGAGCTCACCTCTTGCTGTAAACTCATAGGAATCTGTATGATCGGTATGTTTAATTTTATTTTGGAAGATCATTTTCACTGTTTTCTTATTTGGTTTATTCATTCAGTCGCACACCTTTCTACAAGTGCGGGGGTTTAGATTATCACAAATCTAAACAACCATTCTTCTATTGTTCAAGTTTAGCGATTTTATCCCTTAGTTGCAAGGTTCTGTTCTGTGTCTATCTGTGATTTCGAGTCGAATCGTTTGAACACTGTATATAGGGGATGCCCTAAGCTCACTTTTAAACAACAAATTCAGGAAAAAGAAAAGAAAAAGATGAGCGGCCAATCTTAGTCGCTCATCTTTGTTGTCGTCTATATAATCTGCATAGGCACTACTTTACACCCAGCCTAGTATTATTTCGCGAATCATTTTACTTGCGGTGATTTGCGTTTGTTCTGTTGGGTCATAGGCTGGTGCTACTTCTACAAGGTCCGCTCCAATAATGTTGATACCAGAATCCGCAATGGCACCAATCGCATCTAGTAATTCTTTTGATGTGATTCCGCCAGCTTCAGCTGTTCCTGTTCCTGGTGCACATGATGGATCTAGAACATCAATATCAATTGTCACATAGACGTTACGACCTGCAAGAGTAGGAAGAATTTTTTTAAGTGGCTCTGCTACCTCGAATTTAGACATATGCATGCCAGATTCTTTAGCAAATTGGAATTCCTCGCGCATCCCAGAACGGATACCAAATGAATACACATTCTCTGCTCCAATTAATCCACACGCTTTACGAATCGGTGTAGAATGCGAAAGAACTTCTCCTTCATACTCCTCACGTAAGTCAGCATGGGCATCAATATGAATGATCGCGATATCTTCGTATTTTTTATTCATGGCTTTAAAAATCGGCCATGATAATAAATGCTCTCCACCAAGTCCGATCGGGAACTTACCATCTGCAAGCAACTTATCTACATACTCCTCAACCATATCAAGACTACGAGCTGCGTTACCAAAAGGAAGTGGAATGTCGCCTGCATCAAAGTAATTAACTTCTTCTAAATGCTTGTCCATATATGGGCTATATTCCTCTAACCCAAGAGAAGCTTCACGAATACGATTCGGACCAAAACGAGAACCTGGGCGAAAAGAAACTGTCCAGTCCATCGGCATACCGTAAATAACTGCCTTAGCTTCTTCATAACTTGGGTTACTCATAATGAACACTTTACCTGAGTATGCTTCATCAAAACGCATCGAAATTCCTCCTTATTTCACAAGATCACTAACAAACTTCGGTAGAGCAAATGATGCTTTATGAAGGTCTTTTGTGTAATACTTCGTTTCGATCTCGTGGAAACGTTCCTCTGGCACTTCTAATGGATCATGTTTTTTCGAGCCCATTGTAAATGTCCAAAGTCCACTTGGGTACGTTGGGATGTTAGCTGTATACACACGTGTGATTGGGAAAATCTCACGAACATCACGTTGTACTTGTGTAAGTAAATCTTTGTGGAACCATGGGTTGTCTGTTTGAGCAACGAAGATTCCGTCTTCTTTTAGAGCACGAGAAATCCCTTCATAGAATCCTTTTTCAAATAATTTAACAGCTGGTCCAACTGGCTCAGTTGAATCAACCATAATCACGTCATATTCATTTTCTGCTTTGGCAATATGCATGAAACCATCATCAACTTGTACATCAACACGTGCATCATCAAGAGCACCTGCAATAGTCGGCAAGTATTTTTTAGAGTACTCGATTACTTTCCCGTCGATCTCAACAAGTGTCGCACGCTCAACAGATGGGTGCTTTAATACTTCACGGATTACACCACCGTCACCGCCACCTACAACTAGCACATTTTTAGGGTTTGGATGTGTAAATAAAGGCACGTGAGCAACCATTTCGTGATAAACAAATTCATCTTTCTCCGTTGTCATAACCATGCCATCTAGGACAAGCATATTTCCAAATTCTTCCGTCTCTACTACATCTAATTGTTGAAAATCTGTTTTCTCACTATGTAGCGTACGTTTAATTTTTGCTGTAATCCCAAAACGTTCAGTTTGTTTTTCTGTAAACCATAATTCCATCTTTCTTCACCTCATTAGAATATCTATTTCTTGCACTTATATGACTCATCTAACTGTACCTTTTCTTAGGTGCACACAAACATGGAAGGCAGTAAATATCCTTCCACAAGTTCCTTATTTTCATCATAACAAAAGAAAGTATATAGGAAACGATCAAAAAAGCAAGCAAAATATCAACACACTCACACCCCTAATGTTTAAAACATTCCAAAACAGCCGAGAATGGTATCACAACACTGTTTTATCTTACTTTAAATCTTGATTTTAATGAGGTGACATACATGGAAGTCATCATGAATAGACGGCTGAAAAGACGTAGAAGCTTGCTTCGCCTCTTTTTTAGATTAATTCTCTTAGGGTTAGTGCTTGCTGCAGGTGGGGCTGTTGCTTTAATGTCTTATGCCAAAATGCAAGGTCCACCTCCTCTTAGTGTCGCTCAAACAACAGAATATTTAGCTGTTGATGACACCACGATTGGTGAGAGTCACCGTGGACAGAATCGTTATTTTGTCCCATTTAACGAAATTTCTCCATTAGTGGTCGATGCAACCATCGCAATTGAAGATCGTAAATTTTATGACCACCTTGGCTTCGACCCTATCCGGATTGGGGGCGCAATTGTCGCCAATCTGCGTTCAGGCGCTAGATCTCAAGGAGCGAGTACCATCACCCAGCAATACGCTCGCAACTTATATTTATCTCATGAAAAGACATGGGTGCGAAAATGGAATGAACTGATCTATTCTCTTCGACTCGAGATGAATTATGAAAAGGAACAAATTTTAGAAGGCTATCTTAATACGATTTATTACGGTCACGGGGCATACGGGATTGAGGCCGCCTCCCATCATTTCTTTAGCAAAGACTCCAAAGACCTCACTTTAGCAGAAGCTAGTATGTTAGCCGGTATTCCAAAAGGCCCTAGCTATTATTCACCGCTAATGGACGAAGAGCGCGCTAAAGCCAGACAAGAACTGATTTTAGATGCCATGGTGGAGACTGGCAGTATTACAAGTGCAGAAGCAAGGGTTGCTAAGGGACAGGAACTGATCATTACCGGTGAAAAGATTGTACAAGGGCTGCAAATCGGGCCGTACTTTCAAGACCTAGTTGAGCAGCAATTGATTGAAGAAGCAGGGATTGAACCAGCCCGTCTTGAGGCTGGTGGACTAAAGGTGTACACCACTCTTGACCCTGATATGCAAGAAGAGGCAGAGCGTTGGATCAAAAAAGAAATGCCTCCAATAAAGGCAGAAGCCCTTAATCAGAATTTAACAGATGACGAGCGAGCAGCCTTAATTTTACAGACCGCTTTAGTGGCGATGGACCCTAGAACAGGCGATGTTCGGGCATTAGTCGGAGGACGAGATTACAAACAGAGCCAGCTCAACCGGACCACTCAATCCAAAAGACATGCCGGTTCTACTTTTAAGCCATTCCTATACTATGCTGCTTTAGAAAATGGTTCGACACCGGCATCAACCTTATTAAGTGAACCTTCTACCTTTCAAATAGATGAAGGCCGAGGTAGCTATTCTCCTAGTAATTTTGGAGAAAACTATGCAAATGATTTCATCACACTTTTGCAAGCACTAGCCTTCTCAGATAATATCTATGCGGTTAAAACTCATCTTGTACTTGGAACGGATAAGCTTATTGACGTTGCCCAGCGAGTTGGAATAGAGAGTCCCCTTCGCGAAGATGCTTCTTTAGCTCTTGGAACAGCCGATGTCTCTTTACTAGAAATGGTGACTGGCTATAGTCCATTCGCTAATGGCGGACAAGCGGTTAAGCCACGTTTTATTAGGAAGGTAGTCGACTTGAATGGACGTGTGTTGTATGAAAGTGAGCCAGAAAAAAAGCAGGTACTAGACCCTAAGCTTGCCTTTATTATGACTGATTTAATGACCGGAATGTTTGACCCTACTCTCAATGCCCACGCTTCCGTTACAGGTGGTTCAGTTTCTCATCTTGTGAACAGACCAGTGGCCGGAAAAAGTGGCTCGACCAAGGTCGATAGCTGGATGATTGGCTATACCCCCCAACTCGTCACAGGTGTATGGGTAGGCTATGATAAAGGTGAAAGCATTCATCAAAGCACTGAAGGTCAAATTTCTAAGAAGATTTGGGCTAACTTCACCGAACACGCCTTAAAAGATGAGTTGAAGCTTCAATTCCAGAAACCACGCGGCGTTGTTGCAGTAGAGATGAATCCGCAAAGCGGCTATCTCGCATCGGAGACATGCCCAAAGAGTAGAGTAACGTATTTTGTTGCAGGAACAGAGCCGACGAAGACCTGCCCTGAAACAGCGAAACCAGACGGTACAGATGCCATTGATGAAGAGCAGCATGAGGAAGAGAGATTTATCGACAAGTTCTTTAAATGGTTTGGTCATTAAAAAAAGAGGCTTAGGTTAATCCTAAGCCTCTTAACTGATGGTTTATATCGCTTTCTGTTCGCTCTTGTCTTGAGCCTCATTCATCTCAAGAATTTGTGCATCTGTTAAGCGCGTGATCGTAAAGCCAGTCCACGCATAGATAATCGATAAAATTGGTACAACAAAGTTCAATACTGCATAAGGTGCATATTCAAATGGATGAACAGCTAAAGTGGCAAAAATGAAAATGGCACATGTATTCCAAGGAACAAACACCGATGTTAAGGTCCCCCCATCCTCTACAGCCCTAGAGAGATTTTTAGGGTGCAGCTTCTGGTCTTTAAAGCTTTGTACATACATACGGCCAGGCAATACTACTGATATATACTGTTCAGCTGTCGTAACATTTGTGAAAAAGGCTGAAGAAATAGCTGTCGTGACAAGTCCCTTAGATGTCTTAGCAAGCTTTAAGATTTGATCAACCATAGCTTTTAACATCCCTGTATTCTCAAGCACTCCACCAAATGTCATCGCAACAATAGTTAACGAAACGGTGTACATCATCGCTTCAATTCCACCACGATTAAATAAACTATCAATCATTTCATTACCTGAGCTAATACTAAAACCATCATTTAATGTATTAACTGCATCCCCTATTGATCCACCCTGGATGAAAATATGTGAGAGAAAACCTAAAATCACACCGACCGTGAGTGCAGGTAATGCAGGCACTTTTTTGGCAACAAGCATGATCACAATAGCTGGCACTAACAACAACCATGGTGTAATCACAAAGTTATTTTGAAGGCTCACCATTACCTCGGACACGTTACCATCTATCACATCAGAACCTGAAAATGATCTTCCTAAATACCAGTACACCCCTAAGGCAATGATGAGACCAGGTATCGTTGTTGCTAACATATGCTTAATATGTTCAAATAAATCAACACCTACCACACCAGCTGCTAGATTGGTTGAATCCGAGAGCGGGGACATTTTATCCCCAAAGTAAGCACCAGAGATAATCGCACCTGCAATCATCGGTGCAGGGATGCCCATGCTAATTCCAATGCCCATACCAGCCACACCAATCGTTCCCATTGTCGACCACGAGCTTCCAATCGCAAGAGCGACAATTGCTGAAATAATGGTCATCGTCATAAGGAATACTTGCGGGGAAATTAATTTAAGCCCGTAATAGACCATCGTTGCAATAACTCCTCCACCAATCCAAGCCCCGATAATTACCCCTACAATGATAATAATAACAACCGCAGGTAAAGCGAGACGTATCCCTTTGTAAATGCTCTCTTCTACTTCTTTCCAGCTAAAACCACAACGCCACGCTATGAAAGCGGATACAATCGTTCCTAGAATAAGTGGAATATGAGGCGATCCTTCAAAAACAACAATCGTAAAACTCATCGCTACAATCATAATAATCAACGGTACGACTGCCAAGCCAAAAGAAATTGGTTTTCTCTCTCTTTCCATATGTACTCCCCCTATGCGCATACTCTTCCATTATTTAGAATTATCAAACTATAATTGCAAGCTTTGTGCCAAGTTTGTACATTAGATGTTTCAAGCTTTTCTCTTATTCGAAAAAGAAAGAGCGCAAAATTTCTTTCGTTCCGAAAAAAATTATTACAGTTATGTATGAGCAACCAAGCTTAAAAGGTTCTTCTACATGTGCAAAAAAATGGGCTCTTTTGCCCTAAAGGATTGGTTTTGCAAACCCAACCATCAGTTGGCCTTCTTTTTGAAACAATTCATAACCATAATAACCTTGCTCTAGTAATCGTTTTTGTCCTTCGAGATCCTCTAGTGCAATAAGCTTAGCACCATCATTGTCTAATCTCATCTCTCGTTGTAATTCCCTCATAAAAATATAGCGTAAATGACCAGCATACTTCTCTTTAACTTTTGCAATTAATAAACCTTGAGACAATTTGTCCTTTAAGCTGGGAAGGTTAAAGGGATGAACTGTACAGCAGACATAATGATAGGACCCATTCATATTTTCCAGCTCTTTCATAACTAGAAAAGCTAAGCGCTTTTGCAGCCCGTTTCCTCGATAATCAGGATGAACAGACGAAATCTCTTGATGTACAACTTTCATTTGTTCATCAACAGATAAACCTAAGTCACGTCCTAAATTCTCTTTGTCTTCTCTAGGAAACCATAACGCTCTAAAGGCCACCAGGTGGTTTCTCACAATAACGCCAAGCATAAGGCCATTCCCTTCCAAGATCGTTCTAAATTCATCGTTTGATAAAGGTTGTAATGTATCTTTCTTTTCTAAAGTATCAAGCACCACTTGTTGAACGTTTAAAATAGCCGATAAATCTTCAATCTTTAATCGACGCACCTGATATGTTTCATTTGCCTTTGTAGCTTGACATGTCAACTCTCCTGTATAGGTCACGCGTAACGCTCCTCTCAAATTAAGTGACTTACGATTTTTTAGATATGACGACTTTTTCCTCTGTTAGCTCCTGAAGGACATTTTCATCAATTTGAATTCCAAGTCCAGGAAGTTCATTTAAACGAATATAAGGAATATCATACACTAAATTCCCCACATCTTTTGAAAATTTTAACGGACCTGTAAGTTCGACACTTGTAATTGCTTTTTTGGAAAATGCGACATGAAAGCCTGCAGCAGACCCTATCGAAGACTCAACCATAGATCCTATTTGACAGGTCATACCTATCATCTCCGCTTGATGAACGAGCTTCATTGCTGGATAGATTCCGCCGCATTTCATCAGCTTAATGTTCACTTTGTCAGCGGCACGCTTTAAACTTACTTCACGCATCTCTCGCGTCCCTTTTACTCCCTCATCTACCATAATTGCAACAGATGTCTTTTGTTTCACTTCACGTAAAGCATCAATGTCATCTGCAAGAACCGGTTGTTCAATCCAGTCGACCTGACAATCTTGAATCTTATTAATGACCAATAGCGCCTCACTACACGACATCCACCCTTGATTGGCATCAATTCGTATCAAAATATCACTACCGACTCTCCTCCGAACGGACTTTACACGTTCTACGTCTGTTAAAGGATCTGTCCCTACCTTCATTTTTAGTGCTCGATAGCCCATAGCAACTACTTGTTCAGCCTCATCGGCCATTTCATGTGGAGGTTTGATACTAAGTACATGTGCCAATGAAAAACGTTCATGGTACCTCCCACCTAAAAAATTATATACAGGTTGATTTACCGCTTTTCCGATAAGGTCGTAGCAAGC
The DNA here is from genome assembly GCF_032843265.1 of Alkalihalophilus lindianensis. NCBI lineage: Bacteria > Bacillati > Bacillota > Bacilli > Caryophanales > Bacillaceae > Alkalihalophilus > Alkalihalophilus lindianensis. The sequence continues at coordinate 546,813 of NZ_JAWJBA010000002.1, forward strand.
AATATCTATCGCAGCCTTTGCTGTTGGTACTCCGTAGATGGTCTCATCCATTAATGCATGAATTTTTTCTATTTTAAAGGGGTCTTCTCCAATAATTGCTGAAGCTAAATGATGCTTGATGACTTGAACTGTACTTCTCGCACTCTCTCCTGTTACATGTTCATCGGCAACCCCTTCCCCGTAACCAACCAAGCCACAATCGGTCTCTATTTTCACAATAATCGCTGGCATCGATGAGTACGTATGATAGCTAACAATAAAAGGCTCTTTCAATGGTAATTGAATCAAGTAAATCGATACTGATGTAATCTTCATACGTCTTGCCCCCCCTCAACAATCTGAGCCAAGTAAACTTGGCTTCAATTCTCCTAAACCCATCCTCTAAATCGAGAGGCTTCAGCCATTTTTCTTACTCCAACCATGTAAGCTGCTAACCTAGTATCAACATGATGGCGCTCTGCTGTTTCTATTACATTGTTAAAGGCTTTAACCATCTTATCTCGTAATTTACCGGCAACTTCTTCTTCAGACCAATAGTAACCAAGATTATTTTGCACCCATTCAAAATAAGAAACAGTTACCCCTCCAGAGCTTGCAAGCACATCAGGAACTAGCAGAATTCCTCTTTTTGATAATATTTCAGTAGCCTCGAGTGTAGTTGGCCCATTAGCTGCCTCTACTACAATTCTCGCTTTAATCTTACTAGCATTCTCTTCTGTTATTTGATTAGAGATTGCAGCTGGAACTAAAATATCACATTCTCGCTCAAGTAACTCTTTATTGGTAATCGTCTGTTTAAAAAGAGTGGTTACAGTCCCAAATGAATCTCTATTTTCAAGTAAATACTCAATATCAAGACCAGCTTCATCATATAAAGCTCCGTAAGCATCTGAAATTCCTACGATATTTGCCCCTCGCTCATGAAGGATTTTAGCTAGAAATCCGCCCGCGTTTCCAAAACCTTGAATAATGACCTTTGTGCCGTCAAGATCAAGTTGTTTTTTCTTTGCTGCTTCTTCAATACAAATTGTGACACCCATTGCTGTGGCCGTTTCTCTTCCATGCGAACCACCGAGGACCAAAGGCTTTCCCGTAATAAACCCTGGCGAATCAAATTCTCGGATTCGGCTATATTCATCCATCATCCAAGCCATAATTTGCGAATTAGTAAATACATCAGGCGCAGGTATATCTTTAGTTGGCCCTACTAGTTGACTAATTGCACGAACATACCCTCGACTCAACCTCTCAAGCTCTGGAAACGACATCGTACGTGGATCACAAATGATCCCACCCTTCCCTCCACCATAAGGAACATCTACTATTCCACACTTTAAACTCATCCAAATAGATAAAGCTTTTACTTCGTTTTCTGATACTTCTGGGTGAAAGCGCACCCCGCCTTTTGTTGGTCCTACTGAATCATTATGTTGTGAACGAAATCCTGTAAATACTTTGACTTCACCATTATCGAGCTTAATCGGTATCCGAACTGACAGCATCCGCATCGGTTCCTTTAATAGCTCATACACATCTTCCTTATAACCTAAATTAGACAATGCTTGATGAATAACCTCTTGTGTTGAAGCTAATACATCCTTTTTTACTTTTTTTGTTGGTTCCCCTACCTTCGCCATTCCCTCACCCCATTTTATTAGTAACTCAGCTTGTGAGTCTTGTTGAAACATACATGCTTATTTCTAGATGCAATCCTTGTGCCAATTTTTCATACGCAACAATAGGAGTTCCAGACCTTAATGCTAAAAACTTTTACACAGAGGAAAATCCAAAGTGACTTCCGCCTAATTTTTTTCGTTTTTCAAGAAAGAATGAAAATTTAATTTGCAGAAATCATCCTTTTTCGCTTAGGATAGAAAAGACAGAACGTTCTGAATTGGGGTGAGCGCAGTGGATCAATATCAAAAAATTAAAAAGCAGTTGATCATGTACGAAACACTTATTAATGAGATTGATGTAGGTATTCATGTTATTGATGAATTTGGGAAAACGGTTGTGTATAACGATAAAATGATGGAAATTGAATCATTATCTAGAGAAGACTTGATCAACAAAGACTTTCTCGACGTTTTCCGGTTTGAAGACGAACATGATAGTACGTTGCTTGAAGCGCTCCACCATCAAAAATCCACTCAAAATGTTAAGCAAACGTATTTTACTAAAGGTGGAAAAGAAATTACGACAATCAATAGGACATTTCCGATCACTGATGAAACAAATGTAATTGGAGCGATTGAAGTCGCTAAGGATGTTACTAAGCTAGAGCAACTCATTCGAAGGAATATGGAACAAAAAGGAAATACCAGATATACCTTTGACAGCATTATTGGAGGAAGTCACGCCATTCAAGAAGTCATTGAACATACAAAGCGCGCAACAAGGACTCCTTCATCCGTACTAATTGTTGGAGAAACTGGAACTGGCAAGGAATTGTTTGCACAAAGCATTCATAATGGGAGTGAACGAACAACTGGGCCTTTTATCTCTCAAAATTGCGCTGCGATGCCAGACACTCTAATTGAGAGCATCTTATTTGGCACAAGTAAAGGGGCTTTCACTGGGGCAACCGAGAAGATCGGCCTGTTTGAACAGGCTGAAGGAGGCACTTTGTTACTTGATGAGATCAACTCTCTAAGTCCGATGCTTCAAGCCAAACTATTACGTGCCATCCAAGAGAAATCGATTAGAAGAATTGGCGACACTATTGATCGTAAAGTTAATGTTCGGATCATTTCAACAATAAATGAAGATCCAATCGAAGCCATTGCAGAAAATCGTTTGCGAAAGGATTTGTATTATCGTTTAAGTGTCGTATCCCTTTTCATTCCTTCACTTCGAGAACGAAAAGAGGATATTCCTTTATTAGTGGATTCATTTATTGGGAAATACAATCAATTGTTCCGCATGGAGGTTAAAGGCGTTACACAGGAAGTACATACCCTTTTTGCTGAATATGACTGGCCAGGAAATGTTCGTGAACTTGAACATATTATTGAAGGAGCGATGAACCTAATCGTGGATGAAGAGTGGATTGATGTGAGTCACTTATCATATAATCTCAAAAATAAAATGCAACTGATTAAACATCAAGCCCCTGTTACGTTTACTAAAAGTAAACAGGATAAAGATTTTCCGGAAAGAGCTTCTTCGATTTGCAATCTAAAAGACTATCTACAAGAAGCTGAACAATATTATATTAAAAAAGCTCTCGAAAAACATAAATATCATAAAACAAATGCAGCAAATGAACTTGGACTTAGCAGGCAAACGCTACAGTACCGTATTAAACGATTAGATCTTGAGTAACGAAAAAAAGCCGTCTGCTCCATGCAGACGGCTTTCCTATTTATAATTCCAACACTTGTGGTTCTTCTCCTGCGTTCATGAGACGAATCATTGTCGGCTTAATTTCAAGCACAATATATGAAGGATCTTCTGGACCTTCAAACCATCTGCTAAAGGAATCACTCCAAATTTTCTTCTTCAGCTCATCCGAGTCTCGTATGGTAGCTTGTCCTTCTACCTCGACAAATTTATCACCTAACCCTTCACCTTCATACCCTAATAGAATATGAACATTCGGATTCTCGGCAATCTCCTCTGCCTTATGAGTGTCTTTATCTGTAGGTGTAAACAGTGTGAAGTCTTCGTTAAAGAAAGACATATAGCGTGAATGAGGCTTATTGTTTTTAACAGTTGCGAGTGTGCCTATCTTTTGGTTCTTTAGTACATCTAAAATTTTATTTCTTAATTCCTCTTGATTCATCCAAAACAGCCCCTTTAAATAGATTGTATATGTAGTATTCCTTATCCACTACAAGCTTAAACAACTATTTAGTATAGGACTGCTTTAATCGTTCATTCTGAAAATGTGTAATAATCTTGGGTGCTAAACTGTTCAAACCCGACTGAAGTATACAGTTTAAGAGCATGTGCATTTTCAAGAGCAACCTCTAGCAAAACATCCTGTCCTTTGGCCGCCTCCTGTTGAATCAGTCTGACAAGTACAGCTTGACCAATCCCTTTTCCTTGCATAGATGTGGTCACAACAAAGCCATAAATCCATGAGGCCTTATCATCTACTATAACTCGGAGCTTGCCTGCCCTTACGTTGTTTGCATAAACAATATAATGACCCTTCTCGGCACCTGGACTATACATTGTACGAGCCTCTTTTTCGCTCATACCAAACCCTTCGGCATCCATTTGTATGATATACTCCAAATCTTCAGCCTGCGCCTCCTTAATCACCACATCGTCTCTTCCAGTCTCACTTCTTATATGAGGGTTCCATTTCATCTGATGCTCAGAAAATGAGTAGGTAACAGGCTGGTTCTTAGCAAAACGATGGCCAGAAGTTGAATTTGATGGGATGTTTAATAAGACAGTCTGAATACCAGACGACTTTAATTGCATTAAAGCTTCATTTAAAAGCATTCCTGCATATCCATTTCGGCGTTTGCTTGGTCTAACCATCCCGCATATTTCAGCTTTATTACCGAAGCGATAGATGCCTAAAAAAGCCACCAGCTCCTGATCTTCATAATAAAAATAATCGTTTGTTTCATTCTGTGGTCTTGTCTCGAGCATTTCCCAATTAAGTTTTAAGTTAATTTCGTCATACCTTTCGACATCTTGCTGCAACGTTTTTATATCTTGTAATTGTTTTGTTAGTAGCATGCTTGTATTCCTCCATTCGCATCCCCCTAACCATTCGCTACCAAATGAAGAAATCCTTCAGAACAATGAAAAAGCACGAAGGCAGTCGCCCCGTGCTTTTTCGTGTCCTAGTATAAATGTGTCTTTATACTACCTCAAGTTTACTCTCTCTTGAAGAAAAGCTCAAGTATGCAGTTCAGTGTTCAAAAATCGTTCAAACTTGACCAATATTTAGTATTTACAAAGCTCTATCTTCCTTTATTCCGCACCCAAAAGTGCTTCATGCAGTTCTTTATCAGAATGATTCCACATTGCTTCATTATGCTTTTTTAGAAAGTCAGCCAGAATTTTTTTGGATTTAGAATCCATATCATCAACTAAGATCTTGCCTTTTAACGACTTATCCATTTTATTCACATGCTCAGGTAAACTCTTGTACCCACGACGAATTTCGGTATCAACCGTCATTTCACAGCCAGCTACCCCAGCATAATAAGGTTTACTTTCTTTATATTGAATGGCTACCCATACAAGCCAATAGAGCTTTCCGTTAGGTACGTCCTCTTTGTTCGGTAAAAATTTAATTCGCTTTTCCACCGCAGATCGCGCATGGAGGGCACCCATATCAACAAACGCTTCACCCTCAGCCGGATCAACAAAAACCGGAGAAACATTATCAAGATTCATAACCCCTGCCCCGTAGCCACCGTGACCAGAAGTAGAGTCTCCACTTAAAATATTAAATCCACCCGTTTTCTTTTTAAGGTTATCATTATTTAACAAATCCATTATGTTTCATCCTTTCTTCATTTCATGCGATCTATTCTTTTTAATCCTTACGCTCTTCATTCTCCCTATAGTATACATGATCCTCGTTTGTTCTGAAAATATTTGCTAAAATAAAGATAGTCTTATAACAAAGGAGCGATTCTCATGCCAATCGTAACAGTACAATTACTTGAAGGCCGTACAGATGATCAAAAAAGAGCACTTGTTGAAAGAGTAACAGATGCCGTTTCTGAGACAACAGGAGCACCTGCTGAACGCATTTCAGTCGTCATTGATGAAATGAAGCCAACAAACTTTGCAGTAGCTGGTAAGCGTCCTTCTGATCAGTAACATAAAAGTCTCAAGTTCAAAAAAGCCAAACAACCTATTACTGTTGCTTGGCTTTTCCTTATTGAACTGTCTTCTTTAAAGATTCAATGTACATATAAGCTTGTTCAAAGTCTTCCTCTGTATAATTTTGCTTACGCTTTAACGTTTGTACTTTTTCTTTAACATCTTCCCGCGTTAATTCTTCAAAATACAACAAAGTAGAAACAAGCTCCAAAAAGCGTGCGCTTTGCTCATTTAAACTTTCAAACATCGGCTTCACTTTTGGTAAGTCAAATTGATACATATCTAAAAACTTTTGTCCTTCAGCAGATAGCGCATATCGATATTGATAATAATTGCCTTTATCTTCTTTTGTTTCAGCTATAAAGCCGAGGTTACACAGCTCTTCCATTCTTAATGATAATTCCTCTGAGTAAGGACCGAACATGTGGAATTTGTAGCGTTCTGTGAATGTGATATTCAGCTTTTTGGCAATATAGATAATCTTTTGCAGCTTTTTCCGTCCAACAACCTCACCAGCTTGCAAAAAGACCGCCATTACTTTCGCGTGGTCTTGTAGCAACCGTCACGCCCCCTTATTTCTGTAAAATCTCAAGTATCCGCTGTTTAACCTCTTTATGTTCACGCACGTCCTCTAAGCAGTCGAGCGGAAAGTATAACTTATGATCTGTTCGTTTTTTCCCAGAAATGGCTTCAACGACATCCGACTCACGAGATAGCTCACGAATCTTTCCATTAGGTAGAACTAGATGAATAGGCAGTCTCTCTTCTTCTTCACCTGGTCGATAAAAATCATAGGGAAGATCTGATGAGGAGTCGATCACTAAATAATAATCTGGATTTAGATCTGCTTTCTTAAATAGTTCCTGTAACTCTGGCCAATCGTTCATTCGTTGATTTGGATTAAATTCGACATATTTGAACAGACGTCTATTTAGAAATCTTACACAAAGATCACTCAAAATGCGATCCTCTTCTTCTTGCCAAATTTGAAAATAATAAAGGGTTATCGCCTCATCTAATCGTAAATAATCGTCCAAGCTCCCTTTTCCATAAAAGAAAGAATAAAAATGATTAGGCTTTTGTTTAAATTCATAACCTGCTAAATGCAGTTCTTTTGCGCGCTTAAAGATCTTGCTCAGAATCACTTCAGCACTGCGGGTTACAGGATGGAAATACACTTGCCAATACATCTGATAACGACTCATAATATAGTCTTCTACCGCGTGCATTCCGCTTTGCTTAATGACGACTTGATCTTCCATCGGTCGCATCACACGAAGAATTCTCTCCATATCAAAATGACCATAACTAACACCTGTGTAGTAAGCGTCACGTTGCAAGTAATCCATTCGGTCAGCATCAATTTGACTTGAAATAATACTGGAAATCAGCTTGTTGGAATAGGTTTTTTCGATCACATCAGCTACCGCTTGAGGGAAATCTTCACTCACATTAGATAGAACCTCGTTAATCTCCGTATCACCTAAAATAATTTCACGAGTCCATTCCTCATGGTCCATATCAAACACTTTTTCAAATGAATGAGAAAAAGGTCCGTGCCCCAAATCGTGTAACAGAGCAGCAGATAAGCTTAAAAGACGATCCTCCTCATTCCAATGGGGGCGCCCTTTAAAAACCTCTAAAATCCGCCTTGTAATTTCATATACACCTAGTGAATGATTAAAGCGTGTGTGTTCAGCTCCGTGAAATGTCACGTAGGTTGTTCCGAGCTGGCGTATTCGTCTGAGTCTCTGAAATTCTTTTGTGCCAATTAAAGCCCAAATTAATTCATCACGCACATGTATGTAACGATGCACAGGATCTTTAAATACTTTTTCCTCTTCAAGCTGTCCATAATAAGGTGTCGTCATGGTTATACCTCTCAATCCGTTCATTCTATTGCTTTCATTATATCGTAAGAATCTTACGAGTCCCACCTTTTGCTGTGTAATTTACACCAACTTTAAAGACTAGGACCTAGGTGATTGAGGGAGTAATCCACTACCCTCTACCCCTTAATGACATCATTTGAAACCAAAAGAAAGCATACAGACCAATATCAGTCTGTATGCTTTCTGCTTTATTCATTAATACATTATGCTTCCACACTTTTTTCTTGTTCAACAGTTCGATGTTTCTGTTCTGTACGGTCCACAACAACTGCACATGAAGCATCACCTGTGATATTTACAGCAGTACGGATCATATCTAGAATACGGTCCACAGCAAGTACAAGGGCAATCCCTTCAACTGGAAGACCAACTGAGGTCAATACCATTGCAAGCATGATCATACCTACACCTGGTACACCTGCTGTTCCTATACTAGCTAGTGTAGCTGTCAGAACAACTGTTAATAAATCCCCCATTGATAAATGTACAGCATATACTTGAGCAATAAAGACTGTAGCAACTGCTTGCATAATCGCTGTACCGTCCATATTAATCGTCGCACCAAGCGGTTGAACAAAGCTTGATACTGGCTTTGAAACGCCTAGCTTCTCCTGCGCCGTTTTCATTGAGATAGGTAAGGTCGCACTACTACTTGATGTACTGAAGGCAACCATCATCGCAGGGAAGAAGTTCTTAAAGAATTGAACAGGGTTTTGCTTGCCAAATAAAGCAATAAATCCACCATAAGTGACAATGGCATGAATGATTAACCCAAGGATAACAGCAATCATATACATAACCATTGATGCCAACACATCATACCCTTGTTCACCAAGAGCAGAGGCAATTAACGCAAACGCACCGTATGGGGCAAGCTTCATCGCTACGGTAACAAGATACATCATAATTTCATTACCTTGCTCCATTAACCTCATCACGCCACGCGTTTTATCCCCAAGCTTCGCCATCGCAAGACCTACTAACACGGCAAACGCAATGATCTGAAGCATTTCACCTGAAGCTAGAGCTTCGATTGGATTTGTAGGAATAATATTTAAGAGCGTGTCCATAACTGGAGGTGGTTCTTCTGCTGCAAATTCCTCACTTTGATCACCCATTAACCCTGGGTCACCTGGTTGAATGATGAATGCAACCGTTAAACCAATTACCAGTGCAATCGTCGTTGTTAAAAGATAGTAACCAACCGTCTTACCACCAATCCGACCTAACTTTTTAGGATCTCCCATTCCAGCTGTTCCAAGAACAATAGAAAAGAATACAAGTGGTACAACGAGCATCGTAATTAATTTTAGAAAAAGTTGCCCGAGTGGTGTTAAGAAATATGCATCTGCTACTTCAAAAGCTTCTGGTGCCCATGCATTAAAGGCTAGCCCTACCCCCACACCTAAAATGAGGGCAATTATGATCTTTTTTGTTAAGCTCATACTTAACCATCTCCTCTCTCTTTGCTGCCAATCTATGGTGTTGTCCTACTTTTGCGAATTTTTAATAGCCATATCCCTTTCCCTATTGTATCCGATTGCAAACCTCTTTTAGAAGTGAAAGATTATGGGATTCGACAATTTCCGCTATACTTTAAAAAGAAATCCTGACTTAAAGAATAAGTCAGGATGATTATTTTTTCAACTTTTTCTCTACTTTTTCAATCACTTGCTCCTCATCTGGAGCCGCAACCGGGCGATTATTAACAAATACAAACGATTTTTTTCGACCTGGTCCACAATATGATTGACAACGTACATCTATTGTTGCTTCAGGATCGACTTTTTTCAAGCGAGGCACGAGTGTTTTAATATTCGTCGCTTGGCATTCATCACAAATGCGAAATTCGTTAGCCATCTCCATGTTCCTTTCTTTTAAAAGTTATCTATTTACTAAGAAGTTAAGTTTATATGCAGAATGCCCGAATTTTACACGGACTAATCACTAGTATATCACACTCTTGTCATGGTGCAATTGAGAATTTTAATTCAATCTAGCTGACATACTCCACAGCCTTCTCCACATGCTATAATGACTATTAATTATCATTTTAAGGAGTCACTAATTATGACTAATATTACTTCTACTGCCTTTGAAAATAAATGGCGCTTTTTAGACCATTCTACATTAGGCCCTGCATTTAACGCTCTTCAATCATTTGCTTACGATGACACTTTATGTACGGCAGTTGGGCAAATGGAAACGGCTCCTACACTTAGAAGCTGGGTACACCATGATACGGTTGTTTTAGGTACTCAGGATAGTCGGCTACCCCATATTCAGAATGGCCTTCATTATTTAGAACAACAAGGCTATAAAGTAATTGTCCGGAATTCTGGTGGGTTAGCTGTTGTGCTTGATGAGGGGGTCTTAAACCTATCTCTCATTATGAAAGAAGATAAGAAAATATCGATTGATGCTGGTTATGATTTAATGTTCGAATTGATAAAAGATGTGTTTTCCCCATACCATAAACCGATTGAAGCCTATGAAATTGTCGGGTCTTATTGCCCGGGAAGTTATGACTTAAGTATAGATGGAAAAAAGTTTGCCGGGATCTCCCAACGTCGAATACGAGGGGGCGTTTCCGTTCAAATTTACTTATGCATCACTGGCAGTGGCTCAAAACGTGCCGAGATGATACGAGAATTTTATAGCCATGCTGTACAGGGGTCTAAGACAAAATTTGAATACCCTCGGATCCAACCAGAGACAATGGCATCTCTATCAGAACTGTTAGACACTCCTTTAACAATTTCAGAGGTGATGATGAAGACTTTACAGACGATGCAACATAATGGAGCCGAGCTGCTAATGACCAGCTTGACAGCAGAAGAAATCAGCTTATATGAACAAAATGTAATACGCGTAACCGAACGAAACAACCGATGCCTCCCTCAGGAGTAAGCATCGGTTGTTTTAGATTCTTCCTACAATCGAACTTCTTGCTAAGCGAAGTATCGTCTTATGGTAATCTTCATCTTCAGCCTTTACTGAATAACCAAAGTGATAAATGTATCCATCATAGTAGGTATAGAGTTCATGTGCTCTTGTCGCAACAGTTCTTACGTTCTCATCCTCTTCATCATATTGATAATAACGAAAAACCTGTGCACTTTCTTCCTGTTGAATGTGATGAATAATAGGATCGCCACTAAATAAATAATGCTTCCTTACCTTATTACCAAATAAATCAACACGAGCAATCTCACCAGCACCGTGATCAAATGGGTTTAACGTGCTCTCTGTTATTGTAACGGTGAAAAATTGATCATCCTCTAGATCCCAACAACTCAGTTGGAACTGATCAACATAATCGCCTTCATAATTTTTAATTCGGTTAAAGTAAAGGACTCTTTCACTAAAAGGGAGATCTTCATGTAACATAATATTGACAAGTGGTTCCGTTAAGCGTTGACTCAACTCCACTGGGACATCCCCTAATTGAATTGGCTCATAATGCTTCACTTCTTTATATTCATCTATACGGTCATAGCTTTTAAACATCTCACTATAAGTCACACCTGCTCCTTCTACTTCACTTAATTGAGAAACCTCATTGCTATGACAAGCCGTTAAGCCTAAGCCCAATGATAACAAAAACAAAAAAATGATTAAGATACTTTGTATGTAACCTCGCATGTCATCAACCTCTATCGATTTTGTTTTAAGCTAACTATATTCGACATTTCCCTAAATTTTCCTCTTTTTAACTTGAAGGTTTTATCTATTGTGATCAGGGAACAGTATCTATGTACTCGTACTTGAAATGAGGAGGAATTTTAAATGTCTAAACAAGTTTTAATGGTTGTTACCAATCACACAACAATTACCGATGGGCAAAAAACAGGCTTATGGCTTGAAGAATTTGCTGTACCTTATAACATTTTCAAAGAAAAAGGATATAACATTGAAGTCACGAGCATTAGAGGTGGAGACGTTCCCCTTGACCCAAATAGCTTAGAGGACGCTGATAAACCGGAGTGGAAGGAAGCGAAGGATTTACTAAGAGAAACAAAGAAGCTTTCAGTCAATCATGTAAATAATACAGACGCCATTTTCTTACCAGGTGGTCATGGAACGATGTTTGACTTCCCTGATAACGAAACCTTGCAAGCTGTTATTCAGGCTCTCGCTGAAGATCAGAAAGTAATTGGAGCTGTCTGCCACGGCCCAAGTGGGTTAGTTAATGTCACCTATAAAGATGGCACGCCACTTGTTAATGGAAAGAAAGTAAATGGATTTACTGATATCGAAGAAAAAGAAATGCAGCTTGAGAACCATATGCCATTCTTGCTTGAAGAAACGTTACGTGAACGTGGCGGTGAATTTATCGCAGGAGATAAATGGACTGACTTCTCTATAAGAGACGGCAACCTCATCACTGGTCAAAACCCAATGTCGAGTGAAAGTACTGCCAGAAAAGTTGTCGAGGCATTAGAAGAATAGAATAAAAGATAGATAAAGCCAAGCGGATACCGCTTGGCTTTTTTGCTGACCAAAAAAAGTGTTAGGAAGCACCCTAACACCTTTTAATATCTTTATCTCTATGCCTTTGCAGCTGCTTGTTGGTTAATAGCTTGCATCGCTGTAATAAGCGATAATTTGTAAACGTCTTGAGCGTTACATCCGCGTGAAAGATCATTTACTGGCTTGTTTAAACCTTGAAGAATTGGTCCGATGGCATCATATCCACCAAGACGCTGTGCAATTTTGTATCCTAGGTTACCTGACTCAAGGCTTGGGAAAATGAAGACATTTGCTTGGCCTTGAAGTGGTGAGTCTGGAGCTTTCTTTTGTGCAACAGCTGGTACGAATGCTGCATCAAATTGGAATTCCCCATCAATGACTAAGTCCGGACGTGATTCTTGTGCTAATTTTGTAGCTTCAGACACTTTCTTTGTTTCCATAGAAGAAGCTGAACCTTTTGTAGAGAAGCTTAGCATCGCTACTTTAGGATCTAGGCCGAACACTTTTGCTGTTTCAGCTGTAGCAATCGCAATTTCCGCTAGCTCTTCGCTATTTGGCGCGATATTGATCGCACAATCACCGAATACGAATTTCTGCTGTTCTTTTACCATTACGAATACACCAGACGTACGTTTAATACCTGGTTGCGTCTTAATAATTTGTAAGGCTGGACGTACTGTGTCTCCAGTTGAGTGAGCTGCCCCACTAACAAGTCCGTCTGCTTTGCCCATATACACAAGCATTGTACCGAAGTAGTTTACATCGACTAATTTCTCACGTGCACTCTCTTCTGTTTCTTTTCCTTTGCGACGCTCTACAAATGCAGCAACCATTTCATCTGTCTCTGCATAGTTTTTAGGATCTAGAATTTGGACATTCTCTCCTAATACGATGCCTTGTTCGCTTGCTTTAGCTGAAATTTCTTCTTTATTTCCAACTAAGATTGGCTTTACTACTTGATCTGCTCCAAGTTGTGCCGCCGCCTCTAAGATACGCTCGTCAGTTCCCTCTGGTAATACAATTGTCGGTTGATGCTTTTCAACCTTTTCTGTTATTTCTTTAAATAAATCACTCATGATTTATTCCTCCTTCTGTACTTCGACCACTTTCTTTATAAACCAAGGATACTCCTCTTATTCTCAAAAGGGAACCGGTCTGCACAAGATAATTAAAGTGGCAATTTTTTAAAAAATCTTACGTATTTAAAGGCTTAGAGCCTTATTCCCATCCCTGTTTGAAGTAAAACGCTTTCAATTCTCTTAGGATTCCCAAAGGAATTTTGAAGTATGTGTCGAAATCAGACATGAAACTATTTTTTTAAGACGAATCTTTTAGGAGCGTGACACAATGAATGAAGAAGTCGTTTTATATGAAGTTAGAGATCAAGTGGCGACTATCACCCTTAATCGCCCACAAGTTAAAAATGCGTTAAATGAGGAAATGCACACAGCATTATATCGTGCATTTGACGAAGCCAACCGAAATAAGGATGTCAGAGTCATCGTACTTGAAGGAAGTGATGGGGCATTTAGTGCCGGAGCTGACTTAAAAAGTATAGCAACGGAAGAGGTAGGTGAGCTTGATTACGGGAAATATTTACGTGAGACCTACAATAAGCTTGTTCTCCAGCTCATGAATATTGAAAAACCGATTATTGCTCATATTAATGGGATTGCAGTAGGAGCAGGTTTAAGCATTGCCCTTGCCTGTGACTTCCGCGTTGCTGCACGTGAAGCTAAGCTTGGACTCGGCTTTATGAAGATCGGCTTAGTACCGGATGCAGGTGCTTCATATTTCTTGCCAAGGCTTGTGGGCTTAGGCAAAGCAACTGAGCTTGCGCTAGGTGAAATCATTTCAGCAGAAGAAGCTGAGCGAATTAACCTCATTAATCAAGTTGGGACCCCGGAACCTTTAATCGCACATTTAAAAACGGTTTCCCCTTCAGCTTTTGGTTTAATGAAGAAAAACTTCCGTGCAGGGTTCGATAAAACGCTCGCAGAAGTGCTAGAATTAGAAGTTGAAACACAAAGAGTAGCTGGTGCTACAAAAGAACATAAGTATGCAGTCGCACAGTTTGTGAACAGAGCATGACATTTCACACCCCGGACGTATCGCCTGGGGTGTTTGTTATTTTTGGAACCGCTTCTTTTATGGTATAGTAACGAGTGATAAGGATTAATGAAGATTTTTCGTACATATATGATAAAGGAGTGTTTACACAATGAATGAAGCAGCTAAAACACTAGACGGCTGGTATTGTTTACACGATTTCCGCACAATTAACTGGCCAGCTTGGAAAACATTATCATCTGAGGAACGTCAACAAATCGTGAATGAATTTGTGACAATGCTTGAGAAGTGGGACGTTACTGAAAAAGCAGGCAACGGAAGTCATGCGGTCTATTCAGTTGTTGGCCAAAAAGCAGATATCATGTTCATGCTACTTCGTCCAACGATGGAAGAACTAAATGAAATTGAAAATGCATTCAATAAAACACGATTTGCTGAATTTACGATTCCAACGTATTCGTATGTATCGGTTGTGGAGTTAAGTAACTATATGGCTGGTGATAGTGATGAGGATCCGTACCAAAACCCTCATGTACGCTCTAGACTTTACCCAGAGCTACCTAAAGCAAACCATATCTGCTTCTACCCAATGGACAAGCGTCGCGATGGCGATGATAACTGGTACATGCTACCAATGGACTCTCGTCGTGAAATGATGCGCAGCCACGGTATGATCGGTCGTAGTTATGCAGGTAAAGTGAAGCAAGTGATCACTGGTTCTGTTGGTTTTGATGATTGGGAGTGGGGCGTCACATTATTTGCTGATGATATTCTTCAATTTAAGAAACTCGTTTATGAAATGCGTTTTGATGAAGTATCTGCTCGCTTCGGTGAGTTTGGATCATTCTATGTCGGCAACATCTTAACAGAAGAAAACCTACCAAGCTTCTTCCATATTTAATTGACTCAAGTACTAGGGTCCTAAGGGCTCTAGTACTTTTTTATTTACAAACTTCGATCTACATTTTTTTAATTCATCCCTCTTCCTTGATCGGAAGAATCGCTCGATAGGCCACTGGTGAACCAATAACGGTTGAGGTATTAATATTTCCATAGGGAATAAGGGTATCAATTAAAAGTCTCATACTGTTCATCGACGGTACAGCCGCTTTTAGAAAATAGCTAACCTCCCCTGTTACTCGGTGACATTCAATGATTTTCTCTTCTTTTTTCACCATCTCTTCAAACTCCTGCAACGGAACCTTTAATCCACTTACTAAAATGATTAATAAAATCTCTCTACCGACTGCAGCTAATGAAATACGCGCTGTATACTCTTCGATAATTCCTCTTTCATGAAGCCGTTGAAGACGTTCTGATACACTCGGCCGACTTAAAGCCAATTCCTTTGATAATTCACTTATTGTAATGCGCGCATTTTCTTGTACTAATTCTAACAACTTACTATCGATCTTATCCACGCCACCACATCCTTTCATCTTGACAATAAGACAACCTTATTCTATTCAAATTGAAGTTTAATCAGTTATTTTTCCTTCATTATACTATGCAAAAACATTCAATCAACTATTAAAATAAAGATAGGATAATTGTGCGGAATCTATTTACAAAGAGGTGGAATGAATATGAAAAAATGGCTAATGATTTTACTCGCTATTGTGATCACAAGCTTTGGAGTTATTCTTTTAAAACATGCCAATATTGTTACAGGAGGCACGGCAGGCCTTTCTCTAAGCATTGCTTATTTTTTTAGTCTTCCTTTTGGAGTTACGTTCTTTTTAATTAATATCCCATTCTATATCTTTTCGATGATGAGAATGGGTTGGAACTTTACGTTTACAACGATCATTTCTGTAAGTTTGTTATCTCTTGTAACAGGAATTGATTATTTCTTACCCGCTTTCTCCGTATCAGTTTGGGTGGGAGCAATCGTTGGTGGATTTATCATTGGGGTAGGACTATCCTTATTGTTCATGAATGGCTCTTCCCTTGGTGGAGCAAATATTCTTGCCCTATTTCTTCAAAAGCGTTGGAATATTGATCCGGGTAAAACGACATTTGCGTTTGACTTTATCGTTGTGATGACAGGATTTTATACGGTTGGACTCGTTCGTGGTCTTGCTTCGATTCTCTCAATCGCTGTTATTGCCAGGGTAATCAGTTATTTTAAAAATGAAATTGCTAAGCGCGGTACAGACGCAGCTGCTAAAGAAAAAGAAAAGAATTTAAAAGCACCCACTAAACAGCATATTCCCGTTGCTGAATAATAAAATACCGCTAAAACACATTGAGATTCAGCTCGATGTGTTTTTTATTTTCCGTGATTTACTGCATAAGCATTACTAGCCTCTCATATAGTCAAGTAACGGTAATGCTTTCGCCACTCGTCGTGTTCTCTACATACTTAGAGGCACAACTTAGGACTCCTCGAAGTGAGAACTCACAGCAAGGACATTACATCAACTTTGAATGGAGGTGGAGAAATGGCAGTAATTAAAACGTCTTCAAGTGATATCGACATGCTCGCTCGGCTGATGCGTGCAGAGGCCGAAGGTGAAGGCGAGACCGGTATGATGGCGGCAGGAAATGTCATGGTAAACAGGGTGCGTGTAGGGTGTCTTGATTTTCCAAACATCACATCTGTCCCCCAAATGGCTTTCCAATCACCTGGAGGATTTGAAGCGGTTCAAAAAAGCTATTTCTATCAACATGCGAGAGAACGGGATAAGCGACTAGCCAGACGTGCTGTAGCTGGAGAACGCACACACCCTGCTGAATTTGCATTGTGGTTCTTCAGACCAGACGCAGCATGTCCGGCCCAGTGGTGGGGGCAATGGAACTCGGGACGATACAAAGCACACTGCTTCTACACACCACTCGCCTCCGAATGCCCAGAAGTTTATAGTACTTATTAGAAAAGCAGAAGTGACTGGTCTAGCATTCGAAAACAATAAGAAGTCGCTTTTTGACTTCGTTTGATTCACAAAAGTTTCTCGAAGGACAACGAACCGCAGCTAGACAGGAAAAGCGGAGGGGTTCGGTTAGGTATGAGGGGGATGGAGGTTTGGCAATTAGAAGCGCTTTTTGCTTCGTTTGACAAAGTGAAGCCACCGATTACCTGAACACTGAAGCTAGATAGGAAAAGCGGAGGGGTTCGGTTCGGTATATTTTTAAACTGAATGATTTACTAGAAAAAGGGGCGATGAATAGTGTATCAACAATGGAATCAGCAATTCCCACAACAGCAATCAGAAAATCAAGGATACGGTAATCAGCAAGCCTTTAATCAAGCACAACAGACTCAAATGCAGCAACCGCAACAACAAATAATGCAGCAACCACAAGGGCAATTTTTCTCCGCACAGAGTTACCAAGTACCAGGTTTCGTACAGCAGCAATTCGGTGGTGAAGGAATGTTACCGCTTGAGCAGTCATTTATTGAAAACATCCTTCGTTTAAACCGTGGCAAGATCGGAACGTTTTATTTCACCTATGAAAACAATGCTGAATGGAACGCTAAAATCTTTATAGGACGGGTAGAGGAAGCAGGTCGAGATCATATAATCATCAGTGATCCCGAAACCGGGATGTACTATTTACTTCTAATGGTTAACCTTGACTATGTAACATTTGAAGAACCGATTGAATATGAATATCCGTTTAACACCGGGAGTGCTGCTCAACTTGCACAGTATTCTCCAAGGTCAGAATAGCTTATGTAAGCCTCCTACTGAAAAGGAGGCTTTTTTGTATATTATGCACTAAAAAGAGGCTGGGACAAAAGTATTTTAACTTATGGAAAATCGAACATTACTGATGCGGTCTATGTAGTCGCTCCTGAAATATACTTCGCTTTCCGCGGGAAGCTGGTGAGCCTCCTAGCGCTACGCACTGTGGGGTCTCACCTCTGCTTTTCATCCCGCAGGAGGTCTACGTATATTTCATCCGCTCATTTAGCGCTTCGTTCGTATCCTGAGTTAAACCTCTTAGATATGTCCCAGCCTCTTCTTTTCTTTATTATAGACCTCTAACCGCAGCTAACCCAAGCAATACCCAACCAACGATAAATGCCAGCCCGCCAATTGGAGTAATTGCTCCAAGCTTTGTTACACCGGTTAATGCCATCGCATATAAACTTCCAGAGAAAAGAATAATGCCAATCAAAAAGCTCCACCCTGCTCCATTTAACATGCTTGAAGATGTTAATTTTAAAGCTACTAACCCTACAATTAATAGGCCAATTCCGTGAATCATATGATATTGAACGCCAGTCTGGTAGTTTTTCATCATCCGTTCAGATAAACGAGGCTCTAACCCATGCGCACCAAAAGCACCAATTGCAACAGACAACGCCATGACAATACTTCCCATTAAAATAAATAATTTAGCCATATTTCCACTCCTAGACCAATATGTAATCGTAACCTAAGAATAGCACAGTGTCTCCATCTAGACAAAATTACTAAAACATTATAAAAGACCGACCTTGTTGCAGGATCAATACTTTGTACTAGTTACTTCCCACTGTATCGCCTTATGATAAGTCCCTTTATATTAAAGGATTTTTCAATTGTAATAGAATTTGAAAAAAAGTCATTTTAGGAGTTATTCTCCGTGAAATATTTTAAAAATTCAGATAAACTAACAGTAATAACAATTTGAGGAGGGGAATAATGAGCAACTTAATCATTCGTCCTTATACACTTGATGATTACGAAGGGTTACTTGGTGTACAAAAAGAAGCCTTTCCCCCACCATTTCCTGAAGAACTGTGGTGGAGCAGAGAACATATCCGATCTCACGTTGAGACGTTCCCCGAAGGGTGCTTGTTAGCTGAAATAGATGGAATCATTGTTGGCTCCGCAACATCCTTAATTATTCAATATACAGGTGAGGACCATACTTGGGAAGAAGTCAGTGATCATGGTTACATCAAAGGAAGTCACCAAGAAAACGGAGATAGCTTATATGGAATCGATGTGTGCGTCAGACCTAGTTACCGGGGGCAAGGAATTGCAGGCGCATTATATGAAGCTAGAAAAGAAACTGTCAGAGAGCTTGGGTTAGCACGCTTTTTAGCAGGATGCCGAATTCCAAATTACCATCAATACGCCAAAGAGCTTAACGTATCCACTTATATTGATAAGGTGAACAACGGGGAAATCCATGACTTAGTTTTATCTTTCATGATCAAGCAGGGGCTCTCTCCCTTACAAGCACTACCTAACTATTTAGAAGACGAGGAGTCCCTAGACTTTGCGGTTTTAGTAGAGTGGAAATCAAACGATCGATCATAAACTAGGAAAAACAAAGAAGGTGCCTATGAATACAAGTATCGTCCATATGAGCGACCAATGAACAGAGCTTTCCACATGTCGATGATGAAACCGTCTTTTATGTATAAGTGAGAACACAAATAAAAAGGTTATAAATAAAAAGAATACACCTACTATATAAAGTAAGAATCGAACGTGTAGAACCCAATTAAATAACGGCCCCATTGTCGCCAACCCAATAAAAGCACTAGCAGCAACAATCGCTATAAGTAAAGTGAGCTGAGGCATTTTCAACCAGGCGCTATGGGCAAACAACGCTCTATTCTTTTTAGCCTCAAACAAAAACAATAAATAAAGTCCAAGTAATATGATTGTATACACAAGTAAGGTAGAAAAACCTGTGTTCACAGCTCCCCCACCTGCTGTTGGCGGTTGAAATGTGTGTGAGCTCACCATTCTCTCTAGCATAAACATAAACAAGATCATATTTGCGACGATCAGAACTTGAAAGGTAGACCATTTAGCCATTTGCCATCTCGACCCCTTTCTATTTATAAGGCTTATACTACTTAGACGTATAAGCCTATCGTTTGGTTTCACAATCTTCCAATTTTATGTTTATTTTTTTACCATAAAAATAACCTGCCCCGTAGACTAGGAGCAGGTTCACTTAGAAATCAAGTAAATTGGGTTCTTTTACTGGAGCTGGTTCACTTTCTACAGGGGTAGAAGAAACGATATGCGTTTGCTTTGGGGCAGTTTGTGCCATCATCTGATTAGGATAAACCGGACGAGCAGGCTCACTCGCTCTAGATTTTGTTCCACTCTTTAATAATTGGCAATGAGATTCAATCACTGCTGTATATTCACGAATAGTAGCTTGATCACCTTGTTCAATCGCTTGTCTTAAGCGGCTAAGTTGCTGTTCCATTTGATCAATAATCATCGTTCCGGAAATATTCATATCTAACACCTCTCTTTTCTCACCCCCATATTATCATATTCATAGCATAAAAAGACAACCAACATGCCGGCTCATAAATCCCGCACATTGGTTGCCAATATTGTTTTAATCCCTGCGACATTTATCCCTCGCTCAATATAAGACTTTATTAAGCGGAATCGTTCAATATCTTCTAAAGAAAACATGCGTTGATTTCCATCATTCCGAGCTGGTTTAATCAACCCTTGTTCTTCGTAGTAACGAATTTGTCTTGCCGTTAAATTCGTCATCTCCATTACGACACGAATTGGAAAGCAGGCTTGTTTTTTAGAAACAGTCGGATCCACTCCCTCCCCTCCTTCTCTAATGTCATGTCTAGGATTCCCCTCTCCACTCCATTATTTTTTTAATGTAGCTAAATAAATATAAATATCTCTCAGTGTAGAAAATCCTTTTTCCTGCGCTCGCATCAAGCACTCCTGCCAAAGCTTTGCAGTCATTTCGGCATCGTGCAAGGCATGATGCCTAGTCGTAATCGGGATATTGTAATATTCACAGCATTCATCAAGGGTCACAAGTGGCTCATCACTAGCTACAACTCTCGTCAAAAAGGTTGTATCAATGATCCTGTGAGCAAATGGCATTCTCATCAATTGCCACGTCATGTGAGACATAAAGCGTTTTTCATGTGTGGCATGATGAGCAACAAGAGTGCCACCGCCAACAAAATCGTAAAAATCGTGTAATACTTCTGGTAAGGGGTTTGAGGAAGCTAATTCTTCGAGTGTAAGACCTGTTAATGACAAAACATCACCTGAAGGTTCCTTTTTACATTGTACGGTTGAATAAAACTTCTTTTCCTCAAAAATCTCTACCCCATTCATTTTTATTGCACCTATAGAAAGAATTTCATCTCCTTTATCAGGAAAAAAACCACTTGTTTCTAAGTCAAACACGATAAATGGTACGGAATGAAGGGGTTGATCAAGAGCATCATCATTTTTTAGTTCTCGCTGAATTTGCCTTAGCCTAGCAAGCCCCTCTGCCTCGGATTGCTGCATCGTCGATGAATACATACTTGGACTTAATTTCGTTGATAACTGTTTAACAAACTGCACCATATGGTTCATTACCATTAGGATCAACCCTTCATTAATGCATTTTCAATAAAATGATAAAGCTCATGACCTTCACGAACCCATTCTTTTAACCGATTCTTCTCTGCTGAAGATAGTCGGTCAATGTTTATAAAGTGAATACCTTCATACTCATTATGACCATATTGAAAGCGGAGGCGATGCGTGAGTAACTCTTGAAATGAAAGCTGATGGCCTTTTACATGCCAATAAGCAGCTGGTAATTTCTTCATGCGTTCCAGAGTGGAAGAAGCCATTATTCCCTCTTTTAAGGCGAGTAGTCGTAGCCCGTTTACATATGGAAAAAGAACCGTCTGTTTCAGATCAAATTTCCCTTGATGAATTCCCTTTGATTCTGTGAGTAGTTGCCCAAAAAAACCAATCCCTTTTTTAACTCTACCCGTATTTTCAGTAAGACGTTTTATGAGTTTAGCATTTATTTTCAAATGTTCATGAATCATTTGTTTGATTTCCTCTACATAAAACTCTTCCCCTATGAAAATTCTTGCATCAGCTACCGTTAAAACATAACGAAGTGACTCCCACGTATCTTCTTCGATCCATTGATCAATCTGAAGTCGCCAAGCTTTTCTTGACTTACACCAACGGTTAGAAGAAGCCATCACCCTCCCGTCACACTCTGCATACCCAGCGTCTTCAAGTGCACTTGATATTTCACTTCCTAATTTAAGGAAATACTCCTCATATTCAAGATGATCTTCCTCATATAGAATCGCGTGATCTTGGTCACTAAAGTAGGATTGTTCACATCGACCAGCACTACCCATTACAAAGAAAGCAAAGTGAGTAGGAGGACTCCCCCACTCACTTTCCATCTTTCTCAACGCTTTATTTACAGCATGTTCCATTCGCTTATCGTGAATTTCTTGCAGTTTACTTGGCCTTTGTTCCTTTAAACCCATCTCACGTAACTCTGCTTCACTTTCTTCAAATGGCACATCTTGTTCTTTTGGTGTCGACATCTTAAGCTCCTGGCTTTTCGTGTTTTTCTGGCATGCTTTCAGGATATCCGTAGCTACCATGCTCACTTAGATCTAGCCCAAGAATTTCTTCTTCTTCTGATACTCGTAGTCCACCTACAATTGCTTTTGTAACAAGAAGTAATACATAAGATGCGATGAATGCAAAAGCACCACATGCGACAACACTTAATGTTTGAACGCCTAGTTGTGCGAAGCCACCACCATAAAATAGACCAGCGCTTCCGCCATTTAATTCAGCAAGTTGAGGTGTTGCGAAAAAACCTGTAGAAATCGTACCCCATACACCAGCTACACCATGTACAGACAAGGCAAAGATCGGATCGTCAATTTTCGCTTTATCGAATAATTTCATACTGAAGAATACGATTAGTCCACCAATGATACCAATAATAACCGCGGCCCAAGGTGCTACAAACGCACATGAAGCAGTAATGGCAACTAGACCAGCTAGAGCACCATTTAACATTGTTGGAACATCAGATTTCCCAAGCATTGCCCAGGCAATAAATAGAGCTGCGACTGCACCAGCTGCTGCAGCAAGCTGTGTGTTCAATGCTACGTATCCAAAGAATACTCCCTCTACACCTAACGTACTCCCTGCGTTAAAGCCAAACCAACCTACCCATAAAATTAAAACCCCTAATGCTGTATACACTTGATTGTGACCAGCAAGATCATTTGCAGAACCGTCTTTATTGAATTTCCCAAGACGAGGTTTCAATAAAATCGTGGCTGCTAATGCTGCCATTGCACCCGTTAAATGAACTACTGTCGAACCAGCAAAGTCTTGCTTCCCTAGTTCAGCTAACCAACCGTCACCCCAAATCCAATGTGCAACGATCGGATAGACAAAGGCTGAGAATAAAACAGCAAAGACGATATAAGCTGATAATTTCGCACGTTCAGCAAAGCCACCAAACGCAATTGTTAAAGCAATGGCTGCAAATGCTAATTGGAAAAAGAAATCAACCGAACCCGCTAAGCCATCGAACATCGTTGTAAAATCACCGAAGAAGAAATCACTTAATCCAATAAATAAGTTCCCTTCACCGTAAATAAATCCGTAACCAACTGCCCAGAAGACAAGTGATGCAATCCCGATTGTAAAGACTGTCTTCCCTGCGATGTGACCTGCATTCTTCATTCTTGTTGAACCTGCTTCAAGTAAAATAAATCCACCTTGCATCAACAAAACTAATACTGCACAAACCATGACCCATAAGTTATTCATCAAAAATAGTTCATCCATCGTACTGACTCCCCCTTTTGGTATTGTTTCTTTACTAGTAATGATGTCTTGAGTGCTCTGCTGACGTTTTTCGTCATGTAAGCTAACATCTGTTGTTAAGTCCTATTATACGTTCGGAATTTTCAGAATCTACTGTCTTGTTAGATATCCTGACATGGTTTTTAAAAAGAGGTAAATCACTGAAAACGCTTACCATTATAGGGTTATAGGATCAACTAGCTAAAAGTGGCAGGATGAAAAAACCGAATGGGGAAAGAGTAACAAAAGGGGATTTTTCGTCCTCTAATGATTTGGGGAGGTCATAAGATGAATCAAATGAATCAACAACAACCAACAGGTACCATTCAATCCAACCAGTTACCACAAAATATGAGCCACGGTGGGCATGAGGTGTTTGATGCGCATGAAATTCTGGCTGAAATGATCAATGTAATGGATCAATATATGATGTTCCGTTCATTTATGAAAGATCAAGAATTAATTGATATTCTCGATCGTCAGTATCAATTTCTAGAGAGCCAATACAATTTAGCTGTAGACGCTTTTTCTACTGGTTCCAAGCCTGCAGCTGAATCAACCGATGTCTACAAGATGACACAAAGCAATGATGTCGTATTTGGTCTCACACCATCACAACCAAAAAAGCCCAATCGATCGATTTCTGAAATTAAAGAAGCCGGCTTATCCGCTCATATGTTAGGTCTGCTTAAAACAACTGCCTCTACAATGGCAATGACAGCCGTTGAGATGACAAATCCTGTATTGCGCCGAATTATGGCTGATACTGTTCCTAACATGATT
Source organism: Alkalihalophilus lindianensis (assembly GCF_032843265.1). NCBI lineage: Bacteria > Bacillati > Bacillota > Bacilli > Caryophanales > Bacillaceae > Alkalihalophilus > Alkalihalophilus lindianensis. Next base: position 571,417 of record NZ_JAWJBA010000002.1, read on the forward strand.
GAGATGGCTTATGAAGTATTTTTATACCAAAACAAGCATGGTTACTATCAAGTACCTCAATTAAAACAACAGGATATGCAAATGATGACACAGGCTTTTGCACAAACGACTACACCACCGCAAATGCCAAATGCAACTATGCCTCCAAACCCAACTCAACCTAACCAACAAATCACTCAATAAACAAAGAGCAACCCACCGTGATTATGAATCACGGTGGGTTTTTGGCATATGGTTAACAGCAAACCATTTTATTAAAAATGGGAGGGCAAGAAATAAGGCTAGAACCCTTAACATCTGAAGTGTAGCCACCATGGTTGGCTCTATCGCTAAAGCCGTGGCAGTTGAAGCCATTTCAGCTGCGCCTGCAGGTACAATGCTTAACAGGCTGATCGAATAATGAATGGGTGTTAGCAAAAAGAATATTGTTGCTAATCCAAAGCTCATCAGAAAGTACAAGCTAAGAGTAGCCGCACTAATACGTCCTACCCGTTTAATCTCATGAAACGTTTCTTTATCAAAGCGCATACCAATAATCGCCCCCATCAATGCTTGAGCCAGCCCTGTTACAAAAAAAGGCATATCTGATGATGGGAGGACCCATTGATGAGCAATAAACCCTAAAGCAATGGCAAAAAACAAAGCAGAACCAGGAAATTTCACTTTGGTACCTAACCAAAGGGTTAAAAAAACGATGACCACTAATGCACTAATCGCTAAACCTCCACCAATTAAGGAAACATTAGTTGAAGTGAAAACAGGATTTACCACTGGATGGCTTAGCCCTACAATAAAAGGTATAAAGAGCACAAATAACGTAATTCTCGTCGTATGAAAGGCTGCTACAAGACGCTGATCAGCTCCGTAATCTTTGCTAAGCGCGATCACTTCAGACGCACCCCCTGGCAAACAACAGAAAAAGGCCGTATTAGGGTGAAGTCCTGAATAGCGTAGGAGAAAACGCCCTAATAAGATCCCTCCAATAATCGTTAATACAAGAGTAATTAAAAAAGGACCGACCAACATATGATAGGTGAGAAATTGCTCAGGTACGACCATATATCCAATGTTCCCTCCGATAATCGCTAAAGAAATCTTAAATAATTGGTCGGAGAAGATGAGCTTCTTAACATAAAAAGCACAGATAATTCCGGTTAATAATGAGCCTAGCAACCACCCTGCCGGAACATTCAACAAGGCGAATATCGCTCCAACAATTGTTGCAACAAATAGAAAGAGTGTCTTTTGCATCATATGGCCATCCCCCCTTTCTTAGTCATAAAGCTAAAAGCCTTCACGATAGAGAGCGGAAGGCTTTTAAACAAATTATAATTCAAATGTGTCTGGGTCAGGACCGTAGCGCTTATCTTGATTTAACTGATCGAGTTGTCGAATTTCATCTACCGATAACTCAAAATCAAAGATTAAGCTATTTTCGACGATTCTTTGTGGTGTAACTGATTTTGGGATCGTGACCACTTGATGCTCGATATTCCAACGTAGAAGAACTTGAGCAGGAGTCTTTCCATGGGCTTCAGCAATTTGCTTCACCGTTAAATCCGTAAAAATATCTCCTTTAGTTAATGGACGCCATGCCTCAACTTGGATCTTATTTTCTCTACAATAAGCACGGACTTTATCTTGAGTAAGATACGGATGGAACTCAATTTGATTAACCATTGGTTTAATCTCAGCCGTTTCCATTAGCTCTTCTAAATGGGATACTTGAAAATTACTTACACCAATGGCACGCACTTTTCCCGCTTTATACAATGTCTCAAGTGCCCGCCATGTCTCCTTGTACTTATCTGCCACTGGCCAATGAACAAGGTATAAGTCAAGCACATCGAGACCAAGCTTACTCATGCTTTTATCAAACGCGGCAAGGGTCTCCTCATACCCTTGATCATCATTCCACACTTTTGTTGTCACAAAAATCTCTTCTCTTGGCACATTGCTTTCCTTAATCGCTTTGCCAACGCCTTCTTCATTAAAATAAAACGACGCTGTATCAATGCTTCTATATCCTGCCTCAAGTGCACTATGAATCGCTTTTTCTACCTCTGTACCGTCTTCAGCTTTGTAGACTCCTAGTCCAAGCCAAGGCATTTTCACTCCATTTGCAAGGGTTGTATAGGCTGTTTTTACATTCATACAATCAACTCCTATAATTATGATTTGTACCATCTAGACAAGAGAATTAAAAAGATAATCGTTGTCGCACTCAAGGCGAGCACCATTAAATGAGCATCCATCATTCGGTTGGCTTGAACAGCATCATAAATCGCAATCGATAAAGTCTGTGTTTTACCTGGGATGTTACCTGCTACCATAATAGTGGCGCCAAATTCACCCATTGCTCGTGCAAAACCTAACACGAGGCCTGCGAGTATTCCTTTGTAAGCGAGAGGAACAATAATCAATTTTAGTAACTGCCAATGTCCAGCTCCATCTAGTTTTGCGGCATCCAATATCCCCTCATCAATTGATTCAAATGAGGCTTGAATCGGCCTAATTAAAAGGGGTAAAGCCGCAATAGCAGCTGCAATGACAGCGGCCTTCCAAGTGAAAATAATCGGCTGTCCAGTTAGGCTCTCGACCCATTGACCGAGTGTACTATTGCGCCCTAAGAGAATGAGCAAATAATAGCCTAATACAGTCGGCGGGACGATTAAAGGTATGGTCACTAGTATCGAGAGCAATTGAGTGAGTTTAGTCTTATAAAAAGCAAACCACCAAGCAAGAAGAACGCCCACTACAAAAGCAAACCCCGTAGCCACTACAGATATTCTAAGTGATAAAAGTAAAGGTGTAAGAATCGTATCCATTATTACGGCGCTTCGAATCCATATTCACTAAGGATTTCTCTTCCTTTTTCACTCATCATATATTCTGCAAATTGTTGACTAAGCTCAAGATTTTCAGATGTACTAGGGATCCCTAAAGCTTGGACAATTTGATTGTGCGTTCTCTCATCAATTAGTTCATAGGGTCTTTCACTGTCGTTCATTAAGGCAAGAGCAACGATTCCTGCATCTGCATTTCCAGATTCAACATATTGATACGCTTGTCTAATATTCTCAGCGTATACTAATTTATCTTGAAGTTCTTCCCATAACCCCCATGATTCCAACGTTTCCTTAGCAGCTTTTCCATACGGAGCATGCTCAGGATTCGCGATTGCGATCGTTTGTACATCAGAATCTGTAAGGCTCTGCTCACCTTCTAATTGAGTATGTTCCTCTGAATAAACCAATACATTGCGACCAATTGCATAGACTTGCTTGGAGTCTAAAACAATTGCACCGCTCTCATTTAATTGATCAATATACGATTCATGTGCCGCTGCAAATAAGTCAAAGGGTGCCCCTTCTAGGATTTGTTGTGTCAACAATCCGGTAGAACCAAATGTAAATTCAACATCAATGTTTGTTTCCTTAGCAAATTCTTCCCCTATTTCTGTTAAAGCATGATACAGGTCAGAGGCAGCCGCTACATATATAGTTTCAGTTGCTTTCTCTTCATTCGCGCATCCAATTATACTAAAAAATGCCAGGAATATCAGTACAGTTAAACTCTGTTTCATAATCGAACCCTTTCCTTAGCCTTTATGTTTTTAAGATAGTGGTGAATGATATTTGAGTGCTTATAAGCTAAGCTACCTTCATCATACTATTCTACCTTTTTGGAAATTTTTTTTGAAGCTTTTCTTCTGTTCCCTAATTGAGCTTTCATTGCTTGAACTCTTACATAAACACTTTTAACCAGATGAAACACCCCCTCAACTAACAATTGAAGGGGTGTTCCGTTTACACGTTTGGCAGTTGCCACTCGATTGGCTCTTCACCTAATTCGACTAACATTCTATTAATCGTTGAAAAGGGACGACTTCCAAAAAAACCACGATGTGCCGAAAAAGGGCTTGGGTGAGGTGCCGTGATGATTCGATGGTGATGCTGTGTGATCCGTTCTTGTTTTGCTTCGGCATGTTTTCCCCAGAGGACAAAAATAACCGGCTGTTCTCGTTCATTTAACAGATCAATAATCCGGTCGGTAAACAACTCCCATCCCCTTCCTTTATGAGAAGCTGCCTGTCCTCCTCTAACCGATAGTACGGTATTTAGTAAGAGAACACCCTGCTCGGCCCACGGGACTAAGTAGCCATTGTTAGGGACTTGGCACCCCAGATCTTCTTTAAGTTCTTTAAACATGTTCAAAAGAGAGGGAGGAATTTTCACACCAGGCTTCACTGAAAAACTAAGACCATGCGCTTGCCCTTCTCCGTGGTAAGGGTCTTGCCCTAGAATTACTACTTTCGTGTCTTTATATGATGTTAGTTGCAACGCTTCAAAAAGATGATGCATAGATGGGTACACGACTTCAGATTGGTACTCACCTTTTAAAAACTCCCTTAGCTCTTTATAATAAGATTGTTCAAATTGATCACTCAATAATTCATTCCAGTCATTTTTTAAAATACTCATGGAATTTAACCTCCAAGTCATACTTACTTGTTGATAGTATAACATGGAGAAAAACGGGTTAGACAAGCATCCCACCTACAAACTAGTAGGAAAGTAATAGGACACTCCTGTCGAATTGTAAGATGAAATAGGAGTAATTTACTGAATAATACAACTATTATTGTAGGAGTTTTACAAACGTGGTACAATCAAAAGTGACATATATTCCATTTTTATCCTTACAATATGAAGCACCTATATGAAGCACCCTATGCAGACTCTTATACCATGAGTCCTACCAGTCGTCTTACTACTGTGTAGGGCTCTTTTTGTAAAAAAGGGGGGGATAGTTGTGATGGTGTTGCTTGAGCAGTTGTTGACGTTGTTCGTTCTTGCTGCCACTTGCTTCTCTACCGTCATGTTAGGAATTAAACATTATAAAGAGATCAGAAAAAAGAAACCTAAAAAGAGAAGACGATTCCCTTGAGGAAATCGCCTATATGAGAAGAATTTTTGCCTACGAATAAAGTATAATACAAATTACACTAATTTATACAGATTATTTTCCGAATTTTCAATTAAAATATAAGTGTATTTATATTGTAAGGGTAAATTGGAAATATGTCGAGTCATTTAATCACATTTCTTTTATTAAATAACCTAAAACTAAAGGGGGAATCACATTGAGTAGAGTAAGCCTTATTCCTTTCAAGGTCGAAAAAGTGCTGAATGATACTAAGGTTGTTCCACCAGGAATTGAGTTAATTGAAGCCCCATCTCTTTGGGAGGCTGGATACTCTGGTGAAGGTACGGTAGTAGCTGTGCTTGATACAGGTTGTGACACGGATCATATTGAATTCAAAGATCAAATTATTGATGGATACAATTTCACAACGGATGATAACGGAGAAGCGACTAACTACGAAGACTATAATGGACATGGCACACATGTATGCGGCACAGTCGCTGCTGCTGAGAACGGAGTGGGAGTGATTGGTGTCGCTCCTAAAGCGAAGCTTCTTGTCATCAAAGTTTTAAGCGGACAAGGATACGGGGATACCAAATGGGTTACTGAGGGCATCCATCACGCCATCAAGTGGAGAGGTCCTAATAATGAAAAGGTTCGCGTGATTTCAATGTCACTTGGTGGACGTATTGATACACCTGAGCTTCACCAGGCCATTAAGCAAGCTGTAGACGAAAATATATTGGTAGTTTGTGCAGCTGGAAATGAAGGAGACGGGAATCACGATACGGATGAGTACGCTTACCCTGGCGCTTATCCGGAAGTGGTTCAAGTCGGTTCAGTTAATTTAGATGAAGAAATCTCTGAGTTTAGTAACACTAATTGTGCCATTGATCTTGTAGCTCCTGGTGAGGAGATTGTCTCCACTTATTTAAACAATGGATATGCCGTACTCTCAGGTACTTCTATGGCCACCCCTCATGTCTCAGGTGCCGCCGCACTTTTAATTGAACAATGTGAAAGAGAATTCGAACGGACACTGACAGAAACAGAATTATTTGCACAATTAATTAAACGAACCGTCTCTCTAAACTTCAGTAGAAGAGCTCAAGGGAGCGGAATTCTCAAACTAACCTCTGGGCTCGTTTCTAAAACTGAAGAGCCGATGATTTCCACGTTAGAAAAATAAAAAAGCCTGACCTGCTCATAATGAGCAGGTCAGGCTTGTTCATTTCTTATTTCTTTTTTTCAGCATCTTCTTTTAATCCAAGAATCCATGTAGCAACAAACGCGCCACCTGCTGCGATTAAAATACCAATGGCATAATTTATAATATTTGCCATTCCAAAAGGTGCTACAATCGCAAACATAGGAATCCCTGTTAATCCGTATGCATTTGTGACAACATTTGTGAATACAACATACGCACCACCTAAGGCACCACCGATTGCCGCTCCGATAAACGGTCGCATAAAGCGCAAGTTAATACCGAAAATAACCGGTTCCGTAATACCAAGGAATGCCGAGAATGAAGCTGGAATAGCAATCTCTTTAATTTTAGGGTTTTTCGTTAAGAAGAATACCGCAAGACCGGCTCCCCCTTGTGCCACATTTGCCATTGCCCAGATTGGTAGTAGGAAGTTAACTCCAAAGTCAGCAATAAGTGCTGCTTCGATTGCGTGGAAGCTGTGATGTACTCCTGTAATGACAATCGTCGAGTATAACCCACCAAAGATCAGACCAGCAAAAAGGCCAGCTGTGTTGTAAATATAATCAAGACTCCATGTTAAGCCATTTCCAATCAGTGTTCCAAGAGGTCCAACAAATAGCATTGCAATAAACCCTGTTAAAATTACTGTAACAAATGGAGTAACTAATAGATCAATTGCATTTGGTACTACTTTTCGTACGCCACGTTCAATCTTACTCATGATATAGACTACGAGTAAAATCGGAATAACCGTTCCTTGATAACCAAGTAAATCAACATTCATGCCAATAAATTGGATTGTTTCCGGTTCTGCATCAGCCAAAGTCCACGGATTTAATAGTGCCGGGTGAGTCATAATTCCACCAAGTACAGCGCCAAGGTAAGGATTGGCACCAAACTCTTTTGCTGCACTAAAACCAATTAATATAGGCAAGATGATAAAAGCAGCGCTTGAGAACATATCAAGAAATAGAATCCATGGGCTATCAGGTGGCACTAGTTCAAATGCCTGCATCATTCCCAGTAGACCCATCAAAAGACCACTCGCAACAATTGCCGGGATAATAGGCACAAAGATATTCGATAAAGTTCTAGCAATTCTAGCAAGAGGATTCATCTTCTTTTTGGCTGCTTGGGCATGATCAACCTGCTTCTCTCCACCATCTGTATCTTTTGAGCCGACGCCAGTCAACTGAGCAAATTCAGCATACACTTTATTAACAAGACCTGTTCCAAAAATAACTTGGTATTGTCCTGAAGCTTTGAAAACACCCTTTACTCCTTCTAACTCTTCAATTTCTTCTTTATTAGGCTTATCGTCGTCATTTAAAACGATTCGAAGTCGGGTTGCACAATGGGTAGCACTAACAACATTGTCGGCTCCACCTAGTAACTCAACAAGCTCGTGGGCTACTTTTTTTGTATCCATCTCTTTTCCTCCTCAAATGAAAATCTCTATAGTTTTTGTATAAGCAGAATCATTATCCAAAGAATGCAAAAAAAGACCTAAAATGGCCAAGGTTTACGTATTTAGGTAGACGTATCCCATTGGTTCATTTTAGGTCTTGCCTGCTTTATCAGTAACAATCCCGCTTATTATGTTTTCGCTTACATTTTACCCGCTTTGGTTCGTTTTCGTCAAATGGTTTGTTTACTTTTTGGTTTTTTATTTCGAATCACGATCTCATCAACAGAAAGATTGGATCTCTCTTCTAAATTATGGATAATGATCTCTGCAATATCATCCGGACGCATCAAAGTTTTCCTCTTTTCCTCATTGAAAATCCCATCCCAAAAAGGTGTATCCATACCACCCATATAAATGCCACTCACACGAATCATCGTATCTGCTAGTTCAGCTTGCAAGCTTTCCGTAAAACCACGTACAGCAAATTTACTTGCGACGTAACCTGATTCATTTGCTTTCCCTTGAAGTCCTGCAGTTGAGACGACCGAAACAATCGTTCCCTTATTACGTGTTTTCATCTTGGGTAAGACTGCTTGTGTACAATAGATCGTTCCTTTGACATTGACATCTAGCATCGTACTAATCTCTTCTTCTTGTAGGTCTTCTGCTAAACCGAAGTAGCCAACCCCTGCATTATTAATCAGCATATCAATAGAGCCATACTCGTTTTCAATTTCTTGAAATACGTTTGCCACATCTGTCTTGGTTGTAATATCTAAAGAGTGGATTGAATAGCTGCCCACTGTATTCTCCACCACTTTTTCAAGTGTTGTATTCGATCTTCCTAATAAACATACATGTGCATCCTGTTTCAAATATTGCTTTGCTAGTGCAGCACCTAAGCCACTACTTGCCCCTGTTATCGCAATGATTTGTTTTGTCATATTGACCACCTACTTATCATTTGATAGTGAATGTCTGTCAATTAGAGAGGCTGGGACAACAGTATTTTAACTAATGGAAAATCGAACATTACTGATGCGGTCTAGTTATACCGCTCCTGAAATATACTTCGCTTTCCGCGGGAAGCTGGTGAGCCTCCTCGTGCTATGCACTGTGGGGTCTCACCTCTGCTTTTCATCCCGCAGGAGGTCTACGTATATTTCATCCGCTCATTTAGCGCTTCGTTCGTATCTTGAGTTAAACCTCTAGATATGTCCCAGCCCTCTTCATCATTTCATTAGAAAATTAAATGGGCCATTAACACAACGACCGGCAATGTAATTAGTGTACGCTCAATAAAAATAATTACTAGGTCAAAAAACTTAACAGGTAGCTTTGATGCAAGCAATAAGCCACCAATCTCAGACATGTAAATCAGCTGAGTAACTGATACACAGGCAATAATAAAGCGAGTCATTTCACTTTCAATACCACTACCAATAATGGCTGGTAAGAACATATCGGCAAAGCCAATAACCATTGTTTGCGCTGCTTCTGTCGCTTCTGGAACTTGCATAAGCTGAAGAAGTGGAATAAATGGTGCCCCTAACCATTGGAAAATGGGTGTGTATTCCGCAACGACAAGAGCAATTGTTCCAAGCGCCATAACAACTGGAATGACACCTAACCACATATCAAGTACATTTTTCAATCCGCCACTTACATTTTTAGCAACACCATTATTCGTTGTTGCACGAGTTAATGCTTGCTCTAATCCTGATTTAAACGAAGCAATAAAGCTTTGTTTCTCTTCTGTTGCATCAAATTTCTTTTCTGTAATATACGTATCTGCCTTTCTTGATAAAGGGGGGATACGCGGGCAAATAACAGCCGCTACAAAACCAGCAAGTACAATTGTGCCGTAATATTGTAAGAATAAGTGCTCTAAACTCATGTACGTTAAAATAACTATACTAAATGTGATCGAAACGACCGAGAATGTTGTTCCAATAACTGCTGCTTCACGCTTTGTATAATAGCCATCCTCATACTGCTTGTTCGTAAGTAATACGCCGATCGTACCGTCTCCCATCCAAGAAGCCATACAATCAATCGATGATCGACCAGGAAGGGTAAATAAAGGACGCATGATGCGGTTTAACACCGATCCAACTAACTCCATTAAGCCAAAGTTCATTAATAAAGGTAAGAAGAATCCGGCAAAAAGAAAGACTGAGAACAAGATTGGAATGAGTTCAAAAAGCAATAAACCACCTGTATCTTCAGACCAAATGAATTCAGGTCCCCACTCCATTAGTGTAAGAACCGCAAACAATACTCCGACTGCACGGATAATCGTCCAAGTCCAACCTACATCAAATAAAGCTTGTGCCATTTGACTTTTCTTTACGAAAGCAGGCTTTATTGCCACAACGATAACCGTCATAATGACCGATAGAATAAGTAAAATAGTCATCCATAACGGAAGCACATCTATGAGCGCCTCTTCTAGAATTCCTGCAAGAAAAGCAACAGGAATCGTGATCTCCTCATTAATGACGAGAGGAGTCATAAAAAGTAAAATACCGATTAAAGAAGGAAGGATGAAGGCTAAATAATGCTTAGCTGTAAATCTCTTCTTTCCTTTCACCTGTTTATACGAATCCATACTATCCCTCATTTCAACCAACTAATTTCTAGTATGACCTAAAACCATGATGAGTGATCAATCATCTCATCGTATAAATATGCTTTTATTACAAAGAAAAAAGTCTACACATTGACCCTTGCTACGGTTGTGTAGACTTTGTGCGTTTAGTTGTCATACTAGCTTAGTATAACATCCAACCTCTCAATTGAACAGATGCAGCTTGTCCCGACTTAAAGGTAATACTTTTCTCCTCAACGTCAGGATAGATACGGGCTGTGAAAACTTCTTCTCCATCATTAATGAAAATCTCAATGGTTGAAGAGTCTAAAAATACCCTTAAATTACGAAGCTCTTCTAGTTGACAATGACGCTCTTCAATCGTCTTTCCATCAACAAAGCTAATACGTGTTAATGTAAAGCTTTTGTTCTCAGCGGAGTAAATAATCGATGCATGATTACGTATGTCAATGGTAATCGGTCCTGTTGGCTGTTCTTCTAATTTAAGCTCAAACTCTAAACGCTCTCCTTCAATCCCAACAAAAGCTTGCTCCGTTTCATTTAGTATGACATCAGGATAGCTTACCTCGTCGTGTCGAAGTTTCTTCAATTCGTCCACTGGTAATTGAAGAAGCTTACCATCTCGCACGCGAAGTTCCCGAGGCAGCGTCATGGCATGAATCCACTTATGTTCAATGGTTGGATGATCTTCTTCCCGCTCTTCAGGAATACCAAGCCATCCAAATAAGATTCTCCGTCCTTTATCATCCAGAGTCGTTTGCGGTGCATAAAACTCAAAGCCGCGATCCATCTCAATAAATTCACCATGGTTATAGCGCACATTTTCGTAATCCATTTTCCCAATAAAATAACCAGCTTGATAAATATTGTTATATAATATTCCGTCAGCTTCTATTCCTTGAGGTGAGAAAATAAATACATCTTCACCATCAAGTTCAAACAAGTCCGGACACTCCCACATGTAACCGAAATCCTCTAATGATCCCATATGAGCTCCCGCAATAGCACCAAGATGTTTCCAATCATAGAGGTCCGAGGAACGAAGAAGAGCGACTTTACCTGTCAGCTCCTTACTTTGGGCACCTACCACCATATAGTAGTATTCACCGTGCTTCCATACTTTCGGGTCACGAAAATGAGCTGTATAGTCCTCCGGGAGTTCCACGACAACTCCTTTTTTCTCAAAAGTGTAGCCATCACGAGACTCCACAAGCACTTGGTAGCTCTCACGTTGGTTGTTTTCATCCTTCACGTTCCCTGTGTAGAATAAGTACATTTTCCCTTCATGCTCTATGGCACTCCCGGAGTAACAACCATTTTTATCAAACCAATCACTTGGAGCAAGAGCTATCTCATGATGATCCCAATGAACCAAATCCTCTGATGTATAATGTCCCCAGAATTTCGCACCATGGCCTGTACTAAAAGGATTCCATTGATAAAACAGGTGATACACTCCGTTAAATTGGATAAAGCCATTCGGGTCATTTAATAATCCGACTGGTGGCATGAGATGATACCCTAATCGAAAATGGTCCTCCTCTACCGTAGCTTTATATTTTTCTACTTCTTTATAAGCAGCCTCGCGTAATTGTTTGTCACGATCTATCATCTAGCATCGTCTCCTTTTTGAACCGTTTAATCACTAAGTCAATCTTCTATGCGTTATCGTATCGCAGAGCGAGTTGAGGTGCAACTTCTTCCTTTTACTTTATTCGTATCTCCAAGCAAGCTATTACCTTATCTTCTAGATATACGTTATAATACACATATCTTATAAGATTAATAAGGATTAATGAGAGGAGCTTTTTGATGAACGCTAAAATATACGTTATTCATGAAAATGATGAGTGGACTGAGCCACTTCAGAAAGAGTTAGAAGTACTTGGTTACCCGTTTGAAACATGGCACCTTGACCAAGGAAACATCGATCTTACAAAAGAGCCTCCTAAAGGCATTTTCTATAATCGTATGAGTGCCTCTTCTCATACACGAGAGCACCGTTTTGCCCCTGAATTTACTGGCGCCGTTCTTGATTGGTTAGAGGCTCATGGGCGAGTCGTACTTAATACGAGCCGCGCCCTAAAGCTTGAAGTTAGTAAAGTCGCTCAATATACATCACTTGAAGCCTTTGGAATTGAAACTCCGAAAACTCTTGTAGCTGTCGGGAAAGAACATATTTTAAAAGCTGCAGAATCTTTTAAAGATGAGTCTTTCATTACAAAGCACAACCGTGCAGGTAAAGGACTTGGCGTGCAGTTATTTGATAACCATGAAGCTTTGAAGAAATATGTTGAGGGACCAACCTTTGAAGAACCGGTTGATGGCATCACCCTTTTGCAGCAATATATTAAATCATCTGATTCGACGATTACTCGTTGTGAATTTATTGGTGGTAGATTCTTTTATGCTGTAGAAGTAGATACATCAGAAGGGTTTGAGCTATGCCCAGCGGACGCTTGCCAAATTGGGGATGCCTTTTGCCCTACAACGGAGCAACCACGTGATAAATTCACAATCATTAAGGACTTCGATGATCCAATTATTTATAAATACGAGGCATTCTTACTTGCCAATGACATTCATTTTGCAGGCATTGAATTTATACGTGATGCCCAAGGGAATTTGTACACTTACGACGTAAATACAAACACGAACTATAATCCAGACGCAGAGCAAAAAGCCGATATGTATGGAATGAAAGAAATTGCTAAAGAGTTAGCTGCTCAACTTGAATCAGCGTATCAGCTTTCATAAACAAAAATCCTGGTCATCTAAGTGATGAACCAGGATTTTTTTGGATCTATTTTATTTCACAAAGCTGACGCTGAGGAAAAAGATTAAAAGGCTTTAGCTGTTTTTCTTACTTCTTCTAACCCGTCTGCAATGATTGTTTCTGCTTGATCAGGCATTTGGTTATGACCTTCGATGACTACAGTTGAAAGTTGCTCAACGCCCCAGAATCCCATCACATTACGCATATAATTCATTGACATTTCAAGCTGTGCCGTTGGTCCATTTGAATAGATACCACCACGAGCGTTAAGTAATGCCACTTTTTTATCGCCCATTAGACCAAGAGGACCTTCTGGTGTGTATTTAAACGTTTTGCCCGCTCGACTTAAGTAATCTATATACGTATGAAGAGCTGCTGGAATTGTAAAGTTCCATAGTGGGAAAGCAAATACAACTTTGTCCGCATCAATAAATTGCTCAAGATAACGATCCGACGTTTCTCTTGCTGCATCTTCCTCAGGAGTTGTCGCAATTTGTTGGAGTGGCTTGAATAATCCATTTAACATATCTGCATTTAAATACGGCAGATTTTCAGCGTACAAGTCTAATTCTACAATTTCATCTTCTGGGTTTTCTTGTTTATAAGTAGAGAGGAACTCTTCATACATCTTGACACTAACTGATTCCTCTTTTGTTCTTGGATTTCCTTTTACAAATAATACAGTAGCCATTTCTGATCTCTCTCCTTTTGTAATAAATAAGTAAACTTTCTATACTTTTTTGTTTACTTACTAAAGTATAGTTACGATTTTTTAATACGTCAACTAATTAGCTCACTAGCCTGTAGATTATTTTTCCCAAATATCAAGATTTCATCATTTAACTCTTTAGTGCAATCCCGTATAATGGAGAACAAGCAAATCGACTATATTAGGCAAGACCTATACAGAAAAGGGAGTGGACATCTATGACAATGAAAAAAGCATTAACCGTTGCAGGTTCAGATACAAGCGGAGGAGCAGGATTACAAGCAGATCTAAAAACCTTTCAAGAGCTAGGTGTTTACGGAATGAATGCCTTAACCGTTGTGGTAGCCCAGGATCCTCATAACAACTGGAATCATGAAGTGTTCCCACAAGATGTTGGACAATTAGAGAAACAAATGGAGACGGTATTAGCAGGTATTGGAATCGATGCTGCTAAAACAGGAATGCTCGGACGCACGGAGATTATTGAGCTTGTTGCCAAAAAAGTGGACCAATATCAAATCTCTAACTTTGTAGTTGATCCCGTAATGGTGTGTAAAGGAGCAGATGAAGCTCTAAATCCGGAAACAGATGCTTGTTTACGTGATGTGCTTGTTCCAAAGGCACTAGTTGTCACACCTAACTTATTTGAAGCCGGTCAACTTAGTGGACATGGATCGATTACTACAATCGGAGAAATGAAAGAAGCAGCCGCGACAATTGCCGAACTAGGAGCGAAGCACGTTGTCGTAAAAGGTGGAAGTAAACTTGATCATGATAAAGCAGTAGATGTTTATTTTGACGGTGAAGATTTTACTTTACTTGAATCTGAAAAAATTGATACAACTTTCACTCATGGTGCTGGTTGTACGTTTGCAGCAGCTATTACAGCGGAACTTGCAAAAGGAAAATCAGTAAAAGAGGCCATTCATACAGCTAAAGATTTTGTAAACACTGCGATTAAACACTCTTTCCGTTTAAATCAATATGTTGGTCCACTTAAGCATATTGCCAATAGAGGATAGATCGATTCAGGCCTGACTCTTCGTCAGGCCTGCTATATTTATAAGAAAGGCTGTGACATCTTGCAACAGTCGGAACATCGGGTCGGTATGATAGCAGCAATTTTCGCTTACTTATTATGGGGGATCCTTCCGCTTTACTGGAAGCAATTAGAGCATGTGACCCCAGGTGAGGTGCTCGCCTACCGTATCATTTGGTCGCTTGTTTTTATGATTGGCATTCTTGCCCTTCGGAATCAACTTGGCTTTTTTGTGGTAGAAGTTCGGAGGCTACTGACAAGTAAGAAGCAAACTTTCGGCATGATTTTAGCCTCTGTTTTTATTTCAATGAACTGGTTCGTCTTTATTTGGGCGGTGACAAGTGAACGCATGATAGAGGCAAGTCTAGGCTATTACATCAACCCTTTAATTAATGTTTTATTAGCCATGTTTTTTCTTAAAGAACGGTTTACACGCTGGCAAGGGATCTCTTTTGCTCTCGCTTTTACTGGCGTTTCTCTTATGACCGTTTATTATGGCGTTATTCCATATGCTGCCTTTTTACTTGCGTTCACTTTTGGCATTTACGGATTAATGAAGAAAATGGTTAATGTCGGGGCTCTCGTAGGACTTACGATTGAAACGTTGATCATGACACCTTTTGCACTGCTTTATGTATGGCTATTTCATTCATCGACTTTAAATCTAGCAACCTATTCAATAGAGACATGGGGCCTCTTAATGGGAGCCGGGGCTGTCACAGCGATTCCCCTTCTGCTCTTCTCAATCGGAGCAAAGCGAATCTCTTTATCTCTTATCGGCTTTTTGCAATACATCGGGCCAACTTTAATGCTGATTATGGGTGTATTTTTATATAACGAACCATTTAGTATCGTTCAGTTGATCGCCTTCCTCTTGATTTGGAGTGGATTGCTCATCTTCACAACCTCTAAGACTCCAGCCTTTCAAAAGGTTACAGCCAAATGGGGGTTCCCGGCAAAAACGAAAGAGAAAAGTATGTAAACAAATAAAAGCACGCAGACCTTTTGGTTTGCGTGCTTTTTCACCTTAAAACTTCGCTTGATATGCTGCCACTTCCCAATCTGAAACCGTGGTACGGAAGTCATCCCACTCGCCACGCTTTAATTCGACATATTCCGTGTAGGCATGCTCACCTAGAGTATTTCGACCAATCTTTCCACTTTCAAAATGATCAAGTGCCGACTCAAGGTTCGTTGGTAGATTTTGAATTCCACGCTCAAAGCATTCTTGACGAGACATGCTGAAAATATCATCATTAATTGCAGGCGGTGCTGTTAACTCACGCTCTACCCCATCAAGGCCAGCTGATGCTACTACCGCAAATGCAAAGTATGGATTAGCTGAAGGATCTGGACAACGAATTTCAACGCGTGTCCCTGCTCCGCGTGTGGCTGGTATACGAATTAATGCTGAACGATTCGATGCTGACCAAGCGATATAGCAAGGAGCTTCATACCCTGGCACCAATCGTTTGTACGAGTTAACAAGTGGATTTGTAACAGCTACAAAATCTTTCACGTTATCAATTAACCCCGCAATAAATTGGTAGGCTGTTTCAGATAAACCAAGCTCATCTGCGTCATCAAAGAAAGCATTCTCTTGTTTCTCAGTGTCAAAAAGTGAGATATTCGTGTGCATTCCACTTCCATTTGCTCCTGCAAGAGGCTTCGGCATAAAAGTTGCGTGTAAGCCGTATTGGCCCGCCACTGTTTTAACAACCCATTTGTAAGTAGTAGCAGCATCAGCCGCGCCTAGAGCATCTGCATATTTAAAATTAATCTCATGTTGACCAATTGCTACCTCGTGGTGAGATGCTTCAATCGTGAAGCCCATTTTCTTTAATGCTTTATAGATCGCTAAACGAACTTTTTCTCCGTTATCTTTAGGCGAAGGTTCAAAATAACCGCCGACATCCTGTGTTTTTAAAGTAGGTTGCCCTTCTTCGTCTGTTTCAAATAGGAAAAACTCAAGCTCAGGTCCAACATTGATTGAATAGCCTTTCTCTTCAGCACGCTTAACTGTTTCCTTTAAAACGTTGCGGGGGTCGCCTAAAAAGTCCGACCCATCAGGCTTTTTTACACTACATAAAAACCTCGCTTCAGAATAGCCATCTTCTTCTGTCCAAGGTAAAACAGCAAATGTATTTAAATCTGGAGTTAGATATAAGTCTGATTGGTTAATAGGAGTAAATCCAGTTATAGACGAGCCATCAAACATCACTTGTCCATTTACTACTTGATCAAGTTGTTCTGACGTCACAGTAACATGCTTTAATGTTCCTTCAATATCAACAAATTGCATATGAAGTAACTCTACATTTTTCGTTTCAATCGTTGCACGAATCTCTTCAATTTGGCTCTCTCTAGTCGGTACAGAAACAGTTGTCATCCCCACACACTTCCTTTTCCTTAAATATTTTCTCTGTTTTTTATTACTTTATGTCGTTGAGTGAATTTTCGCAATACTTACGTTAGATTATCTGACATAGAATATGAGCTCACTAATTTTCCCCATAAAAAAAGGAGCTAGAAAGGAATTCTAGCTCAATGAAAAATGAAAAAAGGTTAAGGGGGTCGTTCTAAAAAATGGATTGCTAGCTGCTACACCCCTACCTTATCAAGAACGACAAAGAGTGACAATAGCTTTTCCTGACTCTTAATAAGAACTCAACACACTTTATCTTTTCTTTACATAAACAGTTATTTTGTCAATCTCATTAATGATTGAATCGTACTTAAATGCATTGCTTCATGACCTACTGCAAACATCGCTAAATCCCCAATAGTCGGCATGTTAAAAATATTTCCTTTAGGCTCCTCACCTAAACGACCTTGTATACTATCTTGTAGTTTTTCTACTTGTCCTTCTAGCTCGGCCATAATTTCATTCAACGATGGTACTTGATCATCCCAATCATCAGGACTTGTCCCTTTGTCAAAATACGTGGCATACCCATCTGGATAGCTAGGAGCCTCGCCAAGCATTTGTGCGGTTAGACGATCATGGATCACTACAATATGACCTGCATTCCAACGAATATTATTATTGAAACGCTCAGTGATTTTATCGACCTGAGCTTCTTCTACTCTTTGTAAGGTTTTCAAAGTAAGTGTACGCCATGTATTCCATTGTCTAAAAATCTCAGTTTCCATCTCTAACGCCTCCTAGAAAGTAGTTTCTCTTTCAGTTTAAATGGATCAATCAAATTAAGAAAGCGATTACACCCGCTCCTGGTACAACTTAATAAGCGCCTGTGTGCCCTCATCCTCACTGCCACGCTCGATTAACTCTTCATACATTTTTTTTGCTAATTCAAGTCCTGGAGTCTTTAGACCGAGTTCTTTTGCTGACTCGAGAGCAATCGTCATATCTTTAACAAAATGCTTAATATAAAACCCTGGCGAATAATCTTGCACTATCATTCTCGGTGCTAGATTGCTTAGTGACCAACTTCCTGCTGCCCCGTTTTCAATACTATGTAAAACTCTACAAGGATCTAGCCCTGCTTTTTTCGCATAGCTAATCGCTTCTGATACACCAATCATATTTGAGGCAATCGCTATTTGGTTAACCATTTTTGTATACTGGCCCATTCCCGCTTCGCCTTGTAAAACAACGTTTGTGCCCATCGCTTCAAATATTGAAAGAGCTTCAGTGTATGCCTTCTCTTCTCCACCAACCATAATCGTCAAACGAGCTTCTCTTGCTCCAATATCTCCGCCTGAAACAGGAGCATCAAGAGCCGTCATATCCAGCTCTTTTGCAGCTTTTGCAATTTCTTTTGCTAGAGTAGGACTCGATGTGGACATATCAATTAAGATGGTTCCTTTTTTACAGTTTCTTAATAGACCTTGCTCATCAAAATAAACGTCTTTTACCTCACTTGGAAAACCGAGCATCGTAATGACTACGTCAGAAGTGTTGGCTATTTCAGAAATCGATTCACACCAATGGCAACCCTCGTCAAGAAGGTCTTCCGCTTTCGATTTCGTTCTTGTGAAAACTTCTACTAAAAAGCCAGCTTTCATTAAGTTACGAGCCATGCTTTTCCCCATAACTCCTAATCCAATAAAACCGATCTTTACTTGTGTACTACTCATTTTCAACACACCTTTCGTATATGTCTAGTATTCTCCTTTTCATTTTATATTCCTTTAATACAATAAAAAAAGTCCACCTTCACATCATTTTCTGTTGTAAAGGTGGACAATATGTCTTATTCGATTCCAGCACTTACTTCTTGTACCATTTCAGATACAGCCGTTAAACCGCCACTCGTAATATACCAGTTAACAGCATCAAGGTAGACGATCTTACCCTCTTCATAAGCTCGAGTAGTTTGTACTAGTTCATTTTCAATCGTCTGCTGACCTGATGTTTCACCACCGACAACAGCTACACGATCAATCACAAATAAGTATTCAGGATCTTGCTCAACAATGTATTCAAATGAGATATTTTGACCGTGGTTTGATACTTCAATTGTTTCATCTGTAGGAGCTACACCAAAGTCATCATGCAAAAGACCAAATCGTGAACCAGCACCATACGCACTAATATCGCCATCATTAGCCATAATCAATAGACCGCTTGCTTCTTTAGCTGTCGCTTTTTCATATAGATCATCAATTGATTGTTCAATTTCAGCTATCTTCTCTGATGCTTCATCTTCTTTTTCAAAAATTTCTGCTAGTGTTGTTACATTTTCTTTAAATGATTCTACGTAATTTGTTGTATCAACACCCATGAAGATTGTTGGAGCAATATCATTTAATTCCTCATATGCTTCAGAAGCACGACCGCTAATAATAATAAGATCTGGATCCATGCCATAGATTGCTTCAAAGTCTGGTTCAAATAATGTTCCAGCATTTTGGTAATCATCGCCTTTATACTTCTCAAGGTAATCTGGGACATTTTCTTGTGGTAATGCCATTACATCTACTCCAAGTGTATCTAATGTATCTAGAACACCCATGTCAAAAACTACAACTTTTTCAGGATTTTTAGGAACAACCGCTTCTCCTAAATCATGCGTGATCGTAAGCTCGGCACTATCTGAAGCTTCCTCATTTTCTTCCTCTTCGACTACTTCTTCAGTCGATTCTTCTGCCTCTACCTCTGCTTCTGAGATCGTTTCAGTAGCATTATCACTACCGCAAGCCACAAGGGCAATTGTTAAAAATACAAGAACGAACATGAACATCAATGAACGTTTCACTCCACTCACTCCTCTATCTATTTTTCTATTTATTTAATAGAATGACGGTTAAATCATCCTTCTATTACTAGTAGAACTAAACAAAATATACACACACTCGTTGGTTATTAATATCATTGATTTGAATATCCATATCATAGATCTCTTTTAAAGCCCCATTATTAATAATTTCATGAGTAGGGCCTTCTTTAACCACTCTTCCATCTTTTAAAGCGACAATATAATCTGAGTAGAAGGAAGCAAAGTTAATATCATGAAGGACAATGATGATCGTTTTCCCGAGATCTTTCACCATTCTCTTTAATACCTTCATGATTTGTACAGAGTGCTTCATGTCTAAGTTATTAAGCGGTTCATCTAAGAGAATATACTCAGTGTCTTGAGCAATAACCATCGCAATAAATGCTCGCTGTTTCTGACCTCCACTTAACTGATCAAGGTACTTATCTTGAATGTCACGCAACTCCATATAATCAATGGCCTCATCAATAAAGGCCCAATCTTCTTTCGTTAAATTTCCTTTTGAGTATGGAAACCGACCAAATGAAACTAAATCTCTAATCGTTAACCGAATGTTGATATTGTTTGCTTGCTTTAAAATCGATATTTTTTTTGCGAGATCTCCACTTTTGGTTTCATTGACCTTCGCATTATCAATAATGACTTCACCCGTGTCCGCATCAATGAGACGACTAATCATTGATAGTAACGTACTTTTCCCTGCGCCATTCGGTCCAATAAAAGACGTGATTTTCCCTTTTTGAATCGTTACCGAGACGTTATCGACCACTTTCTTTGCACCGTATTCTTTCGTGATGTTTAGGACTTCTACCATTTTTTACTCTCCTTTAATAAAAGATAGAGGAAGTACACACCTCCAACAAAATTCACAATGACACTGAGCGGCGTTGCAAATGAAAAGATCCTTTCAACAATTAACTGACCACCAACAAGAGCGATGATGCTAATAAAAATGGACGCGACGATGATGTAGGAATGCTTGTACGTTTTCATAAACTCATAGGCTACGTTGGCCACGAGTAAACCTAAAAACGTAATCGGCCCCACTAGAGCAGTTGCAATTGATATCATCATCGCAATGATTACGAGCAACCGCTTAATAACATAGTCATAATCAACACCTAAATTAATCGCATGCTCCCTTCCTAGCGAGAGTACATCAAGGTATTTATTAAACTTGAAATAATACAGGCAAATCATTCCAAACAATAAAAGAGAAAGCCATAAGAGGTCTGTGTTCACATTGTTAAAGCTGGCAAACATTCGATTTTGAACCGATAAAAATTCATTCGGATCAATAATAACCTGCATGAATGTGGAAAGACTGCCAAACAATGTCCCAAGAACGATACCGACTAACAAAAGGAAGAAGATATTTTGTCCGCCTTTTTTAAATAATGCCCGATATAATACCCCTGCAAAAAGCACCATCACAATGACTGAAATACCAAAGTTCACATGCTTATTTAGTACCAATACACTCGTTGATCCAAATGAGAAGATCAAAAACGTTTGAATAAGCATATACAATGAATCAAGCCCGATAATACTAGGCGTTAAGATTCTGTTGTTGGTAATCGTTTGAAAAATGACGGTAGAAAAGGCGATAGCAGCGCCTGTAATGATGATCGCTAAAATTTTCGTCGCTCTTCTAGGTAGTGCATACTCCCAGTTATTCAAGTCAATGAATAAAAAGAGCGTAACCAATGTTAATGCCAAGACGATTAATAGATAAATTTTTGTTTTAGAACCCATGTTTTGCTCTCCCAAGTAACAGATAAAGAAAGATTCCACTTCCAATTACACCGACTGTTAAGCCAATTGGGATCTCATATGGATAAATAATAATTCGGCCAAGAATATCACAAGCCAATACGAAGACTGCACCTAATAAAGCCGTGTGAGGTAAGTTTTCTCTTAAATTATCTCCTTTGTAAATCGTTACGATATTAGGAATAATTAATCCCAAAAATGGAATCATTCCCACTGTGAGGACAACGACTGATGTAATAGCTGCCACAATCACTAAACCAATGTTTACGACTTGCTTGTACTTCAATCCTAAATTCTTTGAAAATTCCTCACCCATTCCCGCAATGGTAAAGCGGTTTGCAAATATGTACGCAAGTATAAGTAATGGAATGCTTATGTACAACAACTCATATCGCCCGCGAATAATGACAGCAAAGTTCCCTTGTAGCCAAGATGACATGTTCTGGATTAAGTCATATCGATAAGCAAAAAATGTGGTGATCGATCCGACGATATTTCCAAACATCAAGCCCACGAGTGGGATGAAAATGGTGTTTTTAAATTTAATTCGCTCAAGTATTTTCATGAATATGAACGTACCAGCTAAGGCAAAAAGAAAGGCAATAATCATTTTGTGAAGCGGACTAGCTGATGCAAACAAAATCATACTCACTAAGATTCCTAGCCGGGCAGAGTCTAGAGTCCCCGCAGTAGTCGGAGAAACAAATTTATTTCTCGTTAACTGCTGCATAATTAATCCGCATATACTCATCCCCACACCAGCAATAATGATACTAACTAGCCGAGGAATGCGACTCGTTAAAAAGATATGCGCTTGCTCCTCCGTCATACTAAATATTTCTAAAGGCGAAATACTAGACACACCTACAAACAATGAAGCAATCGATAACACAATAAATAACAATACTAAGTATTTAATCTTCATAGCTCTTCCTAACCTGTTTTAAACGTTTATCAACATGAAAATTTATTTGATATTCATTATCATTCTCATTAGTAATGATATTCATTATCATCAATAATGTCAATCATTCTTAATGAATTTGACGAAACTTTTTTAAGTTACTGGTCATTTTTTTCGTTTTTTCACACAAAAAAAGTCATCCTCAAGTTGAGAATGACTTTTTACCAAGCTATTATGCTTGTTTAGATTTACGGTATTGTCCACCACTACGGCTACCTTGGCTTTGGCCACCTGAACGACGATCGCGGTTACGATCATCTTTGCGGAAGCTGCCACCTGGGCGACGACGATCACGACTGCGATCATCACGACGTCCACCACCGCTACCACTACGGTAAGGCTTACCGCCACCTTGTGAACGATGCTTCTTAGCACGTAATGGTGCTTCACCAGTTAACTTCACTTCAGTCGTATCTGGCTCTTTTGTAAGAAGCTTTAATGCAGCTGCAAGAGCAGTTGTTGCATCTGTTTCTTGAAGAAGTTCTTTTGCAATCACACGGTATGCATCTGCATTGTCCTCTGTGATTAATTGACGAAGCTGATCAACTGCAAGCCCTTGTTGGCCTTTAATTGCTTCCTCGTATGAAGGAACATCTTTACGAACCATTTTCTTTTTAGAAACTTGTTCGATTGCTTTAATATGATCTTTCTCTCGTGGTGTAGCAAATGTTAATGCTACACCTGATTTACCTGCACGTCCTGTACGTCCAATACGGTGAACATAGCTTTCAGGATCTTGTGGTAAGTCGAAGTTATAAACATGTGTAACGCCGCTGATATCTAACCCACGTGCCGCAACATCTGTTGCTACAAGGACGTCAATTAAACCACCTTTAAACTTACGTAATACGCTATCACGCTTCGCTTGGTTTAAATCACCATGAATCCCCTCAGCACGGAACCCGCGTTTTGATAATGCTTCAGAAAGCTCATCAACACGACGCTTTGTACGACCAAATACAATCGCAAGCTCAGGTGCATGGATATCCATGAAACGACATAGAGTATCAAACTTTTGACGTTCATGTACTTCTACATAGAACTGTTCGATATTTTCCATTGTAACTTCTGTTGATTTTACAGCAATCAGCTTTGGCTCAGTCATAAATGTTTGAGCAAGCTTTTCGATACGCTTAGGCATTGTAGCTGAGAACAACAATGTTTGGCGCTCTTTAGGCGTTTCACTTAAGATTGTTTCGATATCTTCAATGAAGCCCATGTTTAACATTTCATCTGCCTCATCAAGAACCACTGTTTCTACTTCTTGAAGACGGATTGTTTTACGACGCATGTGATCCATTAGACGACCTGGTGTTGCTACAACCACATGTGGTTTATTTTTAAGGTCACGGATTTGTTTACGCATATCTTGACCACCGTAAACTGTTACCGTACGAACGCCTTTAAATTTACCAAATGCGAATAATGATTCTGCTACTTGATTAGCAAGTTCACGCGTTGGAGCAAGAATTAATGCTTGCACGTGATCTTTATTAATATCAATACGATCAATTAATGGTAAACCAAATGCACCTGTTTTTCCCGTCCCAGTTTGTGCTTGACCAATAATATCTTTACCTTCTAGTGCTGTTGGGATTGTTGCTGTTTGAATCGGTGTTGCTTCCTCAAATCCCATTTGTGTTACTGCTCGAACTACCTCTGCGTTCAAACCAAATTCATAAAAAGTTGCCAAATCAAAAATCTCCTTTATCTTAACTGATTTTAGCGCCTTGGTGAGCCGCGACACGTGAAAGATGTCACATAAAAGAGTCATACCACCTCTTTTGGCTCCCATAAGCCTAACATCTTCTCAATTAGCTATATTATACGTACGTAGAAAGACCATACCCCACAACGATCTGGAATATGGTCGTTATAACGATGCTATGTGTCGCCTATTCCTAAAAAGGTCGGCGCAAATTTCTTTTTAAAAACAAATTCAATCATAACACGTGCAACAAGGAAAAGCAACGTAGCATGAAAGAGAATTATTTTATGCATCTTTACGACTACCATTAAAAAAGTGTGGGTATGAGCGAAAACGCATCACTTATGTGCGGTTCTCGTTAAAGATAGAGCGCAAATTTTATTATAAGTGCGAAATCACACCTACTATGTGCGCTATATATATTTTATGTTCAAATCAAGTTTTTATGTGCGCACAAGTACTCTTATGAGCGAACGACACTAAGTATGATCTCAACAAAAAAAACAGCAGCCCCTCCTAAGAAAGACTGCTGCACCTTTTACTCATTATGCTAAACGATACATTCTTGCTTCATAAGGACGTAGAGTAGTTACTGAACCTACTTCTTGATAATTTCCAAGTAGTAATTCCGTATCTTCTTTTACTTCAATAGTTGCGAGGTCGACATCTACACCTGTTGCAAACAAATTCACAACGACTAAGATTTTCTCATCGTTTAACGTTCGCGTATAAGCATAGATTTCCTTATGCTCTGGTAACAATAAGTCATAATTTCCGTACATCAACACATCAGAGGATTTACGTAGTGTAATCATTTTTTTATAGTACTGCAAAATTGAATCCGCTTGCTTCTCTTGTGCTACCACATTAATCTCTTTATAGTTTGGATTTACCCCAAACCAAGTTGAATCTCCAGTAGAGAATCCACCATTAGCACTATTATCCCACTGCATGGGCGTTCTTGAGTTGTCACGACCCTGCTCCCATATGATCTCCATGATTTCTTGATGAGAACGACCTTTAGCCGTTTCAATCCGGTAGAAGTTTTTCATTGACACATCATCATATTCTTCAATTGTATCGAATTGAACATTGGTCATCCCAATTTCTTGACCTTGATAAATAAATGGCGTTCCTTGCATAAAGAAGAACATGGTGGCTAGTGCTTTTGCGCTCTCAGACCAATATTCTCCGTCATTGCCCCAGGTAGAAACACTACGTGGTTGATCATGATTTTCAAGGAATAGAGCATTCCAGCCACGACCTTCTAAGCCCTTTTGCCATTTTGTTAATGTTTCTTTTAGGGAGATTAAATCAAGCTCTCCACCCGTCTCTTTTCCCCAAAGACCAAGGTGCTCAAATTGAAAAATCATGTTGAATGCTCCGTTTTTTTCTCCAACCCAACCATCAGCCTGATCAAGTTTCACCCCATTTGCTTCGCCGACGGTCATTACGTCATATTTAGCAAGTGTTTCATCCTTCATCTCTTGTAAGAATTTATGGATACCTGGGCGGTTCATATGTCCCTCAAAAGAAGGTACATAATCGAGCCCTTCTGGATTAGGAAGATCAGGTAGGCCATCAATTTTTTTAATATGAGAAATAGCATCTACACGGAAACCATCAATCCCTTTGTCCATCCACCAGTTCATCATGTCATATAAAGCATGTCGGACATCTTGATTTTCCCAATTTAAATCAGGCTGCTTTGTTGAAAAGATGTGCATATAATACTGCTTTGTCTTCTCATCAAATTCCCAAGCCGGTCCATTAAAGATCGATTCCCAGTTGTTTGGCTCACTCCCATCAGCACTCGCATCGCGCCAGATATACCAGTCACGCTTTGGATTATCAAGTGATGAACGCGATTCAAGAAACCAAGGATGCTCATCAGAAGTATGATTGATCACTAAGTCAATGATGAGCTTCATTCCACGACTGTGGACTTCTTCTAATAATTGATCAAAGTCAGACATTGTACCAAAGTCAGACATAATATCTTGATAATCACTAATATCGTATCCATTATCATCATTAGGAGAACGGTACATCGGACAAATCCAAATCACATCAATGCCGAGACCCTTAATATAATCCAGCTTTTGAATAATCCCTTGTAGATCACCAATTCCATCTCCATTTGAATCCATAAAACTTCGAGGATACACTTGGTAAGCGACTGCCTCTTTCCACCACTGTCTTTTCATTTAAACCCCTCCAACTCTTTATACAGTCAAAATAAAACGTTTACATTATTAAGTATCTATAAGATCTTCAGTATCTCATCTTACTTCAATTATCACACGAGACAAACGTTTGCGCATACTATTTGCTCATTTATTATAAAACGGAATGCCAAAAGATACAATGCTTTCTCTAAATTCCTCTTACAAATGTAAATATTTACAAATGATATTGTTTATTTTATCTTTTAAGTTAGTTTCTAAAAAAAGAAAATCACCTTTAAAAACGCTTACCTTCAATAATAATTTGGTTTTCAGAAAATGTTTCAACTAGGAAAATTCCAAAAAACACTTGCAACCTAAAAAAAGTTTTACTAAAATTACTCATGTGCAAACGTTTGCTCATTATCGAGTGAACTTGTTTATGAAAACGGATTCTGAAAACGATTTAGTTTTTTTGTACAAACATAAAAATATAACTATTAGAGGAGGAACAAAGATGAAACAGCTAATTTCATTTGATTTTTGGCAAAAGCTAGGAAAAGCATTGATGGTCGTAGTAGCTGTTATGCCAGCTGCTGGGATTATGATCTCTCTTGGTAAGCTAATTGCGATGACTGGTGGAGACATGATGGTTATCCAAACTCTTGCACGAGTAATGGAGGATATTGGATGGGCCATTATTACAAACTTACACATTTTATTCGCTGTTGCCATAGGTGGATCGTGGGCGAAAGAAAGAGCAGGAGGAGCATTTGCTGCTTTGATCGCCTTCATTTTAATTAACCGGATTACTGGTGCACTTTTTGGTGTAAATGGGGACATGCTTCAAGATCCTGACGCAACAATATCCTTTTTTGGTCGTGAGTTAATTGTTAGCGATTACTTTACATCCGTACTTGGTGCTCCTGCCCTTAATATGGGAGTCTTTGTCGGGATTATCGCTGGTTTTGTAGGGGCCGTGTTATTTAATAAATTTTATAACTTTAACAAATTACCAGAATCTCTGTCATTCTTTAACGGAAAACGCTTTGTACCATTTGTCGTAATTCTTGGATCTACCATAACAGCACTTGTGCTATCATCATTCTGGCCATTTGTGCAAACGCTATTAAATGACTTCGGTCAATGGATTGCAACATCGCGTAACACTGCACCTGTAGTGGCGCCATTCATTTTTGGTACATTAGAACGTCTACTCTTACCATTTGGTCTACACCATATGTTAACGGTTCCAATTAACTATACAGAGCTCGGCGGAACATACGTTATTCAGACTGGTGAGAATATTGGCCGTGTGGTTGCCGGACAAGATCCATTATGGCTTGCTTGGGTGACTGATTTAACGAATATGCTACGCGCTGGTGATCTAGCTGGGTACAACCAATTACTAGAAGATGTTACTCCTGCTCGTTTTAAGATTGGACAAATGATCCTATCGTCTGCTGCTTTAATTGGTGCGGCACTTGCAATGTACTTAAACGTTGATAAAGAAAAGCGTCATAAGTATAAGCCTATGTACTTGTCAGCTGGACTTGCTGTTTTCTTAACAGGGGTAACGGAGCCAATTGAATTTATGTTCATGTTTGCAGCTCCTGTTCTCTATGTTGTGTATGCTATATTAACTGGCTTTGCTTTTGCTGCGGCTGATGTGATTAACCTTCGTATTCACTCATTTGGATTTATTGAATTACTGACGAGAACACCGATGTCTATTTATGCAGGACTTGCTCGTGACCTAATTAACTTTGTTGTGGTATGTCTTGTATTCTTTGGCTTAAACTTTGTAGTCTTTAACTTCTTAATCAAGAAAATGAACTTACCTACGCCAGGTCGTAACGGAAACTACCTTGAAAATGAAGAAGAAGCTAATCGTTCAAAAGACAAAGAAACTGGAAGCAAGGATGAGCTTGCAGGTAAAATCATTGCTTTACTTGGTGGGGAGGATAACATTGAAGATGTAGATGCTTGTATGACTCGCCTTCGTGTAACAGTGAAAGATACTGAAAAAGTAGCGACTGAAGCTGATTGGAAAGAAACTGGTGCACTTGGCTTAATCGTTAAGAGCCGAGGAGTTCAAGTTATTTATGGCCCAAAAGCGGATGTCATAAAATCTGATGTACAAGATCGATTAGGAGCGTAGATACTGTTGAAGCTTTTAACTTTAAATGTTCATGCCTGGCAAGAAGATCAACAAGATGCAAAAATCAATGAACTTGCACAGGCCATTTACGAAGAACAATACGATGTAATTGCCATTCAAGAAGTGAGCCAACACCGAGATGCAGAATTGATTGATGGCGATGTTAAAGCTGATAATTACGGTTACGTCTTGCTAGAAAAACTTACATCTCTTGGTGGAGACCATTACAAAATGGTTTGGGCTCCCTCCCATTATGGTTACGAGGTATATGAGGAGGGGCTTGCTCTCCTCACTCGTCATCCAATTGTTGACTTCTCTCATTTTTACGTAACAAAAAGTAAAGAGATGACAAACTGGAAGGCTCGCACAATCGTTCATGCAAAAATTGACGTGAACGGATTCATTTCTAATTTCTATTCTTGTCATCTAGGCTGGTGGGAGGATACAGAAGAACCTGCACGAGAACAAATGGAAAAACTTCTAAACCATCTTCCCTCTAATGAGCGTGTGTATTTAATGGGAGATTTCAACAACCACGCAGATCTCCGCGGTGAGGGTTACGATTTTCTTTCGCAAAATGGATTTTTAGACACGTATCAACTTGCACAGGAGAAGGATTCGGGAGTAACAGTTGAAGGAAAAATTGCCGGATGGGACCAAAACAAACAAGACCTTCGAATTGATCTCATTTTGACCAACCAACCTACAGTTGTTTCTACATCGAATGTCGTGTTTAATGGAAAGAATCGTTCTATTGTATCTGACCATTATGGTGTTGAAGTTACGGTTTCACCGAAAAGTGAGTGACCAATCCGGTTACTCACTTTTTTACGTTATAAGTTAAGCCTTCTCTTCACTTTGCTGAGCTGCACTGAACCCTTTCATGAAGTAAGCAGCCGGAAGTAATAAGCCGATGCTTGCTTGAATGATAGAGAAGAATCTAGCCACCCCAATTGGTACAAGGTCTCCGTAACCAATTGACAACATCGTAACCCCACTAAAGTAAAGAAAATTTGCAAAGGTCTGCTCTGCTGGTTCTCCGGTTGGATCATTAATAATCAGAACCGGCTCCTGTATAGAAAGTAGATAATAAAGACATGCAAATCCTACTGTAGTAGCAACCAACACGTAGAACAATTTATAAAAAAGCACAGGGCAAAAGTAGCTCTTTTTATAAGATTTATTGGTAAAAAAATAATAAAGGTTGGCCACCAAAAATAAAATAGTGATGGCAATTAATATCATCGAAGCCACACTCATCCCTCCTTTCATACCTATTCACCTTTTCAGAGTAAGCAAACCTCTATTTCTATTTAACAAGAGTGATAACAAAACGAAATGAACGATCCCAAGCAATACATCGCTTGGGATCGTTCATTATTCAAACCGTTCAGACCTACCCTCTAGCCATTCACTTAAAAATTCTGGTATTTCTCCTTTGAGCGCTAGACTTATATGTCCTCCACTTACTCGCTTGTACGTTTTGTCTATACTTGCCACTATGTTCATTAATGGTTTAGTCATCTCCTCAGGAACAATCAAATCTTCTGTTGTCGAAACGACTAAAAGATTTGTTGTAAGCTTTCGGAGATCCACCTTTTGTCCATTTATTTTAAGTTTGTTTTTTATTAGTTTATTTTCTTTACCAAGGTCATTCATTAATTGTTTAAGTGCAGCACCAGCAAAAGGGATATGACCATTTACCCATTCACCCACTAATTGTTTTTTTAGCGAATAAACGTCATCTTCTTGGGGACCAATTCGCGATAATAGTTTATCAAATGTAAATGGGGATGTAGCTGTACGCATCCCAAACTCTACTAATTTTGCCGGGATCACTCTATATTCATCGATTAAAGAATCCAAACTTATTTCTTCTTTTTTTAATGCTTCAGCCCATTTTGATAGAATAGGAGGCTCACTAAAATCAAGCGGTGGAGCAAATAATATGAGGTTTTTAATAGATTCTCTAGCAAGAGCTGCAAATATTAAAGCAAGTGTTCCGCCAAGACAATATCCTATTACAGTTAGATTCTCGGTTCTAGAATGGTGTAACGCTCGTTCTACTCCTTTTTTTATATACTTTAAAATGTAATCATCTAGCGAAGTGTCTCCATCCTCATATCCTGGTTTTCCAAAGTCGAGCAAATACACATCATATCCGCTTTTAGTAAAAGCTTCGATCATACTCATCCCAGGGGCTAAATCAAGAATATATGATTGATTTAATAGGGAATACACCAAAAATAATGGTGTATTGAACCTTTTCCGCTTTGCTGGGTAATACCAAAGTGTTGCTTTGTTTTTCTTCCAAACTGCTTTACGGGGTGTTTGTCCTATTTCACCATTAACACGTTTCTGCATTCTACTACCACTCCCGCTCCACCA
Source organism: Alkalihalophilus lindianensis (assembly GCF_032843265.1). Taxonomy (NCBI): domain Bacteria; kingdom Bacillati; phylum Bacillota; class Bacilli; order Caryophanales; family Bacillaceae; genus Alkalihalophilus; species Alkalihalophilus lindianensis. The sequence goes on from NZ_JAWJBA010000002.1 coordinate 602,501, forward strand.
TTTTTTGAAGATCATAGAGAAAATGTCGAGGATCTGTTATATGAGGATTGACCTTGAGTAATGGCGAAGCTGCATCTAAATTTTTTAATGGCGTTGCAGTTTCCTTAGCTGATTGGCTAAGAGTCATCACCTTCTCCTCTAAAGTATCTATTTTTTCTTCTAATTGAATAATGAGTTTTGCTATCCTTGCCATATCATCTTTTGTAGGTAGATTTAATTGTTGTGCAACTAGCTCTGAATACTCTCTAAGTTTACTTAGTGCCTCAACGTGCTCCTCTAAAAAATCGTTTACCTCTTGAATAGTTAAAGGATGATCTAACCATTTATGCACTTGGGTATTTAACTCTCTTTCTAGTTTCTTCCCAACAGACTTAAGCTTTTTCCGCTCACTTTTTTTCCCCATCTGCTTAACTTCCTCTCTTTTAGAATGATGTCGGCTCTCTAATTGCCTTTTATACTATATACAAGCTTCTCTTATCAGGTGCCAAAATCAATCAAACGTTTGCTAAGCGATATCATCAAATCCTTCCCTTTTCCGCAACTATACCTATCAACTTTTTCATCTCTTCATACTCTAATTAAGTCAATAGAATAAAATTGAGGATGATAGTGATGAAAACTAGATATGAAGTAAAGCAACAGATAGTCCCTGGTCCAAAAGGGCATTGGTTACAAGGGAATCTACCTGAATTTAAAAACGATCCCCTTCAATTTTTAATGAACCAATCCAACCAATATGGAGAAATAAGCAGGTTCCGCTTCGGTCCCTTTCAACAGGTTTATTTTGTCAATGATCCTGTACTGATCAAAGAGGTACTTGTCACTAAGCAAAAATCATTTATTAAATCTCGTGATATTCAAATGTTGAAGACCGTCGTCGGAGAAGGCCTTTTAACAAGCGAAAAAGAGGTTCATATGAAGCAGCGAAGGCTTATTCAACCAGCTTTTAAGAAAACACATATCGCTCAATATGCTCAAGATATGATCAATACTACTTCTAGTTATATAGAGGGTTGGAGCAATGGTGAGAAAAAGTCTATAACCAACGAAATGATGAACATTGCCCTTGGTATAATCACTAAAACCATGTTCAGTATGGATATAGGAGAAGAATCAAAAAGAATCGAAGCACCGATGGAGGCCGTAATGAAGTTAGGTGTGAAAAGAATGCGCTCTCTTATCACTATTCCACTTTGGATTCCGACCAAAAACAATCGAAAATTGAAAAGAGCAGTAAAGGAATTAGATGATGTCCTCTTTTCTATTATTAAAGAAAGAAGAATGGAGCCTAGTGAGCATACTGATTTATTAGGGATTTTAATGCAGGCAAAAGATGAGGAAAACGGACTCGGAATGACTGACAAACAATTGAGAGATGAACTAATGACTATTTTTCTTGCCGGACATGAAACAACAGCTAACTTATTGTCATGGACATTCTACCTCTTATCCCAGCACCCCGAGGTTGATGAAAAGCTCTACACTATAATTGAAGAATTAACACAAGGGAAGCCAATCACACCAGAACTCTACCCTCAATTAACGTATGCTCAACATATCATCTCAGAGTCGATGAGGCTTTATCCACCAGCCTATGTGATTGGTAGACAAGTGGAGGAAGATATAGAGATCGGCCCTTATCAGATGAGAAAAGGGGATATGGTGTTAATCAGCCAGTATGTTATGCACCGAAACCCTACTTACTATGACAACGCCGAAGCGTTTATTCCTGAACGCTTTGAACACAATTTCATTAAAACCTTGCCTACCTATGCCTACTTCCCATTCGGAGGTGGACCTCGGGTATGTATCGGTAATCATTTTGCGATGATGGAGGCCACACTTGCTCTCGCCACTATTGTTCAAAAATACCGCCTTACGCTATCAGCTGATCATCATACAGTGAAGCCACAGCCCCTTGTGACTCTTCGTCCCAAAAGAGGGCTTTACATGACTTTAAACAATAGAAAATGAGGCTGAGGCAAAAGTATTTTAACTTATGGAAAATCGAACATTACTGATGCGGTCTATGTAGACCGCTCCTGAAATATACTTCGCTTTCTGCGGGAAGCTGGTGAGCCTCCTCGCGCTAAGCACTGTGGGGTCTCACCTCTGCTTTTCATCCCGCAAGAGGTCTACATATATTTCATCCGCTCATTTAGCGCTTCGTTCGTATCCTGAGTTAAACCTCTTAGATATGTCCCAGCCCCATTTCTTAATCGACACAATCTTTACTTATGACACGATCATCAAGTTTCATATACTTAGACCTACCAAGGTAAAGTGGTATTGATAATTTTGTTAAATTAGGTAGTCCATTTTCAAGGAAACACTCTTCGTCCCGATAGAAACCTACTAGATCTGCTACAAAGAAATCATGATCCCCATATGTGTTTATATCGATTGTCTTGCACTCATAGGCTACATACGATTCCTTTAAGATAGGTGCACCGGTCTCTACACCTTCTTCAAACGAAAGAGTGGCCAATTTATCGGTCTTAGCTCCTGTTAAGATCCCGGCCTTCTGAATCTCCTCAGCTTTTTCAAAGGGGAGAAAATTAATCGCAAACATACCAGCTTCCTTCATTAGTTCATATGTGTAACGCTCCCGGCCTATCGCTACTCCATAAATTGGTGGCTCATACGAAATATACGTATGCCAACCTGCAGCCATGATGTTTTTCTTCTCATTAGCCTTCACCGTCACTAAAGCTACAAGACCAGGATAACTAACTATGCATAACTGTATGATCTACTTTTGTCCTCATCTAGTAACCCCCTACTCTTGTCCAAATTTCTCTATGTCATCAGATTGAATAATTGTCACACCCTCGCTTGCTTCTCTTATAGCTCGTCTATACATGGCACGAGCAACGACCTCATCTTTGATTCCTCTGTACTTTCGCATTGGCCCAGCTAATACTGGTTTAAGCAATTTCACCCCGATCTCGCCCATCTTCTCCCCAAAACGACATTCCTCTCTTTCTCCTAATAAAAGTGAAGGCCTGAAGATATCAACATGTGGATAACTCAATTCCTTTATCGCTTCTTCCATTTCTCCTTTTACTCTACTATAGAAAACACGCGAACTATGATCTGCTCCAATAGCAGAGATAACTAGGAGTCTTGAAGCACCTTTATTCCTTGCCATAGTAGCTACTTTTAGAGGGTAATCAAAATCAACTTTTTTAAATGCTTTTTTTGTTTTTGCTTTTTTAATCGTCGTGCCTATACAAATAAAAACATCATTCACATGTGGAAAACTCTCTTCAACCAAAGAGTCGAAATCGACCACATGTACAATTTGTTTTGGGTTCGTTTTATCCACAGGTCGTCTAACAAGTAAATGAACCTCTTTATATTCCGAGGCACTTGTCAGGTCCTTTACTACTTGTCTTCCAACAAGACCCGTCGCTCCAAGTATAAGTGCTGACCGTTTTCTCAAAACTACCCCCTCCTTTTTATTAATTATAATGAAGTTATCAAAAATGAGCGAAATCTTTCCTTGATTATTAAAACTTACTCATGATAGGATCAATTTGTAAGATAACTTAATAGCATTAACTAGGGGTGTCCAATGAGTTGGGCTGAGAGAAAGACGCAATGAAGTCTTTAAACCCTTCGGACCTGATCTGGCTCATACCAGCGTAGGGAAGTTAGACTCCTCAATTATGTCTATTTGACTACTTCTACATAGTGTAAGCCGGGCCCATTTTATTTGGACTCGGCTTTTTTATGTACTCCCCTATTCTTTTCATGTACAGATCTCGTCCTTTTATTTAAAAAATTAAAGGAGAGATGAATGATGTCCCAAATTATGCAAAAAAATGTATCGATTATGTCTAGCTTTTCAGGAAGCAAGAAAGTGTATGTGGAAGGCTCTCGTAGTGACCTGCTTGTTCCTATGCGTGAGATTGGTTTATCTAAAACAACTGGCGCTTTTGGAGAGGAAGAAAATTCGCCTATTCGTGTATATGATACAAGTGGTCCTTATACTGATCCTAACTATACAGTTGACTTAGCTAAAGGTCTGCCTCCCCTTAGAAAAGAGTGGATTATAGAACGAGGTGATGTAGAGGAGTACGTAGGTCGTAAAGTAAAGATAGAAGATAATGGGTATAAGGACGAGGCAGACCCTCGGGCAACATATAATGAATTTCCGCTTCTATATCATAAACCGCTTCGTGCTAAATCAGGGAAAAATGTAACACAACTTCATTATGCTAAAAAGGGAATTATTACGCCTGAAATGGAGTTTGTAGCCATTAGAGAGCAAGTAAATCCCGAATTTGTTCGGGATGAAATTGCAAATGGAAGAGCCATTATTCCTAGTAATATTAATCATCCAGAATCAGAACCGATGATTATTGGTCGTAATTTTCACGTGAAAATTAATGCAAATATCGGAAACTCTGCTGTGACTTCTTCAATTGAAGAGGAAGTAGAGAAGATGACGTGGGCGACACGTTGGGGTGCCGATAATATTATGGATCTCTCAACCGGAAAAGATATTCACAAAACACGTGAATGGATCATCCGAAACTCTGCCGTTCCTGTTGGGACAGTACCAATCTATCAAGCTCTCGAAAAAGTAAACGGAGTAGCTGAGGACCTGACCTGGGAAGTGTACAGAGACACACTAATAGAGCAGGCAGAACAAGGGGTCGATTATTTTACCATTCATGCGGGAGTCCTCCTGCGCTATGTTCCACTAACTGCTAAGCGAGTGACTGGAATCGTTTCTCGCGGTGGATCCATTATGGCGCAGTGGTGCTTATTCCATCATCAAGAAAGCTTCCTCTATACTCATTTTGAAGAGATATGCGAAATTATGAAAAGATACGATATTGCTTTTTCATTAGGAGATGGACTCAGACCTGGGTCAATTGCCGACGCCAATGATGAGGCTCAGTTTGCAGAGCTCGAAACGTTAGGAGAACTAACCCAACTAGCTTGGCAGCATGATGTACAAGTGATGGTAGAAGGACCAGGTCATGTGCCCATGCATTTAATTAAGGAAAATATGGATAAGCAACTTGAGTTATGTAAAGAAGCTCCATTCTATACACTAGGACCGTTAACAACAGATATCGCACCAGGTTATGATCATATTACTTCCGCTATTGGAGCTGCGATGATCGGTTGGTATGGTACAGCTATGCTCTGCTATGTCACCCCGAAAGAACACCTTGGCTTACCTAATAAAGAAGACGTACGAACAGGCGTAATCACGTATAAAATTGCTGCTCATGCGGCTGATTTAGCTAAAGGGCATCCTGGGGCACAAAAAAGAGATGACGCCCTCTCAAAAGCTCGTTTTGAGTTTCGGTGGAGAGATCAATTTAATTTGTCACTAGACCCCGAGCGTGCCATTGACTACCATGATGAAACCTTGCCTGCACAAGGAGCTAAAACAGCTCATTTCTGCTCCATGTGTGGTCCTAAATTTTGCAGCATGAGAATTTCTCAAGATATTCGCGACTATGCTAAAGAACATAATCTAGAGACGAAAGAAGCGATTGAAAAAGGGATGAGAGAAAAATCACAGCAGTTTAAAGACGGTGGTAATGACCTTTACCTTTAATAAAGGAGTGTTTCGATGATCGAGCAGTTGCAAGAAGAGATTCGTGAACTTGATGCACAAATGAAAAAAATACAATTGCAAATTGAAGAATTACAACGAACGTGCGACCATGATTTTTGCGGGGACTCTTATTACGTTAAATGTTCAAAATGCCAAAAGATTGAAGCCCTCTATTATTAACGTTATTTCGCTGACTCTATCAACTTGGAGTCAGCTTTTTTATTAAGATCACGTAAAGCTACTCCACATAAAGAGGATTGAACGGATACATTTTGAATATATAATAAAAACCGAGAAATGAGGTGTCAGCATGAAGGAAACATTCTCACAGAGGAAAGTACTCGTAATTGGAAGTGGTTTTTTTGCTCTAACCTTAATTTGGACCTTCTACAATGCTTACATGCCATTAATACTTGCTAATCACATTGAGCGAACAAGTATTATCGGAGCGATTATGGGGCTCGATAATTTACTAGCAGTCTTATTGATCCCGCTTATTGGAGCTTGGTCAGATCGTGTGAACACACGATTTGGAAAGCGACTCCCTTTCCTTATGATTGGCATGCCACTTGCTGCTCTTTTCTTTGTCTTACTACCTTTTATGCAATCGACACTTTGGACACTTCTTTTTATTGACATCTTATTTTTATTAGCCATGACACTCTACCGTGCTCCCGTCATCTCATTAATGCCCGACCATATAGCACCGGAGAGACGATCTCTTGCTAATGGTTACATTAACTTAATGGGTGGCATTGGAGCGATTGTAGCCTTGTTTGGTTTATCTCAACTTTATCAAGTCAACTCATCCTACCCTTTTATCGTAACCAGTATTCTTTTAATGACTGCTTTTCTTTTGTTATTTCGCTCAGTCGATCGTCACCCGCCCTACACAACGAATACAAATAATGATCAAGATGAAGTTCAAGCTAGACGTTCAGTTACAAGAGGACTTGCCGAGCTCTTCTTGAAAAAGCACCGGGGTCAAGCATTTATTTTATTCGCTATCTTTGTTTATTTTATCGGCTATGCCTCTATTGAAGCACTGTTCACTTTATACGCTACTAGAACACTTGGCTTTACAGAAGGCCTTGCTGGATTAACACTCGGCTTTTTCAGCTTATCGTTTGTCCTATTCGCCGTTCCTGCAGGTTGGATTGGACAAAAACTTGGCAAGGTTGAAACGATGGTGATCGGGTTAATCTTGTTGCCCCTCTTTTTTGTAGCCATTCCGTTTATTAGCACCCCGCTCCTCTTACAAGTTGTTCTATTTTTAGCCGGTGTAGCCTGGGCATTAATCAATGTGCAAGCCTATCCACTCGTTGCTGATCTCGGTGGTCTTGCCAAAATTGGACTGTTTACTGGTCTTTACTATTTATTTTCAATGTCAGCACAACTGATTGGTCCGACTCTACTCGGCTTAATGATGGATTTCTTCGGTGGGGCAGCTCTCTTCTTTACTGCTTCAGCTACATTTGTGGTTGCCTACTTTCTATTGCAACACGGTAAAAAGAAAATCGAACAAACTAAGTCAATCGCTGCATAGTGTAAAGCTGCTCCTATCTGAGGTATGGGCAGCTCTTTTATGTTTAAGAGAGCTTTTATTGTGATACATAAAAACATACCATCTTGGACAAATTATGGAAGAGAATAAGATCAAGGAGGTTTTTAGATGAATGAGCAAAAAACCAATCGGTTGCCTGAAAGACCTGAACCATATTGGCGGATTACGACTCAACTTGCCAGCTTCCCAGCACTGAAAGAAGATATCTCAACGGATGTCTGTGTGGTTGGAGGCGGAATTAGTGGGATCACAACAGCCTATTTATTAGCGAAAGAAGGGCTAGATGTCACATTAGTAGATGCAGATGTTTTAGTAAATGGCACAACTGGTCATACGACCGCAAAAATCACGGCTCAGCATGATTTAATCTACGATGAATTGATTCAAAATGTTGGGGTCGAGAAAGCAAAGCTCTATTATGATGCCAATGACGCTGCACTAGCCTTCATGCGCAAACTCGTAAAAGATGAAAAGATGGCCTGTGACTTTACAGATGAAGATGCCTACCTTTACACAACGAATAACCGAGGCGTAAGTAAGCTTGAACATGAATACAAAGCTTATCAAGAGCTTGGTATTGATTCAGAATGGATTACCTCCATGCCTCTAAACATTCCAATTAAAGCTGGTATTGTGATGCGAGGACAAGCTCAGTTCCACCCCATTAAATATTTAGCACACCTTATTAAAATGTTTACGGAATTGGGTGGCAAAATATATGAACATACCGTAGCAACTGATATAAAAGAAGGAGAATCACCTGTAGTCCTAACCCGTGATGGAGCAAAAATTAAAGCTAACCATGTTGTAGCTGCCACACATTTTCCCTTTTACGACGGGGCAGGGTTTTATTTTTCAAGGATGCATGCCGAACGTTCCTATGTTATTGCAGTTGAAACCGAAGAAGACTTTCCAGGCGGGATGTATTTAAGCTGCGATGAACCTAAACGGTCACTTCGCTACACTGATATGGATGGAAAAAGACTAGTCATCATAGGTGGTGAACAACATAAGGCAGGTCAAGGCATGGATACTATGTATCACTACGAATCGCTACAGGATTACGCCAATAAAGTGTTTACGACTCGTGCCATTCCTTTCCGCTGGTCAGCCCAAGACCTGATTACGTTAGATAAAATTCCTTATATAGGAAAGCTATCACGGATGCATCCGAACGTATTTGTGGCAACAGGCTTTAGAAAATGGGGAATGACAAATGGTACAGCTGCAGCTCATGTCATCACCGATCTGATTGTAGGGCGACCGAGTCCTTATGAAGAGCTTTATAAGCCATCTCGATTTGTTGCTGACCCAAGTATTAGGCACTTTATGTCTGAGAACCTTGATGTTGCAAAGCATTTAATAAAAGGAAAATTCGATGATGCTGATAAATCAATTGATGAAATAGCTTTAGACGAAGGCGCAGTAGTGAAAGTTGATGGAAAACGTGCGGGTGCCTACAAGGATAAAGAAGGATGTCTCCACTTAGTTGACACAACTTGTACTCATATGGGCTGTGAAGTGAATTGGAATCACGGAGATCGTTCGTGGGACTGCCCATGTCATGGCTCACGTTTCTCATATAAAGGAGAAGTCATTGAAGGTCCTGCCACTAAGCCTCTTAAAAACATAAAGCATAATAAATAATAGAAACAGGGCTTGCCTATATTGGGTGAGCTCTTTGTGTCTCCATCATAATGCATGGGATAATAAAGACTTCTTCTAGGATCTACCCAAAGATTGAGGTATGATAGAGAGATCAATTGCGTCAAAGAAAGGACGTTTCAAATGAACGGACAAAATCGATCTGCCATTAAAATCGGACAAAGAGTTAAGATTGTACTAAAAAAAGACCAACGAACAGGGACATTGACAGAGGGTACAGTTGCTAACATCCTTACAAATTCCCCTAGCCACCCACACGGCATTAAAGTAAAGCTTTCTGGTGGACAAGTTGGACGAGTAAAAGAGATCATTGGCTAGAAAAAGATGAGTGTAACGACTCATCTTTTTTATTTTGTTCTTTCGACATGAATTTCAATAATATGGCCATCTGGATCTAAGCAAAAAATCTGGGCAAATCCACTTTTACTAGTAGGTTTTTCTACCACTTCTACTTCCCTCTTCTTTAACCACTTAAGAGCTTCATCGTAGTCTTCAACTCGAATGGCAAAATGATGTCCTCTTGAATCAATAACTGCCCTACCCTCTTCTCTAGTATGATTCTCTATTAAATGTAATTGCTGCACTCCAATCGCAAACCAAGCACCCTTAAAATCAAAAGTAGGACGGTTTAATTCTTCTAAAAGAAGGATTTCTTTATAAAATTCTTTAGAGACTTCTAAATCCTTCACCTCTAGACTCACATGATGTAATTCCACACTTTTAAGCATATTGACCTAGCTCCTTTGTCATTTTTTATTAAATTTCTCTCACAAATAACCGATACTATAATGAGAGGTTTATTTTTAAGGGGGATGGGGTAAGTGAAATCGATTCAAGCTAAACTTATTACCCTCATCTGTACCTTACTGTTTATTACGTTAGCTATCGTTTCTACTTTAACGTATTTACAAGTAAAGCAACAGGTGGAGGAGAATGTTCGAGTAGAAGGTCAATCACTCGTTCAAGAAAAAAGTGACTTAATATCATTGTACCTAGAGAATTTCGCATCATCCATTGACCGTTATAGTCAAGATAATCGTGTGGTGACGATGTTGCAATCACCTGAGGAAGAAAGAGAAGAAGCTTGGGCCATTGTTAATGAAGATTTCCAAACGTTCAACTCTTTAAATGAACATATCGCCGTTACGTACATCGGATCAAACGAAGGGGAGTTTTTTACTGAGCCTTTTATTGACGTTGGCTCTGATTACGACCCACGCACTCGTCTTTGGTACACAGACGCAGCAGCGAGTCCAGATACCGTTATCTGGACTGAACCTTATGAAGATGCTAGTACAGGTGAATATGTCGTAACAGCAGCTAAAGCCGTTACGAGTGGAACAACCATACTTGGGGTGGTTTCGTTTGATTTATACTTAGAAAATTTAACCGCAATCATCAACTCTAGTAATCCTGGTTATGAAGGATATTTCTTCTTATTTGACCAAACAGGGATTGCGCTTGTTCACCCAACATTAAGCGGTAATAGCGTAGACAATCCAATCGTGTCTCAAATTGTTCAATCAGAAAATCCAAGTGACTTTTTGGAATACAATTCTGAAGGAGAAGATCGCCTTCTTTACTATGACACAGTCGAACAAACTAGCTGGCGAACCGGGGCTGTCTTCTCACATGAAAATATGATGGCTGGCGCTAGAGATTTACGTAATACTATTATTGTGATTGCTTTGGTTGCCATCTTGTTATCTGGTGGTATTGCTTATCTTTTCTCAAGGAGAATCTCTAAACCAATCGTAGCGTTAAAAAAAGAAGTCAGCCGAGTTGCTCGTGGCGACCTTACGGCAACAATGGTTACTTCTTCTAAAGATGAAATAGGACAATTGACAACAGACTTCAACGTCATGGTAGGATCGATGCGTGAATTAGTAGAATCCATCCAAGCTTCTGTTGAGCAAGTGAACGACTCTGCTGAAAGCTTAAGTGCTGTTTCTGAGGAGACGATTGCATCGAGTGAAGAAGTGGCTAATGCAATTGGCGAAGTTGCCTCAGGCTCTACACAGCAAGCTGAAGATGTCGATGGCGCAAAAGACCTTACGATTGAATTATCTAACCAAATCGTCAAGGTAGACCAACACTCAGATGAACTTGTGTTGCTTTCTCAAAGGGCAACGGCCGAAAATCAAAAAGGCTCAGAACAGGTGGCTCTTTTGCAAGAGAAGACACGTGCTTTCAATACTGTCATCGGAAATGTTGAAGGTGTAGTAGAGACCCTTGCTAACAGAATTAAAGAAGTAGAACAAGTGATTAATACGATTAATGACATTTCAAACCAAACGAACTTACTCGCATTAAATGCAAGTATTGAAGCAGCTCGTGCTGGAGATAGTGGTAGAGGTTTTGCTGTCGTGGCAGATGAAGTAAGGAAGCTTGCCGAACAAACATCCCAAGCAACCGAAAAAGTCCGTCATACGATTGAAGGAATTGAAGTTGAAACCTCTAAAGTGGTAGATGAAGTGCAATCAACTAAAGCGATTACTACTGAACAAAATACAGCGGTTAAATCTACTGAGCAATCCTTTAATGAAATTGAACTGGTCGTTGGAGACATTACGCGAGCTATTGAATTAATTAAAGATGAAGTCAAACACATGAATGAACGTAAAGATTCTGTTGTGGCTTCGATTGAAAACATTGCAGCAATTTCACAGCAATCAGCAGCTGCAGCAGAGGAAGTGACCGCTTCAACTGAGGAGCAAATGCGTGCTCTCTCTACTGTTTCTGAATCTGCAGAGGTCTTAAGTAACGCAAGTGAGCTGTTAACAGAACGTATGAACCGCTTTAAAGTATAAAAAGGGATAACCTAGCTTGAGTTTAATACTCAGAGCTAGGTTTCTTTTTATTTATCTAATTTTAGCTTTGCTAGGGCATCCGCTAGAGCAGAATTACTGAAATCCTCTTTTTTATCTTGCTTCTTCATATAAGTGGAGACTTCTCGCTTTGATACTTGTTTATTTTTATTCTTCTTTCTACGTTCATTGAAGACCGATAGTTTTTCACGATGTCCACATACACATGCAAATGTTTGGCCCTCACCTTCTCCTCTAAGCTCAAGCTTCTTCTTACACTTAGGACAACGAGCATTGGTCACTTTTGCGATGTTTTTCTTATATCCGCACTCACGGTCCTGACAGACACGCATCTTCCCTTTCTTTCCATTAACCTCAAGCATTAACTTCCCACATTCAGGGCATTTACTCCCTGTTACATTGTCATGGCGGAACTTCTTATCGCTTGCTTTCACTGCACCTACAATTGATTTCGCGTACTCTTTCATCTCAGTAATAAATGCCTCTTTTTTAAGCTCACCGTTTGCAATTGCCTCTAGTTTTTGTTCCCATTCCCCTGTAAGAGCGGGCGAACGTAAGTCGGCAGGTACAAGTGTAAGCAGCTGTTTTCCTTTTGAGGTAATCACAATCTCTTTTCCTCGCTTCTCAATTAAGAAGGATTGGTAGAGCTTTTCAATGATATCAGCTCTTGTAGCTACTGTTCCAATGCCACCGGTTTTACCAAGCGTCTCAACTAACTCATCTGTTTTGTTCTCCATAAATGCCTGCGGTCGCTCCATTGCTGTAAGGAGCGTACCTTCATTAAAACGAGCTGGAGGGTGTGTCTGACCTTTTGTCACTAACACTTCCTTGATAGTAAACTGATCTGCTTCAGTTATTTCTGGCAATGTTGTTGATTGTTCTCCCCCATTGGCTTCATACACTGCCTTCCACCCACGTGAGAGTATCCGATCACCTTTCGCACTGAAGTGCTCTCCTGATGCTGTTGCTTCCACTTTTGTCTGCTCATATTCATAAGCTGGATAAAGTACAGCTAAAAAGCGACGAACAATTAATTGATAAAGCTTTGCTTCACGTTCAGATAATGCGCTAGGTGCAGGGGATTGTTCTGTTGGTATTATGGCATGATGGTCTGTTACTTGGCGATCATCCACAAAATTTGAATGTGCTTTTAATGGACGCTTCCTTATATCAGATACTAACTTACGGTATGGTTGAACATCACATGCCTTTAGACGATCACCTAGTGTCTCAACCAAGTCTGACGATAGAAAACGCGAATCTGTCCGTGGATAGGTAACAGCTTTATGTTGCTCATAGAGCTTTTGTAAAGTAGATAACGTTTCTTTCGCTGAAAATCCAAATTTTTGGTTTGCATCACGTTGCAATTCTGTTAAATCATATAATTTCGGTGCTAATGTTTGTTTTTTTGTCTTTGAGACAGATTGAATCGTAAGCTTTTGACCTTGAAGCTTCTGTCTCAACTGTCCTGCCTGCTCTCCGTTAAAGATTCGACGTTCTTTTGTTTCTTTATGATACCAATGAAACGTCACACGATCTTTAGAGAGAACCGCTACTTGATCAAAACTCTTTGGCTTGAACTGACCTATATCTTCTTCTCTTTTAGCAATCATCGCCAGCGTCGGTGTCTGCACCCGACCACATGAAAGTTGAGCATTGTATTTTGTTGTAAGGGCTCTAGTTCCGTTCATTCCTACATACCAATCTGCTTCTGAACGTGCCACAGCTGCATCATATAATGTTTCGTACTGTTTACCATCACGTAAATGGTTAAAACCTTCTTTAATGGCTTTGTCTGTAACAGAAGAGATCCACAGACGTTTTATTGGCTTTTTAACATTTGCTTTCTCTAGTATCCAGCGTGCCACAAGCTCCCCTTCTCTTCCTGCATCAGTCGCAATAATAATTTGATCAACATCACCACGATTCAACTGTGATTTGACGGCATAAAATTGTTTGCTTGTTTTTTTCATAACAACTAGATTTAAACGAGATGGCAACATGGGTAAATCCTCTAGCTTCCACGTTTTATATATGTCACCGTAACTTTCAGGGTCAGCTAACGTCACTAGATGCCCAAGTGCCCACGTTACAATATAGGAGGTCCCCTCAAAATAACCATTTCCTTTTTTTTCACACTTCAATACTCGAGCTAGATCTCTTGCCACTGAAGGTTTCTCTGCTAGAACAACTGACTTTTTCATTCAAACACCCTTTCCACTTAATCCTTCAAATATGATAGCATCACTGCCTATAAAAAGATATGAAGCCTCCGTTCCACGTGAAACATTCTGATAATTCATTGTACGTTTCACGTGAAACAAGACGATAGTACAACTTTAGGGTAAAACATTTGCATACACCAATTTACTAGAGGTTATCACTTGATTTGACCTAGGTCTTACTATGGTTTAATAGTCTTCTTGGAACTTGATCAGCACTTATATGGGATTATCTAGAAGTTGCTCCCTATGATAGACTAATACTTTTCCAATCAGTTCCATCAAGTGATTTTTTTGTGTCCTATTCAATAGGTCATCTTACTAATCAAGCTATGAATCTATAAGAAAGTCCCTAATTCATTCCTTTTGAGCCCCTAAGATGGTCTCTTGTTTGAGGCTGAAAGGCTATGAAACAATAAATATAGCAACAGAACATCGTGGTCAATCCAAGTCCATCTGTTGCCATGATGTTTAAAAATAATGAATTGGTGGTAAACAGACTTGGTTAACATTATCAAAAAATCAATCTATCGAGGAGAGATGATGAATGAAACAGTTATTTTCAATTAGCAAAGCAATCGTCGCTTTGGCTGCACTATTTTTCGTATTTCCATCGGAAGGACATGCAAGCAGTCTTCTTAAAAATGGTGATTCTAATGCCGAGGTAAAAGAACTTCAAAAACAATTAATTGAACTAGATTACTTAGATACTGATGCTACTGGACACTACGGACCGTTAACGGAGCAAGCTGTTCGAAATTTCCAAAGTGATTTTAATTTAGTTGTAGACGGTATTACAGGTGTTGCCACACATAGTTTATTGGAAGAAATACATAAACTAGCACGAATTGTATATGGGGAAGCACGTGGAGAAGCTTTTGAGGGACAAGTGGCAGTTGCTGCTGTTGCCCTAAATCGCGTTGAGTCAGATGAATTCCCTTCTACCCTTGCAGGTGTCATTTATCAACGAAATGCATTTACAGCTGTCCATGATGGACAATATGATTTATCACCTGATGCAACAGCATACCAAGCAGTAAGAGAGGCATACAAAGGGAATGACCCTAGCCAAGGAGCTCTTTATTATTTCAATCCAGCCATCGCAACTTCTGAATGGATTCAAACAAGAACGATTGAACGCACCATTGGCAATCATGCCTTTGCAAATTAACGAACAACAGCCAGGCTTCGGTACCGAAGCCTGGCTACTTTGCTATCCTTTAACCTTTTTTACGATGACTACTTTTAAGTAATTCCCTTCAGGAAAAGCTTTGATCGTCCGGAAATCATCTGGTAAAGAGAAAGTTTCCTCGATTTTGTAGGAGAACCCTTCTTTTTTAAAGGCTTGATCAATAAACCCTTTGAACTTCTTCATTCCAAATGTACTGCAATTGGTTGACGCGACAATTACACCATCGTCTTCCGTAATTTGAATCGCCTCTTGTAAGAGACTCGTATAATCTTTTTGTGCACTAAAGGTATGTTTCTTAGATCGCGCAAAGCTTGGTGGATCAAGAATAACGACATCAAAGCTTAGTTCTTTACGCTTAGCATATTTAAAATACTGGAATACATCCATCACTTTGATGTCTTGTGCATCGTAATCAATTCCATTTACACTAAACTGTTCAATCGTTTTAGGTAGACTTCTGTTAGCAAGGTCCACACTCGTTGTTTTCGTGGCCCCACCAAGCGCTGCAGCAACGGAGAATGCCCCCGTGTAGGAAAAGGTATTAAGAACGATTTTTCCCTCTGAATAGTTATCACGAATCTTTTTACGCACTTCTTTTTGATCGAGAAACACTCCCACCATAGGACCGTCATTTAAATAGATAGCAAAATGAAGACCATTCTCCTTTACGAGCAATGGAAATTCGCCACGCTCACCAGAGACATAATCGTCATCCTCCATATAAGTTCCTTTTTTATCAAACCGTTTTTTCTCATATAACCCTCTAAATTGTGGGGCCGTTTCTAGCGCTTCAATCACCCAGTTACGAAAACGATATATTCCTTCGCTATACCAAGTCATCACGTAAAACCCATCATAATAATCAATTGTTAGTCCACCAATGCCGTCCCCTTCACCATTGAACACGCGAAAGGCTGTTGTATCATTAGACTCAAAAAACACGGCACGATTCTCAATCGCTTTGTGAATACGCCCTAGAAAAAAGAGTGGATCAATCGCTTCTCGTTCGTTTCTCGATAAAACCCATCCATACCCTTTATTCTGACGCCCATAGTATCCTCTACCAATAAAAGTCCCTTGTGAATCAACAAGCTTCAAAACCATCCCTTCCTCTGTGAGGGGTTTTGTATTTTGTATCGCATCTTTTTCGAGTAATGGAGAACCTGCTTTGATTTTTTTGATATGAGAATCTTTTATCTGCACTGTTAACTCTTTCATTCATACGTCACCCTATCATTTCTTTATTTTCTTGCAAACTAAACTACAACATTCACGCTCGGTTATCTGTAGGCTGATTATATCATTGATTTCTTTAGAACGAAATTGATGCTCCAAAGCAAAATATGTTAGAATTTTCTAATATAAAATACAATCCATGGGAGCTGCTATAAACTTGAAACTCGATAACTTTGATAAATACAAAGACCCTCTATTATACGATGTAGAAAACGATCATTTTGAGGATGATCTAGCCCTCATAGAAGAATATGCAGCTCGGACAAGTGGACCGATCATTGACCTTGCCTGCGGGACAGGTCGAACGGCTCTTCACCTTGCTCGACTTGGGCATGATGTGGTCGGCATTGATATTCACCAAGGAATGCTTGAACATGCGAAAAATAAAACTCAGCAAGCTAATCTGAAAATTGATTTTCAGCTTCAAGACGCGACCACCCTCTCTCTTTCTCTAAAGGGGAGCTTTCTCTTTTTAGTTGGTAATGCCTTTCAGCACTTTTTAACTAACGAAGATCAAGATAAGCTACTCGAGGGTATTTATACACATATAGAAGAGGACGGGATTTTCCTATTTGGAACTCGTTTTTTAGAAAAAGAAGATATAATTGGTACCGCACCTTACAATCGAACCTTTAGAGATCACTTAGGACGTGAGATTACTGAATGGCATATTGAAACCTACGATCCACTAGAGCAAATTCTAACATGTAATTCGAAGGTTCAAATGATAGATGGTGTTCAAGTGAACGGAGAAGAGGAAACGATTCGACTTCGTTATGTCTTCCCTAAGGAAATGGAGAGGCTTTTAACAAGTAAAGGCTTCTCTATCATACATGCCTATGCAGATTGGAAAAAGACACCTCTACACGCTCGGAGCAGACAGATGATTTACGTCTGTAAAAAAATTAAGAATCATAGTAAGTAACTATTTTTCAGACAAAAGGTTAAACGAAAAGAGGAGCTCAATCTTGAGCTCCTCTCGTCTATTATTCTTTATCCTCTTTATATTGCATGTAGACCACATGCGTGACTAAGTAGTCATCTAGACCATGCTTACCGTCTGCTCCACCTAAACCGGACTTACGCATACCGGCATGATAGCCTTGAATCGCTTCGAAATTTTCTCGGTTAACAAATGTTTCTCCATACTCGAGTTCAGCGGTAGCTCGCATAACTTCATGATAATTTTCACTGTAAATAGAAGAAGACAACCCATATTCCGAATCATTGGCCATACTAATAACCTCATCAAAATCACGATAAGTTGTAATTGGAAGCACCGGCCCAAAAATCTCTTCTTTCATAATAGGAGTATCGTGTTTAACATCTTTTAGCACGGTTGGCTCAAAGAAAAAACCTTTCTCTACATCAGCCGGCTGTCCTCCAGTTAAGATCGTTGCCCCGTCCTTTACCGCTTCTTTCACCATATCATAGACGCCTTCTAAATGATCCTTACTAATTAATGGCCCAATATCGGCCTCTTTATTTTCAAGCGGATTTCCATAAGTTGAGTTCTTCATTGCATCAACCATCTTTAAAATAAATTCATCAGAAACATCCTCGTGAACAAACACTCTCTCTGCATTTGTACAAGCTTGTCCTGAGTTTGTCAGACGGGATGCTTTAATGCTTTCAACTGCTACATCTAAGTCAGCGTGTTTTGTCACAATAGCAGGAGCTTTACCTCCTAGCTCTAAGTTAACTTTCGTAATTTGCTGTGCTGCCGCTTCCATTACTTTTGTTCCTGCTTTTACACTTCCAGTCATTGTCACCATGCTCACTTTTGGGTGTGAAGCCATCACGTTGCCAATTTCTGAGCCTCTCCCCGTCACATAGTTATAAACACCCTTTGGCAGACTAGATTTGTGTACAAGCTCATTAAACTTTGCAGCGGTATTAGGCGTTTGCTGACTAGGTTTTAATACGATGGTACAACCAGCAATAAGTGCTGTGGCCACTTTTCTTGCTAATATAAAAACAGGGAAATTCCAAGGGACAATCCCTGCAATGACACCAATTGGTTTTTTATGAATAAAGATTTGTTCATTGGTTTTATCACTTGGAACGATCTCTCCTTCAATCTTTCTACCCCACTCAGACATATAATAAAAATAATCAATGGCGGTGTCGACTTCCCCTGTTGCAAGCTCGTAACTCTTACCTTGTTCCTCTATAAGAAGTCGAATAAAGGTTTCACGCTCTTCTTTTAAAGCATCTCCTAATTCACGCACCATTTTACCTCTTTCATTTGATGGTACCTTCTTCCAAGATTTTTGCGCTTCATACGCAGCATCAATGGCTTTATTCGCATCCTCTTCGCTTCCATTAGCAATCCTTGAGATGATTTCTTCTGTAGAAGGGTTTATTACATCAATCGTTTCTGTAGACGTTGAATCAACATATTCTCCTGCTATATATAATTTATGAGTTTTCACGTTTATGCCTCCTCTTACTATTGTGCTTAAAGAAGGTTTTCCTACTTTATACGAATGTTAAACATGTTTTAGACAATGAATGTACTATAAGACCCTCTTTACTTTTTTGATACTTTCACAAAGATGTTAGAAACCCTTCATGTAGAAAGGCTTTTATCCAACCTCCAATAAAAAACGAAGGATGGTTGGTTTGATTTTATTTCAGCCGGGTACACATTTATCAAGGAGGCGATAATGATGAATCCAAACTATAAAGAGTTCCAAAATGATGAAGAAGTTGTACGTGAAATTGAAACATTGAAAGCTAGAGGTGTTGACCCAGCTACAATGTATGTCATCACACATGATGATGATCGTACAGACCGCATTGCTGATAATGCTGATGCGAACACAGTTGGAGCAAGTGAAGTAGGACTTGGTACCTCTATTAAAAATGTTTTCCGTAAAAAGGGTGATGAGCTGCGAGCTAAATTTTCAGAGTTAGGCTTTACAGAAGCTGAAGCAGAGAATTTAGAAAACAAGCTCGATCAAGGCAAGGTTATTCTTGTTTTAAAAGAAGATCATCCTGTTAATATGTAACTATAAAAATAAGCGTGAGCTGATTGAATCAGCTCACGCTTATTTTTTATTTATGAATAGATGTTAATTGATCCATTTTATCGTGAATTTGTTCCACAACCCTATCTAACGATTGTTCATCTACCGGCTTGCTAAAATAATACCCTTGTAATTCATCACAGTTTGATTGCAAAAGCATTTCAACCTGTTCTTTGGTTTCTACCCCTTCTGCTGTTACGGTTAGACCAAGCTTTCTAGCTAAAGAAATGATTGAATGCACAATATGGTACTCCTTTGCTAGCTTTTCGATATTGTGAATAAATACTTTATCTATTTTAATTTTATTTACTGGCAAAACACGCAAATAATTTAGCGATGCATTACTTACGCCAAAGTCATCAATAGCAACACTAAATCCTAGCTTCTTCAAACGGAACAGTTTATCAATAATCGCTTGTTCATTTCGCAATAGAGAGTGTTCGGTAATTTCTAACTCCAATTGACTTGGAGAAATTTGATATTTTTCGATTACGGTTTCTAACATCGATTCCAACGTATCAGATGCTAACGTTTTGGTTGATAGGTTAACTGCTACTTTAGCAGATGGATCCTTCGATGTGTAAATAAACTCGCTTGCTTTATCTATGACCCACTCATCTATAGTTTGAATAAAATCTCGGTCCTCAGCAACAAGAATGAATACATCAGGTGGAATGGTACCGAGCTTTGGACTAAACCATCGCAAGAGGGCCTCAAAATGAATTCCCTTCGTATGCACATCAATAACTGGCTGAAAGTAAAGGGTCAGTTCTTTTTTAGTCACAGCCCTGCGTAGCTCTCTTTCTATAATCGGTTTATTCATTACTTCATTTGTATGTTCATTAAAATTAAAGACAGTGATAGCTTGTCCACCCTTTTGTTTCGCTTGAAACATCGCATGGTAGGATTGATTAATCAAATGCTCTACAGGTAACTCCTGGCTTATTTTGTACGATATTCCAATAGAAGTGGTTACTTCTAATTCCATTTCATCGACTAAATATGACGCTTGGACCTGTTTTTGGATCAATGCTGCCACATCGCATATTTCATTTTCAGACACGATATAAAAAAGAAACTCATCGCCCGCTATTCTGGCTAATCCACTTTCTTCATTTCTCAAAACACGCAATATCCGATTTGTCATCTCTACAATAAAGTCTTCTATCGATCCATGACCAATTAAATCAACCACCTGGTCAAATTGATTGATTTTCAAATAACAGACTGCTATCTTTTTATCAGGGAATTGCTTCACTTTCGTCTCAATTTTTTCTTTCAACCCTTTAATACTAGGTAAACCCGTTAACGTATCAAAGACATAATCATCATGACTCAGTTTTTCGGTATAACAAACTAAGTACTTAATCACACCATCATCTTCAATAATAGGCGCAATAACAGACTTACCTAACTGATTCATTGATTCGACATTCATCTTATCTTTATAAGTAATCGGCTTTCTTTTTTTGAGAGCTTCTATATACATTTGATTGAGATGCTCTGCAATATAGGTAGGGTATACTTCATCAATATATTTCCCAAGACACTCCTCAGATAAAGAAGCATAATCGAGTGCACCCTTGCTAAAATAACTATACTTAAAACGACCTTGTTCATATTCCATTAAAAAAACAATATCATGCAGTTCCTCAAGTGTTTTTAATATGAGGCTTAATTGAATTGTCTTATTTCCAATGCTCTCGTCCATCAAAGCACCTCTTCCCACTCTAGATCGCACTGATGCCTTATTGCATTTAAAGAACAATAAGGACTTATTTAATCCATCGTTCTTTTTAGACAAATTCCTCCTTTTATTTTAGCGAATTTTATCGATAAGCGAAATATTTTTTTTAGGAATGTAAGCTTTATAGGGAGATTTTTCAAATAATCAGTCATTTTTATCAAGAAAGGAAAAACGGAGTATAAAAAATAGTCGGCTCAGCTTTTAGAAGTGAAACCGACTACTTATTTTTATCGAGGAGAAGTGGGATTGGCTCGCTTTTGTTGCTTTCTTTTATTTAAAAACTTTCTTACAATCGGATAAATAATTGGTGCCCATTTAATTAAACGTCCTATAAATCTTCCCAAACAAAACGCCTCCTTTTGTTCTTTTACAATACCCCTGAACCCCTCCTTTAAAACCTAGAAGAAACAGACAGTTCTTTTTCTTCACATTCATGCATAGGATAGAGTAATAACAGTATGGCAGCATCGCCAAGTGGTAAGGCAAAGGTCTGCAAAACCTTCATCCCCGGTTCGAATCCGGGTGCTGCCTTCAGCAAAAAACCTCGCTTAATTAAGCGAGGTTTTTTCGTTCAACTAATTGGGGTCCCATTGGGCAAGGACACATCTGGTCGAAGGAGCACAACATCACCCTCTCCTGGTACACCTCCTAAAACGAGAACCTCTGACTTAAAACCTGCTACTCTACGCGGCGGAAAATTCACTACAGCCACTACTTGCTTTCCAATTAACTCTTCGTCGTTGTATCGTTTCGTAATTTGGGCACTAGACCCTCGCACTCCAATCTCTTCTCCAAAATCAATTACTAATTTAATTGCAGGTACTCGAGCTTTCTTAAGAGGTTCTGCTGATTGAATTGTCCCTATCCGAATATCTAGCTTCATTAAATCTTCAATCGTTGCCATACTAATCACTCCCTTATACTCTATTTCTTTTTCAACAACGATCTTCTATTTCCTACTACAACTTACCGTTCACATCCCTCCGAAACCCATATTGATGCTGCAGCACTATTTAAAGATGAAAAATAAACGAGGACGGGACAAAAGTATTTCAACTTATGGAAAATCGAACATTACTGATGCGGTCTGTGTATACCGCTCCTGAAATATACTTCGCTTTCCGCGGGATGAAAAGCAGGAGGTCTTCCTATATTTCATTCGCTAATTTAGCGCTTTGTTCGTATCCTGAGTTAAACCTCTTAGATATGTCACAGCCCCTCACTTATTTACATGCAAGTCGAATTTCAATTCCAAAAGGATCAGTAAACACGTAGAAATCTTCATTCGTTTTCACGTCTATTCCGTTCTTATCTAGTCTCTTTATAACGTCATTTCTTGCTGTTGAATCAGGCAGAATAATGGTGTAATAGACTAGTCCAATCGCACCTTTAGGTGGGCTTGGTGCACCAATACCTGCCCAAACATTGAGGCCAATATGGTGGTGATAGCCACCAGCTGCAATAAATAGAGCTCGCATTGCTTTATAGTCGCCAACTACTTCAAATCCAAGCTTTTCTACATAAAATTCTTTTGCTAATTCAAGATCACTTGCATGAAGATGAATATGGCCTATGATTGTTTCTTGAGGTAATCCGTTCCATTGCTCATCCTTAGCCTCATCAAGCAATTCTCTCCACATTATTGGTTCGCTCCCCATCACATAGTGATTTGACGCATCTCGTTTCCATGTAGAACGAGGTCGATCCGCATAAATTTCGATTCCATTTCCATCTGGGTCGCTTAAATAGAGCGCTTCACTTACATAATGATCGGATTGCCCAATATCCATTTTTTGTTCCAACATGTGTTGAAGGACGACTCCTAAATCTTTTCTCGTTGGCACAAGTAATGCAAAATGATATAAACCAGTGGTTGTACGTGGTTGAACTCGCACAGCATCAACATGCTCCTCGATTTCCACTAGTACCGATTGTCCATTAGCGCTTAAATAAGCCGTTTTTTCTTCTCGTTTTAGTACATTCAAGCCAATCACCGATTGATAAAACTCGATTGACCTTGTTAAATTATGAACTCTTAGCCGTACCAATCCGATTTGTGTATCTGAATGTATAACAGTATTCATTGACTAATCCTCCCAGTGTTTCTCCTTTATTCTTATTATGCTCCCTCTATCTTTCATTCGAAAGTAGGCAGTTTAAAGTGGTATAGTATACAAAAAGATACCAAAGGCGGAATCAATATGTCTGAATGTAAAGTAGAAACAGCTCTTGAAATTCTCACAGGAAAATGGAAACCAAAAATTCTTTTTCAACTGCTTAATCATAAAACAATGCGGTTCAATGAATTAATGCGTATGATTCCAGGCGTTACACAACGAATGCTCACTCAACATCTACGCGAACTTGAAGAGCAGGATATCGTTACTCGTACTGTCTATGCTGAGGTTCCTCCTAAAGTAGAGTATTCAATATCAGATTATGGTTCGACATTAGTACCCGTCCTGCAAACGATGGATGCATGGGGACGAAAGCACGCTGAACATATTCAAAATAGAGATGAAACAAACTAATTATTGATTGCTTCCAATTCCAAGTCGTTTTATTACGATACCCGAAAGATAGTTGATACAATAGATGTATGGATCTATTAGAATGATTTAAACATTCCATTTCCATGTACTATCGATAGGAAAGAGTTGAGATGATGACAATTAATCATAAAGCAAGAACACTAAAAGATATTAAATTCTCCGTCCTAGATCTTGCCCCCGTTATTGTTGGGGGCACACCTAGTGATTCATTTCGTAATACCGTTGACCTTGCTCAGCACGCTGAGAAATTAGGGTTTGAGCGTTACTGGCTAGCTGAACACCATAATATGCCCGGTATTGCGAGTTCTGCTACCTCAGTTGTAATTGGTCATGTAGCAGCTAATACCACCACTATCCGTGTAGGTTCTGGTGGAATTATGTTACCTAATCATGCTCCACTAGTTATTGCTGAGCAATTCGGCACTTTAGAGTCCTTATTTCCTGGAAGAATCGACCTTGGGTTAGGACGAGCTCCTGGGACAGATCAAGTAACCGCTTATGCCCTTAGACGTGACCGTAGAAGCAATGGCCAAGACTTTCCAGAACAGCTTGCTGAACTACGTGAATTCTTGCAACCGACAGAAGAGATGAGAGTAAGAGCTGTTCCTGGTGAGGGATTAAATATTCCGATCTGGCTCCTTGGTTCTAGTGGGTTCAGTGCACAATTGGCAGGATCTCTTGGCCTTCCATTTGCCTTTGCAAGTCATTTTTCACCAGATAACACTCTACCAGCGCTTAAAGTCTATCGTGATCACTTCAAGCCATCTGGTGTCCTTAGCGAACCGTATGCTATGGTAGGCGTTAATGTCATCGCTGCTGAAACAAATGAAGAAGCACAACGACTATCGACGTCTATGCAGCAACAGTTCCTAAATCTTGTTCGTAACCAACCTACTCAGCTGCAACCGCCAGTTGAGAGCATGGATAAGTTATGGACACCTTTTGAAAAACAAACACTCCACCAACAACTAGGTTCCTCTGTTGTTGGCGATAAGGAGACCGTAAAAGAAAAGCTTCAAGCCTTTTTAGATGAAACAGGAGCAGACGAAATGATGGTCAATGCTCAAATCTATGACCACAAGGCACGTTTGCGTTCATTTGAAATTGTTTCTGAAGTTGTACGTTAACACATGAGAGGTACAAACCTGTGCGGTTTGTACCTCTTTGGTTATTCTCTAATCATATGATAAAGATGAGCCATATCTCTTTTATATAATATTTTAGGTACGGGATATAATGGGTTTGCTTCCTTTAAGGCTCTCTCAACCATTTGTGGGATATCACTCTCAATGATACGATCAATTTTTCTAGGGAGGCTCATTCTTTCATTTAATAATTTTATCGCTTCAATAAAATTCTTTGCCTTTTGTTCATTTGTGTCTGTTGTTTCACCTATGCCTGCAGTATCAGCTAGTTCAGCTAAAGGCTTGTGCACAGAGGAACCATAATATTCTAGGATATAAGGTAGAATAATAGCATTAGCTAGTCCATGAGGAACGGAATAAAACCCTCCAAGAGTATGAGCAATAGCATGAACATATCCAACATAAGCACGAGTAAATGCGACACCAGCCAAATATGATGCACGCTGCATATTTTTTCGTGCAGAGACATTCTCTCCATTAGAATATGCTTCATAAATGTTATCAAATATTAATTTAACAGCTTCTTTACTACATTTCTTTGTTTCCTCTGTATTTCCTCTACCAATATACGCTTCAACCGCATGAGTTAAGGCATCCATTCCAGTAGCAGCAGTAATGGAGGGTGGAAGCTTTTTCGTTAATAACGGGTCAAGGACTGCATAATCTGGGATTAAGACCGGATCACTTATCGCATATTTTTCATGTGTCTCACTGTTTGTGATCACCGCTGCTAGCGTCGCTTCACTTCCTGTGCCTGAAGTTGTGGGCACAGCAAAAAGGGGAGGAGTGTCTTTTTTAACCTTTAACACTCCCTTCATTTGTTCGATATCTTTCTCAGGTCTTGCTAGACGTGCCCCTACACCTTTTGCACAATCTATAGATGACCCACCACCAAAAGCCACGATTCCTTGACAATGATTGGATTTGTATAAGTTCATTGCCTCTTCAATGTTCTCAATCGTTGGATTCGGTACTGTCTTGTCGTAGAGGACAAACTTCACATTCATATTTTCTAAACTTGCTAGAAACCCATCTATCAATCCTATAGAAGTAATCCCTTTATCACTAACGATCAAAAGATGATCAATCTCTCGTTCTTTAATGAGTGGTGGCAGTTTTCTTATACTATCTTCTCCCTCTAGCAATACTGGTTTTCTCCAAGGTAAGAATTGAGAAATCATTTTAAGAGCAAACTGACAAGTTCTATAATAAACTGCACGCATACGATTACCTCACTTCCTCTTAATGAAGGCTTCACCGTTCAAACTGCTTCATGTTGAACCGTTCTTTTCTAGGTATATATGTACTATATACCTAAAATATCCAAATAATCAAAATTTTTATCTTATATTGATATACCAGCAAGTAGAAGGTTGTTCATTAAAAAGCGCGAGAAAGAACGCAAAGGCCCACTGACACCTTTACGTTCTTTTACCCTACATCAGCGATTTATGGATCCAGATGGCTGCTTGCAAACCTTCCCCCATTGCAATAGCAGCCTGCTCTGAGTGTGCTACCACATCACCAGCTGCCCAAGCATGCTTTACTGTAGTCATTTTTGAGCGTGGATCAACAACAACATGCTTATTTTCAAGCCGCTCTGCTCCAAGCTGATCTGCTAAGCTAGAGCGTACGTCATTTCCTCCAAAAGCAAGAAACCCTTTTTCTACACTTATTTTTTCTTTGTTTATAAGATTAATTTCCTCCAATATTCCGTTTGAAGCACTTAGTGAATGAATTTCTTTTTCTATGTATTTAATGTTGTGATCTTCTAATTTCTGAAGAACTTCTTTGTCGACCGGTTGTTTTTCATGATTAATATAAAGAATATTCTTGGTCCAATAAGTGAGAGTAAGTGCCATATTTGCTCCTACATTTCCACTCCCTATTACTGCTGTTTTCTTCCCATTTATTTCATAGCCATCACAATCCGGGCATATATAGACACTTAGTCCTAAACAGGGAATTAACCCCTCTAATTTCGGAAACCGGTCCATTACTCCTGTAGCTAGCAATATACGTTTACCTCTAATCTCTTTACCTTTATCTGTTTGGAGCGTGAAATGTTGCTCTGTTTTCTCAACTGTTTCCACTTTACCATTTTCAAATACCACATCAAGACCTTCTGCATGTTCCCTACCTTTTTGTCTTAAATACTCTCCACTTACCCCGTCTGGATAGCCTAATATATTATGGTAGCTCTTGCATAAACGAGATCTTCCGCCTTCATTATCAATTACTAATACACGGTGTTGATACCTGCCTAATTGGATAGCAGCTTGCAACCCAGCAATCCCACCTCCAACAATTACGCAATCATACATATTTCTCACCTCCACATTACTATACCCAGAAAAAAAATAAAAAAACAGCTTACCCCTGATTGGCACCAGAAGAAAGCTGTCGATTCTATTTATTCATTTTAGCAAGAAAATCCCCAAGTAAATCATCTGCATCTTCTTCCTCTTCCTCAATCTCAACTTCCTCTGTAGCAGCTTGCTCATGTCTCGCCTGATTCCAATTGAAGTTCATTAAATCATCGTCTGAGAAAGGGCTACTACCAACTTCCTCTTCTTCCGTAACGTCTGGTACAGATGGGTTCTTTTGTTGCTCCCTACTAGTGGACAAAATATCTTGTTCTTGTAAGTAAAGAGCCTCATCTATATCAAGCGAAGAACTATTTAAAGCTGCTAAAACGGACGTAGCTCTAAGAGGATCAGCTAATAACTGGTATACAATACTTCCTAATAAGGCTTCTGAATGTGAATGTTTAAGCCAATTACGCTGTTCTTTACTTAATTGCTTTGGTAGAGGGATCGTAACCGTCTCTCTTTCTTTTGAAAGCGAGTTACCCACACCCTCTAATACATATTCAGCCATTTTACTTGAGAAGTTCCGTCTTTCAGTTTCCTTAAGTGTCTGAAGTTGCCTGAGAATATGATCAGGTGTATCAGAAGGAAGACGAAAGGTAATCGCCTGCCCTCTTTCAATACCTGTTGACCCCGTTTTTTTCATAGCGGCACCCTATTATTTCTTATTCGCTTTTTTATCTGAAATAGGTTCTTTAGTAGCTGCTACTTGGTTCGTTTTACGATCGTAATCTGCAATTAATTTATAATAAGCATTTGCCATCATCCAAATGCTTTCCTTTTCATCTTCAAAGAATGCAATGTTATAGCCATCTAAATTGTTATTTAACGTCTTAAGATACTCTTTTAGAACCATCGCACCTCCACCAACGAAATAACAAATTTCCGTTTGAGAGTTCTTTTGCCATACATTACGTAAATGACGGTATTGCTTTTTCGCTAATTCGAACAAAATACGATCTGTGATGTCATGAACACTTGTGCGACTTCCTTTTACCATAATATGATTGCGATCTTGTTTTTTCGTAATCACTTCAACGACATCACGACGACTATCTAACTCTACTCCATGCTTAGTTCTAATTTCTTCTCGAATCGCCTCTAATGATTCAGAAACCCCTAAATTAAAGCCTTGTGCTTTATCATCGTCTACGTTACGGTTTTTAATTACAGCAATATCAGTTGAAAGACCACCAATATCTTGAATAAGAATTCTCTTATCAACGAGGTCACGATTAATAATATTTAAGTCTTTATCCATTACCAGATTAATATAAGCTGCAAAGCCCTCAGGATAGATCTTAACCTGATCAAAACGGATATTTACTTTTAACCCTTGATATTTTGGTGTTACTAAGAACTCTACTTGGTGAACAGAGCTTAATAGTTGAGAGCGATATCCAACATCTTTTCCTTCTTTTACTTCACGAAGGGGTAGACCAGTTCCAAGTGTATAATTGGCGTCTACAACTTGATTATTTTTCTTAAATAGATCGCTATTTTCCTCTCGAACAGCATCAAGCGCCAATGTTGCAAATAACATAACCAACGTTTGATCCTCTTCGGATTTACTACTTCCTGGATCAAGCTCAGTAGCATTATCACTCTTTGTTGCTAAGCTCCCTACACGATAAATAGCATTATTATCATTTAATGCTGGGGAGTGTACGCGAATATGT
The DNA here is from genome assembly GCF_032843265.1 of Alkalihalophilus lindianensis. Classification (NCBI taxonomy): domain Bacteria; kingdom Bacillati; phylum Bacillota; class Bacilli; order Caryophanales; family Bacillaceae; genus Alkalihalophilus; species Alkalihalophilus lindianensis. The sequence continues at coordinate 631,316 of NZ_JAWJBA010000002.1, forward strand.
ATTCCATCTAATGGATCTTTCTCATTTAATTCTTCAATCCCAATTACAGGACGGTCCTCGGTATCTCTAGCGGTTACATTAGGAATATTAAGTTCAAAATCCGCTTTGCCAAACAATGCTTTAACAGAATCATTACCTACGTCAATTGCAGCAATTCTACTTCTTGTCATAAAACAATCAAACCTTTCAAATAGAATAATGGCTCTTTAACTATCATTTACCATTTGACTCAAGAGTATCTTAGCAGCCTCAATTCGTCAATCATCCATAAGTTGCATTCACCATGTAAACAAATTTGTAAACATGCATACATTTCCGTTTACAAAATATACAAATTGTATACATCCCTTTAAATCAATATGTATTCACTTTTGTACACTTGTATACTTTTTGTGCACACATTAGTTACAATTTGTTTACTTGTATACATTAATGTAAACATCTAAACATTTCCAAATAAATGACATCATTTCAGTCGGATATACTACTAGTGATGTCGCTTCAACCCTCCCCTACTTTCTTAATTCGGTGAACAAGAAGCTCTAAGAACATGGATTTAGACTTATAACTATACTTTTGTACCAATATACAGGGGATCCAATTGATCATCTTCTATCTCAATAACCTTAAAGAAGCATAAAAAAGGTAGGTAAGAGACTCTCTTACCTACCTTTTTACAGATTAACTTATTGAATAGTTACATCTTTTAATTGGTATACACCAGATGCATCTGACCAGAAACCTTCAACACCTTCCCCTACTCCCATAATGTGAGATGGGTGGTATAAGAACGCCATAGGAGATTCTTCATTTAAATAGTTCGTAGCTTCTACATACATTTGTAAGCGTGTGTCTTCATCTTGCTCAATACGAGCGTCATACAACATTTGATCGAATGTTTCGTCCTCCATGAATACACGGTTACCTGAACCAACACTATCAGAATGGAATAGCATATGCATTGGGTAATCGGCGTCACCTGTACCTAGAGATAAGCCTAAAATAAACATATCATGCTCTCCAGCAGTAGTAGCATCTAAATACGCTCCCCATTCAACTACTTTAATGTCTACTTCAATACCAATCTCACTTAAGCTAGCTTGGGTTAACTCAGCAATATCAATGCGTTCACGGTTATCATTTGTCCAAATCGTTGTGCTGAAACCATCCTCATACCCAGCTTTTGCAAGTAACTCTCTAGCACCCTCAACATCACGTTCGATTGATTCTACATCTTCACTAAAACCAAAGTTCGTATCATTAATAGGACCAATGGCAGCTTCACCAGTGCCATCTAAAATCCCGTTTAGCATAGCTTCTTTATCAAGAGTCATGGCGATTGCTTGTCTTACTAATTTGTTATCAAACGGTTCTTTATCCATATTAAAGCCTAAGTAAGTGATACTTGCTGCATTACGTACGTAAGCTTCAGTACCCTCCATGTTTTCTACTCGGTTTAAATCACTTGGTTGCACCGGATCAATGATATGAGCTGAACCAGTCTCAAGTTCTGCAATACGAGTTAGATCCTCTGGAACAACTCTGAATGTCACAGTATCAACATGTGCATTCTCACCCCAGTAGTCTTCAAAGTTATTTAAGATAAGGTGATCCCCTGGTTGCCAGCTTTCAAATTCAAAAAAGCCTGTACCAATCGGATTGTCGTTAATATATGTACCCGGTTGATCTCCATTTTCAACTGCCTCGTTATCAGCATCGATTACATCTTTACTAATAATACTAGAAGCATAGTGGGCCATGTGGGCCGGTAATGGAGCAAATGGTTGTTCCGTTTTAAATTGAATCGTATGATCGTCTATAACGGTAATCTCTTCAACAATTTCAAATAATATCGCACGTGGAGAAGCAGTAGTTTCGTCTAGAATACGCTCAACATTAGCTTTTACAGCATCTGCGTTGAATTCAGATCCATCATGGAAGTAAACATCTTCACGAAGCTTAAATTCCCAAACATCCTCTTCAATTGGAGTCCATTCCTCAGCAAGAAGGGGTTCAAGCTCCATATCTGTGTTGTACTTAACTAATGTTTGATAAATATTTGATTGGACATTTCCACTCGGAACATCACTAGATGTGTGTGGATCAAGTGATGTAGCATCAGATAAAACAGCGACAACAAGATCGCCGCCCTCATTGCTTCCCCCTTCATCTACACCCTCTGTAGTACTACCATTAGATGATGGTTCACTTGCACACCCTACAAGTGCAAGCGACATGGCAATTGAACATACGCCAGCTCTCAAAAATTTACTTTTAATCATGACATCCTCCTCTAAAATAGTCTTTTGTACACATACAAAACTACTATATTGTTACACAATTGTAAACAATATTAACAGAAAATTTTATTTTTTTATTATTTTTAGAAACTATTAACCACTAAATAATTGAATTTTTACTCATGTCATTAAGCAAATCAAAATAAAATGTATATATTTACCTGGTAAAAGCGATAATTTTATACATAAAGGTTCAAATGAAACTATTTAATAATAACTTTTTCACTTACGTCATCATCATAAAGATAAAATAAAAAAGAGAGGGTGTCCCCTCTCTACGTACAATGTTCCTTTATTAACGATTCCAATGTCGATGTTCAGCAATGGCTCCTGCAAAGTTTTGACTAAATACTTTCATATCCTTACCTGTTACCACACCTTGCTTCTCAACTATTTCCACTTCTTTTAACCAAGATATACCGCCATGAGTGGCTCCAATTGGTTTAAAGTGAGAGAAAGCTTCTTTTATGAAGTAAATGGCATCCTCTTTAAAGGATTGCTCAAGACTTTTACCACCAACAACATATAAAGCATCAAACAATACAGATTCACCCGTTAAGAAAGTGTGATCGATTTCAAACTCAATACCATCTGCTCCCTTTTTCACACCTAATTTATCACTAACAAACTCCGGTTGGATTCCTTGAGTTTTTAGTTCATCCAATACCGTTTTTACTTCATTACCATTAAAGTCTTGGTCAAGAATGACACCTACTTTACGAGTATCTGGTTTCTTAACTGAATTTTCTTGGCTGAGAGCTGGCGAAACCTTATCGACGTTAGACCCACCCTCTGTTGGGGCACTAGCACCAATCGCTTCTGCAACTGGCTTAGCTAGATCAAGTGTGACATTAGCAAACATGTCTATAACCTGTTGTTGTACAGACTTATTCTGAACTTTTCCAAGTTCAAAGCTGAACGCTTCAACGATATGATCCTTTTCAACATCACTCATACTATTCCAAAATAGTTTCGCTTGGGAGAAGTGGTCTTTAAAGCTCTCGCTTCTCGTACGCACTTTACGTCCTTCTACTTTCTCTTGATAATGGACATAGCCTCCCTCTTCTTCACTTGCTGGTGCAGGCGTATTAGCTGCAATAGAATTTTTATGATAGCTCACTTGTCCCTTATTTATTGTTTGGCGACCATATCCATCTCGTTGATTGTTATGAAACGGACACACTGGTCTATTAATAGGGAGTTCATGAAAATTAGGTCCGCCAAGACGAATTAGTTGTGTATCTGTGTAAGAAAACAAACGTCCTTGTAGCAAGGGATCATTTGTAAAATCGATACCTGGCACGACATGCCCTGGGTGAAATGCAACTTGCTCTGTTTCAGCAAAAACATTATCTACATTTCGATTCAATGTCATCTTCCCAATGATCTTGACTGGTACATCTTCTTCTGGCCATATTTTTGTAGGGTCAAGTACATCAAAATCAAAAGCAAATTCATCTTCTTCACTAATAAGCTGGACACCTAGTTCATACTCAGGAAAATCTCCATTTTCAATGGATTCCCACAAGTCTCTACGATGAAAATCAGGGTCTTTTCCTGCTACTTTTTGAGCTTCATCCCAAACTAGAGAATGAATACCAAGTACAGGTTTCCAGTGAAATTTAACAAAATGAGCCTTACCTTCTTCATTAACGAAACGGAACGTATGAACTCCAAACCCTTCCATCATTCTGAAGCTACGCGGAATAGATCGATCAGACATCGCCCACATCACCATATGAGCAGATTCTTGATTGTTAGCTATAAAATCCCAAAAAGTATCATGTGCAGATTGGGCTTGAGGTATTTCATTGTGAGGTTCTGGCTTAAGTGCATGGACTAAATCCGGAAATTTGATGGCATCTTGGATAAAGAAAACTGGGATGTTGTTACCAACTAAATCATAGTTACCTTCTTCTGTATAAAATTTCGTTGCAAACCCGCGAGCATCACGTACGGTTTCAGCAGAACCCTTAGAGCCACCAACTGTAGAGAATCTGACAAATACAGGCGTCTTAACCGTAGGATCTTGTAAAAATTTTGCCTTCGTAAATTCTTTTGCTGATTCATAAACTTCAAATTCACCATGAGCAGCAAAACCTCTCGCATGGACAATCCTCTCAGGGATTCTTTCATGGTCAAAATGAGTCATTTTTTCACGAAAATGAAAATCCTCCATTAAAGTAGGACCACGATCTCCTGCATTAAGGGAAAATTCATCCTCTGAAACTTTTAATCCTTGGTTAGTTGTCAGCTTTTTGCCTTCATCTTTAACACGAAAGGATTCTAGCTGCTGATCTTTCTTATTTTTCATTTCATTACTCATGAATATCCCTCCCTTAATATGACAAAAATTACACCTTAGACTTTACCCTTGATAATGATTCATAAAACAAGATTAAAGCTTATTAGTTGGATTTTATTTCAATTTGTAATTTCCCTTTTAAAATCTACTAATGGAAAGAAGAGAGAGAGATATAAATCTTTCATCCTATTTGTTATAATACAAAGATGAATATGAGTGAAATTCTAATAGAGGAGTAAGATGCCAAATGGCTACTGTCATTATTCAAAATGAAACGATGTCAGTTTTAGATTGTATTGGAGAGAACATTTTTATAGCAAATAATGACTTTGAATTAATCTGGATGAACAAGGCAGCACACCAGTTAATTGATCAAATAAAAGAGCTTATTCATGTCTCAGATTCAACTGAAGTGATTGGAAAGAACCTATCTATCTTTCATGCGAATTTTGGACGTCAGAAGGCTATTCTAGAAAAACATCTTCCTTACCACTCAAGAATCAAACTATATGGAAGATATTCTGCAGAATTAAAAGTAACGCATTTAATAAATGAGCAAGAAGAAAAGACCGGCTATATTTTAACGTGGAATGATATTACGGAAGAAGAAGAGAAAACTCAAAAAACGCAAAAGTTAATTGAAGAGATTAGTACACCGATACTTCCAATGGCAGTGGAACATTCACTGTTAGTTCCGCTCATCGGGACTTATGATTCCGAACGTTTTGAAAAGCTACAACAAAAATTATTACTAGAGTGCTCTACTTTAGGGACAGAGTATGTCGTATTCGACTTTAGTAGTATGTTGTTTGAAGATAATGAGCGAATTATTAACCAAATTGCCACGATTTCAGAAACCATTGTGCTAGTAGGGGCAGAACCTATTTATGTAGGCTTTCAAATTCCTCTGATAAGAGAGCTGGTTACCCGAAAAGTAAAAACAGGGGCAAAAACATTCGGCACCTTTAAACAGGCGTCCACCTATTTACTAAAGAAAAAAGGGTATTCAACCGATGTAACTGATAAAAATTAAATTGATAGATAAAAATGAGCAACCGTATAGACACGTTTGCTCATTTTTCTTTACTCACTACTATCTGTAATTTTTCCTAAGAAGAAGCCATCTACTTCACTTAATTTGCCTCGCCAAAGAATCTTCCCAGTTGAAGGAGTAGATTTACTATCACCGATAAACACTTTTGTATGCTTCATGTGAATGAAAGAGACTTCAGGTAAGCTACTACCGCTCTCGGCTTCTTCGCTCGCTTTAGAGAGTTCGTTACTCACCTTTTGAGCTACCTCATTTCCACCTTCAAACGATTCACTAAGTTCATCTAAATACTCTTTCGCAGAAACCAGAGTTCCTGATATGAGAGAACCTTTGACGTTTAATGTGATATCTAAAGAGAAATTATGCTTATTGGCTGCTTGCACAAAAAACTGAAGAATACTGTCTTTTCGTGCACTTACCTCATCACTCATAATCACATCTCCTCTCTATCCCTCTAGTAGAAGAGGACTAAAGTGAACTAATCCTTCTTCTCTGAGGCTTTTTTAGCTTTCGTTTTACTTGATGAAGTGGTTTTGGCTTTAGCTTTTTCACTTCTGGATTTTCGTTTGTTTTTCTGTTCGCTAGCTTCTTCGTCTTCTGCTTTCTCTTCGCTAACTTCTTCGTCTTCCTTTACCTTTTCCTCGTTCTCATCCACTAACTCGCCAATTGATTCTTCTAAATGGTCTAAACGCTCATCTGCGCTATTTTCATCAGATTCAGAGTCTTTACCTTCATCAGATTTAGATGTCTCATTTTCACCACCTGAGGCTGCGCCTAAATAGAAACCATCTACTGCACTTAGCTTTCCTCTCCAGAGAACCTCCCCCTTAGAAGGGGTTGGGTTACTATCTCCACAATAGACTTGAGCCTCTTTCATGTGAATAAATTGGCCTTTTGAATCTTCACTTGTATCAACAGCTTCTCCAGCTTTAGCAAACTGTTCACTCAATATATCAGCAACTTCATTCCCGCCTTCAAATCGTTCACTAAGGGAGGAAAAGTAGTCTTTTGCCGAAACCATTGTTCCAGTAACAATGGCACCTCCGACATTTAAAGTGAGCTCTACGTTGAAATTTTCTTTGTTAGCTGCACGTACCAAAAACTGCAGAATGCTATCGCCTACTTCTTTATGTTCCTCACTCATTATGTCTTCCTCCCTTCATTATGAAGAAGTATCATCATCGCTTGAGAGAGTTGTGTCATCATTTTGTGACTTTGACTTTGATGTTTTCTTACTTGTGTTACGTTTTCTTCTTGTTGATTTACCATTTTTATTGCTTGTGCTTTTTTTCTTCGAATCTTCTTTCTTGTCGTCCTCTTTTGAATCATCATCTTCTTTATCATCTTCTGACTCAGTATCTTCTTTGTTATCTGACTCATCTTCATCGTTATTCTTTGAGTCATCTTCTTTTTCTTCATTATCTTCTTGCTCTTTGTCTTCTGATTCAGTATCTTCTTCTTTATCTTCTGACTCATCTTCATCCTTTGTTTCATCTTCCTTTTCTTCGGTGTCGCCTTCGTCCTTCATTTCTTCTTCGTCTTCATCCTCTTGGTCATTTGAAGCAGCTACTTCATCATTGCTTTGCGTTAATTTTGTCAGCATCTCTTCTAAACGACCTAAGCGATCATGTAAGTTGTCATTTTCTTCTTTTAATGATTCATAGTCATCATTGTTTTCTGGCTCTGTATTTTCATCGTTTTCTACAGCTTCTTCTTGCTCATTGTCATAATCTTCATCCGATTCATCTTTGTTCTGATTAAACAAGCTCATCGCTGAATTTTTTAGTGAATCTGCAGCCTTTTTAGACTTATCTTTAGCCATTTGACCAAAATCAGTACCTTTACTTTTAAGCTTTTCACTATCTATGCTATCTTTAATTCTCTTCGCATTTTCTGGTGTTGCTAAATATCCTACTGTAGCTCCAAGCAATCCTCCAGCAATTGAACGTTTAATTGGACTACCGCTTGAACTTGTCTCCTGATTTGTATCTTTCTCTTCTGTTTGATTTTCCACTTTTTTATCTTCTGCCATGGTAAAAACCTCCTATTAGTAGTTAAATTCTGTTGAGTTTAAGCGATTGGTATCCATCTTTTTCTCAAGAGCTTCCAATCTTTCTTGTAATCTTTTATTTTCTTCTTCAAGAGCTTTCGTATCATTACCGACCGCTTTAGAGCTTAAATATGGATCTGTTTCCCACCAATCCATTCCAATCTCTTTTGCTTTATCTACTGAAGCTACAATTAATCGAATTTTAATGGTTAATAACTCGACATCAGCAATTCCTACAGTAATATCTCCAGCAATTACGACACCCTTATCTAATATCTTCTCTAAAACATCTACAATCGTACTTGATTGCATAGAATGCTCGACTGACATTTAAAGTCCCCCTTGATCTGTTTGGATTAAAGTAAACTTCCTAAAGGACCCAGATCAATATTTAAGTCTTCTGCATCAAGACCAAAGATTTCTTTTAACTCTTCCATTTTTTCTTCAAGATTCATTAAAGCTTCACCAAGGTTCTCAACTTGCTCATCTGATAAGGTGCCGCCCTCGACTCTTCTCATCGCATGTTTTTCTACGATTTGTCTTAATAGCTCTATAACAGTGAGAACAAGCTGTGCCAAACCATGCTCCGCCTTATCAGGATCTAAGTTAATTCTTCCACTTGTTGGGTTGGCCGGTTGCATCAATTAACTCCTCCCTTTGTTGATCAAAATTTGCTGAAGAGACTGGATGGTGCTGTTCTTGTTGGGCTTGTACAAGCGATTCAACAGAGGCAATTAACACTCTTAAATCTAAATACACCAAATCGACCCCAGCAATTGATATAACTAAATCAGCCTTAATCGCTACACCTTTATCAAGAATGACATCTAAAATATCAATCAATGCAATGTCTTTATTTTCAACCGATTCTCTAAGTGACATATATCTTCATCCTCACTTATGAAAAGCTAGAAAAATGGTATGCTGGCCAAGGGCCAGATGCTTCAAACTGCCAACCCATTTCTTTCATTTCCTTTTCATATTGCTGGATTTGCTCTAGAAAGGACTCTACCTCAGATTTAGAAATAAGGTATACGCCATTCCACGTCATATTTTCTTTCTTACCTGTTACATCTTTACTCCAATTTTTCTTCACATTCCCCTGAAGAACAAAGGTTTGGAGTTTAGCATGAATCGCTTCACTAACACGATTTTTTTCTACTTCAAGCTCATTTTCAATAAGCTTATCTATTTTTTTCTTTTCAAAGAATTGTTTTCCTCTTGGCAACTCACTAATTTCAGCTCTCTTAGCTTCAATCGTAGGATTGTTCTGACTCACTTGCTCTTTTAGCAACTGATCATCACAATACAACTTCAAATTCCATTCTTCATTTCCAGCAAGCAAGTCAAATGTATTCATCATTTTAGATTCATTTGCATGGACTGTGGTTTTTAAACTATCTTGATTTTTATATAAGGTACAAAACTTCAATGGAATAATCGTGAATAACTTTGATAGTTTCATAACCGTTTCATGATGGTGGAATGCTTTTTCTTGGAGCCATTCCATATCGTTATTAATTCGGTCTTTAATACTTTCTTCTGAATACTCATTGGCGTTTAGATTGCAAACAAATGCTGTAGTACTCTCGATAGGAATCGTGTAAATATCCCCTACATCATCAAATCCTTTAAAAGATGGAAACGATTGAGTGGTCGCTTCATTTGTTGGAACTAAGCCGTATAAATAGATTAGATCGCCCATCTTCTACCCTCATTTCTTTTTAGTCATCTGCTCCCACTGCTCAATTTCAAGCCGTTTTGCTACTTCATATCGAGTAATTAACTCTTCTTCTTTCGCTTTATAAGCTTCTTCAGGAATTTCGCCAAGCTCATACATCATTTGTAGTTGAATAAGCTTTTGTTGAATGGTGTTAAGGTCATACAACTCTTTATCAGCCTCTTCTTTTACCTTTTCACCAATCTTTATGACAAGGTTAATCGGCGCTGAAATTAGTTTGTGAATCATTAGCTATCCTCAACCTTGAGCCTAATATTGACAAAGTTATAAGCTGGCCAAGGTCCTGTATAGTTAAATTCAACTTTATCCTTCCACTGTTCATGTGCAGCATTTACCTTTTGATCAAATTCTTCTTCTTTATCGCGGTCAATAAGGAAAGAAGCATTTAAGAGCATCGTTTCACCAATTGGATCATTAGCCTTTGCTGCTTCTGCTCCTTCATTTAAAGGCTTGAATATCTCCTCTTTCATTTCTTTTTGAAGAGAATTCATAAACTCTTGTGCCGCACCACCTATTTTAATCCTTTCATAATAGCTAGCAGCCTCAGATTTACCTTTCACTTTTTGTGCCATTTGATCAAGTTTGGCATTCTCCCTTACTTGTGATTCTAGCCATTCCTTTTTTCCGATCACTTTCAGTCCGACTTCAATTTTTCCTTTTATTTCTGGAAACAGCTTTGTAAACTGTGGGTAAAGATTTTCAAGTAATACTGCCACGTCTTCAGTGGATTGAAATACATTACCAAAACTAACAGGAATAACTGTGTCCTTTTGCTTCATCACAAGGGAAACGGCATGTTGATGCATCATCAAATTCTCTTTATTAGGGTGATAGATCTTCATAGGAGCAAGAGTTGCCACCATCCCTGCATCTTTATAGCGGATTGTAAAAAGGTCACACTTCTCACCTTCTATTTCAATCTCACCCAATTCATCATCTGTCTCTGTTTGAATTCCACAAAAAATATAAATACCCATTTTCTCTTCTTGGTTCATCATTAAGCTCTCCTTCATCAATCAGTCGCCTTCATGCTTTTTAGTGCTTTGGTTATTAGTTCTTTTGCTTTTTCTACTGGCTGATCGTCCTCTATACATCGACTTACTTGATGACCTAATATATCGATACACAGACGTTTAAATTCTTCATTTTCTCCATCTATTGGGGTGTCTTGTTCTGTAGCTAGCTTGGCAATCATTAAAGATGCTCGTAAGCTTGGACCGCTATCATCCTTGCATTGATTTCGTAATGTTGAAACAAGAGTCGTAATCGCTTTAGCTTGTTTCTCGGTCACATCTGTTTTTTCGGAAACGATCGACGTTTCACGATCGACGTCTTTATAATCAACGAATATAGTAATTAAGCGATCAAGCAATGCATCTTGTGTTTGATAGACCCCTGCATACTCTTCAGGATTGCTTGTGAATATAACCGAAAAATCAGGATGAACCTTTACAAATGGTTCCGTTTTTTTAGAACCGTATAAAGGTAAGATACGTTCCTCTAAAATGGATAGAAAGATATTATTAGTATTAGGCTGTGATCTCGTAAATTCATCATATACAAGTGTGTATCCATTTTTAACCGCTTCAAGTAAACGTCCATCTCTCCACGTCTCACTCACACTCTCATCCTTTTTATAAACAGAACGAATATAGTTATCGACCATCTTTTTACTTGTGTAGCCAGTAAAGTCACCAATCAAATCACTATTATTCAACTCATGATTTCCATGAATCAGCATAATAGGCTTTTTTCGCTTTTTCGCTAAAGCTAGTGCTAGAGAGGTTTTTCCTGCCCCTGATGGACCAGTAAAATGAATAGGGTAGCCAGCTTTTAAATATTGTAATGAGCGAGAAAGTAAATCTTTCGTCTCTTTATCTTGGACGATTGAATTTGTGTTCTTTTTAATCTTTTCTTTTAAGACGGTCACTCTATTCCCTCCTACTCACTACGACCTATACTTGCTGGTCTATCGCACTTCTATAGCGAACGTCACGTCGTTTAAAAGAAGTAACTTCCTTTTCCTTATCTAACACAACGTCGTAAACGCCAATCATTTCATCTTTAGCGTATTTTTTCATATATTCCTTCTCTTCAATGACTTCAACAGTAAGCATCCAGCCACCGTTTTCACGTTCCTCAACTGCTGTGATTTTATGAAGAGGCGCTACATGTTCATTGAAGAAGTCAGCAACATTGTTCATAATCTCTTTAATTCCCATAGTGACCTCCTGGTATATAGAGGATGGTAAGTCAGGGTGATCCCCTGACTCCTCCATCATTTACCTTTAAATACTAAAAGCTGCCTTACGTTCATTTGGTTGTTCCGGAAGCCCGTTTTCTTCGACTTCATCTCTTAGAAGTCCTACTGCTTCTGCATAACGTAACCATGTATCGACACTTGCAATAACCACTCGTGCCTCTACTGTTAAGATTTCAATCCCAACGACCGATACTCGAACAAAGGCATCAATGACAATACCCTTATCTAAAATACGGTCAATCACCTCAGCTAAACTTGAACTATCTGTACTTTTTTGAACAGACATCATCTCACTCCTTCCTAGTTAAGAACCCATTGTCTTAATATCATTTGAAGATTTAATATCTTTGGAGCTTTTAACATCCTTATAACTTTTGATGTTGCTAACTCCTTTAATCTGGTTGACGCCTTTAACCTTTCGATCACCCTTGTCTTTATTAGAAGAGGAAACCTTTTCTTGAAAATCCTCTCCTGCTTCAACAACATTCCCAATCTTATCGCGGACCGAAAGTAAAACATCTTGCGCTTTATCCTTCGCTTCTTCTGCTTTATCTTGGAATTTTTCAGCGTTTTCATCTTTAGCATCTTCTAGGTGATCCGTTGCTTCATCCGCCTTATCTTGCACGCTCTCTACAAACTTTTCTTTTGCTTTATCTTTAACTTTTTCTTTAATTTCATCTTTTATAGGTTCAGGGGTGTATTCAGCCACTTTTTTTGCGGCTTTACCAGCTGCCTTTTTAATGGGCTTGTCCATCCAATCCCCCTCTTCACACAATCTTATTAATCGATTACTTTTTAGAATCTACTAAGTTGCTTAGCATCTCTTCAATTCTTTCAAGACGATCATTTAATTGCTTGTTGTCTTCTTTGATCTCTTCATATTCAGAAGAGTTATCTTCATTACTCGATTCATTGGAGTCTTCTTGCTCGTTATTTTTCTTTTTCGGTGACAACAACCCTCCACCGTTCATATAGCCTGAAGCTGTCTGTCTCAGACTACTTAAAGCCTGCTCTGTAATAATTTCTTGGGCCGTTCTTTTTAGCTCTTTGCCTGCTGATCTCATTACTTCAGATTCACCCAAGCTCTTCATCACTTTTTTACTCGTTCCTGGACTTGAAAGTAATCCGATCCCCGCTCCAACTACCCCACCGATTATGGCTAGGTTCATTGAATGGGACTGATCATTTTTCGACTCTGTATTTTCATCGTTATTTTGGTTTTTTTGCTCTTTATCTGCCATTTGTTTTCAACCTCGTTTCTTTAATGTATAAATTGGATTCTATAATGTTTAAAAGCTAAATTGTGGTGCGCGGTCATGCTCTCTTTTCGCAAGACCTTCCTCTTCGACTTCATCTCTAAGAAGTCCAACTGCTTCTGCATAACGTAACCATGTGTCCACACTTGCAATAACAACTCTTGCTTCAATAGTAAGAATTTCAATTCCGACTAGTGAAACACGTACAAAAGCGTCAATGACAATTCCTTTGTCAAGAATTCTATCAATTACTTCTGCAAGGCTTGAACTATCTGTACTTTTTTGAACACTCATCTAATTCACTCCTTCATTTTTGATAGGTTTTAACATTAGATGGACAGCTTTTCATTTGGCTAAGGGTCTATTCCTTTGATAAAAGGGGTTAAAACGAGTCTTTAGTATTGAATAGCGCAATTACCATAAATTGTCCATTTGAAAGGTGAATTTTGTTTATATGAGAATTCAGAAAGGCGGTAATACCAACTTTTTAAGCGTTTTTAAAGAAATATACTTTAGTGAGTCTTGTGTGTTCCAGTTTTATACAATTGCTATTTCGGCGTGAAAATTGGTAAAAAAGACCCAAGTTTGTCTTTTCACCTTTTCACATCTTCTCTTTTTCATAGTTAGTTATAACTGTTTCGCTAAAACACAAAAAAAGCGTACCCGGAAAAAGGTACGCTTTTGATTAAGCTTTTGCTTTCGTTTTTGGTTTATCTTTTTTGATTTGCTTACTTCTTAATTGACCACAAGCAGCATCAATATCCGTTCCGTGCTCAAGTCGAACACCACAGTTAATTCCATTTTTCTTTAATTCATCATAGAAGCCTAGAATGTCTTCTTTAAGGCTTCTTTGATATTGTCCATGCTCATCTACTGGGTTATAAGGAATTAAGTTCACATATGTGAGATGACGCTTATCCTTAAACATACGTGCAAGTTCAGCAGCATGTTCTCGTTGATCATTAACACCCTTTAACAAGATATACTCAATCGTGATTTTACGATTTGTTTTCTCAAGATAATAATCAATAGCTTTCATAAGCTTTTCAATCGGAATGGCTTTATTGATTTTCATGATTCTTGTTCTTAACTCATTGTTCGGTGCATGCAAGGAAATAGCTAAGTTTACTTGTAATTGCAGATCAGCAAACTCATAAATCTTATCAGCTAAACCACTTGTTGATACGGTGATATGACGAGCACCAATTGCAAGACCTTTATGATCTTTAACTACTTGTAAGAAATCCACCATATTGTCAAAGTTATCAAATGGTTCCCCAATACCCATTACAACAATATGACTTACTCTTTCTTCTTTCCCTACACTATCTAAGTGATGCTGTACATTCATGATCTGCTCAACAATCTCACCGCTTGAAAGATCGCGACTCTTCTTTAATAAACCACTCGCACAGAAACTACAGCCGATGTTGCAGCCTACTTGTGTTGTCACACAAACAGATAGACCATATTTATGTCTCATCAATACTGTTTCAATCAAGTTTCCGTCATGAAGCTTAAATAAAAATTTAATTGTTCCGTCCGCAGATTCTTGTTTTACGTGCTCTGTTAAAGTTTGAATGGAAAAATTCTCTTCTAATAGTTCCAAACAGTCTTTCTTTAAATTGTTCATTTCCGAAAAACGTTTGACACGTTTTCTATATAACCAGTCCCAAACTTGTGTCGCGCGGAACTTCTTCTGTCCACGTTCCATTAGCCATTCGGTCAACTGATCCATCGTTAAACCATAAATGGATTCTTTGTGCATGTTTAACCCTCATTTCAATTTATAAATAGTATCTATTTAAGTCAGTCGGTAACTTCCTAGCATCTCTTCATTGTCCCATATCTCAACAATCATCTCAACCTTAGTGGCTTTAAAAGCACACTATAACTCATTATAAGGATTGCCAAAGTACTTGACAATCCTTAATCATCTGTATCTTATGGAAATTAGATCCGTTCTCCGTTATGTTTAGGTAAAGTTAGGGTGACGACGACCCCCTGATCCAGTCTATTATCAATTGAAAAATGACCTTCATGTTCCTTCATAATCGTTTTTGAGATCATTAACCCAAGACCAGTCCCGGTTTCTTTTGTTGTGAAGAAAGGCGACCCTAATTCAGATAACGTTTCCTCAGGAATAGAAGGACCATCATTAGCGATGTGCAATAATACATCATTATCTTGTATCGTTAGATCAATCTCTACTACCCCTTCATATTCTATCGCTTCTATAGCATTTTTAAACACATTTATTAAAACTTGCTTTAATCGGTTATAGTCACCGTAAATAGAAGCAGACTCACATCGCTTCCAGTGCACTTTTATTTTCTGGTTTTCACAAATTGATTCAAATAGTTCAATTACTTCATCTATTAGTTTCCTACAAGTGATCGAACTCAAGTGAGTAGCACGTGGCTTAGCTAGAACAAGCAGTTCTTCTACAATCCCATCTATGCGTTTTAATTCAGCTTTCATCAACTCCTTGTAATACGTGTTATCCATTAGTTGTGTGAATCCTGACAACACGGTAATAGGATTACGGATCTCATGAGCGATTCCAGCTGCAAGCTCTCCTACTACTTTTAACTTCTCTGATTGCATTAACTGAGCTTCTGTCCGCTTCCTCTCTGAAATGTCCCAAATCATCATCAAGTAGGCTGCATTCTCACCTTTAGGACCTTTGATAAAAGAGACTGAAATTGCAACAGCTAGCGGGTCTCCATATTTATTTTTATGAACCAATTCCGTCTCCGAAGTTGCATTCCACTGAACAGGTAAGAAATCATTTATATTCTCATTAATAAGTTCATCATCATTCCACCCATATAACGAAGTAAAAGCTTGATTCACATTTATGATCGTCCCTTTATTGTCATAGACAACAATCGCTTCACTTGTTTGAGTAAAAAAAGCATTCAAATAGTTTTCCGTAGAATGGAGCTTCTGTTTCGCCTTATTTTCACCTACTTGTGCCTTTACCCACAAGCTTTTAGTAAACTTAGTATGGAATAAAAAGAAGATAATTAAGATAGCTGAGAGTAAGATGAAGTATAGAATATCGACTGACTCTACCCTGGTAAAGATCTCATCAAAAGAGAAGATGAAAAAATAAGACAATGAAAACATTGCTAGCACTCCGGAAAAAAGGATCACCCCGTAATGTTGATAAAGAGAAGGAATAATAATACCGAGTAAAATATAAAAATAGTTTACTAAGTAAGGAAACTCAATATTTAACAGAAATAAATAAAAAAACATTGCAAAAGAGATGATATACATCATTAAGTGTTCATTCTTAATCAACATCCGAACAATCA
Organism: Alkalihalophilus lindianensis; assembly: GCF_032843265.1. Taxonomy (NCBI): domain Bacteria; kingdom Bacillati; phylum Bacillota; class Bacilli; order Caryophanales; family Bacillaceae; genus Alkalihalophilus; species Alkalihalophilus lindianensis. The sequence goes on from NZ_JAWJBA010000002.1 coordinate 647,605, forward strand.
TAAGCCCTACTAATAAAGAAAATCCCACCGGAGGCCAAGTGGATGAAAATATTGGGTCAAATGCAACAAAGACAGCCATACTCAATCCGTATGCCACCCATAAAAGAACGAACATTAATCGATTTCTACGCTTTATAAAAGAATTAATATCTGTCTCTACCCCATTGAATATTCACCCACTCTACTTTTCAGGACTTATATACTATATAAACGTACCATAATTTAGTACATTTTCACAGATGGACTTAAAGGAGGTATGGAGTTGTATTGTTCTCCCCACCTCCTATAAATATATAAGAAAGCTTAAATAAGATTACATGCTTTTTTCTATATCCTGAGATTGTCTACTTGATACTTTTTGATACAAATAAGAAATACCTAATAACACCACACCGAAACCGAAATACGCTACTATTTTGCTCGTTTCAGTGAGGAACGCTAAATCGTAAAGAAAGAGTTTACCTGTTGATAGTAATGTTAACCCAAGCCCTATACGCCTTATATACACATATTGCTTCTTAAAACCATATAAGATGTATGCGACTGCCACAATCAAAAAGACTGAACTAAAAACAAATCCAACATCAGCAAGTCGAAATTGAACGGTTAGAAAGGCCGCTAGTACTCCTAACATATACACGCCAAGGATGGTTGGATACAGTTCAATGTCTTTATAATGTTGTCTAATATAAGCCAGTAATAAATCACGTCCGCTAAAGAAAATTAGCACATTAAATCCTATTAATAAAACCAAAGCAAGATAATTCAAAAATGTACTTTGGGCGATCACTGGCTCAAGTGCTGGTGCGGCAATCGTTAAAAAAAGACCAATAAGACTACCAAATGCATATAAGAATAAGCAGAAGTAACTTACTATCCTGTCATATAATAGTGGGATTTTCTTTAGCACATACGCTAATCCTACGGTCAAAAAAGCAACCATTAACGATTGGTAAAAAGAATAATTTGTCAGTGTAAGTGGTACCGACTGCTCATACATGTACCGGCTTTCATAAGCAAGGTACACCCATACATTGACTAAAGTAAAATATTTTAAATAAAGGGGTAGATCTTTAACCTTATTAAATAAATAGTTATTTCCTTCCCTACGTTGCCACATAGCATAGTAAATAGTCGTAGTTATAAGACCAATGACGACTGCAAAGTATTTAAAGTGGAAGTAAGAAGACATGCCTATCCCAGAGATTGTTACAAACCACTCTACGAAGAACGTGAACAGGGTTAAGACAAATATGCCCCAGCCAGCCATCTCAAGTAAACGCAGGTTTGCTTTGTTCGCATAAATCATTAGAACGACACCCTGTATCAGCCATCCAAGTGCTACCCACTCTGCTCCAAACTGGAATGGGATAATAAGTACAAGAAATGTTATGGAAGTAGCGTAAAATAAGATTCTAGTTTGGGCTTCATTAGGCATCTTCTGCTCTACAAATCGACCGAGTCCAAAGAAGAGCACACAGAATGCAACGGCTAATAGCCCTCTAAAGTCATTCCATTCAAGCCTATGGAATAGGTAATACAATAATAAGCAACTAAAAAAGGTATTAAGCGCAAGAAGCGTCACGTCCCCCCATTTTAGAGCTACTTTATGTTTAAACGAATAGCCAATCGTTAATCCCACGTATAAGACAAATGTTAAGACGATATAAAGCATACTCACACCATCATTCGGTGATAGAAGGAGTAGAATAAGTAAAGAAGGAATAGCTAAAGCAAAGCTAATATAGTGCACCAAGTTCCATTGTTTTTGAAGAGAGATCCATAGTATCGATGAGTTTAGAATGAGTAGATAAACCATCGCTGCATAGACAGCATTCCCTTCTAATCCAAATGCAAATAAGTAAGAATAAAAAGGAATGTAACCACCGACTAATCCAAAGGTAATAATCGTTCTCGAATGATAACGTAGCGATAAGATGACTGCACTCACAGTAACAAGTACCGACGCCAATAGTGCAACCGTCAGACCAATAACATCAAGTAAAAAATAACTAAAGAAGATGGAGCCATATAAAACGGAGATCCCCCCTCCAATGACACCTAAGGCAAACGTTTGTTTATTTTTCTGTTGAAGCCATTCCCCACCAACCAGCATAAACACACCTAAAATAAAGAACATTGCGCCTTTGATTTCATCGGTGAACCAATTTGTATAAGAGTGACGAAATGCTGCTGCCACCCCAAAAATGATAAGAAGAATTCCAATTTTATTAATCCAATTTAATCCGATCTTCATCTCAATCTGGTTTTGTTTCATTCTTTTTTGAATAACTTCTTCGGTCACTTCCTCTTTTTCTAGCTGCTCATAGTCTCCTGATAAACCTTTTAATAATGTTCTTTGTTCTTCAGCTAAACGTTTTCTTTCTGCCTTAATCATTTCATTCGTTTCGATCGACAAGACTTCTATTTTAGATAGAATCTCCTCTTTTTCGACTTGAATGTTTTTCTGTGCCCTTTCCTTTAATGAAGCAATTTTCTGTTGAGTCTCTGCTTCTAATCCCTTTAATCGATTATGCTGTGGATTAATGGATTGCCCAAAGTATGTCTCAACCTTCTGCTTTGACATTTTTAAGAGAGCTAACTTTTCATCAATCATTTGCTCTTGCAGGGCCAACCGTAACTTTCGATTCTCTGTTTCTATAACTTGTTGTTTTTGTTTAAACACTTCCACTTGCCCTTTGAAATCATCATATTGCTCTCGGAGTCGAGTATTTTCTTGAATAAGATCATTCGACTCATACTCTTTTACTACTTTCTCATAATCCTTTGTTAACTGAACTTGAGCATCTTTTATCTGCTCCAGCTTTTCTTTAAACGGATTCATTCTTTATCCTCCAAATGGATCATTAACTAATAATTACCATTATACTGCAAAAAAATAAAGAAAGAATAAAGTTTTATCAATTCCCCCGGAAATAAAAAAATCTTCTACAGCTTGAAGCTGTAGAAGATTTTTTGGCTTTTTAATAAGCACTTTCCTCGCGATAGAATTTTAGCGCTTCATCTACGTTAGGTACTGATAATCCAATATGTGAGAACGTTCTAGGATACGTCATACCTTCCACCTCTTCAGTCATTTAATTCTCCACTTCAGCAGTCGTTCGTTAGCAATTCCACAACTTAAAAGCAGCTGCGGAGTTAATGGTGATCTTTTTAGTTTGCTAAAACCTCTATAAATTCACGCATATAGTCTGGTAGGTCTGGCGGGCGACGGCTTGAGACAATGTTTCCATCTACTACTACAGCCTCATCTACCCATGTTGCTCCAGCATTCGTCATATCATCTTTAATACCTGGTGTACTTGTCACTTTCTTGCCTTGTAAAATATTTGCCGAAATCAGCACCCATCCTGCGTGACAGATTTGCCCGATTGGCTTCTTCTGGTCATTCAACACACGAACCATGTTTAAGACACTGTCGAATCTTCTGAGTAAATCAGGTGACCATCCACCCGGCACAAGAATCGCATCATAATCATTAGGATTAATCTCTTCAAAAGCATACTCAGATACAATCGGTACGCCATACTTTCCTATGTACTTCTCGTCTGCCTTCTCGCCCACAATATCCACTGTTGCCCCTTCTTCACGCAAACGTAAAACCGGGTACCATAGCTCTAAATCTTCAAAATCATTACTGACAATTTGGATGACTTTTTTATTTTGCAGCTTCATTTTTAGTAGACCTCCTCTAAGTAATAATGGATTTTATATATCTTGACAGGTTCGAAGAGTTAATGCAAGCATATGGCTTTACAAGTACGTAAGACAAAAAGAACTTAACTACCTGAGCTAAGTTCTTGTTTAAAGAATGATTATTCTTGAGACGAAAGTCCAAATTTCCCTAACCGAAAATCATTGAAAGCTTCTTTAATTTCCTCTTCAGTGTTCATTACAAAAGGACCTCTTGCTACAACAGGTTCCTGAATTAGTTTTCCAGTATAGATTAAAACTCGAGATCTTTCATGTGCGGTAATCTTGAGTTTATCCGTTTCCTTATCATCAGCAAGTTTATCATATGAGAGTAAACCAACCTCTGTTTTTTGAAGAGTGACGTTCTCAGCAAATTCCAACTCACCCTGAAGCATATAGACATGGCCATTATGGTTTCTTGGAAGTTCCAGGGAATAAGTAGCTCCTTCTTTTAGATAAAGCTCAACCATATTGATAGGAACCAGTGAATTCATAGGACCAGACGTATTCGCTACTGTTCCTGAATAAACGCGAAGATATCCTCCCTCTATATCTACTTTCGGAGCGTCTTCTACGTAAACATTTTGATAGGATGACTCTGTTTGCTTAAGCTCCTTAGGTAAGTTCAGCCACAATTGGAGAGTATGAATAAGATCATCATCTACTGCTTCCTCCGCATGGCGCGCACCACTTCCAGCATTCATATACTGAACATCTCCTGCATGTAAAACCGAGTGACCCCCATTATTATCCGTGTGCTCAAGTCTTCCATCAATCACATACGTAATTGTTTGAAACCCTCTATGAGGATGATCCGAAAACGTTCCTCGTTTGAACCAATCATCTGCCATCAAAATAAATGGATCATATTCACTCATACGATCAGGCGGTAAAACCCATCCCTGTTGAACATGAGGATAACCATTTTTATTGTATTTCACTTTCCAATGATCTCGAATGTAACGCTCCTGCTGCTTGTCCATCCATACACCCCTCCTAAGTTACTTTCTGCTTTTAGCATACAAAATGTAGTTTGTTGAATACAAATTATTCAACTTTCTAATCAAGAATTTTCGTTTCTTTATCTTCACTGCCAAAATCTATGCACATTGCATAAAACACTACGACCTTGACCATAACTAGTAGTAAAATAGATTCGTTTACCTACTGGGAGAGGATAGTATGGAGCCAGGTTTCATGGATATGTCGATTAAAATCCTCATAGGGTTCTTTTTGCTTTTTATGATTACTAGATTATTAGGGAAGACGACGATTCGTCATTTGACTCCTTTTGATTTTGTTTCGGCAATTGTGCTATCAGAGCTACTCGGGAATGGGATATTTGAGACGAACGTTAGCATCTTCTACATCATTTACGTGGTCTTATTATGGGGCTTTTTAATGATCATTATGGAGAAGTACCTGTTAAAGCATCGATCGATGAGAGGCTTATTAGAAGGAAAGCCATCTATCATCATTCGTAATGGCAAAATTGACCGCGAGCAGCTTAAACAAAACCGAATGAACATCAATCAGTTGCTTAGCTCATTACGACAAAGTGAAACATTCTCTCTCCGTGAAGTAGCCTATGCAATCTTAGAGACGAATGGCTCAGTCAGCATCTTAAAAAAGAATAAATACCAAAAGGTCACTCTCGACGATTTAAATCTACCCCCAAGTCCAACGTACCTTTGTACGACTCTTATTACCGATGGTGAAATGATTGAGGCTAACCTGAAGGAGCTTGGCTTCAATAAAGATTGGCTGACTCAGCAACTTATTGCACATGGGTATACTAGAGTAGAGGACGTCTTGTATGCAGACTGGATCTATGATGATGGCATTTATATTGTTCCTTATCAGAGTAAGCAAGCATAAAAGACTCGAGACAGATGGCTCGAGCCTTTTGTGATCCATATATTATTATTCGAGTCCTCCTATAACCTTAGCCAGCTTCCTAACGCCTTCTACTATCTCTTCTTTAGAGGCATAGCTAAAGGAAAGTCTTAAGTATGACATCCCCTCTTGTTCCTGCAAGTAAAAGTACTTTCCAGGTACATAAGATATTCCCTCATTTAGAGCCTGCGTTAATAATGTTGACGTATCCACGCCTGCAACTTTGACCCAAACAAAATAGCCTCCTTTTGGAATATACCATGAAACCGAATCTGGGAGGTATTGTTCAAGTGCTGAAAGGAGCACACCACACTTCGATTCATACGTGGTTCGTAAAGTATTCAGACGTTCGCTTAGATCGGCTTTATCCAAATAAGTAGCCATAGTTGCTTGTGAAAATGGATGATCTAAATCCTTTTTAAACCAATTCATCGCAGTAATTAGTTCAGCAGGTGCGCTCACCCATCCAATTCGCATTCCTGGGGCGACGACTTTAGATAACGAACCAACATGGAGAACACGACCTTCACAGTCCAAAGCTTTTAAAGGGATCGAAGGTTGATCAAAGGATAATTCCCCGTATGCATCGTCTTCTACTATGAGGAAATTGTATTGATCAGCTAGTTCAATGACATGTTTCCGGCGCTCTTTGGTCATTGTTGTACCTGTTGGGTTTTGGAATGTTGGGATCGTATATAAAAGACGAGGAAGAGGTAGTCCATTCTCATTTCGATCCTTCAGCATTTCTTCTAATTTCTCTGTTTGAAGTCCTAGCTCATCTACTGGAATACTAATGAATTGCTCCGTATAATTTTGAAAGATTTCTAATGCTTCCATATACGTTGGTGCCTCTAGAGCAACTACACAATTTTCATCAATTAAAATACGGGCAATCAAATCAATAGCCTGCGAAGCTCCTGATGTTAATAACAGTTCATCTTCTTGCACTCCCATAGCTCGCTCTGTGAGCCTTTGATGAATATGCCCCTTCAATTTGTCGATCTGAGAGCTTCCAAGGTAATGAAGCGGTAAATCCTTCTCCATATCAAGCAGACTGACCACAGACTCTTTTATCTGTTCTGTAGGCACCAGAGAGGGTTCAGGATAGCCTGAACTAAGACGAATACACTTATCAGGCAAAGCAGGCATCCATTCTCCTGGAGGATCATTTTTTAGTGCTGCTTTTATATTGTTTGATAAAAAAGATTCCATGTTCACTTCTACCACTCCCGATCCATTTATTATGTATGAAAAGAATAACATACCAGACATAATAGAAAGCATTGGCATGTGACCAATGCTTTCCAACCGACTATTATCGTATCAAAAGATTGAACAAGCTGTAACACAGACTCTCTATTTGTTAGAAGAATAAAAGATGAGCCATTGCTGCTGCAATCGGCAACGTAATAATGGTTCTCTGTAAAAAGATCACAAATAATTGAACAAAAGAAAGTGGAATTTTAGACTTCAACAAAAGAATACCAATTTCAGACATGTAAATTAATTGTGTTAATGACATAACTCCAATGATAAAGCGAGTCAGTTCTGATTCAATTCCACTACCAATAACAGCTGGTAAAAACATATCAGCAAAACCAACGATCATCGCAGGTGCAGCTGCCTCTGCTTCAGGAATTTGCAGTAACTGCAGGAACGGAACAAATGGATAAGACAAGTAATTAAATATCGGCGTAAATTCCGCAATAACGAGCGCGATTGTTCCAAGCGCCATAACTAGTGGAATTAAAGCGAACCAAATATCAATGACATTTTGAACCCCACTTTTTACTACACTACGATAGCTTTTTACTTGAGCCGCTCTTTCAACCGCCTGATGCACGCCCCATTGAAAGCTAGACACTCCCTCTGGAACCACTTCATCAATTTGCTTCCCCACTGGCTCGTAATACGACTCTTTTTTAAGAGAAAGAGGAGGGATTCTAGGACAAATAATAGCTGCAACAATTCCTGTTACAATCACTGTAAAATAAAATTGAATAAACATATGATCAATGTTCAAAAATTTTGCAATCACAAGACTAAAGGCAATCGACGCAATTGAAAAGTTTGTTGCAACGACTGAAGCTTCACGCTTCGTATAGTATCCTGATTCATATTGCTGAGTTGTCAGTAATACTCCAACTGTGCCGCTACCCATCCAAGAGGCTAATGCATCAACAGAGGAACGTCCAGGCAATTTGAATAAAGGATGCATCACTTTGCGTACCATTGTGCCGATAAAGTCCATTAAGCCAAACTGAAGCAGGAGCGGCATAAACAAGCAAGCAAATAAAAACCAAACCATCAGTACCGGAATCAGCTCATACAACACCACGCCGCCGGTAAATTCAGACCAAATAAATTCAGGTCCGACTTCCGTTAATGTTAATACGGCAAAGACTGCACCGATACTTCTTAAAGTGAACCACAGTGTGGGAACATCAAATAACCCCTTTAAGAAAGCACTTCTGTGAATGAACTGCAAGTTAGTCCCCTTCGCTATTAAGCTACCAATCGTAGATAGACATAATACGGTTGTCATGAAGAGTGGAATATATTCAGCAATAGCCCCCTGCAAGGCATCTGCTAGCACCCCTAATCCGATTGTAACCTTATCATTAATTGAAATAGGGACTAAAAATAACAAAACCCCAATTAACGATGACAACCAAAACTTCATATATTGTTTAGCGCTATATTCTTTTGTAAATGTAGACTGGTCTAATTTCTGCTGTGTATTAGCTCCCATTTTTTACTCTCTCCCACTTCAGATGATTTGTATATATCATTCATCGAATACTCATTATCTCTATTTAATTATTAATAATATATCATTTTTATGTATAAATATTCAATGCGAATCACAAAATTCTTTCATAGCACTCAATATTTCTTGCTAAACAAGTCAATATTAACTTATCCAGTCTTATGACCCTACTTCTGAATTCCTCTCACGACTCTGTGTTGTTCTTGTAATAAATATCTTCTTTATAACAACACTACTAAGAAAGGAGTGAAAAAAATAAGTGTTTTCCAGAACAAAAAACTTCCAAGGTACTTGTCTCCCATTGAAGTATCTAATATTTGGTCATCTTACCTTAAAAATAGTATGAAGCTAAGATTGTTTGAGTATTTTTCTGTCACTGTAGAAGATAAAGAAATAAAACATATCATTAATAAAATGCTTCTCCATTCACAAAAAAACCTAAAGTCTCCCTTAAATTTAGAAAGTACTATGCCGATCGAAAAATTACTCTTAAATAATTTTGCTGTTAGAAAAAGGGATACACTACCTTTAATGTATCCCTCATACAACCAAACTAGCTGTATGTTCTACTACTATACTCTAATAAAGTTGTATGAATAAAAAAACAAACGGAAAAACTTTTCCGCTTGTTTTAACAGTCTTATTCACTTATGACGCTCTACCTATTAAGCAAAAACAGGTTCTTCTACACTCAGTCCGAGAATTTGTGAATTTGAAGTATGAACTTGATGGAACAGCTCTGGGTGTTCAACTGGTGACATCCCATAAGTAGGGAGCATTTCTTTTAATTTTGGTTCCCACTCATTCATACGTTCTGGGAAACATTTTTGGAATACCTCGAGCATGACATGTACGGCCGTAGAGGCACCCGGAGAAGCTCCAAGTAATGCAGCTATCGTTCCATCTGCGTCACTCACCACTTCCGTACCAAATTGAAGAGTTCCTTTGCCAGCTTCTGTATCTTTAATAACTTGTACGCGTTGGCCCGCAGCTACTATATCCCAATCCTCACTTTTCGCATTCGGAATAAACTCACGTAATTCTTCCATACGCTTTTCATTTGAGAGCATGACCTGCTCGATCAAGTATTTTGTTAATCCCATCTCTTTAACGCCTGCAGCCAACATAGTGAGAACATTATTCGGTTTAACTGAACCGATTAAATCTAGGTTTGATCCATGCTTTAAAAACTTTGGTGAGAAGCCCGCAAACGGTCCAAACAGTAATGTCTTTTTGTTATCAATATATCTTGTATCAAGATGTGGAACAGACATTGGAGGAGCTCCAACCTTCGCTTTACCGTATACTTTTGCATGATGCTGCTCTACAACTTCTGGATTGTTACAAACCATAAATAGTCCGCTTACTGGAAATCCCCCAATATGCTTTGATTCAGGTATACCCGTTTTTTGGAGTAAAGGCAGACTTCCACCCCCGCCGCCAATAAAAACGAATTTTGCCGTATGATACTCGATGTTACCGCCTTCAATATCATGCACTTTTACTTCCCAGCGGCCATCATTTGTACGTTTAAAATCTTCAACACTATGCTTATAGTTTAATTCAACATTTTGACTCTTCAAGTGGTCAAATAACATGCGTGTTAAAGCTCCAAAGTTAACATCGGTTCCAGAATCGATTTTTGTTGCAGCAATCGGTTCATTCGATGTACGACCTTCCATTATTAGAGGAGTCCATTCCTTAAGTTTTTCAGGATCCTCTGAGAATTCCATCCCTTGAAAAAGGGGATTGTTTGATAGCGCTTCCAAACGACTTCTTAGAAAAGTGACATTTTTTTCGCCTTGGACTAGGCTTATATGAGGAATCGGCATAATAAAGTCTTGTGGATTACGAATCAGATTGCTATTTACAAGATAAGCCCAGAACTGTCTAGAAAGCTGGAACTGTTCATTAATTTTAATAGCCTTGCTCACATCTATAGTTCCGTCAGATTTTTCGGAAGTATAGTTAAGCTCACATAGTGCAGAATGACCTGTCCCCGCATTATTCCATTCATTAGAGCTTTCTTCCCCTGCACTCGCAAGTTTCTCAAATACTTTGATTTCCCATTCTGGTGCTAACTCTTTCAGCAATGAACCTAAAGTCGCGCTCATAACTCCCGCACCAATTAAGATCACGTCTGTTTCTCTCCTCATGCTGCTCATGATAACCACCCTTATCCTCTATTTTGTAAAAAGAGTAGGCGCTCCTCCTTAAGCGTCACAAAAAAGCAAGGCGCCACCCAACCACACAAACTTTCCTATCTCAATATCATTCTATCATATCTCTATTATAATGATTTACTACTCAAAAAATCTACCATAATCTGATAATTTCAAACTAATTAGTCTGTTAAAAAAATGAGAACCTCGTTAAAAGCCAAAGTTCAATAACACTTAAAATGATTTTGCTTTTAATACATAGCCTTTTTGTATCATTAATTCCATTATATGAAGGTCCTTTATAGGTATTGACGTGCTTTTTCAACTTGTCGATTGCACAATCTATCTTACGGATGCATTTTTTAGCATCTGGTCTTTCGGTGTTTCAGTTACTTTTATCGGATAAATTGAATAAATATATGAATTGAGAGTAACACTATACATAAAACTAATGTGAGGTATTAATGACATGAAACAGATTTTTCTCTGGTTACTCTTGATCTTGCCTTGGGCGTCCTTGTTTTTTTTGAAAATGGATACTGTACGCAGGTACATGCCTGTCGCTCTATTTATGACCATTATTCATACATTGGCATATCAAGCGGCTTACCATTACGGATGGTGGAAAGAAACAGGTTCCAGTCTGTTCGGTTGGGATAAAGTCGTTCCGGTTCCTTGGGTGTATGGAGCATACTTAGTTATAGTTATCTGGGTATTCCACTTTACTTTCGGAAAATTTTGGGTGTATTTGACTGTCAACATACTTTTGGACGGGTTATATATGTACATCATTTACCCGATATGGCAACGGATGGGGATTGTTTCGGGTGAATCCACTTTGTCTACAATAGCTATTGTTGCTATGATGATCGGTTTTGCGCTTATCATCTATCTGTATCAAATGTGGCAGGACGAAGTGTTCAAACAGCCTAAAGCGAAACTAATAAATGATCAAGAACTGACTTGATGTCTCCTTCCTTTGAGAAGGAAAGCGAAGTAACCGAAAACATGGATCTCCGATTTAAAGACTTTGACTTTATAATAGCGATTACCTTGCTCCACAAACTGTAAACACTCAATAAACCTGTTAGATAAAGAGGGATCGGACCCTCCGTATGGATGTCTGACCCCTCTTTAACCTATTATTATTACTACCTCATTTACGAGCCCATGTAGTAATGGCTGTAATATCCTCAGGGTTTGTTCTACAACAACCCCCGATTATTTGGGCACCAGCCTCATACCAACGTTGGGTGTTAGAGGTAAAATGATTTGTTAATGACTCATCACCCCATGTCTTACTTGTTGCATCGTATTCTTCACCTGAATTAGGATAAACGACTATCGGTTTAGCAGTTCGACTTTTTATCTCTTTAATTAAAGACTCTATAAAGTGTGGTGATGAACAATTTACACCAATCGCAGCTACTTGCTCTTCTCCGTCTAACCACTCCGCACAACTTGAAATTTTTTCTCCATCACTTATGTGGTAGTCATCCTTTGCACTAAAACTGAACCAAGCATAAACCCCTGGAAATTCCTTTAGTACCCTTGTAATTGCTTTAGCTTCCACAAGACAAGGAATTGTTTCACACGCTAAAATATCTGCACCTGCTTCAACCAATACCCTTATCCTTTCTTTATGAAAGGTAACTAATTCATCTTCGTTTAAAAAATAATTACCCCGATATTCAGAGCCATCTGCAAGAAAAGCGCCATATGGACCTACAGAGGCTGCAACTAACGGCTTCGGCCTGTTAGACTTATCTTTTAACTCTGTCCAAAAATCGTCACGAGCCTCTACTGCAATTTGAACAGACTTTTTGATCAATCCAATTGCCTCTACCTCAGTCAACCCTCTTTCTTTATACCCTGCAATAGTCGCCTGGTAGCTAGCAGTAATAGCACAATCTGCACCTGCTTTAAAATAATCTAGATGAACCTTCTTTATTACTTCCGGATTTTCCATTAATATTTTTGCTGACCATAAACGATCATTCAAATTACATTCATACTTCTCAAGCTCTGTAGCCATTGCTCCGTCAATAATTATGATAGGAAAGTTATTCAGAATTTGTTCTATTGGATTCATTTCTTAACCTCCTTCCCACGTCTTAACTCATTTTAATATCTTTTAATTAGTTCCTAATTACTTTACCTAAAAATTTCTTCGTTCTTTCCACACTAGGATTGTTAAAAATTTGTTCAGCAGTTCCCTCTTCAATAATAGTACCGTCTTCCATAAAGATTACACGGTCAGAGATCTCACGTGCAAAATTAAGCTCATGTGTAACAATTAACATCGTATTTCCTTCATTTGCTACACCTTTTATAGTTGTCAAAACTTCATCAACTAACTCTGGATCAAGAGAGGAAGTCGGTTCGTCAAACAATAAAACTTCTGGATTGAGTGCAAGTGCCCGAGCAATACCAACCCTTTGTTGTTGACCGCCTGATAGCTGTGCTGGATAGTGACTTAACCTATTATTTAAGCCAACTCTTTCAAGAATGTCTATACTTATCTTTTTAGCTTCATCCTTATTAATTTGCTTAACACTTGTTAAACCAATCATCACGTTTTGTAACACTGTTAAATTTTTAAATAAATTATATTGTTGAAAGACCATTCCTGTCGAAGTTCTTAAAGAAAAAATATCAGTCTTACTTGCTGATTCAACATTTACTCTCTTATCACTAACCTCAACGATTCCACTAGTAGGCTGCTCCAAGAAATTAATGCATCGTAAAAGTGTTGATTTACCTGAGCCACTTGGTCCTAAAATAGAAACGACCTCCCCTCTATTAACGGTAAGGTTAATCCCCTTTAGCACATGCTGGCTATCATAGTACTTATGGATATTTTCCAACTTAATCATGAAGAAATCCCTCTTTCATATCTACGAGCTCGCCTTTCTATTATAACTAGCAATCTCTCAACTATAATACAAAGAATCCAGTAGATAATAGATACAGCAATATACACCTCAAAGAATGCTAACCCACGAGAACCAAGAATTTTGGCTTGTCCCATAATATCTATAACACCAATAATAAAAACAAGAGAAGTGTCCTTAATCGAACTAATAAACACATTTCCAATGTTAGGTATTGCTACTGCCAAAGCCTGTGGGAAAATAATTTTAAGCATCATTTGTGTAGGGCTCATACCTATAGATTTAGCAGCTTCAAATTGCCCCCGATCAACCGACTCAATAGCAGACCTAATTGTTTCAGACAAATAAGCACCCAAATTAATAGAAAATGCTAATAATGCATATACTTCAGGGGCTATTATATTAACATCTACGTATTGAAGCCACCCATATTCGATCTGTAAATAGTAAATAACCTTAGGTATTCCGTAGAATACAAGATAAATTTGAACTAATAGCGGAGTTCCTCTGATAAAAGATATATATAAAGAAGAAATTACCCTTAGTACTGGAACTCTATATATTTTTATAAGTGCTGTACCAATCCCAATAAATAAACCCAAAATTAATGAACCTACAGCTATCCCTACTGTAATAGGTAGCCGTGAGATAATAGCAGGAAAGCTTTCTATCAAATAATTAACATCTAGTAAATTCTCCATTTTATCTTTCCTTCTCCAAACTTATTCAGGGATATATTCTCCACCAGTCCATTTTTTTGACAGCTCGACTAACGTACCATCTTCCTTAAGTTGTTTCAGAATAGGATCAATTAGTGCCTTTAACTTCACGCCCTGCTCCTCATTCTTGAATACGATTCCCATGTTATCATTAACTAGAGACTGTCCCACAATTTCTACATCTAAATCATACTTTTCCAATACTGTATTGATCATAATAGGATCATTTACATAGGCATCTATGCGACCGTTTTGTACATCTTGCAAAATTTCAGAAGGGTTTCCACTTTCGCTATAACTTAAAACAATATCATTATCTACTTTTTTGTTATGTTCTTCTAGCAATAATGTATAAGAATCTCCTGCTAAAGCTCCAACATTCTTGCCTTCTAAATCCTCTAATGTTTGAATATCTTCTCTGCCTGCTTTCACAACAATAACCGTTTCTGCTGCAAAATATGATTCATCGGTAAATAAGTACTTTTCCTCACGTTCCGGTGTTTTCGCTACTTGATCTGCTATTGCCTGAATTTTATTTGACTCTAGTGCAAGAAACATACTATCCCAAGGGGTGGCAACGAACTCGAATGTATAACCATCCAATTTTTTGTCAATTTCTTTTACAACTTCAACATCATACCCTGTAAGTTCGTTGTTCTCATCTGCAAATGCAAAAGGAGGATAATCATTTTGTGTTCCTACTAAAATTACTTGATTGTCAGTTGCACTAGTTGCTTCCTTTGACGAACAACCATTTAATATTCCAATTACTCCTAATAGTAAAAACACGGATACAAGTAAGTAATATTTTCTTTTCATTTTTTAAAGCTCCTTTGTTTATATAGAGTGATAAATCAATTTAATGTTGAAAAAAGCAATACTATATTTATATTTTTCCTAAATGGATAGAAGCGAAGTCCCATGTTTTTTCAATAATCATTCTGATTCTTAAATACCAATCCTCTCTTTTTTTAACGCTGATTACAGTAATTTATTTATCTATATAGATTCTAGTTTATTTAGATCAAAGTAAAATTCCCCCCTACCAATCTGTGAAGATAGATATCCTATGCTTTACCTTCTGTCTCTTAATCTCCCTTTATATACAAAAAAGCCCCTTTCAATCGGAAAGAGGCTTTAATCTAACCCTTATCTCTCAGAATGAAACACTCTGCAGGAATTAGCACCTTTCATAAAATGATGGTTGCTGGACGTCATCGGGCCTGTCCCTTAGTCTCTCATGATAAGATATTTAATTTTTGACATATAAAGATATTATTTGACATTAAGTCTAATGTCAAATACATTTTTATACTATTCTAAATTTATACAAAATATTTTATGTAAAAATGGAAATTATATAATATGAGTTCATATATCTCATCAAAGCAAAAAACCTCATTTACTTATGATACGGTTCTTCGTAATGCATCTAAATGAGGTGTGTTTTTTAACACATATTGACTATAAGGCTATTGCTAGTGAACGTTTATACAAATAATACCGAAATTTTCATAGTTATTTATTAAGTTCTATCGCCTCTTGAATCATCGAAATAAACAAATCTGGCTTAATATCCTCTATTTTTTTCACCTGTATATGACGCATTTGTTTACCTGTCCCTTGAAGTACAGCTTCTTTATCAGTAAGGTCTGAACCTTGATAAAATCCTAAGTTAACATGTTTTTTTGCAGGCGCTAAATAACAAACCAGTCCATTTTGGTCATAGCTTGGTTTAGACCATTTGACTTCTTCGATGATTTCCGGAGAGGACTTAAAAATAAGCACTCTTAGATTGTTAGTTATATCTTGAATAGGCTCAGGAAGCGCTTCAATTAATTTCGTTACCTCTATATTTTCTCTTTGATCCATGATATCCTCCTAGTTTTTAAAATCGTTGGTTAAATTCACTTCCATTAAATAAAAAACATCATCAAAGTTCCAATGATTGTCAGAGCAATCACATGATATCCAACAGCAATAAAAAAGATGGATAAAGGTTTCTTACTATTTGTTCCTAACCCAAATATAAAATCTTTTGCATAAGCAAGCGCCACTATTATTCCAACTCCACCTCCTAATAGTGCTCCATCCATTAACGTTTGGGCCTGCGATAGTAGGAGTAAACCATACAACATCGTTGAGGTCAGAAATGTTACTAAAGTAAGCAACCCATATTTAGGTTGTTCCGGCTTAATTTTCAATAGATCTACCCAACGATTTCCTAATAGTGTATAGTAAATCATACCACTTACCATATACACTACAACTCCTGATATGATTGCTAAGATCATATAACTCCCTACCTTCTCTTTTCATTTTTTTTTACTGGTATACAAATTTTATGAATCATACGTTTATACATTTTGTTCTTCATCCTCTTCCATCATATAGACAAATTCAAATGGATAATCCCAGGTTGTCACAAACAACACGGGAAATTCATTATGGTAGTAATAAGCGTTTATTTCCGTGTTTGAAATAATTAATGTTTAAAGCCTCCATTTTTCCGATTTAGAAATTAGCTAATAAGTCGGTACCTACTAATATTACACCCCCCCATAAATAACTATATTTTCTTTAGGCGTTATGAAAGGGATATCTTAGAAATTGGACCATTTTTATATTGTACTTAACCTAATTATCCAATCAATCCAATGTATGGATTAAAAGAAAAATAAGAGAAATTCAAACTCAAAACATGCTTTGATACAGCAAATGTTAATTTAAGCCTACATAAAATCAAACAGCACCTTTCACATTAAGAAAAGTGCCATTTGAAATTTCCAAAAAACCTCATTTACTTATGGTACGGTTCTCCTCGATTAATCCGAAACGCTCGATACACTTGCTCTAATAACACGAGTCTCATCAGTTGATGGGGTAGCGTCATTTTTGAGAATGACAACGCATAGTTGCTGCGCTGCATGACGTCATCACTTAGTCCGAGTGAGCCTCCGATCACAAAGGCTATTTTGCTTTTTCCGTATGTAGCAAGTTGGTCAATCTCCTTCGCTAAATGCTCTGAGGTGAGTTGTTTACCTTTGATTTCAAGTGTGATAACATGCGTATCTGGTCCGATTTTTGCTAGGATTCGTTCTCCTTCTTTCTGCTTTACAATTTCCATATCGGCCTCACTTAAATTCTCTGGCGCTTTTTCATCAGCTACTTCGATTAAATCAATCTTTGCGTAAGCACCTAGTCTTTTCGTATACTCCGAGATTCCTTGTTTTAAATATTTTTCTTTTAATTTTCCTACTGAAATAATAGAGATATTCACAGCGTGTATTCCCTCATTCATTTTTATTTATCCACAGAAGTTATCCACATATCAACATTGTTAGTAACTGATTATTTCGCAATTGAGTAAACGGCAGACTTTTCACAATAGCTACATGTTGTGGATAATTGTTCTTCTTCCCTTACTTTTTCAATAATTGGTGCTGTCTCGTATTCATCTACAACGATATCCATTGCTAATTCAATATGTTCCTCACATGCAAATTCCATAAAAAACCGTCCTTTCGTTTTCACGCATTTTATTATAGCATACCCTTTGTTTAGCTGTGGGCAACTCTTAAAACAGAAAAAAGCAGAGTTATGTGGATAACTCTGCTTTTTGATTTATTTTAAAAGCTTTGTTGTTCGGCTAACTGAATCGTGACAGTTTCGAGCGTACCGTTTCGATAATAGCTCACTTCTACTTCGTCTCCAACTTGCTTTTCCGTATATAGAAATCTTCTTAAATCATGACCGTCTGCAATGTCTTCTCCATCAATTTTAACGATCACATCATATTGCTCAAGGCCAGCTCGTTCTGCTGCTGACATCGGCGCCACACTTGAAACCATAACACCAGCTCTGACATCACTCGGTAAATTCAACGTTTCTTGCCAATGATAACTTGGAATTTCATTTAAAGATTGAATTCCTACTCCTAGTTGTGGCCGTTTCACTTCGCCATAGCGCTCTAAGTCTTCAATAATCGGCAGCGCCACACTTGTTGGAATCGCAAATCCGATACCTTCTACTGAGCTTTGAGCAATTTTCATTGAATTAATTCCAATCACTTGTCCCTCTATATTTAATAATGCTCCACCACTATTACCAGGGTTGATGGCTGCATCTGTTTGGAGAACTTCTGCATGCCAATCAATTTGACCATTTCCTGTTAAATCAACTGGAATGCTTCTTTCCGTTGCACTAATAATTCCTTGGGTAACAGAGCTTGAAAATCTTAGTCCTAAAGGATTTCCAATTGCAATCGCTGGTTCACCTACGCGAAGAGAATCTGAGTTTCCAAATTCAGCAACCGTTTCGATTTCACTGCTATCCACTTCTAGAACAGCTAAGTCTGTTATGACATCGGATCCTAACAATTCTGCCGGGACACGTGTGCCATCTGCTAAACTAATTTCAATCCCATTTGCTCGTTCAATGACATGATGATTCGTTACGACAAAGGCTTTATCACCAGCAACTTTATAAATGACACCCGATCCTGTACCCTCATCGCCACTTTGTTCTTGTAAAGGACTAGACTGTTGAATATTAATCACACCAACAACTGCATCTGACACTTTATCAACTGCTTGTGTTACATCAGAATTAACGGAATAACTAACCGTTTGTACATCTTCTGGTGTCTCGGTTTGTATGAGGCTCTCTTCCTCATTCGATCCTAAATCGTAAGGAAGCATCCCAAAATTTGATAAGAGTGGAACGGAAAATAATACAACTAGACCACCAATGACCGCACCAATAAATGCAGAAAGGGCTCCACCTCGCTTCGAACGCTTTTGTCTTGTTTCACGTTCTGAATCATGCTCATCATAATAGCCCATAACCCCACACCATCCTCTAATAAGATAAAATCAACGTTCTACATCTCTAGATATGTTTCATCCTTTAAAGGGATGATTTTGAATTTATTATACTTAATATTTAGGAGAAATCTACTAGAGTGCATCACTTTTGATTATTTTTTATACTGTTTACAGAATTACCAACAACCGTGTTAGATAATCAAAAGTTCAAATAAAAAGTCCTCAAACGAGGACTTTTAAATAATAGCAAGTGGTGTGGGCTTTAGGGGATCTGTATCATATAGATCGAATTGTTCTCCTACAGCCATTCCTTGCTCTTTTAAGACTTGCTCCACTGTAAGGCGGGCTAAGTCTTTCATATTATTATCTAAGCTTAAATGAGCTAGATAAATACGGCTTGTGTTATCTGTAATCACATCAGAAAGTGCAAGAGCAGCATCTTCGTTTGAAACGTGACCGACATCACTTAAGATCCGTCTTTTTACATTCCAAGGGTAGCGCCCCATCTGCAACATATTCAAGTCATGGTTGGACTCAAAAATATACATATCTGCACCCTTAATGGTTCCTTTAATTCGCTCACTAACATAGCCCATATCCGTTGCTAATACTAGCTTTTTCCCTTCGTGATGAAAGCAATAAAACATTGGCTCAGCTGCATCATGAGAGACCCCGAAGGACTCGACATCCAAATGGCCAAACGATTTCACTTCCTCTGTGGCAAAAGTGAATTTTTGGTCAATCGGGATCGCTCCTAAGTTACTCTCCATCGCCAGCCACGTTTTTTCATTCGCATAGATCGGTAACTTATGCTTTCTTGCAAAAATCCCGACTCCTTTTATATGATCGCTGTGCTCATGGCTAACTAAAATACCGTCTAGCTCTTTTGGGTTTCGTCCGATTTCCTTGAAGAGTTCATCCATTTTCTTCCCGCTCAGTCCAGCGTCGATTAGTAATCTCTTCTCATCGGTTTCCACATAAATTGCATTCCCGGTACTTCCACTAGCAAGCACACTAAAACGTAACGTCATCGTAGGTTCACTCCTGTTTATTCCTGCTTAAGACAATTGCTGAATTTCAGGGTTGATGGCATGTACAAGGTAGGTTTCACCTTCTACCGTCACTCTCCACATCGGAGCAAATACTTGAGCTCCACCTTGGGGGCTGTAGAAGCTGTAGTATCCAAACTCAACATGTGTGACCGTATTATTAACACCGATGTATTGAGCATTCAACAATACTTCAATCGCTTTGATGCTTGATAATACTTCACGCTCCCTACCTGTTGGCTCAAACTCATAGTAGCTTTGTTGGTATCCAACAATTTCGCCGTCCTCATTCAATTGTAATAAAAGCGGTTCTGCCTCAAAAGCATGGGCAGTTTTTTCTTCATACGTTTGTTGCAACAGAACTTGTCTCTCTTCTGTATCAAATCGACCAAAACGATACTCATTACCGTTTGTGACATAACTATTTAGAAATTGAGATAAATCTTGAGAAAACTGTCCTTCTCTTAGTGGCACAGGCTCATCTAACGTCGATATAATCGTCGTTCCATCAACTAATTCTGCTTCTTGGTTACTAAGAGCGCTCATCTGTCTTTCACTAAAAGGAACGGTTTTCCCCAGTACATGCCCAGCAGAGATCGTCTCCTCAGGTAATTCAACATCAATTCGAACATTGTTATCTCGCAACACTTCTTGAATGGTTGCTTGAGCAATCATGTTCATTTGATTCGAATTATTTTTATCGATTAATTGCCAGGTTAAAAAGATATTTAGGAAGAGGAAGGTGATAATGAATATGGTTTTTGTGCGATTCCAATTCATTGAATCTCCTCCCCGTTTGCTTCTTGATCAAATTTAACTTTTTGCCATTGATTATCATAAAGTACATACCAGTATGGTTCAAGTGTCACTAAGGACACATTTTGTTTATTCATTTCATAACCAACCATTACTTTTTCAAGTTTAGTCTCATCAAAAAACTCTTGTTCCTCTAATCGTTCTAGCACAGCCTCACCAGAAGGGAGCTCTACTCGTTGAATCGCATTAACCGGTTGATTATCCAGGTCAAAAAGAGGACGTTCATAGCTAACAATCTGAGTTCCGATTCTGCTAACCTTTAACCTCATGATACTCTGTCCCTCATAACTAATAACTGGAACGCCATCAACATGTAGCAAGTATTCAGCTTCCTCACGAACATCAGCTGCCGACCAGCTTGAAAGAGTATAAGGATCAGACCATCCACCATGACCATTAATAAAGTCATAACTATTTTGGACAATATGACGACTACTACGGTCTTGGTTTTCTGAGAAGAGAGGATTATTATAATCCATAAATTCCCCATCATTTCGTAATTGGATGATCCGATTACCATCTGTATATGATTCTACTAGATCTGCATAATTAGCCCGAACCGAATTCGGCTCATTAAACAGCTCATTAATAAAATAATTCACATCAATAGGACTTGTTGTATATGTCATCTGTCTCGCTTCTATCGGTTCAGTTGGTACATATACATGCTGATGAAGTTGAGAGGAGTTCGTTCCTGAATGAACAGCTGTTACAGGTATTTTCTCCCCTTGCAGCATTTCTTCAAACTGATCGACTGATAAGGTCGTCTCTACTTCAATCACTCTAGAATCTTCTGCAAATAACAATTGCATCGCAATATCATTTTCACTTGAATCCCTATATAAGTAGAGTCGATCAACTTCAGATGAAGGGAGGTTGAAGACATCACGATCTACTTCAAACATCGCAAGAAGGATGTCTGTTGGAATCGCAGCAGGGAAAACGACTTCTATTCCTGCACTCACATTCTGCTTCGGAAAGGGCCCTGTAGCAAGCATGTCCCCTTCTATCAAATCGACTTCAAGAAGCATTTCATAGAACGCTTCAAACTCTTCTGTTGATTTCGGGATCATCGAGGTTTGGCCATCTATATGTGTAATCAATTGTTCTGGTTTTATCACATCGCTCATTTTCACTTCTTGATTATTTAGGGGTGTACGTTCAGATTCCTCCGACTCACCTAAGAAGTTGATATCAGGCTGAAACGTCCACAATTGCCAAGTCAGGACAATACTTAACCCAACTAAGCCTATTAATAATCCTGTTTTGACGTGTTCGTAGTTCATGCCTCTCCCCCCTTAAACGTAGAGTAAGGCAATGTAAAGTAAATCGTTGTACCAGAACCATATTCACTACTTACCCAAATCTCGCCACCATGAGCATGGACCAATTCTTTTGCAATCGCAAGACCAAGTCCAGTTCCGCCAATGCTTCTAGCACGGGCTTTATCGACTCGGTAAAAACGATCAAATATTTTAGCTTGGTTTTCACGCGGGATTCCCATTCCTTCATCAGAAATACTGACCCGCACATTGTGCCCTTGATGAAGGAGAGTTGTTGTGACGTTTCCACCTTCAGGAGAATATTTCATGGCATTTGAAATAATGTTATCAATGACTTGTGTTAATTTATCTTTATCCACCTCAACATAGGTTGGATGTCCGGAAATATGGCGCGTAAAGTGAATATTTCGCCCTTGAGCGACCATTTCAAAGCGATCAATCACCTCGTGTAAGAACTGACCAAAATCAACCCAGGTCATCGTTAAACGATAATCGTGACTATCGATTTTAGAGAGCTGTAAGAGGTCATTAACTAAACGAATCATCCGCTCAGTCTCATTTTGAGTAACGCCAATAAATCGTGGTGCTAATTCAGGGTCCTCAAGTGCTCCGTCCTCTAACGCCTCTAAGTAACTTTTCATCGTTGTCAGTGGTGTTCTGAGCTCATGTGATACATTCGCTACAAATTCACGACGATCTTGCTCAATTTTTTCTTGCTCGGTTACATCATGCAAGACTGTAATCAGTCCATTTATAGGACCATCCTCTTCTTGAATGACAGAGAAATTGGCTTCGATTAGAAACTCTTGATCATCATCGCTGAAATCTAGTAAGATTGATTCTGTTTGCTCAAATAAATCTTCTAGCTCATAAGACTCAGGTAACCTCAGTACATCTGGTAATAACCGTTTTATAACTTCATAGCTTTGCACACCGAGTAATTCTTCTGCTCGTTTATTCATTAAGATAATTTGACCATTTTGATCAGTGGCAATTACACCATCCGTCATATGGGCTAAAACAGAGCTCAATTTTTTCTGCTCACGAGCACGAGTAGCTGTGGCATCTTGAAGCTTATACGTTAATTCATTAAATGAAAAAGCTAATTGACCGATCTCATCGGTACTATAGACAGTAACCTGCCTAGAGAAGTCACCCTGCCCCATTCTAAGAGCTTGCTTACGCATGTCCATAATTGGGGCTGTAATCGTTCTTGCTAACAAAATAACAAGTACAGCGGTAATTAAGAGTGCAATCACGGTGCCACTAAGTAAAATACTATTAATCTGCTGCATCTGATCATAAATATCTTCCATTGAGGACTCAATGTAAATCGCACCTAGAGTATTATTTTCTTGGTCCTTAATGGGCACAGCTAAAACTTGAACACGATCCCCCGTTTGTTCATCGCGTAAGATCGCAGCATCCCGTGCCCCTAGTAAAGCCCGCTTCACTCTAAATTTCGTCGTCTGCTGACCGACGATATGCCGGTTTGAAAAATTAGATGTGCTCAGGATCTCACTATTGCTATCAATGACTTGAACTTCAGCATTTTCAATCGTAAATGTCTCTCTTAAGAGAGCATTTATATCACTATATAACGTACTTCGATCTTCACGAGGCTCCATCATTTCCTGGGCAACATTGTATCCTAGCAAGTTTGCACGTTCATTTAGCATCTGATCATGATTAAAAACAAGCTGTTCTTCAAGCTTTCCTGTAAAATAAACGCCAATGATCTGCATCGCCATAAAAATAAGCAACACATAAATGATGATTAATTTAAATTGTATTGACTTAAAAAACCCAACCTTTCGATCCATTAACCTTGCTCCAGCTCTTCTGGTGATGATAGGTAATAGCCTACACCACGTCTAGTAATGATCCAATTAGGGTAGCTTGGATTATCTTCTACTTTTTCACGAAGTCTACGAACTGTTACATCAACCGTTCTCACATCTCCAAAATAATCATATCCCCATACAGCTTGCAGCAAGTGTTCACGTGTCATAACTTGGCCCAGATGCTTTGCAAGATAATGAATCAATTCAAATTCTCTATGAGTGAGTTCAATCGTTTCACCGCGACGCTTCACTTGGTAGGCGTCTGGATAGATCGTTAAGTCACCTACAGTCAACTCTTTGTGAGTAGATGTTTCTTCTGCACCAGCTTTACGACGACGTAAATTTGCTTTCACGCGTGCTAATAACTCTCTTGTGCTAAATGGTTTGGTTACATAATCATCTGCCCCGAGCTCTAGGCCTAACACTTTATCAATCTCGGAATCTTTCGCCGTTAACATAATGATCGGAACATCATATGTTTTTCGTACTTCACGGCAGACTTCCATTCCATCTTTATGAGGTAACATAATATCTAGTAAAATTAGATCAGGCTCTTCTTTTTTTACTTGTTCAATAGCTTCTAAGCCATCGTACGCACAAAAAACTTTAAAACCCTCTTTTTCTAAATTAAATTTTAATATATCAGCGATTGGCTTTTCATCATCTACTACGAGAATACGTTTATCCATTCAAAAATCGCTCCATTCCAACTTAAAAGTTTCTATCCACATTCTAACATAAGAAGCCCAAAGACGTAGGGAAAAAGAAAAGCTGAGGCGACTGTTTAGGTGCGCTTGGGTTGGAGGGCGAGCAATATGAAATCGTTTTTTGATTTCATTTGATCGATTGAAACACATAAGCACCTAGGAGCCGGAGCTAGACAATAGAAAAGCTGAGGCGACTGTTTAGGAGGTGACGTTTCGCCCGCTTTCGCCCGATTAACGATTGAATGTCCTCTTTTTTTCTATATAACAAAAAATCGCCTCTGCAATAAACAGAGACGAAAATAAAAAAAGCGTGCCTATGCACGATTATAATAAAAGTGGTGCCGGCCAGAGGACTTGAACCCCCAACCTACTGATTACAAGTCAGTTGCTCTACCAATTGAGCTAGACCGGCAAAAAATGGTGGCTTGGGACGGAATCGAACCGCCGACACATGGATTTTCAGTCCATTGCTCTACCGACTGAGCTACCAAGCCTTACTTAACACTTGTACCATCTTATCACATGAAAGAATGAAAGTAAAATGGCGGTCCGGACGGGACTCGAACCCGCGACCTCCTGCGTGACAGGCAGGCATTCTAACCAACTGAACTACCGGACCAATTGTAAATATGTAATGGTGACCCGTACGGGATTCGAACCCGTGTTACCGCCGTGAAAGGGCGGTGTCTTAACCGCTTGACCAACGGGCCATTCTAAACTGGGTTTAAAATGGTGAGCCATGAAGGACTCGAACCTTCGACCCTCTGATTAAAAGTCAGATGCTCTACCAACTGAGCTAATGGCTCTTAGTGATAATGACGCTCACTTTAAGTAGTAAAGCTTGTCATCGTTCGCTGCAACTCTCAGCGACAAGAATTATAATACCATGATTCAGAAAGCCTTGCAACACTTTTTCAAAACTTTTTTTAAAAAGGTTTTATATGTCTAAGGCACTCATTAAAGAATAGCGAATTTTGAGGAATTGCGCAAGCTCTATTTTTGCTTTTTATAATAGTGTTAACCTCAAACTTTTTAAGAGTTAAAGCCATCTAAGCTAGCTTAGATGGCTTTACTACTAAACGATTATGCAAACACACCACGAACAAGATTAGTTTGGTTACGGTCTGGTCCAACTGAGAATACAGTTAATGGGATGCCTGTTAATTGCGATACACGCTCAATATAATGACGCGCATTTACAGGAAGTTCATCTAAAGATTTAACTCCAGTGATATCTTCATTCCAGCCAGGAAGCTCTTCATAAACAGGCTCACACTCAGCTAGAACTTTAAGGCTTGCTGGGAACTCTTCAATAACTTCGCCACGGTATTTATAAGCTGTACAAATCTTCAACTTCTCAATTCCTGTTAATACATCAATTGAGTTTAAAGATAGGTCTGTAATACCGCTTACACGGCGAGCATGACGTACCACTACACTATCAAACCAACCAACACGACGTGGACGGCCAGTTGTTGTTCCGTATTCATTTCCTACTTCACGAATGTTATTTCCAATTTCATCATGTAGCTCAGTTGGGAATGGGCCATCACCTACACGAGTCGTGTATGCTTTAGACACACCTACTACATGATTAATTTTAGAAGGACCTACACCAGAACCGATAGTCACTCCACCTGCAATTGGATTCGAAGACGTAACGAATGGGTATGTTCCTTGGTCAAGGTCAAGCATAACCCCTTGCGCACCTTCAAATAATACACGACGTCCTTCATCAAGTGCATCATTTAAAACCACTGAAGTATCACACACATACTTCGCTACTTGTTGACCATATTCGTAGTACTCATCAAGGATTTCTTCCTTAGTAAATCCTTCAACTTCATAATATTTTTCAAACATACGATTTTTTTCAGCTAAGTTACGCTCTAGCTTCTCTTCAAACACTTCACGATCTAGGAGGTCAGCCATACGAATTCCAATGCGAGCTGCCTTGTCCATGTAGGCAGGACCGATTCCTTTTTTCGTCGTACCAATTTTATTTGCACCCTTACGTTCTTCTTCTACAATATCAAGTTTCAAGTGATAAGGAAGAATAACATGCGCACGGTTACTAATACGTAAGTTACTTGTATCTACATTACGCTCGTGTAAATAAGCTAATTCTTCTACCAATGCTTTCGGATCAATAACCATACCGTTTCCGATTACACAGTCTTTATCTTTATAAAAAATCCCAGACGGAATTAAGTGAAGTTTGTACTTCTTTCCGCCGAAAACAATTGTATGTCCTGCATTGTTTCCACCTTGGTAACGAGCGACAACCTCAGCTTTTTCAGAAAGATAGTCTGTAATCTTCCCTTTACCTTCATCGCCCCATTGTGTACCTACTACAACTACTGATGACATATGTTGCACCTCCGTCTCGGACGTTTAAACCGAGAAATTTCAAAATCCATTGACAAGTATACCAACATACCAGAAAATCGTCAATAAAACCCGAACATTTAATAGAATGTACACAAGTTCGTTCGTATGAATCTTTTTGCTTTTAATCAAAGTGATATGTCATTAGAGTAACGCTACATTCACTAAACTATACGTTAAAAAACCTGCACTCCTAATAGAGAGGCAGGCTTATATTTAAGCACCAGGGGGCATATCACGTTCATCATGCCGTCGGTCTAAATTGACAAATTTATTATATTCTTTAACAAATGCTAGCTCCACGGTACCAACTGGACCATTACGTTGCTTCGCAATAATAATTTCAATAATATTTTGATTTTCTGATTCCTTGTCATAATAATCATCACGGTACAAGAAGGCGACGATATCAGCATCCTGCTCAATACTTCCCGACTCACGAATATCAGACATCATTGGACGCTTATCTTGACGAGATTCGACTCCACGAGAAAGCTGTGAAAGGGCGATGACGGGTACTTCCAGCTCACGTGCGATCGCTTTTAGCGTACGAGAGATCTCAGAGACTTCCTGTTGACGATTCTCACCACTACGTCCATTCCCTTGAATTAACTGCAAGTAATCAATCATGATCATGCCGAGTCCTTGCTCTTGCTTAAGACGTCTGCATTTAGCACGAATATCATTTACTTTCACGCCGGGGGTATCATCAATATAAATTCCCGCTTTAGCAAGGCTCCCCATTGCCATCGTCAGCTTTTGCCAATCCTCAGAGGTAAGAGCACCTGTACGCATTCGTTGTGCATCAATATTCCCTTCAGCACAAAGCATACGTTGGACAAGTTGGCTTGCCCCCATCTCGAGACTAAAAATCGCGACATTTTCACTCGTTTTAGTGGCGACATTTTGAGCAATATTCAAGGCAAAAGCCGTCTTACCTACTGAAGGGCGAGCTGCTACAATAATTAAATCATTTCGCTGGAAGCCGGCCGTCATATTATCAAGTTCAATGAAGCCTGTTGGAATACCTGTAATATCACCTTTTTGATTTTGAAGCAGCTCAATTTGATCATATGTCTCAACAAGGACATCTTTTATCGAAATAAAAGCACTCGTATTTTTACGCTGTGCCACATCTAAAATGGTCTTCTCCGCATCATCTAAGATTGCATCTACTTCATCTTCACTCGTATAGCCATCAGCTGCAATATTCGTAGCGACTCGAATCAGACGACGTAAAACAGATTTTTCCTCAACAATGCGGCTATAGTATTCAACATTGGCTGCGGTCGGAACGGCATTTGCTAAATCACTTAAATAGCCAATACCGCCGATGTCATCGAGCCACTTACGATCTTGTAGTTCGGATGTTACTGTAACTAAATCAACCGGTTCACCTTTTTCAGCAAGATCGAGCATGACTTCATATACGCGTTGATGAGCAGCTCGGTAAAAGTCATCCGGCAAGAGACGCTCTGATGCGGTGACAAGTGCTACATCAGCCAAGAAGATCGCTCCTAATACTGCTTGTTCTGCTTCAATATTTTGCGGTGGGGTTCGATCAGCAAATAAATCACTCATTGCATTACTTCCTTTCTGTAAAAATGAAAAAGTCTGATCTTGCTAGGGATTGCAAGATATTCTTGGCACCTAGTGAGATCAGACCACTTATTCGTTATTCGCCTTCTACGACATGTACTTTAACCGTCGCAACTACTTCTGGATGAATTTTAATTGGGACATTTGTATACCCCAGTGAGCGAATCGGGTCGTTAAGCATTATTTTACGCTTATCTACCTTCATTTTCATACCGGAAAGTGTTTCCGCTATTTGTTTTGTTGAAATAGCACCGAATAAACGCCCACCCTCACCAGATTTTGCTTTAATTTCTACAGTTAAGGCTTCTAGCTCTTCTTTGTATTTATTTGCCTTCTCAAGCTCTTCTGCTGCTTTTTTCTGTTCGCTGTTCTTTTGGGCATTAAGATTGGCTACATTTCCTTTTGTTGCTTCAACCGCTAAATTATTAGGTAATAAGTAGTTACGAGCATATCCTTCAGATACGTTCTTTAATTCACCTTTTTTCCCTTTTCCTTTAACATCTTCTAAGAAAATAACTTTCATCTTATTGTCCCCCTTCTAAACTCTCATCAATCGCTTTTTCAAGTCTCTCTCTTGCTTCATCAAGTGTAACTCCTTGTAGCTGAGTCGCTGCATTTGATAAGTGTCCGCCACCATCTAGGCGTTCCATAATCACTTGGACATTTACATCTCCTAGTGATCGTGCACTAATGCTTACAACATCATCCTTTCTTTTGGAGATCACAAAGGATGCGGCTACATCTTTCATCGTTAAAAGTGTATCAGCTGCTTGGGCAATCACAATTTGGCTTAAGCTTTCTTCTTCATCTGCCATTGCAATCGTCATACCATCTCGGTACATATCAGCTCTCTCTATTAGCTTAGCACGTTTGACGTATTGGTCCATGTCTTCTTTTAATAGCTTTTGAACCAATGTCGTATCCGCACCGTTTGAACGTAGGAACGAGGCGGCATCAAAGGTTCTTGCCCCTGTACGAACAGCAAAGCTTTTTGTATCGACAATAATCCCTGCTAATAGTGACGTTGCTTCAAGCCTATCCATTTTAAGCTGCTTTGGTTGATACTCAAGAAGCTCTGTGACCAATTCTGCTGTAGATGAGGCATACGGCTCCATATACACCAAAACAGGATCATCTATAAACTCTTCTCCACGTCTGTGATGATCAAGCACAATAATACGATCGACCCTTGGCAACAATTTTGGCTCCATTACAAGAGATGGCTTATGGGTATCGACGACGACTAATAATGTTTGATCGGTCACATAGTCAAGAACTTCATCAGGTGTGACAAATTGCGACCATAGATCTTCGTGACTTTCGACTTCTTCCATTAACTTTTGAACATCATGGTTAATGTCATTAGGGTCAAGGACAATAAAGCCCTCTTTCCCATTCACTTCAGCAATTTTCAACACGCCAATAGCTGCTCCAATTGAATCCATATCGGGGTTTTTATGTCCCATAATAATGACACGGTCACTTTCAAGAACGAAATCACGTAAAGCATGAGAAATAACTCTTGCTCTAACTCGTGTACGTTTTTCCATCGCATTGGATTTTCCGCCATAAAAACGTACTTTTCCATTCTTTTGCTTGATCGCTACTTGATCGCCACCACGACCGAGTGCTAAGTCTAAACTTGACTGTGCAAGCTTACCTAGTTCACGTAAAGACGTCTCACCTGTACCAACCCCAATACTTAATGTAATTGGTACTTTTTCTTTACCCGTTAATGTTCTAATTTCATCTAGGACATCAAAACGAATTTCTTCTATTTGTTTTAATGATTTATAGTTCATAATCGCGACAAAACGGTCAGACGCTGTTCTACGCAATAAAATATCATTATCATTTGCCCACTTATTTAAAGAAGACGTTACTTGGCTCATTAAGCGACTTCTAACTTGATCTTCCATTCCTTGAGTCACTTCATCATAATTATCTAGATAAATGAGAGAAACAACCGTTTTCGTGTCTTCATATAACTCTTGAGTCTCTGCTTTTTCAGTCACATCAAGAAAGTAAATGAGACGTTCTGTTGGTTCAAAAGTAACGTGATAAGACCTTGAACCCACTGTAATGACATTCGTTTCCACTTGATCTTCAATCATTGGAGCAAGGGCATCATGCAGGTCCTCTAAATGTTTATCAATTAAGTCATTTGCAATATGTTGACTCACAAAAGGATTAACCCATTGGATCATTTTTTCATCATTATAAAGGAGAATACCAACAGGCATCTTCATGACTGCCTCTTCCCCCGCCTTATTTACACGGTAGGACAGCGTTTGGATATATGCTTCTAAGTCACGTTCAAACGCAAATCGCGCCTGGGACGTGTAGATGGCCAGCACACCTAATATGAATAAACCAATGACGCCCATTTGCCAGTGATAGATCATTAATACACTACTAAAAATCACTGCCACAGCAAAAAGAGCGATTACGTGGTAGCCATGCCACCGCTTCATTAAGAACTTCGGCATAGTGTCAGCTCCTATTTCTTCTCGCTTTTGATTCGTTTACGTAAATCAAAGCCTAAATCAATAATCCCTATAATTCGAATGATCTGTGTCAAAGGGTTAACAATCAATGTCACAATAACAATAATAATCGGAAGTGCTCGGTTAACTTTTTTATGGTAACAATAATAAAATATAAACGCAAAACCTTGAACCATCATGACAATTTCAAGCAGCGGCAGGAGGTTCCATACAATAATATACATTGTAGAGCCTTCTTCTTGTCCGACAAGTAAGAGAATCATCACAATTAAGTAATACCACAAGAAAGACTTTGGAAATTGCCAATCTCTAAATGGTGGGAATTTCTCAACCTTGTTCCCGAGTCTGCGTAAAATAACAGTGGCAAGTAAAACCGTTAATATAGCCAGTCCAATACCACTCATAATAATCATAATAGGAACCAGATGCACAATCCTCTCAGTCATTTCATACATTGGGGCTAAAGAATCTGCTGGATCTTGTCCCATCCCAATTAATGTGGCTTCAGCTAGTTGGATTTGTTCACGTAACAGAGCCGACATAAACTGAATTGGATTCTCATCCATAAACAATGTTAACCCCACATACACGAGTAACATGTTAAGCATATAAATTAAGCTTCCACCAATTAATACATTAAAGGGTGCTAGCTTTCTACGGTACAATTCACCAATAACGAGGCCCGCCGCCCCAAAGAATAATGCCCCAGGAAGCCCTAGTAAACCTGCAATCATAAATGAGAGCAATATCGCTACAACGAGTAGCATCAATCCTGGCTTTAATCCTCTTCTCACAACAAAAAGGATAAATGGCAGTGGCAGTGCCCACATGGTTATAGAGGCAGCGAACGGGACATACAGCGTTATGGCTAATAAACTGACAAAAAGAGCAGCAAGTATAGCCCCTTCTGTGAGCGTTCTTGTTTGTTTCACACATTCACCTCATTTAACTTTCAGTACAATTCCGAAAGCCTCTTTACACGAAAGAGGTTTTTGACAGTTTCTCATATCCTTGTCTATTTTAGCGTAATTATGATTAAAATTAAAGCTTCCTTGGCTTACTAACACCTAAAAAGAGCATAAGGACGTAAAATATCAAGGAGAACCAATTAATCTCGATGCTTTATTAAAATAAAAAGCATGGTAGAAGCTCTACCATGCTTTATTATATGCTATTAGTTAACATCATTTACATACGGCAATAATGCGATTTGACGAGAACGCTTGATTGCTGTTGTAAGTTGACGTTGATACTTAGCAGACGTTCCAGTTACACGGCGAGGAAGAATTTTTCCACGCTCAGAGATGAAACGCTTTAGAAGATCCGTATCTTTGTAATCGATTTTCGTAATTTTGTTTACAGTGAAGAAACAAACCTTACGACGCTTTGGACGACCACGACGAGCCATAGGACAGCACTCCTTTCAATAAAAATGGTTTATGGTAATACACGCATTTCGTTGTATAAGCAGAAGAGGCATTAAAACGGTAGATCATCATCCGAAATGTCAATTGGCTTGCCATCATTGGCAAATGGATCATCATTAAATCCACCAGATTGACGATTGGGCTGTTGATTCTGTCTGCTATAATCGTTACCACCAGTTGGTGATCCGCCAGAAGGAAATGCATTCCCTTGCCCTTGGTTTGATCCTTTTGGTTCTAGGAATTGCACACTTTCAGCCACAACTTCTGTGATAAAGACACGACGTCCTTCATTGTTGTCATAGCTTCTAGTTTGGATTCGGCCGTCTACACCCGCTAAGCTACCTTTTTTAAGGTAATTCGCAACATTTTCAGCAGGTTTACGCCAAACGACACAGTTAATGAAGTCTGCTTCACGCTCTCCTTGCTGGTTTGAAAATGCACGATTTACTGCGAGCGTAAAGTTCGCTACTGCTACTCCACTCGGTGTGTAGCGTAGCTCTGGATCTTTAGTTAAACGCCCAACTAGTACGACACGGTTTAGCATCCGTACCCCTCCCACTTTTTCATAAATTATTCTTCGTCTTTTGTGATTAGGACACGAATAACGTTGTCGTTAATCTTGATAAGACGGTTAAATTCTGCAATCGCTTCTGAGTTAGCTTGTACGCTTAGTAAAACATAGAAACCTTCACGATAATCGTTGATTTCGTATGCTAGACGACGCTTACCCATCTCCTCAACCTTTTCGATTTCAGCACCATTCGTTGTTAGAACACCGTTAAAACGTTCGATGATCTCTTTGTTAGCTGCTTCTTCTAGGTTTGGAGCGATGATGTACATGATTTCGTACTTACGCATTCCGGTCACCTCCTTTTGGTCTAAACGGCTCCATAAGTGGAGCAAGGAGCAAAACTCATCTAATGAGTCATTTCACTCGCATTAGTAGATTATATCAGAATGAATCATAGTGTGCAAGCATCATCTCAATAGAAAAGAGAGTGGGAAGTGTGTTTTAACAATCATAAAATGAACAAGAAGGTCGCGGGTACGGGTGAATATACACCCCTCCTGAACTATACTTCGCTAAATTAGCACATTGTTCGTTTTTCAGCATTTTCTATATTAACATTCTCATTTAAAGATATTTATGAATCTTGAAATAAAAAAGAGGACTCAGTCATTTTTGAAATGGAGAGTCCTCTTTTTTATACAGAAATACTTTGCTTTCTTCACGCTCCGTTGATTGCAGCGGAAATCAACAACTATTATAAGAACGGATTGTTCGTTTCTCACTTTAAAATACTTTCTTACTATCCCAGCCTACCATCTAATTATCTAGGAAATAGAATTAAACATTAAAGCGGAAGTGGACAACATCCCCGTCTTGTACTATATATTCTTTCCCTTCAAGACGAACTTTTCCTCTTTCTTTCGCAACTGCCATTGACTCGGCATCAACTAAATCCTCATAAGAAACCACTTCAGCACGAATGAATCCACGCTCAAAGTCAGTATGAATGATTCCTGCTGCTTGAGGAGCTTTTGTCCCTTTACGATACGTCCATGCACGAACTTCTTGAACACCTGCTGTAAAATAGGTTTCAAGACCAAGTAAATTGTAAGCTGCACGAATTAATTGATCAAGGCCAGATTCTTCGATGCCGAGCTCTTCTAGGAACATTTGCTTCTCATCACCATCAAGCTCGGAGATTTCAGACTCAATTTTCGCACATACAACGATCACTTCACTATTTTCACCAGCTGCAAACTCTTTTACTTGCTTCACATAATCATTATCCTCTGGTGATAATAAATCTTCTTCACTTACATTTGCCACATAAAGTACTGGCTTACTAGTTAGAAGGTGAAGTTGCTTAACGATATTATCTTGGTCTTCAGTAAATTCAATGCTTCTTGCAGGCTTTTCTTCTTCAAACGCATCACGTAAAAGCTCTAGTACTTCAAGTTCAGCTACAGCTTCTTTATCTTTTGTTTTAGCAAGCTTAGCCACTCGAGTAATTCGCTTTTCTACTGATTCAAAATCAGCTAAGATTAACTCAAGATTAATGACTTGGATATCATTTAATGGATTAACACTACCTGATACATGAGTAATGTTATCATCGCTGAAGCAACGAACTACATGTGAAATCGCATCTACTTGGCGAATATGAGATAAGAACTTGTTTCCTAGCCCTTCACCTTTACTTGCACCTTCTACAATTCCCGCAATATCAGTAAATTCAAAAGCCGTTGGGATTGTTTTTTTAGGGTCTACAAGTTCTGTTAATTTTTGAAGACGGTGATCAGGTACTTCTACAATCCCTACGTTCGGATCAATGGTACAGAATGGATAGTTTGCAGATTCTGCTCCTGCTTGTGTAATCGCATTAAAAAGTGTTGATTTTCCTACGTTCGGTAATCCAACAATGCCAGTTGTTAATGCCATAATGGCTCACTTCCTTTTATATTCAGATTCACTAGTGTGATCATATTCTCTAATATCCCTACCAATTATAGATAGAGACCCATAAAAAAACAAGGTAATGATCATGATCATCACCTTGTTTTATGTTTATATTTTTAAGAAAGCGGAGCCTTTTCCAAAATACGTTTCATCTTTTTAGAGAAATCTTTCCTTGGAAGCATGACACTATGTTGACAACCCAAGCATTTAATCCGAACGTCCATTCCCATACGAATGATTTTCCAGCGGTTCTCACCACATGGATGCTGTTTTTTCATTTCAACAATATCCCCAAGTGCAAATTCTTTATCGGTCATCCTAGGTCCCCCTATCCAAGTCATCCGTTTTATTGCTAGTATTATACACCAAAATCAAGCGATGAGGGAGACTAGTAAAATCATTTTAGTCTATTTTGCATTCGCAGCATGATGCAAAATGGGATAGAGCAAGATCGCTGCAAAAACATATAAATTTAATACTCCATATAAAGGATAAAGAATGCTTATTAACGTCGAAAATCCAAATGTTGTTAGCGGTGCCATTAAAGCAATAAGGAATAAAGCAATTAACCATGCCTTCCCTTTTATATAGCCTCGAAGTCTAGAGATCAACCCAAAAATACCAGCAGCTGCGGTTGTGTATATCGCCATCCATAATAAAGCTGACATAATTAATACCATAAAATAGGGGTAATGCTTCAATATTGCAAATAACGGAATTTCATACAACATGATATCCCCTGCAACTTGCAACAAAGATTCATTATATAAAAAAGAGATGCCACCTAATATAAGCCCACTTCCTAAGCTAGCAACCCAAATCTCTCCTTTGTGACGGATCTCATTACCAACTGCTGCTAGAACAGCGACTAACGGTAAAATATTTAAAGATGTGAAGGTAAGAGCAGCTGGCCAATTATGTTGTTGGTCCAAGCGAAACTCAATAGGAAAGCCTTTCAAGGATTGAAACGCAATGAGAACACCTAATAAGCAAATAATTAAGATGGGAATAACGACTGCATTCATTGATGTCATCCCTTTGGTATCCCAAACGAATAACAAAACAACACAACCACCAATAAAGACAATCCCTAACCAATAAGGTAAATGGATAACCTCAAGCGTAGCTCCCCCGCCAGCTAACATAATTACTGTTGTAGAAAAGAGATAGAGCACAATCATAAAATCATATAGTTTCGTTAATCGCTTCCCCATTAACACATGTAAAATGGGTAAATAATGCTCTGAACGTTTTTGGTGACTAATACTCATAACGATGGCTGTGCAAATCGTAAATAATAGCGCAAATATAAAAATGGCTAGTCCGCTTTCAGCCCCGAAAAACTCCCAAAGCTCCCGCCCTGAAGCATATCCAGCTCCTATCATAGTACCAATGATCAGAAACATCCACTTCAAACCACCTACCCACATCCTGCACCCTCCTTCCTTCTTTCACAATTTTCACAATCTATATGTATAGAAAGGAAAAAATATCCGTATACTGCTACTACTATGGCAAAGGAGCCGATGTTATGAGTACAAACCATCGCCTTTTCGGAAATAATTTAACACCTATTCGTGTACACATGGACGAGGAAGAAGCACAAGCATCCTTAACTCGCAGCCTTTTTAATCACACAAACGAGCTCACACGTCGTGAACTTGTCATTGTTTGCATCGGAACAGATCGTTCTACGGGTGATTCTTTAGGTCCACTAACAGGAACGAAGCTCAAGGAGAGGGATCTTCAACGATTTCATGTATATGGAACTCTTGAAAATCCAGTGCATGCCGTTAATCTTCGGGATCGCTTAAAGGAAATTGAACAAACGCATTATAGGCCTTATATTTTGGCGATTGATGCTTGCCTAGGTCGAGTTAATAGCATTGGTAAAATTTCACTTGCAACAGGTCCTGTTCAACCAGGTGCTGCTGTAAATAAACAACTTCCGGCAGTTGGTGATATTCATATGACCGGTATTGTTAATATTGGTGGGATGATGGAGTACTTTGTTTTACAAAATACGAGACTGTATACCGTTATGAAAATGGCTGAAACCATGGCTAGTGCCATTCACTTAGTTGACCAACAGCTTCCAAGACGATTAAAACCCACTTCCCTTTTGCACAGCTTAAAACCCAGCATCTTTCTAAAATCAAAAAAAGAGACACCTCTTTAAAACGGATGAATCCGTTAAAGAGGTGCCTTTCTTTTATATGAGATAAATTCCAGTCACTAAGAAAGCAACTACTAAAATACTCGGTAATAAATTTGCCACTCTAATTTGTAAAACACCTAATATATTTAAGCCAATCGCAATAATCATTACGCCACCAGTTGCCGTCATTTCAACAATAAACATCTCCATTAACTCAGATGGAACATATGCATTAATAAACGTAGCGAATATAGCAATACTCCCTTGATATAATACGACTGGTATAGCTGAGAATATAACACCTATTCCAAGCGTAGAAGTGAAAATGATCGCTGAGAATCCATCTAACATTGCTTTCGTATATAAAACAGAATGATCTCCCCTTAAGCCACTATCAAGTGCCCCAAGAACAGCCATCGCACCGACAACATAGATAAGGGTTGTCGTTACAAATGCTTTAGCTACAGAACCTTCCTCTTTTGAACCAATCTTACTCTCAATAAACGCACCAACCTGATTCAATCGCTTTTCAAGATCAACTTTTTCCCCAATGATTCCACCTATTACTAAACTGCCAATAACAACTAAAAATTGCTCACTTTTCAATCCCATATCAATCCCTAACACCACAACAGCTAGGGCAATGGCTTGCATGACAGTCGTCTTCACTCTTTCAGGAATGCCTCTTACTAAAAGCCCGATACACGCAGCTACTATAATAGCGAGACCATTTACAATCGTACCTGTTAACACCATCTTATAACTCTCCTACTCTCCTAAAATGCTTGCTCTATCTCTACTAATGCCTCTACTAACTTTCTCACTTCTTCTATTGTGTTATATGGTCCAAAGCTTACTCTGACAAGCCCGGTATCAACTGTATTTAATTGATGGTGAGTCATCGGGGAACAATGTAACCCTGCTCTCACGGCGATTCGATAGTGTTCATCTAATATAAAAGCCAACTCGTGACTTTCTACATTATTTAAACGAAACGAGCAAACAGCTAACCGATCTTCAAGTTGGGTAGGTCCGAATACTTCTATTTCTTCTATTTGTTTAAACCCACTTAGCAGTTCCATTAATAAGGCTTGCTCATGAGAATAAATCTTTTCAATTCCGAGGGCACTGACTTCTTTTAAACCGGCTAATAGGCCAGCAATTCCTGGTGTATTTAATGTCCCTGCCTCATAACGATCTGGCCATTCAGTCGGTTGTTCGCTACTTTCAGAGTAGCTCCCCGTTCCGCCATGCATTAAAGGTTCGAGATTATAATCTTTTTTAGAAAGCAAAACCCCTGTCCCTTGAGGTCCAAGCAAACTTTTATGTCCAGCAAATGCTAATAGGTCAATACCATCTCTCTCCATATCAATCGAGATCGTTCCAGCTGTTTGCGAAGCATCGACAATCAATATAGCTCCTACTCTTTTTGCTAGTTTAGAAACAGCTTGGATGTCTACAATTGCCCCAGTTACGTTGGAGGCATGCGAGATCACAATCGCTTTTGTTTTACTTGTTACTGCCTCGTTCATTTCCACCATAGAAATAATGCCGTCATCATTTGGTTTTATATAAGTCGTTTCTATTTGCTTGGTTTGTGTCAATCTATGAACAGGACGTAAAACCGAATTATGTTCAAAGGCAGTCGTGACAATTTGGTCACCAGCTACAAATGGAAAACCACCTATCGCTTGATTAAGAGCCATCGTCGCATTTTGGTAAAACCACACATGCTTTCCACTTGGCGCATTAAAAAACGTGGCAATTTCTTTTCTAGCCTCTTGAATGACCATTCTCGCTCTTTCCGCTAACTGATGGCCACCTCGCCCAGGATTCGCTGCATATTCATTCACTGCCTCAAGCATCGCTTCACCCACAGTTGCAGGTTTAGGGTAAGAGGAAGCAGCATGATCGAAATAAATCATTAGGATTCTCCTTTATAAAAATGATAGAAAAAGAAGTCATCATTTACGTTGATGACTCCTTCATACTCAATCTTCAAGATTGCTCTGATTGTAACAATGTTAAAATACGTTCAAGGTCATCTTCAGAAAAATAATCAATTTCAATTTTCCCTTTGTTTTTTCCAGGCTTAATGGAAACCGATGTACCAAAACGTGAACGTAAGTAGTCTTGATGTTCTTTTAATTGCGGGGTTAGTTGAATCTTCTTACGTGATGTTTCACGTGAAACACGATCATTTAATTGATTCACTAACTCTTCTACCTCACGCACACTTAAACGATCTTCAATAATCTTTTCAATTAAGATCGAAAGCTTTTGTTTATCTTTAACACCAAGCAAAGCTCTGCCATGCCCCATTGATAAAGTTCCCTGAGAAATGAATTCCTGAACAACCTTTGGCAATTGAAGTAAGCGAATATGATTTGCAATATGCGGGCGGCTCATACCAAGTCGACTAGCTAATTGCTCTTGCGTGTAATTGAGATG
The DNA here is from genome assembly GCF_032843265.1 of Alkalihalophilus lindianensis. Classification (NCBI taxonomy): domain Bacteria; kingdom Bacillati; phylum Bacillota; class Bacilli; order Caryophanales; family Bacillaceae; genus Alkalihalophilus; species Alkalihalophilus lindianensis. Next base: position 687,282 of record NZ_JAWJBA010000002.1, read on the forward strand.
TTCCATTAACTTTTCGTAGGCCATCGCCTCTTCAATAGGATTTAAGTCTTCGCGCTGCAGGTTTTCAATTAAAGCAAGTTCCATCATCTTCTGTTCATCAAGTTCACGTACAACAACTGGAACGGTTTTGAGTCCAGCTTTTTGGGCTGCTCTATACCTTCTTTCACCTACAACGATTTCATACCCTTTAATACTCTTTCTGGCAATGATTGGTTGTAAGATACCATGGCTTTTAATAGAATCTGCGAGCTCAGAAATGGCTTTATCTGAAAAAAGTTTACGTGGTTGATAAGGGTTCGGCCTCAACTCGTTTATAGCCATTTCCTGTACTTGATCTTGCTGTTCATTATTCTCTGGAAAAAACGCTTGTAATCCTTTGCCTAATCCTTTAGCCACTAGACACCACTTCCTTTGCTAAATCTACATATACATGGGCACCACGTGATTTCGCATCATAAATGATAATCGGTTTACCGTGACTAGGTGCTTCTCCCAAACGAACATTTCTAGGAATGATCGTATCGAACACTTTTTCACGAAAATATTTTTTCACTTCATCAATTACTTGAATACCTAAATTTGTACGAGCATCTAGCATCGTTAATAACACACCTTCAATGGCTAGGTCCGTATTCAAATGCTTTTGCACAAGTCGAACTGTATTTAAAAGCTGACTTAATCCTTCTAATGCGTAATATTCACACTGAACAGGAATGAGCACGCTATCTGACGCGGTTAGAGCATTGATGGTCAAGAGCCCTAAAGACGGCGGACAATCAATAAAAATATAATCATAGTCTTTAGCGACAGATTGTAGAGCTCGCTTCAAGCGAACTTCCCTTGAAATCGTTGGAACTAACTCTATTTCTGCTCCTGATAGTTGAATAGTTGAAGGTAGCACATGTAGATTCTCTACAGTTGTTTGTTTGATCACTTTACTTGCCTCAACATCTTCAACTAAAATATCGTAGACACATTCATCTACGTCACCCTTTTCGACACCAACCCCACTCGTTGCATTTCCTTGAGGATCTATGTCGACTAATAAAACTTTTTTCCCAATATAAGCTAAACAAGCACTTAGATTGACAGCAGTTGTTGTCTTGCCAACGCCACCTTTTTGATTTGCTACAGCAATGACTTTAGCCATGCTGTCACCCACTTTCTGTTCACCTTACTTTATCTCTAGCTATCTCACACATGATGTATGAGCAGGTTGATTTAATAGATGTTTCACTTCATTTTAACATAGTTTCCATTGAAAATTTTAGAAAGTTGCGTGAGTTTAAAATTTCTTTCGATGTCATACAAATTCGTTTTTCCTCATAAAAATAATCTATCGAAAATCGATAGATTATTTCTTCGGTATACGAATAGTAAATTGATAGAATTCGTCGTTTTCTTCCTCATCAGCATCAACGTGCAATCCACTTTTTAAGACCATATCTACTGATTGACGGATTGTATTCATCGCAATTCTCATGTCTTTTGAATAAGACTTACGAGTTGCTTTTTTCTTAGGTTCAGCTTGACCATCTAAGTGCATACGTACTTTTTCTTCGGTTTGCTTCACATTTAAATGCTTCTCGATAATCTCTTCAAGAAGCTTTACTTGGAGCTCTTCGTCTTTTAAAGCGAGTAATGCTCTTGCATGACGTTCTGATATATGACGTTCTAAAATAGCATGCTGGACTGTCTCAGGCAGATGAAGCAGACGTAATTTATTCGCGACGGTCGATTGACCTTTGCCTAATCGTTGCGCCAAGCTTTCCTGTGTTAGTCCATGAAGTTCAATTAATTTCGCATACGCAATTGCTTCTTCAATCGAAGTTAATCCCTCACGCTGCAGGTTTTCAATTAAAGCAATAGATGCCGTTTGAGAATCGTTGAATTCCTTAACTAAAGCAGGAATCTTCTCCCAACCAAGCTTTGTAACAGCTCTCCACCTACGTTCACCTGCAATTAATTCATACTTCCCATCGCGTTCACGTACAACAATTGGCTGAATGACTCCATGTGTGCGGATTGTTTGAGCAAGCTCCTCGATCCGCTCTTCATCAAATACAGTCCGTGGTTGAAAACGATTCGGAACAATATCTGCAATCGCAATTTGTTGTACTTCTTCATTTCCACTCGCTTCAACCTCTTCATGCTTATCACTAAAGCCAAATAGGCGTGAAAACGGTTGCTTCATCGCCTGACACCACCTTCTGATAATAACCGTCTTGCTATATTCGACAGAGACTGCCTAGTTCCTTCTTTTATTCCTAGTTCTTTTATATCCTGCTTACTCCATACCGTCAAGTAAAACCTTACATATTGACAGAGGGAGAAAGGTCATGTTTCATGTGAAACATGACCTATAATGGTTGTTTATTTGGTGTTCCCGGCTTTCTAGGATATTTCTTTTTCGTTGCTTTTTGTTTTTCAATAACTGTGATATGACGCTCACTTTCTTCAATTGGCAATTTAAAGGTATAGTCCTTTTTCACTTTTGCCCCTAATTGCTTCAAGGCATTTTCAGCATCTGCTAACTCACCTTCTGCTCCTGCACCTTTCATCGCAATAAAGTCTCCGCCTACTTTTACAAGTGGTATGCATAGCTCAGCTAATACTGACATTCTAGCGACTGCACGTCCAGTCACGATATCATACTGTTCTCTATGAGCAGGATTTTGCCCAAATGTCTCCGCACGATCATGATAAAAGGCTACCCCTTCTAATTCAAGCTCTGTTGCTAAATGCTCTAAAAATCCTATACGCTTTTTAAGAGAATCAACAATACTAACATGTAAATCAGGGTAGATTATTTTCAGTGGAATGCTAGGAAAGCCTGCACCTGCACCCACATCAATGATTTTTTGTCCCGCTTCAAATGAATAGAAGAAACCGGCGGAAATAGAATCATAAAAATGCTTAATATATACATCTTCTTCGCTCGTTAAGGCCGTAAGATTCATTTTTTCGTTCCATTCCACCAATATTTCAAAATAACGATCAAATTGATGCAATTGCTTAGCTGATAATTCAATCCCTTGTTCCCTCACTAATGATACAAATACGTCTTTACTCATACATAGCCTCCATTACAAGCATTTACTTAATCTTCGCCAATCTCCCTTGTTCTAAATACACAAGTAAAATCGAAATATCAGCTGGATTCACCCCTGATACCCTTGATGCTTGTCCGACTGATAGAGGACGTACTTCGCTTAACTTCTGCCTTGCCTCTGTCGCTAATCCATTAATGGCATGATAATCAAGATCCTCAGGAATCTTCTTATTTTCCATTTTTTTCGAACGCTCTACTTGTTGAAGTTGTTTTTCGATATAACCTTCATACTTCACTTGTATCTCAACTTGCTCGCCTACATCCTCACTAATAGGTGTATCTGGTGCAGGGATGATTCTAGCCACATTAGGATACGTTAACTCAGGACGTTTTAATAACAGTGATGCACGAACCGCTTCTTGCAGCGGTGTAGATCCTACTTCTTCAAGTAAGGCAGCCACTTCATCCGAAGGCTTAATAATGATCTTTTCTAGACGTTTCTTTTCAGCTGCAACTTCTGCTTTTTTCGCTTCAAATCGCTTAAAGCGATCTTCACTTACTAAGCCAATCTCGTAGCCTTTTTCTGTTAAACGCAAGTCTGCATTATCATGACGTAACAAGAGGCGGTACTCTGCACGAGATGTTAATAAACGGTACGGTTCGTTTGTTCCTTTTGTAATCAAATCATCAATCAGTACACCAATATACGCCTCTGAACGATCTAAAATCAAACCTTCATGTCCTTGGGCCTTACGAGCTGCATTAATACCAGCCATAATTCCTTGACCAGCAGCTTCCTCATAACCAGATGTACCATTGATTTGACCTGCAGTAAATAAACCAGGAACCTTTTTCGTTTCTAGTGTAGGCCATAATTGCGTAGGTACGATGGCATCATATTCAATCGCATAACCAGGGCGCATCATGCGGACATTTTCAAGGCCAGGAATGGATTTAAGGATATTTAATTGAACATCTTCTGGTAAACTTGTTGATAAACCTTGAACGTAAACTTCCGTTGTATTCCTACCTTCTGGCTCTAAGAAGATTTGATGACGAGGTTTGTCATTGAAACGTACGATTTTATCCTCAATAGAAGGACAATAACGAGGACCTGTTCCTTCAATCATTCCAGAGTACATTGGAGAACGAGATAAGTTATTGTTAATAATTTGATGAGTCTCTTCACCAGTATAGGTTAACCAGCATGGCAATTGATCGGTGATGTATTTAGTGGTTTCATATGAAAATGCACGTGGTACATCATCACCAGGTTGAATTTCTGTTTTATCATAGTCAATTGTATTTCCGTTCACTCGAGGCGGCGTTCCTGTTTTGAAACGTACCATATCAAAACCAAGCTCTTGTAAGTGGTACGATAGCTGCACAGATGGCTGCATGTTATTAGGGCCACTCTCATAAGCAAGCTCACCTAAAATAATTTTCCCACGTAAGTAAGTTCCAGTTGTAATCACAACGGATTTACTACGATACTCAGCTCCCGTGTTCGTAATAACACCTCTGCATTCTCCGTCTTCAATAATAAGGCGCTCCACCATGCCTTGACGAAGAAGTAAATTCTCTTCTTCCTCAATTGTTTTCTTCATTTCATGTTGATATAAAAATTTATCAGCTTGTGCGCGCAATGCACGAACTGCAGGACCTTTCCCTGTATTTAACATTCTCATTTGAATATGTGTTTTATCAATATTACGAGCCATTTCCCCACCTAGAGCGTCAATTTCACGAACGACAATTCCTTTTGCAGGACCTCCAACCGAAGGATTACATGGCATAAATGCAACAGCATCTAAATTCAGTGTCAACATCAATGTATTTGCCCCCATACGCGCAGACGCGAGTCCAGCTTCTACCCCTGCATGGCCTGCACCTACAACGATGACGTCAAATTCTCCACCATTATAACTCATATGAAAACCTCCTTTTTTAACTAATTATTTCCCTAAACAAAATTGGGAGAACAGTTGATCGATCAAGCTTTCATGCACACTATCGCCAATAATTTCACCTAAAAGCTCCCACGTTCTTGTAATGTCAATTTGAATAAGATCAATAGGAACACCCATTTCAGTTGCAGCCATTGCATCTTGAATGGTTGACTTTGCTTGTTCAAGTAGTGCGATATGACGCGAATTAGATACATATGTTGCATCCCCGCCCTCTAAATCACCTTCAAAAAATAAGGACGCAATCGCAGCTTCGAGCTCATCTACACCTTCATCTTTAATGAGAGAAGTCGTCACAACTGGACGCCCTTCAGCTAATTGCTTCACTCGTTCTAGATCAATTTTCCGCTCTACATCTGTTTTATTAACAATCACGATAACATTTAAATGTTTAACCGCTTCAAATAAAGCTTCATCTTCTTTAGACAATTGTTCACCGTGGTTTAAAACAAGTAAAATTAATTCGGCTTCTTTTAGCACCTGTCTAGATCGTTCGACACCAATTCTTTCGACCATATCCTCTGTCTCTCTAATTCCAGCAGTATCGACAAGCTTTAATGGTACACCGCGTACATTTACATACTCTTCAATTACATCTCTAGTTGTACCAGCAATATCTGTTACAATTGCTTTTTCTTCGTGGACTAAACTATTTAACAAAGAAGATTTACCAACATTCGGACGGCCGATGATGACCGTCGATAAGCCTTCACGTAAAATCTTTCCTTGGTTTGCTGTGCCGAGTAGCTTATCAATTTCCCGTTCTACAAAGCTGGCCTTTTCAATTAATAACTCATGAGTCATGACTTCAGCATCATACTCTGGATAATCAATGTTCACTTCTACATGTGCAACTGTTTCTAGTAGCGCTTGTCGTAGTGTTGAAATTTTCTTTGAAAGACGCCCCTCGACTTGCCCGAGTGCTACATTCATTGCCTTATCTGTTTTCGCACGAATTAAGTCCATAACTCCCTCAGCTTGAGATAGATCAATTCGACCATTTAAAAAAGCTCGTTTCGTGAATTCACCAGGTTCAGCCAATCTAGCACCATGTTTTAAAGCTAATTGTAGAACTTTATTAACCGATACGAGCCCACCATGACAGTTAATCTCAACGACATCTTCACGCGTAAAAGTCCGTGGTGCCCTCATGATCGACACCATTGCTTCTTCAACTCGTACGTCTTGGTCCATAATATAGCCGTACACAATTGTATGAGAGGCTACTTCCTCTAATGGCTTTGCCCCTTGATAAATCTTATCTGCAATCGTAACCGCCTCATCACCGCTTAATCGTACAATTCCTATAGCACCTTCTCCAAGCGCAGTAGAAATCGCTGCTATTGTATCAAATTCCACTATGTTCACCTCACAGTCTTTCCTTTTTCCTTCTATTGTTAACATCTATCTTATCTTTGCATACTCATTAAAAAGTAACTCCTAAATGTTTAGAATAGCACACGTATCTTCTAAAAGCTATGTCAGAAGCTTGATCTTTCTTCCACATTATGCTTAGTACTAACCAGAGAAAAAGGATGACTCACTTTGAGCCATCCTCGTTCTTCATTTATTTAGGGCCGACGACAATATGTCGTTCGCGTCCCTTTCCCTTCGAGTACGTTTCGACACCTGCAGCAGACTGCAAGGCAGAATGAATGACTTTACGTTCTTGCGCACTCATCGGTTCTAGTGAAACGGGCTTATTGATTGCTTTTACTTTTTCGGCTACACGCAGTGCAAGCTGAACAAGGGCTTCTCTACGTCTTTCGCGATAATTTTCTGCGTCGACTTCAATGGCGACATAATCTGCGTCTTTGTGACGATTAGCGACTAGATTCGTTAAATAATCTAAGGATTCGAGCGTTTGCCCTCGCTTTCCAATCACGCGACCCATATCTTCTGTGCTTTTCAAGTCAAAACGAGTTTTCCCTTGACCTTCACTTTGCTCAATTGTAGCCGGAACTCCCATTAAAGAAATGGTTGTTTCTAGAAATGAATAAGCTTCCATGATTGGATCAGGTTTGATGTGAGCTTCAATTGTTGCGGGTCTTGATCCAAGAAAGCCAAGAAATCCTTTTTTCGGTTCTTCGACAACTCGATACGAAAGACGCGCTTCCGTCGTTTCAAGTTCCAACAATGCTTTTTTTACAGCTTCTTCAATCGTCGTACCTGATACAGTCACATGGGTCACTTTTTCTTCCCTCCTGCAGTAGCTTCAGCTGTTTTGCTTTTTCCAACATTCGGTCCTGTAATAAAGTATGTTTGAGTAATCATTACAAGGTTACCTACTACCCAGTAAAGTGTTAGAGCTGCTGGGAAGAACATGGCAAAGACAAAAATCATAACTGGCATTACATATAGAAGAATCTTCATTTGCGGATTGTCCGTTACCATCATCATCTTTTGTTGGATGAATGTTGTGATACCTGCAACAATCGGTAAGACAAATGGATCTGGTGCTCCTAATTCAAACCAAAGGAATGAGTAGTTACCAATTACATCTGTACGCATAATCGCGTGATAAAAAGCAAGTAAGATTGGCATCTGCACCAATAGAGGTAAGCAACCAGCTAGTGGATTTACACCACGCTCTTGGAACATAGCCATCATTTCTTGTTGTAGTTTTTGTTGAGTTTTTTGATCTTTAGCACTGTATTTTTCACGAAGCTTTTGCATCTCCGGTTGGATTGCTTGCATCGCCTTTGCACTCTTGGTTTGCTTGATCATTAGTGGAAGAATTAATAGACGTAATAAAATCGTTACGACAATAATAGACAGACCGTAACTATTTAACAATTCTCCAAAATAAATGATGAGCCAAGATAGTGGGTAAACAAAATATGAATTCCAGAACCCTTCACTATCTCTTGTGATTGGTTGATCAATGTCAAAACATCCAGTCATAACAAAGAGCAGACCAATTATCATTGTTATTAGTCCAAACTTCTTGAGCACGAGCTCTCCTCCTTGTCCATCTTCGTTCTATTTATATGAACGCACGTACCAATCAGAACAGTTCACCGATAATCTACAATATTATTATAATGAATAGATCCGATTCTTAATGTGACGTATGATCCTTCTTTTTTATATGGCGTGCTTTTTTCAGCACATGTTTTAAACTAGATTCGACTTGATGAAAGTCCATTTCAGCAACTGGGTGTCTTGCAATAATAACAAAATCATAATTTGGCGGAAGCTCTTCTTGATAAGTTTGGAATACTGTTCTCACATAACGTTTAATACGATTGCGAACAACAGCATTCCCGACTTTTTTACTTACGGACAATCCAATTCGAAAATTAGCTTGTCCCTCTTTTTTCAAGGAATACAGTACAAATTGCCGATTGGCAACGGACTGACCTTTTTTAAATACGGACGAGAACTCTTCGTTTTTCTTGATCCGTTGCTCTTTTCTCATGTACGTACACCTCAAACACTCAAAAGATTATCTGAACTTAAATCTTCAACATTCTACTTAGATCTTCCTTCTTTTAGAAGTAGAAAAAGACCACTGACATTCAGTGGCCTATGCAGATAATACTTTTCTTCCTTTACGACGACGACGAGCTAATACATTACGGCCGTTTTTAGTACTCATACGCGTACGGAAACCGTGTACTTTTTTACGTTTACGATTATTCGGTTGGAAAGTTGGTTTTCCCATTTATTACACCTCCCTGAGGATACTTTCTAAAGACATTCTTGTAAATTATAAGAAACATGAGGTGCAGTTGTCAAGATAAGTTTTTAAATTACCAAACAACCCTACTCGATCTTCAGCTATTAACCGATCCATTTATTTATTCTCCTCTATTGTACACCAAACTTCTACATTCTCCAAAAAAGCATGTGGATAACTTATTTTCGACATTCTTCGATCTATCCTCAACTTTATCGACACCTTATTCACATATCTTGTGTTGTGGACAAGTTCAAAACACAAGATCCTGTGCTATGTGGATAAATACAAGAAAGCGTTGCGAGAGTACTGTTTTTTTGCTATGATTAATATGTTTTCACTCGTGGATAGCCTAATTCCACCTTAATATTGTCCACAACCTGTGGGTAAACTTGTGGACAGTTTTTTGCGACTGTTTAATACCTTGTCCACAGGATGTCTATAAATGTTTAAAAGTTATTTTCCTACTATATTATATCACTCTCCACATTTGGGGTGTGTATGGATATTTATTCACTGATTTCCGGACGTTGTACAAAGGTTTTACAGCGGCTTTTTATGGTGAATGGAAAACGAGTCACTTAAAGAAACGGTTAAAAAGGAGGGTACGTCGGTTGGAGAATATACATGATTTATGGGAACGAGCTTTAGCTGAAATGGAGAAAAAAGTGAGTAAGCCTAGTTATGAGACATGGCTTAAATCAACTAAAGCCAATGACATTCAAAACGATGTCATAACCATTACAGCACCAAATGAATTTGCTCGGGACTGGCTAGAGGAGCATTATGCCGGACTAACCTCCGATACAATAGAACAATTAACGGGAGCCCGCTTAATTCCGAGATTTGTCATCCCTCAAAACGAACTTGAGGATGATTTTTTAATTGAGCCACCTAAAAAGAAAAAGCCAGTACAAGATACTAATGGCAATAGTAACGGCACCAAAACAATGTTAAATGACAAATACACATTTGATACATTTGTTATTGGTTCTGGGAACCGCTTTGCACACGCCGCTTCGCTCGCTGTGGCCGAAGCACCTGCTAAAGCTTATAATCCTCTATTTATTTACGGGGGCGTAGGACTGGGCAAAACTCACTTAATGCATGCAATTGGGCATTATGTGATGGATCACAATCCAAATGCAAAAGTGGTCTATCTTTCATCAGAGAAGTTCACAAATGAATTTATTAATTCCATTCGTGATAACAAAGCGGTTAACTTTCGCAATAAGTATCGCAATGTAGATGTGCTGCTTATTGATGATATTCAGTTCTTAGCTGGAAAAGAACAAACACAAGAAGAATTTTTCCATACATTTAATGCATTACATGAGGAATCAAAGCAAATAGTCATTTCAAGTGATCGACCGCCTAAAGAAATTCCGACCCTCGAGGATCGTTTGCGTTCAAGGTTTGAGTGGGGCCTTATTACCGACATTACACCGCCTGACTTAGAAACGCGTATTGCGATCTTGAGAAAGAAAGCAAAGGCTGAAAACTTAGATATTCCAAATGAAGTCATGCTCTATATCGCCAATCAAATTGATACTAATATTAGAGAGTTAGAAGGAGCACTCATCCGGGTAGTCGCTTATTCTTCTTTGATTAATCAAGATATGAACGCCGACTTGGCAGCTGAAGCTCTAAAAGATATTATTCCGAATTCCAAGCCGAAAATCTTAACGATTACCGATATTCAGAAATTGGTAGGTGAGTTCTACCATGTGAAGTTAGAAGACTTTAAGGCAAAGAAACGGACAAAATCAGTTGCTTATCCTAGACAAATCGCTATGTATCTATCACGCGAAATGACAGACGCATCGCTCCCTAAAATAGGAAGTGAGTTTGGCGGTAGAGATCACACCACCGTCATTCATGCACACGAGAAAATTTCAAGGATGCTAACAACAGATCAAGAACTCCAGCAAAAAGTACAAGAAATCATGGAGCAACTTCGCTCTTAGGCAAAAATAAATTGTGTACACTGTTAATAACTAGTGCAGGCCTATCAACACACTATCCACATGTTGATAGGCTCTCTCTTTCAACTTAAAATGGTAGTTATCCACAAATCCACACTCCCTATTACTATTATTACGATCTTTTTAAAAATAAAAATTAATTATTAAAGGGGCATTTAATCATGCAATTTACTATTCAACGAGATCGCTTTGTTCATGATGTTCAGCATGTTGCAAAAGCGGTATCTTCTCGTACAACAATTCCTATTTTGACTGGAATTAAAATAGTCGCTGACCATGAAGGAGTAACGTTAACTGGAAGTGACTCAGATGTATCGATTGAAACGTTTATCCCTAAAGAGGATGCTGAAACGGAAATAGTAACGATCGAAGAAGAAGGAAGCATTGTACTGCAAGCGCGTTTCTTTGCCGAGATTGTTAAAAAGCTTCCAGGAGATACAATCGAGGTTATTGTGCAAGATCAATTTGCTACAACGATACGCTCAGGTTCCTCTGTTTTTAATTTAAATGGACTTGATCCGGAAGAGTATCCGCGTCTTCCTCAGCTAGAAGAAGATCTTCTTTTCCGACTACCGCAAGATATGTTGAAGAATATGATTCGTCAAACAGTCTTCGCAGTGTCCACTCAAGAAACACGCCCGGTGTTGACAGGTGTAAACCTGGAGACAGAAGCTGGAGAATTGATCTGTACTGCTACAGATAGTCATCGTCTCGCTATGCGAAAAGCGACGATCGAACGTAATGATGAAGAACTTTCATTTTCGAATGTAGTGATACCTGGTAAATCACTAAATGAACTTAGTAAGATTCTTGATGATTCAAACGAGCTAATTGATGTAGTTGTTACTGAAAATCAAATTTTATTTAAATTAAAAAACCTATTATTTTTCTCTCGTTTGCTAGAAGGAAAGTATCCAGTTACTAAAAATATGATTCCAACCCAGTCAAAAACATCTTTTACATTAAAATCCAAGCCTTTTTTACAAACGCTTGAACGTGCGTTGTTGCTTTCTCGTGAAGGAAAGAACAATGTCATCAATTTAAAAACGCTTGAAGGTGGATTGATTGAAATTACATCTATTCAACCTGAGGTAGGTAAAGTAACAGAAAGTATTCAAAGTGATAATATGCAAGGAGAAGATATGCGTATTTCCTTTAACGGAAAAAATATCATTGATGCTCTAAAGGTTGTAGATAGTGAAGAAATTAATATTGTGTTTACTGGAGCTATGAGTCCTTTCGTGATTCGTCCTACTGACCATGACCATTATTTACACCTCTTTTCTCCAGTTCGTACGTACTAGAATTGTGAAATTTAGCCCAATACACCAAGCGTTTATGAAGTAGGTCTTGGCTATCTGGCTTGTCTCTAGTACAATAGAGTAAAGACTAATCGAAGACGGAAAACAAAGAAGGCAGCATCTCACCATTGATTTGCTGTCTTAACTTTGGTGGATAAACATTTTGCTCAATTGAGCGAGAAAGAGTGAGGATTTCCAATGAACCAACTTTCAATTTCAACAGAGTACATCACCTTAGGCCAGCTTTTAAAAGAAGTAGGGGCAATTGATACTGGTGGTATGGCGAAATGGTATTTAAGTGAATATGAAGTGTACGTGAACGGAGAGTTAGAAAATCGTCGTGGGAAAAAGCTCTTCACAGGAGATCGTGTGAAGCTAGCTGATGAAACAATAATTGAAATTGTGAATGGTTAAGGGTTAAGTAGATGATTATTAAGTCGCTTCACATTCGCCAGTTTCGCAATTACGAACGAGTTGAGCTCAATTTTGATGACAGAATGAATGTGTTTATCGGTGAGAACGCCCAAGGCAAAACAAATGCAATTGAAGCTATTTATGTGTTAGCTCTTGCTAAATCCCACCGGACCTCAAAAGACAAGGAATTAATTCGCTGGACAAATGACTTTGCCAAACTTCAAGGGCAAGTGAGTAGACAAACTGGTTCAGTTGAGCTTGATCTAGTAATTTCAACAAAGGGAAAAAAGGTCAAGTTAAACGGAATAGAAAAACGAAAGCTCAGTGAATATGTTGGAGCCGTTAATGTTGTCATGTTTGCGCCAGAGGATTTGAACTTAGTGAAGGGTAGTCCGCAACTGCGTAGAAGATTTATCGATATGGAGCTCGGTCAAATTAGCCCTATCTACTTGCACCACTTAGGTCTCTATCAAAAAGTACTCCAACAACGTAATTTCTTATTGAAAGATTTACAAATTGGTAAAGGTTCGTTGGACATGCTTGATATTTTAACAGAGCAGTTAGTTGAGTTAGCTACGCAAATTACGAAGCGGCGCTTTGTCTTTTTAGGTCAACTGCAAAAGTGGGCTGAAGAAATTCACCATGATATTAGTAGGGCCAAAGAACAACTTAAAATTGAATACAAACCATCATGTGATGTATTAGAAGAGATGGACTTGCCGAAAATGAAAGAAGTATTCATGAAAACATATGAAGAGAAGAAGAAACGTGAGATTGCTCGAGGGGTTACATTATTTGGACCTCAAAGAGATGATCTTGGTTTTCTAGTGAATGATCGCGATGTCCAAACCTATGGCTCTCAAGGACAACAAAGAACGACTGCATTGGCAGTTAAGTTGGCTGAAATCGAATTGATTCATGCTGAAATAGGCGAATATCCGATTCTTTTATTGGATGATGTCCTCTCTGAGTTAGATGATTATAGACAATCTCATTTATTACACTCTATTGGTCAGCGTGTTCAAACCTTTGTGACGACAACCTCTATTAGCGGGGTTCATCATGAAGCGCTAAACGGTGCAGCAATCTTTAGAGTCGAACAAGGAACAATTTCAAACGACGCATAAGGCGGTGTGCTATGTTTATTCATTTAGGTGGAGATGTCATCATTCGCTCAAAAGAAATTATTGCCATACTAGATCGTGACGTACAAGATATGTCAGTTGTGACAAAGGCTTATCTTAAAACTGAAAAGGAGCGAAAAAAATGTACAGTCATCTCACAAGACTTTACAAAATCAATTGTGATTACAGATGATGTTGTATATTTTTCCCCCGTATCCTCGCTGACATTAAACAAAAGAGCTCAAGTAGTATCAGATCTTGAGATTCAAACTAGTATTGAGGAAGACGTAGAGTAGTCTTTTTTAGAAGTATATGCATGAAGAACTTTGAGAATGAAGGTGAATAAAGTGACGAATGAACAACATTCTGAACATCAATCGTATGATGAAAGTCAGATACAAGTGCTTGAAGGGTTAGAAGCAGTTAGGAAACGTCCTGGAATGTACATAGGATCTACTAGTGGGCGTGGACTTCATCACTTAGTTTGGGAGATCGTTGATAATAGTATCGATGAAGCAATGGCAGGACATTGTGATACGATTAAAGTAACGATTGAAGAGGATAATAGTATTTCTGTTGAAGATAATGGACGTGGGATTCCTGTTGGAATTCATGAAAAAATGGGACGTCCAGCTGTTGAAGTCATTATGACAGTTTTACACGCCGGCGGTAAGTTTGGCGGCGGTGGATATAAAGTTTCGGGTGGTCTTCACGGCGTTGGTGCATCTGTAGTAAATGCTCTATCGACAAAACTTGAAGTAGAAGTACACAGAGAAAATCAAGTGTACTATCAAGAATACAATCGCGGGGTTCCGGCTGCTGATTTATCTATCATTGGCGAAACTGATAAACGTGGTACGATTATCCGCTTTAAACCTGATACTGAAATTTTTACAGAAACGACAGAGTATGAATTTGACATACTTGCAACTCGCTTACGTGAGCTTGCGTTTTTAAATAAAGGGCTAACAATCATTATTACCGATAAACGTGGTGAAGAGAAAACAGCTACTTATTACTATGAGGGTGGTATCGCTTCGTTCGTTGAGCATTTAAACCGTTCGAAAGAAGTCCTTCATGATGAACCGATCCACATTGAAGCTGAAAAAGAAGGTTTAACGGTAGAAGTAGCCGTTCAGTACAATGAGGGCTATGTGAGTAATATCTATTCGTTTGCTAATAACATTAGTACTCATGAAGGTGGTACGCATGAGTCTGGGTTTAAGACCGGACTAACACGTGTTATTAATGACTATGCAAGAAAGAATAGTCTTTTTAAAGAAAATGATCCGAATTTAACTGGGGAAGATGTGCGTGAAGGATTAACAGCGATTATTTCTGTTAAAATTCCTGATCCGCAGTTTGAAGGACAAACAAAAACGAAGCTTGGTAACAGTGAAGCTCGTACAATTACCGATTCATTATTTACAGAAGCTTTTTCTCGTTTCATGATTGAACATCCGCAAGTGGGTAAGAAAATTGTTGAGAAAGGGTTAATGGCATCTAGAGCTCGTGAAGCTGCTAAAAAAGCACGCGAACTGACGAGGCGTAAAAGTGCACTTGAAGTCAGCTCCTTGCCTGGTAAATTAGCGGATTGTTCGTCGAAGGATGCAACAATTAGTGAAATTTATATCGTTGAGGGTGACTCTGCCGGTGGTTCAGCAAAGCAAGGGCGTGATCGTCACTTCCAAGCCATTCTGCCTCTTCGTGGTAAAATTATTAATGTTGAAAAAGCAAGACTTGATAAAATTCTTGCAAATAACGAGATTCGTGCAATCATTACAGCACTAGGTACTGGTATTGGCGATGATTTTAATATTGAAAAAGCCCGTTACCACAAAATTATTATTATGACGGATGCCGATGTAGATGGTGCGCATATCAGAACGTTAATTCTTACGTTCTTCTATCGTTACATGCGTCCTTTAATTGAAAAAGGATATATCTATATCGCACAACCACCATTATATAAAGTGACTCAAGGTCGCGACTTACAATATGCGTATAACGACAAAGAGTTAGATGTAATCATGTCTCAATATACTGAGCGAAGTAAAGTGGGTATTCAACGGTATAAGGGTCTTGGGGAAATGAACCCTACTCAACTTTGGGAAACGACAATGGATCCGGGGTCTCGAACTGTGCTGCAAGTTACTTTAGAGGATGCTATGAAGGCAGATGAGATCTTTGAGATTTTAATGGGTGATCGTGTGGAACCAAGACGCGACTTTATTCAAGAGAACGCACACTATGTGAAGAATCTGGATATTTAGGCGGATAGATGGAGGTTTGTAAATAGATGGCTGAACAAGACCAATCAAGAGTAAAAGAGATAAATATAAGCCAAGAAATGAAAACATCGTTTATGGATTATGCAATGAGTGTCATCGTCAGTCGTGCCCTACCAGATGCACGTGATGGCCTAAAGCCTGTACATCGTCGTATTTTATTTGCGATGAATGAGCTAGGTATGACATCAGATAAAGCCTATAAGAAATCAGCACGTATTGTCGGCGAAGTTATTGGTAAGTATCACCCTCATGGTGACTCTGCTGTATACGAAACAATGGTACGTATGGCGCAAGATTTCAGTTACCGTTATATGCTTATTGATGGACATGGAAACTTTGGGTCAGTTGATGGAGATGCAGCAGCTGCGATGCGTTATACAGAAGCGAAAATGTCTAAAATCTCGATGGAAATTATTCGTGATATTAATAAAGACACAATTGACTATCAAGATAACTATGATGGTTCAGAGCGTGAACCAATCGTTTTACCAGCGAGGTTTCCAAACTTACTTGTAAACGGTGCGTCTGGAATTGCGGTAGGGATGGCTACAAATATTCCACCTCACCAATTAGGAGAAGTCATTGATGGTGTTCTTGCGTTATCAAAGAACCCTGACATCAGTATTCCAGAATTAATGGAATATATACCGGGTCCTGATTTCCCAACAGGAGCAGAAATTCTAGGACGTTCTGGTATTCGAAAAGCGTATCAAACTGGTAGAGGTTCGATTACATTACGTGCTCAAACAGAGATCGAGGATTATAAAGGCAAACAAAGAATCCTTGTTTCTGAACTACCTTATCAAGTGAACAAAGCGAAGTTAATTGAGAAAATTGCGGAGCTCGTTCGCGAGAAGAAAATTGAAGGTATTACTGACTTGCGAGATGAGTCTGACCGTAACGGTATGCGTATCGTTATCGAGTTACGACGAGGTGCAAATGCAAATGTCTTGCTTAACAATTTATATAAACAAACAGCTCTTCAAACAAGCTTTGGTATTAATTTACTTGCGCTAGTAGATGGACAACCGAAAGTATTGACGCTAAAGGAATGTCTTGAACACTACCTCGCTCATCAAGTAGTAGTGATTCGCAGACGTACAGCCTTTGAATTAAGAAAAGCAGAAGCTCGTGCTCATATCTTAGAAGGTTTACGTATTGCGCTTGATCATCTAGATGAAGTAATTAAGTTAATTCGTAGCTCTCAAACAACAGAAATTGCTCGTAATGGTTTAATGGAACAATTTGAATTAAGCTATGAACAGGCTCAGGCTATTCTCGATATGCGTTTACAACGTCTAACAGGATTAGAGCGAGATAAGATTGAGAATGAATACAACGAATTAATCGCTAAAATTGCTGAGCTAAAAGCCATTCTTGCTAATGAAGAGAGAGTATTAGAGATTATTCGTGAGGAATTACATGAAGTAAAAGAGAAATTTAATGATCAACGTCGTACGATTATCTCGATGAACGAAGATCACCTTGAAGATGAAGATTTGATTCCTCGTCAAAATGTGGTCATCACCCTTACACACCATGGCTATATCAAGCGTATGCCAATTTCTACATACCGTAGTCAAAGACGTGGTGGAAAAGGGATTCAAGGAATGGGTACGAATGATGATGACTTTATGCAACATCTATTTACAACAAACTCACATCATACGATTCTCTTCTTTACGAATAAAGGGAAGGTGTATCGCTTAAAAGGATATGAAATTCCTGAACTTGGGCGTACAGCTAAAGGGATTCCAATTATTAATCTCTTGCAAATTGAGCAAGATGAAACGATAAGTACTGTTATCCCAATTGAAGAGTTTGATGAAAATTCGTATCTCTTCTTCCTAACTAAACACGGAATTGCTAAGCGTACACAGCTTTCATCATTTGCTAACATACGCCGTGGTGGTTTGTTTGCAATCACTTTACGCGGTGAAGATGAATTACATGGTGTTCGTTTAACAGATGGAAGCCGAGAGATTATTATTGGTACAAAAAATGGTATGGCGATTAGGTTCCAGGAAGATGATGTTCGATTAATGGGACGTACAGCTGGCGGTGTGAAAGGGATTTCCCTAACAAACGATGATCATGTAGTTGGGATGGATATTTTAGAAGAAGGACACCAAGTACTGATTGTAACTGAAAATGGATATGGAAAACGAACTCCAATTGAAGAGTACCGTGTACAAAATCGTGGCGGTAAAGGAATCAAGACATGTAATATTACCGAAAAAAACGGTTTGCTTGTTTCCTTGAAGATTGTATCCGACGATCACGATATCATGATCATCACAGCAAGTGGTATCATTATTCGTATGCATGTTGAAGGGATCTCAACAACTGGGCGTAATACACAAGGTGTTACTTTAATCCGAGTAAATGAAGGGGAAGAAGTAGCAACTGTAGCTAGAGTAGATATTGAAGATGAAGAAGTAGAAGAAATGGAAGATATGGAATCAGAAGAAGGTGTAGAATCTACAGAAGAAGGTCAAGGACTTGCTACTGACGTTTCTATTGAAGATGATTCAAATTCCGAGGAATAAAGCGAACCTCCTAAGACTAACAACGTCTTAGGAGGTTTTTTGTGTTAATCGACCTTGTTTAATTACTGTATTTAACATTTTAAAAATAAAAAGTTCCCTTATTTGTTTTATATTGTATAATAAAGGTATAAAGAACTAGTTCTAATTAATCAATATAGGGAGGGTAGGTATGAAAATTACTCCTAATCAGCTAATTGAAGGATGCATTCTATCAGTTCCGATAATGGGACATACAGATACCCCGATTGTAAAAGAGAACACGGTCTTAAGTTCTAATCATATATCAGCTATCCAATCTTTCTTAGTACCAATAGTGGAAGTTGAATCCACCCTTGCTAATGGAGTAATATTTAAGCCACAAGGAATAATATACGAGTCAAATAAAGAAATAAAAGGAGAAATCAAAAAAGAAAAGAAGTTTATAGAGATCTATAATGAAGCAGTTAAACAATATCGAAAGCTCTATATAGAGTGGCAGTCAGGCAAAAAGATAGAAATGATATGTGTTAGAAAGTCCTTAACACCACTATTTGAATATGTACTAGACCATCCCAAAGAGCTGTTAACCATCCATCACCTAAGCAAAGTTGAGGAATACATTTATCATCATTCTGTTTCGGTGGGATGCTTAGCGTCATTTATAGCCAAGAAACTTCATTATTCAAAGCGTGATTGGTTACAGGTTGGTATAGCTGGAGCGCTATGTGATGCAGGGATGTCTAAGATCCCTAGTAAGCTTTTGATGAAAAAGGGTCCATTAAGTAAATTTGAATTTAGTGAGATCAAAAAACATCCTGTGCATTCTTATAACATGTTAAAAGAAGTAACAGGAGTTTCTAATGCTATCTTATTATCTGTCCTCCAACATCATGAACGAATTGATCGTAGTGGCTATCCGTTGAGGAGTGACAAAAAAAAGCTACATTCTTTTAGTCAAGTTATAGCGGTAGCCGATGTTTTTCATGCTATGACCTCTGAACGTATTTATAGTAAAAAGCAATCGCCTTACGATGTACTTAATCATTTGTGTAAGGATCATTTTGGGAGATTTGAACATCAAATCATGCAAACGTTTTGCGAAAGCTATAGTCAACTTTCAATCGGTGCAAGAGTTCGTTTGAAATGCGGCGACCTAGCAGAAATTATATTCTTTGATAATCAGCGTCTAAGTAATCCTATGATAAAGCTTCTTCACACTGGGGAAATTTTTGAACTCAATAAAGATCAGTCATTGCAAATTGAAGAGATTGTGTAATAAAGGTGAGAGATTCTCATCTTTATTTATTTTTCTTTAAAAAAGTGTTGCATAAAATATTTAGTGTATGGTATATTATTACTTGTCGCTGAGACACACCACAACAACGCAAACAAACAACTTGAAAAAAAGGTGTTGACGGAACGTTGCTGTGATGGTATATTAGTTAAGTCGCCAACGAGCGACGGACGAAAAAGTTCTTTGAAAACTGAACAAAAGCCAAGCGAAATAGAGATACATGATATCTCGTCAATTTTTAAAACAAGATGCT
>NZ_JAWJBA010000003.1:0-486244 GCF_032843265.1 Alkalihalophilus lindianensis
GTAGAACAAGTAGAACAAGTAGAACAAGTAGAACAAGTAGAACAAGTAGAACAAGTAGAACAAGTAGAACAAGTAGAACAAGTAGATCCATTAGTTGAAAAGCAAGAAGTGATGGAAGAACCTTCTACTCCAGTATCTATTTCAATTGGGGAATTAGGAGCTAAGGTAAATCAAACTCAAGAAGAAGAGCCATCTAAATTAGAAGTAAATAAGGATGAGCCAATGGAAAGACCACAGCCTATCAAAAAGGCAAGTGAAAAAAAGGAAGCAAAGGAAAGTATTCCGTTTAATGTGATGATGCTTCCACAAGATCGAAAACCGAAAAAGGTTCAACCCCAGCAAGTTACCGTTCAAGAGAGATATCAACATCCAAGTATCCAGCTTTTAAAGTATCCACAACATCAAGAGGATCAAGATTCCGAGTGGTTAGCTGAACAAGCTGAAGTTCTTGAGGAGACGTTGCAAAGCTTTAATGTTGATGCGAAAGTAGTAAATGTAACGAAAGGACCTTCGGTGACAAGGTATGAAATTCAGCCTGCTCGTGGGGTGAAAGTAAATAAAGTAACAAGTTTAACAGATGATATGAAGCTAGCATTAGCTGCTAAAGACATTCGTATAGAAGCACCGATTCCAGGTAAAAACACAATTGGGATTGAAGTGCCTAACCGTGTGTCAAAACCTGTATTTCTAAGAGAGATCTTACGTCGTGATGTCTTTATTAAACCAGACTCACCTCTAACAGTTGCACTAGGGCTTGATATTTCAGGACAACCAATCGTTACAGATTTAAGGAAAATGCCTCATGGTCTTGTGGCAGGTGCTACGGGTTCTGGTAAGAGTGTGTGTATTAACTCCGTGCTGATTAGTTTACTGTATAAAGCAAATCCTGATGAAGTGAAGTTACTATTAATTGATCCTAAAATGGTTGAATTAGCACCGTATAATCGCTTACCTCATCTTGTGACACCTGTAATCACAGATGCCAAGCAAGCGACTGCAGCCCTAAAATGGGTCGTTGGAGAAATGGAGAGACGATATGAGCTATTTAGCCAACAAGGTGTAAGAGATGTTAGTCGATACAATGAATTGTACTCTGAATCAAAAGATAAACCAGCACTTCCTTACATGTTAGTTGTTATCGATGAATTGGCTGACCTGATGATGGTTTCTCCCCAAGATGTAGAAGATTCCATTTGTAGGATTGCTCAGAAGGCTAGAGCATGTGGCATTCACTTGCTACTTGCTACTCAACGACCATCTGTAGATGTCATTACGGGATTAATTAAAGCCAATATCCCAACTAGAGTTGCTTTTTCTGTATCATCTCAAACTGATTCTAGAACAATACTTGATATGAGCGGGGCTGAGAGATTGCTAGGAAAAGGAGATATGCTTTTCCATGAAAATGGAGCTCCTAAGCCCGTACGAGTTCAAGGGACATTTGTTTCGGACGAAGAGATTGAAGATGTGTTAGCTTTTGTTAAAAAGCAAAGAGAACCAGAATACCTATTTGCTCCTGAACAGTTACAAAAAATGCAAAGCAGCAACGATCAAGATGATGACTTATTTGAAGAGGCGTGTTACTTTGTGATTCAACAAGGAGGGGCATCTGCTTCTAGCTTACAGCGACGTTTCAGAGTAGGTTATAACCGAGCTGCTAGATTAATTGACATGATGGAAGGTATGGGTGTTATTAGTGAAGCGATGGGAAGCAAGCCTCGTCATATTTTAGTAGATGAACTAGAACTTGAAGAGTTATTGTACCCAAGTAGGTAACGTGTATCACCAGCTTTGCCTTGTATTCAGTGTGAAGGTTATATATGATAAGTAAGAGTTTAAGTACTAGATAAAGAGAAAAAGTGTTTAGTTTAGAACTATTAGGATGGGTACAAGGAGTATAAGGGGCTATGAAAGAAATTGAATTGAAAATGCAGGGCAAGATCAAACGATTAACAAATCAAACGTTCAAGTTTGATGAACGAATTCATGAAGGTTGGTTTTCAGCTGTTTATTTTTTGAAAACGCGCGAGATTATTCAAAAATATCATGCTGACAATGTTATTACAATGCAATTTTTTCAAAAAGAGCATGCTATACTATGTGGAACAGATGAAGTGATTGCTTTAATCAAAACATTTGCTAAAAATGCAGATGAACTAGTGATCCATTCTCTAAAAGATGGGGATAAAATTAAGCCATTCGAAACCGTTTTGACCATTACTGGACCTTATCAAAACTTTGGTTTCCTCGAGGGAATTATTGATGGGATTTTTGCTAGAAGAACATCTGTGGCTACAAATGTATATAATGTGGTAAAAGCGGCTAGAAAATCAGGAGTTCAAAAACCTGTTATTTTTATGGGTGATCGTGATGATCATTTTACTCAACAATCTGGTGACGGTTATGCAGCTTATATTGGCGGTTCTAAAGCCCAGGCGACACATGCGATGAATGAATGGTGGGGCAAAAAGGGAATGGGAACAATGCCTCATGCGTTAATTCAATTATTCAGTGGTGATGTGGTGGAAGCGACAAAAGCATACCAAGCAGAATTTCCTGAAGATGAATTAATGGCTTTAGTTGATTATAATAATGATGTGATAATAGATTCCCTAAAAGTAGCACGAGCATTTGGTGACGAGTTAAAAGGAGTAAGAGTCGATACTTCTAGAACTATGGTTGATCAATATTTCTGTAGAAATCCTGAAGTGATGGGAGCGTTTGATCCACGTGGTGCGAATCCCGTTCTGTTGTTTGCATTACGGGAAGCTCTTGATAGAGAAGGATTTAACCATGTGAAAATTGTTGCTACAGGTGGCTTTAATGCAAAACGGATTGAGTCATACGAAGAGCAAGGAGTTCCGATTGATATTTACGGAGTAGGTGGAAGCTTGCTTAAGATACACATCGGATTCACAGGAGACAATGTCTTATTAAATGGAGAACATGAAGCGAAAGCGGGTAGACGGTTTCGTAACAATCCGAGATTAGAACTTGTCGATTAACGGTTAGGTGACCCGCTAATTGCAGTGGGTCATCTTTTTTTAGGTGAAGCCTGAGTAATAAGTGTGAATGAATATGAATGAGTATAAAGTGCCATGGAACAAGTCGAATTGGTGATTGTTGATATTTCTGCTATAATCATTAAAGTGAATCGAAAAGAGCTTATTTTATAAACGGTCTTGATTTACATATCTCATAACCTACACATGAATTGGACGCGTTTGAAACCATGAGGAATTTGGAGGTCCAACTATGACTAAATATCATTTTATTGGAATTAAAGGGTCAGGAATGAGTGCATTAGCACAAATTTTACATGACATGAACAAGGATGTACAAGGTTCAGATGTTGAGAAGCAATTCTTTACACAAAGACCTTTAGAACAAAAAGGAATACCATTGCTAGCGTTTAATCAAGAAAATATTGAAGAGGGTCAACAAGTCATCGTATCGGCAGCTTATGGAGAGGATCATGAAGAGGTTGCACGTGCGAATGAACTTAACGTACCAGTTCAACAATACCCACACTTTTTGGGTGACTTCATTCAACAATTTACTAGTATTGCTGTTACGGGCTGTCATGGAAAAACATCTACGACTGGCTTGCTATCACATGTCTTAGGTTCAGCTTATCCTACATCCTACTTAATTGGAGATGGTTCAGGAAAAGGTGAGCAAGACTCAAAGTATTTTGTGTTTGAAGCATGTGAATACCGTCGTCATTTCTTAAACTACAAACCAGATTACTGTATTATGACTAATATTGACTTTGATCACCCAGACTACTTCAAAGATGTAGAGGATGTCTTCCAAGCTTTTAGTGAGATGGCTATGCAAGTGAAAAAAGCGATTGTAGCCTGTGGGGATGATCAACACTTACAAGGAATTCATGCCAATGTTCCTGTCGTATTTTATGGCTTTAGTGAACAAAATGATTTCCAAGCTAGAAATGTTGAAGTGACAAGTGAAGGAACAACTTTTGATGTATATGTTCGTAATAACTTATACGGGACATTTACAATTCCTGGATACGGGAACCATAATGTACTAAATGCTTTAGCTGTTATTGCTCTTTGTCATTATGAAAGTGTCCCTGCTGAAGTTCTTGAAGAACATTTAAAGACGTTCCAAGGTGTAAAAAGACGTTTCACTGAGAAGGAAATGGGAGGTCAAATTTTGATTGATGACTATGCTCATCACCCAACTGAAATTGCAGCAACTGTCGATTCTGCAAAGAAAAAATATGCAGAGCGAGAGATAGTCGCGATTTTCCAACCCCACACTTTTACACGTACAAAAACATTCCTACATGAATTTGCAGAAGCTTTAAAGCTGGCAGATCATGTTTATTTATGCGATATCTTTGGATCTGCACGTGAGCAAGCTGGGTCATTAACCATTCAAGATCTTCTCGATCTAATTCCAGATGCACAGTTAATCACCGAAGAAGATGTTGCTCGTCTTAAAGAGCACGGGAACAGTACATTATTATTTATGGGTGCAGGCGACATCCAAAAGTTCCAGAAAGCTTATGAAGAAACATTAACTGAGCAGTAAAGATATTCTAATGAAAAACCCCTTATCGTAAGCAGAAAGCATTCTGATTACTAGATAAGGGGTTTTCTTTATTGGTTATTAAATTATTTATGAAGTATTTTTTCGGTAGAAAGGATCGCTTCGATTCCTAATCTAGCTTCTGTGATAACAGATTCTCTCCAATGCGGGTTATCAGGATAGAACATTTCTTTAAATTCATTTAAGATCCACTCGCGATCCTCTTCGTTACTTGCTCCTTCCCAATATAAGTGATTTTCTAATACAATCGTTTGAAACTCTCGAAATTCAGCTTTCTTTCCGGTTCCAAAAGTGCCAAATTCAAAGAGTGCAGAGAAGAGTTCCGTATCAGGAAATTCTTCCGTTTTAACCTTATGGAAATAGTGTGTAGAATCTCCCTTCACTTTTTCACCAGTGAACAATTGGATATTCTTAAGTTGATAGTAAGATTTTAATTCGTCTTCATCTCGCTGATCTAAATTTGAGATAACCATTGTTATTTCGTTAGAGGGTCCCAATGCAGTATGCCAATCCATGTGAATGACACGGTTGAAGTTAGCTAAAAGCTTCTTTTGTATAGATTTTAAAAAGGTGGTAGAGGGTTCTTCTCTTCTCCCACCGAAATAAACCCCTCTCTCAAACTCAAATTGCCCCATTCCTTTAGCTTTTTTTATTCCATCATATCCGGTAGTGACTAAAGCTTTACTGAGTTGTGTATAAAGCTTTCTCTTTTCTTGCTGTAAATCATTAATTTTCCCATTCGGAAGGAAAAGATCACTTTCTTTTGAATAATTCTCATTTATATCCTTAGGAACTGACTGTTTGTCATAAATATAATTACGATTTAAATCCACATTATTTTCGGTTACTCGTCGAAAATGTCTCATTCCCCAAGGGTTGAGAGCATGAATCAAGCAAATCCCTGTAGTATGTGGGTCGATTTGATCGAGATACTCTTCAACGAATAAATGAATCACACCAGCACCTGCGTACCCTTCGATTCCATGTTCACCCGTTGTAAAGAAAAGTACTTGTTTATTCGTAGTGAGTGCTTCTGCATAAATCATATCAATCGTGTTCTCTTCTTTCCCAATAGATTTCGAAGTGATCACGGCATTTGGCCATTTCTCTTTAATTTTATCTAGATGAGAACGGAAAGATTCTCTTGATTCCTCATATGTTGATTTTAAGTAAATATCGGTTTCAATCATCTCTTATACCACCTTTATGTTCTTTTCTAAGAACATTTCCACGAATAACAAATATTAAACGTTACCGGTTCATAAGGTGTAATTAAAAAGCGTACATAATATACACTCTACCAAGATTTTGATCCGACTGATATTATTACACACAGAGTGTCCTTATCAGAGGCTCCTAAAGCGTATGAAATTTTTTTAAAAAGAAGATGGTAACATTAAAGTTATTTTAAAGCCTTAATGAAAAAGAAGCTGCATATCTGCAGCTTCTTTTTCATTATTTTAAGTTTTCCGGATTTAGAGCTTCTAGTTCTTTTATGACAAAACGTCCGTCTTTACGAATAAGAACATCGTCAAAATAAATCTCTCCACCACCATATTCCGGTCGCTGGATATTTACAATGTCCCAGTGGATAGAAGAGTTATTCCCATTTGAAGCTTCCTCATAGCACTGTCCTGGAGTAAAGTGGAAGCTGCCATCAATCTTCTCATCGAAGAGGATATCCTTCATAGGGTGTTGAATATAAGGATTTACACCGATTGCAAACTCGCCAATGTATCGTGCGCCTTCATCGGTATCTAAAATGCGATTAATACGATCTGTATCGTTTGCTTCAGCCTTTATAATCTTTCCATTTTCAAAGGTGAAGGTGATCGACTCAAAAGTAAAACCTTGATATGGTGATGGTGTGTTATAGCTCAATGTACCGTTTATTGAATCACGAATAGGAGCTGTATAAACTTCTCCGTCAGGGATATTCATATGGCCAGCACATTTAATGGAAGGAATGTCTTTTACAGAAAAGGTTAAATCAGTTCCTTCTCCTTTAATATGTACACGATCCGTCTTATCTAATAACTCAACAAGCGAGTCCATCGCTTTATCCATCTTGCTGTAGTCCAAGTTACAAACATTAAAATAGAAGTCTTCAAATGCTTCAGTACTTGTATTAGCCAATTGAGCCATAGAAGAACTTGGGTAACGAAGGACAACCCAGCGTGTTTTAGGAACTCTAATTTCACGGTGGACTTTTGTCCCCACTGTCTTTCCGTGAAGCGCCATTTTCTCACTTGGAACATCAGAAAGTTCAGATATATTATCACCAGCACGAAGACCGATATAAGCATCCATTTCTCCCATCACTTGAGCTTCAAATGCAGCCATCATGTCGAGTTGTTCCTCTCTAGCTTCAAGTAACAATGAACGATCTACCTGATGGTCTTTTAGTAGAACAAATGGTAAGGCCCCAACATTATAGGCTTCTTTCACGAGAGCAGTTACTAATTCTCTTTGTAAGCCGAAATTTTCAATAAGGACTTTTTCACCTTTTTGTAAGTTGACGGAGTATTGAATTAAATTTTTTGCTAACGTCGTAATCCTCGGGTCTCTCATAAGTTTTGCCTCCTTTATCTACCCTTTTATTGTATACGAAAATAAGAAAACTTAATAGTAAGACAAGAATTATAGAAGGAATTTCGTGAATTTTATCGAATAAGTCTTTTATAGATTGTTTTATCTGGTGAGAATAAGGGTAACTGAAGTTTAAGGAGGTGGAAGCAAACACATGGAAAGTTTACTTTATATTAGTGCTATTATCGTAGCTATTGCTTTTGCCGTATTAGTTGGCTATCTTGTTTTAACACTTAAGTCTGCTAATCGAACGCTTGATCATGTTGCTAATACAATGGCAGGTCTTGAAAAGCAAGTGAATGGAATAACTCATGAAACTGAGTTGCTTCTAAGCAAAACGAATCGTTTGGCTGATGATGTTCAGCAAAAAACGGAATCTCTTAATACTGTTTTTGCATCAGTGAAGGAATTAGGAGACTCTGTTCAACAGGTTAATCGTTCAATTCGTCACGTTTCCGGAGTAGTATCAAATCAGGCAGTTAAACAATCTGAACAGATTGCTCAAGCTGTACAGTGGGGAAACGTTGCAATTGACTTTTATACGAAATTCAAAGCTCGTAAGGCAAGACAAGAACAAACATCTACATTACATAAGGAGGAGATTTAAGTGGGAGAAATGAACACAAAAGATTTTCTAATTGGGTCACTTGTCGGAGGAATTGTCGGAGCATCAACAGCTTTATTGTTAGCTCCTAAGTCAGGAAAAGAATTACGTGATGAGTTAAATGAACAAGCTCTTGTTGCTCGTGAAAAGACAAATCAATTCACGTCGACAGCTTACGAAAAAGGAAACGAATGGGCTAACTATGCAAAAGAAAAATCAAACAATATTGCTAAGGTAGTATCAGATCAATCAGCGCAAGTTACTGAAAAGGTAAAAGAAGTAACAAATAGTGCTCGTAGTGAAGCTGAAGAGGTAAAACAATCTGCTCAAGAGCTAGCTGAGGACCTATCTGGCGATCTTCAAGCATCAGGTGAAGAAATTGCTGAAAATGTTAAGAGTGAAGTAGATGATATTCAAAATAAATTAGAAGAAGAGAAGGAAGCTCAACGCACAACTTAATCTTCTTTATTGATGGAGAGCCAGCAAACACACTAAGTGTGTTTGCTGGCTCTTTCTCATTAGATGGCAATGGTATCTCGATTGAAGAATTTATAGAATGTTTTGCATAAATGGGTCGATGTATAGTAAGATGGGGGACAATTATTTAAAAACAAATTACTTTAGTGCTTAAAAGCGTCTAATTAGTAAAGAAAAAATTCGTGACATTCAGTTAATTTTGTTTTATAATGAATCCTAATCAAGAAAGAAGCCAAAGAGAAGAGGAGTGGAGAGTAATATGAGTAACGAACAATTAGATACGTTGAGATCAGAATTAGACGAGGTGAATCTGAAGCTTCTTGAATTAATTAATGAGCGTGCAAGAGTCGTACAAGAGATTGGAAAAGTAAAAGGGAAGCAAGGGGTTAATCGTTTTGACCCAGTACGTGAGCGTAGTATGCTAGATCATATTGCGACACATAACGAGGGACCATTCGAAACATCTACTTTACAACATTTATTCAAACAAATCTTCAAAGCTAGCCTTGAGCTACAAGAAGATGATAATAGTAAAGCTTTACTCGTATCCCGTAAAAAGCACCCAGAAAATACAATTGTTGATTTAAAAGGTGAAAAAGTTGGAGATGGAACACAACGTCTCATTATGGGACCATGTGCAGTAGAGAGTTATGAGCAAGTTCTTTCTGTTGCAAAGGCAATGAAAGAAAGAGGCTTGAAATTATTACGAGGTGGAGCATTTAAACCAAGAACATCTCCATATGATTTCCAAGGTCTTGGTCTTGAAGGGTTGAAGATTTTAAAGCAAGTAGCAGATGAGCTTGATATGGCTGTTATTAGTGAAATTGTTAGCCCGCAAGATATTGAAACAGCAGTAGAATATGTCGATGTTATTCAAATTGGCGCACGTAATATGCAAAACTTTGAACTATTAAAAGCAGCAGGTTCGGTGAATAAACCTGTATTACTTAAACGAGGATTATCAGCTACAATCTCTGAGTTCATCCATGCTGCAGAGTATGTTGTGTCAAAAGGTAATGGACAAATTATGTTATGTGAGCGTGGAATTCGTACATACGAAAAAGCAACTCGTAACACATTAGATATCTCAGCTGTACCTATTTTAAAACAAGAAACACATCTTCCTGTATTAGTAGATGTGACTCACTCAACAGGCCGTCGTGATTTACTTCTTCCGACAGCTAAAGCTGCCTTTGCAATTGGAGCAGATGCAGTAATGGCAGAAGTTCATCCGGACCCTGCGGTGGCTTTATCTGATTCTGCACAACAAATGGATATTCCTCAATTCAATGAATTCATTGATGAGTTGAAAGCTTCCGGGTTATATAAAGGATAAATAGCAGAATAATTAAGCCGTCCCTTATAACAAATATAAGGGACGGCTTTTAATTTAGATAAAAAGGTACATCCTATATAAAAGGTACGTTCATACGGTGACTATGCTGCAAAGTTGATACGATATGAAAAAATCGTGGATTCTTACACAAAGCTGTCAAATATTTTCCCTGAGTGTCGATATAAGTAGAGTAAAGACATTGCGGACCTCATCATAGTATCGTATGATAGCAATACATTGAATACGTGAATAATGCGTTAATATGATAGAGGAGGATTACAGTGAATACGACGATTTATGATGTAGCAAGAGAGGCAGGCGTTTCGATGGCGACCGTATCCCGTGTCGTCAATGGCAACCCAAATGTTAAGCCAGCAACAAGAAAGAAAGTATTAGAAGCAATTGAACGTCTTGGATATCGTCCAAATGCTGTTGCGCGTGGTTTAGCAAGTAAGAAAACAACAACGGTAGGGGTTATTATTCCTGACATTTCAAGTATTTTCTTTGCTGAGCTTGCTCGAGGGATCGAAGACATCGCAACCATGTATAAATACAACATCATTTTGTGTAACTCAGATCAAAATAAGGACAAGGAAATTCACCTTATTAATACGCTTCTTGAAAAGCAAGTTGATGGAATTGTCTTCATGGGTGGTCAGATTACAGAGGAGCATGCTGAACAATTCAAGCGCTCACCTGTACCTGTCGTTTTAGCTGCGACACTTGATACAAACCTTGAAATACCTTCTGTTAATATTGACTACAAGCAAGCAGTTTATGATGCGATAACTCACTTAATTGAACAAGGTCATGAGCAAATCGGTATGGTATCCGGAACGTTAGATGATCCGGTTAATGGCTATCAAAAGTTTGCTGGTTATCGTGCGGCGATTGAAGATGCGAAATTACCTTTCAATGAAGATTTAATCGTCATTGGTGATTACACATATGATTCTGGAATTGAAGCGATGGATTCTCTTTTAGAATTAGATCAAAAGCCTACAGCGATCTTTGCTTCGACTGATGAAATGGCATTAGGTGTGATCCACGGTGCTCAAGATCAAGGGTATAACATTCCTAATGACTTTGAAATTCTTGGGTTTGATAACACGCGACTAGCAACCATGGTTCGTCCTACTTTATCAACAGTCGTTCAGCCTATGTATGATATTGGTGCTGTTTCCATGCGCTTGCTTACAAAATATATGAACAAAGAAGAAGTAGATAATCATATCGTCGTCCTGCCACACCGCATTGAATTTAGAGATTCAACAAAGTCATAATTAATTGAAATGACTGAGCAGGGAGAGGAACATGAAAAAATTTGATATCTTGACACCAATAGGAGTATTCCTTGGAATAACGGTCCTCTTATTGGCAGTATTCTCGAATTCAGGACCTTCAGGACTTATTTTCTTTATTCAAGTTGCTTCCATTTTAATTGTACTTGGAGGTCTAATTGCTGCTCTTACTATTACCTTTTCTATTGCTGATTTAAAAACAGTACCTAAAGTGTTGAAGGAGTCTGTCCAAACAGTCGACCATGACCTTGAAGGCTTAATTGACACCTTTGTAGAATTATCCGGTAAAGCACGGAGAGAAGGTTTGTTAGCTCTTGAAGTGGGCTTAGAAGACGTGAAGGATCCTTTTATTAAAAAAGGAGTTTTACTTGCAGTCGATGGGATTGAGCCGGATATTATTAAAGATATTATGATGGCAGAAGTTGTAGCAATGGAAGAGCGTCATCGTAAGGGGCGTGCAATTATTGAAAAAGCGGGAGAATATGCCCCAGCTTGGGGAATGATTGGTACATTAATAGGTTTAGTACTTATGCTACAAAACCTTAATGATCCTACGACATTAGGTCCTAACATGGCCGTAGCACTTCTTACTACCTTGTATGGAACGGTCCTTGCTAACCTTATTTTTCTACCAATGGCAACAAAGCTTGCTAATAAAACAGATGAAGAGGTTTTTGTGAAGCAGGTTATTATAGAAGGTGTTATTGGAGTGCAATCTGGTCAAAACCCTAAAATTCTTGAAGAAAAGTTAAGCGCCTTTATGCGTGAGAAACCAAAGGCTGAAGAAGCGGAGGATGAAGACGATGAAGCGTAGGCGACGCCAACAAGAGAAGGGTGCCCCGAAATGGATGGTAACGTTCTCTGATATGATGACGCTTATTCTTGTATTCTTTATCTTACTTTTTTCAATGTCAGTGGTAGATGCTCAGAAATTCCGTGCAATCTCAGAGTCTTTTCAACAACGACAAGTTTTTGAGTTTTTTCCATCAGCTATTGAATTTGAAAACCCTTCTGAAGAAATTGGCGAAGAGTTTCCTAACCCTTACGAAGATGGTGGATTTAGTGAGGAGAATTCGAATCCTAATGAACTTGATATGGATGAATTATTAGAAGAAGTTCAAGAGTTTCTTGAAGAAAATGAAATGAATGAACTTATTTCTGCTACTCGCGATGATCGAGGGGTAGTTCTTGTTTTACAAGAGCGCACATTATTTGAAACAGCAGAGGCAGACTTAATTGACTCAGCAGAACCGTTTCTTGGAAAAGTAGGTACGTTGTTAAGCGCTATTCCGAATATGGTTAAAGTAGAAGGACATACAGATAGTAGACCCATTTCAAATTTTCGTTATCCCTCTAACTGGGAGTTATCTGGTGCGAGAGCAAGCAGTGTCATCCGTTATCTAGTTGAAACGAATGACCTTGACCCTCAACGTTTTGTAGCTACCGGGTACGGTGATACTCGTCCTGTAGTGCCTAATACAACTGTTGAAAATCTTCAGTTAAACCGTCGAGTGGTCATTGTTATCTCTGACCCTACATATTCAGACGAGGATACATTTTAGCCCGAGAATTTTTCTCGGGTCCTTATTTTTGTTAGAGAGGTGATTTCTTTGAAAGTCGCAGTTATAGGTGCAATGAATGAAGAAATTGAACGAATGCTTACAGAGATGGAAGTCGAAGAAACAATTGACTATGCATCTGTTCGTTTTTATAAAGGTAAAATGCTCGGGAGAGACATTGTTTTATGTAAATCAGGGGTCGGAAAAGTTAACGCAGCATTAACTACTCAAGTGTTAATCGATCGTTTTGGTATCACTCATATCTTATTTACAGGAGTTGCAGGTGCTCTAGATGAACGATTGGATGTAGGAGACCTTGTCATCTCTACAAGTGCGATGCAACATGATTTAGATGCTAGTCCATTGGGCTTTAAACGGGGTGAGATTCCGATGTTTGAGGGCGATTCAGACTTTAGGGCTTCAGAAGCTCTGTTAACATATGCTGAAAAAGCAGCAGAAGGTCTAGTGGATAGAACAGTCATAACGGGAAGAGTTTTAAGTGGAGATCAATTTATTGCTGACGCAGAACAAGTAGCAGAATTAAGAAAAACCTTTAATGGAGCTTGTGTGGAAATGGAAGGTGCTTCGGTTGCACAAGTGGCAACAATGAATAAAATTCCGTTTGTCATTATTCGTTCAATTTCAGATAAAGCAAATGGAGCTGCTTCTATGAGTTTTACTGAATTCACTGATATTGCTAGTGAGCAATCTCATATCCTTGTTAAGTCCATCTTACAACAACTTAAAGGATAGCAGTTTTATCTGCTATCCTTTTTTAGCTATGTTTTTTTTCTCATTTCGAATATGATAAAGAGCTTTCTCTAATGTCTTATTATTCTTTTCAGTGATCTCAAGTTTTCTTGGAATATTAGGAATAATTGATGGATCATCATGCCAACTAGTCGGGAGCTCATCAGTTGTCTCCGGTTGCCATCTTTCTAACCATGAGGTAGGGATGGGATCGTCAAGTATATGCTGTTGATTTGTCATCTCAAGCCAAATAACGGACCAAGCACGAGGAACCACTCTCCACATATCATATCCACCACCACCTACTGCAATCCATTTCCCTTCACAGTAGTGATGGGCTAATTCATGCGCTAGCTTAGGGATAAACTCGTATGTTTTCATTGAAGAACATAAATGAGTTAAAGGGTCATAATGATGTGCATCAACCCCATTTTGCGTTAAGATGACATCTGGTTTGAAGAATTCTACAACCTCTTTAAAGGCCGTTTCATAGACGTGGATAAATGAATCGTCTTCTGTAAATGCATCAATTGGAAGATTGATAGAAAAACCATACCCCTTACCAGATCCCTTTTCTCCCACACTTCCTGTACCAGGGAAGAGGTAGCGCCCAGTTTCGTGAATACTTAATGTACAAACATCAGGATCGTCATAAAAAGCCCATTGAACCCCGTCACCGTGATGGGCATCGGTATCAATATAAAGCACTTTAGCACCATACTTTTGCTTAATGTATTCAATTGCTATTGAACTATCATTATAAATACAAAATCCCGAGGCACGTCCTTTAAAGCCATGATGTAAGCCGCCTCCTAAATGAAGGGCGTGTTGGCTTTGTCCAGTCATTACAGCGTCAACAGCAGTGAGGGTTCCACCCACTAAAAGGGAAGCTGCTTCATGCATATTAGGGAAGACAGGGGTATCCTCGGTATTTAATCCAAAGTTTGAAGCAATTCCGTCAGAAAGCTCACCTTTTCCACCTTGCTTAACCGCATCAATAAATGCCGGATCATGTACAAGTTCAAGTTCTTCATCGGTTGCCATTCTTGGTTCAATCATCTGCTCTTTTGATAAAGCTTGAGCGCTTGTGAGCAAATCATAAGTAAGCTGAAGCCTTTGATGATTAAATGGGTGACTTTCATTAAAACGATAGGTCAGCTGTTTGTCTGAATAGATAAATAGAGCTTCGTGTGTCATAGGTTAATCCCTGGTTGTTTTGGCCAAATGACCTCATATCCTTCTTTTTCAATCGCATGAATGATACGTCTTGGGTCCATTGTTTGGACTCTAAAAACAAGGATTTTGTATTCAGGATTTTTATAAGGATAAACAAGGACACTTGTAATATTAATATGAAGCTCTTTGAAAATATTTGCAATACTAGCAAGCATTCCTGTTTTGTTTAGCACTTTTACTTCAATATGAGAACTAGGTTGGTGAGCACCCATTAATTCAACCAACGTATGAAGAACATCTGTCTCTGTAATGATGCCTAATAACTCGTCATCTTCTGTGACAGGTAAACATCCAATGTTATGTTCATAGAAAATGGTAGATACCTCTTCAACAAAATCAAGCGGATGAGCAGTAATCACATTCCGTTGCATAATTGATGATACCGGTTTCAAAAAATCTTCTAAATGCTCTGTTGAATGAAAGATAGAAGGACTCGCATCTCGAATGTCTCGATCCGAAATAATCCCAACAATTCGCTTATTAGGCCCCTCTACAATAGGAATATGACGTATACGATACTTATCTAATAGTAGCATCGCATCTTTGATAGGAGCATTCTCAGTCAAAGTTAATACGTCTCTTTTCATTATCTCTTCTATAATCATGGCTGTACTCACTCCTTTTTCAAATGAAAGTAAGTCAATTGCTAGATATTAGTACATAAAGCGATTTTGGAATCTAAGTTGATCGAATTGTTGAATCGAATCAGTATCAATGCGTTTACCGATTCTAGCCATCAAGCAATTTGCTGGGTGAGAGCTGATCTCAGGGTCGTCTGTTGCATACCATTCTAACCCACCGGCATTCATCATTTTCTCCATTACTTTGCGATAAGCCCATACATCAAGGCCGCTTCCTTT
Organism: Alkalihalophilus lindianensis; assembly: GCF_032843265.1. Classification (NCBI taxonomy): domain Bacteria; kingdom Bacillati; phylum Bacillota; class Bacilli; order Caryophanales; family Bacillaceae; genus Alkalihalophilus; species Alkalihalophilus lindianensis. The sequence continues at coordinate 15,291 of NZ_JAWJBA010000003.1, forward strand.
AAGATCCCAATGCCAATAATACTCAGTTGTAATGACAATGTAATCTTCCATTGCATCATCCTTCATGGAGAGACGAAGGAGGTTTTTACCTACTTGAGCTCCGCGGTACTTTGGAGCAATTTCAATGGCTCCGAGCTCAATAAGATTTTCCATTTTACCTTCAGACCATCTTTCCATCGGATCAGGATATACAAACGTCACATAACCAACAATTGTATTTCCATCTCGTACAACGTTGATCCGGCCTTCCGGAAGTTTTGCAATTCCAATTAAAGCTTTTTTTTGTTCAGTTGAAGGTCTAAAAGAAACTAAGTCTTCATGAAAATCATAAGAAGCTAACTCTTCAGCGGAAATAGGACCTTCTAGTAATAACGTTCCCTCAGAATAAGTAACTTCCATAGAATAATACGTCTTAGGATGATCCATTTTGTAGTAACCACCTTTTGCCATGCAGATTCGCCTTTATTATACATGATAAAGGAGCTTAGTTGGTAAGTTCACAGAAATTAGCGAAAATTGTTCAAGAATTGTGAGCCACTTTCAGTAAGTAATTTACAAAAGTCGACTTGACTATTAATTTAAAATTGAATAAATTTTCAGTCTGTATTATAATAGATTTGAAAATACATATATAGAGAGGAAGATGTATAATGAATGTGCAAGCGCTTCCATCTGAAAAAGGATTATTTAACTTAGAAAATTACGATGAGGCTGTAAAAAGTTTTGACTGGTCTACCGTTGAAAAAGAATTTTCATGGAGTGAGACAGGTCAATTAAACCTAGCTTATGAAGCGATTGATCGTCACGCAGAAGGTACAAAAGCAGATCATGTTGCATTGTATTATAGCGATGCAAACAGAGACGAAAAGTATACGTATAATGATTTGAAAATTCAGTCAAATAAAGCGGGTAACGTGCTTCGAGATATTGGCGTAGAAAAAGGAGATCGAGTTTTTATTTTCATGCCTCGTTCACCTGAACTTTATTTCTCCATTCTTGGAACAATCAAAGTAGGGGCTATTGTTGGTCCATTATTCGAAGCCTTTATGGAAGGGGCAGTACGTGATCGTCTTGAAGATAGTGAAGCAAGAGTTCTTATTACAACTCCAGCATTACTTGAGCGAGTACCAGTTGATGATCTACCTAATCTTGAAAAAGTATTAGTTGTAGATGAGTCAGCTAAAGAAGAAGGCCCTTACCTAAATTTCTTCACACGTTTAAACGCAGCAAGCGAAGAGCTGGATATTGAATGGGTAGATCGTGAAGATGGATTAATTCTTCATTACACTTCTGGTTCGACAGGAAAGCCTAAAGGTGTGCTACACGTTCACAATGCAATGCTTCAACATTATCAAACGGCTAAATGGGTTCTTGACCTTAAAGATGACGATGTATACTGGTGTACAGCAGACCCTGGTTGGGTAACAGGTACGTCATATGGAATCTTCGGGCCTTGGCTTGCAGGTGTAACAAATGTTGTTCGTGGCGGACGATTTAGTCCGACCGACTGGTACGACACATTACAACGTTACAACGTATCAGTATGGTATAGTGCACCTACAGCGTTTCGTATGCTTATGAGTGCGGGAGATGAACTTGTTAAAAAATACGATCTCTCTTCACTTCGCCATATCCTAAGTGTGGGTGAGCCCCTAAATCCGGAGGTTGTACGTTGGGGAATGAAGGTCTTTAACTTACGTATTCATGATACATGGTGGATGACTGAGACGGGTGCACAACTTATTTGTAACTACCCCTCTATGGAAATTCGTCCTGGTTCAATGGGTAAACCGATTCCAGGTGTGAAAGCCGCTATTATTGATGATCAAGGAAATGAGCTACCTCCAAATCGTATGGGTAACTTAGCAATTCGTAAAGGCTGGCCTTCAATGATGCGTGCTGTTTGGAACAATGAACCAAAGTATAAGAGCTATTTTGAAATTGATGGCTGGTATGTTTCTGGTGACTCGGCTTACATGGATGAAGATGGCTATTTCTGGTTCCAAGGTCGAATTGACGATGTGATCATGACATCTGGAGAGCGCGTAGGACCTTTCGAAGTCGAAAGTAAGCTTGTTGAGCATCCAGCTGTTGCCGAAGCAGGGGTTATTGGTAAACCCGACCCAGTTCGAGGAGAAATCATTAAAGCCTTCGTTGCACTTCGTGAGGGATATGAAGTGACCGATGAGCTTCAAGAAGATATTCGCAACTTTGTTAAAAAAGGGTTAGCTGCTCATGCTGCACCAAGAGAAATTGAATTCCGTTCTAGTTTACCTAAAACGCGTAGTGGTAAGATTATGCGTCGTGTCTTAAAGGCATGGGAGCTTGACTTACCGACTGGTGACTTATCAACAATGGAAGATTAATAGAGTAGCACCGTTTGCATCTTGCAAACGGTGTTTTTATATGAAAAAAGCGAAACCCGGTTAAGGGTTTCGCTTTTTTCATTATTCATCATCTGAAGAGTCTTCAGGATCGTCGGTACTTTCTGTATCTTCTGTATCTGGTGACTCTTCGTCTTCATCACTTTCTTCATCGTCATTATCATCTTCAGCTTCTTCTTCTTCTTCATTGTTTTCTTCTTCTGGTGAAGGTGTTTCTTCTTCAGCTGGCTCAGAAGATTCTTCTGGCTCTGACTCCTCTATTTCTTCTGAGTAATCAGCACCTTCAGCTTGGGAAGAAGAGGAGGACTCTCTTCCTGCTGTGTCGACAGCTGTTACGTAATAAGCATATGAACCGTCGCTAACTGAATAGTTTGTAGAAGTATTTCCTTTTACAAGTCCTACTTGTTCAAAGTTAGTACTTCCATTAGAAGCTCGGTAAATACGATAACCTACAATATCATTATCCGGATGCTTACTCCATGTAAGAGAGTTGCTGTTTAATGAAACACCACTCACAGCTCCTGGCGCTCGTCCGTTATTAGGTGCATTTCGGTCAGGTACTATTCCTTGCATTGAATCTGGCAAGTAGTCACCGATATTACTAACACCAAATATTGTATCAGGCACAGTAACACCTACATCTGTGAATTCTTGTGGTGTAGAGTCTAGTGCAAGGTAGTTTTGATCGTTAATACTTACATAACGAGCACTATTCAGATTAGAATCAGCTGATCCTGGTAAGAAATTAGCGTTAAATAAATCTGATCTTACAAGGCCAGCTTGCTCACAAAGAGAGGTAGGTGCTTGTCCTGTTATACTACAAACGGATCTGCGTACAATTCCTTCAGGCATAGCAAACTGTTCACTTGGTGCTAGGAGCTCTGGTTTTTGATCATAAGCAGCATTTGCAATGTTTGACCAAATTCGTTGAGTTCGTGGACCATAACGTAAACCGTTTACTTCTCTCTCAATTTGTTGATTTTGACGATAACCAATCCACACACCTAATGTCACATTTGGATTCGTCGCTACAAACCAAGAATCTTGATACTTGCCTGTTGTTCCTGTTTTGCCAGCCCAATCAGCAGAAAATTTCAGACGTCCTGGCACGGAACTTGCTGTACCGCCTGGGCGTAGTACATCTCTCATCATATCAATACTTAAATAATTGGTTTGAGGTGTAAAGACATTAATCTCTTTTCTTTCATGTTCATATACTAATTCACCAGAAGCTGTTTCAATCCGTTCAATCATAAATGGCTCTACTCGATCACCATTATTTCCAAAGGTGGAAAAGGCACTTGTATTTTGTTCAACTGTTACGTCAAAAGCACCACCGAGAGCAGCTGATTCGTAAGGTTGTGCTTCATCACTAGGTGTAAATCCTAAATTAATCATTGTTTCACGAAGGCGTTCATGTGGTACACGTTGAAAAGAACGTACAGCCGGCACATTTCTGGAGCGAGCTAACGATTCACGGACTGAAATTAATCCTGCATAACCGTTATCAAAGTTTGAATAGGGTGTACCACCACTATACGTAGCCGGAGTATCAGGAACAACAATACCAGGTTGGATGACGCCAATCTCTAAAGCGGGCCCATATGCTAACAGGGGTTTCATTGTTGAGCCATTAGGCCTTGTAGCTTGTGTAGCGTAATTGTAATGATTTTCCATTTTACCTTCGTCACGCCCGCCTACAAAGCCTTTAATTGCACCAGTGTGGTTTTCAATTAAGACAGCTCCAACTTCTTCTTGATCCTCTCCTTTAATTGGACCAAATAAGGAAGGATCATTAACAGATTCTTGCATCGCGATATAGATATCTTTATCGATAGTCGTATGAATACGATAACCGCTTCTTCTTAGATCTGCTCTTGCCTCTGCCTCAAGCTCGCTGAACAGTGCAGCTCGTTCCTCACCTTCAAGCTCACTTAATTTTTCCTTATTATCTTCTACTAATTGCTCTAAAAGAATCTTCTCTGCTCTATCCATCACTTCAAACGTTAAATAAGGATAATCGTCAATAGGTGACGGTGTTCGATTTGTAAGATTTTCACGAATATCATACGTAAGTGCTTCCTGATATTCCTTCTCATTAATAAAACCGCCTTCATACATTCTCCGTAATACGGTATCCATACGTCTAAGGCCTGCTTCTAGACTATCTTTTACTTCACCACTTCCTGTAAAAGGAGTGTAACCGAATGGACTTTGGGGTAAACCAGCTATAAAAGCAGCTTGTGGAATGGATAAGTCTTTTGCATCGACTCCAAAAATTCCTTGTGCGGCAGCTTGAACTCCAGCAATCTGTCTACCTGAAGCATTTCGTCCAAATGGGACCACATTAAGGTAGGCTTCAAGGATCTCCTCTTTTTCAAGGAAATGTTCAAGACGCATAGCAAGAAGAATCTCCGTTGCCTTCCGGTCAAATGACACTTCACTTGTTAAAATTTGTTGTTTAATTAATTGTTGAGTTAAGGTACTACCTCCCGTTTGGACAGAGGAGTTTGCCACCTCTTGGAACGTGGCACGCATAATGGCTTTAGGGACGATCCCTTCGTGTTCATAGAAATGTTCATCTTCTGTTGCAATAACAGCATTCTTTACGTGGTCAGACATTTCATCTAACGAAACTTGATGGCGCTCAAGTTCTGTTGGAAGTTCTCCTATATACGTATCATCTGCAAAAAAGATTTGACTGGATTCTTCGTAGTTATAAATATCAGCTACCATAGAATCTTGAGATCGTAATGGCTCATCTTTAACTAGAGATGCAAAATAACCAGCCGCGGTTCCTCCAATAAAGAAGATAGACATTAATCCAACAATTATAACGATAAGGAATAAGTTCCAAAATACTTGATATGTAATGCCTATCTTACGAAAGATTTGTTTTTCATGTAGCTTTTCTGAGAAAAATCTCAATTTATCAACCAGTTGAGAATAAAAACTCTTCATAGCATACCTCCTAAAATTTCTAAATAAATGACTAGTTTGGCTTTTGATTTTTAGAAAAAGTGTGTAAAATAGTCCAATCTAAAGCAAGAATAACAGCCATATTATAGCATAGGTTGACAATTGATGATATGTTTTTACATATAATCCCCAGCTTAGTCATTGACAACAAAAATAAAAATGTGGTAAAAAGAGAACAGTATATTTAAGTTAGCTTTGAAGGGTCGAAGTAGGTGCTATTTACTTTTTTAGAGAGCTGATGGTAGGTGAAAATCAGTAAAGGGATAGTATGCGAATTACAGCCTGGAGCATTTCTTGTCTAACAAGAACGGTCATTCCGTTATCATGTTGAGTGGGAGTCTATAATGATATAGCTTCAACAAGGGTGGTACCGCGAGAACCTCGTCCCTTTTTTGGGAGGAGTTTTTTTTATTGCCCAAAATTCAATAAACAGGTGACTATAGGTAAAGACTGGCTTTTATAAAAGGAGGAAATAAGATGAGTGAAGAAGCGAAATTAACAGCAGAACAATCGCAAGAGGTCGAACGCCAACTCGATATTTTAAAGCGAGGTGTGGTAGAAATCACACCTGAACATGAATTTAAAAAGAAAATTGAGAAATCGATTCTCTCAGGTAAGCCACTAAAAATTAAATTAGGAATGGACCCATCGGCACCAGATGTTCATTTGGGTCACACAGTTCCTCTTCACAAACTTCGTCAATTCCAAGAGCTTGGTCATGAAATCCAAATGTTAATTGGAGATTTTACCGGACGTATTGGAGATCCAACTGGTAAATCTGAAACTAGAAAGCAGTTATCAGATGAAGATGTAAAAAGAAATGCCCAGACGTATGTAGAACAATACGGCAAGATTCTTGATATGGATAAAGCTAAAATTTACTATAACTCAGAATGGTTAAAAGCTTTATCCTTTGAAGATGTCATTGGACTATCCGCAAATATGACGGTAGCTAGAATGCTTGAGCGAGACGATTTTGAAAAGCGTTATAAATCAGGTCAACCCATTTCAATTCACGAATTTTTCTACCCATTAATGCAAGGTTATGATTCTGTAGCTCTAGAGTCAGATATAGAGGTAGGTGGAACCGATCAGAAGTTCAATCTATTAATGGGCCGTACGTTGCAAGAAGCATACGGAAAAGAAAAGCAAGTTGCGATCACCCTGCCTTTAATAGAGGGTTTAGATGGGGAAAGAAAAATGTCTAAGTCACTAAATAACTATATTGGGATTGATGAGTCACCGAATGAAATATTCGGAAAATCAATGTCGATACCGGATGAATTAATGATCAAATATTACAAGCTTGCAACGGACTTGCCTATGGACGAGATCGACGCCTTAGAAGCAGGAATTAAGGAAGGGACAATCCATCCAAGAGACGCCAAAATGGACCTTGGAGCTAAATTTGTTGAAATGTATCATGGAAAAGAAGCAGCGGAGGAAGCTAAGACCTATTTCCAAACCGTTTTCCAAAAACGTTCATTGCCAACAGATCTTCCTGAAGTTGAGTGGACAGGTGAGAGTGAAGTATGGGTGGTTGACCTTCTTGTTGAGTTGAAGATGATGTCCTCAAAAGGTGAGGCGCGTCGCATGGTTCAAAATGGCGGGGTTAAGCTTAATGAAGAAAAAGTAGAAGATGTTCAAGCTCAAGTTAAGATGGAGAACGGACTCATTGTTCAAGTAGGAAAACGTAAATTTGCTAAAATCATTATGAACTAATGGTAAAAAGAAGAGCATTGATTTGCTCTTCTTTTTTATGCAAAAAAAAGAACCTGGCATAAGCCAGATTCTTTTTATCACTACTATTAACGAGAGTAGAACTCAACGATAAGAGCTTCAGTGATTTCAGCTGGAAGTTCAGAACGCTCAGGTTGGCGGCTGAATGTACCTTCAAGCTTTTCAGCATCGAAAGTAACGTATGCTGGTACGAAGTCAGTAGCTTCAAGAGCTTCTTTGATCGCACTTAGATCACGTGATTTTTCACGAACAGCAATTGTTTGACCAGGCTTCACGCGGTATGAAGGAATGTCTACACGACCTCCATCAACAACGATGTGACCATGGTTAACTAATTGACGAGCAGCACGACGAGTACGAGCAAGACCCATACGGTAAACTAGGTTATCAAGACGTGATTCTAAAAGAATCATGAAATTTTCACCGTGGATACCAGGCATTTTGCCAGCATCATCAAAAATACGACGGAATTGACGCTCATTCACACCAAACATGTGACGAAGCTTTTGCTTCTCTTGAAGTTGAAGACCGTATTCCGATAATTTTTTACGTTGGTTTGGACCGTGTTGACCTGGAGCATACGGACGCTTTGATAATTCTTTACCAGTACCGCTTAGAGAGATTCCTAAACGACGAGATAATTTCCAAGATGGACCTGTGTAACGAGCCATAATAAGACTCCTCCTTGTTATTTTGATGTTGCAAAATAACAACCGATGGGTAATCCCTTAATATGGTCATTTTGCCTTCATGTATCTTCGCTTCGACAGCTAGAAGTTACGCGATACACCTCAAGTTTGCAGCCGCATACCGAGGAACAAAATGATCTTACATACTAAGCTTACCTAGGCTGTCGTATTTCACACAAAGATCAGTATAACTTTTATGCCTGAGCAAGTCAAGCTTAGTCTTATAGAAAGTAATAAAGAGATCGTGAGTAAATTGTCGGAAAGTTTTCGGGAAAAAATAGTGGTAAATTATAGTAATGTTATATTAGTTGATTTATAATAACAGTAACAAATACCTATGTGAGATATGAAAAAATGTCTAAACTGATCATTTTATCCTATTCAACTTGTGCTCTAGAACACAAATAAGACTGGATCATTGCTATTCGTACTATTAATAAAGCTAAGCGAAGTGAAGTATTCATATATGTGGTGGTGTATAAGTAAATGAGTAAAACTCAGGGTAAAAATGCGTTTGGGATGAAAATGGAAATTGAAGAATGGTTAGTCGGGGCAAATTACAAAATAGAATTTTTGGAACTCGCTTCTTCATATCAAACACTAGCACAAAAGGTAGGAAGATCGGAACAGATAGAGACGGTAGCATTGTATGAGAAACTTCATGATTATTTTCATCTTATTCAAACGAATGATGATGAGGTTCCAGGTCAAGTGCCACAAGAGTTAATCGAGCAGCATATACAGAAAGTAGATGATGAACAAAGGTATTTCTGCATAGAAGGTAACCTCATTTCTACTAAGCCAAAATGGAACCTATGTATACCTCTTTATCAAAATGACAAATGTTTTGGATTGATCATTCATACGTTTTTGAATGCAGGGGCTGCAAAATCTTTTATGAATAAGAACCTATCATTAGACCATTTCGAATCATTATTTGCTCAAGGATATGAACGCGATAGAGCAAATAGTATAGGAATAAAACGAGATCTGCTATTGCAAGTAACAAAGAAATGTCACGGGTCAATGGATATTAGGGAAGTACTGAAACAAATTGTCACTGCTCTCAATCAAATTTTCCCAAATGGAACGGTTCATTTATATTTAACACATGAATGGAAAGTCGATCAGGACTTATCCATTAAGCCACTTATGTACGGGATTGAAAATAGTAATCGCTTTGCGGAACATGCTTATTTAAAAGGTGAATTGCAAGTTGAGCGAGCGGGGAGAAATATAAATATATTTGCTCCGTTACGTGGAAAGCAAGCGGTCTATGGAGTTGTTGAATTAGAAGTCCAGATGGATAAGCCACTTTTGAAGTACGAAATTGAATTTATAAATATGTTAGCTGACACAGGTGGAAATGCTTTAGAGAATGCTGAACTCTATCAGCAATCGCGGAATCTAAATCATGATTTACAGCTTATTAATCAAACAACCCATCAATTAAATACTCATTTAAGATTAAAAGATACAATTAGCTTTATGACCAAGCAAATTGTGGTCTCATTTGGAGCTGAACAAGTCGGTTTTGTCTTATTTGAATCCGGTGGTGACATCAAGGTTATGAAAGGAAGTACACCTGCATTTGAATCAACTTCCCTATTAACCGGCTTAGACCAACTATTTATAGAGATGAAACATAATAGAGAACCTCAATTTATTGGTGATTCCCAAAATCATCAACTATTTAATCACCCAAAGTATCGTACACTTCTTGCGGTCCCAATGATACAAAGTGGTGTACTAAAAGGAGCTGTGATTGTTCTTCATTCAAAGGCGTATCGCTTTAGTTATGATAGCTTTAAGTTACTTCAATCACTCGTGCGTCATTCCACTTTAGCTTTTACGAATGCAATGTTGCATGAAAGATTAGAAAAGCTTGTGATAACTGACCACTTAACCAACCTCTATTCGAGAAATTATCTTGATCAAATCATCTATGAATCATTAGAAAATGATGGATATGGTGCTTACCTTTTATTTGATATTGATAATTTCAAACAAGTAAATGACAATTATGGTCATCAAACGGGTGATGAAATTATTGTACAGGTAGCAAATATTTTGAAAGGGAGTATTCGAGATGAGGATGTTGCAGCTAGGTGGGGAGGAGAAGAATTGGCGGTTTATTTACCAAAGGTTGAATTACTTGCTGCTGAAAAAATCGCAGATCGAATTGTTTTAGCGGTGGCAGAGGAAACGAATCCTTATGTTACGATCTCATGTGGTGTTGCTTATTGGCACAAAGAAGACTGTCCTATGAGTTCAAAAGAGCTATTGAAAATGGCAGACGATGGACTTTATGCTGCAAAGAAGTTAGGAAAGAACCGTTCGTATGCTCAACAAGAACTACATGCGTATAAAGAAAAAGCCTAAACACAGCAAAGTTTTTAGGCTTTTTCTTTTTTCTTTAAATATGGCGTTCCAATTCTTGTACAAATGATTCAAGGTGGATTTGATCTTCACTTGTAAAGCGGTTAAGGGAAGGGCTATCAATATCAAGAACGCCGATTAATTCTCCGTTCTTTTTAAGAGGAATGACAATTTCAGATCTTGATGCCGCATCACATGCGATATGTCCTGGAAAAGCCTGGACATCTTCTATGCGCATCGTTTGTACCTTTTCAGCAGCTGTACCACATACACCTCTCCCTACGGGTATACGTACGCAAGCAGGCAATCCTTGAAAGGGGCCAAGTACAAGTTCATTTTCTTTATACAAATAAAAGCCTACCCAGTTGACATCTTCTAGAAATTGATTAAGTAAGGCGCTAGCATTTGACAAATTGGCAATCAAATCTTTCTCCCCACTTAACAAGGCTTTAAGTTGCTTTATAACTAATTGGTAGTTTGATTCCAGCGTTCCTTGATAACATTTTTGATTAAACATTAGGGGCCTCCTCCAATAACACTTATGAATTTGTTGTTAGTTTACCGTAATAGGAGAATTATTTCAAAAAATAGTTGTTAAATTGAATGAACCTTTAAAGAAGTGACTACTAAAAATGAAAAAATTGTAGAAAGGTTTTAAAGGAGATGTCGAACGTTTTTAAAAGGGATTAGAGTTCTAGAATCGAAAGGTATGGGGGAGAAGGAAATGAATCTATTTGCCTAAGGGGGAGAGTGCATGAGCGAAGCAACACGTGACAAGATGAAAGAAGCAGCTGCCCGTTTATTTTATACTCAAGGCTATCATGGAACTTCAGTCCGGCATATTGCCGAGCAAGCAAATGTCAATATAGCTCTTGTATCATACTATTTTGGAGGAAAAAAAGGGTTGTTTGAACAGCTAATGACCCAATTCCTTGAAGGGTACCTAGAAGCCATGCACATAGATGATGAGACACGTATGAAAAGCACAAGAGAACAATTGTTATCAGTCATCCGGTCCTTATTAAGCTATCAACAAAACCATTACCATTTAGCTAGAATGGTTCATAGAGAAATGACGATGGATTCAGTATTGGTACGGGAGTTAATGTCTACTTATTTACGGAAGGAAAAGCATGACTTTGAACAGCTGTTAAGACGGGGAATGAAAGAAGGAAGCTTTAATAAACAACCGATAGATTTTGTCTTAATTCAATTGAGAGGCATGATTACCTTACCTTATTATTCACCTCAATATTTAAGAGAGCTTTATCAATTATCAACGACTGAACCCTATTTTATTAATCGCTATGTGGAACATCTGACATCATGGATTGATTCATGCCTATGCGGTATCGAGCCGACACGAACCAATCGGGTGATGCTAAAAATAAATTGATTGTTAAGGTGAGCTTAATGATTGATTTGTGCTAAGCATATCCACACCAGAAAACATGCCTTTAACTTGATGAGCATCTGAACCATATACTAAGGGGATGCCCATTTCTGAGGCTGCTTCTGCAATTTCTGCAGGAGGATAAGTGAGGCCACACAATGGTTTAAGTGTTCCAGCTCCATTATAATCAAGTTGATACCCCATTTGATGAATGAGGCTCAAGATGGTCTGTATATCCTGGCGATAGGATTTAGTCGCAGGGTATTTTTTTTGGAATTTTTCACATAGAGTAATATGACCTATGCGAGTGGGTTTAAATGTTCCTAGGTTTGTTTGAACTGATTTTTTTAATGTTTCATAATAAAGCTGATAAACATGGTCAACTGACCCGAGAAGGTCCGAGCATGTTTTAAATGTGTCTGGACTATAATCCATACAGTAATAGATATCCTCGATCTTTAAAAAATGAACGGAAAGAATACTATCATCTAAAAAAGGACCATACGTATTTAAAAATTGATTCGTTTCTAATTCAAACCCTTCGACAAAGTCTATTTCCAGTCCAATTAAAACATTAAGTTTGCTTTTATAATAAGATTTGATGGCTTGGAGCTCTTCTATGTATGATGTCAAATGTCTTTCATCCATTGCACTATCCATTGTTGGGGTAGGGTCAATAAAGCCCTTTGGCAAGGGAGCGTGCTCAGTAAATGTAATGCCGGTTAGGCCTTTTTGGATAGCTTGTTCGCAATATTGAGCAAAAGAATCCGATGAGCCGTGTGGACAATAATAAGAATGAATGTGTCCGTCATGTTTAATCATTTAATATCCCCTTTCAAAATTTATATTAATAAGAAGATGTAACTATCACAAAAAAGCATACAAAAGCTTATTTTCATGGTATCATATTACATATATTAGACGTAGAAATTTGAATTATTTTGTAAGAAATTAAAGGGTTTTCATGTTTTACCGAGAACCAATAATAAAGATTGTGTCTATTTCTCGGGAAATGAAGTGTATTACGAAAGGTCATAGTGATTAATGGTGCGGATTGACGTGTTAGACAGGCAATGCCAATCATCAGAGGCCTTCATAAATGAGACTGATAAGACGCTAGAGAAGGGGGTCCTCACATGACGATGTATGTAATTTATGCGACGATAGTCGTTTTGGCTGTCTTATTTACTATTGGGATGGTTTTTAGAAAAAACATTTATAAAGAAGTGGATAAACTAGATGACTGGAAGAATACGATCTTAAATCGCGATATTCCAAGCGAAATTGGTAAAGTGAAGAACTTACATATGTCAGGGGAAACAGAAGAAAAGTTTGAACTTTGGAGAAACGAATGGGATGAAATTGTTGGTGCGATCCTCCCGGATATTGAAGAGAAGTTATTTGATATTGAGGAATACGCAGCTAAATATCGTTTCAAAAAAGCCAAAGATATAATCTCATTAACAAAAGAACGTCTAAATGGAATTGAAACGCAGCTTCAATTGATGGTAGAAGAGATCAATCAGCTTGTGTCGAGTGCTGAGCAAAATAGCACAGAGATAGGTTCAGTAAGAGAACAATCTCAATCATTACAGCAAATCCTGTTAAATAAACGAGGTTCACTAGGTGTAACGGTTACAATGTTTGATACAAGAATGGATCGTTCCCGTAAGTTACTTGATGCGTTTGATGAAGCCACCGATGAGGGGAGTTATCTGAAAGCAAGAGAGCATTTAAGTGAAGCTAAGTCTGAGATTGAAGCACTTTCCGCTTACATAGAAGTGGTTCCTAAGTTGCTAGTTCAAATTAAAACAACGGTTCCTCAAGAATTACGTCAGCTAATTCAAGGGATTCATGATATGGAAAAAACAGGCTACAATTTAGAGTCGTTTGCTTTCTTTCCAAAGATCGAATCAATTTCCAAACAAAACGATGAATTACTAGGAAAAGTAGCGACATTGGACGGCATTGATATCATTGAGGAGAAGATTAATAATTTACTGGCTCAAATTGATCAAATGTATGAAATGCTAGAAGTAGAAGTGGAAGCTAAACAAAAAGTAGCGCAATCTATTCCGGAAATGCGAGAGTATGTCGCCCAAGTAGACGAGCAGTTAATCTTACTCATGGAAGAAACGACTCAAGTTCAGTTAAGTTATCGTTTAGCAGAAGAAGAAATTACATTCCAAGAAATAATTAAGAAAAAGTTAAATGAATTGATGACTCAGCTTCAAGTGATTGTTGATGTCTCTGAAAATAAATCTCAAACCTATACATCCATCCTTGATATGGTAGAGGAGTGGAGAGAGCAAGTTAAACAAATTCAAGTAGACATCGATAAAGGAAAGCAAGCATTATACGACCTTAGACAAGATGAGTTAAAAGCAAAAGAAACACTAAGCCAATTAAGGCAAAAGATGCTTGAGAGTAAGCGTCTTTTACAAAAAAGTAATATCCCTGGCTTACCAAAAGATGCTGTTGATCATCTAGAGGAAAGCGAAGAAAAGCTAATTTTAGCTGCCAAACAACTTGAACAAGTCCCTCTTGAGATGGGACGAGTCAACGTATTAGTTGAAGAGGCTTTAGCTTGTGTTGAAGAAAATGAATCGAAGATGAGAGAGATTGTAGAATCAGCTCAGCTTGCTGAAAGAGTCATTCAGTTTGCAAATCGTTATCGCAACCGCTCGGAAAAGGCTAGAATTGGATTAATTCAAGCTGAGGAAATGTTTCGAGAGTATGAATACGAAGAAGCGATCGAATGTGCTTATCAGGCAGTAAGAGAGTATGACCCTTCCATTGTAGAAAAAGTAAGTGAACAATTTACTGCATAACGTAAAAATGTACCACCAATTATGGTGGTACATTTTTTTGTGGAAAAAACCCACTCTACGTGAGTGGGTTCATTAACTACCTATTAGCGTTTTGAGAGGGCCCAGCCAATTAGTCCACCAATTATACTTGGGATTAACCAACCTAAGCCTTCTGCATGTAAAGGAATCCATTGTAGAAACGTAATCGACTCTAAATTTACACCTGCAGTTGTAATACCGTCTAATAAACTAATAAGCCCTGCCCCTATCAGTGCACCAACATAGATAGAACGTCTTTCCCCGATGATTTTATGGAAGAACGATAATGTAATTAGAACGATAGCGATCGGGTAAATGGCTACAAGAACGGGTAGAGATACAGCAATTAATTGACTAAGTCCTAGGTTGGCCATTGTAAAACTGAATACACATAAAATGAAAATAATCACTGGGTAAGAAACAGATGTGAATCGTTTGGCAAAAAATTCACCACATGCAGAAACCAATCCAATTGATGTCGTTAAACATGCAAATGTAATAACTAAAGCAAGGATGATTGAACCTGTTGATCCAAATAATACATTGGCAACTGAAGCTAAGATCGCACCACCATTATCTAGGCGACCAATTGTAGAGACACTACTAGCACCTAAATAGCCAAGAGATAAGTAGACAAGAGATAGACCCACTCCAGCAATTAACCCTGCTTTAATCGTAAAAGATTGAATGGCAGCACGGTCTTTAACCCCTTTTTCAGCTAAGCGATTCATGATGACGATACCAAACACAAGAGCGGCAATTGTATCCATTGTTAGATAGCCTTCGATAAAACCCGAGAAGAAAGCTCCGTTCTCATACTTAATTTCTGCCGGTTCAAAACTCCCCATAGGAGCAAAAATTCCTCTTAGGGAAACAATTGCAATTAAGATAATAAGTAAAGGCGTTAAAAATTTCCCTATACGATCGACTAATTTTGCTGGATTAAGAGCAAGCAAAAAAGTCAGACTAAAGAAGATCAAGGTTGAGAGTAATAATGAAGTAGTGGTTTGTCCATTTGCTAAGAATGGAACCACACCTATTTCATATGCAACTGTTCCTGTTCGGGGTATTCCAAAAAATGGTCCAATTGCTAAGTAAACTGTAAAGGAGAAAATGATTGCAAAAACAGGATGGACTCGATTGGCTAACTGATGGAGATCACCGTTCACCTGTGAGACTGCAATAATGGCTAATAAGGGAAGGCCTACCCCAGTTACAAGGAAGCCAATAATAGCTGGCCACAACGAAGTTCCTGCTTCTTGTCCTAATAGAGGTGGAAAGATTAAGTTTCCGGCTCCTAAAAACAATGCAAACATTAAAAAGCCTAAAGCGGCTAGTTCTTTCATAGGTAATGTACGATTCATGGTTTTCCTCCGAATTTTAATGTATTGGTATAATTTGTACTCATTTCCATAAATGTAAGCGTATACGTATCTTTTCAGATAGAAAAGAGCTACAAGCCTAATATATATCATTTTCTTACCGTCGCTTATCGTATCATAAATGTTGCGAATTGTTGAATAGTTTTAAAGAAGAAAGAATAATCAGTTTTTTAATAAAGTGAATTCTATTTTTCATTACTCATATTCTTGCTTGTCATTTAAACATTTTGTGCTAAGATATATTGATGCATACATGAGAATTGGTTAAGAAAGTTCATAATTAAAGGGGTAATCACTCAATGATTTATCTTGATAATAGCGCCACAACACGACCTCACAAGGAAGTTTTAGACACATATATTAAGGTTTCGTACGATTTTTTTGGGAATCCATCTTCTCTTCACACTCTAGGTATGGAGGCAGAGGGATTGCTAACAAAAGCACGAACTGCAATCGCAAGTCAACTAAAAGTTGGCGCAAAAGAGATTCTATTTACCTCTGGAGGAACAGAAGGTAATAATTTAGCGATTAAAGGAACCGCTTCACATAAGAAATCTAAAGGCCGTCATTTGATTACGACGGAAGTGGAGCATGCATCTTCATATGAAACGTATAAAGAACTCGAACAAGCAGGGTTTGAGGTTACCTATTTAAAAGTAGATAGTGATGGAAGGGTTTCACTTGAGGAGATAGAACAGTCCATTCGCAAGGAGACAATTCTTGTTTCCATCATTCATGTTAATAATGAAACAGGGACGATTCAGCCTATCGAAAAAATTGGCCAGATGTTAAGTGAATATCCACAAGTGCGCTTTCATGTAGATGATGTTCAAGGTATTACCAAAGTACCGTTAAATATCAAGAAAGCTAAAATTGATTTATTAACAGCTTCAGCTCATAAATTTCACGGGGTTCGCGGAAGTGGACTGCTCTATGTACGAGATGGAGTGAGGTTAAAACCTCAAATACATGGTGGCGTTCAAGAGATGCAGATGCGTTCCGGGACAGAGCATGTAGCTGGAGCGGTGTCTATGGCTAAAGCACTGAGAATAGAAATGGAAAAAGCGAAAGAGGGACGAGCTGATTTAGTGAAGCTACATTCGAAACTTATTCATACTCTTCCTAAAATTGAAGGGGTGACTATGAATAGTCCTCTTGATGGTGTCGCTCATCATATTATTAATTTTTCAGTAGACTCGATAAAGCCAGAAGTGTTAATTCAATCATTAGCGCAGAAGAAGATATATGTTTCCACCAAATCAGCCTGTTCTTCTAAATTGGCTGAACCTAGTCGTGTTTTACTATCAATGGGAAAAGATAATCATGCAGCAAGTAGTGCCATTCGAGTAAGTCTTTCTTATGAAACAACGGAACAAGAAATTCAATTTTTCTTACAAGAATTTAAAAAAATTATACCAACACTATTGGGGGGTAAGAAGTAAAATGGAATACAATCATATCCTAATCCGATTTGGAGAGCTTGCCTTAAAAGGAAAGAATCGTTCTTTTTTTGAAAAACAATTGCTTCAAAATATGAAGTTCACATTAAAAGAGTTTTCAGGGCTTACTTTTAAACGCACGTACGGAAGAATTATCATTGAATTAAACGGTTTAAATCATGAATCTATTATGGAGAAGTTATCATTTATTTTTGGAATTCACTCTTTCAGCCTTGCATTAAAAGTAGAAAATGATGTTGATGAGATGAAGAATGCTGCTTTAGGTATTTTAAAAGAACAACAAGCAAATGAAGGTATAAAAACATTTAAAATAACTTCAAAGCGTGCTTATAAGCCATTTCCAATTGATTCTCAAGCATTGAATCAAAAAATTGGTGGTTACGTGCTCAGTCAGTCTGACGATATCAGTGTTGATGTCCACAATCCAGACCTAGACATACGAGTTGAAGTGCGTGAGGCTGCTACGTATTTGACGTTTGGTCAATATCCAGGAGCTGGTGGATTACCTGTAGGTACTGGTGGAAAGGTATTGTTAATGTTATCAGGAGGAATTGATAGTCCAGTTGCTGGTTACTTAACGATGAAGCGTGGTGCCAGACTGGAAGCCATTCATTTTCATAGCCCACCGTATACCAATGAGCGAGCAAAAGAAAAAGTAAAGGAATTAGCGAAAAGATTAACTAAGTTCGGTTCAAGCATTAGGCTGCATTTGGTTCCTTTTACAGACATCCAACAACATCTTCACAAAGAAGCTCCAAGTAATTATCAAATGACACTAATGAGAAGAATGATGTTGAGGATAAGTGAACGAATCGCACAAGAGCGGGGAATTTTAGCGATTGCATCTGGTGAAAGCTTAGGACAAGTTGCTAGTCAAACTCTTCACAGCATGAACACAATAAATGAAGTAACGAATTTACCAATCATTCGTCCTTTGGTGACAATGGATAAACTCGAAGTAATCGATATTGCTAAAAAAATTGATACTTACGAGACGTCGATCTTACCATTTGAAGATTGCTGTACCATCTTTTTGCCGCCAGATTCAAAAACGCGACCTAAAAGAGAGCATGCTAATAAATTCGAGAAGTATTTAGAAGTCGATCATTATATAGATGATGCTGTTAATAGAACGGAATCCATTCAAATCTCTAATGTAAACAAAGTGGAAAAAGAGATTGAGGATTTGTTTTAACATTTACAAACTTTCAATATTTCTCTCAGTAATTACCATAAAATAACGTGCATGTAAACTAGCCATGTGACTCATTCTATTAGTACAGAAGGAGGTGAGACACATGGCTAACAACAACAGCTCAAACCAACTTGTAGTACCTGGCGTACAACAAGCACTTGATCAAATGAAGTATGAAATCGCTTCTGAGTTTGGTGTACAATTAGGACCTGATGCTACAGCTCGCGCTAACGGATCTGTAGGTGGTGAAATCACTAAACGTCTAGTTCAAATGGCTGAACAACAATTCGGCGGACAACAACGTTAATTCCATATGATGGCATAAAGAGGACGGTTTACCCGTCCTCTTTTATTTTTGTTATAAAATAATATTCAAAAAAATCATTTTTTTCTGTATAATGGTGACGAGGACATAGTGAGTAGAAAAGTCCTGTTTTATGAACTTGGCATCATGTATATATAATTGAGGAGGATGATTATGGAACGAGAACAGCTTATTGCACCAGACATTTACAATTTAGCACACGAAGTAGAACGTTATGCGAAAGATAAGGATCGCATAGCAATTGATTGGTCAGATGATAAGAATAACCGTCGCATTATCTCATACCCTGAATTGGTAGCTCACACAAATCGTTTTGCAAATGCTATGTTAAGTCAAGGATTAAAACAAGGTGACAAGGTTCTACTTATTTTACCTAGAGTCCCTGAAGCCTACTTCTCATACCTTGCGTGTTTGAAAGCAGGACTTGTTATCATTCCTTGTTCAGAAATGTTAAGAGCAAAAGATTTAGCATATCGCATTAACCATGCTGAAGCAAAAGCAATTATTGCTTACACAGGGTTTACGGATGAAGTTCAATCGTTAGGTGACACAACACCTACTCTTCAAACAAAATTAATTATTGGACAATCATTAGATGGTTGGGTTGATCTTATTGAAGAAGCTAAAAATGAAAGCGATTACTATGAAGGTGCACAAACAAAAAGAGATGAACTTGCTTTTCTTCCTTACACGTCAGGTACAACAGGAAATCCAAAAGCAGTTGTACATACTCATGGTTGGTCTTACGCTCATCTTCAAGTGGCTTCTAAAATGTGGCTTGATGTACAAGAAGGAGATAAAGTATGGGCAACAGCTGCACCGGGTTGGCAAAAATGGATTTGGAGTCCGTTTCTTTCAACAATTGGTGTAGGCGCAACAGCATATGTATATCATGGACGTTTTGATCCTAATGAGTATTTACAACGTCTAGAAGATGAAAAGATTAACGTACTATGTTGTACGCCGACAGAGTATCGATTAATGGCTAAAGTTGAGTCAATTGATAGTTATACATTACCTGAGTTACGGAGTACTGTATCAGCTGGGGAACCATTAAATCGTCAAGTGATCGAAACATTTAAGCGTGCATTTAATGTAGATGTTCGTGATGGTTATGGACAAACGGAGAATACATTATTAATCGGTACACTTCAAGGGATGGAAATTAAACCTGGTTCTATGGGTAAACCAACACCAGGAAATGAAGTGGCAATCGTCGATGAGAATGGGGTCCCAGTTAAAGCAGGTGAAGTAGGAGATATCGCCATTCACAAGAGTGCACCAGCGTTATTCCGTGAATATTATAAGGATCCAGAGCGTACGGCAATGGCTTACAGAGGAGACTACTATATCACTGGCGATCAAGCAAAATTAGATGAAGATGGTTACTTCTGGTTTGAAGGTCGTAGTGATGATATTATTATCAGCTCTGGATATACCATTGGACCATTTGAAGTAGAAGACGCTCTTACTAAACATCCGGCCGTAAAAGAATGTGCGGTTGTTGCATCACCAGATGAAATTAGAGGAAATATTGTTAAGGCATTCGTTGTACTAAGAGATCAAAACGAGGCTGGAAATGATCAGTTGATTGCTGAATTACAAGAGCATGTAAAGGTTATGACCGCTCCTTATAAATATCCAAGAAAAATTGAGTTTTTACAAGAATTACCGAAAACAACGTCAGGAAAAATTAGACGTATTGAGCTTCGTCAACAAGAGAAAGCCAATTATACTAAGGCTTAAAAAAGAAGAATTTTGCCTATTTCAAGATGAGCGAGCGCTCGTACAGGAGAGGTGAGATGAAAAGCATGGCTCAAATGAGTCATGCTTTTTAAAGTCGAGAGGCACAGTTAAATTGCAACTTCGTGAATTTTCTGTCAGGATAGTATCAAGTAAATGAAGCTTAAGTAAAAGAGTTGAAGATAGGGGGAGGCAATTTGGGTACACTTTGGTGGAATGGGACGTTCTTTACGA
The DNA here is from genome assembly GCF_032843265.1 of Alkalihalophilus lindianensis. Lineage (NCBI taxonomy): Bacteria > Bacillati > Bacillota > Bacilli > Caryophanales > Bacillaceae > Alkalihalophilus > Alkalihalophilus lindianensis. The sequence continues at coordinate 36,043 of NZ_JAWJBA010000003.1, forward strand.
TGAAAGAAGAACAAGAAAAGGTTGAAGCGGTCTATGTAGAAGACGGCGTCATTGTAGATATTGGCAGTAAGGATGATCTCATATCTAGTTATGGGGATCGATTGAAGGAGAGTATAGATATAGAAGGTGGATATGTTTACCCTGGGTTTGTAGATAGCCACTTACATATGGTAGGACATGGGGAACGTCTTATACGTTTGGATTTATCAGAAACGCATTCAGCAAGCGAAATGAGTGAACAATTAGCAGAAGAAGTAAGAGAGACACCAAAAGGGGAATGGGTCTTTGCAGAGGGGTGGAATGAGAATAATTTTGTTGACCGAAAGATTTTTCATCGTAGTGAGCTAGATAATATTACTACCGAACATCCGATGTATCTGACACGAATTTGTAGACATGCGGCACTTGTGAATTCAAAAGCTTTAGCCCTAGCAGGCATAACAAAAGATACCCCAAACCCTGAAGGTGGAGTCATTGTTAGAGATACTGATGGGAAGCCGACAGGTTATTTACTTGATGCTGCTACAGAGTTAGTGAAGTCAGTCATACCAGCAGTAGGAAAACAGTATGTGGAACGCGCATTAAAAAAAGCAACAATGGATATGCTTCAATTGGGACTAGTTGGGGGGCATACGGAAGATCTCCATTATTATGGGGGATTTAAAGAGACGCTAGATGCTTTTAATCAAGTTATTGATGGAGACAATATTAAGTTCAGAGCTCACTTACTCGTTCACCATGAAGCAATAAGTGAAATGAAAGAGACAGGTCATAAAAAAGGAGATGTTACTCCTTTTATTGAGTTAGGTGCTATGAAAATATTTGCCGATGGAGCCTTGGGTGGAAGGACGGCATTGCTAAGCGCTCCATATACAGATGACCCTAGAACAAATGGGGTAGCGATGCATCAACAAGAGGAATTAGAGAGGTTGGTTAAGAAAGCAAGAGAGGAGGATATGCCTGTCGCTATCCATACCATTGGGGATGAAGCCCTCCACCTCGCTATTCAAGCTATTGAAAAGCATCCGTGTACACATGGTCGGGATAGGCTTATTCATGTCCAAGTGGTTAATGAGGAAATACTTAAGCGTTTAAAGAATATAAGAGTGGTCCTTGATATTCAGCCTCGGTTTGTTGCAGCTGATTTTCCGTGGGTGATGGAAAGATTAGGGGAAGGTCGCTTACCTTATTCATTTGCTTGGAAAAGATTACTCGATTCAGGCTTAGTTTGTGCAGGAGGGTCTGATGCGCCAATCGAGCCAGTTGATCCATTACTGGGCATTCATGCAGCCGTGACAAGAAAAAAACCAGGCGAAACACATAGTGGCTACTTACCTGATCAGAAATTATCGATGTTTGAGGCGATAAAATTATTTACGCAAGGTAGTGCAACAGCTATTGAAAAAGAAGAGACCCGTGGAGTCATTGCCTCGGGATTTGTAGCTGATTTTACGGTTTTAGACGAGGATTTATTTGATGGTGACCCTGACAAGGCTCTTCGCACAAATGTACTGATGACGGTTGTGGATAATACGGTTATGTATAACCGTAATGAAGAAGTGATAAAAGCAGAGTAAAAAGCTCTGCTTTTTAGCTTATAAAAAATTGCGCTGAACTTTTTGCCAAAAGGAATTCGTCTTTAGTTTCAATACTTTTATATGACGATCGGCGAGCTTGATGCTGATTTGTTTAGCATGGCGAATGCTCAATGCTTCATTATCAGCACCGATAATAGGGTGGTCATTGCCGTCTTGTACGACTTTTAAAAGAAGTGTCCGGTCAGGGCCAAGCACAAAAGAGGTTCCAAGCGTACGGTATTGATTATTATTTAAAGAAGCGAGTTCACTCACTTGCATTGAAGGTAAGGTTGGATCAATGACTGCGCCTCTTACAGACTTATTATATGCGGTACTACCAGTAGGTGTAGAGACAATCATTCCATCTCCTCTAAATGTTTCAAAAGGAAACTCATCAATCACTACATCAATCACAAACGTTTTAATGACGTTTGACCGTATGGAGCATTCATTTAAACAAAAAATAGGTTTCTCATTATCGATTGTAACTTCAAGAACAGGGTAGCGACGGACCTCTACTTCATCATTTTTCATCGCCTGAATCATACGCTTTTGATCACTAATAGTAAAATCGGTATAGAATCCAAGTTGATCTGTATTGACACCAATATAGAGACAGTCGTCTCTGAATCCAGTTTTTCGTGTGGCTTGTAAGAATGCATTATCTCCACCGACACTGACAATAATATTTGCTTCGTCTATCGTATGGACAAGATGAAAACCATTTTTTTCTGCGAGATCTTTTAATGGGGTGACTATTTCTTGCATGTCCGGTGTTTGTTTGTAAAAGAAGTAAAGGTTTTTCCGTGAGATCATTATAAACATCCTTTCTGAAATCAAAATGGTTCTTTTGAGGAAATCTATTCCTTTAGATATGAAATTTTACAGTGTTCTATGTTATCATAACCTTTGTTTAGGAAAAGAATCAAAATGTATTCGGGAAGTAACTAAATTACATAGAGGAGTGTAGAAATGAGTCGAAAACGATGGTTAGCACTAATTGCAGCGCTCATGTTAGTTGTAGCAGCTGTAGGAGTAAATGTTGCAACCTCTCAAGCTGGTTCGGACTTTGAACAAATGTTTGGAGCAAGTGAACATGGTTGGGCCGAGAGAGTCATTGAACAAGGAGAAGACACTGGGGGATCAATTGTTGTTCTTGAATTAAATGGCGTGATTCAAGATACGGGGGACGCTGTTAGTATTTTTGATGCTCAAGGGTACAGACATAAAGCTTTCTTATCTCAAATTGAGCATGCAGCGAAAGATTCATCTGTTGAGGGGATTATAATACGGGTCAATACACCAGGTGGAGGTGTTGTTGAAAGTGCAGAGATTCACGAGAAAATCCTTGAAGCGAAAGAAGAGTATAATACCCCTATTTATATTTCAATGGGGAGCATGGCAGCTTCAGGAGGATATTACATAGCGGCACCTGCAGATAAAATTGTTGCCAGCCCGCAAACGATTACTGGTTCTCTAGGGGTTATTATGGAGTCAATTAATATTGCTGAACTTGCTGAGAATTACGGCATTACATTTAATACGATTAAAAGTGGTGAGTACAAGGATATTATGTCAGCAACCCGTGAAATGACGGATGGAGATCGAGAAATTTTACAGTCATTAATAGACGAATCTTATGATGAGTTTGTTCGTATTATTTCTGAAGGTCGTGACATGTCTGAGAGCGAGGTACGTCAACTTGCTGATGGTAGAATTTACAGCGGAACACAAGCATTAGAGCTTGATTTAGTTGATGAGCTTGGGAGTTTAGACGATACGGTTTCCATGATGAAAGCAGATTTAGGTGCTGATTATAGTGTAATTAAATATGAAGCAGACACAGGATTGTTCAATTTATTTTCAATGTCGATGTCTCAATTACTTACTTCTAATAATGAGTTAGCTGGTCTAGAGCAATTGTTAACTGAACGTCGTGCACCAACATTGAAGTACTTATATACAGAATAGGAGGGATCACATTGGAACAAGGAATGATTAACCGTGGGTCTCGTCCTAGAAGAGCTCGCTTACTCCAGCAGAGAAAGCAAAGGCAAGAACGACCGATACAAGAAGAACCTGTACAACATGCTGAAGTAGAAAAAGAGCTAGACCATTATTATGCTGGTTTTTGGATGAGGTTATGGGCTTTTACTTTAGATAGTCTTATGCTATTGTCCCTTCGCTGGTTACTTCTCGGACCGATTCTAAATTTAACAGACATCCGCTATACTCTTGGTGCTATGTATGGAGTAGTTGATTTTATCGTTTCGGCTCTATTCTTCTTTGCTTATTTCGCTCTCATGACGAAATATTATGGGGCAACGATTGGTAAAATGGTTTTTGGTCTGCGAGTCGTTACAATGGAAGGAACATTACTTAGTTGGAAAGACGTTTTATTTCGTGAAGGGATAGGAAGAATCCTTCACCAATCCTTTGGTCTATTGTATATCCTGTATATTACGATTGCTTTCACCTCAAAAAAGCAAGGGTTACATGATATGATTGCCAATTCTTATGTTATTCATGAACGGTAAGTGAGAGATAAACCTGACTATGTATATAGCAGGTTTATTTTTTATTTGGAAGGAAACCCTATAATAATCAACTATTTCCACAAAGGGAGTTCATGATGACTTGGTTACTCATTATACTTGGCATTTTACTCGTACTATTCATTATTCTTGTAGTGACAAAAATAAAAATAGAGATGACCTATAAACATAATAATGACGATGACTTATTAAAGGTAGATGTCTATCTTTGGTGGATGCGTGTTTATGCATTCGAGGCTCCACTTATTAAACTAAATGATGAATCACCAGCTATTATCGTAGAGGAAGAAGAAAACATAGCTGGATCTAAGAGTAAAAAAGATAAGAAAATAACGATCCAAACCATTATTCATGATATCCATTTAGCAGAGCGATGGATCAGACATATTGTAGGGTTAAACCGTATTGTTCGTCGGTTTCTTCGTCATATTCATTTTTATAAGTTCGACTGGTACTCAGAGGTTGGAGTGGGGGATGCTGCATTTACAGGGTCTGTTGCAGGGGTGGTTTGGTCACTAAAGGGATCGATTGTCGGTTTAGTGGGCAATCACGTCAAAATGCATAGGATGCCAAATCTTTCAGTGACGCCACATTTTCAAGCAGTTGTCTCACATACATATTTTTCTTGCATGTTTACTTTTCGTATCGGGCATGCTATTTTTGTAGGTCTTTTGATCGTTATGCATTGGAAGCGTCGACCTAAGTGGACACAAGACCATAAAGCTTGGCGAAATCGAAATATGTAAGAGGTTAAGGAGGAAATGTTATGTCTGATCATCCAATTCAAGGACTAATGAAGACTGCTATGGAAAATCTTAAAGAGATGGTGGATGTGAACACGATTATCGGGGATCCAGTTGAAACACCTGATGGAAGTGTCATTATGCCAGTATCTAAAGTAGGTTTTGGCTTTGCAGCAGGTGGTAGTGAATTTGTAATTGAACAGCACCGCTCATCGTCTTCTGAAGGGCAATCTCACAAACACCCATTTGGTGGTGGTAGTGGTGGTGGCGTATCGATTACGCCAATTGCATTCTTAGTCGTAAGCAGTGCAGGAGTGAAAATGGTTCACCTTGATAGTAGCACGCATTTGTATGAAAAGTTATTAGATTTTGCCCCTCAAGTAGTGGATAAAATTCAACAAATGATTAAAGCGAGTTCAAACCAAAATCATAATAATCAATCAACAAATCAATCAACAAATCAATCATACAATCCAAATATGAATTATCAACAACGAAATGATCAGCCGCCAATCTAAGAATGGGATATCCCATTCTTTTTTTGTGTCAAAAGTATTGAAGATAGAAGTCTTGACCACGCTCTGACTTGAATTTTCTTATTACGCTCGTGTATGATGAATACGTACATAATTAGGAACGACTCTAGGAGGGTAAAATAATGGCGCAAATTACATTTAAAGAAAATCCTGTTACACTACTTGGCAACGAAGTAAAAGTAGGGGAAAAAGCTCCAGAATTTAAAGTGTTAGCAAATGACTTATCTGAAGTTACTTTAGCTGATTCAAAGGGAAAAGTTCGTTTGATCAGTGTTGTTCCATCTATTGATACGGGGGTATGTGATCAACAAACACGTCGTTTTAATGAAGAAGCTGCATCGCTTTCGAATGTAGAAATTTTAACGATTAGTGTTGACTTACCATTCGCTCAAAAACGTTGGTGTGCAGCAGCGGGAATTGAAAATGTTCAAACATTGTCAGATCACCGCGAGCTATCTTTTGGACAAGCATTCGGTGTAGCAATTAAGGAACTTCGCCTTCTAGCTCGTGCGGTGTTTGTTATTGATTCAAATGACGAAGTAACCTATGCCGAGTATGTGTCAGAAGCGACTAACCATCCTGATTATGAGGCGGCAATTAACGCAGCTAAAGAAGCAAAATAATGGTTATAGATGAAAAGGGTCCACCCTATTTATTTTCTAGGGGTGGCCTTTTTTTAAGATAGGAGTTGATCGAATGAGCGTAATGAATTCGAAAATGGAGGAGCTTTTTGTTTTTCTAGATAAAGGAGCTACATTGCTAGAGGAACATGAATCATTCACTTATTTAGAAGGTCTTGCTGAAATGGGAGAAAACTTATTTCAAGGTGAAGTCGTTCAGGTTGTCACACCTGAATTAAAGGATCGTCTTTATAATCTAATGCGTCAGGTTCCCTTAGAGGAACTGACAAAAGAAGATATTCGTAAAGCCTTTCAGCTGACTGTATTAAAAGGAATGAAAGGGGCCACTCAACCAAATCATTCCATGACACCAGACGCTGTTTGTTTATTTTTAAGTTATCTTGTTAATAAAGTAATGGCTAAGTCTTCACAGGGCTATTCTGTGTTAGATTTAGCAGTAGGATCAGGTAATCTGATCACAGCTTTACTTAATCAATCTGCCAATCCAGCGAAAGGTTTTGGATTTGAGGTAGATGAGACTTTATTGAAACTTGCATTTGTTAGTTCGAACCTGCAAGAGATTGAACTAGAGTTATTTCATAAAGATTCTTTACAGCCGATAGAATTCCCTGAAGTTGATCTTGTTGTGACTGATCTTCCGATTGGATACTACCCACATGATCATATTGCCGAAGATTTTCAATTGAAGGCAGATGAGGGTCATTCATACAGTCATCATCTTATGATTGAAAAAGGAATTGATCGCGTAAAAGAAGGAGGATTTTTATTCTACATTGTTCCTAACTTCTTGTTTGAGAGTGAGCAAGCACCAAAGCTTCATTCTTATTTAAAAGAACAAACAACCATTCATGGGCTGCTACAATTACCTAAAACGATGTTTACCGCTGAAAACCATGGGAAGAGTATTTTGATGCTTCAGAAAAAAGGTGAGAATGTCATTCAGCCAAAACAAGCTTTATTAGCTGAATTACCTTCTTTTGGGAATAAAGCAGCGCTAACGGATATGATGGATCAAATTAATAAATGGTTTAAAACAGAATTAGGATTGTAGCTCCAACCTGTCACCTTATTAGGTGGCAGGAATTTTTTTGATGCAGCAAATATAACTGTCTGGTTAATCATACAGAAAGGCAACTATGTAAAGCGTTTTCAAATCTGAAAATAAAGAATACGGGTGAAAAACAGCGAAATTTGCTGTTTTTACTTGAAAACGTATTTTCTGGGTGCTTAAATGGAAAGGTATTGATATCTAGTCTGATAGTCAATTGACATAAATTTCAAGTTAAAGGGAGCTGTCTTAACATGGCGAAAATTATTGCGATTAATGCTGGTAGCTCATCATTAAAATTCCAATTACTTACAATGCCTGAAGAAGAAGTAGTAACTAAAGGTTTAGTTGAACGTATTGGTCTTGGTGACGGAGTATTTACAATTGAAGTAAATGGTGAAAAGCAAAAAGAAATAACTGAGATCCCCGATCACTCGGTAGCAGTTAAAATTCTATTAGAAAAGTTAACTGGTCTTGGCATCATCTCTTCTCTTGATGAAATTGATGGGATTGGTCACCGTGTTGTTCATGGTGGAGAAAAATTCAACGATTCTGTTCTTATTACCGATGAAGTGCTTGCGGGAATTGAAGAAGTTTCAGAACTAGCGCCTCTTCACAACCCTGCAAACATTGTTGGTATCCGTGCATTTAAAGAAGTACTACCAAATGTACCTGCAGTAGCAGTATTTGATACAGCTTTCCATCAATCAATGCCTGAGAGCTCATTTTTATACAGCTTGCCTTATGATTACTACAAAGAGTTTGGAATCCGTAAGTACGGTTTCCACGGAACATCACATAAATATGTTTCAGAACGTGCGGCAGAATTATTAGATCGTCCGATTGAACAACTTCGTTTGCTTTCTTGTCACTTAGGTAATGGGGCGAGTATCGCTGCAATTGAAGGTGGAAAATCAATTGATACATCAATGGGCTTTACACCACTTGCTGGTGTGACAATGGGAACACGTTCAGGGAACATCGATCCTGCATTAATTCCATACATTATGGATAAAACAGGACAAGATGCTACAGGTGTATTAGACACATTAAACAAAAAGAGTGGTCTACTAGGTGTTTCTGGTTTCTCAAGTGATTTACGTGATATCGAAAGTGAAGCTGAAGCTGGTAACGAACGTGCTGAGCTTGCTCTTGAAGTATTCACTTCACGTATCCACAAATATATTGGCTCGTACGCAGCTCGTATGAGTGGTGTAGACGCAATTATCTTCACTGCTGGTATTGGTGAGAATAGTGATGTTATCCGTGAACGTGTACTTCGCGGTCTAGAATTTATGGGTGTTTATTGGGACCCATCCCTAAATAAAGTTCGTGGAAAAGAAGCGTTCATTAACTACCCTCATTCACCGGTTAAAGTTATTATTATCCCAACTAATGAAGAAGTAATGATTGCACGCGATACAGTTCGTCTTGCACAATAATAAACCATTTTTAACGCACCACTTACACTCCAGTAAGTGGTGTTGTTTTTTATATGCAAGCAAAAGTTTACTTTCTCCATTCAAGCACGCTATCATAATAGTTAAAGAGTGTCGTACATATAAGTAAATAAATGTATAGAAGGAGGGTTAGCATGGGGTTATTTTTAGAAGCATTAGAAGGAGATAAATTAACAAATTTCTTTTTGATTCGCGAACGTGAAATTAAACAAGCATCTAATGGAAGTGAATTCGCAACTTTTCTCCTTGAACGTAACCTGGAATTAATTCCTGCACAGTTATGGGACATTACGAATGAGCAAAAAGAACAGCTGCAACCAAGGTCTTTAATTAAAGGAGAAGGGATGGTTGTGACGTATCGCCAGAAGAAGCTACTTAAATTATCACGAGTGCGTCTAGCGACATCTGAAGATCCAGTTTCAATCAGTGAACTCATTTCCAGAAAAGGGGTTTCGCGTGAAGAATTATGGCAAGAATTACGTAAGATGATGGAAGAAGTAACATCACCAATATTACGAAACATATTAAGACGTGTTTTCTCAGAACGTACGATTCGTGAAAAAGTAACGACTCTCCCTGCTTCAAAAGCCTATCATCATGCTTATTATGCAGGGTTGCTACATCAAACGGTTCAATTAGCGCAAGCGGCATATCAACTGTTACCTCTATATCCATCTATTAATCAAGACCTTGTATTAAGTGCATGCATATTATGCGATATTGGGAAAACGAAAGCATTAAGGGATGTCGTCGCTCCTGATTATACATCTAGTGGGGAATTAATGGGACACTTAGTACTCGGTATTGAGATGATTAATGAGGCAGCAAGAGAAGCAGGAATTTCGGGGGACGATGTTGAATTAGTTGCATTAAAGCATTTGTTGTTGAGTCAAAATGGTGAAGTTGAAAAAGGATACGGAAGTGCTGTTTCTGAAAAAACAGCCGAGGCTATACTTTTTTCTTCAATAAAACAAATGAATACAAAACTTCATGCAATAGAGATGATAAGTGAACGTTCAGAGGAGGAGTGGGTATATTCTCCAATGTTTAAACGAAAAATGTATAACCAAAATACTAATCGAATCAGTGATTAAAAGAAGGTGAAGCAAATGAAACAAGAAGTGCGTGATCAACAGCGACTACAAACAATTCTTGAATGGGAAGTTACATATTTTACTCACGAAGCAACAGATGTCGAATATTCGTATTTGAAATGGTCAGATAAATTAGTTGAGCAATTAGGAAATACCCGAAAACAAAAAGTACTTATGCAGCTTGATCATGTTTTTATACACATGCATGCTTATCTTCAAAATACTCGTTCTCACGAAGAGACCAAAAAACGAATCTTACAATATGCACGAGTATTTGAGCCGACAATCAATGAATTAGAAGACTTGCGTTATTTGCCGATTGAACAGCTTGATTATATGACAGAACAATTAATGGCTAAACAGAGGCTCCTCTCATTAGGTCAAGGTGGTCTTACTGGGATGGGGGGCATGTTTCTATTAGCAGCAGACCTTCCAGCAGCGATCGCCATTAACTTACGCTCCGTTCAACAAATTGCTACGATCTATGGATTTGACTTAAAACGGCCAATTGAGATGGTTGTTGCCTTAAAGTTATTACATCTAGCAACACTTCCAAAAGCTTTTCAAGCACATGAGTGGGACAAGTTATGGAATGATGTAAATGAACATCAAGTGGATGATGTTTTCTATGCGGGGAAGGAGGATATTATCGAACCTGAATGGCTTCAGCACTTGATTCGTCAACTTGCAAAGAGCTTTGTCATTACCATGCTTCGAAAACGAATGATCCAAGGCCTGCCGTTAGTAGGGATGGCCTTTGGAGCAGGTATGAACTATAGACTCTCTCAGCAAGTCATTGAATTGGCCCATAAATTTTATCAAAAACGTCTTTTAATCGATCGGAATGATAGGTAGTATACAGTGAGCTCGTCTTGAAATAATAATCAAGACGAGCTTTTTTCTGTAGTAGTGAGGGATGGATTTAATCTAAACCAAATCCATAAATCATTAATAATAGAGGCAAGTTCAGCTATTTCCGAATTGAGATGACATGACCGTTCAAAATTTAATTCTTCTGTTAGGGCAGCTTGTTTTTCATTAATGACAGCTTCAAGTTCTTTAACACGTTCAGGTATATTTCCCCGTATCTCTTCCCAGCTGCGAAGAATTTGAGCTTGTCGGTCTTGGTCAAGTTCGTCCCATGCTGTGTGAAACCGCGGAAGTGAAATTTGAAGCCGGAAGTCATATACAAATTCGACATCCATATTAATCACTCCTTTTCCCTTATTGTAGCGAACAGATTGTAAATTGAACACAATTTACAAAAAAATTTAAAATACCCCTTGCCAAAATGAAAAAACGTTGGTAAAGTATTTTGTATATTAATAAGTTGGATGTTTAGTTTTATACAAAGGGTGATCAATAGGAATCACCTCATTTTATACAGTTTATTGCATAAAAATAATAACGACAGTATGAATATTCATTTGGAGGGAATCGAAAATGACAAAGAAAAAAGTGGTTTTAGCATACTCGGGTGGTCTTGATACATCAGTAGCAATTAAGTGGTTAGCGGATAAGGGGTATGACGTTATTGCAGTAGGTCTAGATGTCGGTGAAGGAAAAGATTTAGATTTTGTAAAAGAGAAAGCATTAAAAGTTGGAGCTAGTCAATCGTATACGATTGATGCGAAGAAAGAATATGCAGAAGAATTTGTTTTGCCAGCATTACAAGCACATGCATTATATGAACAAAAATATCCACTTGTTTCTGCTCTATCTCGTCCGCTCATTTCAAAAAAACTAGTTGAAATAGCCGAGCAAACTGGTGCCACAGCAGTTGCTCATGGTTGTACGGGAAAAGGAAACGACCAAGTACGTTTTGAAGTATCCATTCAAGCTCTTAATCCAAACTTAGAAGTAATGGCTCCTGTACGTGAGTGGGCTTGGTCTCGTGATGAAGAAATAGAATATGCAAAACAACATAACATCCCGATTCCAGTGAACTTAGATAATCCGTATTCAGTCGATCAAAACTTATGGGGACGTAGTAATGAATGTGGAGTTCTAGAAGATCCATGGGCAACACCGCCCGAAGGCGCATATGAATTAACGACTTCAATTGAGAATACACCGGATACAGCAGATGTGATTGAGATTGGATTTCAACAAGGTGTTCCGGTTACATTAAACGGTAAACCTTATCAATTAGATAATCTTATCTTAGAACTAAATGATATCGCAGGTAAGCATGGGGTCGGACGTATTGATCACGTTGAGAACCGTCTTGTTGGAATTAAATCTCGTGAAGTATATGAATGTCCAGGTGCTATGACATTAATTAAAGCACACAAAGAACTTGAAGATCTTACATTACCTAAAGAAGTGGCGCACTTTAAGCCTGTAGTTGAAAAGAAATTTACTGAACTTATTTATGAAGGTCTTTGGTTCTCACCTTTACAACCAGCAATTGCTGCTTTCTTAAAAGAAACGCAAAAGTCTGTTACTGGGGTTGTACGTGTGAAATTATTTAAAGGCCACGCGGTTGTTGAAGGACGTAAATCTGAATTCTCTTTATATGATGAGAAACTTGCAACATATACACCAGACGATGAATTTGATCATAATGCAGCTGTTGGATTTATCTCATTATGGGGCTTACCAACCAAGGTGCATAGCATTGTTAACAAGAAAAAGGAGGAAGTCACACTGTGAGCAAGCTTTGGGGAGGACGCTTTACTAAAACAGCAGAAGAGTGGGTCGATGCATTCGGTGCATCGATCGGCTTTGATCAAAAGCTAGTAAAAGAAGATATTACTGGTAGTTTGGCTCACGTCACCATGCTTGGAAAGTGTGGCATCTTACCTAATGATGAAGTGGCTCAAATAAAAGAAGGGCTCAAAACCTTGCAAAAGAAAGCAGAATCAGGTGAGCTGGAATTTTCTGTACAAAACGAAGATATTCATTTGAATCTTGAGAAGTTATTAATTGATGAGATCGGTCCTGTCGGCGGGAAGCTTCACACGGGTCGTAGTAGAAATGATCAAGTTGCGACGGATATGCACTTGTATTTACGTAATGAAACGAAAGAGATTATGGAGGCTGTTAAGTCTTTACAAACAGCTCTAGTTAATCAGGCTAAGCAACATGTCGAAACGTTAATCCCAGGTTATACACATCTGCAACGAGCTCAACCTGTTTCATTTGCTCATCATTTAATGGCTTATTTCTGGATGCTTGAGCGTGATTACGGGCGTTATGAAGATAGTTTAAAACGTGTGAATATCTCCCCACTAGGAGCTGGAGCATTAGCTGGGACAACATTTGCGATTGACCGTGAATACTCCGCTGAATTGTTAGGGTTTGAAGGGATTTATGAGAATAGCCTTGATGCTGTTAGTGATCGAGACTTCATTCTTGAATTCCTAAGCTCTTCTGCCACATTGATGATGCATCTTTCTCGTTTATGTGAAGAACTCATACTATGGTCCACACAAGAATTTCAATTTATTGAAATGGACGATAGTTTTGCGACGGGAAGCAGTATTATGCCACAAAAGAAAAACCCTGATATGGCGGAATTGATTCGTGGTAAAACAGGACGAGTATACGGTAGTCTTTTCTCCTTATTAACAGTTTTAAAAGGACTTCCGTTAGCCTACAACAAGGATATGCAAGAAGATAAAGAGGGCATGTTCGATGCTGTTGATACGGTAAAAGGCTCCTTAAACATTTTTGCAGGAATGATTGAAACGATGACTGTGAACTCTGACACGATGGAAAAAGCGGTTCATCAAGATTTTTCAAATGCAACGGAACTTGCAGATTACCTTGCAACTAAAGGACTTCCCTTCCGTCAAGCTCACGAGGTAGTCGGAAAGCTTGTTCTTGTCGCAATTGAAAAAGGTGTTTACTTGCTTGACTTAACTCTTGAGGAATATAAAAATGCCAGTGAATTATTTGAAGAGGATATCTTTGACGTTTTACAGCCAAAAACGGTAGTTGCTCGTCGCAATAGCGCGGGGGGAACAGGCTTTGAGCAAGTGAAGCTTGCTTTAAAGAAAGCCGATCACTTATTACATGTAAAAGAAGAAAGCCATGTTCCGTCATAAAATCTATTGAAGTCGCTCATACTAGGTATGAAATACATGCCACGGAGGGAGAGTGACTTAAATGAAAGAGCATAAGTTGTCCAATTCTTTATATGATCAAGAAGGAGTCAATGCGGTTCATGACCAAGTAATGAATGCCTACTACGCAGGGACGAATGAGACTCCTAAAGCGGAGCAAAAACAACATGAAAAGCAGCAGGATGACCAGAATTTGACTAATTAAACGATTGAAGCACGCCTCTTACAAAGTTGTAGAGGCGTGCTTCTTTTTAGTAGGAGGATATTCCCTATGAAAGTCGAACGTTTGTACATAAACCGGCGTGTTTTTTTACAACGATTTTGATACGTAGTATGATCAATTTACTAGCTTGATTTGAATGGGGGATGCTCAATGAGGCATGCATTAATTACTGCAGGATCAAAAGGATTAGGTGTTCAAGTTACAGAATCATTATTAAAAAACGGCTATTCTGTGACGGTTACATATAGAAGCGACGAACAAGCAGTCGAAAAAATGAAAATGAAGTGGACCGATGTGGGTGACCGGTTACAATTTGTGCAAGCAGATGTTACAAAAAAAGAAGACATCGAACGAGTTGTAAACAAGACGTTAGCTCGATTTCGGAAAATAGATATTTTAATTAATAACGCCGGTCCCTATGTTTTTGAACGTAAAAAATTGGTCGATTATGGTGAAGATGAATGGTATGAGATGATCGAAGGTAACTTAAGTGCAGTCTATCATTTGTTAAAAAAAGTGGTTCCGGTTATGCGTGAACAACAATACGGACGTATTATTATGTATGGGTTTCAAGGGGCGAATAGTGCACCAGGGTGGATTTATCGTTCTGCCTATGCTGCAGCAAAAGTAGGATTGGTTTCATTAATGAAAACCATATCAATTGAAGAAGCAGAGTATGGAATTACGGCAAATATGGTATGTCCAGGGAACATCTTAGGTGAAATGAAAGAATCAACTATTCAAGAAGCAAGAGAACATCCTGACGCTGATACTCCAATTGGTCGCTCTGGTACAGGTGAAGATATAGCAAGAACTGTGCTATTTTTATGTGAAGAAAATGCTGATATGGTAACTGGAACTGTTGTTGAAGTTACTGGAGGTGTAGATGTTATTCATCGATATCGCTAAAATCTTGTATAATTTTCCATCGGTCATCACACATTAAAGGGGAGGTGATGACTATATGAGAAAACAATCGATTTTTGCAGGCGGATGTGCGTTGTTAATTAGCTTGTTACTAGCAACTACGATCTCTGCTTCGGGTGTAATGAGCGCTTCCTCGCTTCGGATAACGATACTTGAAAATGATGTAACCTATGAGTATGAATATGATAATCCTCATCATTATGAATACGAAGAAGGGCATCAGGTTGTAAGAGGGGAAGAGGCTAAGCAAAAGGTAATGGAGCTTCTCACTCTTATAAAATTAAATGAAAACTCTAAAATAGAAGATATCGTACGTGAACTAAAACAACATCACCCTGATGTTGAAAAGGTCGATATACGCTATATGAACGATGACAATAAACTGTTTACTTGGGTGTGGCATGATGAATAAGAAGTTGCTGTGTTAGCGGCAACTTTTTTTATTGTGAAAAAGGTAAATAGCCAAAGCTCCATCGCCATCATACCTAAACGAGCCACCTCTGCTTTTCATGTCTAGCTTCAGGGCATTGTCCTTCGAGAAGCTTTTGTGAGTCAAACGAAGTCAAAGAGCGACTTCTAATTACCTCCCCTAAGTTTTCGAATGCCAGTACATACCCTTCCGCTTTTCATGTCTAGCTTCGATGGCTCAGGTAATCTGTCGCTTCACTTTGTCAAACGAAGCAAAAAGCGCTTCTTATAGCCAAAGCTCCACCGCCTTCCTACCTAAACGAGCCATCTCCGCTTTCCTTCTAAGTTGTATGATTATTCTTATTTGTTTGTCGTGTGTTAAAATGGTGTTATAAAGGTTTTGGGGAGAATTGGATGAAGAAACTGATTGATTATTTGATTTTAACAGTAGGGGCCGTTATTGTGGCGGCAGGGTTAGAGCTGATCCTAGCTCCAAATAGTTTAGTTGATGGCGGGGTTACAGCACTTGCAATTATGGGTAATTCAATGTTTGGTTTACCTATATGGCTTGTGTATGTTGGGTTGAATATTCCCGCGCTGCTGTTTTGTGGTAAGTTCATGGGGAAACGCTTTGTTATTCGGACATTATATGCCAATGTCGTGACAACCATTGCCTTATCGCTCCTAGCTCCTATGCAAGCCATTACCTCTTCTGAAGTGTTAATTGTGTTATATGGAGGCCTCATGCTTGGTTTGGGCGTTGGGCTTGTTGTGAAGGCAGGTGGGGCAGTTGACGGAACAGAGATGATTGCGATTTGGGCTCAACGGAAATTTCACATTCCTATTAGTACGTTTCTGTTAGGAGTCAATGCCATTATCTTAACGGGTGCAGCTTTTGTATTTTCTCTTGAACAAGCGATGTTTAGTATTGCTGTTTTTTATATCGTATCAAAGCTAATTGATTTTGTGCTAGATGGCTTAAATCAGGGAAAATCAGTCATGATTATCTCTGATGCTCCTCATGAAGTGGGAGCGAAATTGATCGAAGAGCTAGATGTCCAAATTACCTATTTGTATGGACAAGGTGGCTATACGGGTGATGAGCGTTTACTCATTTACTGCATTACTAATCGTTTTATGTATCCAAAGCTAAAAGAAGTCGTAATGTCTGTTGACTCAAGTGCTGTGATTGAGGCTTCCTATGTGACTGAAACAGCCGGAGTGAAAAAGCAAACATTTTTTGAGGTGAACAGAGAAAGTAATAAATAAAGAGGATTTTTCATGTTAATGTGTAATGTATGTACGAGCAAACTTATTTAAGGGAGTGTACATTAATGAAGGTAAGCTATCATGGTCATTCAGTAGTTTTAGTCGAATCGAAAGGTAAAAAAATTATTTTTGATCCTTTTATAAAAGGAAATGGATTAACAGATTTGAATGCGGATACCCTTGAAGTAGATGTAATCTTACTAACTCATGGTCATAATGATCACGTTGGAGATACGGTAGAATTAGCTAAGCGAAATGACGCATTGGTTATTGCCCCATTTGAACTTGCTACATATCTTGGCTGGAAGGATGTTAATGTTCACCCGATGCATATTGGTGGCGCTCATACATTTGACTTTGGAACAGTGAAATTGACGCAAGCTTTTCATGGCTCTGCTTATACAGAGGAAGAAAGCCAAAAAATCATATACACAGGCATGCCGGCTGGGATCTTATTGACGCTAGAAGGAAAGACAATCTATCATGCTGGAGACACTGCTTTATTTTCGGACATGAAATTAATAGGAGAGCGCAACCTTATTGATCTGGCATTTGTTCCAATTGGTGATAACTTTACGATGGGGCCAGAAGATGCAAGTATCGCGGCAGAATGGCTACAAGCAAAACAAGTCGTACCTGTTCATTATAATACGTTCCCTGTTATCGAACAGGACCCAAATGAATTCGCAGCCAATTTATCTGGTAAAAAAGGCAAAGTGTTAGAAGTAGGAGAATCCATTGAATTATAAGCCAAGACCAAGTAAGAACTTTTTCTTACTTGGTCTTTTTCTATGTTCTTGTACATAGTAGTAGGAGAGAAAGATTTCTATGGGGAGGAACTCGGATGAAACAGAGACTTTTCATTAGCTTATTACTAGCTAGTACATTATTGATTTATAGTTTTGGGTACTTACCTCTTCAAGAGAGTGGTCTCGCTGGTATGTTTGCATGGAGTTGGTTAGCCTTTAGCTTCCTCGTTATTGGAGGAAATATCTATGGGTTGTTATCCCAAATGAGTAAGCCTGTCCGCATGAAAAAAGGTCGAGCTGTATCAAACACAGATACGACGAAAGTGAGAGGATAATAAGATAGCCTTGCTACTGTATTCTATCAGCCGTATAATAGGACTAGTACAGTTTACCAATATAACAAAGGTACAGCTGATTAGAATGAATGTGTGGAGGCTATCATGGCTACAAAGCATGAGCAAATATTAGAATACATTTCAAATTTAGAGGTAGGCGAAAAGATATCAGTCCGCCAAATTGCCAAAGCGCTTCAAGTGAGCGAAGGTACTGCTTATCGCGCAATTAAAGAAGCTGAAAATCAAAGTTTAGTTAGTACGATTGAGCGAGTTGGGACCATTCGTATTGAAAAAAAGAAAAAAGAAAATATCGAAAAATTAACATATGCGGAAATTGTAAATATCGTTGATGGACAAGTTCTAGGTGGTAAGGATGGTCTTCATAAGACATTAAATCGCTTTGTCATTGGTGCAATGAAATTAGATGCGATGATGCGTTATGTTGAGGCCGGTAACTTATTAATTGTAGGAAATCGTTATCAAGGTCATAAATTGGCGCTTGAGGTAGGTGCAGCTGTATTAATTACAGGTGGGTTTGATACGAGTGAAGAAGTGATTCAGTTAGCTGATGAACTTTCTCTTCCAATCATTTCAACTAGTTATGATACGTTTACTGTTGCTGCAATGATTAACCGGGCCATTTATGATCAACTTATTAAAAAAGAAATTATTCTTGTGGATGATATCCTTATTCCACTACAAGATACGTATTATATGACAACAGCTAATGCCGTTGAAAAGTGGCATGAGTTAAATTCGAAAACAGGACATAGTCGCTACCCTGTTATTGATGAACAAATGCGAATCCAAGGGATGGTTGCTGCAAAAGATGTGCTTGGTGCGACCAAACAAACGTCGATCGAAAAGGTGATGACAAAAAATCCAATTACTGTTAATGAGCGGACGTCAGTAGCATCCGTTGCTCATGTAATGGTCTGGGAAGGGATTGAGCTTTTACCCGTAATTGATAGCCAACGGCGTTTAATTGGGGTGATTAGTCGTCAAGATGTATTAAAGGCTCTGCAAATGGTTCAACGACAACCTCATGTTGGGGAAACGATTGAAGATACAGTTGCGAGTAGGATCCAAGAGCAAACATTAGAATCAGGAATTGCATACGAATGTGAAGTCACACCGCAGATGACGAACCAAATTGGAACGATTTCTTATGGGGTTATGACAACACTTGTAACGGAAGCCGGAAGTCGTATTATGCGTAAGTATAAAAAAGGTGATCTCGTAGTAGAGAATATTACGCTTTACTTTATTAAGCCTGTTCAAATCGAAAGTCGTATTGTTATACAGCCGAGAGTGTTAGAGATCGGGCGTAAGCATGGTAAAATTGATGTAGAAATGTTTCATGAGGGAGAAATTGTAGGGAAAGCCCTAATGATGGCTCAACTTATTGAATAAGAAAAAGGCTCGGCAATTCTGCCGAGCCTTTTATACGTATGCTTAATTATTGTCCATTTGCGGAATATAATGTTTGTAAGCTTTGTACCCTAAAATAATATTAGCTGTACCTAAAATGAGAAAGACAATGCCAACTACAACATCAACTGTACTTCTAGGAGAAATTAATAAGTTAATACTAATGGCTACTAGAAAAAAACCAATTGAGATGTTGGCCTTCGTTTGGTATATACGTTTCAGAAGTCCTTCAGGTGTACGCCATGTTTTGATCTTATTGTAAATAAAAAAGACCGCAGAAAAAACAATAATAATTGTCATGATTTTATCCATACTACATGTTCCCCCTCCATATGCTATCATTATTGTAGCGTGAGTAGACGTTAATTGCTAGTGAACGAACGATGAACGAGAATGATACTCGAAGAAAGTAGGAGAAAAATGAATACCATTGAATCGATTATAAATGAAATCGAAAAAACAGAGACGATTATTATTCATCGTCATGAGCGACCAGACCCTGATGCCCTTGGATCACAGTTAGGGTTGAGAGAGGTTCTTAGACAAACGTATCCATCTAAATCGATCTATGCTGTGGGAGAAAGTGAGCCTTCCCTTTTATTCCTTGGAGAAATGGATCGTATTGAAGATGAAGTATATGAAGGTGCGTTGGTCATCGTATGCGATACTGCTAATACAGGTCGAATTTGTGATAAGCGATATACTTTAGGAGCAAGACTAATAAAAATTGATCATCATCCAAATGAGGAACCTTATGGCGATTTAGTATGGGTTGATACGACTGCAAGCTCCACAAGTGAAATGATGATTATGCTGTGTGAAGAGGCTAAAGATAGAGGATATCAACTCCTTTCAGAAAGTGCTTTATTGCTTTATGCAGGAATTGTCGGAGATACAGGACGTTTTCGCCATAACAATACCACAGCTCAAACGATGCAACTTACTAGTAAGCTAATCGAAGTAGGGTTTGACCAGAATCAATTTTATAGTCAATTGCATAAACGTGACCTAAAAATAACAAGGCTCGAAGGGTATGTTCTACAACATTTTGAGGTCATTGATGATGCGGTAGGTGTTATGAAATTAACGAAAGATGTTTTAAACCAATTTAATGTAACCTCTAGTGAATCTTCACAACTAGTCAACTGCTTTTCGGATGTGGAGGGCTTAAGAACGTGGGTATTTTTCGTAGAGGATGAGGAAAAAATCCGTGTTAGACTTCGTTCAAGAGGACCAATTATTAATGCCATTGCCCAAGAACATAATGGCGGAGGGCACCCAATGGCATCTGGAGCAACTGTTTATTCATGGAGTGAAGCACAAGAAGTTGTAGGGAAACTAATCGAAGCTTGTCATAAAGAAAAAAGCGTGTGAGCCGTTGCTCCGCGCTTTTTGTTGATATAGTTAGTGGGTTTTTTATTGAGTTACTTCTTTTTCGCCAGGGATAAACCAAGAGCCTACCTCTGTTACGTCTTCATGAACGGCAATGCCTTCTTTGGCTAATTGCTTTCGAATTAATTCAGAAACTTCTTTACTCTCAGCAAAGGCCGATAAACCAGACTTAATTTTATCCACTTTCTTTTGAGCCATGGCTTTACGGTTTAGGACCATCCCTTTACCAGTTATATCCATATTGACAGCCTCCTTCATATATAAATAATGACGTGATTAATTAGTTCAAGTATACAATAAAGAAGATGGCTAAGTTACGTAATTATAAAAAGTTCTTAAAACTGTTAAAGTTACGAGCGAGGGGGGATGATCTTAGCATAAATCTTTAAAGTGGTATAGAGATGTACTCGCTCGACATCTAGTTGTAAGCGATGGTCTCCCGCTTCAAACAATTTATTCTCAAGTGTTCGTATCATTAACCCTTCTGTATCAGAAACAGATGCGATGTTTTTTTGGTCAAGAAAGGACAACTCTTCTAATGCCTGTTGTTGTAATTCGAATAGGGTTAATTGATTTAACCGTAGTTTTTGAGTGTTCGTAAAATGAATTTCAATTTTTTGAACTGTTAATTTTCGTATGTTTTCTTCATTATCTTCCTTTTGTTGACTCCTAAGCTCCTCAATCGTTTTTGTCTGATTCTCAATCGTTACCTCTTGTTCTGATAACTTCACCATTAGCCCTTCATAAATCAATCCATATTGATACAGAAAGAAGACCCATCCAATAAGAACACCAATAATAATTCCTGCAAAAAATCGTTGCCAGCCTGGACGCTTGTAATAAGGAGGAATTCTCATAACGGTAATTGCTCTCCTCCGACAATCCATTGTATTAACTTGGTTCCAGTCTGCGCTCCACATAATGCAGCAAAAATTAAAAATAACGTTCTGTATATGTCGTCATGTGTCCCGTTGAATAAGCCTCTCTCAATGTTTGTAATGACATCGAATGTTCCCCCAATAGCGGCAACTATTGCCCAGATCTTTAAACTACCTGCTAAATTATACATTACTGATAAAGGTGGCTTTCCAATGAGAAAGGCACCAATTCCTCCGATAATCGCTCCACCTACGATGACTCCAAAAGCAACAAAATAATCAATAATGAGATTTGCGAGAAGGTCACGATCCATTTTGTTTCTCACATCCTTTAATTGGGTTGTCCCATACGTTTGTATAATATATAAGAAAGAGTAGACATTTATGCTTGTAAACAATATTTAAACAAGCTAATCGTCTTGGATGTATAATATAAAAATACAAAAAAATAAAGGTAAGTTATTAGTGAAAGTGGACGAAGGAGTACTATAATAGGGGCATACATATTTGCAAAGAGAGAAGGTGAGGAAAGTGGACTTGCTTCATACACATGTTTATAGCGAGTACAGCTTACTTTCATCGACTAATCGTATTGAGCAACTAGTATCACAAGCAAAAAAGGAAGGGTACGGTGCCCTTGCCCTGACAGATAAAGGGGTTATGTTTGGAGCGATACCTTTTTATAAAGCTTGTTTAAAAGCCGGAATCAAGCCGATTATTGGCCTTGAAGTGCCGATTGACACACAAGTGAATGGAAGGCGCGCGCACCTTAGGTTATTAGCGAAAAATAAAGCTGGTTATCAATCCTTACTAACGATCTCCACAGAATTACAAATGAAATCGGATAAAGCTCGATTTTTTACAAAAGATGAGTTACTCCCTCATTTAGGTCATTGTGTTGTGATCCTTTCCTATGATGGAGGGCCCGTTCAGGAGTATGTGAAAAGCAAAGAGGAAGGTCTAGCTCAAGAATGGTGCAGAGAGTGGATTACATTCAAGCATAAGGGGTCTTGGTATATTGATTTACAAGGAACCATTGAAAAAGATCGAGCATTTTGGAAGAGAATTAGTCAGTTCGCAGCTAGTAATGAACTAAAAGTAATAGGTTCAAATCCTGTTTTATACACTAATAAGGATGATTATGAAGCATATGCGGCAGTCAGAGCCATTCGCTTAGGTACAACCATTCATCTTGAAGAGCCTAATCACGAAGAGCGTTTTTTTTATCTCCGATCGATTGAAGAGTATCAGGCTACTTTCAGCGAATGTCGAGAGGCTCTACTAGGGTTACAAGAAATAGATCAATTATGTCAGCTTGAATTAGATCTCGATTCACGCTATTTACCGGTTTATCCGTTCACTAAGAAAAATAATACACGTGAAGAGCTTAGGAATGCCTGTTTACAAGGGATAGATAAGAGGTTTGGGTCGAGTCCCGCGGAAGAAGTCACACAGAGACTTGAGATAGAATTAAAAGTAATTGATCAAATGGGCTTTAATGATTACTTTTTAATCGTCTCTGACTTTATGCGCTATGCTAGGAATCGGAAAATGATGACGGGACCTGGTCGTGGTTCAGCTGCAGGATCTTTAGTTGCCTATGTGTTATATATTACAGACGTTAATCCTCTTGAATACGGCTTGCTGTTCGAGCGTTTTCTTAATCCAGAACGAATCACCTTACCTGATATTGATATCGATTTCCCGGATCATCGTCGGGATGAAGTGATTCGCTATGTTCAAGAGAAGTATGGGCATGATCGTGTAGCGCAAATAGCAACGTTTGGGACACTTGCTGCAAAGGCTTCTGTACGTGATACAGGAAAAGTTCTTTCGTGTGACTCTTATTTGATTGAAAAAATGGCTAAATTAATTCCTGCAACTTCTGGTATGACTATTAAAAAAGCTATTCAGATAGACCGTGAGTTAAAAACGTTGTACCAAGAGTCAAAGGATGCACAAAGACTACTCGACATTGCTCAATCGATTGAAGGGCTTATGAGGCATGTATCTACTCATGCAGCAGGGGTAGTTATTAGTCCAGTTCCACTTACGGAGCTTGTTGCTGTGCAAAGGGGTCAAGGCCAAGGTGTATTAACACAGGCGACAATGGGAGTCGTCGAGGAAATAGGTTTAGTTAAGTTCGATTTTCTCGGCTTGCGTAATTTAACCTTACTTGAACGTGTTGTTTCAATTATTGAAGAACATTCTGGAGAAGTAATTGATGTGCGTAACTTACCGATTGATGATCAAAAAACCTATCAATTATTAGCGGATAGTGACACAACGGGGATATTTCAACTTGAGTCAGCAGGGATGAGACAGGTTCTACGCTCACTAAAGCCAACTGAATTTGAAGATATAGTGGCTGTAAATGCTCTCTACCGACCGGGGCCAATGGAATTTATTAATGTTTATGTAGAAGGCAAACATAAACAAAGACCTATCTCCTCTCCTCATCCAGATTTAAATGAAATCATTGAAAGAACGTATGGAGTTATTGTTTATCAAGAGCAAATTATGCAAATTGTCGTAAAAATGGCTGGCTTCTCATTAGCGGAAGCCGATTTATTGAGGCGAGCAATAAGTAAGAAAAATAAGCATGAGCTAGAGAAGAGTAGGGTTGATTTCATTACTGGGGCTATTCAAAAAGGCTACGAAGAAGACGTAGCGAAGAATGTATTTCAATTGATTGAACGATTTGCAAATTACGGATTTAACCGAAGTCATGCGGTTGCTTACAGCATGATCAGTTATCAATTAGCTTACTTAAAGACTCACTATCCATTAGCCTTTCATACTGCATTATTATCGAGTGTGTGGAATACGACTGAGAAATTAATGGAGTTGCTACAGGAGTCGAAAAGAAGAAAGATTGACGTATTACCACCAAAGCTCTCTAAAAGTGGGTTGTTATTTACATTAGAGAATGAGGCGATTCGATTTGGCTTATTGCCAATTAGCCATGTCGGCATTCAAGCAGCCAGACATATTATTGAATTGGTTCAAGAGAAACCGTTCAAAGATCTTTTTGATTATTGTTCACGTGTAAATCAACGAATTGTAAATAGGAGAGCAACAGAAAACTTAATAAAAGCAGGGGCGATGGATGAGTTTAAAGAAGATCGGGCCATACTGTTGTATAATCTTGATCAAGCTTATGCTTTTGCTGAAAAAGTTCAAACGTTTCAAGATGAAACGGCAGGGTTGTTCACAATCGATGTAGAAGCACCTCATTATGAAAAGGTCGATCCACTAACTCTTCAAGAAAGGCTCTTTTTCGAACGGGAAGCTCTCGGTGTTTATGTATCTGGTCATCCGTTAGAACAAGTAAGTGAGGTTCTCAAAAAGTATCAGCGCATAAATATTGTGGATCTTTCTACACAGAAGGCAAAGGTACGGATCGCCGGTTTAGTGTCTAACTTAAAAAAGATCACAACGAAAAAAGGTGATCCGATGGCTTTTTTAGAGGTTGGAGATGAGACTGATCAGTGTGAAGTGACTGTATTTCCAGATGTGTGGCAACAACATGGAAAGATGATAAAAGAAGGAGAACTTCTTTTCATGGAAGGTTCGCTTGATCATAAGCGGGATAAGCCACAATTCATCTTAAAAAGATGTGTAGCCGTGCAAACAATTGTTACCCAAGTAAAATCGAAACCTACCCTTTATTTAAAAGTTGTCAATCCTGCCCATTTCTCTCTAGTAAAAGCTTGTTTGTTAGAAGATAAAGGAAATACAGAAGTGGTTGTCTATCTTGATAACGAAAAACAAACAATTAAATTGGAGGCTGATTATAAAGTCGGTCCTAGTGAAGAATGTATGTGGGCGTTAGAAGAATTGCTTGGGCCAGAGCACGTAGTTTTAAAGTAACGTGATGGCCTTAGAAAGTAGTTCTAGATAAGGAATGGTCGAAGTAAAATGGACCTTTCCGCTATTCCCCCCTTGTTGATCGTTATAGTTTTGTTTATAATTAAGAATGATTTTGGTGGTCAGACCAATTATGTTTGTGTACAATGATTCACAACTAACTGAACAAGTAATAAAAATAGAAACGGTCTTGCTACCGAATTAAAGGAGAGTGCCTGTTGTGCCAACGACAAGAGAGGAAGCGCTACATATTCACCGCGCAAATCAAGGAAAGTTAGAATCAAAATCAAAGGTCCCTGTAAAAAACGCTCGTGACTTAAGTCTTGCTTATTCACCAGGCGTTGCAGAACCGTGTAAAGAAATTTTTGAAGATGTTGAATCAGTCTATGAATATACAATGAAAGGCAACATGGTTGCTGTTGTAAGTAACGGAACAGCTGTACTAGGCTTGGGTAATATCGGTCCTGAAGCTTCTCTACCGGTCATGGAAGGAAAAGCTGTATTATTCAAATCATTTGCTGGAGTAGATGCATTCCCAATTTGCTTACGTTCAACAGACGTTGATACGATTGTTGAAACAGTAAAATTAATGGAACCTACTTTTGGTGGAGTAAACCTCGAAGATATTGCTGCACCTAGTTGCTTTGAGATCGAAGAACGCTTAAAGAAAGAAGCTAATATTCCTGTGTTCCATGATGATCAACATGGTACAGCGATTGTTACATTAGCAGGGCTAATTAATGCTCTTAAATTAACTGGTAAAAAAATGTCGGAAATTAAAGTGGTAGCAAACGGTGCTGGCTCTGCAGGTATCGCTATTATTAAATTAATGCAACGCATGGGTGTTCGCGACATTATTATGTGTGATTCTAAAGGGTCTATCTTTGATGGTCGTTCTTACGGCATGAATGATGTCAAAGCAGAAGTAGCTAAGTTTACAAACCGTGATCGCCTAGAGGGAACTCTTGCTGATGTGATTAAAGACACAGACGTATTTATTGGTGTATCTGTAGCCGGTGCTCTTACTGAAGAAATGATTGAGAGTATGAACGAAGATCCAATTATTTTCGCAATGGCGAACCCAGTTCCTGAAATCATGCCTGAAAAAGCAAAAGCTGCAGGAGCTAAAGTAATTGGGACAGGCCGTTCAGATTTCCCTAACCAAGTAAATAATGTATTAGCATTCCCAGGAATTTTCCGCGGTGCATTAGATGTTCGTGCTACACATATTAACGAAGAAATGAAAGTAGCTGCAGTTTATGCGATTGCAGAGCTAGTTGCTGAAGCTGACTTATCGGCTGACTATGTAATCCCTGCGCCATTTGACCCTCGTGTAGCACCTGCAGTGGCAGCTGCTGTAGCGAAAACAGCTATGGAAACAGGAGTAGCTCGCTTGAAGGTTGATCCAGAACAAATTGCTGAAAAGACTCGTCAACTTGCAATTATTGGTCAAGATAAATAATGCCGAGGCAATTAATGAGGTGTGGTTGACTCATGACAGTGGAACAACCCAAAGTCTATATCGAAATAATCAATAAGATTAATGAGATTATGAAAGAAGACAACCTATCACAAGGTGATCGTCTTCCCTCAGAGCGCGAGTTGAGCGACCGACTAAATGTTGGTCGCTCCTCTGTGCGTGAGGCTCTTAGAGCTTTAGAGTTGTTAGATCTGATTGAAACACGTAGAGGTGAAGGGACATTTTTGAAGCCTGCTAATAGTCACCGCCTCGTTAGTATTATTCTTTCTTTTTTATTAAAAGACGAGAGTGCAAAGCAGGATTTAACAGAAACTAGGCGAATTGTAGAGTTAGAAGCGACTCGTTTAGCTTACGGTAGAATGGACCAACAGACATTAGATCGTCTAGAAGAGCTAATTAATCAATCAAAAGAAGAATGGAAGCATGGTGACTTTCCTGTAGATGAAGATTATTTATTTCACAAGACGATTGTAGAAGCGTGTGGAAATCGCCTTCTACTAAACATTTGGATTTCACTTGTGGAATATAACAAGGTTGCTATTAAGGAATCGCTTCAAAGAGAAGGAAGACCTACAGCTTCGATTAAGGAGCATGAAGCTATTTTTCAAGCATTAGCAAATAGTCGCTTAGATGAAGCCTTAGAAGCTATGCGTAAACATCTAGAAAATAGTCGTTTTTAGTTATAGAAATACAGGTTGTACTATTTTAAAACAAGTTATCATATGCTCTAAAAAAATATGAGTCTTAAGCTAGTGAGGTGCTGAAATGCTTAAGGATTTATTCACGAAAAAGAAACGATATGCCACTATACCTTCAGAACGAGCAAAAAAAGAAGTTCCAGAAGGGTTAATGACGAAATGTCCGACTTGTCGAACCATTATGTACACGAAAGAATTAAAGAAAAATTTAAATGTTTGTGATTCTTGTGGTCATCACCATCGTATGACGGCTTATGAGAGAATAAATAGTTTATTTGATTCAGGTAGTTTTGTTGAGTACGATAAAATGATGATTGGAAAAAACCCTTTAGATTTCCCTACTTATGAAGAGAAGTTAGAAGCGGATAGAGTGAAAACAAATCTTAATGAGGCAGTTGTAACAGGAGAAGGGGATATTAATGGCTTTCCTGCTGTAGTAGCTGTTATGGATGCTCGTTTCCGTATGGGAAGTATGGGCTCAGTTGTAGGCGAAAAAATTACAAGAGCGATAGAGGCTGCAATTGAAAAGGACTATCCATTCCTATTGTTTTCAGCTTCAGGAGGAGCACGCATGCAAGAGGGTGTCCTAAGCTTAATGCAAATGGCTAAAACAAGTGCAGCTTTGCAAAAGCTCAGTCAAAACGGAGGGTTATTTATCTCCATTATGACACATCCAACTACAGGTGGAGTGTCGGCCAGTTTTGCTTCGCTAGGAGACTATAATTTTGCAGAACCTGGTGCCCTCATAGGGTTTGCAGGTAGACGTATTATTGAACAAACGATCCGTCAAGAGTTACCCGATGACTTCCAAACGGCTGAATTTTTATTGAAGCATGGGCAACTTGATCGCGTTGTGCCACGTAAAGAAATGAAAAAAATGATGACCACTATTTTAGATATCCATCAACATGCGTAAGGAGGTGTAGGAACATGGCGAGTGAATTAGGATTTGAGAGACCAATTGTTGAATTAAGAGATAAAATTTCTGAACTTAAAACGTTTACAAATGAAAAAGAAATCGATTTAAGTGATGAGATTGAGAAGCTTGAGAATAGACTTCAACAATTAGAAAAAGACATTTATGGAAATCTTCAAGCTTGGGAGAGAGTACAAATTGCTAGACACAGTGATCGTCCTACAACCCTTGATTACATCGAGTACTTGTTTACTGATTTCCTTGAAATGCATGGAGATCGTCTATATGGAGATGATGCTGCTATTGTAGGTGGTATCGCGAAATATCATGGAAAACCGATTACCGTCATTGGCCATCAAAGAGGAAAAGACACAAAAGAAAATATTCGTCGTAATTTTGGAATGCCTCATCCCGAAGGTTACCGTAAGGCTCTTAGGCTGATGAAACAGGCTGAAAAGTTTAATCGTCCAATTGTATGCTTTATTGATACAAAAGGTGCTTACCCTGGGATGGCAGCAGAAGAAAGAGGACAAAGTGAAGCGATTGCAAGAAACCTTCTTGAAATGT
Organism: Alkalihalophilus lindianensis; assembly: GCF_032843265.1. Taxonomy (NCBI): domain Bacteria; kingdom Bacillati; phylum Bacillota; class Bacilli; order Caryophanales; family Bacillaceae; genus Alkalihalophilus; species Alkalihalophilus lindianensis. Next base: position 64,910 of record NZ_JAWJBA010000003.1, read on the forward strand.
CTGGTTTAACGGTACCGGTTGTTTGCATTGTTATTGGGGAAGGTGGAAGTGGTGGTGCACTAGCGCTAGGAGTAGGAGATCGAATTTTCATGCTAGAAAATTCGACTTATTCAGTCATATCTCCTGAGGGAGCAGCTGCTCTTTTATGGAAGGATGCAACACTTGCTCAAAAAGCAGCTGAATCGATGAAGATTACAGCTCCTGATTTAAAAGAGTTAGGTGTTATTGATGATATTATTCGAGAAGCCAAAGGCGGAGCGCATCGAGATGTGCAAAGTCAAGCCGAAGCCATTGATCGAACATTATCTGCTTCACTAGAAGAATTGGAAGTATTATCCAAAGATGAGTTAGTGAACAAACGTTATCAAAAATACAAAAAAATCGGACAATTTACGTTTGTAAACGATACCAATGGCGTAGAATAAGGTAAAGTGCTTTCTGTACAAAAGAAAGCACTTTTTGTTTTGGAAGCATCTGTATTGTGTTCAGTGCTGTAAAGTGGTATTTTTTTAAAATGAGAGCATGATAATAGGTGGAAAGCCACGAAATACGTTTGAGGTTTGTAAAAAAAGGGATTTTAATGATAAGTCACCTTTTGATATATAAATTTAGTTGATTGATGGAGGGAGTACTCATGAAACGAATTGGAGTATTAACAAGTGGTGGAGATTCACCAGGAATGAATGCCGCAATCCGTGCGGTCGTTCGTAAAGCAATTTTTCATGATGTAGAGGTGTATGGAATCTCTTATGGATATGCGGGGTTAATTGCCGGTGATATTCGCAAAATGGAGCTTGGTTCAGTAGGTGATATTATTCATCGCGGTGGGACAATGCTTTATACAGCACGATGCGAAGAGTTTAAAACCCTTGAAGGACAGAAAAAGGGAATTGAGCAGTTAAAGAAATTCGGCATTGAAGGGCTGGTCGTGATTGGTGGAGATGGTTCTTACCGCGGAGCTCAAAAACTAACCGAGCATGGTTTCCCGACAATTGGTGTTCCTGGTACGATTGATAATGATATTCCTGGAACTGACTTTACAATCGGTTTTGACACAGCTTTAAACACCGTTATTGATGCAATTGATAAAATTCGTGATACAGCAACGTCTCATGAACGTACCTACGTGATTGAAGTAATGGGACGTCATGCGGGTGACTTGGCGCTCTGGTCTGGTTTAGCAGATGGGGCTGAAACGATTGTCATTCCTGAAGCTGATTATGACATGAATCAAATTATTAGTCGTCTTAAACGTGGACAAGAGCGTGGTAAGAAGCATAGTATTATCATTGTTGCTGAAGGTGCAGGCAGCGGTTTTGATTTCGGTAAAAGGATTAGTGATGAAACGAAGATGGAAACAAGGGTAACTGTTCTTGGCCATATTCAACGTGGGGGGTCACCTACTGGCGCTGACCGTGTACTCGCAAGTCGTCTTGGAGCTAAAGCTGTTGATTTATTAATTGATGGCGAAGCAGGCAGAACAGTAGGAATTCAAAACAATAAATTGGTTCATCATGATATTGATGAGATTTTAGCAGAACCACATACTATTGATTTAGAAATGTACAAGCTATCACAAGAGCTTTCCATTTAAATAATTAGATAAGCAATTACAGGAGGCAGAATATGCGTAAAACTAAAATTGTATGTACGATTGGACCAGCAAGTGAACAAATCGACACATTGGTTCAGCTTATTGAAGCAGGTATGAATGTAGCGAGATTGAATTTTTCTCACGGAGATTTTGAAGAGCATGGTGCACGAATTGCTAACATCCGTGAAGCTTCAGAGCGCACTGGTAAAACAGTAGCCATTCTTTTAGATACAAAAGGACCTGAAATTCGTACGCAAACATTGGAGGGTGGCGTAGCAGAATTAACGGCAGGAGACCACTTAACTCTTTCAATGACTGAAGTAGTAGGTAATTCCGAGAAAATTTCTATTACATATCCTGGACTTGTTCAAGATGTACATCCAGGTTCGAAAATCCTTCTTGATGATGGCTTAATCGGTCTAGAAGTTGTGGAAGTGAAAGAACAAGAGATCGTAACCAAGGTGCTGAACAGTGGAACTCTCAAAAATAAAAAGGGTGTAAATGTACCTAATGTGAGTGTAAACCTTCCTGGGATCACTGATAAGGATACAGCTGATATCAAGTTCGGTATCGAGCAAGGCGTTGACTTTATCGCTGCATCATTTGTTCGTCGTGCTACGGACGTACTTGAGATTCGTGAGTTACTAGAACAACACCAAGCAACTGACATTCAAATCATTCCAAAGATTGAAAATCAAGAAGGTGTAGATAACATCAATGAAATTCTTGAAGTTTCGGATGGTCTAATGGTTGCACGTGGAGATTTAGGTGTTGAAATTCCAGCAGAAGAAGTTCCACTTGTACAAAAAGACTTAATTAAAAAGTGTAATGCAGTAGCGAAGCCAGTTATCACAGCTACACAAATGCTTGATTCTATGCAACGTAACCCACGACCAACTCGTGCTGAGGCGAGTGATGTTGCAAATGCTATATTTGATGGTACAGATGCGATTATGTTATCGGGTGAAACGGCTGCGGGTGACTATCCTGTAGAAGCTGTTCAAACGATGAATAATATTGCAGCGCGTACGGAACAAGCACTTAATTACCAAGCGATTCTTTCTAAGCGTACGAAAGAAACACGTCCATCTATTACAAGTGCAATAAGTCAGTCTGTTGCTCATGCTGCGTTTAATTTAAATGCATCTGCTATTTTAACAGCTACAGAGAGTGGTTACACAGCTCGTGTCGTAGCTAAGTATCGTCCGCAATCACCTATTGTTGCTGTTACTAGTAATGAGCGTGTCATGCGTACATTAAGCTTAGTTTGGGGAGTATACCCTCTACTTGGACAAAATGCTGAAACAACTGATGAAATGCTTGATAGCACTGTCAATACAGCTGTAAAAGCTGGACAAATTGGACAAGGTGATCTAGTAGTCATTACCGCAGGAGTGCCTGTAGGTGAAACAGGAACAACGAACCTCATGAAAGTTCATGTGATTGGAGAAGTTGTTGCTAAAGGACAAGGGATTGGTCGTCGTTCAGCTTCAGGTAAAGTAGTTGTGGCGCAAAATGCTCAAGAAGCAAACGATAAAGTAACAGAAGGATCAATTCTTGTAACGTATAGCACAGATAAAGATATGATTCCTGCTTTTGAAAAAGCTGCAGCTGTTATTACAGAAGAAGGTGGATTAACTTCTCACGCGGCAGTTGTCGGGTTAAGTTTAAGTACACCAGTCATTGTAGGGGTGGCCAATGCATTGAACTTATTCCAAGACGGTGAAGAGATCACAGTCGATGGGGCACGTGGTGACATTTACAGAGGACATGCAAGTGTACTATAATGAGTAGTAAGGAGAGGGATGATCCTTCTCCTTTTTTCTTTAGAAGTGTATTTAATTCACTATTGTGAAGGAGAGAACGATGTTTAGAATCCTATTATTGCTAATTATTATCGTTCCGGCTTTAGAGATTGCCGTTCTTATTTTGTCTGGAAATACAATTGGAATTTGGCCGACGATCGCTCTTATTATTCTAACGGGAATCCTAGGGGCTTGGCTGGCAAAAAAAGAAGGTTTACAAGCAATCAGAGTGGCACAACTGCAAACAAGTCAAGGACAGGTGCCTAGTAGTGTAATGTTAGATGGTCTTTGTATTTTAATTGGTGGGGTTGTTTTACTTACACCGGGCTTTATTACAGATGCAATTGGCTTCTTTTTACTAATCCCTCAAACTCGTGGGATTGCGAAAGCATTTCTACTCAAGATATTTAATGAAATGATAAAAAATGGAAATTTTATCATTATGTCTAGACGTTAACCACAGGACCTTACCTGTGGTTTTATTTTATTTAAGACATTCTTTTGAGCATTGTGTATGAGTGTCAAACATGGCGGAATTTTCAAAACTATGATATGATAAGGTAGAATTGCTAAGGAGGAAGGTTGGGTACAAACTTGTTTTCACAAGCAACGTTATTTATGCTAATTCTACTTGCCGTTGCCCTTCTTGCTAAAAATCAATCCTTGCTTGTGGCTGTTGGCATTCTACTTATTATCAAATGGGTGGGACTTGGAGACAAATTATTTCCACTATTCCAACAAAAAGGTATAAACATTGGTGTGACGGTGATTACAATCGCAGTATTAACACCAATTGTTACAGGGGAAATTGGTTTTAAACAACTTGGTGAAGCTGTGCGTTCTTCTTATGCATGGGTTGCACTAGCATCTGGCATTCTTGTTGCATTAATTGCATCAAGTGGAATTGATCTATTACAAAATGATCCTCATATTACGACCGCATTGGTATTTGGTACAATTCTAGCTGTCGCTTTATTTAATGGTGTAGCAGTAGGTCCTTTGATCGGTGCAGGGATCGCTTATTTGGCGATGAGGGTTGTACAATTCTTCACAAATTTGGGCGGCTAAGCCGACCACTAAGTAAAACTATCAGAATACTAAGTTAAGTGATAGTTTTAAAATGAGTAAATTAATTTACTATTTAAACGTTCACAAAAGTGTAAAAAATGTTTATAATGGTGCTTGTGTACATCCTTCCTACATAGCGCACATTTTCATTTCGTCAAAATGGAAATGTAAGCATTTACCGAAAGATGAAAAAGATATTCAGGGAAAAGGAGAGATTAACGTGAGTACAACTCGTGGTCTAGAAGGAATTGTAGCAACGACATCAAGTGTCAGTTCGATTATTGAAAGTGTCTTAACCTATCAAGGGTATGATATTGACGATTTAGCAGATAATGCGAGTTTTGAAGAGGTTATTTATCTTCTTTGGAACGGACGTCTTCCAAAAGAGCAAGAACTACGTTCGTTTACACAGGAGCTTGCTGATCATGCTGAAATTCCACAAGCAATTATTGATCAGATGAAATCATATCCAATCAATGAAGTTCATCCAATGGCTGCTCTACGTACGGCAATTTCAAGTCTCGCATTATTTGATGAAAATGCGGATGTAATGGAAGAAGAAGCGAACCGCTTAAAGGCGCTTAAGATCCAAGCACAAATCCCTACAATTGTGACAGCGTTTTCTCGAGTGCGTGAAGGGCAAGAGCCTGTTGCCCCTCGTAAGGACTTAGGTTTTGCAGCAAACTTCCTTTACATGCTAAATGGTAAAGAGCCAGATGAGGTTTCTGTTAATGCATTTAATAAAGCACTTGTGTTACATGCAGACCATGAGCTTAATGCTTCAACGTTTACTGCACGTGTATGTGTAGCTACTCTTTCTGATGTATACTCTGGTATCACAGCAGCTATCGGAGCTCTTAAAGGCCCATTACACGGCGGAGCAAATGAAGCGGTTATGTCGATGCTAACTGAAATTGAAGAAGTAGAAAATGTCGAACCTTATATCCGTAAAGCTCTTGATAATAAAGAGAAAATTATGGGCTTCGGTCACCGTGTATACAAAAATGGAGATCCACGTGCTAAACACTTACGTGAAATGTCTAAACGCTTAACTGATATTACAGGTGAATCTAAGTGGTACGAGATGTCTTTAAAAGTTGAAGATATGGTTACTGGCGAAAAAGGTTTATTGCCAAATGTTGATTTTTATTCTGCTAGTGTTTACCATAGTCTTGGGATCAAACATGATTTGTTTACCCCAATCTTCGCTGTCAGCCGTGCATCAGGTTGGTTAGCTCACATCTTAGAGCAGTATAGTGATAACCGTCTAATTCGCCCACGTGCTGAGTATGTGGGACCTGGTAAACAGACATATGTTCCAATTGAACAACGCTAATTAGCGTAGCAAGGAGTTTATAGCTCCTTGTACATAAGTTAGGGGAGGACAAGGTCATACTTGTCTTGTACAGTGAAAGATAGCTTTATCAATCTAGGGAGGTAATGTAACATGGCAAACGGAGAAGTAATCAAGGTAGAAAATGGAGTTTTAGACGTACCAAATAACCCAATTGTTCCTTATATCGAAGGGGACGGAATTGGCCCTGATATCTGGGCAGCTGCTTCACGTGTAATGGATGCTGCAGTAGAAAAAGCTTATAATGGCGAAAAGAAAATTGTTTGGAAAGAAATTTTAGCTGGTGAAAAAGCATTCAATGAAACTGGGAGCTGGTTACCAGAAGAAACATTAGAAGCGGTACGTAAATATATGATCGCTATTAAAGGACCTCTTACAACACCAGTAGGCGGTGGAATTCGTTCATTAAACGTTGCCCTTCGTCAAGAACTTGACTTATACGTTTGTCTACGTCCAGTACGTTATTTTGAAGGTGTACCTTCACCAGTAAAGCGTCCTGAAGATACAAACATGGTTATCTTCCGTGAGAACTCAGAAGATATTTATGCTGGTATTGAGTATCAAGAAGGTTCTGATGAAGTGAAGAAATTAATCAAATTCCTTCGTGAAGAGATGGGTGCTAGCAAGATCCGTTTCCCTGAAACATCTGGTATTGGTATTAAGCCTGTGTCACAGGAAGGTACAGACCGACTGGTTCGTGCGGCTATCCAGTATGCTCTTGATGAAGGCCGTAAGAGTGTAACACTTGTACACAAAGGAAACATCATGAAATATACAGAAGGTGCTTTCAAAAACTGGGGATATGAAGTTGCTGAGCGTGAATTTGGCGATAAAGTATTCACTTGGGCTCAATATGACAAGATTGTTGAAGCAGAAGGTAAAGACGCTGCAGATAAAGCACAATCCGAAGCAGAAGCAGCAGGTAAGATTATTGTTAAGGATTCGATTGCAGATATCTTCTTACAACAAATCCTCACTCGTCCTAAAGAGTTCGATGTTGTGGCAACAATGAACTTAAATGGTGACTACATCTCTGATGCACTTGCTGCACAAGTTGGAGGAATTGGTATCGCACCTGGTGCCAACATCAACTATGATACTGGACATGCAATCTTTGAAGCGACTCATGGTACGGCTCCTAAGTATGCTGGTCTTGATAAAGTAAATCCTTCTTCTGTTCTTCTATCAGGAGAGCTTATGCTTCGTCACCTTGGCTGGAATGAAGCTGCTGATTTAATCATGGCTTCTATGGATAAAACAATCGCTAGTAAAGTAGTAACATATGACTTCGCACGTCTAATGGATGGTGCAACGGAAGTGAAATGTTCTGGCTTTGCTGATGAATTGATCAACAACCTTTAATCATCTTAATGTTCAAGAAGTCCTTTTAGGACTTCTTGAACAATTTACTGTCTAATCGTTTTTGAAAGGTTTGTTAAATCATAACTAGGAGTTGATGGAAATGGCAATTAAGCGTAGAAAGATTTCAGTTATTGGAGCAGGTTTCACAGGAGCTACAACAGCATTAATGGTTGCTCAAAAAGAGCTTGGAGATGTTGTATTAGTAGATATCCCGCAACTAGAAGGCCCGACAAAGGGGAAAGCATTAGATATGCTTGAATCAACACCTGTTCAAGGTGTAGATTCAAATATTGTGGGTACTTCAAACTATGAAGATACTAAAGATTCTGATGTCGTTGTGATTACTGCTGGTATTGCTCGCAAACCTGGTATGAGCCGTGATGACTTAGTGAGTACGAATGCTGGTATCATGAAAGCAGTTACGAAAGAAGTGGTAAAGCATTCGCCTAACTGCTACATCATCGTTTTAACAAACCCTGCAGATGCTATGACATACACTGTATATAAAGAATCTGGCTTCCCTAAAAACCGTGTAATTGGTCAATCAGGCGTTCTTGATACAGCTCGTTTCCGCACGTTTGTAGCACAAGAATTAAACCTTTCTGTTGAAGATATTACTGGATTTGTACTTGGTGGCCATGGTGATGATATGGTACCTCTTATTCGTTACTCAGCAGCAGGAGGCGTACCTCTTGAGAAGTTAATTCCACAAGATCGTATTGATGCTATTGTTGAGCGTACACGTAAAGGTGGCGGTGAAATTGTTGGCCTTCTTGGTAACGGTAGTGCATATTATGCACCAGCAGCGTCACTAGCTCAAATGGTTGAAGCGATCATTAAAGATAAGAAACGTGTGATTCCTACGATTGCTTACCTTGAAGGCGAGTATGGTTACGAAGACCTTTATGCAGGTGTTCCGACAATTCTTGGTGGCGATGGAATCGAAAAGATTATCGAACTTGATTTGACGGACGACGAAAAAGAAGCACTAGCAAAATCTGTAGATTCTATTCGTAACGTTATGCAGGCACTTCCAAGCAACTAATATCACCTTGAAAAAACCCTTATGGTCTAAAGAGATCATAAGGGTTTTTTCGTAGAATGATAACTTGAAACATCAAAAGTTGAAAAAGTGTGACGACATCTAATCTAACTTTGGTATACTAATGAAGAATAGGGATGAGTATAAATTGTTTTTCGATGGCAGGGGAGCCGTTTAATATAAGTTCTACATAGGTAGAGTGTGGAGGGTGAACAAATGGCACAGAGAATTTTAGTCGTTGATGATGAGGAATCGATTGCAACATTGTTACAATTCAATTTGGAACAATCAGGGTTTGAAGTTACAGTAGCATCTGATGGTGAAGAAGGTTTAGCGTTAGCTAAAAATGAACCATTTGATCTATTAGTATTAGATTTAATGTTACCAAAAATGGATGGACTTGATGTGTGTAAACAACTCCGACAACATAAAAAGATGACACCAATTCTTATGCTAACAGCAAAAGATGATGAGTTTGATAAGGTGTTAGGACTTGAACTCGGAGCAGATGACTATATGACAAAACCATTTAGCCCAAGAGAAGTAGTAGCAAGGGTACGAGCAATTTTAAGAAGAAGCACTCATTTAACTGCTGTAAATGAAAAAAGTCCTGATGAACATACTGCTAATATGATCAGTATTGGAGATGTAGAGGTCTACCCTGACAATTACGAAGTACATGTACATAAGAAAGCACTTGAACTAACTCCTAAGGAATTTGAACTGTTCCTTTATCTAGCTAATCATAAAGGTCGAGTATTGACGAGAGATCAATTGTTAAATGCCGTGTGGAATTATGAATTTGTAGGTGATACACGCATTGTCGACGTTCATATCAGTCACTTGCGAGAAAAAATAGAGCCGAATACAAAGAAACCGGTTTACATTAAAACGGTTAGAGGACTAGGCTATAAATTAGAAGAGCCGCAGCTTCATGCATAAACTCAAGTTTAGGCTGGTATTTGCTATTTTAAGTATGACCTTACTGGTAATGGCTAGCTTGGGCTTGATTATTGGACAGGTCTATAAAAATATATATGAAAACCATTTAACAGATCGCCTTATGAAGGAAGCTGAATTAGCTGCATACACGATTGAATCTCACGAAGGAGACGAAATTGATGAGCAGCTGCTCGCGTTGAGAATGAGTGAACGTTTGGATGCGAGAGTCACGATTATTGCTGTTGACGGTACTGTATTGGGGGAGTCGGCAACAGACCCATCTACAATGGATGATCATTATGAACGTCCTGAGATCAGAGCCATTCGAGAAGGAAGACCTGAAATAGAGATTAGATATAGTGACACGGTGAACCAGGAACTATACTACTATGCCGTACCGTACGAAATAGAGGGAACGGAAGCTGGATACGTTAGAATAGGTGTAGCAACTCAAACCATCACAAATCTTAATGAAACGATTTGGTGGATTCTTGCTGTAAGTTTCACGATTGCCTTTGTTGTGATTGGGACGATCACTTATCGGATTGCAAATGAAATGATTAAGCCGATTGAAAATGCTTCTGAAGTTGCAATTGAGCTGGCAGAAGGGAATTTTAAAGCTCGAACGTTTGAAGGCAAGAAGGATGAAGTTGGACAGTTGACTCGCTCAATGAATGTGCTCGCTTATAATCTTGAACAAATTACAAAGCGACATGAAGCACAACAAGAGCGGCTTGAGACTTTAATTAATAACATGGGAAGTGGTCTCATCTTTATTAATGCAAGAGGAGATATTTCCTTGATTAATCAAAGGTGTCACGATGTCTTTCAAGAAAATACAAATGTTTGGTTGAATCAACTTTACCATGAAACCATTAAATCCAAAGAACTTATAAAAATTGTTCAAGCAGTCTTTATAACAGAAAAAAGGCATCGAGAACAGATTACGCTTGTTAACGGGCTTGATACAAAGCATTTTGATATCCATGCAGCACCTATTTTGAGTGAAATGGGGATAATGAAAGGTATTGTTCTTGTTTTACATGATATTACGGAACTGAAAAAGCTTGAACAAGTTCGTAAAGATTTTGTGGCAAATGTTTCACATGAATTAAAAACACCTATTACATCTATAAAAGGATTTTCCGAGACTTTATTAGATGGGGCAATGAAAGATCCTGTTTATTTAGAGAAATTTCTTACGATCATTTATCAAGAAAGTGAGAGATTACAAAGTTTAATACAAGACTTATTAGAACTATCTAAGTTAGAACAACACTATTTTAGTCTTAATTGGGGGAAAGCCGATTTAACTAAAATTACTGAGGATGTCGTTGAACTCCTTCGTCCCAAAGCGGAGGATAAAGGAATAAAGTTAAATTTACATGGGGACACAGCCGCAAGATTAGAGATGGATGGTGACTCAGAGCGCTTAAAGCAAATTGCAATTAATTTAATTAGTAATGCGATAACGTACACTCCCAATGACGGTCGAATTGATGTGTCGATCATTGCTAAAAAAGAATCAATTGAATTCGTTGTACAAGATAATGGGATTGGAATGGAGAAGGCTGAATTGCCACGCATCTTTGAACGTTTTTACCGGGTAGATCGAGCGCGTAGTAGAAACTCTGGTGGAACTGGATTAGGGTTGGCGATAGTTAAGCATCTTGTCGAGGCGCATAACGGAAAGCTTTCCGTTTCGAGTGAGCTTGGTATGGGAACCACATTTAAAGTTATTTTTATTAGAAATCAACAGCGATAGTCATAATGATCTAGGAATATAAAAATTTTACAATACTTTTACATTTCTTTCATTATAACTTAATGTCGATTACCTATAATAACTTATGAACGGTTTCATCAATGCTAAGCAAACATTCTAGATGCTCATCCCATCTATTTGTTTGGACACGTTGATTTACATCCCCTTAGAAAGACGAAAGCACCCCTTAGCTTTCGTCTTTCTTCTATTGTAAAAACCTAATAACCTCTGTTTTCAAGGTGGAGGATGGTTATTCACAATCAATCCCACTCTAATACTCCCTCATTGATTCATCTAGATTAGTAATTTTTCCTCCAGCTTTGTGTAAATATATACTATAATAGTAAGGTATTTTCTACTATAATTTAGAAAATACCATTCTTTATCATGAGATTTTGAATCTTTTTAGAGAGATATCTCGTATAAAAGGTACCATTAATTATTAAAATAGGGGGATTATGAATGACAGTCAAACAATTAGTTGTTGGGTTTGTCTCCTTGATCGGTATTGCCATTCTTGCTTTGTTTCTTGCAACTGGTTGGTATATTGTCGATGAATCAGAACAAGCCGCATTGATTACATTTGGGAAAGTGGACGAAACCGTTACTGAACCAGGTTTGAAGTTTAAAATGCCGTGGCCAATTCAGCGTGTGGAAATCCTATCAAGAGGTACATACAATCTTCAAGTAGGTTACAGTGAAGAAGATGGGGAAGTTGTAGAGTTTACGAACGAAGCAAAAATGATTACGGGTGATGAGAATATTCTTTTTGCTGACTTAGCCGTTCAATGGAGAATTACAGATCCTGAACAATACTTATATAGTACTGAAGATGCGAGATCAGTACTTTACAGTGCCACTTCAGCTGCTCTTCGTGGAGTAATTGGTAGCTCAGGAATTGACGAAGCATTAACCGATCAACGTCCTGAAATTGAGGCGAAAGTATTTGAAAATCTTGTAGAACTACTTGAAGTCTATGAGATTGGTATTAGTATTCAAGATGTTAAACTACAAGATGTTGAACTACCTACTGATGAAGTACGCCGTGCGTTTATGGACGTAACAGATGCACGTGAGGAACGTTTAACAAAAATCAACGAAGCAAATAAATATAGAAATCAAAAAATAAACGAGGCAGAAGGGGAGAAAGATGCGATTATCTCTCGTGCTGAAGGAACAAAAGCAGAGCGTGTAGAACGTGCGCGTGGGGATGCTTCCTTATTTGATTCTCTTTATAGCGAATATGTTGTTAATCCAGAAGTAACTAGACAACGTTTAGTACTAGAAACGATAGAGCGAGTATTACCAGATACTGAAATATACATCATGGATAGCAATAATGATACCGTAAATTATTTACCAATTAGACCACTAGAGCGTCGTCCTGAAGCTGCAGAGGGGGGAAGTAACTAATGAGTGACGAGAACATTGTGAATTTGAATGAACGTCGTCCTAGTGACGAATGGCGCAAGTATGTGAAATTAATTGCTGTAGCGATTATTTTAATAGTAATTTTAGCAACCATTATAAGTAACCTTTTTATTGTAGAACAAGGAGAGTATAAGGTAGTCCGTCAATTTGGAGAAGTAGTGCGCGTTGTGGATGAACCAGGCTTAAGTTACAAGATTCCATTCATCCAATCGGTCACAACATTACCGAAATACCAAATGATTTACGATATTCCCCCAGCTGAAATTAATACATTGGATAAAAAGAGAATGTTAGCTGATCATTATGCTTTATGGCGGATAGAAGATCCACAACTAATGATCTCTAACGCTACAACTATTGAGCGAGCAGAAGCGATCATGGGTGAAATTATCTTTTCAGCGATTCGTGCAGAACTAGGTCAATTAAACTTCGATGAGATTATTAATGAAGAAAAATCATCAAGAGGAAGTTTTAACGAACTTGTGCGTGAAAGAGTAAATGAAGCATTAGAACGTAATCATTACGGAATTATTCTTACGGATGTTCGAATGAAACGTACAGATCTACCTGAAGAGAACGAAGAAGCTGTTTATCGTCGTATGATTTCAGAAAGGCAATCAACAGCTCAAGATTACTTGTCTCAAGGGGACGCTGAAGCCAACCGAATTAAAGCGAACACAGATCGTGAAGTACAAGAGATTGTGGCAACAGCAACAGCAGATGCTAGAGTCATTGAAGGGGAAGGGGAAGAGGAGGCAGCATCGATTTATAATGATGCCTTTGGTCGTGACCCAGATTTTTATCAACTCTATCGTACCCTTCAATCTTATGAAAGAACTATCGGTGAGGATACGGTCATTGTCCTTCCAGGTGATTCACCATATGCTCGTATTTTAATGGGCTATATTGATTAATTTCAAAAGCATATAAGTAAAAGTCTCGCCTATGCGGGGCTTTTCTTTTTCGCTCGCCACTATGCTACAATTAAGGTAACAATAATTCGACTAGAAAGGAGCCGATTCGTTGAAGAAGCTCATATTAATTGATGGAAATAGTATTGCTTATCGTGCCTTTTTTGCCTTGCCTCTACTAAATAATGATAAAGGTGTATACACAAACGCGGTGTACGGTTTCACAACGATGCTCCTTAAAATCATTCAAGAGGAGAAACCAACACATATGCTTGTAGCATTTGATGCTGGAAAGACGACATTTCGTCATAAAACATATGAATCTTATAAGGGAGGGCGTCAAAAAACCCCTCCTGAGCTCTCGGAACAATTTCCGCTTATTCGAGAATTGTTAGATGCATTTAATATCAAGAGGTTCGAACTTGATAATTATGAAGCAGATGATATTATCGGTACCCTTGCTAAGCAAGCCGAAAACGAAAAGTGGGAAGTGAAAGTTGTTTCTGGAGACAAAGATTTACTTCAACTTGTTTCTGATTATGTAACGGTTGTATTAACGAAAAAAGGGATTACCAACGTGGAGTCATACGATGAAGCGCTTATTGATGAGAAGTATGGAATTAAGCCAGAACAGATTATCGACATGAAAGGATTGATGGGGGATAGTTCAGATAATATTCCTGGCGTACCTGGTGTCGGAGAAAAGACGGCGTTAAAGTTATTAAAACAATTTGGAACAATTGAGAAGGTCTTGGATGCGATTGAGGATGTTTCTGGAAAGAAGTTAAAAGAGAAACTGATGGAGAATAAAGATCAAGCATTAATGAGTAAGGAACTTGCAACCATATTTACAGAAGTCCCATATGACTTATCCCTTAATGAGCTCCAATTTGGTGAATATGATGAGCAAAAAGTGGTTTCTTTATTTAAGGAGCTTGAATTCAAATCATTAGTTGATCAATTTGATTCTGGAGCTAAGGAGTCAGATGAACCTTTAGAAGAGCTTTCATATGAGGTGCTAGAAGAAGTGAAAGAAGAGCATCTAATGACTCCAGCTGCTCTAATTGTTGAAGTGTTAGAAGAGAATTACCATCAGGCTGACATTATTGGTTTTGGGTTAGTCCATGAAAAAGGTCGTTATTTTATTCCGACTGAGGTTGCTCTTCAATCAGACGTATTTGTGTCATGGGCAAAAGATGAAGATCAAAAAAAATGGTTACTTGATGCTAAGCGAGGCGTTGTCACTCTAGGATGGCAAAATGTATTATTAGATGGTGTTGACTTTGATTTATTAATGGCCTCTTATTTACTTGATCCTTCGCACTCTTCTCATGATCTTGCAGATATTGCAACTCGTAAAGGAGCTAAGAGCATTCAAGAAGATGAATTTATATATGGAAAAGGTGCAAAGCGAAAAGTTCCCGAACGTGAAGTGCTAGCGGAGCATTTAGTCAGAAAAGCAAATGTGATTTATCAATTAAAAGAGCAAATGGAGTCAGAACTTAAGCAGAATGAACAATTTGAGCTCTTTAAAGATTTAGAGATGCCTTTATCTGTGGTCCTTGGTCGCATGGAAACAGGGGGAGTAAAAGTAGATGTTGAGCAGCTAAAAGCAATGGGGAAAGACTTAGAGGAGCGTCTCGCTACTCTTGAATCCGATATACATGAACATGCTGGAGTAACTTTTAATATTAATTCACCTAAGCAATTAGGAGAAGTGTTGTTTGAAAAAATGGGTCTTCCAGTAATTAAGAAAACAAAAACGGGCTACTCTACATCGGCAGACGTTCTTGAAAAATTAGCAGAAGAACATGAAATTATCCGTCATATTCTTCATTATCGTCAATTAGGGAAATTAAATTCAACCTACATTGAGGGGCTTGTTAAAGTAACGCATAAGGACACAAACAAAATTCATACTCGATTTAATCAAGCACTTACACAAACCGGGAGATTAAGTTCAACGGATCCTAATTTACAAAACATCCCGATTCGTTTAGAAGAAGGACGTAAGATTCGAAAAGCATTTATTCCTTCAGAAGAAGGCTGGAAAATGCTTGCCGCTGACTATTCTCAAATTGAATTAAGGGTCCTTGCTCATATTGCTAACGATGAAAAGTTAATTACAGCTTTTAAAGAAGATATGGATATTCATACAAAAACGGCTATGGATGTTTTCCATGTAGATGAAGATCAGGTTACTTCAGATATGCGAAGAGGTGCAAAAGCTGTTAACTTTGGAATTGTCTACGGAATTAGTGACTACGGATTATCACAAAACCTAGGTATCACTCGTAAGGAAGCAGCGAAGTTCATTGAACGTTATTTTAATAGTTATCCAAACGTAAAAGACTATATGGATCGAATTGTGGATGAAGCAAGAGAAAGTGGGTTTGTTCAAACTTTATTACACAGACGTCGCTACTTACCTGAGCTCACTAGTCGTAACTTCAATCTGCGTAGTTTTGCTGAGAGAACAGCGATGAATACGCCAATCCAAGGTACGGCAGCAGACATTATTAAAAAAGCAATGGTAGAAATGGCTATTCGTCTCGAAAAGGAACAACTAAAAAGCCGATTACTTCTACAAGTACACGATGAACTTATATTTGAAGTTCCCCCAGAAGAGATAGATGTCATGATGAAGCTTGTTCCGGAAGTGATGGAACAAGCTGTTGAGTTGGATGTTCCTTTAAAAGTTGATATCTCAGCTGGTGACACTTGGTATGATGCAAAGTAAGGAGCGGAATGTCTATGCCAGAATTACCTGAAGTGGAAACTGTTAAGCGTACGTTGAGCGAGCTTGTTGTTGGTAAAACAATTTCAAGTGTGACCGTCAAATGGGCAAACATTATTAAAGAGCCGGACGATACGAAGCAATTTGAAATGCTTCTATTAAACCAGACCATTCGAGAAATTCGTAGAAGAGGTAAATTTTTACTATTTGAATGCGATGATGTGGTGATGGTTTCTCACCTTCGAATGGAGGGACGTTATGGCCTTTATAAAAAGGATGAGGAACTGACGCCTCATACTCATGTGATTTTTCATTTTACCGATGGGGATGAGTTAAGGTATCAAGACGTAAGAAAATTTGGGACGATGCATATATTTCCAAAAGGGTCAGAAGAAGGGGTGCTGCCTCTAGCTCAGTTAGGGATGGAGCCTTTCTCAGAGCAATTTACAGCTGAAGTATTGCAAGCGGCTTTTAATAAAACAAATCGAAAAATAAAAGTAGCACTATTAGATCAGAAGACTGTAGTAGGGCTTGGGAATATTTATGTGGATGAAGCATTATTTAGAGCGCGCATTCACCCCGAGCGTCTTGCCAAAGCCTTATCAGAAGAAGAACTGATTGTTCTCCATCATGCGATTGTTACGACTTTACAAGAAGCGGTGGACCTCGGTGGGAGTTCCATTAAGTCTTACGTGAACGGACAAGGTGAAATGGGTTTGTTTCAACAAAAGCTTGATGTATATGGACGGAAAAATGAACCTTGTCGTCAGTGTGGAACAGAAATCGTGAAAATAGTGGTTGGAGGTCGCGGGACTCATTATTGTCCAAATTGCCAAATCTAACGTACATCGGATAGGCTCTTGCCATATACTATCGTATCGTCTAGGTGGGAGGAGCTTATCAAGATGGTTGAGATTCTTTCATTACTTGCGCTTGCGCTTGCCGTGAGCTTAGATAGCTTTGGTGTCGGATTGACCTATGGATTGCGGAAGATGAAGTTACCCTTTAAATCTTTAGTGTTTATTGCGTGTTGTTCTGCTACTTCTATTTTAGTGGCGATGGTCTTTGGAGGGGTGATACAGCGCGTATTACCTGAGGATGTAGCGGGTTCGATTGGCGGAATCATTTTAATTTTGATAGGAGCTTGGGCCATGTATCAGGTGTTTAGGCCTGCAAAAGCTTCTGAGAAAACTAAAGAAGATGAGATCATCATCAACTTTGAAATTAAAATGTTCGGTGTCGTCATCAGGATATTAAGAAAGCCGATGGTAGCAGATATCGATAACTCAGGTACCATTACGGGACGCGAAGCAGTCTTACTAGGGATCGCTTTATCGCTGGATGCATTCGGAGCTGGAATTGGAGCAGCTCTAATTGGATTTTCTCCTATACCAATGGCTTTAAGTGTTGCGCTAATGAGTGCATTATTTGTTACATGGGGGATGAAGAGCGGGTTTCGCTTTTCGGAGTCACCATGGATTAAAAAGTTCTCATTTATTCCAGGTTTGTTATTAATTGTACTAGGAGTTTTGAGTCTTTAAATCGTTCAACGGAAAAGAAAGGATACAAGTATGCGAATTGGATTAACAGGTGGAATTGCAAGTGGGAAATCAACAGTTTCAAATTGGTTAAATGAGTGGGGTTATCCAATTATTGATGCAGATAAAATTGCAAGGGAAGTAGTAGAGCCAGGAGAGTCTGCTTATCAAGAGATTGTCCGTCATTTTGGTAAGGAGATCCTACTGGAAGATCAATCGATAAATCGCAAAAAACTTGGTTCTATTATTTTTAATGATGAGCATGAACGTAAGGCATTAAATGGCATTGTTCACCCAGCGGTTAGAAAAAAAATGCTGGCTCAAAAAGAGCGTTATGAAGCGAGTGGACATCAAACAGTCATTTTTGATATACCACTTTTATTTGAAAGTGATTTGTTCCACTTAGTGGATAAGGTGATGCTTGTTTATGTAGATGAACAAACACAATTAGAGCGGTTGATAAATAGAGATCAAGCTGGTAAAGAGGATGCACTGGCTAGAATCTCTTCACAATTTCCTTTAAAAGATAAACGCGAGCGTGCTGATGCCGTTATTAATAATAGTGGCTCATTAGAAGAAACGGCATCACAAGTGAAAATGATCCTTAATCAGTGGAAAGCAAACCCTTCTAATTTATAGAGGGGTTTTTTAATGTACCATACCACTCACCTCCGCCTTTCTTGTCTGGCTTCATTGGCTCAGGTCATTGGTCGCTTCACTTTGTCAAACGAAGCAAAAAGCGCTTCTTATTGTCAAACCTCCACCGTCCTCCTCCCTTAACGAGCAATCTCCACCTTTCTAATTAGTCATTCATCCAATTTTTTCAGATTTTCAAAAAAGTAATCGTCCTCTTGTGGTATATATGATATACTAATTAACATAAAAACAATATTGAGTATAACATATATTTGGAGAGGGGAATTCAAATGAAGGTTAAAGTTGCCATCAATGGATTTGGTCGTATTGGCCGTATGGTATTTCGCAAAGCAATGCTAGAGGATGAAGTGGAGGTTGTTGCAATCAATGCGAGCTATCCTGCAGAAACACTTGCTCACTTAATCAAATATGATAGTATTCACGGAACATACACTCTTCCTGTTGAAGCGAAAGACGATACGATTGTAGTTGATGGGAAAGTTGTGCAGTTACTTCATTCACGTGACCCTCGTGAGCTACCTTGGGCAGAACTTGGAGTAGATATTGTTATTGAAGCAACTGGTAAATTTAAGACACAAGAAACTGCGGGTTATCACATTGAAGCTGGTGCTAAGAAAGTATTGATTACCGCTCCGGCTAAAGAAGAAGATATCACAATCGTAATGGGTGTAAATGATGGGGATTATGATGCCTCTAAACATCACATTATTTCGAATGCATCTTGTACAACAAATTGCTTAGCGCCAGTCGCAAAAGTATTAGATGAAACGTTCGGAATTGAAAGCGGTTTAATGACAACTGTTCATGCTTATACAAATGACCAAAAAAATATTGATAATCCACATAAAGATCTTCGTCGAGCTCGTGCGTGTGGTCAATCGATTATCCCGACTTCAACAGGGGCTGCAAAAGCTATTGCAAAAGTACTTCCTCAGCTTGAAGGAAAGTTAAATGGAATGGCCTTACGTGTACCAACACCAAATGTCTCCTTAGTTGACTTAGTTGTTCAAGTTAAAAAGGATGTTACTCATGAAGAAGTGAATACTGCCTTGAAAATGGCTGCAGAAGGGTCGCTGAAAGGGATTTTAGGATTCTCAGAAAAACCACTTGTATCAATTGATTATAATGGAGAAGAGCAATCTTCTGTTATTGATGGGTTATCGACGATGGTAATGAGCGAACGTCAGGTGAAGGTTCTTGCTTGGTATGATAACGAGTGGGGCTATTCTTGTAGAGTTGTTGATTTAATGAACCTTGTTGCTAAAAAAATGACTACTCCATCTCATGTTGGTTAATTCTCACTCATAGCTACCGCTGACTTGGATACCCTAACAAGAGAAGAGTGCTATGGAAATCACGTATATACTGTTGGATCAACCTTTGTCAAATTTGATAAAAAAGTAGTAAAAATTTCTTTTAAAAAAATGACAAGGATTGGTTGCATTAAAATTATAAAACAAGTATACTGATTTTCGTGAACTTCAATTAAAGCAAACCAGGATTCGTTTACTTGCAGAAAGGGTTAGGACCTCTTTGGACTAACTTTCCCCCGTGTAATTGAACGTTCCTACATGCTTGAGAAGGCATGAATTTTTTGTGAAGGGGGATTCAACTTATGGACACTATGGGTCGTCACGTTATTGCAGAACTTTGGGGCTGTAATACTGAGAAGTTGAATAATATGAGTTTTATTGAACAAACATTTGTAGATGCTGCGCTTAAATCAGGTGCAGAAGTACGAGAAGTTGCATTTCACAAGTTTGCACCACATGGTGTTAGTGGCGTAGTCATCATTTCCGAGTCTCATTTAACGATTCACAGCTTTCCAGAACATGGTTATGCAAGTATTGATGTATATACATGTGGAGATCGTATTGATCCGAATGTGGCATCTAATTACATTGCTGAAGCGCTTGGTGCTAGCTCAAGTGAAGTAATTGAAGTGCCAAGAGGAATGGGACCAGTTAAAGCAGAAAAATCAAAAGTTAATGCGTTCTAACATAGGGAGAAAGAGGGTAATCCCCTCTAGCTTTCCATTTTAAAAGAGAGGTTTGTTTTCACCTCTCTTTTTTGTATGCTCTTTTTCTTCTCCTAAAAATGCTCTTGGGTGTGATATGATAAAGAAAAGAAAAGTCAGGTGAAGAAAAATGGCATTAAGAGAACTTTTTGGCAAGTTAGTAAATAATCGGACTGAAACAACAGAAAAACACTCTGTTGATCAATTGAAAACGAGATATTACAAAACGTCTAAAGACAAAGCAATACAGGCCGTTGAAAGTGTCGTTCAATCATCGGGTTGGCAAGTTAAGCGGATCGAAGAAGAACGTGGAGAAATGATTGCTCAACCTAAAAATGGTGGAGAATCTTTATTGATTGCAACGATCGTAACGGTCAAGCCGTTTCGAACAGCGGTTGATTTTTCTTGTTCAACTGGTACGAGCCTTCCATCTGATTTTGGTAAAAGCAAAAAAATTGTTCTTGCTCTGTATGATAGGTTGGACCAAGAGCTACCCTTTGTTGGTTCGGGGATTGGAGAAGAGTTACTCTAATTTTAAGTAGGGGAAAGATACCCTGCCAAGCTTGTCAGATATCGTCTTTTTTTATATGATAGAGAAAAGAACGGAAGCTGTGTCTAACAGAAGATACAGAAAAGTGGAGATGATTACATGCGGTGTCCAGCTTGTCAATATAATGGAACGAGAGTACTTGATTCAAGACCTAGCCATGAGGGCCGCTCAATTCGTAGACGACGAGAGTGTGAATCATGCAGTAATCGTTTTACGACATTTGAAATGGTAGAAGAAGTACCTCTCATTGTTGTAAAGAAAGATGGAACACGCCAAGAGTTTAGTCGTGATAAAATACTACGTGGGCTTATTCGAGCATGTGAAAAACGACCAGTTCCACTTGAAACGCTAGAGCAGATTGTGAATGAAGTTGAGCGCGAGTTGAGAGGGAAAGGTAAGAATGAAGTAAATAGCGAAGATGTCGGAGAGCTTGTGATGGAGCGACTAGCCTTAATAGATGATGTCGCTTATGTTCGCTTTGCGTCGGTCTATCGCCAGTTTAAGGATATTAATGTATTTATCAAAGAACTAACGGAATTAATGAATAAAGGATAAGGTTAAAGAGCTGTAGTGTGAATACGCTATGAGCTCTTTTTTACTCATGACCTGAGGAGAGGAGGGACATTCAATGAGTTGGCATTGGAAGGAACTGTTGCCGGTTGACTCGTTCACAGTACGTGTCTCCAGCTACTTAACAGATTTGGATCAAAAAGTGATTACGTTATTGTACCAGCCTTTAGTTGGAGCCCTAGCCCATAGCTTGTACATGACTTTGTGGTCACAATTAGAACGTGATCAATATTGGAGTGAGAGTCAGACGCACCGACAGTTGATGCTGATGATGAATATCCCCCTCCAAACGATTTTTGAAGAACGAAAAAAGCTAGAAGCCATCGGACTTTTAAAGACTTATAAGAATAGTAAGGAGGAAGGGTCCTCTTATTTATATGAATTGCAACAACCAATGTCCCCAAAACAGTTTTTCGAAAATGATGTATTAAGTGTCTATTTATTTAATCGTCTAGGAAAACAGAAATATCGACAATTGCGCGAACGGTTCACAGAAGACAAGGTAGACAAAGGGGAGTATACCGAATTAACACACTCATTTGATGAAATATTTCATTCTCTCCATCATTCTGAAATCGTGTCTAATCTACAATCAGAAACATCAGATGCAATGAAGCTTAATGAGGCTTCGGAATTACTAGGGCAGGATGGGGATTCGTTAACATTTATTGAAGGGAATTTTGATTTTGAACTAATGAAAAAAGATTTATCAAGCTTTATTGTCCCAGAACAATTACTTACTAAAGAGGTTAATCAAGCGATCATCAGGCTTGCTTTTGTCTACCGAATAGAACCTCTAGAGATGAGTCGGATTGTCGGGCAAGCTGTCCTTCATGATGATGAAGTTGATATAGATTTATTACGAAAGAAAGCGCAAGAGTGGTACAAAATTGAACATAGTTCGGAGCCACCAGGGCTTGGGTTAAAGGTTCACCCGATTCAGCATCAAACGATGACATCTGTTGAGCCGAAAACAGAAGAAGAAAAGATTATTAAATTTTATGAAACAACTCCTCCTCTAACCTTACTCGAAATTCGTTCAGATGGAGCTTATGTTGCCCCTGCAGATGCGAAAATTGTTGAATCCTTACTAATGGATTATCAGCTATTACCAGGTGTAGCGAATGTCTTAATCGATTATGTTCTTTTTCAGCACGATATGAAGCTTCAAAAAGCTTTAATTGATAAAATTGCTGCTCACTGGGCTAGGAAAAAAATTAGTAAAGTAGCCGATGCAATGGTTCTTGCAAGAGAAGAACAAGAAAAGAAAGTCTTTGCAAAGGAAAGAAGCCAATCAAATGCCTCTTCTAAGCGTACGCAAGGACCGAGAAAGAACACAAGGCGCGATCGTTTACCAAAATGGTTAGTAGAAGAAAAAGAAAAAGAGAAGAATAAGGACCAAGAAAAGAAAACGCCTGAATCATCTCCTGAAACCACTGATGCCAAAGAACGTTTTGACAAGATGATGGAGGAGCTTAAAAAACGCAAAAGGGAGAAAGGAGAGAACTAGATGAAGCCAATACAATCCACGTTAAAACAGTGGACTAAAAGTGCAGGATTACAAGAACGGCTAGAGAACCAAAAGAAAGAACTTTTTAAAGACCCTTTTATTCAAGAATTTTTGAGAATGGAAAAATATTCGCTTACTACTGAAATGGTTGACCGTGGTATGGTGAAATTGTATGAATTTAAGAAGGAGCGAACCCATTGTGCGAATTGCCCTGGATTAAAAGCATGTCCGAACATGATGAAAGGTTATCAGCCGACCCTTCAGATTGAACGTGGACACCTAGAGCTTCGCTATCTCCCTTGTGCCTTAAAAGTTCAAGAAAAGCAGCATAAAGAGCAACAACAATTAATGAAGTCACTCTACATCCCAAAAGATATTCTTAAAGCTCGGTTTGAAGACATTGATATGGATGGAGAGCGAGAAGAAGCGGGGGCTGCTGCTCTTGAGTTTGCTTTAAAAGCAGAGCCAGGTGAAAACGGTGAGGGCTTGTATTTCTACGGCAAATTTGGCGTCGGGAAAACGTATTTAATGGGTGCAATTGCTAATGAGCTTTATGAGCGCGGGGTTGAATCCTATACGGTGTATACGCCTGATTTCTTTCGTGAGATGAAACAATCGATAGGTGATGGGACCTTTCAAGGTAAACTCGATCGGATAAAACGTGCCAAAGTATTGATTTTAGATGATATTGGAGCTGAAACAACATCGAGTTGGGTTCGCGATGATGTACTTGGAGTGATCTTGCAATATCGTATGCTGGAGAAGTTACCAACTCTTTTCACCTCGAATTATGACTATGATGAGCTAGAGGAACATTTGTCTTATTCCGATCGAGGTGGAATAGAGGAGCTGAAAGCAAAGCGCATTATGGAACGTATTAAACACCAAACGACTTTTGTGACGGTTAAAGGTCATAATCGACGGGAGTCTAAATAATAAATTTGAAATTTTTGGTACAAGAATCGCCCTTGCTTTCTTAAGGGTTCTATCTGTGATAGGATGAAGGTATCTTAAATTGATAGATTGTGAGGGTCATGATCATGAGCATCGATGCAATTCTTGAACGTGCGGTAAATGGGGAGCGCATCTCAATGGAAGATGCGATTGCTTTATATGAAAGTGATGAAGTAGAAAAAATGGGTGAGGTAGCCAATAAGATAATGAAGAAGTGGCACCCGGAACCTGTTACAACTTTTGTAATTGGAAGAAACGTTAACTATACAAATTTCTGTGATACGTACTGCCGTTTTTGTGCGTTTTATCGTAAGCCAGGTCACGATGAAGGCTATGTTTTAGAAGATGAACGTATCTTCCAGAAGATTCAAGAAACGATTGATGTTGGTGGAACGGAGATCTTGATGCAAGGTGGTACTAATCCGGACTTGAAATTAGATTATTATACAGACTTGCTTCGGGGTATTAAAGAACGTTTTCCTGATATTTGGATGCACTCTTTCTCACCAGCGGAAATTTGGAAGATTGCAGACGTTTCTAATATGACTGTAGAAGAAGTTCTACGCGAGTTACATGCTGCAGGCCTAGATAGCATGCCTGGTGGTGGAGCTGAGATTCTTACAGAAGAGACTCGTCTTCGTGTCAGTCGCTTGAAGATTACATGGGAGCAGTGGATGGAAGCGATGAAAGCTTCTAAACGTGTCGGCATGCATGGTTCTGCCACAATGGTTATTGGGTTTGGAGAATCAAATGAAGAGCGTGCGCTTCATCTTCAACGTGTACGTGATGCTCAAGATGAGACGGAGTGCTTTAAAGCATTCATTTCTTGGACATTCCAACCGGAGAATACAGGCATGTGGAAAACAGAAAAACTAGGTGCGCGTGATTATTTGAAGAATGTTGCGATCTCTAGAATCTTCCTTGATAATATTGCAAATTTCCAATCTTCATGGGTTACTATGGGACCAGAGGTTGGAAAGCAGTCGCTTGAATACGGTTGTAATGATTTTGGTAGCACAATGATTGAAGAAAATGTGGTATCAGCAGCTGGTACGACACATAAGGTTAATACGAATGAAATCCTTCGTTTAATTCGTGAAGCTGGTAAAGTTCCAGCACAACGAAACACCAAATATGACATTGTACGTATGTTTGAGGGTGAAACGGCGGCTGAAAAAGATTTTACCATGCAAAATTAATCATAAGCTCTTTTCCTTATATTTAGGAGAAGAGCTTTTTTGTTCCCCTTGAAAGATGGTATGTGAAAAATTAATCATTTTTTTGACACAACAGCATAGGATGGAGTAAAGCCTGTCTAAATGACTTCATGAGTGTGTAATCATAGATGAGTTTTCTAGTTGAGTGGGTTAGGGGGAATAGGTGTGATAGCCATTCATTTTGAAGAAGAACGTGACTGCAAGCAATTGTATGTATTATTACGTGATTATATTGAAAGGTATGCGGAATTAGGGTTAGGTGGCAAGGTTGAGTCAAATGGGGTTGAAACCATTGTGCTTAATTATACAAATAAGCATGTAAGCTTCTATGACTCCTTTCATCCACTATTAACATCAGTTCTTACAGAGCATGTCATTAAAACAAGAGAAGATGATTGGTTACTTGATATTATTGAGACAATGTTCTATTTTACAGATGAGGAAGAACAACAACAAATTCTTACCATAGCCAGGTCGATTTTAGAAGGAGATCGAAGTGATTTGCCATCTTTAGTTCCTTTTTTTAATCGATATGCCTATATTTATGATGCGTTTGCTAATAGTTTAGAAGAAGAAACGAACTTCTACTACGATCCCTTTTTAACGTTTCGACTAAGAGAGTACGGTGAGATGTTAATAGATTGTGTAGAAATTGCGATTGATGAATACATGCTAGAGCAAGAATATCAGAACATGATTGAAGACTTTCGTCAATATGTTCAATGTAAACCCCAGAAGTTCGAGGTGATTTACGTTGTGCATGATGAACAATTTATGTTTTATGATAAACATTTTAGAAAGCTTCCAAAAGATGAGGTTCTTTACCATCTGCAAGAAGAACTGGTTTTTGAGGAAGCAATTGAACTTGATAATATGGTGATTAGTCCACTCGTCAGTATGGTTCCAAGTATGGTTCATGTCTTTTCAGATGAACCAGATCACGGGGTCGTTGTCACCATCCAAGCAATTTTTCAAGAACGTATGAAATTATACCCATATCATGATTATGAGAAAAAAAGATTGGAATAAATAAGATGCCCTCTTGATTTTCCATTTCCGCGTCCATATAATACTACATATCAACACATTTGATATGAATGGTTATGATGAGGATAAGAGGCGCCACATATGACTTACAGAGAGGGAAGCATCTGCTGCAAGCTTCCTAGTACGTATGGATGACCTTACCACCTCTGAACTGCGCAGGGAAACACTGAAGTGGATTAACTAGCGCCGGCGCACAGCCGTTATCCTGTATGATGAGTTGCTACATACAATGTATTTTTTTGTTGTAGCGAAACAAGGGTGGAACCACGAACTACACTCGTCCCTTCTATGATGAAGGGACGAGTGTTTTTTATTTACAAAAAAAAGGAGTCGAGAAGAATGGCAGATGTTCTAAAGATTACATTTCCAGATGGTGCAGTAAAGGAATTTCCAAACGGCACGACCACAGAAGATATTGCTGCATCTATTAGCCCAGGTCTGAAGAAAAAAGCATTAGCTGGAAAGTTTAATCATACATTGGTTGACCTTCGTACACCACTCACTACTGATGGTGAAATTGCGATTGTAACGCAGGATTCAGAAGAAGCACTAGAAATTATGCGTCATAGTACAGCACATTTAATGGCTCAAGCAGTAAAGCGTTTATTTAAGGGCGTGAAGCTTGGTGTCGGTCCTGTAATCGAGGGCGGATTTTACTATGATATCGACTCAGAAGAGTCCATTACAGCAGAAGATCTACCTAAAATTGAAAAAGAAATGAAGAAACTTATTGCAGAGAACCTCGAAGTGAAACGTGTAGAGTTAAGCCGTGAGGAAGCAATCGCTCGTTATAAGGAAATTGGCGATGAATATAAATTGGAACTAATTGAAGCGATTCCTGAAGGGGAGAGTTTAACGATTTATGAACAAGGTGAGTTTTTTGATCTTTGCCGTGGTATTCATGTTCCATCTACAAACAAAATTAAAGAATTTAAGCTTCTAAGCCTTGCGGGAGCTTACTGGCGTGGAGATAGTAAAAATAAAATGCTACAACGTATTTATGGAACAGCATTCTTTAAGAAAGCTGACCTAGATGAGCACCTTCGTTTATTAGAAGAAGCAAAAGAACGTGATCATCGTAAGCTTGGTAAGGAACTGGGGATTTTCGCATTGTCACAGAAAGTTGGACAAGGCTTACCGCTATGGTTACCGAAAGGTGCCACTGTACGTCGAGTGATTGAGCGTTATATTGTGGATAAAGAAGAGCGCCTTGGTTATCAACATGTGTATACACCAATTTTGGGAAGCTCTGAGCTATATAAAACTTCCGGTCACTGGGATCACTATAAAGATGATATGTTCCCAGTAATGGAACGCGATAACGAGGAGTTCGTCCTTCGACCAATGAACTGCCCACATCATATGATGGTATACAAGCAAGACATGCGTAGTTATCGTCAGCTTCCTCTACGTATTGCTGAGCTGGGTATGATGCATCGTTATGAAATGTCTGGTGCTGTATCAGGATTGCAACGTGTTCGAGGTATGACGTTAAATGATGCTCATATCTTCTGTCGCCCTGACCAAATTAAAGAAGAATTTTTACGAGTGGTGTATTTAATCCAAGAGGTGTACAAAGATTTCGACCTAGAAGATTACAAGTTCCGTTTATCTTACCGTGATCCAGAAGATAAAGAGAAATATTTTGATGACGATGCAATGTGGGAAAAAGCGCAAAGCATGCTTAAAGAAGCAATGGACGAGCTAGATGTTGATTACTTTGAAGCTGAAGGGGAAGCTGCGTTTTATGGCCCTAAGTTAGATGTACAAGTTCGTACGGCTCTTGGAAAAGACGAAACATTATCAACTGTACAACTTGATTTCTTATTGCCGGAGCGCTTTGACCTAACGTATGTAGGTGAAGATGGTCAACAGCACCGACCTGTTGTTGTGCACCGTGGGGTTGTTTCAACGATGGAACGTTTTGTCGCTTTCTTACTTGAAGAGTACAAAGGGGCATTCCCAACCTGGCTTGCACCTGTACAAGTTCAAGTGATCCCTGTATCTCCAGATGTACATTTAGATTACGCGAAGAAAGTTCAAGATCAACTTCAAGCTGCAGGAGCTCGCGTGGAAATAGACGAGCGTAATGAGAAGATTGGTTACAAAATTCGCGAAGCCCAAATGCAAAAGATTCCATATATGCTTGTACTTGGTGATAAGGAAATGGAAGCAGGAGCTGTTAATATCCGTAAATACGGTGAGCAAGCGTCTGAATCAAAAGAGCTTCAAACATTTATTGATGACTTAAGTGGAGAGTTGAAGAAATAAACCTTCTGCTAAACGTCACATCTAGGTGCAAATGAAATAATTATGTAGCATGATTAAAATAACCATTGCAATGTGGACAAACATTCGTTAAAATAACGAAGTCGGACATATTGTGTTGACATCTTTAAAAGGATTATGCTATAGTTATCTAGGTAATCAAATAGAGGAAACAAAGCAAGCAGAGGCGCCCGCTTCTCACCTGATTGACGCTAAGGTTGTTGACAGGTATGATGGGATTCATTTTTGAGTAAATGATCGAAGTGTGGGCGTATTGTGCGCCCGCACTTTTTTTCATGAATCGGTGCATGTTCTGTATATCAAGTTATGATGAACAGTTATGCGATAAATTGCTTTGATCCGCGAAAATCCTTTGGAGGTGGCTCATTATTAGTAAAGACATGTTGGTCAATGAAGGGATTCGTGCCCGTGAAGTACGACTCATTGGAGCGAATGGCGATCAAATTGGAGTCAAGTCAAAACAAGAAGCGCTTGAAATGGCGCAAAATGTAAATCTCGACCTCGTATGTGTTGCTCCTGCTGCGAAACCACCTGTATGCCGCATTATGGACTACGGTAAGTTCCGTTATGAGCAACAAAAGAAAGACAAAGAAGCACGTAAAAAGCAAAAGGTTATCAATGTTAAAGAGGTTCGTTTGAGCCCAACGATTGAAGACAATGACTTTAATACGAAGCTTCGCAACGCTCGTAAATTCCTTGAAAAAGGAGATAAAGTAAAAGCTGCGATCCGCTTCCGTGGACGTGCGATTACTCACTCCCAAATCGGAAGAGTAGTATTAGAGCGTCTTGCAAAAGAATGTGAAGATGTTGCTGTAATTGAAGCGAAGCCTAAGATGGAAGGTCGTAGTATGTTCCTAATTTTAGCGCCTAAAACTGAAAAGTAACATCGACTAGCTTGAAGAAGATTAAAGGAGGACCTTAGTTATGCCTAAAATGAAAACTCATAGAGGCGCTGCGAAGCGTTTTAAAAAGACTGGATCTGGAAAGCTTAAGCGTGCGCATGGCTTCACTAGTCACTTATTCGGTAACAAGTCTCAAAAGCAAAAGCGTAAGCTACGTAAGTCTGCTATTGTACACTCTGGCGACTTCAAGCGTATTCGCTCAATGTTAACGTACAAAAAATAATTGATTCGTTCGGATTAAAAGGAGGGAACTTCGATGCCAAGAGTAAAAGGCGGTTATGTCGCTCGTCGTCGTCGTAAAAAGGTATTAAAGTTAGCAAAGGGTTATTTCGGTTCTAAACACTTATTATTCAAATCAGCACAAGGACAAGTAATGAAGTCCTTACTATATGCTTACCGTGATCGTCGTCAAAAGAAACGCGACTTCCGTAAGCTTTGGATTACACGTATTAACGCAGCAGCTCGTATGAACGGTCTTTCTTACAGCCGTTTAATGCACGGTCTTAAGCTTGCTGAAATCAACGTAAACCGTAAGATTCTTGCGGATCTTGCTGTTAACGATGCAGAAGCATTTGCACAATTAGCTGAAAAAGCTAAATCAAGCCTAAATGCATAAAACAAACAAAAGCGCGGCATTCTTGCTCGCGCTTTTTTTGATGAGAAGGCAATGAAGTCGGGGGTGAGTAGATGGAATGGATTATTTATTTATTCCTTATTAATATCACATCTTATCTCGTTATGGGATATGATAAGAAACAAGCTAGAGTTAAAAAATTCCGTGTCTCAGAACGGAATTTATTTATACTAACGGTTATAGGAGGAAGTATAGGGACTTATATGGGAATGAAGCAGCATCGTCATAAAACGAAGCATCGGACATTTACTGTGGGAGTACCTTTAATCATAAGTATCCAAATCATACTTGCAGCTTTCATCATATTCAGATAATAAACATATAATGATGGGAGAGGAGGATTGCTACTGATGGATGAATTTCTAGATAGTTCGCTAGCTTTTATCGAACAAAGTGGCTGGTTAGCTCCACTCTTTTTTATTCTTTTGCATGTTTTTAGGCAAGCTTTCTTTATACCCGTTCTGATTGTTTGTTTAATTGGAGGCTATTTATTCGGTACCTTATACGGTTCAATTTATTCAATTATAGGATTAACTGCAGTTAGTATTGTGTTTTATGGTTTGGTACGAATTTTCCCAGGGCTTAGGAAGAAACTAACGAATATGAAGCAACATTTCTTTAAAGATCGTCAAGATTGGAATCTTCCACAGATGATGATTATTCGGATGATGCCACTTGTTCATTTTCACGTCGTTTCCTTGTATTTGATCGAGACATCCAAAAACCTACGAGAGTATACGAATAAATCCTTTCTAGTTAGTATTCCACCAGCTATTCTTTATACGGCATTTGGTGATATGATTCATGAGCTACCTCTAGCAGGAACCATTGTTTTTGCAGTCTTTCTTTTCATCTTATTTATGTTAGTGAGACGAAAACAATCAAGCATAAGTTGGGAAGAGTTTTTCCATACAAAAAAACCGTAACCATCTCAATTAAATTATTGAGTGGAAACGGTTTTTTGTGTTAGCGTCGCAAAAATTCTTTAATGGGACTTTTCCATTCGATTTTTGCACTAGGATAACGAAGTCGAATATCCTCTTCAATAAAAATAAAGTCCTCTCGGTGCAAGCCTTTAAGGCGTTCTGTATCACGAGCCCATATATAGATGGAAACAATCTCAAAAGATTGCTCTGTGGTTCCTAAATATTTTTCGCCTTCAAACATGACACCTTTATAAGTGAGTAAAAAATTCTTACGTACATTTTTTTCATCATCTAAAAAGAAAAATTGTCTTTTTTCATGTGCTTGTTCAAGTTTACGGCGTGGATGGAATACATACTTAATCGCAGAGTAGACGATTAATACAATCGCAATGAGGAGTAACAAACGAAATAACAGTACCACTTCTCTATCCCCTTTCTTCGAGGCTTTCTACTTATTATAGTCTATACGAATTAGAACGTCATTGGTTGCAAAATTCTAATGAAAAATTGTTATAATAATTAAGGATAGGAGTGATCTAGATGAACTTAAAAAAGTTATTTGAGACACAAGAACAGTTAAATGACAGAATATTATCTGAACATAAGCTAGAAAATCATGATTTATTTGCAGAAAAGCAATTAGCTTTTCTCGTCGAATTAAGTGAACTTGCAAATGAGACTCGATGTTTTAAGTATTGGAGTAAAAAAGGACCGTCTAGTAAGTCTACGATATTAGAGGAGTATGTAGATGGGCTTCATTTCGTTTTAACACTAGGTCTTTCTTTAGGATATACCACGTTTGGACAATCTAAAAACAGTTCCAAAGAGCGTACATTGACGGAGCAATTTTTATATGTAATGGAATGTAACCATCTCTTAAATGAAAAACAAACAGAAGCGAGTTTCCATGAACTAGCACAGTCATTTTTAACGTTAGGAAGCCTTTTAGGTTTTGGAGAAGATGAAATTGAACAAGCCTATTTTAAGAAAAATGAGGTAAATCATCAAAGACAAGATCAAGGGTATTAAAATTCTTTCGAAATAATTTGAGTTGCGAAATAATTTCATTTATACTTAAAAAAGAGTGAAAAAGTGGGGGTATAAATGAAGTACCTTTCACGATCGAAGGGAGAAATACATAATGACGAAGCTTGATGAAAAATTGCAAATGCTAAAAGATTTAACAGATGCCAATGGAATTCCGGGGAACGAAAAAGAAGCTCGTGATGTCATGTCTAAGTACATTACTCCATTTGCTGATGAAGTGACAACTGATGGGCTAGGAAGCCTTGTAGCAAAGAAAGTAGGTTCACAAGACGGCCCTAAAATTATGATTGCTGGCCATTTAGATGAGATTGGTTTTATGGTGACAAGTATCGATGATAAAGGTTTCCTTCGCTTTCAAACAGTCGGTGGCTGGTGGGAGCAAGTGATGCTAGCTCAACGAGTAACAATTATGACGAAAAACGGGAACATCCCTGGTGTAGTGGGCTCAAAGCCACCACATATTTTGCCAGCTGAAGCTCGTAGAAAGCCAGTTGATAAAAAAGATATGTTTATTGATATTGGTGCAACAAGTAAAGAAGAAGCAATGGAATTCGGTGTTCGACCAGGAGATTCCGTTGTTCCAGTCTGTGAATTCACGGTTATGAAAAATGAGAAGTTATTAATGGCTAAAGCATGGGACAATCGCATTGGCTGTGCCATTGCGATTGATGTACTGCGTGAGTTAAAAGGTGTCGACCACCCTAATACTGTGTATGGCGTGGGTACGGTACAAGAAGAAGTTGGGTTGCGTGGAGCACGTACTTCTGCTCATTTGATCCAACCTGATATTGGATTTGGCGTCGATGTGGGAATTGCTGGAGATACTCCGGGCGTAACGGAAAAAGAAGCACTAGCCAAAATGGGAGATGGACCACAAATTGTGCTATATGATGCATCGATGATTTCTCATAAAGGGTTACGTGATTTTGTAACAGACACTGCAGATCAACATGATATTCCATATCAATTTGATTCAATGGCTGGTGGTGGCACAGATTCAGGAGCGATCCATCTTACTGCCAATGGGGTACCTGCACTATCGATTACAGTGCCTACTCGTTATATTCACACTCATGCAGCGATGCTACACCGAGATGATTATGAAAACACGGTTAAATTAATTGTAGAGGTAATTAAGAAGCTTGATAGTAAAACAGTAGAAGCAATTACGTATAATTAATAAGAGAATCCGGTCCATTTCGGTGGACTAGATTTTTAGAATGAGGTTTAACAATTATAGGTGAGGGCATAGGCAAGCACAGTTATATGACTTTCAATGAATAAGCGTCTAGTTCAAGTCTAAGACTGAGAGCTAGACGCTTCTTTAAAATTACTGAAGTCCTTGCGAAATTTGCTGGCAGAGTTGATCCTTTTCTTGTTCATTGGCATTTTTCCAATAAACTTCAAATAAAACCCCTAGACCAGGTAACATTTTTTCTTCGCCTTTTTGAATGGCATCTAGAATGGTAGCTTCGACTTCTTCTTCACTGCTGCCTTGAATATTAGCCATAATTGCTCCACGTAAATTAAAACCCATTTGAAACAGCTCCTTTAGTATGGAAATATTTTTCTTGCTTGCATTAGTATGTCGCAAGCCACACTGGATTATGAGTGAAAAAATCGGTATGATGGGTGATAGGACATGAACGTATAAAGGAGAAGAGCATGAAACGAATTGATTCTGTAAAGAATGAGCAAGTTAAAAATTGGAAAAAGCTACATACGAAAAAGGGACGTGATAAAGCAGGGCGCTTTCTAATAGAAGGGTTTCACCTTGTAGAAGAAGCCCTAAAAGCGAAATTCCATATCGAAATGATCATCATGACAGAGAAAACAGTTTTACCACTATCGTGGCAAATTGATGAGAATGATTTAGTGATCGTTAGCCCTCAAGTTTTAAAAGAGATTTCAGAGACGGAAACTCCACAAGGGATTGCGGCAGTATGTGCCATTCCCGAAGCACCCTCTTTTGATAGGCTGAGTGGGCAATTTCTCCTTATTGATCGAGTCCAAGACCCAGGTAATATTGGTACGATGATTCGTACGGCTGATGCGGCTGGAATGACTGGGGTCATACTTGGTGAAGGTAGTGTTGATTTATTTAACAGCAAAGTGATTCGTGCATCCCAAGGTTCGATTTTTCATATGCCTGTTATTCGTGGTTCGCTAATGGAATGGGTGGGGAAGTTAAAAGAAAAAAATATACCCGTATTTGGAACGTCCCTTACAGAGGCCAGTTCCTATACTGCCATCGAACCACAACCTGAATTTGCCTTGATTGTGGGTAATGAAGGAGAAGGTGTGTCGAGTGAATTATTAGAGAAGAGTAATCAAAACATTTATATTCCAATCTATGGACAAGCGGAATCTTTAAATGTAGCAGTCGCTACTGGTGTTCTTTTGTATTATTTGCGTGGTTAAGTAAATGAGAGCTTGCACACGTTCTTGAAATTATCTATAATATAGAAGCAAATAAATAAGATACATGCGAAGAAAGAGATTAGTACGTGTTACACCACCATAAAGGGAGGAAATGTCTAAGACTGTAAGCATTTCTATGGCAGGAAGCACTGAATTCACTCTGGAGCAGACATCGGAAAACAAGCTAGTACCTGTTAAGATGTTCCGGCAATGAGCCGTTATGACAATGAAGAATGTAATGAACCATTGGTTTATTATGAAATAAGGGTGGTACCACGAGTCTTCGTCCCTTTAGCGGGAGGCGAAGGCTTTTTTTGCGTTCTTTTTTGGAACGGAACCAAACTGGACGAATTACTGAAGGAGGAAATGAGCATGCGTGAGCGTTTAGAAGAGCTACAAGAGCGAGCTTTAGCACAAGTTGCTGAAGCAACAGATGTGAAAGCATTACAAGAAGTAAGAGTTGCTTATTTAGGAAAGAAAGGACCAATCACCGAGGTGCTTCGTGGAATGGGTAAACTTTCTGCTGAAGAGAGACCACTTATTGGTCAAATGGCAAATGATGTTCGTGACGCCATTAAATCAAAAATTGAAAGTAAAGAGGTTGAACTTGAAGCAGCAGCTGTAGAGGCGAAGTTGGCTAATGAAAGCATTGATGTGACACTACCTGGTCGTCCTGTATTAACCGGATCCCGTCATCCTCTAACAGCTGTAGTTGAAGAAGTAGAGGATGCGTTTTTAGGACTAGGTTTTTCAGTTGCAGAAGGTCCTGAAGTTGAAACAGACTACTATAACTTTGAAGCATTAAATTTACCAAAAGATCACCCAGCACGTGATATGCAGGATTCGTTTTACTTTACAGATGAGCTTTTATTACGTACTCATACTTCTCCTGTACAGGCACGTACTATGGAAAAGTATGAAGGTAGAGGTCCGGTGAAAATTATTTGTCCAGGTAAAGTATTCCGCCGTGATGATGATGATGCCACACATTCACATCAATTTATGCAAATTGAGGGTCTTTTTGTTGATAAAAATGTGCGCATGAGTGACTTAAAAGGGGTACTTGAAGCATTTGCTCAATCCTTCTTTGGTCGTGATCGTAGCATTCGCCTTCGTCCTAGCTTCTTCCCATTTACAGAACCTTCTGTAGAGGTTGATGTTTCATGTGGGATGTGTGGGGGAGAAGGGTGTCGCGTATGTAAGAACACAGGTTGGATAGAAGTTCTTGGAGCAGGGATGATTCATCCACGTGTACTTGAAATGAGTGGATTTGATCCGACCATTTACAGTGGTTTTGCCTTCGGAATGGGTGTAGAACGCCTTGCGATGCTTAAATATGATATTGATGATATTCGTCATTTCTATACAAATGATGTACGCTTTTTAGCGCAATTTAAACAGGTGTAAGGGGGAATAGACATGTTAGTATCTTATAAATGGTTACAAGATTACGTGAAAATAGATGACGTTACACCAAAAGAGATCGCAGAGAAAATGACTCGCGGTGGTATTGAAATTGACTTCGTACATGAGTTGAATCAAGGCATCAAAGGTGTAGTGGTAGGGTATGTTCTCTCTTGCAGTCAACATCCTAACGCTGATAAGTTAAATGTTTGTCAGGTGGATGTCGGAGAAGAAGAGCCAGTTCAAATTGTATGTGGCGCACGAAATATAGCAGCAGGCCAATATGTTGCTGTAGCTAAAGTAGGCGCAGTCCTTCCTGGTAACTTCAAAATAAAAAAAGCAAAGCTACGTGGCGAAGTATCACAAGGAATGATTTGTTCGTTGCAAGAGCTCGGTATTGAGAGCAAGCTTGTTCACAAAGATTATGCAGAAGGTATTTATGTCTTTAGTGAAGATGTTGAAGTAGGTGCAGATGCACTGGCTATCTTAAATTTGGACGATACGGTTCTAGAACTAGACTTAACGCCAAACCGTTCAGACTGCTTAAATATGTTAGGGGTAGCTTATGAAGTGGCTGCATTATATGATCGTAACGTTGAACTACCAACGATTGAGCTAGATACAAATAAAGAACAAGCATCGGATTATATTAGCGTATCTGTAGAAAATGCCATTGATAATCCTTATTATGGTGCAACAATTATTAAAGATGTGAAAGTAGGTCCATCACCATTATGGTTGCAAAATCGTCTGATGGCAGCTGGCATTCGTCCAATCAGTAATGTGGTAGATGTGACGAACTACGTATTACTTGAATATGGTCAACCACTCCATGCTTTTGACTATGATCGTTTCGGTTCTAAAGAAGTTGTTATACGCCGTGCAAATGATGGAGAGAAGATGGTGACACTTGATGATGCTGAGCGTTCATTAAATGCCGATCACCTTCTTATTACAAATGGAAAAGAGCCTATGGCAATTGCTGGTGTAATGGGTGGAGCGACTTCGGAAGTGAATCAAGAAACCTCTACAATTTTACTTGAAGCTGCTTACTTTAATCCTTCTACTGTAAGAAAAGCTTCCCGTGATCTTGGCTTACGTAGTGATTCAAGTGCTCGCTTTGAAAAAGGTGTAGATCCTGCTCGTGTAAAAGTAGCGGGTGAGCGTGCAGCTTCTCTTATTGCAGAGCTTGCAGGTGGTACGATTGTCTCAGGTGTGGTTTGTGCAGATGAACTAACTGTGGAAGAACAACAAGTGGCACTAGACTTAGAGCGTATGAACGACCGTCTTGGAACGACGATTAAAAAGACGAATGTGGAAGAGATTTTCAACCGTCTACAATTCTCATTTGAAGAAAATGGAGATCATCTTGTAGTGACTGCTCCAACTCGTAGACAAGACATTCAAATTGAAGAAGATTTGTTTGAAGAAATTGCTAGGCTGTATGGTTATGATGCTATTCCAACAACTTTACCTGAGGGGGCAACAACTCAAGGAGTGCTAACTCGTTATCAGGAAAAGCGTCGCCGTGTTCGTCGTTATTTAGAGAGTACTGGACTCACTCAAACGATTACTTACTCTTTAACAAGTCCTAAGAAGGCTGAAGGATTTGCAACGGATTATCCAATTGAAAAGGCAGTTCGTTTAGCTATGCCGATGAGTGAAGATCGTAGTACGATGCGTACAAGTTTAATTCCTAACTTATTTGATGTTTTAACATACAATTTGAATCGTAAAAATAGCGACCTTCACCTTTACGAAGTAGGTTCAATTTTCACAAGCGAAGAAAAAGAATTAACAACTCAACCAATAGAAAGAGAAATGGTTGCGGCAGCATTTACTGGAATGTGGCAAGAACACCCATGGCAAGCAGAGAAAAAGCCTGTGGATTTCTTTGTGGTCAAAGGGATTGTGGAAGGTCTATTTGCTGAAATGGGTCTTAAAGATCAAGTTAAGTTCCAACAGGCTAAGCTTGAGAAGATGCACCCAGGTCGTACTGCGGTTGTAGTCCTTAATGATGAAGAGATTGGCTTTATTGGACAAGTACACCCAACAACAGAAAAGCAAGAAGATTTGCGAGAAACTTACGTGTTCCAGCTTGATTTAGAGAGCATTCTCACAGCAGATGTGGCACCTGTTGTCTATGAATCATTACCAAGGTTCCCAGCTATTCAAAGGGATATTGCCTTAGTGGTTCATAGAAGTGTAGCAGCCGGAGAGGTTGAAGCGGTTATTCGTCAAACTGGTGGCAAATTGTTAAAAGCTGTTCATTTATTTGATTTATACCAAGGAGAGCATATGGAAGAAGGCAAGAAGTCATTAGCTTTCTCTTTAACGTATTTAGATCCAGAAAAAACATTAACAGATGAAGAAGTAACAAGTGTTCATGAAAACGTACTTGAAGAAATAAAGAAACAAATTGGTGCCACACTTCGTGCGTAAATAATTTGGTTTGAAACCCCTGCCTAAGAGGAAACTATATGGTGGGGGTTTTATTTATTCTGCCAAGATAGAGAGGGAGTGGCTTCACTGAAAAAGCGCTATGTACTAATCGCTATTTTATTCATATTAATTATCGTTACAATATACGGGATTTATCGTCCACTTCCAGAAGGGGTTTCTTATGAAAGTGAATCCTACTATGTAGAGAATGTTGATTTCTTATATGACTTAACCTACCTAGACCTAGAAGAAGACGTTCTTCAAATGGAACAGCAAATATTCTCAGCTATTGAAGATGCGATAGTAGAAGCAGAGGAATTTATTATATTTGATATGTTCTTATATAATGACTTCTATGATCCTGAGCTCGACTTTCCCCCGCTTAGTCAACATATGACCGATGTATTAATTGAGAAGAAAGAAACAAATCCTGAAGTTGAGATGCTTGTTTTATCTGATGAAATTAATACAACCTATGGGTCTCATCGGTCTCAACACTTCGAACAATTAAAAGACGCTGGTATTGATGTAGTTGTTGTAGATGTGACAAAGTTACGTGATTCAAATCCTTTATATTCTGGAATTTGGCGTACCTTTATCCAGTGGTTTGGTCAATCAGGTAATGGTTGGTTACCAAATGCCTTTAGTCCAGAAGCGCCAGATGTCACGCTGCGTTCTTATTTGAAATTATTTAATGTGAAAGCGAATCACCGCAAAGTAGTGGCAACTGAACGAACAGCGATTGTGTCTTCTGCTAATCCACATGATGCTAGTGCTCATCATTCTAATATTGCGTTTCAGGTGAACGGACCAATTATTGATGAGCTGGTCTATACAGAGCATGCAGCGAGTGAGTTCTCTAACGGCCCCACTCTCACAAATGCGGAAGCTCTCCCTGTGGAAGAAGGGGATGTAGAGGTAAGGGTGCTGACCGAAGGAAGAATATATGAACGAACACTTGAGATGATTGATGAGACAGTATCTGGTGAGGAACTATGGATTGGTATGTTTTATTTATCAGATCGAGATATCATTAATTCCCTGATTGACGCTGCTAATCGTGGAGCTCAGATTCGTCTAGTATTAGACCCTAATGAAAATGCTTTTGGCCAGGAGAAGGTAGGATTGCCCAATCGCCCTGTTGCAGCAGAACTGTTAGAAGAGGCACCTATTGAAGTGAGATGGTACGACACGATTGGTGAACAATTTCACCCTAAGCTCATCGCGAGAGTCAGTGAGGATCACACGACTGTTATTGGTGGATCTGCCAACTTTACAAGTCGCAACTTGCGTGATTATAATCTCGAAACGAATGTGTGGGTAGAAGCACCAAATGGGCACTCTTTCTCCCAAGACATCTCCTCCTATTTTGAAACAATATGGGCTAACGAAGAAGGTCACTTTACTGTGCCATACGAAGAGTATAGAGATGAGACAACATGGCTGACTAGGTTTTTATATCGATTACAGAAGTTGACAGGATTAACGACGTATTAATTTAGCGAAAATACTGACCACCACCGTTAGATAGGTGGTGGTTTTCATCGCGATTTTTCTTTTTTTTCCAACGGTTTGAACAGAAATATTTCCAACAACCGTGCTTCATGTTATGATTAACAAAGGATTTTGTCGGCTCTTAGTGTTTTAGAGCGAAGATTGTGGAGATAGGAGGCTTCTTTTGTGTCTAAGAAAAATCAAAAACAGCGGACAACTGTTTCAATCTATGGTCAAAATTATACGGTTGTCGGTCAAGAATCTCCGGCACATATAAAAGAAGTGGCGCAAGAGGTTGACCAAAAAATGCGAGAAATAAAAAAGAGAAACCCTTATTTAGATACAACACGTCTAGCAGTGTTAACAGCTGTTAATATAGTGGATGAATATAAAAAGTTACAGTTGAAACTTGAACAAGGCGTGACTAGCAACGTAGAATCAAACCGTACGACAGGAGACGAATAATATGTTAAGTTTGCTTTTACTTCTACTCTTATTTATGAGCTTCTTTATAGGACGTAGACGTGGATTTATATTGCAGTTGATTCATTTAGTAGGCTTTATCGTCGCATTGTATGTGGCATATAAATATTATCAAGATGTTGCTGCCTACATACAATTGTGGATTCCATATCCTCAATTCTCATCTGATAGTACTGTGGGAATGATTATTAATTCCTTTAACGGAGAAAGTGTT
The DNA here is from genome assembly GCF_032843265.1 of Alkalihalophilus lindianensis. Lineage (NCBI taxonomy): Bacteria > Bacillati > Bacillota > Bacilli > Caryophanales > Bacillaceae > Alkalihalophilus > Alkalihalophilus lindianensis. Next base: position 105,237 of record NZ_JAWJBA010000003.1, read on the forward strand.
TATTACTCTGGAATTGCTTTTGCTTTATTATTTTTCGGAACGAAAATCCTCTTACACATCGTAGGATCGATGTTAGATTTTGTTGCGCATCTACCAATCTTGCGCTCTATCAATCGATTGCTCGGGGGGATCTTTTGTTTTATTGAAACCTATTTAATTTTATTCATTTTACTTTATGTTGGAGCGTTATTGCCAGTTGAGCTTGTTCAAGATCAGTTGCAGCGATCAATCGTTGCCCAAACAATGATGAATTACACTCCATTCTTATCTGACTGGATTCGTGATCTGTGGGTTAAAAATAATTTAGGGTCATAATGAAGGGGAAAGGTCTAACCATGTAAAGGTTAGACCTTTCTTCATGATTGGGTCCTTTTCTTGATTTTAACTACTAGAAATCGGTATGATGGTGGGTAGGAGAAAGGATCGGTGAATAGGATGATGAACAAAAAAGAGGTTATTAAAACTCTAGAGACGATTGCGATTTACTTTGAAATTAAAGGTGAGAATCCTTTTAAGATATCAGCTTATAGAAAAGCGGCTCAAGCATTAGAGTCAGATGAGCGTACAATTGACGAAATAGAAGATCCTGCAAAATTAAATGGGATAGGAAAGGGCACAGCAGAAGTCATTAATGAACTTAAATCAACTGGGGAATCGACTTTATTACGTGAACTTGCAGAGGATGTGCCTCCTGGATTAATTCCGCTATTAAAAGTGCAAGGTTTAGGTGGGAAAAAGATTGGAAAATTATATCAAGAGCTTGGTGTGGTAGATGCGACTACATTAAAGCAGGCTTGTGAGGATAAAAAGGTACAGACATTAGCTGGTTTTGGCAAGAAAACAGAAGAGAAGATTCTTGCGGCATTAGAAGACGCAATGACTCGTCCTGATAGGCTTGCTCTGCCTTTAGTGCTACCTGTTGCTACATGGATAGAAGGTCAGCTTGCATCGATGACAGATATTGAAAACTTCCAACGAGCAGGAAGCATACGCCGCTTGCGTGAAACCGTCAAAGATCTTGATTTCATTATTGCAACCAATCAACCAAGCAAAGTAAAAGATCAATTAATCGCGATGTCTGATGATGGAAAGATTATTGCAAGTGGGGAAACAAAAGTATCACTTGAAATTGAACAGGAATTTCCAATCTCTGTAGACTTTCGATTAGTTAAGCCTGAGGAATTCGCTACAACCCTTCACCATTTTACTGGTTCGAAAAATCACAACGTAAAAATGCGTCAGTTAGCAAAGAAACGTGGAGAGAAGATCAGTGAGTATGGTGTTGAAAATAGTGAAACGGGCGAATTAAAAACATTTAAAGATGAGAAAGAGTTTTTTGCTCATTTCGGCCTTGCATTTATTCCTCCAGAGGCCAGGGAAGATCAAGGAGAAGTTGAGTACTACGCGAACGAAGAGGATTTTGTTAAGCTAGAGAATGTGTATGGTGATTTGCACATGCATACAACATGGAGTGACGGTGCACATTCGATCGAGGATATGGTGGAAGCAGCAAGAGCAAAAGGCTATGAGTACATTGCCATCACTGATCATTCTAAATACTTAAAAGTAGCTAACGGGTTAACAGAAGAACGATTAAAGGCTCAGCATAAAAAAATTCGTGAATTGAATGAGAAATATGAAGACTTTACTATTTTTACGGGAATTGAAATGGATATCCTTCCAGATGGAACGCTCGATTACGACGATTCGATTTTGGAAGAAGTAGACTTTGTGATTGCGTCTATTCATTCTTCTTTTTCACAAAAACAAGAAGTGATTATGGAACGGTTAAAAACTGCTTTATCGAATCATCATGTTGATCTAATTGCTCATCCTACAGGTAGAGTACTTGGTAGAAGAGACGGCTATGACGTCGATGTTGAAGCATTAATACGGTTAGCAAAAGAAACAAATACAGCTCTTGAATTAAATGCTAATCCCAATAGACTGGACTTATCAGCAGAATGGCTAAAGAAAGCTGCTGAACAAGGAGTAACGATTTCAATTAATACGGATGCCCACCATATAGAAGGATTAAACGATATGAAATTTGGTGTATCACAAGCAAGAAGAGCCATGCTAAAAAAAGAGAACATTCTTAACATGTGGACATGCAAGGACGTACAATCATTTTTAAATCGTCACCACTAGAGTTTGAGGTGGGCGGTTAAATAAAGGAGTAAACGATATGGACCGGGTATTACGAGTATTAGAATATAGTAAAATGAAACAGCAGCTGCAAGAACATGTTGCTTCTTCTCTAGGAAGACGGCTTGTTGATTCCCTACATCCTCACACGGAACTTGAAGATGTTGTTCGTATGCAAAAAGAAACTTCAGAAGGCACAACTGTACTTCGTTTGAAGGGTCATGTGCCTCTTGGAGGGATCTTTGATGTGACAGCTCACGCTAAAAGAGCACAAATTGGTGGGGCGCTTGCATCAAGTGAATTAATCGAAATCGCAAGCACGATTTATGGAGGGCGACAATTAAAAAAATTTATTGAAGCCATGGTAGAAGAGGAAGAAATAGAACTGCCATTATTGTATGAGTACACAGGTCAAATAGAGCCTTTAACGGATATAGAACGAGCGATTAAGCAATGTATCGATGATAATGGCCATGTGTTAGATTCAGCGAGCGCAACATTACGTACGATCCGTCAACAAGTAAGAAGCTTCGAGTCAGCAGTACGTTCTAAACTAGAGAGCATCACCCGTTCTTCAAATACACAAAAAATGCTTTCCGATGCGATCGTGACAATTCGTAATGATCGTTTTGTGATTCCAGTCAAACAAGAGTACCGTAGTGCATTTGGAGGAATTGTACATGATCAGTCGGCTTCAGGTGCGACTTTATTTATTGAGCCACAAGCAATAGTGACAATCAATAATCAATTACGTGAAGCAAAGGTGAAAGAAGCACATGAGGTCGAACGTATTTTAGCTGAACTTTCAGCTCTCGTTTCAGAGCATGCAGGGGTGATTTTAATTAATCTCGAACAGTTAGCTGCTCTTGATTTTATTTTCACTAAAGCTCATTATGCGAAGAGAATTAAAGCAACGGCGCCTATACTAAATGACCGCGGATATATTCAATTAAAGCGAGCAAGACATCCGTTGTTGTCAGATGAAGAAGTTGTTCCTATTGGGGTTGAGCTAGGGGATCAATATCGTTCTCTGATCATCACAGGTCCGAATACTGGTGGTAAAACGGTTACCTTGAAAACGGTTGGACTCCTTACTTTAATGGCTCAATCAGGGTTACATGTCCCAGTCGATGATGAATCTGAGATGGCTGTATTTAAGCAAGTATTTGCAGATATTGGGGATGAACAGTCCATTGAGCAAAGTTTAAGTACCTTTTCAAGTCATATGACAAACATTGTAGATATTCTAGATAAAGTTGACTTCCAAAGTCTTGTATTATTTGATGAGCTTGGTGCAGGAACGGACCCAACAGAAGGAGCAGCTTTAGCAATTTCAATATTGGATGATGTTTATAAGCGGGGCGCATGTGTGGTAGCTACAACCCACTACAGCGAATTAAAAGGATATGCCTATAATCGAGAAGGGGCAATCAATGCCAGTGTAGAATTTGATGTTGAAACCTTGCGTCCTACGTATCGTCTTCTAATTGGGATTCCAGGAAGAAGTAATGCGTTTGCTATTTCCAGGAGACTTGGTTTAGACGAGCGAATTATTGATATGGCCAAAGAACAAATTGATAGTGAGACGAATCAAATTGAAAATATGATAGCCTCTCTTGAGACAAGTCAAAAGTCAGCTGAATCCGACTGGAATGAAGCAAGCTCCATTAGAAAAGAAGCAGAGTCTCTTCGTCGTGAGTTAATGACTCAACTCGATCAATTAGAAGAAGAGAAAGAGCGTGTGTTAAAAGAGGCAGAAGAAAAAGCAACTGCTGCACTTCATTCAGCCAAAGAGGAAGCTGAATTTATTATTGGCGAACTTAGAGAAATGCAAAAAGAAGGCTTACAAGTTAAAGAACATCAGCTGATAGATGCAAAAAAGCATTTGGAAGATGCTGTGCCTAAGCTTACAGATAAGCAAAAGAAAGTGAAGAGGGAAGCTGCAAAAGCCAAAGCTAAACAAACCATACAAGTAGGCGATGATGTAAAAGTATTAAGCTTCGGACAAAAAGGTCATGTTATTGATAAAATCAATGAGAAAGAATTTAACGTACAAATTGGTATTATGAAAATGAAGGTAAAAGCAGACGATCTTCAATTACTTGATCGACCAAAGCCAGTTGAAACAAAGCCACTTGCAACTGTAAGAGGTAGCGACCATCATGTAAAACCAGAACTTGATCTTCGCGGACAACGTTATGAAGATGCGATGTTAAAAGTTGAAAAATATATCGACGATGCCCTTTTAGCAGGGTATCATCAAGTTTCAATCATCCATGGTAAAGGAACAGGTGCGCTTAGAAAAGGTGTGAAACAATTAGTAAAGCAACATCCGAGAGTCAAAACTGCACGAGATGGTGGAATGAATGAAGGCGGACTTGGTAATACCGTTATTGAATTGAAATAAATAAGGAGATCAATATGGAAGCACTTTTAGAGCTTGAAATAATGAAAACAGCAGCTTATTATAGCGTGTCATTATTAGCGCTTATTGTTTTTCTCACCATTTTTGAAACGGTGACAAAATACAAAAATTGGGAAGAAATCAAAAAAGGAAATATTGCTGTTGCCTTAGCTACAGGTGGAAAGATATTTGGAGTAGCCAATATTTTCAGACATTCGATTGAGTACTCTGATTCATTATTAATGATGCTCGGTTGGGGAGTGTTAGGATTTGCGTTACTACTATTCAGCTATTTCATATTTGAATTTCTAACCCCGAGTTTTAAAGTAGATGAAGAAATTGCTCATGATAATCGTGCAGTAGGCTTTATCGCCATGGTCATCTCTATTGGTCTCTCCTATGTGATCGGTGCAAGTATTATTAGTAGATAGGTGTAGGGGGAGAATTAGATGGAAACATTAATGAAAATTTTATATGTTTGCTGTGGTGCGTTTATTTTAGCTGGCATTATCTATATGATTTTTTTCGCTGCATCATAAGGTGAATTGGCCGTGTGAAAGGATATTCACACGGTTTTTATTTATAAGTAAGAGCGGACTAGGAAAAAAGTTCAGAAAATTATAAAAAAAAGATACAAATCTGTAAGCGATTACAATACAATGGTAGTAGAGGAGAGTGGCACACGAGAAAGGAGATCGAAGAAAGGGGTAAGGAGATGACTGTTATGATACCAGAAGACAAAATTTGGCTTAAACATTATCCAGAGGAAATTCCTCATACGATTTCATATGAGGATAAGGCGCTCCATGAATACTTAAAGCAAGCTGCTAGCCGATATGCTAAAACATCAGCTTTGCATTTTTTAGGGAAAGAGTTAACCTATGAAGAGCTTTATGATCAAGCTAAACAATTTGCTAACCAATTGCAATCTCTTGGTGTGAAAAAAGGTGACCGAGTAGCGATTATGCTTGCGAATTGCCCGCAGTCCGTCATTAGTTATTACGGTGCTTTAATGATTGGAGCAATTGTTGTTCAAACGAACCCATTATATGTTGAGAGAGAGCTAGAGCATCAGCTTGTGGATTCTGGAGCAAAGGTTATTATTTGTCTTGATTTAGTATTTCCTAGAGTGCAAGCTGTCAGAAGTAAAACAAGTTTAGAACATGTCATCGTCACCAGTATTAAAGATTACTTACCATTTCCAAAGAATCTCTTGTATCCACTTGTACAAAAAAAGAAAATGGGAATTAAAGTCGAAGTTGAGTATGATAAGAATACTTTAGCTTTTAAGGATTTTCTGGGGAAGGGCTCTACCAAAGAAGTTCAAGTCGATATAAATCCTAAAGAAGATTTGGCATTATTGCAGTATACAGGTGGGACGACTGGACCGGCTAAAGGTGTAATGCTGACGCATGCAAACCTAGTTATTAATACATCTCAATGTATGGCTTGGATGTACAAAATGCGACCAGGACAAGAAAAGATGTTAGCGGCTTTGCCTTTCTTTCATGTGTATGGAATGACTATCATTATGAACTTCTCCATTATGGGAGGTTTAACAACGGTCATCCTGCCGAAGTTTGAAGTGAAGGGTGTACTGAAGACGATTCAAAAGCAAAAAGTCACTTTGTTCCCAGGCGCGCCAACGATGTATGTCGCATTAATTAATGATCCTGATATTCAAAAATATGATCTGTCTTCCATTGAAACATGCTTAAGTGGAGCAGCTCCACTACCACTTGAAGTTCAACAGAAATTTGAAAAGCTTTCTGGAGGGAAGCTTGTTGAAGGATATGGTTTGACGGAAACGTCTCCAGTTGCCATCTCTAACCCAATTTGGGGTGAGCGGAGAACAGGAAGTATTGGAGTGCCTTGGCCTGATACAGATGCAGCTATTATTTCAGCAGAAACTGGTGAGAAGGCAGACATTGGCGAGGTTGGAGAAATTGCCATACGTGGGCCTCAAGTTATGAAAGGTTATTGGAATCGACCAGAGGAAACGGCTAAAGTATTCAAGGATGATTGGTTCCTCACTGGGGACATGGGTTACATGGATGATGACGGATACTTCTATATTGTCGATCGTAAAAAAGATATGATAATAGCTGGTGGATTTAATATTTATCCACGTGAGATTGAAGAAGTGTTATATGAGCATGACGCTATTCAAGAGGCGGTTACAATTGGGGTGGCTGATGAGTATCGAGGCGAAACAGTAAAAGCCTTTATTGTTCTAAAGCAAGGCAAGTCAGTGACCGAAGAGGAGCTAGATCAATTTTGTCGTAAACATCTTGCTGCATTTAAAGTTCCAAAGTTATATGAATTTAGAGAAGAGTTACCGAAGACTCTTGTCGGAAAAATTTTACGACGTGTCCTTGTCGAGGAAGAAAAAGAAAAACATGAAGAGAACAAAGTCAGCAATCAATAATTTTATAACTCTATGAGTAAAACCTGTCCAAAATTGGGCAGGTTTTTATTGGATGAAAATGGTTCATGTAGACATTATTCGACGATAAAGCAGGAAAATTTTAAAAAATCACAAAAATCTATTTAAAAATGAATCAATATTCATTACAATAGAAAAGAGAGAGGAAATGTTAAGTAAGAGAGGGGAGCGATGAGGAGGCCAATTTAATGTCGACATTAACCGAACATGCATGGGTTGGACGTTATCACGAGGAAATTCCGGCAAGTATTGAGTATCCTAATGTTTCACTACATGAATTAGTAGAGCAAGCTGCACATAAATACCCGAACAATACGGCATTAGAATTCATGGGGAAGTCACTTACATATAGTCAATTTGACTTAGAAGTAAGAAGACTCGCCAATCATCTTCAATCTCTAGGCTTGAAGAAGGGCGAACGCGTAGCCATTATGTTGCCAAACTGCCCACAAGGAGTCATTGCTTATTTTGCAACGTTGCTTGTAGGAGGAGTTGTTGTACAAACAAATCCTCTTTATGTAGAGCGCGAATTAGAGCATCAGTTATCTGATTCGGGTGCCAAAATCATTTTATGCTTAGATTTGCTTTATCCACGAGTAATGAAGGTGAAGAATGCGACTTCTGTTGAACATGTTATTGTAACCGCTATCAAGGATTACTTGCCTTTTCCTAAAAATTTGATCTACCCTTTTATTCAAAAGAAGAACACAAAGATGACTGTGAATGTTGAGTATTCAAGCACGATTCATCCATTTCTTTCATTTGTTACAAAAGGGAATGACAAGAGACCTGATGTAGAGATTGATCCACAGGAGGATTTAGCGTTACTACAATATACAGGTGGTACGACGGGGCTTGCTAAAGGTGTGATGTTGACTCATCGTAACCTAGTTGCGAATACAATCCAATGTCGTCATTGGATGTATAAGATGAAAGAAGGACAAGAACGTACATTAGCCGTGTTACCTTTCTTCCATGTATATGGGATGACTGTGTCTATGAATTTAACACTAATGAATGGGAATGCTCTACACATCGTTCCTCGTTTTGATCCAAAGCAAGTTTTGAAATTAATTAGCAAAAAGAAAATCACCATTTTTCCTGGTGCACCAACAATGTATATTGGGTTGATTAATCATCCTGATGTGAAAAAGTATAACCTTTCTTCCATCGAAGCGTGTATCAGTGGTTCGGCATCTCTACCAGCGGAAATCCAACAACAATTTGAAGAATTAACGGGTGGCCGTCTTGTAGAAGGTTATGGCTTAACGGAAGCTTCTCCTGTTACTCATTGTAATTTACTTTGGGGAGAACGTCGCCAATCAAGTATTGGGTTACCTTGGCCAAACACGGAAGCTGCGATTTTATCAATGGAAACTGGTGAACCAGCTAATCAAGGAGAAGTTGGAGAGCTTGCAGTCCGAGGGCCGCAGATTATGAAAGGCTATTGGAATCGTCCTGAAGACACTGCTGCAACGATGCAAGATGATTGGCTCCTAACAGGGGATATGGGCTATATGGATGAAGAAGGCTATTTCTATATAGTTGATCGTAAAAAGGATATGATCATTGCAGGTGGATTTAATATTTACCCAAGAGAAATTGAAGAAGTATTGTACAACCATGAAGACATTCAAGAAGCAGTTGCAATTGGGGTTCCTGATGAGTATCGTGGTGAAACAGTAAAAGTATTTGTCGTTTTAAAAGAAGGCAAACAACTATCTGAGAAGGAATTGAATCAATATTGTCGTAAGAATTTAGCGGCCTATAAAGTCCCAAGGCTATATGAATTCCGCGAAGACCTACCAAAAACAATTGTCGGTAAGATTTTAAAACGTGTTCTAATTGAAGAAGAAAAAGAGAAGACATCTGCATTAAATAAAGAAAGGTCTAGCTAATAACCACTGCATAAAAAAATGGTGGATTGACAGTCTAGGTTTTTTCCTCTAGAATAATAGATATGAATGAATACTCATTCATTTTAAAGGGGAGACACAAGTGGGAAAGAAAAAAGGACCTAAATACAACCAGATTATAGATGCAGCGGTAACGGTTATTGCCAAACATGGTTATCATCAAGCACAAGTTGCAAAGATTGCCCGAGAAGCAGGGGTAGCAGATGGAACAATCTATTTATACTTCAAAAATAAAGAAGCTATTTTGACTTCTCTTTTTGAAGAAAAGATGGGGCGTTTTGTCGACACGATCAGAATAAAGATTGCTACTTGTCAAACCGTTGAAGAGAAATTTCTTCTTTTAATGACGATGCACTTTGAACAATTAGAAGCAGATAAGCAGTTAGCTATCGTAACACAATTAGAGCTTCGCCAATCAAATACAGATCTTAGATTAAAAATTAATGACATCTTAAAAGGGTATTTAACTCTTATGGACGAATTAATAACTGAAGGGAAAGAAAGCGGATACTTTGATCCTGATTTAGATAACCGATTAGCGCGTCAAATGATTTTTGGAACGCTAGATGAAGTGGTGACAAATTGGGTCATGAAAGACTGCAAGTATGACCTTACAGCTTTAGCAAAGCCCTTACACCAAATGCTTTTGGGAGGGTTTTGCAAAAGGTAGATAAGAATGGAGTGGAAGATATGGAGTATATCAAGCTTGATGTGAGTGAACATATTGCGACGATTACCTTGGCTCGCCCACCAGCAAATGCCTTATCACGTGGCGTTCTATCTGAACTTGATGAAGCGTTCACTCAAATTGAACAAGATAATGACGTTCATGTTGTCTTGCTCATGGGCGAAGGAAGGTTCTTTGCAGCTGGAGCAGATATCAAAGAGTTTACAGAGGTAGAAGATGGTGCAATGTTCACCAAGTTAGCTCTTCAAGGTCAAGATCTATTTGATCGAATTGAGTCATTTAAGAAACCTGTTATCGCTGCTATTCATGGTGCAGCGCTTGGTGGAGGACTAGAGCTTGCAATGGCGTGTCATATTCGTCTAGCAACTGAAGATGCCAAACTAGGGTTACCTGAATTGCAACTTGGGCTTATACCAGGTTTTGCAGGCAGCCAACGTTTACCACAATATGTGGGGCGTGCTAAAGCGACCGAGATGCTTTTGACAAGTGATCCGATTACAGGGTCTGAGGCAAAAACATTAGGTCTTGTTAATTCGACTCATTCTGAGCAAGCGCTCATTGAAGATGCTAGAGCTCTTGCGAAAAAAATCGCAATGAAAAGCACAGTAACCACTCGCTTAACCCTTGATTTACTTCAATATAGCATTGATGAACAATACAAGGATGGCGCCAAGCGAGAGGCCGAATTATTTGGTTTAGCATTTGATTCAGAAGATGGAAAAGAAGGCATCCAGGCTTTCATTGAGAAACGAGCACCTAAATTTCAAAATAAATAAGTTTACTAATTCTAGGAGGGAATAAAGCATGAATATTTTCGTCTTAATGAAACGTACATTTGACACAGAGGAAAAAATTGCGATCTCAAACGGTCGAATTGATGAGGGTGGCGCAGAATTCATTATTAACCCATACGATGAGTATGCGATTGAAGAGGCGATTGTCCTTCGCGATGAGCACGGCGGGGAAGTAACCGTTGTCACAGTAGGAGAAGAAGAAGCAGAAAAAGAACTTCGTACCGCTCTTGCGATGGGTGCTGATAAGGCCGTATTACTTGATAGTGAAGATGTGGAGGAGCTTGATCAATTTACAACCGCTACTATGCTTGCAGCGTACTTGAAAGAACAAGAGTATGACATCATTTTAGGCGGAAATGTAGCTGTTGATGGGGGAAGCGGGCAAGTTGGACCTCGTGTAGCAGAACTATTAGATATCCCACAAGTGACAACGATTACAAAGCTTGAAGTTGCAGATGGTCAAGCAACAATCGTTCGTGATGTAGAAGGGGACGAAGAAACACTTGAAGTCTCACTACCAGTTCTTGTAACGGCTCAACAAGGTTTAAATGAGCCCCGTTACCCATCTTTACCAGGTATCATGAAAGCAAAGAAAAAGCCATTAGAAACTCTTGATTTAGATGATCTTGATTTGGAAGAAGAAGATGTGGAAGCAAAAACAACGACACTTGACATTTTCCTACCACCAGATAAGCAAGCAGGTAAACAATTAGAGGGTGACCCACAAACGCAAGTGAAGGAACTCGTTTCACTTCTAAAATCTGAAGCAAAAGTCATTTAATTGGAGGGATTATCATGGCAAAGAAAGTACTTGTAATTGGAGAAGTTCGTGACGGAGAATTACGTAACGTATCATATGAAGCGGTCGCTGCAGGGAAAGAAGTAGCAGATGGCGGAGAAGTTGTAGGGGTTCTTTTAGGAGAGGATGTAAGCGGTTTAGCTGATAGCCTAATTCACTACGGTGCTGACCGTGTGATCGTGGTCAACCATGCCGATCTAAAAACGTACACGACAGACGCATATCAACAAGCATTGCTTCAAGTTCTTGATGTAGAAAATCCAGAGGGCGTATTGCTTGGTCATACTTCCCTAGGAAAAGACGTATCGCCACGTCTGGCGATGAAGCTTGGTGCTGGACTAATTTCAGATGCGATCTCAGTTGAAATGGACGGGGGAGATGCTGTCTTCACACGTCCAATCTACTCTGGGAAAGCTTTTGAGAAAAAGAAAGTAAATGATGGGGTTTTGTTTGCGACCATTCGTCCAAACAATATCGTACCACTTGAGAAAGATGAATCAAGAAGTGGCGATGTATCTACGCTCACAGTTGATTTGAAAGATTTACGTACGGTGATTAAGGATGTTGTCCGTAAGGCAACTGGTGGCGTCGATCTTTCCGAAGCAAAAGTAATTGTAGCTGGTGGACGTGGAGTCAAAGGCAAAGAAGGCTTTGAACCGCTTCAAGAGCTAGCCGATCTATTAGGTGGGGCAGTAGGTGCTTCACGTGGTGCGTGTGATGCGGACTATTGTGACTATGCGCTCCAAATTGGTCAAACGGGAAAAGTCGTAACGCCAGATCTATATATCGCCGTTGGACTTTCAGGTGCGATTCAGCATTTAGCGGGTATGTCGAACTCTAAGGTCATTGTAGCGATTAATAAAGACCCAGAAGCACCGATCTTTGAAGTAGCTGATTACGGAATTGTCGGTGACTTATTTGAGATCATTCCGATTTTAACAGAAGAGCTAAAAAGTGCTCTAGTTTCAAACTAAAGATCAATGAAGGGGAAGCTCATGGACGCGTGAGCTTTCTTTCTTTTTTAAAAGGTTTGAAGAAAACTATTTAGGTTATCTTATTAGAAGTATGAGAATGATAAGATCAAGCAACTTATTCGCCATTCAAGATCGCAAATGGTATAATCATACTGTAAATTAATTTGTTGAGATTTAAAGGAGGCTTTTACAATGGCTATAGTAAATGTAACTGATCAAACGTTTGCAAATGAAACAAGCGAGGGAGTTGTCCTTGCAGATTTTTGGGCACCTTGGTGTGGACCTTGTAAAATGATTGCACCTGTTCTTGAAGAACTAGATGCTGAAATGGGCGACAAAGTTAAAATCGCTAAACTTGATGTTGATGAAAATCAAGAAACAGCTGGTAAATACAGTGTTATGAGTATCCCAACTCTACTTGTTTTCAAAGACGGCGAAGTAGTGGATCAAGTTGTAGGTTTCCAACCGAAGGAAGCTTTAGCAGAGCTATTAAACAAACACCTATAATTCGAACCGAGATCGCGTTCTCACTTTGAGAACGCGATTTTTTAATGGTTTTCACTTGATATTTTAAAGGTTGTCACTAACAATAGAGAGTAAGAACGTATGTTTACAGCCTATGAGAGGGGAGACGTTACAGTGAATCAATTAAAGGAAAAGCTAGCGATCTTGCCTGATCAGCCTGGCTGTTATTTAATGAAAGATCGTCAAGGTACGATTATCTATGTAGGAAAAGCAAAAGTATTAAAGAATCGTGTGAGATCCTATTTCACAGGGTCACATGACGCGAAAACTCAACGTTTAGTCAGCGAGATTGTTGACTTTGAATATATTATGACTTCTTCAAATATTGAGGCGCTCATTTTAGAGATGAATTTAATTAAAAAGCATGATCCTAAATATAATGTCATGCTAAAAGATGATAAGTCTTACCCGTACTTAAAAATTACGAATGAAGAGCATCCTCGTTTGATTACGACAAGGTCTATTAAAAAGGATGGCGGAAAATATTTTGGACCTTATCCGAATGCAGGTGCTGCAAATGAAACAAAGAAATTATTAGATCGCCTATACCCATTGCGTAAATGTCGTACGATGCCTGATAAAGTATGTTTGTATTATCATATCGGACAGTGTTTAGCTCCTTGTGTCTATACAGTCACAAAACAACAGAATCAAGAAATGGTTCAAGAGATCACAAAATTTTTGCGGTCAGGTCACGATGAGATTAAGCAAGACCTTACTGACAAAATGATGATGGCTTCTGAGGACTTAAATTTCGAAAGAGCAAAAGAGTTACGCGACCTACTTCAGCACATGGATGCGGTCATGGAAAAACAGAAGATGACGATTAACGATCATATCAATCGTGATGTGTTTGGATTTGCCTATGATAAAGGATGGATGTGTGTACAAGTATTTTTTGTGCGTCAAGGAAAATTAATTGAGCGAGATGTTTCCATTTTTCCTTTTTATAAAGAAGCAAAAGATGACCTTCTGACGTTTGTTGGGCAATTTTATCTGCAAAAGGAACACATTAAGCCTGCAGAAATATTAGTACCAGAAGATATAGACCGTGAGCTTGTTGAGCAATTATTAGAAGTTAAAACAAATCATCCTAAAAGAGGCAGAAAAAAAGAGCTGCTTGATCTTGCTAATCAAAATGCCAAAGCTGCCTTAAAGGAGAAGTTTTCATTAATCGAAAGAGATGAAGATCGCACAATAAAGGCAGTTGAAAAACTAGGTGAGGCCATGGGAATTTCGACGCCATATCGAATTGAAGCGTTTGATAATTCTAATATTCAAGGGACCGATCCTGTATCGGCAATGGTCACGTTTTTAGATGGGAAGCCTAGTCGAAAAGATTACCGCAAGTACAAGATCAAGTCAGTAAAAGGCCCGGATGATTATGGGTCGATGCGTGAAGTGATAAGAAGACGGTATTTTAGGTTATTACAAGAAGACCGCCCCCTTCCAGATTTAATTGTCATTGATGGGGGGAAGGGACAAATTGCGGCAGCACAAGAGATTATTGAAGATGAATTAGGCCTTTCTATACCTGTATGTGGGCTTGCCAAAGATGAAAAGCATCGCACTTCTCAATTATTAATGGGTGACCCGCCCTCTCTAGTCTCGCTCAAAAGAGATAGTCATGAATTTTATTTGTTGCAACGTATTCAAGATGAGGTCCACCGATTTGCGATTACGTTCCACAGGCAAACAAGATCAAAAACGTTTTTTCAGTCAGTGCTAGACGATATAGAGGGAGTAGGAGAGAAACGAAAGCGACAGCTCCTAAAGCATTTTGGTTCCGTTAAGAAAATGAAAGAGGCGAGCATGGAGGAATTGAAGATGCAAGGGATCCCGCAGAAAGTAGCGGAGGCTATTTATGAAAAATTACATGAAGGTCAATAAATTACTTCTTGCAGGAGTGATCTTCATCTGCTAAAATGAAAAACAATTAAATATGCCGCACTTCAAAAATGAAGTGATGGTAGAGGAGCGAAAACCAAGAGTACACTAGTCGAGAACGATGAGGTTTAACGACGCTAGTTGAAAGGGGAATTCGCCGAAGTGTGTAGGACACTCATAACCATACATGCTGGACTTATCCTAAAAAAGGATAAGGCTGTCACTTGACTATACCCAATAGTCTTGTGGAGAACTATCTCACGTGAGAAAGGGAGTAGTGTGGTACCTGTACGGTATGACAAGCAACGGTGAGGGGTTTTCCTTATTGTTGCTTTTTTTGTACGCATTAAAGGTATAGCACATCCAGTCGATCAAATGTATCGCGCGTGAAGAGATTGAGAGGATGAGGAAAATGGCAAGGGTTGTACAAAAATATGGTGGAACGTCAGTTGGTTCTGTAAAGAAAATCGAGAATATCGCCAATCGAGTAGCACGAGTAGTTGAGGACGGAAACGAGGTGGTCGTCGTTGTATCGGCTATGGGGAAGTCAACAGATCAGCTCGTTCAACTAGCGAATGACATTACAAAAAATCCAAGTAAAAGAGAAATGGATATGCTACTTACTACAGGTGAGCAAGTAACGATTGCCTTACTTACTATGGCTCTTCAAAAAAGGGGAGTGGATGCTCTTTCTTATACAGGAGGCCAGGCTGGAATCCTAACCGAAGCGAACCATGGCAATGCTAGAATACGTGAAATTGACTCTGCTCGTTTGAATGAACAACTTGAAGCAGGCAAAGTACTTGTTGTAGCTGGATTTCAAGGCATAATGGAAGATGGAAGTATTACTACTTTGGGGCGCGGTGGCTCAGATACAACGGCAGTTGCGTTAGCGGCAGCGACAAAAGCTGATCGTTGTGAAATTTATACGGATGTAACGGGAGTCTTTACAACCGATCCTCGTTATGTGGAGAAAGCGAGAAAACTACAAGCGATCTCTTATGATGAAATGTTAGAAATGGCTAACCTTGGTGCTGGAGTGTTACACCCTCGGGCTGTAGAATTTGCGAAAAATTATGATGTTCCTTTAATGGTTGCATCAAGCATGGTAGAAGAAACAGGAACAATGATAGAGGAGGAAGTAACAGTGGAGAAGAATTTAGTGGTGCGCGGAATTGCATTTGAAAATGATGTAACAAAAATAACGGTAGCAGGATTGCCGAACCGAATTGATAGCCTACCTAAACTTTTTTCAATCCTATCAAGCCATGGGGTTAATGTAGATATCATTATCCAAAATCAATATGATGCCAATCACGTGAACATATCTTTTTCAATTACGCAATGTTCATTAAAAGACACGGTAGCATGCCTAGAGCAAGCGAAAGAGGAATTAGAATTCGAAACCCTTCATCATGAAGAGGAACTGGCAAAAGTATCCATTGTGGGGTCTGGTATGATCTCAAACCCTGGCGTTGCTGCAACAATGTTTGAAGCGTTAGCTAAAAACGATATTTTTATCAAGATGGTGAGCACTTCAGAAATTAAAGTGTCAGCAGTCGTATCGGAAGATGATATGGTAATGGCTGTTGAGGTCTTACACGATGCATTTAAATTAGATGAAGTGCTGGCAGAGGCACCCGAAAAACAACTTGTGTAATCTGCTTAGTATACAAAAAACGATGCTTAGAAAGCATCGTTTTTTGTTAAAGAGCGAGCGAGTCTTGCAAGTCAGATTCAATTTGTAGATGAACAATACCCTTTTTCTTTGTTTGAGTAGCAGCAGTAAAAGAGGACAGCCACGTTTCGACTTGTTGGGCAAGGAAACCAGCTTCTAGTTGATAGCATCTGGTGTCATTTTTTTTCATCCATTCTCCTTCTAACTCAAAGTGTCGTTCATTTTTCTTTTCTTTAACAAGGGTAAGGTTACCCCAGTTCGCGTCATTAAAAAATTCAATGACTTCTTCTATCGTATGTAATGGATATTTTCGGGCAATGGATTTACCGACCCAATACAAAATCGAATCATATTCTTGTCCGAATACCTCTTTTAAGACATCATTTCTAAGCAATTCGTACCCAAATGTTTCTTGTCTAGGTTCCATGTAGAAAACACCTCTCCTCTTCTTATATTATAAAAGGTGAAGCAGTAGCTGTCCAAATGAATATAGATGGATTCTCTAGTAGACTTTGTGGAATTTTAGGGGAACGATATGGATAGTACTTACTTTTTTCCTAGGAATTCTAGTTTCTAAAAGGTTAAAGTGGTATACTAAAGCGCGAATGAATGCGGAGGTACTACATATATGAAATTAGGTTTAAGTCAATTTCTATCCCCATTTAGAATTATTATTATTTCTTACGTATTAGCAATGATTTTATTTAGTATCTTGCTTTATTTACCGATCTCACACAAAGCTGATGTTGATGTGACATTCTCTGAGGCGCTATTTACTTCTGTAAGCGCTGTGAGTGTAACGGGGCTGACGGTTGTAAATGTATCAGAAACCTATAGTTATGTTGGGATATTTTTCCTTTCGTTAGCCATTCAACTAGGTGGCATTGGTATTATGACGCTCGGTACATTTGTATGGATGCTCTTTGGAAAGAAGATTAATTTATCACAGCGAATGCTTATTATGGTCGATCAAAACCAAAATAAGTTCTCTGGTCTTGTTAATTTGATGCGCGGGATTTTATTTGTTGCATTAATTATTGAATTTATTGGAGCGTTAATACTAGGTACATATTATTTACGCTATTTTGATTCTGTATGGGAAGCTTATTACCAAGGCTCTTTTGCGGCGTTGAGTGCTTTTACGAATGCGGGATTTGATGTAACAGGCCAATCATTAATTCCCTTTGCAAACGACTATTATGTTCAGCTCGTCGTCATTCTTTTAATTTTTGCAGGTGCAATAGGATTTCCTGTATTAATGGAACTAAAGGAGTACTTCTCGAAGGAGAATCCTCATTTCAAATTTAGTTTATTTACAAAAATCACGACAACAACTTATTTTGCAGTATTTGTAATTGGCGTTGTTGGTATTTGGGCTCTAGAAACCGGCTCTTATTATGTAGGTCTAGAATGGCACCAGCAATTATTTTATTCTATTTTTAACTCTGCTACTACAAGAAGTGGTGGTCTTGCTATCATGGATGTCTCAGAGCTTAACCTAGCAACTTTACTCTTTATGTCAGCACTTATGATTGTCGGAGCTAGTCCATCAAGTGTAGGTGGGGGGATTCGTACGACAACGGTCGCGGTCATGTTCTTAACCATTAAGAGCTTCGCGCTCGGTAAAGAAGATGTTAAAGTCTTCGGTCGTGAGATTCACCCAGAAGACCGTCAAAAGGCATTTATTGTGCTATCCGTATTTTTAGTTATGTTATTTGCTGCGGTCACCTTAATTGTTGCTTTTGAAGGACAAAAGGATATTGCTCTAATAGCGATTATTTTCGAAACTGCCTCAGCGTTTGGAACTTGTGGATTATCGATGGGGATCACACCTCACCTATCCTTACCAAGTCAATTTGTATTGATGATCTTGATGTTTATCGGGAGAGTAGGGTTAATTGCCTTTTTATTCTCGATCCGTCGTAGAGAAACCAAAAGTCATTTTAAGTACCCAACCGAACGAATTATCATTGGGTAACATATGGAGGTCCTGTTTACACCAAATAAAAATTGGGTAAACAGGATTTTTTTATATAATTTTTTTAGGGATATTTCTCTAAAAGATTAAAATAAACAGACTATTTTCTACAAAAAACGCTAACCATCAAGGTTTTCTTATGGGATAAGGGTTAGAGAGGGGTGAAATCTTTCCCCAAATAGCTTGTATACGTTTTCTTGACGAAGGAATCTGATGGGAGTACAATTAATTTGTCGGATTTTTTTCACAGAAACTTTACGTAAGTTTCACAATTTAGTTGAATTTCCATATCACGTTGTTTTCGCAGTGGGGAGGTACACGTTATACGGAAAAAGAGAGAAAGTACACAGGGTAAGAGAGTATGGGTAGGAAAAAAAACAATTGTGGGGGGACAAAGGTATGGCCGGTAATCGAGAGTTTTTTAATCGTAAGTTACATTCCTTACTAGGTGTAATTCCCGTGGGATTATTCTTAGTACAACATCTAGTTGTCAATCATTTTGCTACACGAGGCGCTAGTTCATTTAACCAAGCATCACATTTCATGGAGAGCTTGCCTTTCCGTTATGCGCTTGAGATCTTCATTATTTTTATTCCACTTTTATACCACGCTATTTATGGTATCTATATTGCATTCCAAGCAAAAAACAATACAGTACGTTATGGTTTCTTCCGTAACTGGATGTTCCGTCTACAACGTACATCAGGTATCTTCCTATTAATCTTTATCGCATGGCATGTTTGGGAAACGCGTATCGCAGCCGCTTTTGGTGCTGAGGTTAACTACAATATGATGGCAGATATTTTAAGTAGTCCATTTATGCTAGCGTTCTATATTTTAGGTGTCGTGGCAGCTACATTCCACTTTGCTAATGGATTATGGTCATTTGCTGTATCTTGGGGTCTTACTGTAACACCACGTTCACAAAAAATTGCAACATACGTAACGATCGGTATTTTCTTAGCATTAACGTTTGTAGGGATTCGTGCAATCCTAGCATTCATTAATCCAGACTTAGCAAACATTTAAGGGGTGGATCAGAATGAGTAAAGGCAGAGTTATTGTTGTCGGAGGCGGACTAGCTGGTCTGATGGCGGCAATTAAAGTAGCAGAAAAAGGTGTGCCAGTTGATCTATTTTCATTGGTACCAGTAAAACGTTCTCACTCTGTGTGTGCACAGGGCGGAATTAATGGTGCAGTAAATACAAAAGGAGAAGGGGACTCTCCTTGGGAACACTTTGATGATACGGTTTATGGAGGAGACTTCTTAGCTAACCAACCTCCTGTTAAAGCGATGACAGAAGCAGCACCAGGAATTATCCATTTAATGGACCGTATGGGTGTTATGTTTAACCGTACTCCCGAAGGCTTATTAGACTTCCGTCGTTTCGGTGGAACTCAGCATCACCGTACAGCATTTGCTGGGGCGACTACTGGCCAACAATTATTGTATGCACTTGATGAGCAAGTTCGTCGTCATGAAACAAGTGGTCTTGTAACGAAATATGAAGGATGGGAATTCCTATCAGCGATTGTTGATGATGAAGGTACCTGTCGCGGGATTACAGCCCAAGATTTAAAGTCATCTGAAATTAAAAGCTTCCCTGCAGATGCAGTTATTATGGCAACTGGGGGTCCCGGAATTATCTTTGGTAAGTCGACAAATTCTGTAATCAACACTGGATATGCAGCTGCTAAGCTTTATCAACAAGGTGTTCACTATGCAAATGGTGAGTTCATTCAAATCCACCCAACTGCTATCCCTGGTGATGATAAGCTTCGTTTAATGAGTGAATCTGCACGTGGTGAAGGTGGACGAGTTTGGACGTATAAAGATGGTAAGCCTTGGTACTTCTTAGAGGAAAAATATCCTGCATACGGTAACCTTGTACCACGTGATATCGCAACGCGTGAAATCTTTGATGTGTGTGTTGAGCAAAAGCTTGGTATTAACGGTGAAAACATGGTATACCTTGATTTATCTCATAAAGATCCAAAAGAACTTGATATTAAGCTTGGTGGAATTATTGAAATCTATGAAAAATTCATGGGTGATGATCCACGTAAAGTACCAATGAAAATCTTCCCTGCCGTGCACTATTCAATGGGTGGAATGTGGATTGATTACGATCAAATGACAAACATCCCTGGATTATTTGCAGCAGGTGAGTGTGATTACTCACAACATGGTGGTAACCGTTTAGGAGCTAACTCATTACTATCTGCCATTTATGGTGGTATGGTAGCCGGACCAAAAGCAATTGAGTATATGAACGGTCTTGAAAAATCTGCAGAAGCAATGTCTTCTTCTCTATTTGATGGTGAAGCGAAAAAAGAACAAGAAGCATACGAAAACATCATGAAAATGGATGGTAAGGAAAATGCTTATATTCTTCACAAAGAGCTTGGAGAATGGATGACGGATAACGTTACAGTTGTACGTTATAATGAAAAGCTTCTTAAAACAGATGAAAAGATTCAGGAATTAATGGAGCGTTACAAAAATATTAACATTAATGATACAGCTAAATGGAGCAATCAAGGTGCATCATTCACAAGACAACTTGATGGTATGTTAAGCCTTGCACGAGTCATTACTCTAGGAGCTTATAATCGTAATGAAAGTCGTGGAGCACATTACAAGCCTGAATTCCCAGATCGTAATGATGAAGACTTCTTGAAAACAACAAAAGCGACGTTTAACCCAGCGACGAATGCTCCGGACTTTACGTATGATGAAGTTGACACATCGCTCATTAAACCTCGTAAACGTGATTACTCACAAAAGAAGCAAGGAGCTGTTAAATCATGAGTGAAAAAACAATAAAATTTAAAGTGACTCGTCAAGATGACCCAAACGGCAGTTCTTATGTGGAAGAGTTTGAAGTACCATATCGTCCGAATATGAACGTGATCTCAGCTTTAATGGAATTTCGTCGTAACCCTGTGAATACAAAAGGGGAGGCAACAACTCCAATCGCTTGGGATATGAACTGTTTAGAAGAGGTATGTGGCGCTTGTTCAATGGTGATTAACGGTAAACCTCGTCAATCTTGTACAGCACTAGTAGACCAACTTGAACAGCCGATTAGCCTTGAGCCGATGAAAACATTCCCGGTAGTCCGTGATTTAATGGTTGATCGTAGTAGAATGTTTGATTCATTAAAGAAAGTTAAAGCATGGATCCCTATTGACGGAACGTATGATTTAGGACCAGGACCTCGTATGGCGGAGTCAAAACGTCAATGGGCATATGAACTTTCTAAATGTATGACATGTGGTGTGTGCTTAGAGGCATGCCCGAATGTAAACAGTAAATCTGAATTTATTGGCCCAGCACCGCTTTCTCAAGTACGCCTATTTAATGCACACCCAACAGGTGAGATGAATAAAGCTGAACGCCTTGAGACGATTATGGGTGATGGTGGACTTGCCAATTGTGGTAATTCTCAAAACTGTGTTCAAGCATGTCCAAAAGGGATCCCTCTTACAACATCAATTGCTGACTTGAACCGTCAAACAACATTGCAATCATTCAAGAATTTCTTTGGCGGACAATAAAAGAGCCTTCAAGAAATTAAGATTGGTTTAAGTGCTCGCCCTCTTACCATTTTTATTTTCTCGTTCTATCATCTAGAGCGATGGAAATAGATGTGAAGAGGGTGAGCTTTTTTACATATTAAAAAGTGAGGGAAAAACAATGAGATTACCAACTTATATTAGTGATTTTGAAAGATGGAAAGAAGGATTTACTTTTTCAAAAGCTATTCGTGTACGTTTTTCGGAAACGGATGCGTTTGGTCATGTGAATAATAAAAATGCTCTTGTCTATTTTGAGGATGCGAGATTGGAGTATTTTAGTTCACTCGGATTAATGCAGAAATGGGCGAGCCAAGATTTTGAGACAATGATTGTGGCTGCTGATCTGCAGTGTGACTATGTTAGGCAGATAAAATTTGATGAAATGCTATCGGTACATGTGAAAGTAGAAAAGTTAGGCAGCTCATCTCTTGATCTCCATTATCTTGTAGAAAATCAATTAGGCGAAGTTTGTTTAACTGGAAGAGGAACAATTGTTCAAGTGGGTAAAGAGAGTGGAAATGCAGTCCCATGGAATGAAGAAATGCGCCAAGCTTTAAATGGACATGTAATAAGTGAGTTGTAAGTAGCGTAAAATCAGTCTTCTTATAAAAGTAAAAGTCAGCTTATCTCCTAAGATGGAGGTAAGCTGACTAGAAGGCTGTCACATGGTATTTCTATGCTAGTTAAATTTCAATTTCACCTAGTCTAATTAGTTCAATAACAGCTTGAGAGCGCCCCTTAACCCCCAACTTTTGCATCGTATTAGAAATGTGATTTCGTACTGTTTTCTCACTTATGAAAAGTTCTTGTGCGATTTCTCTTGTGGTCTTATCTTGAACAAGTAGTTCGAATACTTCTCGTTCCCTTTTCGTAAGTAATGGTTTAGGTCCGAATTCTGCTCCTTTCAATGAGTTCACTCCTTCTTGCTCGGGCTAAGAGCGAATTTGGGTAACTCAATCCCATTGTTGAAGGGCTTTAGTCTTGATAGTATATGTAGAAGGTAACGAACATGTGAGCATAATTTAAGGATTATTAAAGTATTATATGTATGAGGGTAAATATTGACTACATTTTACTTATTCAGCTATGATGGATAGGAAATGAGTTTTGACAAAGAGGGTTGCTGTATGAAGGGACCGTTCCGCATAGAAAAAGTAGTAAATAATAATGTAGTGATAGCGACTAAACCTGATCTGAATGAAGTAATTGTCATTGGGAAAGGAATCGGCTTTGGTCGAAAACGTGGTCAGGAAATACATTCTGGCTCCATTGATAAATTATTTGTTCTAGCTAATCAAAAGGAGCAAGAACAATATAAGTTATTATTAAACGATGTAGATGAATCTTTAATTGTCACAATGGAAAAAGTTGTTAGGATGATTCAAGCTGAACTTAAAGAACCACTTCACCAAAGGATTCATCTTGCTATGACAGATCATATTCAATTTGCGATAAGGCGAATCGAACAGGGCATTGATATACCGAATCCTTTTCTGACTGAAACGGAGCTCATGTTCCCAGAAGAATTTCACCTTGCAAGAAAAGCAGTTCACCTATTAAATGAACATCTAGATGTAGAGCTTCCAGAAGCTGAGATTGGCTTTGTGGCCCTTCATATTTATAGTGCTTCTTCTAATCAACCCATTGCTGAAATGAATGAACATCCACAATTAATTTCAGATTTAGTGTTCATGATTGAAAGAAACGCCCATATTGAGTTGAATAGGCGCTCAGTTGAGTATATGCGTCTAGTAAGTTTTTTGTGTGAACTTATTGATCGATTTAGAAAAAAAGAAATGATTCAAACATCAGACAAACTTGCACATTTGTTGAAAGAAGAATTTGAGTTATGCTATACTATCACTATTGAGTTGATTGAGGTCTTAAATACTAGATTCTCAACCTCCTATAAAGTTGAACAAGTTCCAGATATGGTGTTCTACTTAAAAAAGCTTATAAAGTATAAATAAGGGTTGCACTTAGATTACGTGTTACTGACAAGATCAGGCATGAGTACGGAAGTGTATATGAGGGTTAAATGGGGTACGATACAAGTGTACTTCATGTTTTCATCATGTGCGTTTCTTTACTGATGCCTGTTTTTTGTAGGAAAACCTTTAAACCGTTTTCATAATTATTACAGGGAAGCAAAAAGTAGGGAACATTTATTAATACTGAATAGGTGAACTTCTCTATATAGCTGTTTACTCTATTCTAAAATAAACGAAAGAGGTTGATGAAAAATGGCAGAAAAAACATTTAAGATTACAGCAGAAACAGGAATTCATGCTCGTCCGGCAACACAGTTAGTAAACAAAGCAGGTCAATTTTCTTCTGACGTAACACTTGAATACAAAGGAAAATCTGTGAACCTAAAATCAATCATGGGTGTAATGTCACTTGGAGTTGGACAAGGTGCGGAAGTAACAATCAAAGCTGAGGGGTCAGACGCTGATGAAGCTCTTCAAGCGATTGAAGATGTAATTAAAGAAGGGTTAGGAGAATAATGTCACAAAAATTGACTGGAATTGCTGCATCAAGTGGTGTTGCAATTGCAAAAGCTTTTGTACACGTAGAGCCTAACTTTGAGATTGAATTGAAAGAAGTAGCAGATACAAAAGAAGAAGTAGATCGTTTTGATTCAGCTTTAGCGAAGTCTAAAGAAGAACTTGCTGTTATTAAAGACAAAACAGAAGCTGAACTTGGTGCGGATAAAGCCGAAATTTTTGCTGCACATTTACTTGTCCTAAGCGACCCTGAGCTTGTAGATGCAGTAAAAGGTAAAATTAACGATGAAAAACAAAATGCAGAATACGCATTAAATGAAATTGCTAATATGTTTATTTCAATGTTTGAGAACATGGATAACGAATATATGAAAGAACGTGCCTCGGATATTCGTGATGTTTCTAAACGTGTTTTAGGTCATTTATTAGGTATTGAAGCGCAATCACTAGCTACTATTTCAGAAGAAACGATTGTCATCGCTGAAGACTTAACACCCTCAGATACTGCTCAATTAAACCCTGTTTTTATTAAAGGGTTTGCAACTGATATCGGAGGAAGAACATCTCACTCAGCGATTATGTCCCGTTCTCTTGAGATTCCGGCTGTTGTTGGAGCAAAAGAAGTAACAGCTAAAATCGAAACGGGTATGATGATCATCGTTGATGGAATTGACGGAGATGTTATCATTAATCCATCTTCTGATGAATTAGCTACATATGAAAAGAAAAAAGCTGATTTCCAAAAGCAAAAAGAAGAATGGGCTAAACTTGTTAATGAAACCTCAACGACAAAAGACGGTCATCATGTTGAACTTGCTGCAAATATTGGTACGCCGAAAGATCTTGAAGGTGTAATCAATAACGGAGCTGAAGGTATTGGTCTTTACCGTACAGAGTTTCTTTATATGGGAAGAGATGCTCTTCCAACTGAAGATGAGCAGTTTGAAGCGTATAAAGAAGTTGTTGAGCGTATGGAAGGTAAGCCAGTTGTGATACGTACCCTTGATATTGGTGGCGATAAAGAACTTCCTTATCTTGATTTACCAAAAGAAATGAATCCATTTCTAGGCTATCGTGCGATTCGTCTTTGTTTAGAAAAAGATGATATGTTCCGTACTCAACTTCGTGCATTATTACGAGCTAGCTCATACGGGCAACTGAAAATTATGTTCCCAATGATTGCGACGCTTGAAGAGTTACGCCAAGCGAAAGTCCTCTTAGCTGAAGAGAAAGAGAAGCTTGTAGCAGAAGGTGTAGAAGTTTCAAATGACATGGAAGTTGGGATTATGGTTGAAATTCCATCAACAGCAGTGGCTGCCGATCGTTTCGCTAAAGAAGTTGACTTCTTTAGTATCGGAACAAATGATTTAATCCAATACACGATGGCAGCAGATCGAATGAATGAAAGAGTTTCTTATTTATACCAACCATACCACCCTGCTATTTTACGCCTTGTTAACATGGTGATAAAAGCTGCTCATAAAGAAGGAAAATGGGCTGGTATGTGTGGCGAGATGGCTGGAGACGAGATTGCGATTCCATTATTACTAGGTCTAGGTTTAGATGAATTTAGCATGAGTGCCACTTCGATCTTGCCTGCTAGAAGCCAATTGCTTGACCTTTCGAAAGAAGAACTTACAACATTTGCTGAAGAGATGCTTAATTTAGATACTGCAGATGAAGTAGAAGAACAAGTAAGAAAAGCGTTTGTAAAAGCTTAAAATAGTAAAGAGTAACCGTTTAGAACGGTTACTCTTTTTTTGGTTGCGTTCATTTGTCATTTCTCGTAACAGTCAGATCAAAGCTTGCAATTCCCTAAGAAAACAGGGACAATGATGAAATAAGGTACAGTTATCAACACTTAAAATGGTGCATGTGGAGCGTTTTGAATTTATTATATGATTATTTAATTGATAAAAATAGGACGATTATCGTCTGGACGATCGAGACGAAATCACGTTTAATAAACGGAGGTACAATAGATGGATCATCAACAAATTGAACAAATTGAGCGCTCTTTACGTAGAGTTTCAGAAATGGTAAAGCAGAAGGGACGAGAAATTCTGACCCAATTTCCGATTACTCCACCACAATTTGTCGCATTACAATGGTTAAACGAATATGGTGATATGACAATAGGAGAATTATCTACTAAAATGTACTTGGCATGTAGTACCACAACTGATTTAGTTGATCGGATGGAGAAGAATGAACTCGTAGAACGTGTAAAGGATAAGAACGATCGTCGTGTTGTTCGAATTCATTTACTAGAAAAAGGAACGA
This sequence comes from Alkalihalophilus lindianensis, assembly GCF_032843265.1. Lineage (NCBI taxonomy): Bacteria > Bacillati > Bacillota > Bacilli > Caryophanales > Bacillaceae > Alkalihalophilus > Alkalihalophilus lindianensis. Next base: position 131,846 of record NZ_JAWJBA010000003.1, read on the forward strand.
CGATCATTAATGAAGTGATTAATAAGAGACAAGAGTATTTAGAGAATATATTAGCTAACTTCTCACAAGAGGAAGTAGACTTTCTAGAAAAGAGCTTACACGTTTTACATGAGGAAATGAAAGCGAAAGTTTAATGTGTTAAGAACACCGTAGAAATTGAGGGAGACATAGTGGATAGACCTATAGGAGTTATTGATTCTGGATTAGGCGGGTTAACCGTAGCAAAAGAGTTAATGAGACAGTTACCAAAAGAGGAGATTGTCTACATTGGCGATTCAGCACGTTGCCCATATGGCCCAAGGACGACTGAGGAAGTTAGAGCGTTTACATGGGAAATGATTGATCGGTTAGTAGATGAAAATATGAAGATGCTTGTCATTGCCTGTAATACAGCTACAGCTGTTGTGTTAGAGGAAGTTAAACAAGAGCTTTCTATTCCTGTGGTTGGAGTCGTTCATCCAGGTGCCACAAGCGCTCTTAAAGTGACGAAAAAGGATCACGTGGCAGTAATCGGGACAGCTGGGACCATTGAAAGTGGAGCGTATGAAAAAGCCCTTAAATCAATTAACAATGAAGTTGAAGTGGAAAGCTTAGCTTGCCCTCCTTTTGTTCCTTTAGTGGAGCGTGGGGTGTTTGACGGGGTTGAGGCTAATCTCATTGTTAAAGAAACCTTAGAACCGCTAAAAGGAAAAGGGTTTGATACATTAATTTTAGGGTGTACACATTATCCGTTATTAAAAAATACGATCCAAAAGCAAATCGGCTCAAACATACAACTGATTTCTTCAGGGGATGAGACGGCTAGGGAAGTAAGCGGATTGTTGTACCACAATAACTTGTTATTTACTGATAAACGTAAGCCTACTCACCGTTTCTTTACAACTGGTGATCACGAACAGTTCAAGGTATTAGCGGACAAATGGCTAGAAATGGACATTGGACAGGTTGAGTCCATTCTATTAGGAAAACAAGAGACCATCTAACATGACGTTAGGTGGTTTTTTTATATGTGCTTGTAATTATTTGTAGACAAGTGGTCTAAACTTCGATTGAGCTCGTATACATGTAGTACAAACCATCTTTTATTAGGAGGGGAAACAATGCGTAAGATGTTTCGTAGAGGGGTTCCTGTGCTCGTGTTATCTACACTCGTAGCTACAGGGTGTTCGTTTGGGGGTAATGAGGCAACAACAGAGATGGATGCGCCACCTGTTAGTTATGTAGATGAGGGAGAATCTCTGGACTTAGATGAAGAAGAGGATGTAAGTGAAGGGGAAGAACAAGAAGCAGAGGCACCAGAAAAAGGTGAAGAGGGAGAGGGAGAAGGCACTGAGGCTGTTGTTGAAGATGTACAACGTGAATTATATCTTATTGATGAGAATGGTTTAGTTGTGCCTCAGACGCTCTCGTTACCTAAAACTGAAAGTGTATTAAAGCAATCGCTTCAATATTTAGTTGAAGGTGGCCCTGTAACAGAGCTATTACCAAATGGGTTTAAAGCCGTTCTTCCTGCTGGTACAGAAGTGGATGTTCACTTAAATGATGGTGTGGCCATTGCCGACTTTTCAAATGAGTTCAAAGAATATGATCCATCCGAAGAACAACAAATTCTTCAAGCGATTACATGGACGCTTACTCAATTCGATACGGTTGAAAAAGTAAAGCTTAGAATTAATGGATATGATCAAGAGATGATGCCGCAAAATGGTACACCTATTGGTGATGGAGTTAGTCGTGCTAATGGAATTAACTTAGAGTCTAATGGTGTAGTAGACATGGTGAATAGTAAAAGTGTGACACTATATTTTTTAGATCAAAAGGGTGAGAATACGTATTATGTGCCTGTTACTCGTCGAGTTGGGATGGAAGAAGATTCTGTCAAAGTTGCAGTTGAAGAACTTCTTCAAGGACCATCCTTTAAATCAAATTTATTAACGGACTTTAGAAATGGTGTACAACTATTATCCGATCCTATCTATGAAAATGGAGTGGTTACGTTAAATTTTAATGAATCGTTGTTAAGTCAATTAGACGCAAAGGCAGTTTCAGATACAGCTTTGAATATGCTAGCTCTTACATTGACTGAGCAAGAGGGTGTGGAACAAGTAGCCGTGCAAGTAAATGGTGAGGCAAATATTCTTCATGAATCCGGACAAATGACTCAACCGGTTTCAAGACCAGAATTAGTGAATACCGGCAGCTTTTAGATAAGGTGAGGAGAGATGGTCATTTGACTATCTCTTTTTATTTGAGGAAGGATTTTGGGAAAGATGGATATAAGAGTGGTTTTTGTGTGATTCTAGAAGTGGATAGATGTTATGATATTGTGGAGGAGGAATTGACCATGAGACAAGACGGTAGACAAGTAAATGAATTAAGACCGATACAATTAGACACTCAATACCTAAAGCATCCAGAAGGTTCAGTCCTCATTTCAATGGGAGATACGAAAGTAATCTGTACAGCGAGTATTGAAGAGAGAGTGCCACCGTTTATGCGAGGGCAAGGGAAGGGTTGGATAACAGCTGAATACTCTATGTTACCTAGAGCAACGGAACAACGTACAATCCGAGAATCTTCTAAAGGGAAAGTAACAGGCAGGACTATGGAGATTCAGCGTTTGATTGGTCGTTCACTAAGATCGATTCTTGATCTAGACTTGCTCGGAGAACGTACGATTTGGGTTGATTGTGATGTGATCCAAGCTGATGGAGGAACGAGAACAGCATCGATAACAGGTGCATTTGTGGCCTTGACATTAGCAGTTGAAAAAGCAGTTGAAAATGGAAAAATTAAAAAATGGCCGATTAAAGACTATTTAGCAGCCGTATCTGTCGGAGTAGAACCGACTCACGGAGAAATATTGGATTTATGTTATGTAGAAGATGCTGCAGCAGAAGTGGATATGAATGTAGTGATGACTGGTTCGCATGAATTTGTTGAGCTTCAAGGAACAGGTGAAGAAGCGACATTTTCTAGAGAGCAACTTAATCAAATTCTCAATTTAGCGGAGCATGGAATAGATCAACTAATACATCATCAAAAAGCAGCTATAGGGGCTGTGAGTGAGAAGATCGATACATATAAAAAAGGATGAATTAACATGAGCAAGCAAATCATTATTGCTACTAAAAACAAAGGAAAAGTGCGAGAGTTTGAGCAAATGTTTGCAAAAGACGGATATGAAGTGAAATCTCTGCTTGATTATAAAGATATCCCTGATATTGAAGAAATTGGGGAAACGTTTGCAGAAAATGCATCCATTAAAGCAGAAACATTAGCTAAAGCTTTGAATGAAGTGGTGATTGGGGATGATTCAGGGTTAGTCGTCGATGCTCTAGACGGGCGTCCAGGAGTATATTCAGCTCGCTATGCAGGATTGACAAAAAGCGATGCTGCCAATAATGAAAAAGTATTAAAAGAAATGCAAGACATTCCGAGTGAAGATCGAACAGCTCGTTTTGTATGTGCAATTGCTGTAGCCTCACCACAAGAAAACACCTTTATCGTTGAGGGCACATGCGAAGGAGTGATTGCGCGTGAGCCGGTTGGAACGAACGGATTTGGCTATGATCCTATTATGTTTCTCCCTGCATTCGATAAAACGATGGCGCAATTAACAGCAAATGAAAAAAATGAGATCAGCCATCGTGCGAAAGCATTACAACAACTAATAAGTAAGTGGAAATAGATAGATAAAGGATGGGAGAGGATTTACATGAAGCTTCTCATTATGAGTGATAGCCATGGTTGGGGCGAAGAGATCGTTCAATTAGTGAAGCGGCATCAGCATGAAGTAGATGCAATGATCCATTGTGGGGATTCCGAGTTACAAGTGGATGCAATCGAACTAGAGGGAATCAAAATGGTTAAAGGTAATTGCGATTTTGGCGCAGATTTCCCTGAAGACTTAATTGAGACTTTTGGTTCTTTTGTTGTCTATGCTACTCATGGACATCTTTATAATGTGAAAATGACTCATGTGCCCCTTAGCTACCGTGCAGAAGAGGTAGGGGCTAACCTTGTCTGTTTTGGACACTCCCATGTGGCAACAAGCTTTAAGGAGCAGGGGATTGTTTTTATTAATCCTGGTAGCTTCCGGCTACCTAGAAGCCCTAAAGAGCAAACGTATGTTATTTGTGAAGTAACGGACTCTACTATACATGTGCGCTTTTATGAAAGAGAAAGTGCAGAAGAGTTGCATACTCTTTCAGAAAACTATTCTAGGTAAAAGGGATTTGGTTTTGAAAAGAAGGCAGTCTGCGCATAACTCTGCCTTCTTTCCAAAAAGATAGTTATTAAAAAAATGATAATTGTTATTGACACATTAAAAAATATTAGGTATAGTTATAAGCGTCGTCAGTTACTTAATTGATAGACGAACACATAATAACATGCGGGTGTAGTTTAGTGGTAAAACCTCAGCCTTCCAAGCTGATGATGTGAGTTCGATTCTCATCACCCGCTTTGTCCCAGTAGCTCAGCAGGATAGAGCAACGGCCTTCTAAGCCGTCGGTCGGGAGTTCGAATCTCTCCTGGGACGCCATTCCTATATTACATACGTAACGTCTCCGTTTAATTAAACGGAGACGTTTTTTGTTGGTCTTGCTTGTTGCTTGATTTCTCTTAAATAGTCATGTGTATCAACCAAGATTTTATCATCTTCATAGTACAACACACTCCAACCTTTTTTCCTCATAGAACGACTAAGCTTCTTTTCATCTACATTTTTCGTCTTTTCAATGAGTGCCAGTCGATAAGGAACTAAAGCCATATTGATTGTGAAGCCTCCAACCTCATAGCGAGGGGTGGGATAATAACCTAACTCTCGTAACTTTTCATAAAGGACCTTTTCAGCTTGTGTTCGGCAATTGGCTTCATTTTCTGTTACTAAAACTAATAATGCTTTTCGTTTTTGTCTAAGACGAACAAAAGGAAAGCGTTTAGATAAGTAAACCAAGCGGAACAGTTGCTTTAGTTGTTTCATCTTCATCACCCAATTATATCTTTTCCGCATTTACTCGATTCTATTAATAAAAAGGAAAAGATTTTAAAATGGGCTAAACGTAGGCTAGGTAAATGTGTAAGCGTATTCAATATTTCGGATAAATCTAAATTGTCAAATTATTTTACGGAAAGTGGTTGACCACTTCCCAAAATGGGCGTATTATAAACCTCAAATAACCATCACATAGAAAAACAAATGTCCGCTCAGAAAAGATACATTCATGGATTTTTTCTCATTGATTATTGGAGAAGGAAATCGGGTTGGAGACATTGAGGAGAGTGAGCATCATGAGTGAACAGTGGATTTACTTAAATGGACAATTTGTTTTGAAACAAGAAGCGAAAGTGTCTGTTTATGATCATGGGTTTCTATATGGTGACGGTGTTTTTGAAGGCATCCGAGTTTATGATGGAAATGTCTTTAGATTAGACGAACACCTTGATCGCTTATATTATTCAGCTAAATCAATCATGTTAGAAATACCACACACAAAAAAAGAGATGACTGATATCGTCGTTCAAACATTACAAAAAAACCAACTAAAGAATGCATATATTCGTTTAGTGATTTCAAGAGGAGTTGGAAATTTAGGACTTGACCCAGCATCTTGTGCAACTCCACAAGTTATTGTAATTGCTGAAGAGTTAGCGTTATTTCCAAAAGAACTCTACAAGACAGGACTTGAAATTGTCACGGTAGCAACAAGAAGAAATCGACCAGATGTGCTCAGTCCTAAAGTTAAATCACTGAATTATTTGAATAACATCCTGGTAAAAATAGAAGCAAGTCTTGCAGGAGTAAGCGAAGCGTTGATGTTAAACGATCAAGGGTATGTCGCTGAAGGATCTGCGGATAATGTCTTTATTGTTAAAGGAAATAAAATCTTAACACCTCCTGGTTACATTGGTGCCTTAGAAGGCATTACTCGAAACGCCATTATAGAGCTAGCTGATGAGCTAGGTTATGACATGAGAGAAGAGCCATTTACAAGACATGATGTATATGTTGCTGATGAAGTGTTCTTAACAGGTACAGCAGCTGAAGTCATTGCCGTTGTAAAAGTAGATGGCAGAGTCATTGGTGAAGGAGTGCCAGGAAAAGAAACAAACCGTTTACTCGAAGCGTTTCGTAAGCGAGTCGTAGAAGATGGAGAAAAAGTTTATCCTGAATCAAATCAAGTAGAGGTTAGCTGAGACTAGTATAGAGATAGATGAAGTTGAGTGGAGTGGAGTGGAGTGGAGTAGCAAGGAAGTTAGGGGCGATAAAATGAGAAGTGACATGATAAAAAAAGGCATCGATCGCGCGCCACACAGAAGTCTACTAAGAGCTGCAGGTGTTCGTGAGGATGAAATGGATAAGCCGTTTATCGGAGTATGTAATTCATATATTGATATTATTCCAGGCCATATGCACCTCAATAAATTTGCAGAAGTAGCAAAGCAGGCTATACGAGATGCTGGGGGAATTCCATTTGAATTTAATACAATCGGTGTTGATGATGGGATTGCAATGGGGCACATTGGAATGCGTTACTCACTACCAAGTAGAGAAATTATATGTGATGCAGCTGAAACAGTTATAAACGCACACTGGTTTGACGGGGTGTTCTACATTCCTAACTGTGACAAGATCACACCAGGAATGTTAATGGCTTCCGTTCGAACGAATGTACCATCCGTATTTGTATCAGGGGGTCCGATGGAAGCGGGACGAACAAAGGATGGAAAAAGCCTCTCATTAGCATCCGTTTTTGAAGGAGTTGGAGCATTTGCATCAGGTGCCATGTCAAGAGAAGAACTATTAGAAATTGAACAAAGCGCCTGTCCAACATGTGGTTCATGTTCTGGAATGTTCACAGCCAATTCAATGAATTCCCTAATGGAAATGCTAGGTGTGGCATTACCTGGTAATGGCACAATGGTTGCTACGAGTGAAGCTCGCCACCAGTTGATTAAGGATGCAGCGAAGCATTTAATGAATTTAATTGAAAAAGATATCAAGCCTCGTGACATCATTACTGAAGAAGCAATTGATGATGCATTTGCCTTAGATATGGCGATGGGCGGTTCGACCAATACAGTCTTACACACATTGGCTATCGCAAATGAAGCTGAAATTGAGTACGACTTAAATCGGATTAATAAAGTTGCTGAAAGAGTGCCTTACTTATCTAAGATTAGCCCAGCATCTGATTATTCAATGGATGATGTCCACCAAGCTGGTGGAGTAAGTGCTATTATGAAAGAACTGTGTAATATCGATGGAGCGATTCATCCCGATCGAATTACAATTACAGGTAAGAGTCTATATGAAAATGTGAAAGATGCAGAAATTACAAATGATGAAGTGATTCGTCGTCAGGACAATCCTTATAGCCCGGTAGGTGGTCTATCCATTCTTTATGGTAACCTCGCTCCAGATGGTGCAGTTATTAAAGTAGGGGCAGTTGATCCTTCGATTAAAGTATTTGAAGGAGAAGCGATTATTTTCAACTCCCAAGAGGAAGCTCAAAAAGGCATCGACGAAGGTTTAGTGAAAGCAGGCCATGTCGTTGTTATCCGTTATGAAGGTCCAAAAGGTGGGCCAGGAATGCCTGAGATGCTTGCACCAACATCCTCTATTGTTGGGAGAGGATTAGGCACGAAAGTTGCACTGATTACAGATGGCAGGTTCTCTGGTGCTTCTCGTGGGATTTCAATCGGTCATATCTCACCAGAAGCTGCTGAAGGTGGTCCGATCGCTTTCATCGAAAATGGTGACAAGATTCGTATCGATCTAACGAACCGTACACTTGAATGGCTTGTTACACCTGAGGAGCATGCGGAGCGTAAAGAAGGCTTTGTTGCACCGGAACCAAAAGTGAAAAAAGGATACCTTGCTCGTTATGCAAAGCTTGTTACATCAGCTAATACTGGTGGGGTTATGAAAATCTAATAACTAAAACGAAGAAGAGGAAAAGTATTCATTAGACCTAGCAACTACAGAGAGCCGTATTGCTGAGAATCGGCGTTGCTCTAATGAAGAAGCTCACCTCCGAGTGTCAACCTGAACGAGTAATCTACTAGGGTTGGTCGAGTGTTTGTAGCACTCGTTACCAAAACGTGATAAGCATAGCTTGTCCATGAGGCTGAACTCATTCGAATTCAGCGAACAAGGGTGGTACCGTGAAAAGAAATCTTTTCACCCCTTCAGTCGTTATTAGGACGGCTTGTTGTGGAGTGGAAAGATTTTTTTATTTGGAAAAATATTAATTAGATCATGATTCCACATTTAAAATACAGAATGTTCTCAAAAAGATAACTTGTGAGGAGGAAGAGACGTGAGCACAAAGTTGCAAAGTATGGAAAAGCAAACTACCGCATCTGGTGAAGAAATGTCAGGTTCTAGCATGTTGATGAAAGCCTTAGCCTGTGAGGATGTAGATGTCATTTTTGGTTATCCAGGTGGAGCAATCTTGCCAACCTACGATGAAATTTACAAAACGGGTATCAGACACATTCTTGCAAGACATGAGCAAGGAGCTATCCATGCTGCTGAAGGTTATGCAAGAGTATCAGGAAAACCAGGAGTATGTATTGTTACGTCTGGTCCTGGAGCGACGAATGTCGTAACGGGCATTGCTGATGCAATGATTGATTCCCTTCCTCTTGTCGTCATTACTGGGCAAGTAGCAACAACAGTCATTGGCACAGATGCTTTTCAAGAAGCTGACATGATTGGAATTACAATGCCGATCACAAAACATAACTATCAAGTTCGTTCGGTTGAGGAATTACCACGCATTATAAAAGAGGCTTTCCATATTGCAACGACTGGAAGACCAGGTCCAGTGTTAATTGATCTTCCGAAAGATGTATCACTTGCAACTGGGATGTTTGATTATGAGAAAGATGTTGATCTTCCAGGTTATCAACCAACCGTTATCCCAAACAAACTTCAAATCCGTAAAGTCGTAGACTCAGTTACTGCTTCTAAAAAGCCAGTAATCTTAGCGGGAGCCGGAGTCCTTCATGCTAAAGCGTCAGATGAACTTGTAGCATATGTAGAGCAACAGCAAATTCCAGTAGTCAATACTTTACTTGGTTTAGGTAGTTATCCAGGGGAAGATGATCTTCATTTAGGAATGGCTGGGATGCATGGAACCTATACAGCCAATATGGCTCTTCACGAAGCTGATCTTTTAATTAGTATCGGTGCTCGCTTTGATGATCGTTTAACTGGTAACCTTGCTCATTTTGCACCTCATGCAAAAGTAGCACATATTGATATTGATCCTGCTGAAATCGGGAAAAATGTTCCGACGGAAATCCCGGTCGTAGGAGATGCAAAACAAGCGTTGTTAATGTTAATGGACGAACAGGGTAAACGTGGTGATCATCATGAGTGGAAGAGTTGGCTCAGAGAATTGAAAGAGGAATATCCACTTTGGTATGAACAAGATGGTGAAACGATTAAACCTCAACATTTAATTGAGAAGATTTATGAAGTAACAAAAGGAGAAGCCGTTGTTACAACAGATGTAGGTCAGCATCAAATGTGGTCAGCACAGTTTTATAAATTTAACTATCCAAATCAGTGGGTTACTTCAGGGGGACTCGGAACAATGGGATTCGGTTTCCCGGCGGCGATTGGTGCTCAATTTGCAAAACCAGACAAACCGGTTGTAGCGATCATCGGTGATGCTGGTTTCCAAATGACAGCTCAAGAGTTGTCGATCTTACAAGAATTGAATTTACCGATCAAAGTCATGATTGTAAACAATGCTGCACTTGGAATGGTTAGACAGTGGCAACAGTTATTCCATGGTGAGAGATACTCTAACTCTTTGTTCCCGATCCAACCAAACTTTGTCAAGCTTGCAGAGGCTTATGATGTTAAGGGGATGAAAGTAGAACAACTCTCAAACCTTGAAGCATCACTCAAGGAAATGTTTGATTATCCTGGCCCTGTATTAATGGATTGTAGGGTAGCAAAAGAAGAAAATGTGTACCCAATGATTTCACCAGGTAAAGGACAACACCAAATGGAGGGGGTTAAGCCATGAAACGTACGATCACAGCCCTAGTTAACAATACATCTGGTGTGCTGAATCGAATTACCGGCTTGTTTGCAAGACGGCATTATAACATTGAAAGCATTACCGTAGGGGTTACAGAAAACCCTTCGATTTCAAGAATGACATTTGTTGTAAATGCTGATCAGATGCAAAATGTTGAACAAGTGATTAAACAATTAAATAAACAAGTTGATGTATTGAAAGTGAAAGATATTACAGATGAAGCCATTGTGGCTAGAGAACTTGCTTTAATTAAGATTGTGGCCTCTCCTAGTCAGAGGGGTGAAATAGCAGCCTTGGTCAACCCATTCAGGGCATCGATCCTTGATGTTGGGCGTGAAAGTATGACCATTCAAATTACTGGTGATCATCCAAAGGTCGAAGCATTCATTGATTTACTTCGACCGTACGGGATTAAAGAGTTAGCTCGTACAGGAATTACCGCTTTCAATCGTGGTCATAAAAAACCACTGACTGATCCCTATCGTTTAACCTTAATTAACTAATAAATGAAAAAATCAACCAAAACAGAGGAGAGATGAGAAATGGCAAAAGTATTTTATAACGGTGATGTAAACGAGGCAGTATTAAACGGAAAAAAGGTGGCAGTAATCGGTTACGGTTCACAAGGTCACGCGCATGCACTAAACATGCGTGAAAGTGGAGTAGATGTAGTAGTTGGATTACGTAAAGGTAAATCTTGGTCGCAAGCTGAAGAGGATGGATTTAATGTTTATACAGTAAGGGAAGCAGCAGCTCAAGCAGATTTAATCATGATCTTACTTCCAGATGAGCATCAACCAAAGGTGTATAAAGAAGAAATTGAGCCAGAATTAACGCCTGGTAAGGCATTAGCATTTGCTCACGGATTCAATGTTCACTTTAATCAAATCGTTCCTCCAGAAACAGTAGATGTTTTCCTTGCAGCGCCTAAAGGACCTGGTCATTTAGTTCGCCGTACATTCGAAGATGGAGCTGGAGTACCTGGATTAATTGCTGTATACCAAGATGCAACAGGGGAAGCGAAAGACATTGCTCTTGCTTATGCGAAGCAAATTGGTTCAGCGCGTGCAGGTGTACTTGAGACAACATTTAAAGAAGAAACAGAAACTGATCTATTTGGGGAGCAAGCAGTCCTTTGTGGTGGTACAACAGCTCTTGTGAAAGCTGGATTTGAAACACTAGTAGAAGCTGGCTACCAACCTGAAGTTGCATACTTTGAGTGTTTACATGAATTAAAACTTATCGTTGATTTGATGTATGAGGGTGGATTAGAAGGAATGCGTTACTCAATCTCTGATACAGCACAGTGGGGAGATTTTGTAGCTGGTCCACAGATCGTTACAGATGAAACGAAGCAAGCAATGAAAAAGGTATTAACTGATATTCAAACGGGGAAATTTGCAAAAGGCTGGATCCTTGAGAACCAAGTGAACCGTCCAGAATTCAATGCAATCAATGAATCTGAAAAGAACCACCCAATTGAAGTGGTAGGTCGTGAGCTTCGTGAAATGATGCCATTTGTAAAGGCTAAGCCAAAAGCAAAAGGAGTGGTAGCTAGTGCGAAAAATTAACGTCTTCGATACTACGCTCCGTGATGGCGAACAATCGGCTGGCGTCAATTTGAACTTTGAAGAAAAACTTGAGATTGCAAAACAACTTGAAAGGCTTGGAGTAGATGTGATGGAGGCTGGATTTCCAGCTTCCTCACAAGGTGATTTCAGGTCTGTTCAAGCTATTGCAAACACGGTTAAAGGAAGTTCTGTAACGGGGCTAGCACGTTCTGTTACAAATGACATTGATGTGGCATGGGAAGCGCTGAAAAATAGTGCAGAACCACGCATCCATGTTTTCTTAGCAACTTCACCCATTCATATGACATATAAGTTACGAATGACACCTGATGAAGTCGTTCGCACTGCAGTAGAATCTGTAAAATATGCGAAAGCGAAATTTCCACAAGTGCAGTGGTCAGCAGAAGATGCGAGTCGTTCAGAGCTTCCATTTTTAGCAACAATCATTGAGGCTGTAATTGATGCTGGAGCTACGGTTATTAATCTACCGGATACAGTAGGTTATACCACTCCTCATGAGATTGGAAATATGTTCCGTTATTTAACAGAGAATGTACCAAATATTGACCGTGCTATTTTATCTACTCATAACCATGACGACCTTGGAATGGCAGTGGCGAATTCACTCGCGGCTATTCAAAATGGGGCAGGTCAAGTTGAGTGTACGATGAATGGAATAGGAGAGCGCGCAGGCAATGCTTCTTTAGAAGAAATTGCGGTGGCACTTAACATCCGAAAAGATCACTATCAAGCGGATACTGGATTGACGTTAAAAGAAATAAAGCGTAGTAGCTCACTTGTTAGTAAGCTGACAGGCATGATCGTACCGAGTAACAAAGCGGTAGTTGGTGCTAATGCATTTGCTCATGAGTCAGGTATTCACCAAGACGGTGTCTTGAAGAATAAAGAAACATATGAAATCTTCACACCAGAGCTTGTTGGGGTTTCTTCAAATCGTATGGTACTTGGAAAGCATTCAGGTCGCCACGCCTTTAAAGAGAAGATTGTTGAGTTAGGATTTAACGGTACGGAAGATCAACTTCAAACCATTTTCAAGGCGTTCAAAGATTTAGCTGATAAGAAGAAAGATGTTACCGAAGACGATCTTTTTGCTCTTATGACTGAAGCAACAGTTGGAGAAGCGGTTGCTCATTATGAGTTAGAAGCTCTTCAAGTAAATTATGGAACGAATAATATCCCAACAGCTACGATTACCCTAAATGTTCCATCAGAAGGAACGATACAAGAAGCAGCCACTGGTTCTGGTAGTGTTGAAGCCATTTACAATACACTTGAGCGCATGATTGATGGTCCGGTTATTTTAGAAGATTACCGAATTCAATCAATTAATGGTGGTCGAGATGCTCTAGCAGAAGTATTTGTGAAAATTCAATATGACGGAGTAGAATCGACTGGTCGTGGAACAGCGCATGATGTCCTTGAAGCATCAGCTAAAGCATACATCCATGCGATTAACCGTACGATTAACCGTCGTGCCTATAATGCAGAACGAATGAAACAATTGAACGCCTAGGAGGGTCAGTATGAAAAAAACAATTGCTGTACTTCCTGGAGATGGGATAGGACCAGAAGTAGTGAAAGCAGCTTTAAAAGTATTGGATCAAATTGCTGAGCAGTATCAACATCAATTTGAGTATAGATACGCAGATATTGGCGGAATAGCAATTGATCTGCATCAAACACCACTTCCACAACGGACGCTTGATACATGTAGACAAAGTGACGCGATCTTATTAGGAGCTGTTGGTGGACCAAAATGGGATCAGCTACCAAGTCATATGAGACCGGAAAAAGGGTTACTACAACTACGTAAATCGTTGCAATTATTTGCAAACCTCAGGCCGGTAACTTGCTATGAAAGTTTACTTGAGGCATCTCCTTTAAAGCCTGAGCGAATAAAAGGAGTCGACTTTGTCATTGTTCGCGAATTAACGGGAGGTATCTACTTCGGAGAACCTCGTGAGCGCAGATATGACAACGATGAAGAGCTAGCGATTGACACACTTACGTATACGCGTAAAGAAATCGAACGAATTGTACGCAAAGGGTTTGAACTAGCTCAAGTAAGAAGGAAAAAGGTCACCTCTGTAGACAAAGCCAATGTGCTAGAGTCAAGTCGCCTATGGAGAGAAGTTGTTGACGAAGTAGCTAAAGAATATCCAGAAGTGAGTTATGAGCATATGCTTGTTGATAATGCAGCAATGCAATTAATTCGCCAACCTACTTACTTTGACGTAATGGTTACAGAGAACATGTTTGGAGACATTTTAAGTGATGAAGCTTCAATGTTAACAGGATCTCTTGGAATGTTACCATCAGCTAGTCTTTCTGCTATTGGACCGAGCTTATACGAGCCGATTCACGGTTCTGCTCCTGATATTGCTGGAGAGAACAAAGCAAATCCATTAGCGACGATTTCTTCTTTGGCGATGATGCTTAAATATGAATTCGGTCTAGAAGAGGAAGCAGAAGCTTTGGATGAAGCGATTGAATCAGTTCTAAAAAAAGGTATCCGCACAGCGGACCTTGCAAGTGCAGGGGTTGAATATCATTCGACTGAAGCAGTGACAAATGAAGTTATCGAGCAACTTAGTTCTATTCGCGTATAGAAAATGGAGGGGTGCAGTGGAAACAGTCCATTGCCCTCTTTTAATCCAAAGATCTAATCGAAAAGGGAGGGAAATCATATGACCCCAAAAACAATTATAGAGAAAATCTGGGATCAACATGAAGTGATACAAGAGGAAGGTAAGCCGAGTTTGCTCTATATTGACTTGCATATGGTACATGAAGTGACATCTCCTCAAGCATTTGAGGGCCTGCGCATCCACAATCGAAAAGTGAGAAGACCAGATTTAACCTTTGCAACAATGGATCATAATGTGCCAACAGTCGACCGGTACAATATTACCGACCAAATTGCGAAAACACAGATTGAAACATTACAAAAAAATTGCGATGAATTTGGTATTGACGTGGTAGACCTAGAACATCCTGAAAATGGAATTGTTCATGTTATTGGTCCAGAACTTGGACTCACACAACCAGGGAAAACGATTGTTTGCGGAGATAGTCACACTTCTACTCATGGTGCTTTTGGGGCGCTGGCATTTGGTATTGGTACAAGTGAGGTTGAGCATGTACTTGCGACACAATCGCTTTGGCAATCTAAACCAAAGACCTTAGAAGTGAAGATAATAGGAAAATTAGCGAAAGGGATCGCTGCAAAAGATGTGATTCTTGCAATCATTGCTAAGTTTGGAGTAGACGTTGGAACGGGATCCGTTATTGAATTTACTGGTGATGCGATTCGTGGTATGACGATGGAAGAAAGAATGACAATCTGTAATATGTCAATAGAAGCAGGGGCAAAGGCAGGTCTAATTAGTCCTGATCAAGTAACGTTTGATTACCTAGAAGGGCGTCAATATGTCCCTAGTGGAGAGGCATTTACTGAGCTAACAAAGCGTTGGAGTACGCTAGCTACAGATGAAGGAGCGACTTATGATCGCACCGTTACGATTGATGCAAGTGAAATTGAACCAATGGTTACTTGGGGAACGAACCCATCACAAGGAATTGGAATTTCAAAATTAGTCCCATCACCGGAGGAAGCTACGACGGATGCTGATAAACGTGGGATTGAGCAAGCGCTAGATTATATGGATTTGAAACCAGGTACACCGATTCAAGATGTACGTGTCCAACATGTCTTTATAGGTTCCTGTACAAATTCCAGATTAAGTGATCTTCGCGCAGCGGCGTCTGTGATCAAGGGAAGAAAAGTGGCTAGTGGGGTTCGGGCTTTAGTTGTACCAGGTTCACAAAAGGTAAAAAAACAAGCAGAGGAAGAAGGCTTAGACCAGCTATTTATAGAGGCCGGCTTTGAATGGCGTGAGTCTGGTTGTAGTATGTGCTTAAGTATGAATCCTGATTTTGTTCCTGAGGGTGAACGCTGTGCGTCTACGTCCAACCGCAATTTTGAAGGAAGACAAGGAAAAGGTTCTAGAACACATTTGGTCAGTCCTGAAATGGCTGCAGCAACAGCATTAGCGGGTCATTTTGTTGATGTTCGTCAATTAAAAGAAGAAAAAACAATGACATCATAAGGGGGATTGGAAATGGAACCGATAAAAGTACATGAAGGAACGGTTGCAACGCTTAATCGTGTCAATGTCGATACCGATCAAATTATTCCAAAGCAATTTCTAAAACGTGTAGAGCGTACAGGTTTTGGTCAATTTTTATTTTACGACTGGCGCTTTAATGCAGATGGCAGTGAAAATCAAGGGTTTGAACTTAATCAACCTCATGTTAAAGGAGCAACCATTCTAGTAGCAGGTCATAATTTCGGATGTGGTTCATCGCGTGAACATGCTCCTTGGGCTTTACATGATTATGGATTTCGTGTCATCATTGCTCCTAATTTCGCAGATATCTTCTATAATAACTGCCTGAAAAATGGTATGCTGCCGATCCGATTAGATGAGAAATACGTGTACCAATTGCTTCAAAAAGGCGAGAAAGAAACCTTGAAAGTAGCAGTTGACTTAGAGAATCAAACGATTAAGGCTGAAGATTTTGAAACTAGTTTTGCAATCGATCCGTATTGGAAGCAGATGCTTTTAAATGGTTGGGACGAGATCAGCCTGACGCTTCAGTATGATGAGAAAATCAAGAAA
The DNA here is from genome assembly GCF_032843265.1 of Alkalihalophilus lindianensis. Classification (NCBI taxonomy): domain Bacteria; kingdom Bacillati; phylum Bacillota; class Bacilli; order Caryophanales; family Bacillaceae; genus Alkalihalophilus; species Alkalihalophilus lindianensis. The sequence continues at coordinate 148,187 of NZ_JAWJBA010000003.1, forward strand.
TATGAAGAAAAAGTAGTAGGGCAGCCAGTATAAGATATGTAATAGGTATTAAAGGGGAGGACATCTATGTTCTCTCTTTTTTTTAGTGGTTAGCTTTTTTTGGATTGAGGGTAAGATAAAAAGGAAGTTTTGGTTAAAAGTAATATCAAATAAGGCGAGAAATGACTGCTATGAATGGTTCTCGTTGTAATTCATGTGTCAAGCTGATAAACTGAAAAGAATAACTAAACAGAATGTGTTAAAGCTAGTAAGCAACATGTCAAAGAGAGTGGAGCGATTCCATGGACGGCAAAAAAACAAATAAAAAGGATACGAATCTTATCTTATACCCAGGTCTTGTTAAGCGCTTGATTGAAAAAGGTATGGATGCATTGAAAGCGAAAGATGCTACGAGTGCTTACGAACATTTTCTTACAGCTGAACAATATGAACCAGACCATCCGCAAGTACGCTTTGGAAAAGTATTGAGCCTTGTTGAGCTTGGCAGGTTGAAAGAGGCCGTTACACATACAAGCGCCCTGCTTAATGAAGGGATAGGAGATTATTACGACAATCTTCAAGTACATATTTCCTTACTTGTTCAACTTGGTCATTATCAAGAAGTAGTGGATATGCTTGAAGCTGTATTAAGTGAAAATACTGTACCGGCGCAATTTGCTGAGTCTTTCTATCAACTTCTTCATTTTAGTAGACAAATGATAGATGATTCGGTATTACTTGCAAATATTGAAGAAGAAGTGCCTGAACTATCTTCCCCGTTAACAGAGCTTAAAAGTAAGTTAGACGAGGGTTCCGTGAAAGCCCAATGGAAGGCATTACAGCATTTGAAGGAACGTCAATTTGATGATGCGATAGAGCCATTAATTATGTACATAGAAGATGCAAGTAAAGATTGGTTACTTAGAAGTTTTGCGTTAGAAATCCTACATATGAAACAGTGCGAACATTCAGTACATATTGAAAAAGCTCATAGAACGATCTCGATTATCCCTAATGAATTGGAAACGGTTAATAATCAACCCTTTGCAATAAAGGTTAGAGCTGAACTCGAGAAAAATTTAGAACATGAGGACCCACTCTTAGCGGAGATGGCTGAACAAATTGGGAATCTTCATCTATTTGCTTGGTACCCATTCACGCCAGAACCAGACAATACATCCTTTTGGGCAGGAGTCTATCATTTTCTAGCAAGTGAAAGATTAGGTTTAGACAAATCAATTGAAGAAATAGCAGATCTTTATGAAACTGATGAACATTCCATAAAAGAAAAAGCGATTGATGTTACACAGTTAGAAGAAAGCGTATTTGATGCGTACACGCACTTCACACAGTGATTATTTGCTTTAAGTAAGATTCATTTGAAAACATATAGTGATGTGTTATAATAGAATGGTTGTCAATCATGAACAGTATAAAAATCGTTCGCTTTGCGAACATGTGTATAGTTGGAGGGAAAGAATTATGACTGCAAAATGGGAAAAGTTAGAAGGAAACGAAGGCGTTTTAACAATTGATGTTGAAGCGGAGAAAGTTGATGCTGCACTTGATGCTGCATTCAAAAAAGTTGTTAAGAAAGTAAATGTACCAGGTTTCCGTAAAGGAAAAGTACCTCGTTCTTTATTTGAAAAACAATATGGTGTTGAAGCTCTTTACCAAGATGCTCTAGATATCCTATTACCTGAAGCTTATGCGGCTGCAATTGACGAAACAAAAATCGAGCCTGTTGATCGTCCAGAGATCGACATTGAAACAATGGAAAAAGGTAGCAACCTTGTTTTCACTGCAAAAGTTATTGTAAAGCCAGAAGTTACGCTTGGTGAGTACAAAGGACTTGAAGTAGCAGAGCAAGATACAACTGTTACAGATGAAGATGTTGATGCTGAACTTACTCAACTTCAAAACCGTCACGCTGAGCTTGTTGTAGTTGAAGATGGTGCACTTGAAAATGGTGATACAGCAGTAATGGACTTCGAAGGTTTCGTTGATGGTGTTGCGTTTGATGGCGGACAAGCTGAAAACTATTCACTTGAAATTGGATCTAACCAATTCATCCCTGGTTTTGAAGAGCAATTAGTTGGTCTTAAAGCAGGAGAAGAGAAAGATGTAGAAGTTAACTTCCCAGAAGAGTACCATTCTGAAGATTTAGCTGGTAAAGCTGCTACATTCAAAGTGAAGCTACATGACATTAAGCGTAAAGAATTACCAACACTTGATGATGAGTTTGCTAAGGATGCAAATGAAAATGTTGAGACACTTGATGAGTTGAAAAAAGAGATTAAAGAAAAGCTTCAAAAAGATAAAGAGCAAGCGGCTGATACTGAAATTCGTGATACTCTTGTTGAAAAAGCGGCTGAAAATGCAACGGTTGACGTGCCAGATGCTATGGTAACAACTGAAACAGACCGCATGCTTCAAGAATTCGAGCAACGTTTACAAATGCAAGGTATGAACCTTGAAATGTACTACCAATTTGCTGGTCAAGATGAAGCTGCTATGCGTGAGCAGTTCAAGACTGATGCAGAAAAACGTGTTCGTATCAACCTAACATTAGAAGCTATTGCTAATGCAGAAAACATCGAAGCAACAGATGCAGATGTTGATGCTGAGTTAGAAAAAATGGCTGAAATGTACCAACGCTCTGTTGAAGAGTTAAAAACAATTTTCGCAGCTCAAGGTGGAACAGAGGGCATTAAAGGTGACCTTAAAATCCAAAAAGCTGTTGAACTACTTGTTGAAAACAGCAAGAAAGCGTAAATAGGTTTAAGATCTCATTACGAAGGATAGTTAATAAGACAAGGCGCACTTTTGTGCCTTGTCTTTTAACTCATTTAAAAGACATCTTAGAAAACTGCGTTAATCATGTATGTTTCCATTCTCATATGAACAAGATGTATGTAGCACTCGTAAAGAATAGTAAAAAGTTTTCATTCTTTTTACTTAAGATTGTTTAAGAAAAAGGATTTTTTAAGAGTAATCTTGAATGTATACTAAATCCACACATAAACTTAATAAAGAAAGGACTTGTTGTCTCGTACATAACTTTAAAAGGTTAGTTAGAGGTCGTGTCGATCACAAGTTGAAGTAGTTTAATTTCAGTACATAAGTAAGAGGCTTTTCTTTACGAGTTTTTGACTGTTATGTGATACAATGGCCTGACAAAGCTATTGTCACGCATAACAATCATTCTTTAATTACGTCTACGTCGTGTACAACTCTCCAAGAGAGTCTAATTAGGCAAAAGTTGGCTCTTGGTGGTAAAATATTTGTGAGGGGTGATTTGATGTTTAAATTTAATGAAGACAAAGGGCAGCTTAAATGTTCTTTCTGTGGAAAAACACAAGATCAAGTCCGTAAGTTAGTTGCTGGACCTGGTGTGTATATATGTGATGAGTGTATAGAACTTTGTACGGAAATCGTTGAAGAAGAGCTTGGTGGCGAAGAGGAAGTAGAATTCCAAGAAGTACCTAAGCCTCAAGAAATCCGTCAAATTCTTGATGACTACGTTATTGGTCAAGACCAAGCTAAAAAGTCGCTTTCGGTTGCTGTTTATAATCACTATAAACGTATCAACTCAATGAATCGCTCTGAAGAAGTTGAGCTTGCTAAAAGTAACATTGCGATGATTGGACCAACTGGTAGTGGTAAAACACTTTTAGCTCAAACATTAGCACGTATTCTTAATGTACCTTTTGCTATTGCGGATGCAACATCGCTAACAGAAGCTGGTTACGTTGGGGAAGATGTTGAAAACATCTTACTTAAGTTAATTCAAGCTGCTGATTATGATGTGGAGAAAGCAGAAAAAGGAATCATCTATATTGATGAGATTGATAAAGTAGCACGTAAATCAGAAAATCCATCGATTACGCGGGATGTTTCTGGTGAAGGTGTTCAACAAGCACTTCTTAAAATTCTTGAAGGAACAACAGCGAGTGTGCCTCCACAAGGTGGACGTAAGCACCCTCATCAAGAATTTATTCAAATTGACACGACAAACGTCCTATTCATTTGTGGCGGTGCATTTGATGGCATCGAGCAAATTATCAAACGTCGCTTAGGTAAGAAAGTAATTGGCTTTGGATCAGAAGTAAAACAAGAAGAATTAAAGCCGGGCGAATACTTAAGTAAAGTGTTACCAGAAGACTTATTACGCTTCGGTTTAATTCCAGAATTTATTGGTCGTCTACCGGTTATCTCAAGTTTAGAACCACTTGATACTGATGCACTTGTTGAGATCTTAACAAAGCCAAAAAATGCTCTTGTGAAGCAATATCAGAAGTTATTAGAACTTGATGATGTGGAACTAGAATTTACAGATGATGCACTTGTTGAGATTGCTAAAAAGGCCATTGAGCGTAAAACGGGCGCTCGTGGGCTACGTTCGATCATTGAGGGAATTATGCTTGATGTAATGTTTGATCTTCCTTCACGCAAAGATGTTGTAACTTGTGTGATTCACGCTAAGTGTATTACAGATCAAGAGTTACCGATCTTAAAAACAGAAGACGGCACTGAAATTTCGTTGTCTAAAGAAGAGCCGAAAGAAAGTGCATAATGAGCTTTTAAAGCACACCTCTAAAGCGGGGTGTGTTTTTTTGTCTTCATCTAGAAAAAAGTAAAGAGGAATTTTTAGAACTCGCATTTTCTTTGGTTAGTGAGATAGTTGTCGGTCATACTAAGAAAAACAGTTAATGACTACATCAGGAGGTAACAGGATGAATTGGACAGCGATTGCATTAGTGATTCAGTTATTCTTTGGCGTGATTATAGGGGTGTACTTTTGGAATTTGTTAAAATCTCAACGAAACCAACGAGTGACAATTGATAGAGACTCTAAAAAAGAGATGGAACAATTAAGGAAGATGCGTGCCATACAATTAAGTGAACCATTATCAGAAAAGGTTCGCCCTATTAGTTTCGATGATATCGTCGGACAAGAAGAAGGGATTCGGTCACTGAGAGCAGCTTTATGTGGACCAAATCCTCAGCATGTTATTGTATATGGACCTCCAGGTGTCGGGAAAACGGCGGCAGCACGTCTCGTCTTAGAAGAAGCAAAGAAAAATAGTCAATCTCCATTTCGACACGAAGCGGTATTTGTAGAATTGGATGGAACGACAGCTAGATTTGATGAAAGAGGAATTGCTGATCCATTAATTGGTTCAGTACATGATCCTATTTATCAAGGTGCAGGCGCAATGGGTCAAGCAGGCATCCCTCAACCTAAACATGGAGCTGTGACAAAAGCACATGGTGGTGTTCTATTTATTGATGAAATCGGAGAACTTCATTCGATCCAATTAAATAAATTATTGAAAGTGTTAGAAGATCGAAAGGTATTTCTTGAAAGTGCTTATTATAGTGAAGAAAATCAACAAATTCCTAAGCATATTCATGAAATTTTTCAAAAAGGGCTTCCGGCAGATTTTCGTTTAATCGGTGCAACGACACGTACGCCACAAGAATTACCTCCAGCGATCAGGTCAAGATGCCTAGAAGTGTATTTCCGTGCGTTAAAGCCACAAGAAATTGTATCAATAGCTAATAAGGCCGTTGATAAGCTTGCATTTAAAGCAGAGGAACAAGCGATAGAAAGTATCGCAAAATATGCTACAAATGGCCGTGAAGCAGTAAATATTGTTCAAATTGCAGCAGGTGTAGCTACGTCAGAAGGAAGAGAAGAAGTAACGCTTAGAGATGTAGAATGGGTATTACATGCAAGCCAATTAACTCCTCGTCCAGAACGTAAAATACATGAAGAGCCAGCAGTAGGGCTGGTTAATGGATTAGCAGTATTTGGTCCAAATATGGGTGCTCTTCTTGAAATAGAAGTTAATGTAATCGAAAATCGTGGCAAAGGATCTGTTAATATTACAGGTATTGCCGAGGAAGAAAGTACCGGTAATCAAATGCGCTCCATAAGACGAAAAAGTATGGCCAAAGGATCTGTTGAAAATGTTGTAACCGTCCTTCGTCGAATGGGCATTCCAACTCAAGATTACGATGTACATGTGAATTTTCCAGGCGGTGGTCCTGTGGATGGACCTTCAGCTGGAATTGCTATAGCAACAGGTATTTTTTCTGCCATTCAAGGACAAAAAGTCAAAAATACAATTGCCATGACGGGTGAGTTAGGCATTCACGGGTCGGTAAAGCCGATTGGTGGAGTCGTTGCTAAGGTAGAAGCTGCTAAATTAGCCGGTGCCACGCAAGTCATTATTCCGAAAGAAAATGAGCAAGCGATACTAAAGGAAGTAGACGGGATTGAAATTATTGCTGTTTCACATCTAGATGAAGTACTGAAGTTAGCAATAGAGTGCGAAGAAGCTACTGAAGAGGTCATCCCTGCTAGTACCGGACTTAATACTTCCCCAACACCTGTTTAACGGGAATTTCAAGGTCAGCTCTTGATTTCTCTGGCTACTTACATTAGACAAAGAATGGGGGATAAGATAAAATTAATGGAGATCAAATTCGAATCTTTTAGCAATTGAGCCAAATGAACCCAATTCATTCGAACTAGTTATTGCGAATGGATGTTAAGGTTTTCTTGATAAAGGGTATTAATTCGGAACTAGGAAATTTGGAGGTGTATGCGGATGGTCGCAGAAAAAACAAAACGAACTATTCCGCTTCTGCCTTTACGCGGCCTGCTCGTCTTCCCATCGATGGTACTTCATTTAGATGTTGGGCGTGCTAAGTCAGTACAGGCATTAGAATTTGCAATGAATGAAGATGAGGAAATCCTTTTATCTACACAAAAGGAAATTTCAATTGATGAACCAACGAATGATGAAATTTATTCAGTTGGAACGCTCGCTAAAATTAAACAATTGTTAAAACTTCCAAATGGTACAGTACGTATTCACGTTGAAGGACTGCACCGTGCAAGGATTGAAGAATATCTAGATAATGCTGATTTTCTTGAAGTAGAAATGACAGAGTTATCTAATGAACAAACAGATCGTACTGCTGAAACTCAAGCAATTATGAGAAACTTGCTGGAGATGTTTGAGCAATATACGAAGGTGAGTAAAAAAGTATCAGCAGAAACGTTAGCAACGGTTTCAGACATATCAGAACCTAGCCGCTTTGCAGATGTATTAGCATCTAATCTTCCCCTTAAGTTGGCTGAAAAGCAAGAGCTTCTTGAGATGAATAATGTGGTTGAAAGACTGCTTCATTTAATAGAGATTTTAAACAACGAACAAGAAGTGTTAGGCCTTGAGAAAAAGATTGGTCAGCGCGTAAAAAAATCAATGGAAAAAACGCAAAAAGAATATTATTTACGGGAACAAATGAAGGCGATTCAAAAAGAATTGGGCGACCGTGAAGGACGTACAGGAGAAGTAGCTTCTTTAAAAGAAAAAATTGAAGAAGCTACTATGCCAAAGTCTGTAGAAGAGAAAGCTCTAAAAGAGCTTGATCGCTATGAGAAAATGCCCGCAAATTCAGCTGAAAGCTCCGTTCTGAGAAATTACATTGAGTGGCTTGTGCAATTACCATGGACGAATGAAACTGAGGATCAACTCGATGTGAATCGTGCAGAAGATATTTTAAACGAGGATCATTATGGCTTAGAAAAAGTAAAAGAACGCGTACTTGAATATTTAGCCGTTCAACAATTAACAAATGAGCTAAAAGGTCCGATTTTATGTTTATCTGGCCCTCCTGGTGTCGGGAAAACATCGTTGGCACGTTCCATTGCTCGCTCACTTAATCGTAATTTTGTTCGCATATCGTTAGGCGGAGTGAGAGATGAAGCGGAGATACGTGGTCACCGTCGTACATACGTCGGCGCAATGCCGGGCCGGATGATCCAAGGAATGAAAAAAGCTGGGTCAATTAATCCTGTCTTTTTACTAGATGAAATTGATAAGATGGCAAATGATTTCCGTGGTGATCCTTCTTCTGCCTTATTAGAAGTGTTAGATCCTGAACAGAATCATACTTTTAGTGATCATTATATTGAGGAGCCATATGACCTTTCAAAGGTTATGTTTGTGACAACAGCTAATAACATTGCCACCATTCCTGGTCCTCTTAGAGATCGTATGGAAATGATTCATATTGCAGGGTACACGGAAGTGGAGAAAATGCAAATTGCTAAAAATTATCTCCTGCCTAAGCAAATGAAAGATCATGGTCTATCAAAATCGATGATACAAGTAAAAGATGAGGCTATTCAAAAGGTCATTCGTTATTATACAAGAGAAGCAGGGGTTCGTAATTTAGAGAGACAACTTGCCACATTATGCAGAAAAGCTGCTAAAATGATCGTAACGGGTACTAAAAAGCGTGTTATACTTACTCAAAAGACAGCTGAGGAAATGCTAGGTAAACCACGTTTTCGCTACGGTATAGCAGAAGTGGAAGATCAAGTGGGAGCGGCTACTGGTCTTGCTTACACATCTGCCGGTGGTGATACATTATCTATTGAAGTATCGCTTTCGCCTGGTAAAGGTAAATTAACGTTAACAGGTAAATTAGGCGATGTGATGAAAGAGTCGGCGCAAGCTGCTTTTAGTTATATTCGTGCAAGGTCAAAAGAGCTTAACATTGATGCGGATTTTCATGAGAAAAATGATATCCATATCCATGTTCCAGAAGGTGCTACACCTAAAGATGGTCCATCAGCTGGGATTACTATGGCAACAGCCCTCATTTCTGCTTTGACTGGTCGTGTAGTAAAGAAAGAAGTAGGAATGACTGGGGAAATTACATTAAGAGGACGTGTACTGCCGATTGGCGGACTTAAAGAGAAGTCAATGAGTGCACATCGAGCTGGTCTTAAGACGATCATCATTCCAAAAGACAATGAAAAAGATTTGGAAGATGTACCCGAAAGTGTTCGCCAAGATCTTAACTACATTCTAGTTGGGCACTTAGATGAAGTCTTAAAGCATGCGTTGGGAGAGAAGAAATGAAGGTAACAAAAGCAGAATTATTTACAGTCGCAGTAAAGCCTGAACAATATCCAAACACACCTTTACCGGAAATTGCACTAGCAGGTCGTTCAAATGTGGGGAAGTCATCTTTTATCAATAAGATGATTAATCGTAAAAGTTTGGCACGGACGTCACAGCGTCCGGGGAAAACCCAAACATTGAATTTTTACGCTATTAATGAACAACTTCACTTTGTCGATGTGCCGGGGTATGGTTTTGCAAAGGTGTCAAAAAAGGAACGAGATTCTTGGGGAGAAATGATTGAGACATTTATTCAAACACGTGAACAATTACGTGCCATCGTCCAACTGATTGATGTCCGCCATAAACCATCACAAGATGATAAATTAATGTATAAGTGGTTAAAACATTTTGATATGCCCGTCATACTGGTTGCGACAAAGTGTGACAAGATCCCAAAAGGGAAATGGCAAAAACATTTAAAAGTGATTTCACAAGAATTAGAAAAACATGAAGAGGATCCACTATTACTCTTTTCCTCAGAAACTGGTCATGGAAAAGAACAAGCGTGGAAAACGATTCTGTATTACGCTACAAAAAAAGATTAACAAAAAGGTCTGTACCAAAAAAGGTGCAGACCTTTTGCTTTATTATTATTTTCGCTTTAAAATGAAAAACAGACCTATGCAGATAAGTACAATGGGCCATAAATCAAGTACAATCTTATGAGTTGGTTGCAACCATTCTACTGGGTCGATTGAAAGAAAAGCAACGATTGAAAAAATGGTGAGAAGGAGACCGGGGATTAATCCTTCCTTCTTAGTGCGAACATAGACAAGTAAGAAAGAAATTCCGACAATGAGGGTATACATTCCCCAATGTTCTGGCCATGATGGAATGAGAGAAAGACCGTGAAAATGAATACCAAGACCTATTAATATAAGGCCAGGAAAAAGCGAGCTTGTATCTTTTCCTAAAATTGATTGCAGTAAAAACGCAAGACCAATAATGAGTAAGATAGAAGGCCAGCTTGCTACTTGTTCTTGGTACGGTAAGGAATATTGGTTGGTGAGAAAAAAAGCACCAAGACCGCTCAATAAGACGCCAAGAAAAATACGTTGTTGCTTCATGTACTTACCCCCAATCATGAAAGAGTTGGTCATATATTTAGATGGAATGGTTAAGCTAAAAGGAAAGAATTCTCTAGCGTACCAAAGTCATCATACAATACCAACATAATAGCATAGGCTTCATGATCTGTTCACAAATTTTTTTTGAGTGATTAGACAGACATGTTATAATGGGTTTAGTAAAGGGTAAGGGTTAAACTAGTCCCTAATTAGAACGATTTATTGGGCATAATTTATTAGTAGAAGTTACGGAAATGAAATGATAGATGAAGTGAACGGTGGGGGTGAGTTAAAGAATGCATATTATTGTTGTCGGATTAAACTATAAAACAGCCCCGGTTGAAATGCGAGAAAAGTTCGCCTTTCAAGAAGCTGAGATGCCAATAGCGCTTAATCAGCTTCGCAACATGAAAAGTATTCTAGAATGTACGATTATATCTACATGCAATCGAACGGAAATCTATGTGGTTGCTGATCAGCTTCATACAGGGCGCCATTTCACGAAATCCTTCCTGGCAGAATGGTTCCAATTATCTAAAGAAGAAGTTTCACCTTATTTGGATATACGTGAAGACCATCATGCGATTGAACATTTGTTTAGAGTAGCATGTGGACTTGATTCTATGATCTTAGGAGAAACACAAATTCTTGGCCAAGTTCGAGATAGTTTTCTCTTAGCTCAGCAAGAACAAGCAACAGGTACGATTTTTAATCATTTATTCAAACAAGCAGTTACACTAGCTAAGCGTGCTCATTCAGGTACTGAAATTGGCCAGCATGCTGTATCTGTTAGTTATGCTGCAGTTGAATTAGGTAAGAATATATTTGGTGACTTTGACGGTAAGCATGTATTAATTTTAGGTGCAGGCAAGATGAGTGAATTAACTGCCAAGCATTTGCATGCTAATGGTGCTAAGAAGATTACCGTCATTAACCGTACGGAAGCTCGTGCAGCAGAACTTGCAGCTCGTTTCCTCGGACAAGCGAGACCGTTTGAACAACTCCAAGACGCTTTAGTAGATGCTGATGTTTTAATCAGTTCGACGGGAGCCCGTGATTTTGTTGTGTCTAAAGAGATGATGTCTAAGACTTTAAAGAAGCGTAAAGGACGTCCTTTATTTATGGTTGATATTGCAGTGCCACGTGATTTGGACCCGGCGCTTGCTGAGTTAGATGATGTATATCTGTATGATATTGATGACCTACAAAATATTGTTGAAGCTAATTTAGCAGAGCGTAAGCGGGAAGCTGAAAAAATCGAGTTGATGATTGAGCTTGAAATCGATGAGTTTAAATCTTGGCTAAACACTTTAGGTGTGGTGCCGATTATTACCGCTCTTCGATCAAAAGCTTTAGCAGTGCAAGCCGAAACGATGGAGAGTATTGAACGTAAATTGCCAAACCTCTCAGAACGTGAGAAGAAAGTTCTTCGCAAGCATACAAAGAGTATCGTCAACCAACTTTTACGTGATCCAGTAACTCGAGTAAAAGAACTGGCTGGAGAATCTAGTTCAGATGAAGCGCTTGAATTGTTTACAAAGATCTTCGCATTAGAAGAAGAACTTGAAACACAAGAGCGTGAGGTGCGTGTTCGCGAGGCAGAGCAACAATGGGAAGCACAAAAGAAAGAATACAGTGCACTCTCTAATAAGCAAGATGCAGTCGTTCGCTCCTAAGGAAAGGAGTGAGATTAGCGGATGAATTGGATTTATCCATTAACGATTGTCCTTTATAGTTTAAGTGTATTTGGCTATTTTATTGATTTCTTACAGCAAAACCGGAAAGTCAATCGATTGGCTTTCTGGTTGCTTTCTATAGTATGGGTCTTACAAACGGTGTATTTCGTGTACCGAGCATTTGAGTTAAATCGATTGCCGTTAATTACCCCGTTTGAAGGGCTCTTTTTTTATGCATGGGTAGTGGTTACGCTATCTCTTTTAATCAACTGGTTTTTCAGGGTTGATTTTCTCGTGTTTTTTACGAATGTTGTAGGCTTTAGTATGATGGCGTTTAGTCTATTTGTGAGGGATAGTGGTATTCCTGAATCACTGTATACCCTCTTAGTTTCAGAATTACTAATTATTCATATCACCATTATATTATTGTCATATGCTGCGTTTACTTTATCATTTGCTTTTTCGATTATGTATGTGATTCAACATCAAATGCTTAAACGGAAGCTTTGGGGTAAACGACTTGTGCGCTTTGGTTCGTTATCGAAACTCGATCGATTGGCATATCGAATGACTATTTTTGCTTTTCCATTCTTTTTAATTGGTCTCATTCTTGGTTTCGTTTGGGCCAATACTCAATTTGGATTTATCCCGCTAATGGATGCGAAAGTTATTAGTTCGTTATTCGTTTTATTTGTATACGCTATCTACCTATACCAACGAGCTGTTCACTACGTTCGGGGATATAACATGGCGCTATTAAATATTGCTTGTTTCTTATTACTTTTAATTAATTATTTCTTATCTGGTCAGTATTCAGAGTTTCATCTATGGTATTAACAGATTTAAAAAGTGACATTGACTGATTAACTGGAGGTTTATACATGCGTACGATTGTAATTGGTTCACGCCGTAGTAATTTAGCTTTAACACAGACTGATTGGGTTATTGCTCAATTAAAGAAAAAAGACGTTCCTTATGAGTTTGAAGTGAAAAAGATCGTCACAAAGGGAGATCGTATTTTAGATGTGACGCTTTCTAAAGTTGGTGGGAAAGGGTTGTTTGTAAAAGAGATTGAACAAGCTCTTGAGAATAAAGAGATTGATCTAGCTGTTCACAGTATGAAAGACGTTCCATCCGTTATGCCTGATGGCTTTACATTAGGAGCGATTACAGAGCGAGAAGACCCTCGTGATGCCTTTATTTCAGTTGATAACGTAAAATTAGCAGATTTACCGGCAGGAGCGATTGTGGGTACAAGTAGCTTACGTCGTTCAGCTCAACTTTTAGCAGAGCGTCCTGACCTTGAAGTGAAATGGATTCGTGGTAACGTTGAGACACGTTTACGTAAATTAAAAGAAGAAGATTTTTCTGCGATTATTTTAGCTGCTGCAGGATTGAAGCGGCTCGGTTATTCAGAAGAGTTAGTGACAGAGTACTTATCTCCAGAAATGTGTGTTCCTGCTGTAGGACAAGGTGCACTAGGCATTGAGTGCCGTAGCGATGATGAAGAAGTGCTTGAATTAATTCAGAAACTAAATGATGATTACACATCTCGTACTGTAACCGCGGAGCGTACGTTCTTACACAAGATGGAAGGTGGTTGTCAGGTGCCAATCGCAGCTTATGCTACGATCCAAGCTGATGACCAACTTTCTTTAACTGCACTTGTAGGCTCTCCTGATGGTAAAACGATCTTAAAAGAGAGATTAGTTGGTCAAGACCCTGTGAAATTAGGCGAGGAGATTTCAGATCGTCTTCTTGAAAAAGGGGCTAAGGAAATTTTAGATAAAGTGAAACGTGAGCTTGATCAGTAATGAATACGGCTGCACTTGCGGGTAAGCATGTACTTGTAACGCGTGCAATCGAACAAGCTCAACCCCTTATTAATCGAATAGAAGAAGTGGGCGGAATTGCACATGTTATTCCGCTTCTCTCTTTTCAAACTATAGAAGAAGCACATCATATTGAACAAGTACGAAACAGTCTTGAACATTATCAATGGCTTGTTTTTACAAGTGCAAATGGTGTGCGTTTCTTTTTTGAAGCGTTTAAAGAAGATCATCTTCGCTCTATTATTAAAAAGGCCAACATTGCCGTAGTCGGACATAAGACTGAAGCAGTTCTTAATCAGTATGGCTATCAGGCAAGTCTGCTTCCAAAACATTATGTTGCAGAAGATTTAGTCCTGGTATTACGTGAGCATATTAATGAGGGTGAGCGTGTTTTACTGCCGCGTGGTAATTTGGGACGAACTTATTTACCAAAGGCATTGAGCGCTCATGGAATTGAAGTAGATGATTTAACCGTCTATAAAACGGTATGTCCTGATGTGGCCAAAGACCACATTCAATCTCTGATAAATGAACACATACCGCTTGATGTGATCACCTTTACAAGTTCTTCAGCCGTTAAACACTATACTCAGATTTTAGAGGGGCTTGAGCTAGAAGATCCATTTCCTTATGCACGGATTGCTTGCATAGGACCGATAGCTGAAAAAACAGCACAAGAGTATCATTTACAAGTAGATATAACAGCAAGTACATACACTATTGAAGGCCTTATAGAAGCTATCTCTACATATTTTAAGGAGGATGAAAACTATTGAAACAGTTAGAATTTAATCGCCATCGTCGCCTTCGTCAAACCGCCTCGATTCGTCGTATGGTTCGCGAAACATCTGTTAAAACAGATGATTTGATTTATCCGATCTTTGTAATCGAGGGGGAAGGGGTAAAGAATGAAATTCCTTCTATGCCTAATGTGTTCCAATGGTCACTTGATTTAGTGGATACTGAAGTAGAAGAAGCGGTGGCACTCGGAATCCCTTCTATTATCGTATTTGGAGTTCCAGCAGATAAAGATGATGTAGGCTCTTCTGCCTATCATGATCACGGAATTGTTCAAAAAGCGATTCGTCAAATTAAAGAAAAGCATCCTGATCTTACAGTGATTGCTGATACATGTTTATGCCAATTTACCGATCATGGTCATTGCGGTGTCATTGAAGACGGTAAGGTGTTGAATGATCCAACGCTTGACTTGCTTGCTAAAACAGCGGTTTCTCAAGCTGAAGCTGGTGCGGATATTATTGCTCCTTCAAATATGATGGATGGCTTTGTAGCAGCGATTCGTCATGGCTTAGATGAAGCAGGTTATCATGACGTGCCGATTATGTCTTACTCGGTTAAATATGCATCAGCATTCTACGGGCCGTTTCGTGATGCAGCTCATAGCTCACCTAAATTTGGCGATCGTAAAACATACCAAATGGATCCTGCTAATCGCCTAGAAGCAATTCGCGAAGCACAATCAGATATTGAAGAAGGGGCAGATTTTTTAATTGTAAAGCCCGCTCTTTCTTATCTAGATGTGATTCGTGAGGTAAAGGATCACTCCGGATTTCCAGTTGTAGCTTATAATGTCAGTGGGGAATACTCGATGATAAAAGCTGCTAGTCAAAATGGTTGGGTCGATGAAAAGGCCATTGTGCTTGAAAAGATGACAAGTATGAAACGAGCGGGTGCTGACTTGATCTTAACGTACCATGCTAAAGATGTGGCTCGTTGGTTAAAAGAAACGAACTAACAGATTGAAAGGAGAATGAGAATGCGTTCATTTAAAAATTCAGAAGCAGCTTTCCAAAAAGCAAAACCACTAATGCCAGGTGGAGTAAATAGTCCGGTTCGTGCATTCAAATCGGTAAAGATGGACCCAGTGTACATGGAAAGAGGTAAAGGCTCTAAAATTTATGATATTGATGGTAATGAGTATATTGACTATGTTCTTTCATGGGGGCCACTCATTTTAGGTCATGCTGATGAGCAAGTGGTAGAGGCATTAAAATCAGCAACTGAAAAAGGGACAAGCTTCGGTGCTCCTAGTGAGCTTGAAACGAAACTTGCCGAACTTGTCATTGAACGTGTGCCATCTATTGAAGTCGTCCGTATGGTTAACTCTGGTACTGAAGCGACGATGAGTGCATTGCGTTTAGCACGTGGTTATACAGGCCGCAATAAGATTTTGAAATTTGTGGGTTGCTATCATGGGCATGGTGATTCTTTATTAATCAAAGCTGGTTCAGGTGTTGCAACTCTTGGCTTACCAGATAGTCCTGGAGTTCCAGAGTCGGTTGCGAAAAATACACTAACCGTTCCTTACAATGATATCGAGAGTGTAAAGTATGCGTTTGAACAATTTGGTGATGACATTGCCGGAGTGATTGTAGAACCTGTAGCAGGAAACATGGGTGTTGTAACCCCTGAGCCAGGATTTCTAGAAGACTTACGTGAGATTACAGCGGAAAATGGGACGCTTCTCATTTTTGATGAAGTTATGACTGGTTTCCGTGTTGGTTATGAGTGCGCACAAGGAAAGCTAGGTGTGACGCCTGACCTAACTTGTCTCGGTAAAGTAATTGGTGGCGGCCTACCTGTAGGTGCGTATGGCGGGAAACGTGAAATTATGGAACAAATCGCACCAGCTGGTCCAATTTATCAAGCGGGTACGTTATCTGGAAATCCACTAGCGATGACTGCAGGGTATGAGACGCTTTCACAACTTACACCAGGAAGTTATGATCACTTTGAGGCGTTAGCTACTAAGCTTGCCGATGGTTTATCGGAAGCTGCGACGAAACATAATATTCCACATTCTATTAACCGAGCTGGTTCAATGGTGGGCTTCTTCTTTACAGATGAAAAAGTAACGAACTTTGAGAAGGCTTCTACCTCAAATTTAGATTACTTCACTCGCTATTTCCAAGAAATGCTTCAACAAGGGGTTTCTCTTCCACCTTCACAATTTGAAGGTATGTTCTTGTCGACTAAGCATACAGAAGAAGATATTGATCAAACGATCGCAGCCGCAGAAATTGCTTTTTCAAAGTTAAAATAAACATACACAAGTGGGTTCTCATTATGAGGGCTCACTTTTTTTTGTTCAATCCTTGACTATGTCATTTTTACTTTCTCTTTTCCTTTGTCATATTTAGTAAGGCTTGCTCATAAAGTGATATTGTACTGAATAGCGTAGACACAGAGGATGAGATTGATCATGTTGAGGAGGAATGTATTGTGACACAAGAACATCCAACGAAGCTTTCATTTTCTATTGAGGAATCGGTTTGGTTAAATAAAGGGCAAGAAGTTCAAGAGATTGTAGGAATGTCACTTGAACCAGATATTTCGATTGAAGAAAAAGACCATCATGTATATATAAAAGGTGGCTTGCGACTTATTGGTGAATACCAACCTGCAAAGTCAGAAGCTGAAGTAGATCTTGAAAAAGGATCGGTTGAGGACCAAGTATCTTTTCGATCGGTTGGAGATGTTTCTCTTTCAGAAGATGGGACAGGGAAAATCACTCATTTTTTCCCAATTGATGTAACGATCCCTATTAGTCGTATTCATAATTTAGATGATGTATATGTTCAAATTGAATCATTTGATTATGATCTCCCTGAAAAAAGTTGTATCCAACTCACAGCAGACATTAGTATTAGTGGGATGAATCACCCTCAGGATCAATCTGCTAACAGGCCGGTAGCTACTGAAAAAAAAGCAGACGAAAAAGAAGAGTATGTTGAGCCCTCATTTTCCTTTGATGCAAAAAGTGCGACATCTCATAAAGAGTTAATAAGTCCTCCACCATTGCATGGAGGGAGTGAGGAGTTTCAACCTCCCCCGTCAAATTCATGGCAGGCACCGGTGTTTAATCAATATTATGGGTACCAACAACCTCTACCTGAGGAGACGGCAGAAGAACCAGAGCAAGTAGAGCAAGTAGAGGAAGAAGTTGATGAAGTTGAAGAAAGAGTAGAGGCTACACAAGAAGTTGTAGATGAGCCGTCAGAAGAGGTCGAAACAATTGAAGAAATTTTAGAAGAACCTAGGTTAGAAAGTGAGGCAGCTACTGAACAGCAAGAACAAGAGGATGAAGAAGAAGTAAGAGAAGCAACAGTAGTTGTAGAAGCTGTTGAAGAAGAAAAGAGTGTTGCACCATTAACTAAAATGGTTGCAAGACCTTCTGAGCCGATTGCTAGACCTGTTGAGGAAGAAGAAGTAGAAGAAGTAGAAGAAGTAGAGGGTGATTATGAGCCAGTACTTGAAGTAGGAAAACCTCGAGAAGAAAACGCCTTATATCTAACAAAGATGCTAACAAAAGGAGAAGAGCGTTTCTCTAAGTGGAGAATGTGTATTATTCAACCGAATGAAACGATCGATACCATCGCACACCGGTACAATGTGAGTACAAGTCAGCTTGCAAGAATGAATCAATTAACAGAAGAAAAGGTAGAGGAAGGTCAAATTCTCTATATTCCAGTAAGTGCCAAGTCCTAAACGAGGAGTTAGTTATGATGGAACTGGTGGATTGGCTTAAAGCGCAATATGGTTTTAAACAGGTTGAATTTATTAATGAGGCTGTTATTCTGACCGACCAAGGGCGAAAGAGAATTCGTTCTTGGTCGGATTCTTCCTTACTAGAATGGCATGTTGAATGGAGAGACCGTTGTCATTATACTCCCATTGTGTTAACGGATCGGATGATTCGCACAAAGGAAGAAGAGGCCGCTGCAAAATGGAAGGAGCAATGGATTACTTTACATGATGAAATAGAGGAAGTATACCCTCAACTTGACCATGAAAAAGCCTGGGGCATGTTAATGGGCTTAATGATTACGCATGGATTAGAAGAACGTCAATTAGAGAGAGTGTATAAAGAAGAGCTACCCTCCTATGAGTGGAATCCAATGTTACTAAATGGATTAAGAGATGATATTCAAGATCAGTTGATTCGCTACCATAAAGAGGCGCTTGTCCGATCGAAAAAAGCCGAACGTATTCGTAGTCAACAAAGAAACGTGAAACAACCTCTTCTTGATTTGTTCCAATCACCAGATCAAGCTAGAAGAATCTATGAGGTGCTGATTTGGAGAGGGACAAATGAACAAGCCCACCTTGGCTATCAATCTTTACGTCAATTTTTGATCAACTGGCAAATTGTAAATGGAACAAAGTCTCTTGAGAAGGTTATTGCATCCATTGGCCATACAGAAGGTTTTAACAAAGATCAGGCCTTATTGTTTATCGTAGAAGTTCTTGAGCCATATGAGTGGGCAGCATTGACTCGTTCCCTTATGAGTAATGAAAGTGAACGACAGATAGAAGAGAAATTAACAAAGATGTCCAATGAATGGGAAGCAGCAAGGCAACTTGTTTCGATTCTTGGAAGATGGATAGATGACCAAAAGAAGGTGGTTACATGAGGCAACATGTTGAAAATCCATATGCCTCTATTTTATTTTATTATGATCTTTATCCTGAACACATTGAAGACTTTGGAAAAATAAAGAAGGTAATAACCTCAAGGGGAGTATTTGCTTTAAAGGAAACAACCATGAATCGACTAGAAGCCGATGAATTTATTCATGCGATGAGAAAGCTAGCAAAGTTAAATTATAAACAAGCTATTCCAATCATGCCTACTAAATACGGGGAGTATACGGTGGCTACGAGTACTCATACTTACTACGTTATGCCTTGGTTAGAAGCTGTGGAATACATGGGAAGAGAGTCTCAGGAAGAAAAGCTAGCCACACAGATGGCCGTTATTCACCGCCTGACGGTGAAAACTCAAGCATTCGATAAAGGGCAAGTCGATGAGTCTTTTCAACAGTTGATTAAGCATTGGGAGATGCGAAGATTGGAACTGAGTAGGTTTGCTGATTTTGCTGAGCGTAAAAGGTATATGTCACCTTTTGAATTAACTTTCATTACCCACGCTCATATGCTTGATCAAATGGCAATCAAAGCAGGTGAGCATTTACAAAAATGGTATGAAACTTGTGTGGAAAAAGAGAAATATCGAACCGTGCTTTGCCACGGTAGACTCTCACGCTCACATGCTATTTTCAATATGGAAAATGAGCCGACTTTGCTTAATTTTGAAAGGTCCAGTATTGATACCCCAGCGAGGGATTTGGCTAGTTTCTGCCGTACAAACTTTCGCTATACGATGTGGTCTGAAGATGAAGTACTTCGTTGGTTTATGTGTTATGAGCGCCACTTGCCATTGCTTGACGAGGAAAAGGAATTATTATGTGGATATTTACTGTTTCCTGAACCAGTCGTTTTTGCAGTAGAGTCTTATGTGAACGACCGGCAAGGGCAAAGTGAATTACAGCACGTCCAGCGACTTGAAAAACGGTTGATTTCCCTTCGGAAAGTCCAACGATTAAGTCAAAAATTAATTGTAAAACAAGAAGAAAGCTAACGTTCTCTACCTTCATGAGAGAACGTTTCTTTCATTTTGCTTCTTCTTTATAAAAAAACTCCCTTATCAAAGCTATTACTTAAAATAGCTTTAATAAGAGAGAACAATAAAGAACGAACATTAACGTCAGCAAGATTACATCAAAGGTTGTAGGAAATAGTAGGGTACGTAAAAACTGAAAACAGATGAGTGGAAGTAGTAATTGAGCAAACATTGCACGAATTTTTAACCACCAAGGGGGACGATGATAATAACGGCGGTATTTCCGGCCCATCATGCAGAGCCCTCCTTCATAAGAAAACATCATGTCATACCATACTCTATGCAAAAGAAAGGGCATTTGTGCAAGCTACATGATCAGGTTGCATTTTATGCAACTGTACATATAATAGTATAGAGATGATAAATTGTGGTAAAGCTAATATTGACGAATTAATAAGAAATAAATTAAACTATATAAGAATCATATTAAGTGATAAGTGTAGACTTTAATTTAAGATCGATATGCATAGAATGGGAAGAGTAAATTCCGAACCTTTAAGAGAGAGAAATCATTAGCTGAGAGATTTCTTAAGATGTACGAATTGAATGTCGCCCAGGAGCAACCTTACTGAACGACTAGTAAGTAAGGTCGGTTAAGAGCCGTTATCAAATGAAGTGTGTAGTTTCTTTCTCTGTCTGTATTTTGGGATGATTAGAGGCTGCAAACAAAGGTGGTACCGCGAATACAAACTCTCTTCGTCCTTTGGAGGAAGAGGGTTTTTTTATTTTCACCAAAAGGAATTTATTGGAAAGAGGGTATAAAAGATGGAGAAAAAAGAGCTGTCGATGCCAACGAAGTATAATCCACAAGAAACAGAAGCAAAGTGGTATTCCTATTGGCTAGAAGGAAAGTACTTTGAAGCTACAGGAGATTCAACGAAACAACCATATTCCATTGTGATTCCACCGCCAAATGTAACGGGTAAATTACATCTTGGTCATGCATGGGATACAACGCTACAAGATATCCTTTCACGCGTTAAACGAATGCAAGGTTACGATACGTTATGGCTTCCGGGTATGGACCATGCAGGTATTGCTACTCAAGCAAAAGTTGAAGGGAAACTTCGTGAAGAAGGTGTAAGTCGTTACGATCTAGGCCGTGAAAAGTTTGTTGAAAAGTCATGGGAATGGAAAGAAGAATATGCTGATTTCATTCGTAATCAATGGTCAAAATTAGGGTTATCACTTGATTACTCCCGTGAACGCTTCACATTAGATGAAGGGTTATCAAAAGCTGTACGAGAAGTATTTGTAAAGCTATATAATAAAGGCCTGATCTACCGTGGAGAGTATATTATTAACTGGGATCCTAAAACAAAAACAGCTCTTTCAGACATCGAGGTTATCTATCAAGATGTTCAAGGAGCTTTCTATCACATGAGCTATCCATTAACAGATGGTAGTGGAAAGATTGAAGTCGCTACGACTCGTCCTGAAACAATGCTAGGTGATACTGCTGTCGCTGTTCATCCTGAAGATGAGCGTTATAAGCACCTGATCGGAAAAACAGTGACTCTTCCGATTACTAATCGTGAAATCCCTATCGTTGCAGATGATTATGTGGATATCGAATTTGGTTCTGGGGCAGTTAAAATCACACCAGCACATGACCCGAATGATTTTGAAATTGGAAACCGTCATAACCTTGAGCGGATTTTGGTTATGAATGAAGACGGTACAATGAATGAAAAAGCTGGAAAGTATAATGGGATGGATCGTTTTGAATGTCGCAAGCAAATTGTTGCAGACTTGCAGGAAGCTGGCGTTCTTTTCAAGATCGAGGAGCATATGCATTCTGTTGGTCATTCTGAGCGTAGTGGGGCAGTTGTTGAGCCGTATTTATCGACTCAATGGTTTGTAAAAATGCAACCTCTTGCTGATGCTGCTATTGACCTTCAACAATCAGAGGATAAAGTTAACTTTGTTCCAGATCGATTTGAAAAAACGTATTTACGTTGGATGGAGAACATTCGTGACTGGTGTATTTCTCGTCAGCTTTGGTGGGGACACCGTATCCCAGCTTGGTATCATAAGGAAACTGGTGAGGTTTATGTAGGACACGATGCACCAGAAGATATTGAAAACTGGAAGCAGGATGAAGATGTCCTTGATACATGGTTCAGTTCAGCTTTATGGCCATTTTCAACAATGGGCTGGCCGGATACAGATTCTCCTGATTATGAGCGTTTCTATACGACAAATGTCCTTGTAACAGGTTATGACATCATCTTCTTCTGGGTTTCTCGTATGATTTTCCAAGGTCTTGAATTTACAGAGAAACGTCCTTTCAACGATGTTCTGATACACGGTCTCGTACGTGACTCAGAAGGGCGTAAGATGAGTAAGTCGCTTGGAAATGGTGTAGATCCAATGGATGTGATCGACAAATACGGTGCTGATGCACTACGCTTCTTCCTTTCAACAGGAAGTTCCCCGGGAAATGACTTACGTTTCTACTGGGAAAAAGTCGAATCAACATGGAACTTTGGTAATAAGATTTGGAATGCATCACGTTTTGCCCTTATGAATATGGATGGCTTAACGTACGATGAAATCGATCTAAGTGGAGAAAAGACAATAGCTGATAAGTGGATCTTAACACGCCTTCAACAAACAACTGAAGATGTAACGCGTTTAATTGATGCATACGAATTCGGAGAAGTCGGTCGTCTTCTCTATAACTTCATTTGGGATGACTTCTGTGACTGGTACATTGAAATGGCGAAATTACCATTAAACGGGGAGGACGAACATGCGAAGAAGACAACTCGTTCTGTTCTTGCGTACGTATTGGATCAGACAATGCGACTTCTTCACCCGATTATGCCGTTTATTACCGAGGAAATATGGCAGCATTTGCCGCATCAAGGCGACTCCATTACAGTTGCCGCTTGGCCAGAGCGTAAAGAAGAGTATGTATTTGCAAACTCAGTGAAAGATATGGAACTTTTAAAAGAAATGATTCGTTCTGTTCGTAACACACGTGCAGAATTAAATGTTCCGATGAGTAAGCAAATTGAACTTCTTGTCAATGCAAAGGATCAAGACACACTCGCACAGCTTGAGCGTGGCAAGAGCTACATTGAAAAGTTCTGTAACCCGAGTAAGTTAGAGTTAGGTACGAATGTATCGGCACCTGAAAAGTCAATGTCTCAAGTTCTTTCCGGAGTAGAATTATTCCTACCATTAGCTGGATTATTAGACTTAGATGCAGAAATAGCTCGTCTTGAAAAAGAGCTAGAGAAGCTAACTAAAGAAGTAGAACGTGTTGATAAGAAGCTAAGCAACCAAGGCTTCATTGCAAAAGCTCCAGAGAAAGTAATTGAAGAAGAAAAGGCAAAACAAGCAGATTACAAAGCAAAACGCGAAACGGTTCAAGCGCGTATTGCTGAGTTAAAAGCGTAATAAGTGAAAGAGTCGTCTCCCTTAATTTAGGTGGGCGACTTTTTTTGTTGACGTTGCTAGCTAATCGCTAATAGCTATTAAGAAGAGCTAGACAACAAGTTATAAAAAATTTCTTCATTCGTGCAACCTTCTCGTGGTAAATTGGCTCTATATGGTAGAGCGACCAGAGATAGGAGATCGTTGGAATGGTGACATTAATCGAGCGGTTAAAAAGGAGAGAAGAAGAAGCATTCCATGAGTGGATGAGTCGTGATAGTGGTGGGGCAATGCGACTCGCGACGTTGCTACTTAAAGATTCCTACGAAGCAGAAGATGTTGTTCAAGACGCGTTTATTCTTGCCTTTAATAAACTTGAACAATTGAGTGATGACGAGAAGTTAACGAAATGGCTACTTTCGATTGTTGTCAGTCAATGTCGAAGGCGGACGAGAACGTGGAGTTTTAAGCATCTCTTTCTCTCTTCAAATGAAGAGCTGATGGAAAGAGTAGAGGATTGTAGCCCTTTGCAATTGCTTTTGACCGAAGAAACAAGACGGAATCTCATACAAACGATTCAACGATTGCAACCGGTCTATCGAGAAGTGATTGCTTTGTATTACTATAGCGAATATTCAATCAAAGAAATAGCAGATCTACTTAATGCAAAAGAAAATACTGTAAAAAGTAGGTTAGCACGAGCGAGAAAACAATTAGCTCAGTTCTTAAAAGAGGGTGAAGAAGATGAATGAACGCGAGGAAGTAAAAAGGTGCATCGATGAACAACTCGAACAAATTCAATTCACCAAACAAAAGGAAGTCATCAAAATGATCCATCCCAAGACTGCACTAGAAAAGTGGGTGTCTTGGATGAATCAAGAAATGACTATTCCGGTCGTTCCAGTTACGTCCGTTGCAGCCCTGCTTTTAGTTATCAGTATGACTGTAGGTAGTGATAACCCTACTCATACCAATCAGTTAGTGGAGGTCGGTGGCAATATTTATTATAAGCATGTCGTCGAAGGGAGGGTCATAGAAGGTGAATCTTAAGATAAAGAGAAAAAATTTCCTCTATGTTGTTGTCGGAATGCTTGCGTTTAGCTTATGTTATGTTTACTTGTTTGCCCCAATCATGGAAGAACGGAAGGTAGAGAGAGCTTTTAGCCAAGGAGAACCTCATGCTAATGAATTAATCATTAACTTGATCGACCGAGCAAATACAGACTCACAAAAACTTCATTATATCGAAAAGTATATGCTGACGTACTCGTTTTGCTGTCCGATTAAAGATGTTTACCTCTCTCCTAGTATGAGTCACTGGCAAGAAGAGAAGAGCTGGCATGGATTTACGTTAGAAGAAATGGTGCCTTATCTGGAGATGTATGTGGAGAAACGAGGTAATGTAGATGGTGTGCACTACCAAGAAGCTGTCGTTCTGCTGACAGACTATTATGCCTTTCATACCTCTATCTTAGAAGCGACCGAGTATGTTGAAGCAAAGCGAGATGATTTCATTGACCGTTCAACAATGATACTCATGCCGAGAGAACTGACAATGAAATTAGTCGAATTATACATTGATGGAGAGCAATACACAAAGGCGTGGAGCCTTATTGAAGAATATGAACAAGAACAACTTCAATTAGAAGAAGACGAAGAGTGGAAAGTGATACAAGATGGAGAGTTACTTGAATGGAAGGTTGAATTATTAATCAACGAACAGAAAGTAGAAGATGCGATTTCACGTATAGAGGATTGGCAAAAGCGAGTACAAAGTCCAGAAGATGGAGGCTCTTATGACATCGAAGAAAGACTTGCAAGTATGTTGGAACAACTAAAAAAGATAGATGGTACCTTTTCTTATGGAACAGTTAGTGGGGTTGTCGAAACTGAAAATGGCGAGCCGATTGTAGGAGCGGCAGTATATTTGCGAACAGAACAGCAGAGTAGTCACTCTATTCATCCAGAATCTGAGAAGTATCGTGCTATAACTGATCACAATGGCTTCTATCAATTTGATCATGTTGTACCAGATGCCTATCAACTAGGTATAGGTCTTCGTTTTGAGCAGATTGATGGGTATTCTTGGCCTGTTGATATCGATGAACGAATCCAGGTATCGAGTGGCGAAGAGGTTGAATATGATGTGACGCTCGTCCAACTATTAGAAGTGAATCAACCGGTTAATGATCATGTGTTTACCGAAGATGAAATGGAGTTTTCGTGGGAAGAGGATCGAGCTGCTGCAAGCTATCAGTTAGCGCTAACCACCTATTTTGATGGGGGTTCCTTCACTCAAATTGTGAAGGAAGGAATCGAACAGCCAGAAGTAAGAATTTCCATCGAAGACCTTTACCACATGCCATTTTATGTCTCATTTGCTGACCCGAAAGAGAGGTATGCCTCAACGCTTCATCCGGAACAGCAGTTGTCTTATGCCCATTCTGAGGGTCAATTTTCTTGGTATGTGATCTCAGTAGATGAAGAGGGGAAAGAATTACGGAGAAGTACGGGATACCGGTTGAATGAAGAACTCGCTCAAGATATTCCTTTTTTCCAAATGAAGCAAAGAACGCTCACACCCGCTGACCAATTGCTTCTTCGCAAGAAAGTAGATCAAGCTTTGTCTTCTTATCAGCGTGACATTGAGCAACGAGAAGGGATTGAACAAGAACATGCGCTCATTATGGCAACGAAACTACTCGAACATAAGAAAGAAATAGAAGGTGATGATAATGGAGAGATTCGCCGAGTGATGAAGGGATATGTCGAGCAATTATATGAGTTAACAGGTAGAGAGGAATATGAGGTTGTATTAAACGAAAATGAATAAGAAACAGAGTAGAAGAAGATGTCGAACGCAGCACTTCTTCTTTTTTTATGGAGGTAATTATTTGATATAGACTGACTTTCATTGAATTATGAGAGGAATCATCGCTATAATAATAGAATGATATTAAAGGCATGATTTTGTGCCATGAGGGGTTGTACGGATGAAGACTGTAGAAGAGGCGATTGATTGGATTCATAGCCTATTACCATTTGGAATAAAGCCTGGTTTAAAGCGGATGGAGTGGATGTTAGAGCGACTTGATCATCCGGAAAAGAAGCTTTCAATGATCCATATAGGCGGAACAAACGGAAAAGGTTCAACGGTAAGCTACTTACGCCATATGCTTGAGGCGAACGGCTATGATGTTGGGACCTTCACTTCACCATACATTGAATGTTTTGAAGAAAGAGTATCACTTAACGGGGAGCCTATTTCAAGTGAAGATCTTGTAGATTGTGCAAATAAGGTGAAACCTCTTGTTGATGAATTAGCAAAATCGGACCTTGGGTCACCGACTGAATTTGAAGTCATCACGACGATTGGCTTCTTATACTTTGCTACGATGACAAAGCCTGACTTCGTAATAGTTGAAGTAGGTCTTGGAGGTAGATTGGATTCAACCAATGTCATTGATCCGATACTCTCGATCATTACGTCTATCGGTCGAGATCATATGCATATTTTAGGGGAGTCTCTTGAAGAAATTGCCTTTGAAAAAGCTGGTATTATCAAAAACGGAACACCTGTGATCTCAGGAGTATCTCAAGCAGAGGCACAGAGTGTGATAAAAGACAAAGCAGATCATTGCAAGGCTCAATTTAAGCAACGTGGAGTTGATTTTGAGCAAACGTTGCTCACTCGTAATGAAACAAGTCAACTTTTTACGTTCCAATCAATTGAAGAAACGTTTGAGACTTGTACGATTCATATGGCTGGAGATCACCAACGGGAAAATGCATCGCTTGCTATTGCCGCTATGAGTACGTTAAAACAACTGGGGCATGTGAAATATACAGAGGAAGCATGCTTAGTGGGATTACAAAAAACGAGTTGGGCAGGGCGATTTGAAATCGTGCAAAAGGACCCAACTATTATTTTGGATGGAGCCCATAATGAAGAGGGAATGAGTGCACTTGCTGCCACGCTAGGTGCGCATTATCCTGACAAACGCTATCGAATCATAATGGCAGCTACAAAAGAAAAAGAGATGCAAAAGCTTCTTCACCCATTTTTACAACTTAACGCAATATTTACATTTACAACGTTTGATTTCTTTCGAGCTGCATCTGAGGTCGACCTATTCAACCAAGCTGAAGTACAAGAGAAGGTAGCCGTTTCAGACTGGAGAAAAGCAGTCTTAGATGCTCAGTTGAATCACACTACAGATGACATTATTGTTGTTTCTGGTTCTCTTTACTTTGTTTCAGAAGTGAGAAAATGGTTGAGATCAACGATTAAAGTATGAGGTTAGTCAGTAAGGATAGGAAGTGGGGGTGAAGGTGTGAAGAACGGTACTGAACGTATTCTTTGGTTTAGTTGGGTTGTTGTACTAATGATGTTAATTGCTTTATTAATCACAAGATCCAATAGCTACGAGTTTATCCTAGTGGACCTGTTCGCCTTTGCCGCCCTCACGACCTTAACTGCTGTCATGCCAATTAAATATAGAACCCATATGATTACGGTCTTTCAATGGGTAACGCTTGTTATTTTCTTGAAATTCGGATTAGTACTTGAATTACTGGTGACGCAGTTTGTGCTTTTTGGAGCATTGTATGCAACAGGTTTGAATAAAACCAACTTCTATCGAATACCATTAAATTCGCTTATTTTTTTATTGACCTCACTACTCGCTGCATGTGTTTTTTTTCTGTTTGGTGGCCAAACGAATCAACCGACTACATTAGCAACCTATAATGATTTTGCAGCACTTATTGCGTATGTGCTTACTTTCTTAGTTGCAAACCATTTCCTCATTTATCTTGTAAGACGATATTTATTTGCGCTAAAACGACAACAATTTTTTAAAGGGGTATTAATCGAATTAGCGACTGCAGCGCTTTTCTTTCCTTTAACCATTATTTTAATCATTTCATATGAACAAATGGGCATTAATGCGATCGGCTTTGCAGGATTAACCTTTATTGGAATTACGATTGTGCTACAACTTTATAATCAAAGTACGATTACGAATCACTTACTTAAAGAAGTGACGAAGTTTGGTTATGAATTAAATGCTTGCTTGACCCGTGAAGAATTATTTGAGCAATTGTCACTTAAGCTGAATGCATTTTTCAATTGGAATCAACTTCTTCTATATGAGGTGAATAATGAAAAAGTAGCTCTTTTGTATGCAGAGGATCAAAAAGGAGCAACTGTTCACCTTCAATTACGAAACGGAGAATCTTATAGTCGATACGCGCTAGAATCGAACTCTTTAATGGTAGCTGGAGCACGTAAGGAATGGGGCAAGCTTGGTAAGGAATTACCGCAAAACTTAGAGTCGATTATTGCCATTCCATTGAGACGAAAGCAAGAAATAGTCGGTCTTTTAACGATTACATCGTTAAAGCAAAGATCCTTTCGTGGTAATCAAATCATGATATTAGAAATTATGGCTAATATGCTTTCAATTGCACTTACCAATGTGAAAAGCTTCGAGAAAACAAAGCAACAAAGTGAACACTGTCCCTTAACAAACCTGTTCAACTTTAGGTATTTTGAGGAGCGATTAAAAGCGACTATTAATCAAGAAAAAGAACAACCAGTCTCACTCATTTTACTAGACCTCGATCACTTCAAGAAAGTTAATGATACATATGGTCATCAAAGTGGCAATGATGTCTTGTGTGGAGTAGCAGATCGGCTCAAACGACTTACGCCGATTGATGGGGTAGTAGCCAGATATGGGGGAGAAGAGTTTGTCATTCTCTTACCGAATACGACTGAAGAAGAGGCGACTTTTGTGGCGAGAGATATTTGGGATGAGCTCCGAACACATCCATTTGTGATTCAAGATGACCTCACTGATGCAAGAGAAATCGAGATCATTGTTACTGCTAGTATTGGGGTAGCGACTTCTAGTATAAATGAAGAGAACAATATGGATGATGCAGTAACGCTCATTCGCAAAGCTGACCGTGCGATGTATAACGGAGCGAAGCAGCAGGGTCGTGATAAAGTTGCATCATTTAACGAGATGAAAAAGATTCCCCACTTCTAAACATAAGAGGTGGATTTTTTTTTTTAGAAAAATATTGAGCGTGCGACATTTTGTGATCATTTTTCTATTTTTTGATATTTCTCTTGCTAGGTTGTAGTTGTTGCCATATCATCTACAGTAAGGAGATTGGGTGACCATCATCATAGTATGATAGTCAGCTAATACAAGAAGAAAAGATGATTGGTCTAGTAAGTATGTCTGATGTTTACTAGATTAGAAGGAGACTTAGAAACAACATGTATCCTCTATTAATGTTGGCGATCGGGACAGTTCTTTTAGTCGTGTTGTTGCGAAAGGTTCCCCTCCAAATCCCATTAAAACAACGCATGCAAGCCGTTTGTATTTCTAGTTTGCTTGTACTTTTAACTTTGTTATTATCCATTCTTTATACGTGGCAAATCGCTACACTTGCTTTCTGTGGTCTCTTTTTACTATTTGTTGTCGTATTTAGTAAGCAATTTGAGTATGAAGGACCAGTGGAGGACTCAGAGAATCATGAGCAACAGTACGAGGTAGCCCCACTTGCTGCAACTACCGCAGATGAATCTAGTATAGAAGACCAACCTTTAAGTGACGAATTATCAGTAGAGGCATTAAAGGTTGAGGAGCAGATTGCTGAAATGATAGAAGAAAATGCTTTTAAATCGGACCTTAGTCAGATAAAAGAACATGAAGAAATTGCTGAGGTTGAAAAGGGTGAGGAAGCCCTCCAACCTGACAATGAAGAAGAGCTGCTTGATTATTTTCAAAGCCGTCCCAAACAAATGTTAGGTGAAGAAATAGAAGAGAGTTCAGAGAGATCAGGAGTTAGTCGATTAAGATTGGAGATAGAAGAAGATGACGATGAGGTCAATGAAGATCTTCCTGTACGTATTCCTCCCAAAGTCGATTGGATGGAAGAAGACAAAGGCACAGAGGACCAACAAAGTGGCAAGGTCCATATACGTGAGGAGCAGTTCGAAGCTCCTCGTGCTAGTGAAGACGTTGAAGATGTTGCCGCAGTTAGGAAACGCTTATTTGAAGAATTAGAAATTGATGATAAAAAGGACTGACGGATGTTGATGCAGCAACCATTAATGCGTTCATTTCTGCTTTTGTTTGGATGCTCAGCTTTTTTATTTAGTATCACTTTAGGAGGAATGGCAGCCCTAGGGGGATTAGGAGGGAAAAGTGGTGCATATGAAACAGGTACAGAAATTGCTGGTGTATCGGTCGCCGGCATGAATGAAGCTGAAGCTAGAATAGAACTTGAAGAGGCGATCCGAACCTGGCATGAACAAGCAAGTCTTTCTCTTCATTTATTTGAAGAAACAGCCACCCTTCCTAGTAATGTAATTCAGTTTGAGATTGATCAAGCCCTACAAGAAGCGTCGAGTTCTCGCAATGTTGAGCTAGGTGCGACTGTAAACGAGCAACGTCTGCGTGATGCGGTTCACTCGTTGGCTCGCTATCAAGTTGCAGAATGGGTTGATTATGCGCTTTTTGCAGAGGACCTAACAAGCAAAGTGAACACTCTTTCGTCAAAGCGTCTATTAATCGATGTTAGTGAACAATTTCTACCGGCATATCAGCTTGAGGAGATATCGGTATCCTCTGTTGAACTAGGTCCGGTATCCTCAATGTATTTGCCACAATGGGCTGAAGCATTGGACGGATATCAGGTAGAAGCGAGGTCATTATTTTCATTACAAGATGCACTTCGAGAAAATAGGCAACCACTCTTGGATAGCAACGGACTTGATGGACTCGCAACTGGATTATTTCAGTTATTTGGGCAAACGAATATTCAAGTTATTGAGCGTCATATTGGTTTAACATTACCAGCTTATACGACGGCAGGTTATGCAGCGAGTGTTTCTCCTAGCTCAATGGATTTTAAAGCATATAATCCGAATCACTATACATATGAGCTCTCAGCTAGCTATAGTGGGGATCGCTTAGTATTAGCATTAATTGGGAAGCCGTTTATTCATGAGTATCAATTAACTGTAGAAAAAATAGAAGAGATTCATCCACGTACGATTGTTCATTTCTCACCAACTCGTCGAATAGGAGATAAGCAAGTAATGATTGAGGGAGAAATGGGCTACTCAGCTCATGTCTACCATATTGAACGATCGCTTGATGGAGAGGTCATCGTCAAGAAAAACATTGGAATTGATTACTACCCACCTCAGCACAAGATTGAAGAGTGGAGTTTACAAGAGCAACCAGCTACGGAGGAAGAGCAGAACCCTGTTGGTGGATATGATCCTATATTTGAACCAACAGACCCTAACCAACCAGTAGTGCCACCATGGTCTTATCCACAAGTCCCACCAGGAACAAATCCAGGAGCTCCGGGGGCAGCACCAGGGACCCTACCAAGTCCATCGCCAGGTGCAACCCCGGGTATAGATCCATCAACTGGAGGAGAGTATCCTACTTATCCGTACGACCGAAGCAATTCAACAGGTGGTCAAGGGGGAACGATCGGTAACGGATCTCAAGATGGGGTAGGTGGCATCCCCGGACAAACTTGGGAACCGAATCCATCTCTAGATGATTATAACGAAACAATTGAACCACCTGTTAAAGGAGAGGAGTAGAGGTGAAGCGTTATGGCGAGAGCACGTAAGCGTATAGGGGATTTATTGTTAGATGCTGGATTCTTAACAGAAGAGCAGTTAGAAACCGCTTTAGCGACCAAAAAAGAAGGGCAAAAGCTTGGCGATGCCTTGCTTGAGTGGAATTATATATCAGAGTCAC
This sequence comes from Alkalihalophilus lindianensis, assembly GCF_032843265.1. Taxonomy (NCBI): domain Bacteria; kingdom Bacillati; phylum Bacillota; class Bacilli; order Caryophanales; family Bacillaceae; genus Alkalihalophilus; species Alkalihalophilus lindianensis. The sequence goes on from NZ_JAWJBA010000003.1 coordinate 180,406, forward strand.
AGTTAATCGAAGCGCTTGAGGTACAATTAGGGATCAAACAAATAAGCCTTTATCGATACCCAATTGATACGTCTTTAATGAAAATGGTTCCTAAAGAATTTGCTCTCCGTAATGAAGTGATTCCATTGAAAAAAGAGGGAAACCTCCTTTATGTAGCGATGGCTGATCCGATGGACTATTTTGCTATTGATGATTTGCGGATGTCAACAGGCTTTCAAATTGAGGCAGCCATTGCAACAAGAGATGAGATTCATCAAGCGATCGAGCGACATTATCAGCTTGATGATGCTTTTTTACAATCGCAACTCGATGACAAGGAACTTGAAGCGTTAGCGAATGCTAACCCAGCTGATGGAAATGAAGAAGATGCTCCGGTCATTAAATTGGTGAATCAAATCCTCCAAGCTGGACTTGTACAAAAAGCAAGTGATATACACATTGATCCGATGGAAAAGAAAATCATTATCAGATACCGTGTGGATGGCGTGTTAAAGACAGAACGAGTGTATCCTAGGCGAATTCAAAATTCACTTGTTGCTAGATTGAAGATTATGGCGAATTTAAATATTACAGAGACTCGTTTGCCACAAGATGGTCGCATTAAAACATCAATCCAAATGACCCCAATCGACTTACGGATCTCAACGCTTCCCACTATGTACGGTGAAAAAGTGGTGATTCGTATTCTAGATTTAGGGAGTACTTTAAACAAGCTATCACAGCTAGGGTTTAATAAAATTAATCATCAGCGTTTTCTAAAAATGATCGAACAACCATCTGGACTCATTTTAATTACAGGCCCCACTGGTTCGGGTAAATCTTCTACTCTATATGCTGCTTTAAATCATGTCCATACCGAGCAGGTGAACATTATAACGATTGAAGACCCTGTGGAATACCAAATCGAAGGGATTAATCAAGTTCAAGTGAATGCGCAAGTAGGACTGACATTTGCAGCTGGTTTACGCTCGGTACTAAGGCAAGATCCAAACATTGTTATGGTTGGGGAAATAAGAGATACCGAGACAGCTGAAATTGCCATCCGCGCATCGCTTACAGGACATCTCGTTTTAAGTACGTTACATACAAACAGCGCGATCGCAACGATTCCTCGATTGATTGATATGGGGATTGAGCCTTATCTTGTCGTTTCGTCCTTGTCAGGTGTAGTGGCACAACGTCTTGTCCGGAAAATATGTAAAGACTGTGCGATCTGGCATGAGCCGACGGAGATGGAGAGGAATTTATTTGAGAAACGTGGCATCAAGCCATCAAACGTTTGCCGAGGTAGTGGATGCCCAACTTGTAATGCAACTGGATATAAAGGTCGCTTGGCTATTCAAGAAGTGCTCGTTGTCACCGATGATATTCGCCAAATGATGATGAATAATAAATCAATGAGTGCCATTCGCCACTTTGCGATGCAACAAGGGATGATCTTTTTAGTAGATGACGGGTTATTGAAAGTGAAGCAAGGATTGACCACAGTGGAAGAAGTTTTACGTGTGGCGATGGATGAGTAGTGGAGGGGTAGCATGAAAGAGAGATTAGAGGCCTTACTAGTTGAAGCATTTGAACTCGGTGCATCAGATATCCACTTGACGGTGGGGGTTCCTCCTATTCTACGTATTAATGGAGAATTGAGGCACCACGGAGAAGAGATGTTAAAGCCAGTCGATACTGAAACGATGGCAAGAGCGGTTTTATCAGATGACCTTTGGAAGGTTTTTCAAAAAAGAGGTGAATTGGATTTCTCTCATGGCATCCCACGGGTGTCGCGCTTTCGTATCAATGCATACTTTCAACGCTCCTGTGTCTGTCTCGCCATTCGAGTCGTCCCAACGAAAATTCCGACGTTAGATGAGTTGATTATGCCGAGTGTTTTAAAAGAAATTGCCCAAAAACCTCAAGGGTTAGTGCTTGTTACTGGACCTACGGGAAGCGGGAAATCAACGACACTTGCCGCGATGATTAATGAAATTAATGAACAAACAAATAAGCATATTATTACGCTTGAAGACCCAATTGAGTATTTACATAAGCATAAACGCTCAATTATTAATCAACGAGAAGTCGGCTTTGACACACAAAACTTTGCGAATGGTTTACGAGGCTGCTTAAGACAAGATCCAGATATTATTTTAGTAGGGGAAATGAGAGATTTGGAAACGATCTCGATTGCGATTACGGCTGCTGAAACAGGCCATCTGGTACTTGGAACACTCCATACGACTGATGCACCAGCAACGATTGATCGTGTCATTGATGTGTTTCCTCCTGAACAACAGCCACAAGTACGGATTCAACTTGCTTCAGTATTAGGTGCGGTTGTTTCCCAACGTTTGTTTAAAACAGCTGATGGAAAGGGAAGACGAGCGGCTACCGAAATCCTTGTTAATAATTCAGCTGTGAAAAACTTGATCCGAAATGAAAAGATCCATCAAATTCCAAGTGTCATGCAAACGAGTCGCTCAAGTGGGATGCATACGCTTGAAATGTCGATTAAAGAGCTAATTGAAACAGGAGTTGTCGCGTATGAAAGTGTAAGTGCGTATTTGAATGAGAGTGGGATCTAAATGGCTATTTATAGATACACTGGACGTGACCGAAAAGGACAAGTGAAAAATGGCAAGGTCAAAGCGCCTTCCGAAAAACAAGCACGTCTGTTGCTTCGTGAAGACGGGATTGTGGTTCGCTCACTTGGAGAATCGACTAGTCTTCTTGATCGGGACATATTACTAGGTGGAAAAGGAGTACGTTCGCAAGACTTTGTGATTTATTTGAGACAATTCGCGACCTTATTGAAAGCGGGAATCTCCGTCGTCGATGCAACCGTCATTTTACGGGATCAGACAACGAGTAAAAAGCTAAAGTCTGCTTTATTTGAAGTAGAAGAAGAACTACGAGCAGGGAACCCATTTTCTTTTGCTGCTGAAAACCAAAAAAAAGTGTTCCCACCCCTTTTCGTCAATATGGCAAAAGCAGGAGAGCTTGGCGGGAATCTTGATGACATTCTAGAAAGGCTCGCAAGCTATTATGAGAAGCAGCATAAAACAAAGCAAAAAGTGATGTCAGCCATGTCATATCCACTCGTTGTTGGCTTTGTGGCCATCATCATCGTCATTTTCTTACTATCTTATGTGGTGCCGACATTTGCAGATATGTTTACTAGCTTTGATTCGGAGTTGCCTCTGATTACATTATTCGTCTTACAAGCGGGGGAGTTCTTTAGTCGAATATGGTGGATGCTTCCGTTCGTCGTTATCCTGTTTAGCGTCTTTCTACGAATGGTAAATGAACGAGCAGAGTTGCGTTACTATCGAGATCTCTTTATTTTACGAGTGCCGATTTTCGGGAAGCTCTTGCAAAAAGCTGCCCTAGCTAGAATGACGCGGACGTTAAGTTCTTTATTCGCTAGTTCTGTTCCGGTCTTGCAAGCCGTCTCGATTGTCGAACGTATTGTAGGAAATGAAGTGATTGCACGCGTCATTAAAGAGTCACGAAATTCCCTTGAACGGGGTGAATCAATTGCCGCACCGATGCATAAGCATTGGGTATTCCCTCCTTTAGTGACACAAATGATTGCCGTCGGGGAAAAAACAGGGTCGCTTGATACGATGCTTGATAAGGTGGCGGACTTTTATGAGTCAGAAGTTGAGGCTGGAACCGACCAAATAAAGTCATTAATTGAGCCGCTAATGATCGTGATACTTGCGTTCGTAGTCGGTATCATTGTCGCGGCAATTGCCATTCCGATGTTTGAAATTTTTGATGCGGTAGGTTAGTAAATTTTGCTAGACAAATGAAAGCTTTACCAGTAAACTTTCAGTAGAACCAATAGACTAGTTAATTAGGCATTACTTTTATGCGTAATCGAATATGGAAAGCTATGAACAACTATCTTTACATGGGCACTTGGGTAGTTTGGAGCAACTAGTGCAACCGGCCGATTTTGTAATGTACGCATGCAAGATTGGTTTTTTAGTAGTTTTAAAGTCACTCTTTGTCACGGAAAAAGGAAAGTTACATTCAAACGGAGGAACAAACAAATGAGAAAATGGTTTAAACACACGAAAAATGAAAAGGGTTTAACATTAGTTGAGCTACTAGCCGTTGTCGTCATCCTAGGAATTATCGCAGCAATCGCTGTACCGAGTATCGGCGGAATTATTGAAAACAGTAAGAAAGATGCTGCGATTTCCAATGCCCAGCAAGTGTTGAGTGCGGCGAGGTTGTATGCGGCAAGTGGTGGGGAAACTGCTACTCCAGTTTTAAATGGTTCAGGAATTTCTGAGTATCATGAGGACATTACAAATCCTTGGGGAAACGGTGCAGTGGATTATACAGTTAGCTTTGATGAAACAGTTCCCAAAATTAGCTTAAGTTTTGAAGACGGTAAATGTGATGTAGGATATGATAGTGATGGAAATGCCGAACCAATCAATGCAACAGATTTATCAAATGAAGGTCGTGGCGCTTGTTACGAGCCATCTAATTAATAACAAAATACTGCAAAGCCTATCCCACCCGATAGGCTTTTTCACTACATAAATACCACTACCCCCTAGGAGGCCGTTATGATTGATTGGTTGTTTATGATCTATTTATTTGTGTTCGGCTTGACTTTTGGGTCTTTTTTTAATGTGGTTGGCTTACGTGTGCCGGTGGGGGAATCAATTGTTGCACCCCGCTCGCATTGTACGACCTGTGATCGTGATTTAGCGACGAGAGAGTTAATTCCTGTTTTCTCTTTCCTCTTTCAAAAGGGGAAATGTCGGGGCTGCGGGACGAGGATTTCGCCTCTCTATCCGTTTATCGAGCTTATGACCGGGATTGCGTTTGTACTAGCTTATCTCGTTGTCGGCTGGTCATATGAACTGGTTGTTGCCTTCCTTCTTATCTCACTTCTTGCCATTATTTTTGTTAGCGATATACGCTATATGCTGATTCCAAATAAAATTTTGCTGTTCTTTGCCCCATTATATATTTTGCTTCGTTTAACGATTGCACCGCTTGCTCCTTGGTGGGATGCATTAATTGGTGCGGGAGTTGGCTTTGGCTTACTGCTGCTTATTGCAATAGTCAGTAAAGGTGGTATGGGTGGTGGAGATATTAAATTGTTTGCATTGCTAGGCTTAGTGCTTGGTTGGCAAAATGTCTTACTCGCCTTCTTTTTTTCCTGTTTCTATGGAACAATCATTGCTGGAGTTGGCATGTTGCTTGGCAAAGTGAAGCGAGGAAAGCCGATCCCGTTTGGGCCTTTTATCGTGCTTGGAACGATTACCGCTTATTTTTTTGGAAACTCTCTAGTAAAATGGTACATAGGTGTTTTCTTATAGTAAACTAGACATAACGGATGTCATTTTAATAGAAATGGTGAATGAAGATGAACCTATTTCAACAAGTAAAACAAAAGCGACATGCGCTGATCATCAAGGACCACGTCATTCGCTATATAAGTAGCAAGCAACCAGAGTTACATACGATTACGAATATACAGGAGCGTTATTTACCTCCTGGAGTCATCGTCAATGGTCAAATTGAAGATGAAGCTACATATCTAACAATCTTGTCAGAGTGTGTAGAAAATTGGAAATTAAAGCGGCAGTCGGTTCAATTTTGCTTGCCGAGTCAACATACGATTGTTCGTACTCATTTAATTGATGGAACGATCCCTGATGATGAGGTGAAAGGCCAGCTTTATTTGGATTTAGGAGAAAGCTTATTGCTGCCGTTCGATGATCCCATCTTTGATTATAAAGTCATTGGCTTAAAGAATGGTCAAAAAGAGGTCCTGCTTTTTGCCTCGAGAGAATCGATTTTACATCAGTACCTTGATGCATTTGCAGACGTCCACTTAAAACCGAATGCGGCTGAACTTTCAACATTGGCTGCCTATCGATTGTTTTATGAACTTGACCACACAGCGAGCGAGGCATACCTCATCCAAGTGCAAGTGGATACATTATTAACAACGATTACGATCTTCAAAGATCATCATCCGTTGTTCTTGAGTACGGTTGTACCCGACATGGACCGTGAAGGCTGGGTTCAAAAAGAACACGCTGAAGGTACGCAACTCATATGGTCGCAAAAGGAAGAACAACTCGATGAGCAGGTTCAAGAACTTTATCGTGAAATCGAAAAAGTGATTAACTTCTATCAATTTAATGTGTTAAAAGGGGAAGGGGAAATCTCGCAAATGTTACTTTGTGGAGATCATCCGCATCTTTTACAATTTCAACAGACGTTCCAACAACTATTCACATTAAAGGTCACCTCAATTGAACAACATACAAAACAAGATCCTCCGCCTCGCTACTATGATGCTGTAGGACTTGCCTTGAAAAAAGAGGTGTACGGATAATGCTTGTAGAAATAAATTTATTACCAGAGAAACCGCGGAAAAATTATACAAGCATTCTCTATGTTGGAGGGTTCGTTTTTTTGGTCTTCCTTGCTATTGCTAGTACGTTTCTCTATCAACGTCACATAAGCTCTGAAATAGAGGAGATCAAGCAAGAGGCTTATGACGTTCAAGTGGAAGCAGCCATTGTTACACAAGAGTTAACAGGCGTAGAGTTCTCAAATTTAGATCAAATCGAGCAAGCCGTTGTGCTGCTCGAATCCCATATTATACCTGCTTCCTTGGTTGTTGATTTTTTAGTCAGTCAGCTACCTGAACGTGGGTTTATCAGTCATTTTTCTTATACGCAACCAGAAGATGTCCAATTTGATATAAGCTTTGATCGACTAGAGGAAATCGCGCAATATTACGAAGCTCTTGACAGTAGTGAGCTTGTAGATGCTGTGAGATTATCGATCATTGATGCTCATGAGATGATGGATGACGAGGAGTATGAGATTGATTTTGATGAAGTGAAGTCACGTTATATAGCAAGCTTTGATTTACTATTAGACCGAGAGTACGCCCAGTCATTAGGTGAGAATCAATGAATGAGATGATGGTAAATAAAAAAGTATGGTTCATGGCCGGTGCTTTTCTTCTTGTCGGTTGTCTGATCTGGTTGTTTATGAGTATGGTCAAGCCGATGCAACTGGAAAGGCAAGAGGCCATAGAGCAGCTGGAGTATGAGCAATCTCAGTTAGCGGGAATTCAGCAGCAGGTTGAATCACAACCAATGGAAATCATTGAATCAAGTATGTTTGCACAACGCCAACTACCCGTTCGTCCCTTAGTAGACCAATTATTACTTACGTTTGCTCGTGCGGAGGGGATTGCAGATGTATACATTCTCTCAATTGATGTTCAGGCCGAAGTAGAAGATGGTTTTTCTACATTTTCACCCTCTAGCACGGTAGAAGTGGAGCAAGAGGAACAGCCGGATGAGGAAGTTGAGGACTTTATTGAAGTAGATCCTCAGGAAGAAGTTGAAACAGAGGCATCTGAGCCCGTTACCTCAAGTGCGGCGATTGAAGATGTGGAAGTCATTCGTTTTATGATTCGGATGAAAACAAATGAATATACAGGGTTAGCTCGTTTTGCAGAAGAACTAGATCGTAATGATCGAATGCTAAGCATCGATTCTATTTCGTATGTGGCACCAAAAGAGCGGGTGCTCGTTGAGGATGAACAGGAGTCGTTGGAATTTATGATGGTTGTGTCTGCATTTTATTTCCCGAGTGATGATGAACAACTTGAAGAGGAGCTTCCTCAAGTAGAGTATCCGAAGCCAGCAAACAAGAGCTCACCACTTTACAATCAGTAGACGAAGAATCTTTTATCTTCGTCTCTTTTTATACCATTTACTAGGATGTTTTTTTATTCTCTCGTTCTATCATTCCCCTTTAGTTAATAGACTAGAAGTAAGAACGTGTTGAGAGGAGAGAGGTGCTACGATGGATAGGGACAAGCGCACAATTTCGATCCGTTTAAACGGGGAGGAAAAGGTATTTAATGAATCAAAAGATGAGATTACAGCGGCACGTGATGAGCGAGCGGATGATGAAGTAATAGAGGGTGTCTCCATTCCACAACCTGATAATGTGATTGACTTCAATACAGTTCATACTGAGCGAGAAAAAAGGAAGATGCCATTTTGGGATGATGGCAATAGAGAGAGTGGGCCAAAACTTCCGGTCAATCGTAAAAAGAAATCAACGACATCCTTTTCGTTTTCAATGCCATCGCTACCTTCGTTTTCATCTTTTTCATTTATGCCAATTGCTATTATACTTTCGGCCATTATTGTCGGTGTAAGCTTTGGACTTGTTGTGTTAAATGTATTTACAGGTGGTGGGGAGTCGGCGGGAAATGCACCACAAGAAGCAACGACTGGTGCGATCCCAACCTTTCAATCAACGAGCTCAGCTATGCCATCGTTAGCAGTAGAAGTGATTCAAGGCGGGGCATTTTCAACTGTGGAAAAAGGGAAAGAGATGGCAGAGCAATTTCAAGCGAGTGGACTAGCTGCTGTTTTAACCGATACAACAGACCCGACTTACTTATTTGTAGGAGTAGGGGCTGAGCGGGCAGAGGCGAGCTCTCTAGCTGCGGTTGTAGAAGCGCAAGGTCAAGATACGTATTTAAAAACGTATCAAGTGAGCGGAGCTGAGGTGACGAATGCTAGTGAGGCTGCGATTGAGTGGTATTCTGATTCTTTTACGACTTTTTATGGAATGTTGAAACTAACAACAGACGGGCTAGCAAAAGGTGGGGGCGTTTCTGTTGAACAAGTTGAACATATAAAGCAGCAGCTTGGAGAACTTCAACAAAAGCGTGAATCGGCAATTGCTGAGGTTCCAGAGTCTGCTCAACCATCAACCCTCCTCATGGGTAGCGAGCTTGACGGGGCGAGTAAGCATATTGCCTCCTACGTTGATACACAGGACACAAAAGAACTGTGGAAAGCTCAACAGTCTTTGTTACGGGTACTAGTAGCTTATGAGCAAGTAGTGGCACTTTACTAATATGAAGTGGAAGTCTGCAAAGAAGGAAGCATCTTCTCTGCAGACTTTTTTATTTAAAATATTCTGAATATCATTTGTTTCACTAGTCATTATTTGGTATTCTTAATGTAACCTTGTACAATGAAGAAAAACATTGTTGAGGTGACCCTTCATGAAATCCTTTATTTTAGCCTCTGGTTCCCCCAGACGAAAAGAACTTCTCCAGCAAGCACGCTACACATTCTCTATTCAAACAAGTGATATAGACGAAATCGTCGAACCGCATTTAACCCCAAGTGAAGTCGTTTGCGAACTAGCGCGTCAAAAAGCTGAAGCAGTGGCAAAAACAAATCAAGATGCCGTTGTATTAGGTTCAGATACGATTGTTGTGTGTAATGATCAAATCTTAGGTAAACCAAAAGATCAAAACGAGGCAAGAGAGATGCTACAACGATTATCTGATCGCGACCATTCTGTTTTAACAGGTGTGGCGATTTCTGAAAAAGGTGAAACCATAACCTTTTTTGAGGAAACGGTTGTGCATTTTTATCCTCTTACTAGCGAAGAAATTGAACAATACTTACAAACAGGTGAGCCGTTTGATAAGGCAGGAAGCTATGGTATTCAAGGCTTTGGTGCGTACCTAGTTCAATCTATTTCTGGTGATTACAACAATGTCGTAGGACTCCCTTTAGCGAAGACGATGCGAGAACTACAAGCGTTTCATATTTACCCAACGATTCAATAAGAGATTGTACATTGACATCCCCCATATCCTCTACACTGAAAGGAGAATCCGAATTGACCCTACCCACCCTCTTAATTCGAGATATTCCAGCACAGGAAAGGCCTCGTGAACGATTGTTAAAAGAAGGGGCCAAAGCGTTAACAAACAAAGAAATCTTGGCGATTCTGCTAAGGAGTGGAACGAAAAAAGAGTCAGCTCTACAACTTGCAGGGAAGTTGTTAGTGGAATTTGATGGCCTTACTTTACTTAGAACAGCTACGATTGAAGAGTTGTGTAAGATTAATGGCATTGGAATAGCCAAAGCAGTTGAAATTCAGGCGGTCATGGAGATTGGCAGAAGAATGCATACGTTGCCAACGGAAGAGAAGTACGTGATTCGCTCTCCTGAAGACGTTTCGAATTATGTGATGGAGGATATGAGGTTTCTTACTCAAGAGCATTTTATCGCTCTTTACCTCAATACGAAGAATCATGTTCTCCATCGGCATACTTTGTTCATTGGTAGCTTGAATGCAAGTATTGTCCATCCTCGTGAAGTATTTAAAGAAGCTCTAAGACGATCGGCTGCTTCCGTTATTTGCTTGCATAATCACCCTTCTGGAGATCCAACGCCGAGTCGGGAGGATATCGAAGTCACAAAGCGTTTAAATGAAGCGGGGAAAGTGCTCGGAGTAGAGCTTTTAGATCATGTTATTATCGGTGATAGACAATTTATTAGCTTAAAGGAGCAAGGGCATATTATTTAGTGAATGATAGGGATATGGGTAGCTTTTTTGGTAGAAGGACTCATCTTTCATATGAAACAAAAGGTGGAAATTTTGTGGTGGGGAACTTAAGGCTATTTTTTTAGACAAATGTTCGATATAATAAAGGTTATGATTTCAGATAAGTCTGAAGGGAGATACATAGATGTTTGGTGGGTTTTCAAGAGATATAGGAATTGACTTAGGTACAGCGAATACGCTTGTATATGTGAAAGGAAAAGGAATTGTGGTGCGAGAGCCTTCGGTTGTTGCACTTCGTACAGATACAGGTTCAATTGAAGCAGTCGGTAATGATGCGAAAAATATGATCGGGCGTACGCCTGGGAATATTGTAGCTGTTCGACCGATGAAAGATGGGGTCATTGCTGATTTTGATACAACGGCAACAATGATTAAATACTTCATCCGTCAAACAGTTAAAAATCGTTCGATCTTCACGCGTAAACCATCTGTTATGGTATGTGTACCAACAGGGATTACAGCCGTTGAAAAGCGTGCAGTTGAAGATGCAACGAAGCAAGCAGGTGCTAAAGAGGCTTATACATTAGAAGAGCCTTTTGCAGCGGCCATTGGTGCAGAACTTCCAGTATGGGAGCCGACAGGTAGTATGGTCGTAGACATCGGTGGGGGTACAACTGAAGTTGCAATTATTTCCCTTGGTGGAATTGTTACAAGCCAATCGATTCGAGTGGCTGGTGATGAAATGGATGATGCGATCATTCATTACGTTAAAAAGACGTATAACTTAATGATCGGTGAGCGTACAGCAGAGACATTGAAAATGGAAATCGGTTCAGCAGGTTCTCCTGAAGGTGTCGATGATATGGACATTCGTGGACGTGACCTTGTATCAGGCCTTCCAAAGACCATTTCTGTTACAGCAGAAGAAATTTCTAAGGCATTAGCTGATACAGTAACAACGATTATTGAATCAGTGAAAAATACACTTGAGCAATCACCGCCAGAACTTGCGGCTGATATTATTGACCGCGGAATTGTGTTAACTGGTGGAGGGGCGTTGTTACGCAACCTAGATCGTGTGCTAAGTGATGAAACAAACATGCCTGTAATCGTAGCGGAAAATCCTCTAGATTGCGTGGCCATTGGGACGGGCAGAGCTCTTGAAAATTTACATTTATTCCGTTCAAAAGCTGGAATAACGTCACGTTCTGATAGAAAATCGTAAGTAGGTGTCTAGTATGCCATCCTTTTTCTCAAACAAAAAATTAATTATCCTTCTTGTCAGCATTATCATTTTGATGGCGTTGATTGGTTATTCGTTATCTGATCGTGAAAATACAACACGTCCAGAGCAATTTATGAGAGATACGGTTGGATGGGTGCAGACAATGTTCTCAAAACCCGCACATTCTGTGGCGGGTTTCTTTGAGAGCGTTTCTGATATTCGAAACGTGTATGAGGAAAATAAACTCTTAAAATCACGTCTTGAAGAATATGCCCAAATATCCGTAGAACGTAATCTCCTTCGTGATGAAAATGAAACACTGCGAGACATGATCGATTTAGAAGAAAGTTTAAGTGATTATTTAATGCGAACAGCTGTGGTCATTCATCGTAATCCAGATCGTTGGAGTGACTATATTGCAATCAATCGAGGATCACAACACGGGATTGAACCGAATATGGCGATTGTTGACTCCCAAGGTGGACTAATTGGGAAAGTGAAGAGGACAAGCCAATTCAGTTCATTTGTTCAATTATTATCTGATAATGATCGTACCAACCGCGTATCAGCTAAAATTATCGGCGATCAAACTCTAAATGGCTTTATCGAAGGGTATGACGAAGATCGAGGCTTACTCATAATGAGAAAGCTAGATATTGAGGCTGAAATTGAAGAAGAACAAATGGTTACAACCTCAGGTCTTGGAGGCGTCTATCCTGAAGGTTTGTTAATTGGCGAAGTCGTAGAAGCTGAGCCGGATGAGTATGGACTAACTCAAAATGTCTATATTAAGCCAACAGCAGATTTCTACTCATTAAACTATGTTTATGTGATTGAGAGAACAAGTACGTCTATTGACCCAGAGTTATTGGAGGAGGATTTGTAGTGAGTCGTGCATATCTTCCAACGCTGCTTTTACTTACTCTAGTGATCGAAGGTAGTCTATTTCCATTTTTTATGCCTGAACGTTATGGTTCTGATTTAACAATGGTGCCACGATTTCTAGTTGTCTTCCTTGTTTTTATTGGGATCTACACCGGAAGAAGTACAAGTTTACTTTATGCGCTTTGTTTTGGTGTGATCTATGATGTTGTATATACCGAATTACTAGGAGTTTATGTATTTGGTTTTGCAGTAGTAGGGTATGTATTTGCTCTATCTTATAAACAAATTCAAGATAGTATTCTCGTGCCCCTACTTCTTGCTCTTGTTGCGGTTGCTTTGTTTGATTATTATCAGTATGGTTTATTTCGTTTAATTGGAATCACTGATATGGGAGCTTACACGTTCGTTATAGAACGTTTGCTGCCAACCTTACTATTAAACGGAGCGTGGGCGATTGTGATGCTTTATCCAGTCAAGAAGCTTTGTGAGCATGTTCAGCATCATTCAAGGCTACGTGAGAGATAACTTGTAAAATCGACAAATTCTAAAAAAATTCACAGACATCTAGTTGTGAAAGAGGGATTTTCCCCTTACATGTTGAATTAAACTATCAATCACCGATTTGAGCCTTTTTACTCATGACTTTGCCTGAGACGTTAATGAGGCAGGTTTCGAATGCGAGTGTGTCTGAGGTGAACGTTGAATGACGCAGAAAAAACAACATGTTACGATAAAAGGAACGAAAGATGGACTGATTTTTCTATTAGATGACCACTGTTCATATGATAGTTTACTAGAAGAATTGTATGATAAACTGTCTACTAAGCACTATCAAGGCTCTGATGAACCTGATGTGAAAGTGAATGTGAAAGTTGGTCATCGGTATTTAACAGAGGAACAGTCAGAAGAAATTACAAGGATTATTACAGAAGGTCGTAACCTTGCGATCGAACAGATCCATTCAGAAGTATTAACAAAACAAGAAGCTGAGCTGCTACGACAAGAGTCTCAAGTGGTGACACTAACGAGAGTCGTGCGTTCCGGGCAAGTATTAAAGGTTCGTGGTGACCTTTTGCTTGTTGGAGATGTGAATCCAAGCGGTACAGTAATGGCCACAGGTAATATCTTTGTGATGGGTGCCTTGCGCGGTGTAGCACATGCAGGCTTTGAAGGCGACACACGCGCGGTTATTTCAGCTGCACTTATGAGTCCCGCGCAACTCAGAATTGCTAAGGAGATCCACCATTTTGGTGAGGATGAAAAAGAAGCAGCGATGGAGAGTGCGCATCTAGATGATGAGTCAGGAGCCTTCGTATTAGAAAGGGTTCAACAATTGATCCATCATCGTCCAGAGCTTCAAAAGAATGATTCACAAATAATAGATGGATGACGCGTGGAATAGAAAGGGGTCATGAGCATGGGAGAAGCAATAGTCATTACAAGTGGTAAAGGTGGAGTTGGTAAAACAACGACCACTGCCAACATCGGTACTTCCCTTGCGCTTTCAGGAAAGAAAGTTTGTTTAGTTGATACAGACATCGGGCTTCGAAATCTTGATGTTGTCATGGGGCTCGAAAATCGCATCATTTATGATTTAGTAGATGTGGTTGAAGGCCGTTGTAAGTTAAAGCAAGCACTCATTAAAGATAAACGTTTTGAATGTTTGTACTTACTACCAGCTGCTCAAACGAAAGATAAGCATTCTGTTGAGCCAGAACAAATGAAACATATTGTGAATGAATTGAAGCAAGAATATGATTACGTTCTAATTGATTGCCCAGCGGGTATTGAGCAAGGCTTTAAAAATGCTGTTGCAGGTGCTGATAAAGCAATTGTTGTTACAACACCTGAGACTTCTGCTGTACGTGATGCCGATCGAATTATTGGTTTACTTGAACAAGAAGACGTATCAGCTCCGAAGCTTGTCGTCAATCGAATTCGTGGACATATGATGAAAAATGGAGAAATGCTCGATGTGGACGAGATTGCTTCCATTTTAGCTATTGATTTAATTGGAATTGTTGTGGATGATGAGGATGTCATTAAGTACTCCAATAAAGGAGAACCTATTGCCTTACATACTGGGAGCAAAGCCTCCATTGCCTACCGCAATATTGCTAGACGTATTTTAGGAGAGTCGGTTCCATTAATGTCTCTAGAAGAGGAAAAAGGAATCTTCGCTAAGATTAAGAAATTTTTCGGTGTGCGTTAAACCATCTGTATTCTTAGATGGTTTTCTTTTTTTCTATTGTAAAATGTTTAAGCTACTGAGCAAAGGGTATTCTATCACTAGAATCAGCTAAAGGAGTGATAAATCGTGGGTAAGAAGATTGCGGTAGTTATTACGGATTTATTTGAAGATGTGGAATTTACGGATCCTGCAAATGCTTTTCGTGAAGCAGGTCATGAACTAGTCACGATTGAAAAAGAAGCTGGCGCGAAGGTTACTGGTAAGAATGACGAAGAAACCGTAACTATTGATAAAGGAATTGACGAGGTATCAGCAGGTGATTTTGATGCGCTGTTTATTCCAGGTGGTTTCTCTCCGGATATTCTTCGTGGAGATGATCGCTTTGTTGCATTTGCTAAGGAATTTGCAACAAATGATAAGCCGATTATGGCGATCTGCCATGGTCCACAATTATTAATAACAGCCGAAGTATTAAATGGACGCGATGTGACTGGATTTAAGTCGATTCATGTAGATTTAAAAAATGCTGGGGCAAAACTTCATGATGAAGAGGTTATTGTTTGTGGTGGTAACTTAGTCACGAGCCGAACTCCAGATGACCTGCCAGCATTTAACCGAGAATCACTAAACGTATTAAGTTCTTAAACGTAAGCGGCTCCCAACTTTTATGGGGGCCATTCTTATCTTATGACACTCAATGCTTATCCTTTACAGCTTCGACTATCTAAACCTTCAAGTTTGATTTATTCGGAAAAAGTAAGCCTCATATGGGATTTACTGTAAACACTTTTAATGCATGATGACGAGTAGACATGATTTTCTTATATATGAGAAAATTTCTTTATATACGCTCGCCCTTGTTCATTAGAATCGTTCAGTTCACATATCCTACTTAAATCCTCCTTTTTATACTGCATCCCCGTCATCTCAAGGGCTGCGGTTTTGCTGTGGGAAATCTATGTTATTATAATTGAAAAGTTATTTTGTTAATCTAAGGGGGGCTCAATATGCCGATAGAGGAAAATAAAAATGAAGCACCAGCATTAGTTCGATGCATGATATTAACGGTTTCAGATACTAAAACGTATGACACTGACAAAAGCGCTAAACTGATTCGTGATTTATTAGAAGAGGGCGGACATAGTGTTACGGAATACCAGATTGTGAGAGATGAATACAGCCAAATTCAACACTGGTTAAAAATCGCAGCGAGCCGTGCTGACATTGATGCGATACTTATTACCGGTGGAACGGGGATTGCCCTACGTGACACTACACATGAAGCGGTTCGTGATAGTCTAGATAAAGAGATGCCAGGCTTCGGAGAGATCTTTAGGTACTTAAGCTTTGTTGAAGATGTGGGAACAGCAGCCATTATTAGTCGCGCAATTGCTGGAGTTCGTGATGGTAAAGCCATTTTCTCAATGCCAGGGTCAACTGGAGCTGTTAAGTTGGCGATGGACCGGATTATTGTTCCGGAACTTGGTCATGTAATGCGCGAGATTTTAAAAGATCGTTAACATGTTGATAGAGGATTTCAACCAAAATAAAAAGGAGGAAGGTTTCTATCACTGAAACCTTCCTTCTTTTCTATTATTGGCGATGTTGTTCGTAAGTAGAGGCCTTTGTTATTGATTTTAGAAAGTCTACTTGTTCACGTGTAAGCGACTCAGTGTTAATGGCTCTTATATTATCCTCTATTTGTTCGATGCTGCTGGCTCCTGCTACGACTGCCGCTACGGTCTCATGAGCAAGACAATAATGTATAGCTTGCTCTGATAAGGGACGATTTAGAGTGCTGTTTGTCTTTAATTGTTCTTGCAAGGTTTTTAATTCCTCAAATGAATAATCAAGATATCCCTTCTCTTGTATCGATTCTGATGCAGCACTTAGAGGCTTGCTCGTTAAAAGTCCTTTAGCAAGAGGACCTCTTGCCACAACAGAGATATTATTTGACTGTAATAAGTCAAACCACTCTTCCGGTCTACGGTCTAGTAAGCTATATTGCATCATCACGCTGACAATCGATGAACGTATAACATACTCTTTAATGACGTTTGGTCTAATAGAGGAGATTCCATAATATCTTATGACACCTTCTTGCTTTAACTCTTCAAACGCTTCAATTGTCTCATCAATATGATCCTCGATGGTACCTCCGTGTAATTGATAGAGGTCGATATAGTCAGTCTGTAGCCTGTTCAGACTATCTTTAACTGCTTTTTTGATATGTTTTTTAGAAGGATCCCACTCCCAGCCTTCTTCATCTGTCTCAAAACGATTTCCGGCCTTTGTTGCTAGAATCAGGTCTTGTCTGCGATGCTTGATTGCATTTCCTACAAATTGTTCGTTCAAACCTTTATCATATAGATCGGCCGTATCAAAATAGTTAATTCCGGCATCTAAAGCTGCATCAATCAGTTGCGTAGCGTAATTTTGATCGGTTCCAAGTGACATGCAGCCAAGAGCTAATTCACTTACTTCTAGATCAGAGTGACCAATTTTTCTCTTTCTCATAGGTAATTCTCTCCTTTTCACTATTGAACTATGTAAGGTGATACTTTTTATCGGTTGGTACGCTTCAACGCTTAGTCTATCCATAGAAGCCTTCCTTATTTCCTCTTCCCGATTATGTCATATCAAAAACGGACAAGTCATATAGTTATTGTAACAAGTTCACGATAAAGGTGGAATGAGACATGTCCAAGGAATTAAATAAGGTTCGTAAACGCTTTGAGTCAAGAAGAAGAGAAATTAAAGGAAATGTAGCCGAAAGAGAGAGGTCGGCTCCTATGCTTATGAATAGACATGAGGAAGCGAGAGAAGAGCTAGACTTTTATATGGAACCAACGGCATACAAAAGTAGTGCTCCTCCGCTTAAAAAGGGACAAGATTTCTTCTTAATACGAGCGATGGTCGCCGTCTGTATTTTTCTGATCATCGCCATCATGTTTAAAACAGGTGCTCCTCAATTTGAAGGGGCAAGGCAATTTGTGAAAAGTTCTTATGAACAAGAATTTCAATTTGCAGCAGTGGCCAATTGGTATGAAAATCAATTTGGCAGACCCCTTGCTCTTCTCCCTGAACGAAATGATGTCGCATTGGGCGATTTGAATGAAGAGGAACCGGAAGCAGAAATGGTCTATGCAGTACCGGCATCTGGTGTGATAAGTGAAGGCTTTGAACAGAATGGGAAAGGCGTATACATTGAAACAAGTGTAGATATAAGTGTAGAAGCCGCAAAAGGTGGTTATGTCATCACGGTAGGTGGAGTGGATGATGAGGAGCTTGGAAAAGCAGTCGTTGTCCAACATTATGATGGGACTGAATCGGTTTATGGACTATTAGAAGATATTAAAGTCAATATGTATGATCATATACAAGCTGGTCATGAGATTGGGACTGTTTCGATTAATGAAGAAGGGAGAGGCGTATACTACTTTGCTCTTAAACAAGGAGATCAGTATATTGACCCAAGTGATGTGATTTCCTTTGAGTAGTATTTGGTTCTTGCTTCGCAAAATGAAAATCAACCCTTTCTTTTGGTTCGTATTAGGGATCGGGGTTGTGACCGGTTATTTTCGTGAAGTGCTGCTAGTTTTTGCAATCGTATTTATACATGAGATGGGGCACGCGCTTGCGGCTCATTACTTTAAGTGGACCATTTATAAAATTGAACTGCTTCCCTTTGGAGGAGTAGCAGAGGTTGAAGATAGTGGGAACCGTCCTATAAAAGAAGAGTTAATCGTTATTCTATCAGGACCTCTTCAACATCTCTGGATGATCGGTTTATCTTTCCTTCTCGTCCATTTTAATATTTGGTCCGAGACCACACATGAATTGTTTATCTGGCATAACGCAACGATTCTCCTCATTAACTTAGTGCCGATTTTACCATTAGACGGTGGAAGGCTTGTGCAACTTCTTTATATGAATTATTATTCCTATCATTATGCTTTGCGTAAATCGTGGTCCACTTCTGTGGGCGTGTTGGCAGTGGTGATGACTTTAAGCGTGTTGCTTCTACCCTTCCATTTGAACTTATGGGTAGTACTAAGCTTTTTAGCTATTGTTCATTATTTAGAATGGAAGCAAAGACATTATCGAATGATGCGCTTTTTACTTGGTAGACCCCAGGCCTATGATACTCACCTTCAAGATGTAGGACTTAAATCAGTTCCTGTTACGGCTAATATGTTCTTATTGGATGGGATGAAAAAAATGTACAGAGGCTATCTTCATCAATTTCACTATTTAGACCCAAAAACGAAAGAGCGAGTGACGATCGATGAGAAAAAAGTGTTAGATACCCTGGTTAGGAAAAAACAATGGAAGCTTACATTTAAAGAGATCATGATTAAGTAAGGGGAAGCTGCTGATAAAATGGCAGCTTCTTTTTGATGATTAGGAAAAACTGCATACTAGTTGCTGATAGGGTACAATGAAAGAGTGAATAGGCAATAGGAGGGGTGGCAAGTGAAAAGAAAGATTTATTTTAATACAGTAACAAGAGAGCGGAGAGCGGCGATTGTTGAAAATGGTCATGTCGTTGAATTGATGGTTGAGCGCCCTACTGAAAATCGCATTGTCGGGAATGTATACATCGGACGGGTAGTCAATGTTCTACCAGGGATGCAAGCGGCATTTATTGATATTGGTCGTGATAAGAATGGTTTTCTATATAGAGATGATCTCTTATCTTTTTATTTATCAGAAGAAGAGGAAGAGATAAAGAAGCAACGCAATATATCGGAATTTGTAACAAAAGGTCAAGAGCTTCTTGTCCAAGTAACAAAAGAAGGCTTTGGAACAAAAGGACCCCGTCTATCGGGTGTGGTCTCTCTCCCTGGAAAGTATTCGGTTTACATGCCTGAAGGTGGGTATGTAGGCGTATCACGGAGGATGGGGTCTGATGAGGAAAGGGAACGGTGGAGAGCTACTGGGGAAGCCCTATTAAAAGATAATGAAGGAATGATCATTCGTACCGTATGTGAAGGAAAAGACGCGGTGATTATTGAGCACGATCTACATTTTCTTCGAACAAGCTGGCAAAAGGTGTGGAAAGAGAGCAAAGATAAGAAAGCACCTGCTCTAATCCATCAAGGATCCGGATTGATTGAAAGAATGATGTTAGATTTCTCTCTTGATCAGGTTGATGACATCATCATTGATAACCCCGATGACTATCAAACCCTCAAAGCTTTACTTGCACCTTATGCTGATGTGGATGATAAAGTCCATTTATATCATGATAAAGAAAATATTTTTACAGCTTATGGAATCGATAAAGAACTAGACAAAGCACTTAGGCGTCAGATTTGGTTAAAAAATGGCGCTTACCTGATTATTGATCAAACCGAAGCTTTGACCGTAATCGATGTGAATACAGGGAAGTTCACTGGAAAAACCGACTTACATGATACTGTTCGTAAAACGAATGTGGAAGCAGCAAAGGAAATTGCTAGACAACTAAGGCTTCGAGATACATCGGGCATTATTATTATTGATTTTATTGATATGAAGCGTGAAGAAGATCGTGAATACGTACTAGAAGCATTCAAAAGAGGGTTGAAGTACGATCGCACCAAAACAAATGTTGTCGGTCTCACTGGCTTAGGCCTGGTCGAGTTGACGAGAAAAAAAGTGAGGCAGAGTCTTCAAGCGAGTTTATCGAAAGCTTGTCCTACTTGTCGAGAACAAGGAACGGTTTTATCGGACGAAGCGCAAGCGTATAAGATCGAGCGAATGATTTGGGAATATAGAGGGATGGACCAAGAAGCGATTCTTGTGGAATTACCCTCTTCTGTGTCAACGGTCCTAGCAGGGATAAAGGGGGAGCTGTTGAAACAACTTGAAGAATCAGTTGGTTTCAGAATTTTTCTATCCCCTAATAAGCATATGTCAGAAGAATCGTATGCGATTCGTTATGTAGGAGAAGTTGCGGAGGCAACAAAACAGCTTGAGAGACTGAAGAAAAAAGCTTAAGCGATGGAAAGAATCAATTGACACGCTAAATTTATTTGTGATAAAATAGCTCTTGTTAGTTATTTGGTCGCACCCAAACAACTACAACCGCGCAGATTAGGTTTTTAAAAGGCATAAGTCTTACCTATAATGGCGAGTCTGAGTATATGAGGAGGTGCAAGTATGTACGCAATTATTGAAACTGGTGGTAAACAAATCAAGGTTCAAGAAGGTCAAGAAATCTACATCGAGAAATTAGATGCTGAAGCTGGTGATGTTGTTAGCTTTGACAAAGTACTTATGATCGGTGGTAACGATGTGAAGGTTGGTGCTCCTTTAGTAGAGGGCGCAACTGTTTCGGCTAAAGTTGAAAAACACGGTCGTCAAAAGAAGATCATCGTATACAAGATGAAGGCTAAGAAAAACTATCGTCGTAAGCAAGGTCATCGTCAACCTTACACTAAAGTAGTTATCGACAAGATCAACGCTTAAGGTGTAGAGATGATCACTGTTCTTATTGAACGTAATGCTAATCTACAGATTGAGTCTTTTACGATGAGTGGACATGCTGACTCCGGTCCGTATGGCCATGATCTCGTTTGCGCTGGAGCTTCAGCTATTTCTTTCGGGTCCGTCAATGCGATTGCTGCCTTATGTGGTGTAGAGCTTGACGTCGAAATGGGTGAGGAAGGTGGTTTTCTCCGCTGTGGTGTTCCAACTGGTTTGGAAAACGCCACACACGAGAAAATTCAGCTCCTCCTTGAAGGGATGATAGTATCTCTTCAATCAATGGCTGAAGAATACAGCGAGTATATTGAAATAAAGTAAATATCCAGGAGGTGAATTCCATGTTAAAAATGAACCTTCAATTTTTCGCATCGAAAAAAGGGGTAGGTAGTACAAAGAATGGTCGTGACTCACGTTCTAAGCGTCTAGGCGCTAAGCGTGCTGATGGTCAAACTGTTACAGGTGGCTCTATCCTAGTTCGTCAACGCGGTACACGTGTTTACCCTGGTACAAACGTAGGTAAAGGCGGCGACGATACTCTTTTTGCGAAAGTAGACGGCGTTGTTAAATATGAGCGTGTAGGACGCGATCGCAAACAAGTGAGCGTATATCCTGCATAATTGTAGAAAAAACTCCCATTCAGTTATTCTGAATGGGAGTTTTTTTGCGATGTTATTGTTAATTATTTCTAGTTAAGGGTAAGGTTTATTGATTACTTACTAAGAAGTTTCTGATGCTCTTCTTTATTTTTGGACAACCTACTAGGTATGAAACGTGATAGGTAAAGCATTCGTGAAATCTTTACAATACCTTTACAAAATCTTAATATTAATATCGTTTACTTTTTTACTGTAGTTTCTTACTATGATCAAGGGATGAGTTATTGATGACAACTTTCGACAACTAAAGGGGATGTAGGAATGGATTTACAGGAATTATTATTTATGTTCTTTGGAGGACTAGGTATATTCCTATTCGGGATTAAATACTTAGGGGATGGTCTTCAAAAAGTTGCAGGGGATGGACTGCGCGATCTATTAGACCGTTTCACAACAAATCCAATTATGGGTGTGTTTGCGGGGATTTTTGTTACGATCTTACTACAAACGAGTACTGGTACAACCGTTCTTACCATCGGCCTTGTAAATGCTGGTTTTATGACATTAAAACAAGCGATTGGGGTAATCATTGGTGCCAATATTGGGACGACTGCAACAGCGTTTATCATCGGGATTAAAATCTCAGCATACGCATTACCAATTATCGCTGTAGGTACATTTTTAATATTCTTCTTTAAAAATCATAAAGTAAATAATTTCGGACAAGTGTTCTTCGGTTTCGGTGCCCTGTTTCTAGGGTTGAATCTAATGGGAGACGGTCTGAAGCCATTACGTGATTTACAAGCTTTTACTGATTTAACTATTAGTATGAGTGAAAATCCATTACTAGGTGTTTTGATAGGTACAATCTTTACCGTAGCTGTTCAAAGCTCATCAGCAGCTATCGGCTTACTGCAAACGTTATTTGCACAAGGTGCAATGGATCTAAATGCAGCTCTTCCTGTGTTGTTTGGTGACAATATTGGGACAACCATTACAGCTGTACTAGCAGCTATTGGTGCTTCTGTTGCTGCAAAGCGTGCTGCTTTAACACATGTAATCTTTAATGTGATTGGAACGGTTTTGGTTTTAATTCTCCTCGTTCCATTTACAAGACTTGTGGAATTCTTTAGAGATAGCTTAAATTTAAATCCTGAAATGACAATAGCATTTGCTCATGGTATTTTTAACGTTTCAAATACATTGATTCAACTACCGTTTATTGCTGTATTAGCATGGATTGTCATTAAAATTATTCCTGGACAAGATTCAGCCATTTCATACAAAGCGGTTCACTTAGAAGAACGATTCATTAGACAATCTCCTTCTATTGCACTTGGCCAAGGTAAAAAAGAAGTTATGCGTATGGCTGAGTTATCAGAAAAAGGGATTGAAGAAGTAAGTATGTATTTCAAGACTCAAGGGAAGAAACATCGAGAATTAATCCCGCAATATGAAGATGCGATTAACAATTTAGATAAAAAGATTACAGACTATTTGATTCAAGTGTCATCTCATTCATTAACGGATGACGATTCAAAAACACATTCGACCCTCATGCATACAATTCGTGACTTAGAGCGTATTGGGGACCATATGGAAAACATTATGGAGCTTGTTGAATATCAAATTACAAATAAAGTCACATTCTCTGAGTCAGCGGTTTCTGATTTAGATGAAATGTTTGACCTGACTTTATCAACGATAAGACAGGCAGTAAAAGCTTTAGATACAGGTGATATTGAAGAAGCAAATGCAGTTCTTCTTAAGGAAGAACAGATTGATAAGATGGAACGCGATCTTCGTAAGAAACATATCATGCGTTTAAATGAGAATAAGTGTACAGGTGCTGCTGGTGTCATTTATGTAGACATGGTTAGTAACCTAGAACGAATCGGTGACCATGCCGTAAACATTGCTGAAGTGGTTATTGGTGAAGATGATTAACTAATATATTTACTGACGACTAGCTTGCTACAAGCTAGTCTTTTTTGGTCCAAGCTAGAACTTCTAAGTTAAACGATGTATAGTTGAAGTATTCGTTATATTTAGATTTACGAAATAACAAAGGAGTGACAAGGAATGAAGGCATATAGAGGCGCAACGATTATTATTGGAAATGGAGAAGTAATAGAAAGGGCAACGTTATTGGTGCATCAAGGCAAAATAGTCGATGTAGGGATGAATATTCACCTGCCGTCTGATACCGAGATTATAAACGTTGAAGGGAAATACATAACACCTGGCTTAATTGATGTACATACACATATCGGCGTTTTTGAAGAGGGAATTGGCCCAGCTGGGCACGATTTTAATGAAACGTCGCAGGCTGCAACTCCACATGTTCGAGCTATAGATGGCATTAATCCATTTGATCGAGGATTCGAAGACGCTCGTGCAGCAGGCGTGACAACGGTACAAATAATGCCAGGTAGTGCAAATGTGATTGGCGGAGAGATGTCGATTGTCAAAACAGTTGGTACAGTTGTTGATGAAATGATTCTTAAATCACCATCAGGGATGAAAGCTGCATTTGGGGAGAATCCAAAGCGTGTACATGGAGGAAAGGAAAAAGAACCGATGACAAGAATGGGAGTTGCAGCCATTTTCCGCAGTCAATTAATGAAGGCGCAGGACTATCTTAAAGAAAGAGAAGAGGGAACGTTGAAAAAGCGTGACCTTGGAATGGAACAGTTATCAAAAGTAATTAAAGGAGAAATTCCTCTTCGTATTCATGCTCATCGTTCTGATGATATTGTCACCATTCTTCGATTACTGAAAGAATTTGAAGTCGAAGCGACGATTGAACATTGTACAGAGGGCCATTTAATTGCTGAGTATTTATCGAAGCATTCCGTTCGAGTTTCTGTAGGGCCAACGATGACTTCACGTACAAAGGTTGAATTAAACGAAAAAGGGTGGCACACACTTCTTGGGTTAGAAAAGCATGACGTTCCCTTTGCGATAACAACAGATCACCCAGTAGTTACCATTGATCATCTCATTACGTCTGCCCAAACAGCTGTCAAAAATGGCTTGTCAGAACAAAACGCATTTAAAGCAATTACTCTCCGTGCAGCTGAACATTTAGGGATTGCTGAACAAGTAGGCTCGCTAGAACAAGGAAAAGATGCTGACTTTGTCATTTGGTCCCAACATCCATTTAACGTCCAGGCTAATGTCATGCAAACCTTTATAAATGGAAAGACTGTATATGGTGATTAAGAGCTCGCAATAGCGGTTTTTTCTTGTGAAGCCTGAATAGAGAGGGAGATGAAGTAAATGAAAGTAACAGTTGTCGGGTTTTGGCATGCCTACCCTGAAGTAGGAGAGGCAACCTCAGGGTATTTACTTGAGCATAACGATACGAAATTATTACTTGATTGCGGAAGCGGAGTTCTGTCTTGCGTACAGCAATATTGTGATGTAAACGACCTTGATGGGATTGTTCTATCCCATTATCATCATGATCATTTCGCAGATGTTGGACCTTTTCAGTATGCGCGAATTATTAACAAAGGGATGGGAAAAAACAAAAAAGAATTTACGATCTATGGACATCAAGAGGATACAGCTTCATTTAATAAGTTAGCCTACAAGGACCTTGTTAACTCTTATGCTTATGAGGAGGGTAAGCCTCTGGAAATTGGACCATTCACCTTTACTTTTAAAAAGACTCATCACCCTGTTCCGTGCTATGCAATGAAGGTTGAATGTGAAGAAAGAGCGATTGTCTATACAGCTGATTCAAGTTATTTTGAGGAATTAGCTGATTTCGCACGGGGAAGTGACTTAGTAATTGCTGAGTGTAGTGGGTACAAGAATGATCATGTGGGACAATACGGACATATGAATAGCAAGGATGTAGGCAAGCTTGCACGAGTTTCAGACGTGAGACAAATGGTTCTCTCACACCTCCCTCATCACGGAAATCATGCGAAATTGAAGAATGAGGTGGAGGAAGAGTACAGTGGGGAAGTGACGATTGCAAAGTCAGGATTAGCATTCATTCTTTAGAAGAAATTGGCGACTTGCCAGTTTCTTTTTTTAATGACTACCATCTATTTCTATCTTTTTATTAATCATAGATTTCACTATGTTAAGATCATGTAAAGGATTTGATTATCACTTGCATATATAAGTATATGCTTATATACTATAAACGTACTTTAGGAAAGGGTTGAAGTGAATGGAGGATATGAAAACTGTTATTGAAGTTGAAGAAGCTGCTAAAGTGTTGAAATTACTTGGAGATAAAACACGCCTAACAATGATAGCCTTAATGGAAGAAGATGAGTGTTGTGTGTGTGAATTTGTAGAATTATTCAACATGAGTCAGCCATCTGTTAGCCAGCACTTAAGAAAGTTAAGAGATGTTGGTCTTGTAGTGGAAGAGCGAAGAGGACAGTGGATTTTCTTTTGTGTAAACAGAAGTCACCCTGCATACCCTATGGTTAAAAGTTTACTTAGCCACTTACCTAATCAGCATAATAAACTACTTGAACTTGAACAACGTGGCTTACGAGTATGCTGTGAGTAAAGGTAGAAAAATAGAATAGATAAAAGAGAGTGGGGAACCGATGACATCTGTGATTTTAGCTTCTGTGATTTTCCTGTTTACACTCACCCTTGTCATTTGGCAGCCAAAAGGTTTATCTATTGGTTGGTCAGCGACAATTGGGGCAATCTTAGCGCTAATTGTAGGGGTCGTTGATTTTGGTGATGTAGTAACAGTTACAGGAATTGTCTGGAACGCGACGTTAACGTTTGTGGCGATTATTATCATCTCATTAATTTTAGATGAAATTGGATTTTTTGAATGGTCGGCCTTACATATGGCCAGGTTTGCAAATGGAAATGGACTGAAGATGTTTTTGTATGTTTCTTTATTAGGTGCTGTAGTAGCAGCATTATTTGCAAATGATGGAGCAGCTCTTATTTTAACACCGATTGTATTAGCTATGGTTAGAGCTTTGAACTTTAAAGAAGCGATGATTTTACCCTTTATTATGGCAAGTGGATTTATTGCTGATACAACAAGTTTGCCGCTACTAGTCAGTAATCTAGTTAACATTGTCTCTGCAGACTTTTTCGGAATTGGGTTTGTTGAATATGCATCGAGAATGATTGTACCGAACTTCTTTGCACTCGGGGCAAGTATTTTAGTACTTTATCTTTTCTTTAGAAAAGACATTCCGCTGAAATATGATATGAGTCAACTCAAAAAACCAGTCGAAGCCATTAAAGATCAGAAACTCTTTAAGCTTTCATGGTACATTTTAGCGGTCTTATTAATTGGTTATTTTGTAAGTGAATTTATTCACGTACCAGTATCATTTGTAGCAATGCCCATAGCTATTATTTTCTATACCATCTTCCGAATGATGAGCAGGGAGAATCCTGAATTGAGTTCAGCTGGCATCATTAAAGGGGCTCCTTGGGCGATTGTTGTTTTCTCAATTGGAATGTACGTCGTTGTTTATAGCTTACGAAATGTAGGCTTAACAGATGTCTTATCTGGGTTTATTGAATCGACCACCGAACACGGTTTGTTTGTTGGAACGATCTCAATGGGCTTCATTGCAGCGATCTTATCTTCAGTTATGAACAATATGCCAACGGTAATGATTAATGCATTAGCGATTGCTGATACAAATACAACAGGTGTGATGCGCGAGGCATTGATTTATGCTAACGTCATTGGTTCTGATCTTGGGCCAAAAATTACGCCAATAGGATCCTTGGCAACGCTATTGTGGTTACACGTACTTTCAAAAAAGGGAATTAAAATTTCGTGGGGCTATTACTTTAAAGTTGGGATCATCTTAACAGTACCTACACTATTTATCACTTTAGTCGGACTTTACCTCTGGCTAGTTATCATCTTATAGAAACATTACTACTATGAAAAACAAAGGAGTTTTTAATATGTCAAAACCAATCATTTATTTCTTATGCACAGGAAATTCTTGCCGTAGTCAAATGGCAGAAGGCTGGGGAAAGAAATACCTTAGTGATAAATATGATGTTTATTCTGCTGGGATTGAAGCTCATGGTGTGAACCCTAATGCAGTTAAAGCAATGGCAGAGGTGGATGTTAATATTACAAATCAAACATCTGATACAATCGATCAAGAAATCTTGAAAAAGGCTGATCTTGTTGTAACTCTATGCGGTCATGCTGCTGACGTTTGTCCTGCTACACCACCAAATAAAGAACGCGAGCACTGGGGATTTGATGATCCAGCTAAAGCTGAAGGAACAGAAGAAGAGAAATGGGCATTCTTCCAACGTGTTCGTGACGAAATTGGCGATCGTATTAAAACGTTTGCCGAAACAGGTAAATAAACATCCAAGAAAGGGTCGGCCTCATGGTCAGACCCTTTTCACTCAACAAAAAGACATTCATTAAAGGAGTTGTCAAAAATGGCGAAAATTAGAATCTATGACCCTGCCCTTTGTTGTCCGACTGGAGTTTGCGGCCCTAGTGTCGACCCTGAACTAACGAGAATTGCAACAGCTATATTTATGTTAGAGAAAAAAGGTGTAGATATTGCTCGCTTTAACCTGGGAACAGAGCCACAAGCCTTTATTGATGATCAAACGGTCAATCAATTACTAAATGAAAAAGGAACCGATGCTTTGCCTGCTGTAGTCGTTGATGGAAAGGTTGAGTTAATTGGGGAATATCCTTCAAATGACCAATTAGCTGAGTGGACCAAGGTGGATTCCAGTGAATGGACGAAAGCGCGGACAACGTCGAAGGGGATTGAATTGTTGTAATGACTATTAAGCGATCAAACCAAATCAACCGTCGTTTTCAACCGGAACAAGAAAACCTTACACCATACCTTTTCTTTACTGGAAAAGGGGGAGTCGGGAAGACCTCGACAGCCTGTGCAACTGCTGTATCCCTAGCGGATCAAGGAAAGAAAGTAATGCTTGTTAGTACGGACCCGGCATCAAATTTACAAGATGTTTTCGAACAAGAAATAGGGTATAAAGAAACGAAGATTAATTCGATTGAAAACCTCACTGCCATTAATCTTGATCCTGAAGAAGCAGCTTCAGCTTATCGAAATGAAGTAATTGGACCGTATCGAGATAAACTACCTGCACCAGTCATCGCTCAGATGGAAGAACAGTTATCAGGTGCATGTACAGTGGAGATCGCAGCATTTGATGAGTTTGCATCGATTATGACAAACACGGAGAGAACGAACCCGTATGATCATATTATTTTTGATACAGCTCCAACCGGACACACACTACGTTTATTGCAGTTACCGACTGCATGGTCAGGTTTTTTAGATACAAGTACACATGGGGCCTCTTGCCTTGGGCCTCTCTCAGGTTTGGCAGATAAGAAAGCTTTGTATGAACATACAGTTGAGGCTCTTTCGGACTCAGCAAAAACAACACTCGTTTTGGTGGCCAGACCAGAACGTTCCACTTTAGAAGAAGCAAATCGTGCTTCAAAAGAATTAAAAGAAATTGGACTAGAAAATCAGTGGTTACTCATTAACGGAAAAATGCAAGCTTATCTTAAAGAAGATCAGACGTCTGTTGCTTTTTTTGAACGGCAAGAACAGGCTCTAAAAGACATGCCAACTGATTTAGAGAAGGTTACGACATTTGAAATCCCTTACGTTCCTTATCAATTAACAGGGATTGATTCATTAAGAACATTATTTGCAGAAACCCCTGTAAATCCTCAACCTTCAGAACCATTTACTCAGCTTGAAACGGATTCTCTTTCTGCAATCGTTGATGACCTATCTAAAAAGAAAAGTGGCGTAGTATTAACGATGGGTAAAGGTGGTGTAGGGAAGACCACGATTGCGGCTGTAGTAGCAGTAGGTCTTGCTGAAGCGGGGCATAAAGTGAAATTAACAACAACTGATCCTGCAGCACATCTTGCTTCGCTGTTTGGTGATGAAAATAGTCTGATTACAGTAAGTCGTATTGACCCTAAAGCTGAAGTGGAAGCCTATAAAAAAGAGGTGTTAACTACTTCTAGTGAGCATTTAGATACGGATGGTCTTGCTTATTTAGAGGAAGATTTAAATTCTCCTTGTACAGAAGAGATTGCTGTATTTAGAGCATTTGCGAATGTTGTGGAAGAAGCAAACGATGCTTTTGTTGTGATTGATACAGCTCCCACTGGTCACACGCTTCTTTTACTAGATGCAGCGCATTCTTATCATCAAGAGATCGAGCGTGGAACGGGGGAAGTGCCTGAATCAGTTAAAAAATTACTTCCTAGATTGCGTAATACAGAAGAAACCGATGTCATCGTTGTGACATTGCCAGAGGCAACACCTGTTTTTGAAGCTGCGAGGTTACAGGAAGATTTGATGCGTGCATCTATCACTCCTAGCTGGTGGGTTATTAATCAAAGTTTCGCAAAAACGAACACCAAAGATCCGATTCTACGTGAGCGTGCTGTAAGTGAAAAAGTGTGGATCAATCGTGTTACGAGTCAGTATGCTAACAAGTCAGTTGTCATCCCTTGGCAAACACATGCGATAGAAAGATATGATCAGTTAAGAAAGCTTTAAAGAGAAGAAGACCTGTTGACATTCTGTTTAATGTCCTGTAAAGTCTCCCATGTAATAAAATAGTTCCTCGTTAGGTGAGGCTCCTGTGACGGAGATACGCTGCTGCCCAAAAATGTCCAAAGACGCCAATGGGTCAACAGAAACCATCGACATAAGGTGGTTTTTAATGTAGCTGGAATGATGCATTCCTATGCCGCACAGTGCTAAAGCTCTACGAATGGAGGATGAGGGAATACTGATAATCTTATTACAGATTAATCATTTATTTAGTATTGGCATCTTCTATTATAGAAGGTGCTTTTTGTTTTATTTTCCCTTTTAAAAGGAATATAGAAAGTGAGGTGGTGCGAAAAATGGATAGCCCCAGACAACTAATCACATCATGTAAAGCAAACAATCGAATGAATCAAGAAGATCCATTTCCCCCCTCATGTGTAAAAGGGAAACGGATCCTCAAATAGGGGGTCAAAACGATGGTAAAATTAAATGAACAAAAAAGAATGACGTATGCAAAACAAATTTATGATCTATTAAAGCTAGGTGACGTAGAGCAGTTTAGAGAATGGTTCCTCGCTCTTCATCCGACCGATCAAACGGACATCTTCATTGAGTTAGCAATCGAAGCTCGTGCAAAAGTGTATCAATTTCTATCTCCAGTTGAATTTGCAGAAGTGT
Organism: Alkalihalophilus lindianensis; assembly: GCF_032843265.1. NCBI lineage: Bacteria > Bacillati > Bacillota > Bacilli > Caryophanales > Bacillaceae > Alkalihalophilus > Alkalihalophilus lindianensis. The sequence goes on from NZ_JAWJBA010000003.1 coordinate 211,396, forward strand.
TCCAAGGGTTAGAAAAGAAAGAACAGATGTATGTATTTAAAGAACTAGATCGTCAATATGCCTCTGCGATGTTAAATGATATGTATGCAGATGATGTCGTGACGTTCTTATCGTTTCTAAGTGAAGGAGAAATAGCGGACGTTCTTAGCTCGATGGAGGAGACCGAGGCAGCGGAAGTGCGCGAATTATTGTCGTATGAGCCAGAAACGGCTGGTTCCATTATGACGAAGGAGTTTATTCGAGTATCAGCGAATGAAACGGTTTCTAACGTTATTAGTAGATTAAGAAAGGAAGCACCTAATGCAGAAACGATCTACTATTTGTATGTGGTGGACAAAGGTGAAAAGCTAGTCGGAGTCGTATCACTACGAGATCTAATTATTGCCGATGAGCAAGAGCTAGTAGAAGATGTCATGAGCAGTGAAGTCGTATCAGTCTCAGCTAAAACAGACCAAGAAGATGTGGCAAGATTAATTAAGAAGTACGATTTTCTTGCCGCTCCCGTTATTTCAACCGAGGGAAAGCTAGTTGGAATTGTAACAGTCGATGACATTATTGATATTTTAGAAGAGGAAGCAACAGAGGATTTAGGAGAATTTTCTGCCTCAAAAGGGGCAACTGACGTTAATGTATCATCTTTTCAAGCGGCTAAGAAACGTGCACCTTGGATTATCTTATTGATGTTTTTTGGGTTAATTACAGCTGAAGTGATTGGACAGTTTGAAGAAACACTGGAAGCTATTGTTTTGTTAGCGGCATTTATACCGTTGTTAATGGATTCAGCCGGAAACACAGGGACTCAGTCATTAGCGGTTGCTGTTCGAGGATTAGCGCTTGGAACGGTTGAGAAAGGTGGAGTCGGGAAGATGTTAAAGCGTGAGTTGGGTACAGGTCTTATGCTAGGATTTATTTGTATGCTAGTGATCGCCACGATTGTTACCGTCATGCATGGAAACATGATGCTTGCCTTTATTGTTGGTATATCTATTTTTCTAACACTAAGTATTGCCACAATCATTGGGACCATTGTTCCACTTATTATTAATAAGATGAAGCTAGATCCGGCGATTGCTTCAGGGCCATTTATTACTACGGTGAACGATATTCTAGGTTTACTAATCTATTTTTCGATTGCAACAGCTCTATTAGACTACTTGTAAAAGACAGCAGCGTACTCAATAGGAGTACGCTGCTCTTTTCATTTGTTTAATTGATGAGTGAACGATTTAAGCGGTTTTCTTTTCTAGCAGCTGCTGTTAGGCAAAGCTGCTTCTCTTCATCGCTTTCAGGAATGATCTTCGGAACCGGAATAGGCTTTTTATCGTCATCCACGGCTACCATGGTCAGAAAGGACTTCGTTGTTAACGTTTTTACCCGAGTAAGAAGATTAGTGGAATGAACTTTTACAAATACCTCCATTGACGTACGACCAGTAGAAGTAATAAACGATTCAAGCTCTAATAGGTCGCCTACAGATGCAGAAGATAAAAAATCGACTGAATCAATTGAGGCTGTTACAACGACACTTCCTGCATGTTTCATGGCTGTAATGGCAGCTATTTCATCGATAAAGGAAAGAACTTGCCCACCAAAGATTGTTTTCAGATGATTCGTATCTGGTGGAAGAACTAATCTTGACTGGATCGTCCTAGAGTAACTAGTTGATTGGGAAGAACTCATTTTGTTACCCCAGCTTTTAAAGTAGAGCGTACCTTTTTGGCAGTCTCTACCATGACTTTCAAAGCTTCAATGGTTTCTTCAGGTGAACGTGTTTTTAATCCGCAATCAGGATTGACCCAAAATTGATTGGTCTTTAATACCCTTAGTGCACGCTCAAGATTTTGTCTCATCTCTTGTTCATTAGGAATTCGTGGACTATGAATATCATAGACACCTAGACCAATATCTTTCGTATAATCAAATCGTTCAAATGTATGAATAATCTCCCCATGACTTCGAGATGCTTCAATTGAAATAACATCTGCATCAAGTGCGTCAATGGTCTCAATAATTTCATCGAACTCAGAATAACACATGTGAGTATGAATTTGTGTCGTATCGGCCACCCCACCTGTGGCTATGATAAAGGCGGTCACAGCATCTGTTAAATAAGCTTCTCTTTCTTTTTCCTTTAATGGAAGTCCTTCACGAAGAGCAGGCTCATCTACTTGAATCATTTCAATCCCATGCGTTTCAAGTTCATTAATTTCGACACGGATGGCTAGTGCTAACTGGTTCAGCATTTCTTTTCTTGTTGCATCATCCCGTTCAAAAGACCAATTTAAAATGGTTACTGGACCTGTGAGCATGCCTTTCATTGGCTTTGATGTTAGTGATTTAGCGTATACGGTTTCCTTTAAAGTCATTGGTTCTGCAAATGAGATATCACCTGAAATGATTGGAGGTTTTACGCAACGTGAGCCGTAGGATTGAACCCATCCATTTATTGTCACTTCCATCCCGTTCAGTCTTTGACCAAAAAACTCCACCATATCTGTCCGTTCAAACTCACCATGAACGAACACATCAAGTCCAATTTCTTCTTGAATCGTTACCCATTTCTTGATCTCATCTTCAATAAATCTTTCGTACTCCTCTGCTGATAAAGAGCCTTTCTTATAACTAAGTCGATTAGTGCGGACTTCTTTAGTCTGTGGAAAACTCCCAATCGTTGTAGTAGGCAGAGTAGGTAGCTGCCATTTTTCTTTTTGAGATCTTTTTCTCTCTTCAAATGGTGTTCTTGATGTAGCAAGAACATCTACATTCGCAAGTTGACGTTGAACTTCCACGTTCATACGATTTGTATTTTTATGAAATTCAATAATTGAATAACTATACTTTTTTAACTCCTCCTGCTTTTCTCGATTTCTAATTACATTTCCTAGTAAGGCTACTTCCTCTAATTTCTCATTAGCAAAGGCCAGAGCATCGACAAACTCCTGGTCAAGGTTTTTTTCACCAGCGGTCGTAACAGGTACATGTAGCAAGGAGCATGAAGGTTGAATGATCAGGTTTTGAGTATGCGAAGAGAGCTCTTTTACATGTTCGTATTTATCTAAGAGGTTACTCTTCCATATAGAACGACCATCAATGACTCCGCAAGCCAAGAATTTATCTTGAGGAAAACCAAACGTCCTCAACTGTTTCAAGTTCTCTCCATTGTCATGAACAAAATCAAGTCCAATTCCTGCAACGGGTAATTGTGTAATTTCTTTATAATGATCAATTGATCCAAAATACGTTTGAAGAAGGAGGTTTAATTCCGGTAACGCATCATTAAAATTAGCATACACTTCTTTAAATAATTCGATCATTTCTTGATTAACATTTTGAGCGAGAATCGGTTCATCAACTTGAATCCATTCTGCTCCAGCTTGCTCAAGTTCTTTGAAAACCTTGATATAAAGGGGGATGAGTTGCGGAATAATCTCCTTGAAGTCCTCGGTTTGATAGCCTTTTGATAATGAGAGAAGGGTGATAGGCCCTACAATAACGGGTTTTCCGACAATATTAAGCTCATATTTTGCTTCATTAAATAATGTAAGTAATCGGTTATGAGTCAAGGTAGGCGTTACCTCTTTTAATTCAGGTACAAGATAGTGATAGTTGGTATTGAACCACTTGGTCATTTCAGAAGCGACATGTTGATCTGTTCCTCTGGCAATGGCGAAATATTGCTCCAGCGAGGCTGCTTCCATTGATTGAAACCGTTTAGGAATAAGACCAAACATAACCGCAGTATCAAGCACATGATCATAATAACTAAAATCACCAATTGGTATCAGCTCAACTCCTAGTGCTTTTTGGGTTTTTAGATACTCGATTCTTAATTTTTTCATCTCTAATTCAAACGTAACTCTTGTTATCTTTTTTGACCAATACTTTTCTAATAGACGCTTCCATTCTCTGTTCTTTCCAATTCGTGGATATCCCACGTTTGACTGTATAATATTCATGTTTAATTCCCTCCGAAGATTAATAGTGTGTATGTACTAAAACGAAAAAAATCTCTTTCCTAAAAGAAAGAGAGATCACATGTACAGGATTAACCCGGATTATCATAAATCAATGGCCAAAACATATCGATCACTCCTCCCTAATAAACGCGTAGGTACTAGTGCGTACAAAAGGCAGGTCTCCTGACTCGAGTTCATTGCTAACTTAATTCCTTCCCGTTCGATATTGTGCTTCATAACAATATTGAATAGTGGTATATCATAAGTAGCTCACTCTTACAGTGGCGCGACCGTGTCGGCTTTTAACCGAACTTCCCTTTTAAGGCTTGGACATTTAATCCAAACCACCTTTTGCATGAACTTATAAAATTTAAAATAGATAAAATACTTAGACTATATCCTAACTCACTTTTTTTTATTAAGCAAGAATTTTGTTGGAGACTATTCTACATAAGTGAAACTATGAATTACTTCACTAAAGAGTTTAATCATGTACCCGTTTACGCTAGAAACTATACCTTTTTAACAGTGGTTTACAAAACCTTTACACAGCAATCATACCTACTTAATATTGCCCATCTATACTAGCAATTGTGAGAGGGAGAACCACTTACGCTACTATTTTTCCTACAGAAAAGGGAGGACAATTCAGTGAAGAAGTTTTTAATGCTCTTAGTAATGGCAGTACTTATGGTAATTGTTGCAGCATGTGGTGGAGGATCTGACGAACCAGCACAAACAGATAACACTGGTTCAGAGGATGCAACAGGAGACAATGCAGCGGAAGCATCAGAGGAACTAGACGGCAGCGTAGTAGTTGATGGGTCAGGTACAGTTTATCCATTAATGTCAGTCGTTGCTGAAGAATACATGATTCGTGAACAACCAAATGTATCAGTTGAAGTAAGTCGTTCTGGTACAAGTGCTGGTTTTGGTAAATTTTTAGTTCCAAATGGTACTGATTTCAATGATGCATCACGTGAAATTAAAGATGAGGAATTAGAAGAAGCAGAAGCTAATGGCATTGAGGTTCAAGAATTTAAAGTAGCATTAGATGGTCTTACATTCGTCATTCACCCAGAAAATGATTGGGCTAAAGAGTTAACGGAAGAGGAGTTAATCAGTATTTTCAATGCTGATGGTGGCGTAACAAAGTGGTCTGATATTCGTCCTGAATTTCCAGATGAAGAAATTAAGCCAATGGGTCCAAATGAAAACCACGGAACATATGAGTTCTTCTATGAAGAGATTCTTGATAAAGGTGATTTAGTAGATGGCGTTAACTTACAGCAAGAATACTCAACTCTAGTAAACCTAGTGTCTGAAGATAAAAATGCCATTGCATACTTTGGTTTTGGATACTATGTAAATAATACTGATCAAATTCAAGCAGTAAACGTAGACTTCGGTGAAGGTCCAGTAGAACCATCACTTGACACAATTGCTGAAGACGGAGATTATGCTCCATTTACTCGTCCAGTATTCACGTACTTAAATGTGGATATGGCAAAAGAAAAGCCACAAGTTTTAGACTTTGCTAGATTCGTTGTGAACAATGTTAATGAATTTGCTGGTGAGACCGGATTTGCTCCATTACCAGATAATGAAATTGAAGAATATAACAGTGTTTTAGATGGTCTAAGCGAATAGACTAGTTGAAATGTGTAGGATGGGGGCTTATGAAGTTCTCATCCTATTACATGTAAAAGTATTTGGTTACAAGCCAGAAGGGGTGCCACGTGCGATGGATGTAAACAGCGATATGAATAAGGGGACCGCTGTTAATGTAAGAGAGATGATCGAGCAAAAAAAGAGTTCAAGAAATGTCAATAATTTGATGGAAAAAGTAATGCCAAAACTCCTTTTTGTAATTGCGAGCATTTCAATCCTTACAACAGTGGGTATTTTATATACGTTATTGAGTGAAACGTTCGAGTTTTTCCAAAGAGTTCCGATTATTGATTTCTTTACTGGAACAGTGTTAAGACCATTAAGTCAAGATCCACAATTTGGAGTTCTACCTTTATTAACAGGAACCATTATCTCATCAGTTATCGCCATGTTTGTCGCGATTCCGATTGGTCTTATGACTGCTATCTTTTTAAGTGAATATGCTTCAGATAAAGTTAGAAGAACACTAAAGCCTATGCTAGAAATTTTAGCTGGGATTCCAACAATTGTTTATGGTTTTTTTGCTTTTACATTTGTTACACCAATTTTGAGGGAGATTATTCCAGGACTTCAAGCAACGAATATTTTAAGTCCAGGAATTGTTATGGGAATTATGATTATCCCAATGGTAGCATCTTTATCAGAGGATGCGATGAGTTCTGTACCACGTGCGATGCGCGAAGGTGCCCTTGCTTTAGGAGCGACGAGGCTTGAGGTGACAGGTAAGGTAGTTATTCCTGCTGCAATCTCTGGTATTATTGCTTCATTTGTTCTTGGTATATCACGTGCAATTGGTGAAACGATGATTGTTACAATTGCTAGTGGTAGTACTAAAAACTTCACTTTTGACATTACTCAATCTATGCAGACAATGACTGCATACATTGTTGAGGTAACTGGAGGAGATGCTCCTGCTGGTTCGACTATATATTACAGTTTATATGCTGTAGCGATGACACTTTTTGTATTTACCTTTTTAATGAATCTACTAGCTAGATATATCTCTCGTCGATTTAGGGAGGAATATTAATATGAATATTAGTACAGATACGAGTACGAATACAAAATACATTAATCAAGATGTTGTGGAAAAACGAATGAATACAAGGCTATTAAAAAATAAAATAGCAAAAGGGATTTTCTTTGCTTCCACGATGTTTGGATTAGTTGTTTTAGCAATATTGATCTTCAGAGTTTTTTCTCAAGGATTCAGCTGGATTAACCTAGACTTTCTAACAGGAAGATTATCAAATAATCCTGACCGTGCAGGTATTATGGGCGCTATATTAGGTACGTTATGGTTGATGGTAGTTGTAGCACCTGTAACGATGCTCTTAGGGGTGGGTACAGCAATCTATCTTGAAACCTATGCCAAAAAGGGGCGTGTTCACTCCTTTATCCAAGCCAATATTTCTAATTTAGCCGGAGTTCCTTCGATCGTATTTGGAATTTTAGGTTTAACGATTTTTGTTCGAGCACTTGATTTAGGAGGGGTTGTTCTTGCTGGGGGCTTAACGATGGCACTTCTCGTTCTTCCAATTGTGGTTGTAGCAAGTCAAGAAGCAATACGAGCAGTACCAAATCATCTAAGTGAAGCATCGTATGGGATGGGTGCAACAAAATGGCAAACAATTAAAAATGTCATATTGCCAGCAGCTCTACCTGGTATTTTAACGGGTGCCATTCTTTCATTATCGCGGGCAATTGGGGAAACTGCACCATTAGTCGTAATCGGAATACCAGCATTATTAATTCCATTCCCCGGAAGCATCATGGACCGTTTTACGATTTTACCAGTTCAAATTTATTACTGGACAATCGATGCAGCATTGGTAGCTGAATATGCTAATCTTGCAGCTGCAACGATCATTGTTCTACTGATTGTTCTATTCATATTAAATTCAACAGCGATTATCATACGTAATAAATTTCAACAAAGGTATTAATTTAAGGGGGGAACATTGATGGGGATGTTAACAGCAAAAGAAAAGGTGAAGGTAGAACTTCAATCTGAATCTAAAGTAGAAACCGTTCCGGCTCGTGATAAGATCGTATATGACACAAAAAATCTAAATTTATGGTACGGCAAAGATCACGCTTTAAAAAATATAAATCTCTCAGTTTATGAAAAAGAAGTCACAGCTATTATCGGACCTTCAGGTTGCGGGAAATCTACTTATATTAAAACTTTAAATCGAATGGTACAGCTTATTCCTATTGTTAAAATTTCTGGAGATATAGAGTACCGTGGCCGCAATATTTTAGATAAAGCATATAAAGTAGAAGACTTACGTACTCGTGTAGGGATGGTTTTCCAAAAGCCTAATCCTTTCCCTAAATCGATCTATGACAATGTTGCATATGGTCCAAGAATTCATGGTATTCGTAATAAAAAAGTATTAGATGAAATTGTTGAAAAAAGTTTACGCGGGGCAGCGATATGGGATGAAGTGAAAGATCGTCTTACTGAAAACGCCTATGGCCTATCAGGTGGACAGCAACAACGTTTATGTATTGCTAGGTGCTTAGCAATCGAACCTGATGTGATTTTAATGGATGAGCCAACATCAGCACTTGATCCTAAATCGACATTAAAAGTTGAAGAATTAATTCAAGAATTAAAGAAAAATTACTCAATCATTATTGTCACTCATAACATGCAACAGGCAGCACGTATTTCTGATCGAACGGCTTTCTTTCTAAATGGGGAAGTTGTGGAATACGATAAAACGGATACGATTTTCTCTAATCCATCCGATAAGCGTACTGAAGATTACATTACAGGTCGATTTGGTTAAGGGGGCGGGGTAGGATAATGTCTATAAGAACGTTTCACTCTCAACTTGATTATGTAAAGCAAGAACTGCTAACAATGGGTGGTCAAGTAATAGAAGTTATTGAACGAATGAATGAATCATTTGAAGAAAATGAGAAATCAGTGATGGAAGAAATCATTAAGGATGATTCTCTTATTAATCAATTAGAACTTGATATGCATGATAAAGTCACACTTTTAATCTCAAAACAGCAACCAGTTGCTACAGATTTACGAAAATTAATTGTAGCATTAAAAATTTCAAGTGACTTAGAACGTGTGGCTGATCTAGTAGTAGATATTGCAAAGCAATCGATCCGCTTAAAGAATGAAAATCTTATTGAATATAGGGAAAAATTAAAATCAATGTTTTTAATTGCAGAAGATATGGTGAGAAATTCATTAGAAGCTTATCGGCAGTCAGACATCCTTATGGCTCAAAAAATTGCTCTGACTGATGATAAAGTGGATACTCTATACGGAGATATCATTCGTGAATTATTTAAAATTGATGCTAGTGAAGTAGAGGTCGATCAAATTACACAACTAGCCTTTATTGGACGCTATATTGAACGGATTGCAGATTATGCAACTAACATTTCTGAATGGGTTGTCTATGAAGTAAACGGAAAACATTTTGATTTGAATTAACATTGGAAATCATATCGAAGAGCCTGTGCAATTGCGCAGGCTTTTTCATGTGCAAAAAATATGGCGATTTATCGATTAAAAGTTTGCACATGCAATATAGTTTGCATCGATTAAGATGGCAAGCCTATTGTTAGCGCTTACCATAATAATATTCATAATTGGCATAGTTTTTGCAATATACATATAGTGACTAGAATTGAAGGAGTGGTTATACATGTCAGTACCTTACAAACACGAACCATTTACAGATTTCACAGTGGAAACAAATCGTAGAGAATTTGAAGCAGCATTAAAAACCGTGGAAGCTGAATTAGGTCAAGATTTTCCGCTACGTATTGGTGGGGAGCTTGTTTACACAGATGATAAGATCACATCAGAAAACCCGGCACGTAAGGAACAAGTGGTAGGTAAAGTATCAAAAGCGACAAAAGATCACGCTGAACAAGCGATGCAAGCTGCATTAACTGCATTTGAAGATTGGAAGCGTTGGGAGCCTGAAGCACGTGCTGAGATTTTATTTAAAGCAGCAGCAATCGTTCGCCGTCGCAAACATGAATTCTCTGCATATCTTGTATATGAAGCAGGTAAGCCATGGAATGAGGCAGATGCTGATACAGCAGAAGCGATTGATTTCCTTGAATATTATGGACGTCAAATGATTGAGCTTAAAAATGGAGTACCTGTGTTAAGTCGTGATGGTGAGAAGAACCAATACGGATACATTCCATTAGGAGTAGCTGTTGTTATTTCACCATGGAACTTTGCTTTTGCCATTATGGCAGGTACAACAGTTGCGGCAGCAGTTACAGGGAATACGGTCCTACTAAAGCCAGCTAGTACAACCCCTGTGGTGGCAGCTAAATTTATAGAAGTGCTTGAGGAAGCTGGAATGCCAGCTGGTGTCATTAACTATATTCCAGGTAGCGGTTCAGAAATTGGTGATTATTTAGTAGACCATCCACGTACACGTATGATTAGTTTCACAGGTTCACGTGAAGTGGGAGAACGTATTTATGAGCGTGCAGCAAAGGTAAACAAAGGACAATATTGGCTAAAACGTGTTGTTGCTGAAATGGGTGGAAAAGACACCATTGTTGTTGATAAAGAGGCAGATCTTGAGCTTGCAGCTAAATCAATTGTCGCTTCAGCATTTGGGTTCTCTGGTCAAAAATGTTCAGCATGTTCTCGTGCAGTTATTGTGGAAGATGTGTACGACGAGGTTCTTGAAAAAGCAATTGCTTTAACAAAAGAATTAAAAGTCGGAGAAACCATTAACGACACAAATATGGGTCCGGTAAATGATCAAGCAGCATTTGATAAGATTATGAACTACATTGAAATTGGTAAGGAAGAAGGACGCATTGTAGCTGGTGGAACAGGTGATTCGTCTAGGGGATACTTCATTCAACCAACGATTGTAGCAGACGTGGCTTCAGATGCTAGACTTATGCAAGAAGAGATCTTCGGACCAGTTGTTGCTTTCTCGAAAGCAAAAGATTTTGATGAAGCTTTAGCGATTGCAAATAACACAGAATACGGATTAACAGGAGCTGTTATTTCTCGTAACCGCAAGAACGTAGAGAAAGCCAAAACGGACTTCCATGTAGGAAATATGTATATTAACCGTGGATGTACAGGAGCGATTGTTGGGTATCACCCATTTGGTGGATTTAACATGTCAGGGACCGACTCCAAAGCGGGCGGACCGGATTACTTACAACTATTCTTACAAGCAAAGACGATTTCTGAGTCTTTATAACCAAAATAAAAAAATGCACGGCAGTCATGCCGTGCCTTCTACCTTATGAATAATGAGAATGGAGATGTGGTTAGCATGGTACTTAAACCCATGTTTCTGTATTTGTCAAAAAATAAAGTGCTCAATCGTGGTGCAAAGCGCTGGGGATTAAAGATGGGTGCTAAGCAAGTTGTAGCGGGTGTGACAATTGATGATGCGATGAGAACAGTGAGTGAACTTAATGAAAAAGGTCTAGTAGCAACTGTTGATCATTTAGGAGAGTTCATTACGTCTCGAGAGGAAGCCATTGAATCAACCAATTATTGCATCGAAACATTGAAAGCGATTTCAAAAACAGGAGTCACTTGCAATTTATCTTTAAAATTAACTCAACTAGGATTGGATGTCGAACGAGAGCTTTGCTATGAAAATATGCGTAAGATTGTCGGAACGGCGTATGAATTAGGAAATTTTGTTCGAATTGATATGGAGGATTATGCCCATTGTCAACAGACGCTTGATATTTTAGCTGACTTGCGAAAAGAATTTCCGAATTCAGTAGGAACCGTCATTCAAGCTTATTTGTACCGAGCAGCAGAAGATGTCAGTGATCTTCAAGGTGTGAATTTAAGACTTGTGAAAGGTGCTTACAAGGAGCCTAGTGAGGTTGCTTTTCAAGATAAGAAAGATGTTGACGATAATTATCTCTCCATCATTAAACAGCACTTAAGAAGTGGCAGTTATACAGCTATTGCAACCCATGATCATATGATTATTGATAAGGTAAAATCGTTTTGCGAAGAAGAAGGGATTGCGAAGTCTCAATTTGAATTTCAGATGCTATATGGTTTCCGAAAAGAACTTCAAGAACAGATTGTCAAAGAAGGATATACAATGCGGGTGTATGTGCCATATGGAACTGATTGGTATGGTTACTTCATGCGCCGTCTGGCTGAAAGGCCTCAGAATGTAAGCTTTGCGATTAGGGGATTATTATCTAAATAAGGAGCGACTTTTGCCGCTCCCTCCTAATCTTACTTATTCACTTGTAGACATTTTCTTTAATCGGTATTGTAGATTTTGTCTACTAATTCCAAGTGCTTTAGCTGCTTGAGAGACATTTCCATTATGCACCGTTAAGGCTTGTTTAATGTAATAGGTCTCTACTTCAGCTAGGTGTTCTTTTAGTGGTTTGTGAAGAAAGGTTTCTTTTGTTTCATTACTTTCTGATAAGGAAGCAGGAGAGTCGGGTTGAGTGGTGAGGCGCCTTCTCATGTGCATTGGAAGATGGTACAACTCCATTTGTCGCTCAGAAGTCATAATGTTCATTGCTGACTCAATAACATGTTCAAGCTCACGAACATTACCAGGCCAATCATATTGCTCGAATAATTCAAGCACGTCAGCTGAGATCCATTCAACGTGCATTTGAAACCTTCTATTAAATGTATCTAAAAAATGTTCAACAAGGATTGGGATATCACCGTACCGGTCGCGAAGAGGTGGGATGTAAAGTGAAACCACACCAAGACGATAGAACAAATCTTTTCGCATGCGACCATTTGCTACAGCTTCAAATGGATCTTCATTCATGGTAGAGATGATTCGAACATCTACTGCTGTATCTTTAGTATCACCAACTCGACGAATCGTTTTCTCTTGAATCGCTCGTAAAAGTTTTGCTTGAAGCGCTGGATTTAAGGAGTTGATTTCATCTAGAAGTAAGGTTCCTCCAGTAGCTTGCTCAAATAAGCCTGGATGCTCTAAAGCTCCTGTGAAAGCTCCTTTTTTTGTTCCGAATAAGATCCCTTCAACAAGATTATCAGGAAGGGCAGCACAGTTTTGGGAGATGAATGGACCACCAGCCCGTTCACTACTATTATGAATACTTTGAGCGAAAATTTCTTTCCCTGTGCCGGTTTCTCCAGTTAATAAAACAGATGAATTGGTTCTCGTCGCTCGTTCCGCTTCATGAATAATTTGAGTAATAGCTTCACTTTGCCCAATGATTTGTCCAAACGTATAACGAGTTTGACCTGGTTTTTGCAGGTTATCTTTCATTAATTTTTCGAGACGAGTAATGTCTTTTGAAAGCTCGAAAGCACCTACAATCTCACCATCTTCATTTCTAAGTGGATGGGTATCATTAATGGCTGTAATAGGGAAACCTTTATTGTTGTAATATTGCTGTTTAATATTGTGTGAATGCTTTCCTTTTTTTAAAGCTTGAAGCAATGTACTGGTTTGCTCTTCTTTAAAGAGGAAGACATCTAACAAATTCTTATGTAATACCTCATTAGATGGCATAGATTCGATTTCAGTCATTTTCTTGTTGTAGATGACTGTTTCGCCGTCAGCATTCACAATATGGACGCCGATATCAACCGTATCTAACACTTGTGTAAGCATAGCAATGGTTTGTTCTAGTTGCTTGGAACTGACATGGTTCATGATGCACCTCCTACTAACTCAAGTATAGAAAAGGTTTGGCAAAAGTGCAAAAAAATTTGCAGAAAATGCAAATTTTTTATGAGGCCAGTGAGAATTAGTCTGTACATAGGTAGGATTTTAATAATCTGTAAATTGGCATTAATCTTGCATTATATTCATTAGTAAGTAATGAGAGGAGAGTTTCACAATGACACAAACAACATCTATTATCGAAAAAACAGAACAGTTCGGAGCCAAAAATTATCATCCACTACCAATCGTTATCTCAAAGGCTGAAGGGGTATGGGTGGAAGATCCTGAAGGGAATCGCTACATCGATATGTTAAGTGCTTATTCAGCCGTGAACCAAGGGCATCGTCACCCGAAGATTATTCAGGCATTAAAGGATCAAGCAGATCGAATTACGCTTACATCACGTGCTTTCCACAATGATCAGCTAGCGCCATTTTATGAAAAAGTAGCAGGGCTTACAAAGAAAGATATGGTTTTACCAATGAATACGGGGGCAGAAGCAGTTGAAACAGCTGTAAAAACAGCTCGTCGTTGGGCTTATGATGTAAAAGGTGTAGCTGACAACCAAGCTGAAATTATTGTTTGTGAAGATAACTTCCATGGACGTACGATGACCGCAGTGTCTTTATCTTCAAGTAACGCATATAAACGTGGATTTGGACCAATGTTACCAGGAATTAAAATCATTCCTTATGGCGATGCGAAGGCATTAAGGGAAGCTATTACCCCTAATACAGCTGCTTTTCTAGTAGAGCCAATTCAAGGTGAAGCAGGTATTATTATTCCTCCTGCTGGGTTCTTAAAGGAAGTACGCGACATTTGTACTGAAAATAATGTTTTATTTATTGCAGATGAAATTCAATCAGGGCTTGCAAGATCTGGTAAACTATTTGCATGTGACTGGGAAGAAGTTGAACCAGACATGTACATTCTAGGAAAGGCATTAGGTGGTGGTGTGATGCCGATCTCTGTTGTCGCTGCAAACCGAGATGTATTAGGTGTATTTGAGCCAGGGTCTCATGGATCAACATTTGGTGGTAACCCACTTGCTTGTGCTACATCGATTGCAGCACTTGAAGTAATTGAAGAAGAGCAATTAGTTCAGCGGTCTCATGATTTAGGGGAGTACTTGATGGGAGAGCTCCGTAAGATCCCTCATGCAGATATTAAAGAAATTCGTGGTCGTGGGTTGTTTATTGGAATTGAATTGAATGTGTCAGCACGTCCGTATTGTGAACGATTAAAAGAGCTTGGGTTGCTTTGTAAAGAGACCCATGAAAATGTCATTCGTCTTGCACCACCACTGGTGATTTCACAAGAAGACCTAGATTATGCTTTATCTAAGATTAAAGAGGTTTTTGCATAAGCACGTCATATAGTAGGGTGAGTGTGTCACTCATCCTACATAGCACTTACATAATGATTGCTTGATTATAGGTAAAAGGGGCGTTTCAAATGAATAAGTTAAAAGTTGGAGTAATTGGAGTACCAATGGACCTAGGACAAAATCGTCGAGGCGTAGATATGGGACCAAGTGCGATTCGCTATGCAGGACTCATTAGTCGACTTGAGTCCCTTGGCCATGAGGTAAAGGATTTTGGAGACATTACAATAGAACGACGATCTGAGGAACAAGTCTCAGCAGGGTTGAAAAATCTCTCGCAAGTTATTCATGCTAATGACCTTTTGCGGCAACAAGTAGAATCGATTGAAGAAGAAGGGTATTTCCCTCTCGTGTTAGGTGGAGACCATAGCATTGCAATTGGAACCCTTGCTGGAGTTACGAAAAAACGTAAGCAGCTTGGTGTCATTTGGTATGATGCACATGGAGATTTAAATACGGGGGATACCTCTCCTTCTGGTAATATTCATGGCATGCCACTAGCGGTCAGCCTCGGTTTAGGCGAGGAGTCGCTTACTTCCATTGGTGGCTTTGCACCGAAAATCAAACCAGAACATATTGTCATTGTTGGCGCACGTTCGCTTGATGATGGTGAAAAGGAATTAATTAAAGAAAAAGGGATTAAAATTTTCACGATGCATGAGATTGATCGCCTTGGGATGACAAAAGTGATGGAGCAAGCGATTGAGCATGTAGGTGCAGGTACAGACGGCGTTCATTTAAGCTTGGATTTAGATGGACTTGATCCAAATGATGCACCAGGAGTTGGTACGCCTGTATTAGGTGGAATTTCATATAGAGAGAGCCACCTTGCAATGGAAATGTTAGCTGAAGCAGGCATTCTAACATCCACTGAGTTTGTAGAAGTGAATCCTATATTAGATGAACGTAATAAAACGGCAGAAGTGGCAGTCGCACTAATGGGATCCCTTTTTGGAGAAAAATTATTATAGAACCTAAAAGAGAGTGATTTTGCTCTCTTTTTGTGCTTGTGGGAGAAGTTGTGGCGATTAACCAAACATTCATCTGTTTTTTCGCTAATGCTTTTTCATTCTCTTGTTTTTAGATTATAATGGGACTGAGTGAATGAGGAAAAGAGGTGAATAGATTGTACAATATTTTTTACCAATCTCATATTGGTTCTTGGGCCATCCTTGTGCTACTTTTCTTTGTTGGTTATTTCTTATTGAAAGCTGCTAAAGCAAAAGGTGCAAAGATCGTACATATGGTTCTCCGTTTGTTCTATATTATTATGCTTGTATCAGGAATTGGAATGCTTGTTACACTTGGCTTCCCGCTTATGTATCTAGTCAAAGGGGCGTTAGCGTTCTTCCTTATCTATGCAATGGAAATGATCCTTGTTCGCACGAAAAAGGGTACACTAGGTCAACAAGCAACCCTATACTGGGCTATTATGATTGTTACGCTCGTATTAGTTGTTTTACTTGGTTACGGAGTTATTTCCTTCTAACGAAAAAGCACGCAGTCGATTAATAGACTGTGTGCTTTTTTGTGATTTCTGGATAGTCCCTACAAATTTGCTGAATCAGCTTATCGATCGTACCGATGCATTGGGTCACTTCAGGTAAGTGGTAGAAAGTACTTGTGCTTTCAATCTCATTCACTTTTTCGTCGCTTGAATATAAGTAAATGTTCTTTTTAAAACTGATTGCCATTCCAAGTTCAACATGGGTGCCTTTCCCTCCAGGCAGTAAGATAACAACAAAATCAGCTTCACCTACTCCATCTTTTTCCTTCATACCAATCGCTTTTAAATCTTCCATCGATTTGGCTCTACCGTTTGTTGTCCAATCGTACGTATGAATGAATCCTGCCATCACCAGTTGCTCGCTGACTTTCTGTACGGTTTTACTATTACTAAAACTAGATGCTATGTAGAACTTCATTGATTGCCTCCTTACACCATTTTTCTATTATTCTACCATGCAAATTCCTTTTGGGTGCTACACCCTTTCGAAGGGGAGATGGTACACTATTAGATGAGACTAAGTAGGGAGTGTCGGCTAATGAATTGGATCCTAAAGACGTTTAATGAGTTAACCATAGATGAATTATATGCACTGCTTCAATTACGGGTCGAAGTATTTGTGGTAGAACAAAACTGTCCTTATAAAGAAATTGATAATAACGATCAAGTAGCTGTTCACTTAATGGGTTATCAAAGTGGTTGTCTAATAGCGTATAGTCGACTGTTTAAACCCGGAGAGTATTATGATGAAGCTTCAATTGGAAGGGTCATTGTCAAAAAAGACTTCCGGACATATGGGTATGGAGCTCAATTGATAGAGCAATCAATTAAACATTTAGAAGAGCTAGCCCCACATGCAACGATCAAAATTCAAGCACAACACTATCTTCACCATTTCTATGAGTCATTTGGATTCCAAATCATTTCAGAAATTTATGAAGAAGATGGAATTCCGCATATTGATATGATTAAAACCTCACACCAACTAGAAAAGGAAGTGAATACACCGCATGCAAATAGTTAACTATACGTCATTTCAAGATGTTGCAAATCAAGAACGCTTAAAAGAAGCATTAGACGTTCAACGTAATGAAAAGGGACCAGTCTTCTATTTGCTGCCATCGGGTAGATGGTTACAAGAGGCCAGAAAGAAGCAACCTGGTCTTCGATATACGACTTTTGATGACTTAGCTACATTTATAGTAAGTGAAGCAGAAGAAGATGTTATTTATATAGGTGAACAAGAACGAACGCTTTTTTTTCAAAATATGTTAAAACTTGATCCGAAGTATCGTTCATTTAATGAAAATCAAAGTAAAGTAAGAGGGCTAGCAGACACATATGGTCAACTTAAACGACTAGGTTTAGAGCTAGAGCAAACCCCACAATCGTTAAAAGAGTTTATGCCTCTTTTTACACAATATGAAGACCAAACTGTTAAAAGTCAGAAAATGTATGATCCAGAGAACACTGTCTTAAAAGCTGTTTCCCTTTTAAAAAGCAAAAAGACCATGGTGTCGACTATTTATATCGATGGCTTTATTGATTTTAGCCCACTTCAATATATGTTACTAAAAGCGTTGGTAGAAGCAGGTTTAACAATCAATCTCTACCTCCCATCAAGCCTTTCTCATCCAATCATTGAAGGTACACTCAAAGACTTAGAAGCTTTAGGTTTTGATTCAAGCTTGAAAGAGGAAGTAGAGGGGGCCACAGATGTCGATGTGAATGTCTGGAGTGCTAGTACAACAGCAGAGGAATGGCGTGCAGTACTTCAGGATATCCAGTTGGCTCCCTATTGTTACGAAGAAATAGGTATAGTGCTAGTGGATGAACGAGAGGGTATGAAGCATTTGGAGCAGTATGCAAAGATGTATGAGGTTCCATTAGAGAAATCTAAGAAACGCCCTTTAAGTAAATCCATTTCTATTCAACTTTTAATGATGACGATCACACAAGATTTCTCTCATCAGAGTCGATTTGATCTTTTACCGCTCATGGATAAGATGTTAGCTTTACAAGCAATTAAAGGGGTTGAATACGCCAAGGCAAAAGAAGCCTTTTTATCAACTGGAGATTTCATTCATAAAGGAATAGCAGAACTCTATGCAAGGATCCAGGAGGTCACCTGGCGTAAAACGTCCACTTTCTATCAGTATATTAAACAGGTTATCTTAGTGATCGGAGCATTAAGGTTAGAGGAAGGTTGGGTAAAGGCTGCGGTATCCGAGGTGGATACTGAGCGTTTAAAAGATTATATCTTTGAACAACGTGCGCTTGAGAAGATCGAAGACATCCTTTCTGAATATGCAGAACAACTAGACTCCAAACAATTAACACTTCTTGAGATGTCACTAGATGTCTTTTCTGATTGGTTAAAAGAGGTAGGCGAACAAACTGAATTATTCATAGAGCGCGGTTCGAGAAGAGGGGTTGCCATCCATACTTGGCGTGACCTCGGTCTTTTTAAAGGCAAGCGTTTGTATGTTGTTGGGATGAATGAAGGGGCTTATCCTGCTATTCACAATTTAGGCGGCTATGTAACCGAAAAGGATTTGTATGAATTGCCTATTGAAGGAGCTCTACCTACTCAAGAGCATTTTAGATCGAAGCAACAAGCTTATCTTGAACAAATTTTTTACTCTTCAGAGGAGGTCATCTTCTCTTATAAAAAAGGTCTAGATCCTAATCATCCGCTCCTTCCATCACCCTTTATCGAAGAGTGGTATCAAAAAGGAGTAAAGGAGTATACATTTGAATCGAGAATGAAGCAGCCAGTCAGTTTCACTGAAAATGACCAAGAAGAAAAAGTAGCATTTCATCTTGGTTTAGGAAAAGAAGTGCGTGATAAAGGTATATTGCTTGAGCAGTTAATGAATCGTCTGAAGCGACTGGAGACTGCAGAAGAACCAATTGATGTAGCCTATCAAGAAAGGTTGACAAAAGATATTGTATCAGTCACTGAGTTAGAAAGTTATGCCAGATGTCCATTTCGTCATGGCTTAGAGCGTGTGCTCCACATTGAGGAAGCAAAACAAATGAAAGAACGTATTTCTCCGCTTGATATTGGTCAACTGGTTCATTTGATTATTGAAGAGGTCTATAAAGAGCTTAATCTAGTGGGTGTACCCTTTGGGGAGTGTCCTGAAGAATTGAAGAGTCAAGTTCCAATCCTTCTGAGAGAGAAATTTGAAGTCTTATGGGGAGAGATCGAGGCTGCCTCACTAGAAATTTCGAGACTAGATTTAATGTTAGCGAAAGAAAACTGGTGGCGAAAGTTAAATCGGTGGTGGCAAGCAGAAAGGAAGCACTTTTGGGATAACCCTCAATTAGCTGCAATGAAAATTCATGCTTTGGAATCCTCGGTTAGATTAGAACTTGAAATAGAGGGAAATAAAATCCTCACGTTGACTGGGAAAGTCGATCGTGTAGATGTCGATGATTCTGGCTTTGCGATATATGATTACAAGACCGGGTTTGCTCAAGTTAAGTTAGAAGAAGAGGTGCGAAGTGGCCTTAAGCTTCAATTGCCTCTTTATGCTAGAGCAATGAGAGCGGGATTAACAACTGCTGAGAATGAAATGAGGGCCCATGGTGCTTCCTATATTTCTTTGCGGGAACCAGAAAAAAGAGCAGGTAACGGAATTTGGCATTCAGAACATATTGGTAAAGGATCTAAATTTCTCGTTCATCATTCTTGTAAAAATAAAGAAGATGATCTTGGGGGAGATCCGTTTATGGATACGTATGAATTGAAAGAGAAGGTTGGTCAATTATGGAAGGGGACACGAAGCGAATTTCCAGTTAGACCACTTGATTGTTCAAGTCATTGTCCCTATCAATCAGTCTGTCGAGTAACAGAAGATCAAAAGGAGGGACTATAGGAAAATGGATTTTAATGATGCTCAAAAACGGGCGATTGAAAATGAGCAGTCTTTAGTCGTTATCTCTGCAGGAGCAGGTTCCGGTAAGACACGTGTTCTCACAGAGCGTATGATGTATCTGTTAGAAAAGAACTATCTCGATCAAGAGTCGTCTATAGGTGCAACTATAGAAGAGATTGCCGCGATCACATTTACGGAAAAAGCGGCTCGTGAAATGAAAGATCGTGTCCGTAAGAGACTTTCCGAAAAAGTGGATGAATCTGAAACAGCACATGAAGCTAGCTATTGGAGCGAACAAAAAGAGTTAGTAGAACGGGCGCATATCTCGACCTTTCATAGCTTTTGCCAACAATTATTAGGCCAACATGCAATAGCTGCTAAGTTGCCACCTAAAATTCGTATTATAGATGATCTCGAATCAAGGCAATTAAAGAGAGATGTATTGAAAAAACAGCTCCAAGATGTCGAGTTTACAGCCGTAGCAAAAGAGTTTTTTCATTATATGAGTAAAGATCAATTGATTGTCACAATAGAGGAGATTCACGCCGCTGTTTCAGAGTTAGTAGTGGGGGAAGATGCGATTCTCGAACTACAGCCTGAAGAAATGTTACGTGCTCAAGTGGAAGCAATCCTAAAGAAACAACAGGAAAAAGTACAAGCTTTTCATCAAGTGGCAACTCAGCTTATACAGGAGTTGCCGAGTGGTGAAGGCTTAACAAAAGCTCAATTTGCTCACGTAGAGAGATTACAAGAGGCATTTGCAGCTCCAATGTCCACTGAATCACCTAATGATTATATCAAGTGGTTGCAAGAGGTTATGCCAAAGCGTACGGATAAAAAATGGCAAGACACTCTCCCTTCACTGTTCCAATTATTTGAAGGATACTGGAAGCCTCTAAAAGAAGAATGGAAATCAATTGGTGGGGATGTTGTGGTTGAGGAGAAAGCGGCTCATTTACTTAACCAATTGATGTATCTTCTAGGTAAGTTTCATCTTTCTTATAAAAAAGAAAAAAACTATAGAGGTGTAGTAGATTTTAGCGATCTTCAACAAAAGGCCGTTTCCTTACTTACCAATTCAGCTATTCAAAAAGCCGTACAGAAGCAATTTAGACATATGCTAGTTGATGAGTTTCAAGATACCAATCGATTGCAGCTAGAAATGCTCAATCAAATTCAGCCTCATTATCGATTTATTGTAGGGGATACGAAGCAATCCATTTATCGCTTCCGTGGTGCAAATGTCCGGTTGATGAATGAGCTAGAAGCGGTCGCTAAAGAACAAGAGAATGCAGATGCTATTGATATGAATATCAATTATCGTACGTGCAAACCGATTATAGATGGAATCAATGCCCTCTTTGCTAGTGCGATGACAGATGAAATCACTGAAAGCTATCAAACTCGCTATACTGCACTAGATGCACACAGGCAGCCGGAAATAAGTAACCAAAAGCAAATTGAACTTCTTGTCCTACAAAAAGAAGAAGAAGAAGTAGATTCCTATGATCAATTAGCCAATCGAATAACCGAAATCATTCATACAAAACAACCTAGAGTGTTTAAAGAAGGGTCTTGGCAGGCTCCGGACTTTAAAGACATCGCCGTCTTGATCCCTGCAAGAACAGAACTCTTGCAGTTAGAAAGGGCATTTTTAAAGAAACAGGTTCCATATACCGTTTATGGTGGAGTGGGATTTTATGATCGTCAAGAAGTGGTCGATATCATTACGTTTTTAAAGTGGTTAAATAGACCGTTTGAAGATGTGTATTTACTTTCGATATTAAGAAGTCCTTTAATTGGTCTTACAATGAACGATTTCTTAACAATCTCCGAACAAAAGGAAACCGTTCAAAGTTTTGCTGATTATATCTACAACTGGTCAGAGCAAGATTGGGATGCCCCTACTCCTATTGCTGAAGCACTTCGTAAAATCAAAACATGGTTAGAGCGATGGGTCCCGTTTACTTGGCAAGAATCATGTGCAGTAACGCTTAACGAATTAATTATTGAAACAGGATTTTTAAATAGTTTACTCCTACAATCAAACGGTCTTCAAAAGGTGAAAAACGTAGAAAAAGTGATTCAACTAATTGAGCAATCGATGTCTAATAGCTTGGAAGAGATCGTTGAGCTTATTGATGAGAGAATTGAATTAAGTGATAAAGAAGGAGAAGCAGAAATGGAAAGAACAGAGGGCGATGCTGTTCATATCATGACCGTGCATGCTTCAAAAGGGTTAGAGTTTCCAATCGTTTGTTTATCTCAACTAGAGCGACCTGTACGTGGGGATAAAGGCTCTGTTCGTTTCCATCATCAACTTGGAATTGTGATGAGTCTTGAAGAAGAGGGAGATAATCTAAATACGAAGCCAGAAAAGCAAGTGACACCCGGCTATGATTTGGTTAAGGACGAAACAAGCAAGGAGGCAGAAGAAGAGGCTAAACGTCTTTTTTATGTCGCAGCCACAAGAGCTAAAGACTATTTAGTCATGATTGGTGAGCAGCCGGGAGCAAAAAAATCATGGTTATATCTTGTAGAGGATGCTAAGGCGGAAGGGGAGCTTGAACATTATCTTATTGAGGTAGATGGTGTTTCTGAGCAGCAACCACATAGCCCTTCTATAGAGCACTATACAAAAGCGCCTCTTCATCCAAGAAAAAATGTACCTGTACCTCTTTCTGTTTCTGAAATTATGACGTTTATCCATGATCCTAAAGAGTATTATGAGGATTATGTATTAGGCATGAACCGATTAAAATGGAGAGCAGAAGTAAGAGAGAGTATAGGGAAGGAAGAGAGAAAGCTAGATCCTACAGTAGTGGGGACGATCGTACACAGAGCTTGTGAATTAAGAGATCATGGCTTCTCCTCTAGCGATGCGATTAATGAAGCTCTTTTGCAAATAGAGGATCTTCCTAATACATTGCTCTATCAACAAGAGGTTGAGGGATTAATGGATATGTATAGCGAGGCACAGCAGGAAGAGTTGGGTAAACCTGTAGCAAATGAGTGGTCGTTTGCTGTTGAGCTGTTCGGGGCAGAGGTGATCGGTGAGATTGATAAAGTTGTTCATAGAGATGGAGTGCTCCACCTAATAGACTTTAAAACGAACCGGATCAAAAACTCTGGACAAGAATGGCTCGAAGTCTATGATATTCAATTATACTTGTATAAGATGGCTTATGAAAAAGTAACAGGAGATAAGATCACTTCCATGTCTTTGTATGTATTACGAGATAAAACCCAACCTTTGCATACAATTGTTGCAGACAAAACGAGAGAATTATACATTGTAAAAATGATTGAAAGGCTTGTTTATTTGCGTCAGTCGAATGCAAATCTTGAAGAGTACGTATCTTTAGATTTTTAAATAATGAGTAAAGCGGACAAACTATTAGGGTATGTCCGCTTTATATGATTATACAATTCTTTTTCTGATCATCGCACTTAATGTATCGATGATCGTAACGACGACGACAATCACAAGTAAAATCATCCCTACTTCATCCCAATTACGGTTTTGCATAGCGATTGTGATGAGAGTTCCGATTCCTCCAGCACCAATAATCCCTAAAATAGTAGACGCTCGTACATCAATTTCAAAACGATAAATGGCATAGGATAAAAATTCAGGAATAAATGATTATGGTATAGATGAGGTTGAAGACTATTTATCTGACATGATAGTGCCATGATCCCTGGGACAAACACCATAAATCCCAACAAAAATAACGACAAGTAAGACATCTAGGATGTGGCGTAAGACGTTCATCATGAAGCGAACAGGTTTGTGAATCCATTTATTGGGAAATGAATTAACTACTGATAATTGAAAAATGAGAACACTAAAAATCGCTCCAAAAGTGATGATGATAATATCCATTTGAAGCGTTAGAGAGAAGGCAGCATGAAAGTGGAGATGAAAATGATACGATATAATGGGATATAATTTTGAAATAGAGGAGAGTGTCTCGTGTTCAAACAATATAAATTAGTCATCTTTGACTTAGACGGAACGTTATACGAAGGAACGGATCATTTTGACTATTATGCTGAACACCTAAAGAAGAAGGTCATCGTTCATAAACAATTGGACTTTCAACGGGATTATGAACAAATGAAAGCAGGCAATCATTCTGTGATGATAGGAAAAGCCTATGACATTAAGGAAGATCTCATCCTAACCATTGACCCTATGACACTTTCAGTTACAGAAGCATCTAAGTGGAACGGGGAAACTTTATCAATAGAGGAAGTAAAAAAGAAATACCAAGAGCAGCTATCATTTGATTTTGAAACGATGATTGCTATTGGTGATGGCTGGTGGTTGCCATTTGTCTGTGCGAAGCATTACGGAGTGGAAGATTGCTATAGCAGCTATGTTGCAACGAAAGAATATATGGTATCAGAATCGTTTCAGCTAGAGCCGTTGCCAGGTTTGAATGAGGCACTTGTTGATCTTAAAACTCAGTCTACTATCGTCCTTGTGACAAATAGTGATGCAGATGATGTGAATCGTTTATTGAATGAGTTACAGTTAAGAGGCTTATTTGATAAAGTGATTACTTCAGCTGAAAAACCAACTTACACTTCTAAACTCTTTACAGACCTGCTCGAGGAGTACCAAGCTTCTGCAGATGAAACCCTCTCGATTGGAGACAATTTTATAAATGATGTCGCACCAGCTGTTTTATTAGGGATGGACGGAGTATATATTCATACTGAAAATAATCAAGAAGAACTTCATAAGAATGTACAAATTGTTTCATCTGTTATGGACTGTTTTTCTAAGAGCTGACCTCCTAGGTTGGCTTTTTTTGATCACTATAAGTAGTGGTATAATAGGGATTATAAAAAAAAGATGGAAAATTTTTCTATGAAGCGAGTTGAAACGACTATGGTTTTTGAGCAAGCGAATTCATCCTTTTCCGAGTTAGAGCAAGAATACCGTTCTCTTTTTAATCAGAGCCCATATATGATGATCGTGGTTAATGCAACAGGTCACATTCTTCGTATAAATCATGCTGGCTTGTGTATATGGGGGGTAACAGAAACGGATGCCTTGCAAAAACATTTATGTAGCCTATTCTCTCTTAATGTGGATGACTTCTTACCGCATGTATTGAATGGAAAAGTATGTACTTGTGAGGCTACTATTAATAGAGGAGAAACGCGGATTCAGTTACGGCTAGTTTGGATACCAAGTAGGATAAACGGGGAAGTGGTCGGGGCGATTATTGTGGGTGAACTGAATACCCCATCCGATGCATTGTCCGTTGATGTGAATATGTATCGCCTTGCAAATGAAGATCCTCTTACCAACCTCCCAAACAGGCGCTATTTTATGCATCATTTAGAATCTGAATTACAAAGAGCAAAAAAACAAAAACAAAAGCTTGCAGTCTTGTTTATAGACTTGGATCGATTTAAGTATGTAAATGATACATTAGGCCATTTATTTGGAGATCGTGTACTAGTGAAAATGGCAGAGCGATTATTAGCTAAGCTCCCTAATCAATCGATGATTGCACGTATGGGTGGAGATGAATTTGTCGTACTCATGTCTAATATTTGCTCAAAGGATGAGCCTCTTAAATTAACTGAAAAGCTACTAAAGGTTATTAGAGAATCATTAGTGATGGATGGATATGAGTTTACCTTAACTGGAAGTATTGGAATTGGGCTTTATCCTGAAAGTGGTCGCGATACCGAAGCTATACTCACATCAGCCGATGCAGCTATGTATAGAGCAAAAGCTAGTGGAACGAATCGAGTTGAATTTTACGATAGAAGGGTTAATCAAGAATTTTATGAGTATTTTCATGTTGAGAATGATCTACGAAAAGCACTAGATCGTGGCGAATTTGAATTGTATGTTCAGCCCCAATTTCATACTACGACTGGAGAACTTTGTGGAGAAGAAGTTCTCGTCCGTTGGCAACATCCTACTCAAGGTATGATTGGTCCTTCAAAGTTTATTTCAATTGCTGAGGAAACAGGGCTTATTGTACCAATAGGTGAGTGGGTATTAAGAGAAGCTTGTAAGCTGAAGGCAAAATGGATTAAGGCAGGATTTCCTAAGGTGCCAATGTCAGTCAACCTTTCATTAAAACAATTCCTCCAAAAGAACATTGTTCAAACAATCGAAATGATTTTAAATGAGACAGGCTTACCCCCTGAATATCTTGATTTGGAAGTGACAGAGAGTGTCACTGTTGATCTAGATCGAACTCTTGATGTATTAAATCGTTTAATACAGCTGGGCGTCAGAATTAGCTTGGATGACTTTGGTACAGGTTACAGTTCGCTGCAATATGTCGGGCAACTTCCGATTCATGAATTGAAAATAGACCAATCCTTTGTAAAGAAAATTGGTGATGGCAAACATGGTGAAGCCATTATTTCTATGATTATTCACCTCGGACACTCACTTCAATTAAAGGTGATAGCAGAAGGGGTAGAAACGAAACAACAATTAGCCTTTCTTAAAAACAAAGGTTGCGATTACGTTCAAGGGTACTATTATTCAAAACCTTTGACTGTCGACCAATACAAGCAATTTTTAAGGGTATAAAGAACTATTTTATTAAATGCTACTATCTTGTCTAAAAAAAGCTGTTTATCTGCCTGTTTAGCTATCATTATCCCTATTAATCGCTATATCTCTCTTTTGAGAAGAGGAAACGACGTCTTAAATATATTTAATTTTTACTATGAATAAATGCTTATGTTTTCGTGAAATGTGCTATGATGAAAGAAATAATTTAGTTAACATAAATGTTATGTAGGAACTAAGAGAACGTCGAGGTGAATAAGATCTTGATCAATTCAGAGTATTTAGATGTGTTCCTTGATGAGAGTCAGGAACATATACAATCTATTAATGATCATTTACTAAAATTAGAACAAGCGCCAGAAGACTTATCCATTGTCGGGGAGGTCTTTCGTTCTGCCCATACATTAAAAGGTATGGCAGCAACGATGGGTTTTGAAGACTTAGCTCACCTGACGCATAACATGGAAAATGTTCTAGACCTAATTCGTAATCAAAAGCTAAAGGTGACATCTCAAGTAATGGATGTTGTATTTGCTGCGGTTGATGACCTAGAGGCAATGGTAGAAGATATTGCCGCAGGTGGAGAAGGAAAAAGAGATGTGTCTGAGGTTGTGGGGAAGCTTGAGAAAATTGAAAAGGGCGAAAGTATAGAAGAAACAAGCACGGTAGTACAAGAAACAGCAGCTACAATCGAATCTCCAGAACGGTTAATAGAAGTATATGATGAGTTTGAGCGTACGGTGCTTGAGCAATCATTTGAACAAGGGTACAGCGCCTTTCAAATTGAAGTGACTTTAGACGAACAAGCGATGTTAAAAGCAGCGCGTGTTTTTATGGTTTTTGAAGTATTAGAACAAGTTGGGGAAGTGATCAAGTCTACCCCATCAGCTGACCAGTTAGAAGAAGAGAAGTTTGATGAAACGTTCCTTGTTACAGTCGTCTCTAAAGTGAATGCTGAAGAAGTTAAACAACGTATTTTAAACATATCAGAAATTGTAAATGTAGTTGTTCAACCATTGACTGGGCAAGATTTGATTAGCAAAGAAGATGCAACAAAAATGCCAATAGAAGAGATAGTAGAACAAAAGCCAAAAGTAGTAAAAGCTCCTAAAGTGGAGCAAGCACCTGCTGTGAAACAAAAAGACCCACAACAAACGTCGGTCCAAAAGAAGTCTTCAAGCGATTCACATAAAACCATTCGCGTTAATATTGAACGACTTGATGTATTAATGAATCTCTTTGAAGAGTTAGTTATCGATCGTGGACGTCTCGAACAGATCGCAAGTGAACTTCAAAACAATGAATTAAATGAGACGGTTGAAAGAATGTCACGTATTTCTGGTGATTTACAAGAAATTATCTTAAACATGCGAATGATGCCGGTTGAACAAGTATTTAACCGATTCCCACGTATGGTACGTAGTCTATCTAAAGACTTAAAGAAACAAGTGAACCTTGAGATTATAGGTGCAGATACGGAGTTAGATCGTACAATTATTGATGAAATCGGAGATCCACTTGTGCATCTTTTGAGAAACTCGATTGATCATGGAATTGAGACTCCTGAAGTACGTCGTACCCAAGGAAAGCCAGAAGAGGGAACCGTTAAATTAAAGGCATTCCATAGTGGGAATAACGTATTTATTGAAATTGAAGATGATGGTGCAGGGATTGACCGACATAAAATACTTCAAAAAGCTTTAAATAATGGTGTGGTGACTGAAGAAGAAGCTGAGAAGATGACTGATCAACAAGTGTTCGGACTATTATTTGCTTCAGGATTTAGCACGGCTGAGAAGATTACTGATGTGTCAGGTCGCGGGGTTGGCCTTGATGTGGTTCGGAATACATTTGAGTCACTAGGTGGTATTGTGACGGTTAATTCGATCCTAGGTCGCGGCTCTGTGTTTTCTATTCAGCTACCATTAACCCTATCGATTATTGATGTGATGCTTGTGGAAGTTCAAGATGAGAAATATGCAATCCCTCTTTCTTCAATCGTTGAAACAGCGATTGTTAACAAACAGGATGTATATAGTGCTCACAATCAAAAGGTAATTGATTTCCGCGGGAAAGTGGTTCCTCTTGTGTTCTTAAAGGACATCTTCGAAGTGCCAGGTGATCCACAGAAAGAAGACTTTTATTCTCTTGTGATTATTAATAAAGGTGACAAAGTGGCAGGGCTCGTTGTTGATTCTTTAATTGGTCAGCACGATATCGTGTTAAAGTCTTTAGGCAATTACTTAACAAATGTCTTTGCTATTTCTGGGGCAACTATTTTAGGGAATGGCCAAGTGGCACTTATTGTAGATACAAATGCGCTAATCAAGTAATGACCGAGGAGGCTTAAGACGGTGTCTAACGAAACAGCTACTAAAACTGAGATTAAAGTGATTGTGTTTCAACTGAAAGATGAAGAGTACGCAATTGAAGTTGATTACATCCAATCGATTGAGCGGATGCAGCCAGTAACAAGAATTCCAAGTACATATCCTTTTGTTACGGGTGTAATGAATTTACGTGGGGTCATAACTCCTATTATTAACCTTAGAAAACGTTTTGGGATTGTGGAAAAGGAATTTGATGAAGCAACTCGAATTTTAGTCATATCTAAGGAAGGCATTGAAATCGGTTTTATTGTTGATGGGGCAAACGATGTCATTGACATACCTCTTGAAAAGATTGAACCGACTCCTGAAGTGGTAGGTGGAGTAGAAGCCGAATACTTGCGTGGAGTGGTGAAGCTTAATAAGAGGTTATTCACCCTATTAAACTTAGAAAAAGTTATTCAAGTATCCTAATTACATTCCAACATGCAAATGATGAAGAGGTGATTTTATGGCGTCTGTATTAATAGTAGATGATGCAGCTTTTATGCGTATGATGATTAAAGATATTTTGTCAAAAAATGGGTTTGAAATTGCTGGAGAAGCAGCTAATGGGGCAGAAGCAGTTGACCAATATAAGGAATTAAAGCCTGATTTGGTCACAATGGATATTACAATGCCTGAAATGGATGGTATTCAAGCACTTAAGGCTATTAAAGAAAGCGATTCCGAAGCAAAAGTCATTATGTGCTCAGCGATGGGGCAACAATCGATGGTGATTGATGCGATTCAATCAGGGGCGAAAGACTTTATTGTAAAACCATTCCAAGCAGATCGTGTGTTAGAGTCAATTAATAAAGTACTAGGATAAAGATGAAGTGAAACCATGACCATTTTCTTGCGTCATGGTTTTCTTTTTGCTGTATACTATATTTTTATGACTGAACAGTGAAATACTAATTTAAGGTGGATGAATAACCATGAGAGTTATGTTAATTGCTTTTTGTATTGCCTTGCTTGTTGCCTGTGATGCCACAAGTCAAACCGAGCAAGAAAGAGTTAAAACCGAATTTCAAGAGGGAGAGCTATTGGTCTCTTTCTTAAATGTTGGTCAGGGCGACGCAACTTTGTTACAAACAACGGATACGACGATTTTAATCGATGCGGGCAGACATGACCGAAATGATGTGATTGACCTTCTAGAAGGAGCTGGTGTGAAGGAGGTTGATTTATTTATTGGTACACATCCACATGCTGATCACATTGGACAAGCCGATCAAGTTTTGCTTCACTTTCCGGTAGATGAAGTATGGATGTCTGGCGATTTACATACGACACGAACGTTTGAACGGACAATTCAAGCGATAGCTAGTTCAGGTGCTAGTTATTATGAACCCCGTGCAGGTGAACAATTTAAGATTGGAGCTTTAGAAATAGAAGTATTGAACCCAACTGAGTTAACCGGTGATTTTCATGAGGGGGCAATTGCCTTGCGTGTACAGCATGGAGAGGTTGTTTGGCTCTTTATGTCTGATATTGAAGAAGACGTTGAACGCAAGTTAGTCGATTCTAAAGTAAATATCGAAGCTGATGTTCTACGACTAGGTCACCACGGGTCTTCTACTTCTAGTCATGAAGCTTTTTTGCAGGAAGTAGATCCATCGTATGCTATATACTCATCTGGGGTTGATAATGAATATGGTCATCCCCACCGCGAAGTAATAGAGAGGCTTGATCGACTTGAAATCGAATGGTTTGGGACAGATGTTCATGGTCAAATTGATATGGTGAGTGATGGTCAAGAAATCATAGTGAAATCTGAAAAGGAATTCTCTCAACAATCATCTCCAGATGCGACAGCTTCTACTTGCATTCATCTAAACGAGGCAACGATAGAAGAACTTGTAACCATCGTTCACATTGGAGAAGAGCGAGCAGAGCAAATAGTTGCCATGAGGCCTATTAATCAGATTGAACAACTAACCGATATTCAAGGAATTGGTCAGGGCAGACTTTCAGATATCGTAGCAGAAGAACTAGCGTGTTTAGATGGAGGATCTTAAAATGAAAGCAATACTAGATCGAATCGTAGATGGGGAAAAAGCTGTTTTATTAGTAGGGCCAGATCAGAAAGAAGTTATACTACCTATTTCATCACTCCCACAGGACGCTTTAGAGGGTGACCACTTTCAGGTTACGTTTGTTAATGATCGAGTTGTTTTTATGGAGAAGAATCAAAAAGAAGAACAGGCTACTAAAAAGCGAATAAACAATACTCTAGAGCAATTGCGAGCAAATCAAAAAAGTAAATACAAACGTAAGTAAGGGGTGAGTCATTGATGACTCCCTCTTTTTTGTTAAAATAAAGTTAAGAAGGCTTTCGAAAAGAAGTGAAGCAGGAGGTCACATAATCATGTACTTGATTTTTTAGGTGAGTATTTAAAACTCGGGTCACCCCTTCATAGCCTCTATGGCGATAGTAATATTCACTAAATAAGCCATCGTTTGTTCTGTTATAAATATCAATCTGATGAGCTCGTAAGTATGATTTTAAAGTAGAGAGCTCGTGGCTAATCTGATCAAGTGCAGATTTTGTTAATTCAAGGTATGGTTCAGCCATTTTTAATTTTGCTTGCTCCAAATAAGTGAAATCACGCTCGAGAACTTGCCTAGCTACAAGAAGTAAAATGTAATGGTGAACCGCTTTATATTCATTTCTTGTTAGCGTGGCCATTTTTATTCATCTCCCTAATACGAACTTATGTTCTTATTATATGCGAGCGATTCATGGAATACAACTGGATAATGATAGAAATGATTAACTCCAAAGTCTTTATTAAAAGTTATTAGGGTTTAGGTGAGAGTTTTTCTAACGTTAAAAGTATTACTTTTCTTTTTATATAAGTTAAACTTGATATGAGATAGTTTGAACGAAAACAAAAATTTTTAGAGTGGAAAGAAAGGAGTTAAGAGGAAATGGATAAAGCAATAAAAGACCATTTGAAACAAACATTTTTTCTTACAATAGATCAACTTCATACCGAGGCTATTTATTACTATAGACAAAGAGAACTTGAAAAAGAAACAACGATGAAACAAGTTATTGAAGAGCGTACAACGGCTTTAAAAGGGCGTGACGAGAGGGTAGCAGGAGCGAATATGATGAAGTGGATTGCTTACTTATGTACAGCTCATCAGTATGCCACCTCGATTCACGATCATTGGCTTTCTTATGAGGATGTCGCATTTTTTAAGACTGATGAAGAAGTAGGGTTTACCCTCATTAATAGTGAATGGCAGCCTCTTCCTGAGGGTGGACGTGAACAATATATAACAGAAAAGTGGATACATCTGTATACGCAACTACGTCCAATGGTTGAGAAGGTAGCACTAGCTTCAGGGTTACCAATTCAGCAGACATGGGGACTCCTTTGTAATCCTTTTTATAAGCAACAGGAAGCTTGGATGGTTACGGCTAGTGATACTAGAAAACAGCAAATAAATGAAGACCTTCATGTATTAAGAAATATAAAGAGTGATGTATTCGGTTTAAAGCGGAATCCCTATCAAGTTTCTTTTCGCTATGTAGATAGTTGGTGGGAGCCAGTTGAACCTGTTAGAGTAAAAGCTGCTTGTTGCATGAGTTATGTAAAAGAAAGTGGTAAGAAATGCTATGCTTGTCCAAAGCTAACAAATGAAGAGCGCGAGTTTCGCGGTAAAGAAATAAAAAAAGAAAAAGCACAGTAATAATGAAACAAAGCTTAGATTTTAAAAACTAAGCTTTGTTTTTTTTTTTGACTTAAGGTCATTTCAGTGAAGAAAGATTGTCTTATAGGCAGGAGAAAAGACGGTTCATCAAGAAAGATAAAACCAGCCACTCTTTTCCAAATAAAGGATAATTAAGTCGGTTTGGAAATAGGAAGAGAAGGTATATATAACTAACTCTATTAAGAGAATTACAACTATAAAAGAAAGGCTAGGTGTGTGATATTGCCCACAACTAAACACAACAACAATAGCCACCTAACGCCCCTATCGAATTATATTGTTGGAATCGGCGCTTCGGCAGGAAGCTTAGAAGCTTTGGAGCAATTTTTTGAGCCCTTTCCGCCACATTCCGGAATGACATTTGTTGTTATACAACATTTATCTCCTTCATTTAAAAGTGATATGAAGGAACTATTATCTAAAAAAACAACCATTCCAATTAAGCAATTAGAAGAGGGTATGCCAGCTGAGCCTGATTGTATTTATCTTGCTCCACCCAGAACACTAATAGAAGTAACAGAAGGACTTTTTCACTTAAAGCAAATAAATGAAACAGATGGCATGCATTATCCGATTGATCATTTCCTTAATTCCCTTTCAAAAACGTATAAAAATCGTTGCGCAGCCATCATTCTATCAGGGAAAGGAAAGGATGGATCCAAAGGGATTGCCTCTATTTATGATAGAGGTGGATCCGTCTTTGTACAGCAAGAATCGACGGCAAAGTTTATTGAAATGCCAAATCATGCAGTGGAAACAGGTAAAGTAGATGCAATGTTAGCTCCTGATAAAATGTCTGCTCGTCTAATAAGAGTGAAGAAAAGTATAGATTCGAGCTCCAATACACCAGAGCATTCTAAGGATGTAGATCAGTCAGAAAAAGAAATAATGGATGATATATGTGCATTAATTGAAAGGAAAAGTGGTAGTGATTTTGGAGACTATAAACCGAATAGCTTATTTAGGAGAATAGAGAACAGGGTCTTCATGCATAATCTTCCTTTTAATACGTTACTTGACTATAAAGAATACTTAATCAGACACCCTGAAGAATTAATTGAACTACAAAATGATCTTCTAATTATTGTAACCGAGTTCTTTCGAGATAAAGAAGCATTTGAAGGACTAGCTACACAAGTAATTCCGAATCTAATTCAACAAAAGGTAGAGGCAGGAGAAAAAAGTGTTCGCGTATGGACTGCGGGTTGTTCTACAGGAGAGGAAGCTTATTCAGTTGCGATGTTATTTGCTGAATATCTTGAGGGGGAGCCAGAGTTTGATATCGGTGTCAAGATTTTCGCAACTGATTTAGATAGAGAAGCTCTAGCCAAAGCAAGCAAGGGGTCTTACACGAAACAAGCTTTAAAGAATGTATCAGGAAAAAGAATGCAGCAATTTTTTGATGTGAATGGTGATCACTATCGGGTGAAAAAGTCATTAAGGGAAATGATTATATTCGCTCCCCATAACATTACAAAGGACTCTCCTTTTGTTAATTTAGATTTGATTACTTGTCGTAATATGCTCATTTATTTTCAAGGTAAACTCCAACAAAAGATTCTATCGATGTTTCATTTTGCGTTGCAACCAGAAGGCTATTTGTTTTTAGGACCAAGTGAATCTCTAGGGAAGTTAGTGGATTGGTTTCAACCGGTTAATTCAAAGTGGAAGCAATTTAGTAAAAAAGAAATTGATAAACAAAATGTCATAAACACGATGAGAATGAAAAAATCTATAGATATTAATGTGACAAAGGAAGACAAAAGAGCTCTTCCTTACATGAGTCCATCGCCGCATCTTAATTTGGTGTACGAAACACTGCTTATGGAATACACGAGCCCATGTATTGTAGTAAATGAACTGAACGAAGTGATTGTATCTGCTGGCAGTGTTCATCACTTGATGAAAGTTCCAAATGGGCATATGACGACCAACATATTAAAGATGGTTCCTGCTTCCTTGTCCGTAGCAATCAGTTCGGCTCTTAAGAAGAGCCGAACTGAACATAAAGAAGTGAACTATCAGCAAATAAATTTAGAGATTGCCTCAGAAAAAAGATGGGTTGATTTAACTGTCAAACCTTTTATGTTATCAAACATAGCTGGAGCTGGATTTTCGATTATTATGATTGATGAGGTCAAAGAAGAGGTCGGTCATAATGAATCCGAAGAGATGATCCCCTATGACTTAGAAAGTCAGGTTCATCAATTGATAAATGATCTTGAGAATGAAGTGAACTATACAAAAGATTGTTTACAGGCAACTATTGAGCAGTTAGAAACTTCAAATGAAGAATATCAATCCACAAATGAAGAGCTGATCGCGGCGAATGAAGAATTACAAACTTCAAACGAGGAACTTCAATCAGTCAATGAAGAGTTAGGGAATGTAAATGAAGAACATGAAAAGAAGATTCAAGAATTAATCGAGGTAACGGATGATTTTGATAACTTGTTTATCAGTACAAATATTGCAACCGTGTTTTTAGATGAAGAATTAAGAGTGAAACGGTTTACACCAGCAGTGACAAAATTAATTCATTTAATTCAAATAGATATTGGACGACCTCTCGCTCATTTTTCACATCAACTATACTACACAAACTTAATCGAGGATGCCAAAAAGGTTTTACTTGAACGGAGAAAAAGACAGATTGAAATTTCGAGTAAGGATGGCAATTGGTACAAAGTTTCCTACCATCCATATCGCACAAAGGAAAACCATATAAAAGGTGTAGTCATTACCTTTGTTGATATGACCGAAATGAAGCAGCAAACAGAAAATATGTTAGTGCAATCGTATGCTTTAGAACAAAGTCCTTCTAGCATTTTACTTGCTAATGAAAAAGGCGAGGTTAATTATGTTAATCAATCCTTTGAAGCATATACAGGAGTAGAGAGGCACGATATTTTAGGAGAATCGATCTTTTCGTTATATGGAGATGAAGCAAAAAAACAACTGCATCTAGCTTGGGATCGAGTGAATCGAGGATTACGTTGGGATGGGACATTAACATTTACAGATGGTGTAAACAACCAAAAATGGGAAAAGGTCACGTTTATGCCAATCTTTAATGAGAAGCAACAAATCCTTCAATTTTTAAGGATGGCAGAAGATATTACTGAAAAACATCAAACAGATGAATTACTAAGAAAATCTGAAATGTTATCTGCTCTTGGAGAAATGGCTGCAGGAATTGCTCATGAAATACGCAATCCATTAACAGCCTTAAAGGGTTTCCTGCAACTTATGCAAGCAGAGCGAACAGGCAATGAAAAGTATTTAGACATAATGGCTGGTGAGTTTGACCGAATAGAATTGATTATTAATGAATTATTAGTTTTAGCAAGACCTCATGCTATAAAATATGAGAAAAAGAATCCGACTCTCATTGTAAGGGATGTATTGCTACTGCTAGAAACGCAAGCTCTGATGAATAATATTGTGATAGAAGACGACGTAGATCCATCTCTACCATTGGTTTCATGTGTCGAAAAAGAATTAAAGCAAGTTTTTATCAACATTTTAAAAAATGGTATGGAAGCGATGTCTAGCGGAGGTAAAATCTCTGTATCAACTAAAATAAAATCTCGAAATATCCAAATTATTTTTAAAGATCAAGGAAAAGGGATACCTGAAGAGCGGCTTGAAAAAATGGGGGAGCCATTTTATACCACAAAAGAAAAGGGGACAGGTCTTGGTTTAATGGTAAGCTATAAAATTATTGAAAATCATATGGGCAAAATGGAGTTTGAGAGCAAGGTGGATGTAGGTACAACTGTAACGCTCTCCCTACCAATAGCTGAATAAAAGGAAAGAAGGTTTACCAAATGGGAAGATTTCTTCCTTGCTTACTTAGAAGCTAGATGTTCATCTACAACTGTTAACTCATTATTTTCCCAGCGGTCTCCTATTAATTGCATGGCTTGGGCAATCAAATTATTGTAAATGAAAAAGCTATCATGTTGCTGGTGACCTAATTGATTGGTGATTTGCCAACTTTCATAAAGATCCCCTTGCAGCAAATGGTTACTAAAATCTAGTACTCGTTGGTTCATGGATCAATACCTACTTCTAGTATAGTGAGGTCGATTGTCTCTACAACGTATCATAGTTACCATGTTCTGTCACCAATAGAGCCTAGAAGCGCCAAATGAGGAACACCAAGATAAAATGTGTGAATGGTTTGAATAGAAGAAATAAGGGTATAGTAGAACAAAGAGAAAGCTAAGGAGGGATACGCAATGAATAATCAATTTGCGATGGATAATAACATTTATAGACAGTTGGAAATTATTAAGTCATTACAAAAGCGTACAGAATCTACAGTCCAGTCTCTTTATGCCCAGGCCGTTTTGGAATACTCAAAGTATCACTTTAAGAAATCTCAACTTCTGCAACTGATAGACGAATCATTAGAAGCAGGCGACAAAGAAGCATTCTATCGCCATACACTCGAATATAATAATCACATAAATGACCATATAGATGGGAAAATGATCATAGAAAATGGTTATGAGCTTCATCTAACTTTTGAATAGTAGGGCTACTTGAAAAAGCATCTTATCTAGTAATGGATGATGCTTTTTCAAGCTGTACGAAGCTTTAATAAGCTGCCCTTATAATTTTTTCTGCACCTCTTCTAGCCCCTGAAATATTCCGCGCTACAGGGCCTAATGATAGTTCAGCTAAAGCGCCCATAACGAAAAGTTGATCATCCCATTTGAGTGAATGATCATCTAAAATGGGATAGCCACAAGTATGGCACTGCAAATGTCTGGAGTTGATTGTTTGATTAAGCCAATCCATTCCAGGAGCAGTTGAATGAAACCCTGTTGCTAGAATAATTTGTTTTCCACTCCACACTGTGCCGTCCTTAAATGTGAGGTGTACTAATTCTCCATCAAAATGACTAGTATTTAATTCACTCACAAAAGAATGGACTCTTCCTTCACCTTCAAATCTTCTTATTTTCGCTCTTAATTCAATAGGAATAGAACCACGGTTTCTGGCTTGTTTAATCTTGTCTCGTCTCTTTTCTATCGACTCTTCTTTTATAAAAGCACGCATATATTTAGGTCCTAGCCAACCTGGATGGGAATCGAATTGTTTTGTCCTAAGAGGGTGTCTAGTAGCAAGATGTACTTTTTCTGTAGATTGTTGACTGATCTTCAATGCCACTTGAACAGCACTAATGCCTCCGCCGATTACAATGGATTTATTAAATGTAGTGTTTGTCAGAAAAGACTCTTCAAAAACATGATGAACCTCTGCGCCTTTTTCCTTTAAGTCAGTAGCCCATTCAGGCCATAAAGGATGTTCTCCGAGGCCAATTGCAATAACCACCCGTTTGCTAGTCATTTCTTTTCCGCTTTTTAATTGAACATTCCAACCAAAGGATGTTTTAGATAATCCACATACACGATCTTCTACCCAACTACTCTCTATCTCAAATTTTTCTACAAGTTTATCACTATGTTGATTAAATAAAGAAAGAAGTGGACGGTCATAGGGACGGACAAACGCATCTTCCTTTTTGATCTTTTGCTTTTTTATAAATGCCTCTAAGCCAAAAGCTTGTGGTTCTAAATGATGAATAGAAGGAGACCTTAGATAGTTCATTCCAACATTCTCCGTACAATGTTTCCACATGGTTAAAGGCTTTTTATGTGGGTCGATAATCGTAAGTTGCTTAGCGTGAACTTTTAATGTTTCTTTAAGGTAACATGCAAGAGTTATACCTTGAATGCCTCCGCCGATAATTAGCCATTCTTTCATAGATAGACACCTCTTTAAAACGTAATTATTTCGATTTAGTTTCTTATCATACAGAAATAAGGTTGATTTGCCAAGAGGAAAATGATAGAGTTTAAATCGTAATAATTACGAATTAGGACGTGAAAAGATGAAGAGAAAATTACCAGTGACGGTGTTAAGTGGATATTTAGGAGCAGGAAAAACAACTATATTGAATCATGTTTTACATAATCGCGAAGGTCTAAAACTTGCCGTAATAGTAAATGATTTAAGTGACGTGAACATTGATGCCTCCATGATTAAAGATGGGGGAGGCGTTTCAAGAGTAGATGAAAAGCTAGTTGAAATGTCTAATGGCTGTATTTGCTGTACTTTAAGAGAAGATTTGATGGTGGAAGTGAAAAGGTTAGCACAGGAAGATAAATACGATTATATCTTAATTGAATCAACTGGCATCGGAGAGCCATTACCTGTAGCTCAAACTTTTTCATATGCCGATGATGAGAGTGGTATTGATTTAACAGAAATATGTCAATTGGATACAATGGTTACCGTTGTGGATGCTTATAGATTTTGGCATGATTTTGAATCAGGGGAATCTTTACTCGACCGAGGTCAAGCCGTTAACGAAGAAGATGAACGTGAGATTGTGGATTTATTAATTGATCAAATTGAATTCTGTGACGTCTTACTTTTAAATAAATGTGATTTATTAGATGATAAAGATCTTGATGAAATAGAGAAAGTGCTTCGAACATTGCAACCACAAGCTAAGTTTATCAGAATTTCAGAAGGAAAAGTAAACCCAACGGAGATTATACACACAGGCTTATTTGATTTTGAGCGCTCAAGTCAATCAGCTGGTTGGTTAAAAGAACTTCAAACAGAGCACATTCCAGAAACAGAAGAGTATGGTATTTCTAGTTACGTATATAGAAGCCGTAAACCTTTCCATCCAGAACGATTGATGAACGCTATTCAAGATTGGCCAAGTAATATTGTGCGATCAAAAGGAATTTGTTGGCTTGCGACCAGAAATGATGTTGCTGCGCTGCTTAGCCAAGCTGGTCCATCAATGGTGTTTGAACCTGCAGGCCTTTGGGTTGATGCAATGTCTGAGGACGATAAGAGGGAAGTCCTTGCAGAAGAGCCTGAAATAAGGTCGAAGTGGGATGTACGTCACGGAGACCGTATGACAGAACTTGTAGTTATTGGACTTGAGCTGATTCCAAATGAGATAGATGCTTATTTTAATTCATGTTTATTAACAGATCTTGAAATGAGGAATGAAGATTGGTCAAGCTTTGAAGACCCACTGCCAGAGTGGCCAGAGCTTGAAGAATTAGTTGAAAAATAATTGGAGAAAGTAAGTCGCATCCATATGCGACTGCTTTTTTATGTTTGAAAATAAAATGAGTAGGGAAGTAAAAGAGTAAACATATACTGAGATGAGAAGGAGTGAAGGATGTTATGTGGACGATTCTAATTATTATCTTAATACTATGGCTATTAGGATTCAGTTTCGAAATTGCTGGAAACTTGATTCACATTTTATTAGTTATCGCACTAATTGTCTTTATAGTTCGCATGTTAACAGGTAGGAGGGCTTAGCCAAACCAAACAAGGTGATGGTGAATCTTCTAAACAAAAGGTGGCTGCTGTGCTCAATACAGCAGCCTTTTGTAAACCATAAATTTAGTGAAAGATTAACTATCTTTTGTTTCAATCGTTAGATGATTGTATGCATTTAATAAGATTGGCTCAGACTGTACATATACAAGAAACATATAATGGAGAGCTTCTTCTTCAGTTATCGATTGGCTAATTAACTCATTAAAAGTGGACAATAAAAATCGATCATGTTCTATTAGTTTTTTCATTCGAGTTGTTTGGAATCCCATCGCCCATTTAGCCTCCTTACGTCCTCATTCCTCATTATCATATGAGAAAAGAGGCGTTACGTGCTCTTACATACATTTAAAAATAGTAAAAATTCATATGAAAACAAGAAAGGTGAGAAGTGAATGAACACAACAAGTACAGGTTGCCGCACAGAATATGATCCATTACAGACCGTTTTACTATGTGAACCATTATATATGAAGATTGAGGAGGCAATTAATGATACACAAGAGCACTACAAAGAAGAAAATATTGATGTAGACAAAGCAATTGAACAACACAAAAACCTTGTACATGCATTAAAAGCTGAGGGAGTAGACGTTCATTTATTACAAGCAAAAGAAGTTTTTCCAGAACAAGTTTTCACAAGAGATATTGGATTTACAATAGATAAAACCATTTATGTAGGTGCATTGAAACGTTCTATTCGTCAAGGAGAAGAGAAAGTATTAAAAGAGTTTTTGATGGAAAATGACTATTCATTTAAAGAGATTCGAGGAGGCACAATTGAAGGAGGAGACGTCATCATTGATGGCGCCCATATTTTTGTAGGAGATAGTAGTCGGACTTCCACTCTAACAGTAGATCAGCTTCGAAAAGATCATCCTCATCATCAAATCCATTTAATTCACTTTGATGAAAAATACCTTCACTTAGATTGCGTGTTTAATCCTCTTTCTAGGGATGTAGCACTCATTTATAGAGATGCGATTGAAGCTGAAGCTGTGAAGAAATTAGAACAACAGTATCATTTAATTGATGTTTCAGAAGAAGAGCAATTCACTCTTGCTACAAATGTATTAAGTATCGGGAACAAAAAAATTGTCGCCCTCCCGCTTAATAAACATACCAATCAAAAGATTAAAGAAGCAGGATTTTCTATAATCGAGGTTGATTTATCAGAAATTATTAAATCAGGCGGAGCATTCCGCTGTGTGACAATGCCTTTATATCGTTCATAAAATTGGTGAAAAAAGGGCTATTTCCTCGGAAATAGCCCTTTTTTCAGTTTAGTAGATAAAGAAGAAATAAGAATAATAAAATATATTGCAAGCGATTACAGAAACAATATTGACAATAGTCGGAACGTTTCGTACAATTCTCATAACAGACTGAACAGTCGGTCGAATTTATGGGGAGAGGTGAAGTGCACAAGATGAATGTAAAACCGACAAAAGATCGCATCATAGATGCTGCCTTATTGTTATTTGAAGAGCAAGGATTTCATGCGGTTACTGTTGATAAGATTGTAAAACAGAGCGGAACGTCAAAAGGTGGATTTTATCATAACTTTAAATCAAAGGATGAACTGCTCTACACGATCCATGATTCTTTCATTACATACATCCTAACAAAAGCAGAGGATGCATATGAAAGATATGACACACCAGCTGAACGTTTGTTTGAGACGGTAAAGTCGTTTGTTATGATGTTTGAATTGTATCGTCCCCACGTTACTGTATTTTATCAA
This sequence comes from Alkalihalophilus lindianensis, assembly GCF_032843265.1. Classification (NCBI taxonomy): domain Bacteria; kingdom Bacillati; phylum Bacillota; class Bacilli; order Caryophanales; family Bacillaceae; genus Alkalihalophilus; species Alkalihalophilus lindianensis. Next base: position 253,249 of record NZ_JAWJBA010000003.1, read on the forward strand.
GAATCTCTTTATTTAAGTGAGGATTACTTTCAAACGATAAAAGTAAAGCGTGACCGTTATAAGAAAATGATGTTTCGTGTTGTAGAAGAGGGAATTCAGCAAGGGGAATTCAGAAAAGAGATTCCTGTTCCTATTACGTCCATGGCGATATTTGGAATGACCAACTGGACCTATAAATGGTACAAGGATACAGGTGAATATTCGATTAATGATATTGCTTTAATTTATGCTGATCTTGTCATGCACTCAGTGCTTACACCTGAGGCCCTGCAAAAATCAGAAAATCAACGGTTCTTTTTGAAACCGGATTCATTAAAAGGAGATGATCTACATGTATAAAGTTAGTGAAATTAAGGAATTAATTCGTGCACTCGATCGTTCAAATCTTTCTGAGGTTACTGTTAAAGGGGAAGGGAAAACACAGCTTACTTTAAAGAAGAATGAAGGAGTTGCAGAAGAACCAGCAACCAATGTTGCTACCACTACATCAGAACAAATCACTCCCGCTCCTGTAGTCAAAGAAACAACCTCACCCCAAAATGAATCACCAAAAGTGACTGAAGGAAAGAAAGAGAGTGAAGAAACACCAGTTGATGATGTGGAGCATATTCTTTCTCCAATGGTCGGAACATTTTACACGGCTCCATCACCTGACTCAAAACCATATGTTGAGGTTGGAGATGAAGTGAAAGAGGGAGAAGTTGTTTGTATCGTTGAAGCTATGAAGCTTATGAATGAACTAGAAGCGGAGTTAAATGGAAAGGTTGTTGATGTACTAGTTGAAAATGGAGAACTTGTTGAATATGGTCAACCTCTATTCGCACTTCAAGCTAGTAAGTAGTATCTAGTAATTCAACCACAGAAATAGGAGGATGATGATCGATGGATATGCTTGACCATATTAACGAGTTAGAAGAACGAAGAGAAAAAGTGAAATTAGGTGGCGGAGAAGCTAGAATTGATGCCCAACATAATCGAGGGAAGATGACTGCAAGGGAGCGAATTGACCTATTAGTAGATGAAGAGACGTTTGTAGAATTAAACCCATTTATTGAACATCGCGGCTTAGATTATGGCTCAGCTGAAGCACCCGGTGAAGGGGTCGTCACTGGCTATGGGAAAGTAGAAGGAAGATTAATTTTTGTGTTCGCTCAAGATTTCACCGTCTTTGGAGGAGCTCTTGGCGAGATGCATGCCCAAAAAATTGCTAAAGTAATGGATTTAGCTGCTGAAAATGGTGCGCCTATCATCGGTCTTAATGACTCTGGTGGAGCGAGAATTCAAGAGGGTGTCCTTTCGCTTGATGGATATGGACATATCTTTTACCGAAATGCGATTTATTCAGGAGTTGTACCGCAAATCTCTGTGATCATGGGACCATGCGCAGGTGGGGCAGTGTATTCGCCAGCCATTACTGACTTTGTATTCATGGTTGAAAAGACGAGTCAAATGTTTATTACAGGTCCAAAAGTAATTGAGAGTGTAACGGGTGCTAAAATTAACAGTGAAAATCTTGGAGGAGCAAAAGTACATTCAAGTGTAAGTGGAAATGCTCATTTCACGGCAGCCTCTGAGGAACAAGTTCTTAAGGATGTTAGAAAATTAATTGCCTTTCTACCGCAGAATCATAGTGAAAAAACACCAATAAAAAAGCCAAAGCAATCCAAGCCTCTAGATGAGCGTATTGAAGAATTAATTGATATCGTGCCAGTAGACGGCACGAAAGTATACGATGTACGACATGTGATTGAGAAAATTGTTGATGATGAAGATTTCTTAGAAGTGCAACCTAAATTTGCTAAAAATATCGTTTGTGGTTTTGCTCGAATTGAAGGAGAAACGGTAGGAATCGTTGCAAACAATCCTAAAATGATGGCAGGTGGACTTGATATTGATTCATCCGATAAGTGTTCACGTTTCATTCGTTTTTGTGACTGTTACAACATTCCATTGATTACATTTGAAGATGTGAGCGGTTTCATACCGGGCGTGCAACAAGAGCATGGTGGCATTATTCGACACGGTGCGAAAATCCTCTATGCATACTCTGAAGCAACGGTACCTAAAATTACTGTCATTTTAAGAAAAGCATTTGGAGGAGCTTATGTAGCTCTAAATAGTAAAGCGATCGGTGCAGATGTTGTCTATGCATGGCCAAATGCAGAAATAGCTGTAATGGGTCCAGAAGGTGCTGCAAATATTATTTTTGCTAAAGAGATTAAAGAGAGCGATAATCCTGAAGCAACGAGAGCGGCAAAAATTGCTGACTATCGTGAACGTTTTGCCAACCCTTATGTTGCTGCAAGAAATGGAATGGTTGATGATGTCATTGATCCAAGAGATACACGAAAGAGTCTTGCTCAAGCATTAGATATGTTGAGAAATAAGAAGAAAGAATTACCTAAGAAAAAGCACGGAAATATTCCACTATAGAATGGATAAGAAGGGAGTGAGTGGGTGAGCCTTTTACAGGCTCCCTATCGCTATGAAGCATAAGGACCTTGATAAATTCAGTGAATTTCCGATACCAACATATGAAGAATGGCGAGAAGTAGCAGAGCGCTCATTAAAAGGTGGGTCATTTGATAAAAGATTAGTCACACATCTCTATGAAGGCATTGCGATAGAGCCAATGTACCAAGAAAAGGATGTTGATCATTTACCGACCCTTAAAGAGCAACCTGGAGCGTTTCCGTTTACGCGTGGAACAACCCAAAAGCGTGCTAAATGGAAAGTGAGTCAAGAATTAAGTGGAGCGACTCCAGTCATTTTAAACGAACAAGCTCATCATGATCTTAAAAGAGGTCAAGATGTTCTACATATTGTCGCTAATGAAAAAGCAAAAGGAAATAATGTGAATGAAAATGATCGCGGAGTGTCGATTGAAGGTGTTACGGATTTTAAAACAATCTTTGAAGGTATAGACACAGAAAAATACCCGATTCATTTATATACAGGTGTATGGCTTAAGCCTTTGTTAGCAATGGTCATATCTGCAGTTGAAGAGAAGAAAATAAGTGGAATCATTGCAGCAGACCCACTTTTTGAATTAGCGAAAACAGGGGAACTTCCTAGTACACTAGCTACTATTTACGATGATATAGCAGAAGCAACTTTATGGGTTGGGAACCACCAAAGTGGCTTACGTACAATTTTAGTTCAAAGTGCGGCTTATCATGATGGGGGAGCTTCTGCGACGGATGAGTTGGCATGCGTGCTCTCAACGGGAGTAGAATACGTGTCTGAACTGATGGATCGCGGTCTTTCTGCAGACGATGCAGGTAACTCAATTGCCTTTTCATTTTCAATCGGAAGCCAATCATTTGTGGAAATAGCAAAGGTTCGAAGTGCTAGATTGTTGTGGGCAGCCATTATGAAAGAGTTCGGTGCAAGTGAAGCCGGTCAAAAAATGGTTATTCATGCGAGAACTTCCGCATTCACAAAAGCCAAGCTAGACCCATATGTCAACATGCTGCGTAGTACAAGTGAGGCATTCAGTGCAGCAATAGCGGGGGCTGATAGTATTCAAGTAAGTCCGTTTGATGAACCGATTCAACCATCTACGGCTTTTTCAAGACGAATTGCAAGAAACACCTCTTTAATTTTGTTAGAGGAAAGTCATCTAGCGGCCACTCAAGATCCGGCAGGAGGGGCTTGGTATGTTGAACATCTTACAAATGAAATTACGCAAAAAACGTGGAGTCAATTCCAAGTTCTTGAAGCCAATGGTGGCATGAGCCAGGCGTTAACAGCGGGAATTCCTCAAAGTTGGATTAATGAAACATGGAACGCTCGGATAAAAGATGTGGAAACAAGAAAGCAGACGATCGTTGGCGTGAATCAATACGCTAATCTTGATGAAAAGCTACTTCACGAAAACAAACAAACAGATGAGTGGAGAGTAGAAGAGACAAAGTCCGAATTGAAAGCAGTAGAGACCTTACCAACATCATTTAACGAATGGATTCAAGTTTCAAGTGAAGGTTTTTCACTAACGAGCATGTATCGTGTCCTTTCTAAGCTAAATAATCTAGAACCTACAATGATTAAAGAGCCGCTTAGCCGAAGACGTATTTCAATGCCGTATGAACAGATGAGGGATCTAAGCAAGCAATTTGAAAGAGAAACAGGAAAACGTGCTGAGGTAACCTTAATAGGGTTAGGACCATTAGCTAAGTTTAAACCACGTGCTGATTTTGCTGCAGGTTACTTTAGGGCAGGGGGCTTTGAAGTGGGTTCTCCAATCAGTGTTGATGCTCTAGAGCGTGATCAGGTACAAATGGAGTGTTCAAATGTAATCGTCATTTGTGGAACAGATGAAGATGTCCACCAAGAAGGTGCTTCCCTAATAAAAGAATTAAAGAAAGCCAATTCAGAAGAGGTTCGGATCTATGTCGCAGGTAAACAAAAAGGTGAGGTAGCTGATCAATTAAATGAATCTGGAGTCTTTGATTATATCCATATGAAATCGAACCATTATGAACAACTCATGAATTTATGGAATTGGAGGGCAGGAAAATGACAAAACCATCTTTTGATAAAATGACGTTTCCTGCATTTGAACAATCACAAAGCGAAGGTTATCAGCCAGATCCTACGATTGATACAATGGAGAAAATCTCAATCCAATCAACCTATACGAAAAATGACACGAGTGGAATGAAGCACCTTAACTACGTAGCAGGGATCGCACCTTTCTTCCGAGGGCCTTATCCCGCTATGTATAAAACGAGACCATGGACAGTGCGTCAATATGCCGGATTCTCTACAGCTGAAGAGAGTAATGCGTTTTACCGTCGTAATCTTGCAGCAGGGCAGAAGGGTTTATCGATTGCGTTTGATTTAGCGACTCACCGTGGATATGATTCTGATCATGAACGAGTTGTGGGAGATGTTGGAAAAGCAGGTGTTGCTGTAGACTCGATTCTAGATATGAAGATCCTATTTGATAGCATTCCACTTGACCAAATGTCGGTATCAATGACAATGAATGGGGCAGTATTACCAATCTTAGCGTTTTATATTGTAGCGGCCGAAGAGCAAGGTGTGAAGCCAGAACAATTAACAGGTACGATTCAAAATGATATTTTAAAAGAGTACATGGTAAGAAACACATATATTTATCCACCTGAAGCATCAATGAAGGCGATAGCAGATATTTTTGAATACACGTCTAAATACATGCCTAAGTTCAACAGTATTAGTATCTCTGGCTACCATATGCAAGAAGCGGGTGCAACAGCTGACATTGAGCTCGCTTATACACTAGCAGATGGATTAGAGTATGTAAGAACTGGAATGAAAGCAGGACTGGATATTGATTCATTTGCTCCTCGTTTATCCTTCTTCTGGGCAATCGGAATGAATTATTATATGGAAGTTGCTAAAATGCGGGCAGCTCGTTTAATTTGGGCGAAATTAATCAAACCCTTTGATCCGAAAAATGATAAGTCACTTGCTCTTCGTACTCATTCACAAACATCGGGTTGGAGTTTAACCGAACAAGATCCTTATAATAATGTCGTACGAACATGTATTGAAGCGATGGCTGCTTCAATGGGACATACCCAGTCCCTTCATACTAATGCTTTAGATGAAGCAATTGCCTTACCAACAGACTTCTCGGCTCGTATTGCGCGAAATACACAATTATACTTACAAGATGAAACAGGTCTAACGAATGTGCTTGATCCTTGGGGTGGCTCATACTATGTCGAAACCTTAACGGCAGAACTTGTGAGAAAGGCTTGGGCGCATATTGAAGAAATTGAAGAGCTTGGCGGTATGGCTAAGGCTATTGAAACTGGGCTTCCTAAAATGCGAATTGAAGAAGCTGCAGCCAGAAGACAAGCGCATATTGACTCTAAAAAAGAGACGATTATCGGTGTGAATACTCATCGTTTAGAAGAAGAAGAACCGCTAGATATTTTAAATATTGATAATACAGTAGTACGAGAAGCGCAAATTCGTCGTCTAGAAAAGCTACGTGCAGAACGTGATGATACTAGAGTAGAAAAAGCGTTAGCGGCTATTACAGAGGCAGCTGAAACAGGCGAAGGGAATCTTCTGGAGTTAGCAGTAGAAGCTGCTCGTTCTCGTGCAAGCCTAGGTGAAATTTCAATGGCTTATGAAAAAGTGGTAGGAAGACATAAAGCGGTCATCCGCTCGATTAGCGGTGTATACCGTTCTGAGTTTGGAGAGAATGATGAAATGGAAAACATTCGAAAAATGACTGATGAATTTGAAGAGGCAGAAGGACGTAGACCGAGAATTATGATTGCGAAAATGGGTCAAGATGGTCATGACCGAGGAGCGAAAGTGATTTCGACGGCTTTTGCTGATATGGGCTTTGACGTTGATATTGGACCATTATTTCAAACTCCGGCGGAAGCGGCCTTGCAAGCAGTCGAGAATGATGTGCATGTGATTGGAATGAGCTCTTTAGCAGCTGGGCACAAAACATTGCTTCCACAAGTTGTAAATGAGCTTAAAAAGCATGGTCGTGAAGATATTTTAGTGATTATTGGCGGAGTCATTCCAGCTCAGGATTATCAATTCTTAAAAGAAAATGGAGCAGCAGCTATATTTGGACCAGGTACAGTGATCCCTGTAGCAGCAACTCAAATCTTAGAAGAATTAAAAGAGAGACTCGGCTTAGAGGAAGAAGAAGTGGAGTAACACTTCTTCTTTCTTCTTCTCTTAAAAAGAGGCAAGAAGGGAGGGTAAACGCGGTGTCACAATCCCCTAAAAGAAGTAAATTAACAGTAGAAGAGTATGTATTAGGTGTAAAGGAACAAAATCGAGCGATATTGGCCAGAGCGATTACACTTGTGGAAAGTAATGCAAAAAAACATTTGCAACTAGCTCAAGATGTATTAACAGAGCTAATGCCACAGACTGGTCAATCAATCCGTATTGGGTTTTCTGGAGTGCCTGGCGCAGGTAAAAGTACGCTAATTGAAGCGTTTGGGATGATGCTTTGTGAGAAGGGGCATAAAGTGGCGGTGCTTGCAGTTGATCCTTCAAGTTCATTAACTGGAGGCAGCATATTAGGAGATAAAACGAGAATGGAACAACTATCTCGTCATCCTAATGCTTATGTTAGACCATCCCCTGCTGGTGGGACTCTTGGTGGAGTAGCGAGAAAAACGCGTGAAACATTGCTATTATGTGAGGCAGCTGGCTACGACGTCATTATTGTTGAGACGGTCGGAGTAGGACAAAGTGAAGTGGCAGTAAGGTCAATGGTAGACTTCTTCCTCGTTCTTATGCTTACTGGTGCTGGAGATGAACTACAAGGGATGAAAAAAGGAATTATGGAAATGGCAGATGCTATGTTTATAAACAAAGCTGATGGCCCGAATAAACAAGCAGCTGAGCAAGCGCGAGTTGAATTAGACCGAATGCTTCATTTGCTTCCTCCTATTACAGAAGGCTGGTCTACTAAGGCATATACAGTTTCTGCCCTAACCGGTGAAGGTGTCGATCATATTTGGTCTGTTATTCAAGACCATAAAGAACACATGCAGCAAAACAACATCTTCCATAAAAGACGAAACGAACAAGCTTTGCGTTGGTTTCGTGATCTAATTGAGGAACAGGTCTTAGTCGAATTTTATCAAAATGAGAAAGTAAAGACTATTCTCCCACAGATGCAAGAACAAGTATTAACGGGTCAATCATCAGCTACGAAGGCAGCACTTGAAATATTAGAAGTGAAAAATGAAAAGTAAGTTTATGAAAAAGTCATGTTACTAAACATGGCTTTTCTTTTGGAATCAAGTGACCAAATTGAATTAGTACAATACAATACAATAGTAGTGGTTTTAAATAACTATATTAGTGGTATAGTAATCGGTACACCTAATACAAAGGAGGGATTCTTAGTGAATAGTTGTAGGAATTGTGGGTACATACCTGATTTACCCTCAAGTGGGAATTTATTAATGAAACTAAAAGGTCATCCACAATTGGAAAAAATCGAGGAAGTACTCCAACTAGGAGACTTTACATACAGGTTAAATGATAATAATATTTATTCTATCCCTTATCAAAATGAAGAAACTTTAAATAAACTGATTCAGCAACTAGATCCAATTTTACTGACTAATGAGTACACCTATGCAACGTATTCAGTAGAAGAGAGCGAACATTTTGCAAACTTTGTTCGATATGAACAGTTAAGAGAAAGAATTATGAATTGGCCACTTGTTAGAGTGATAAATGAAGGCTTATTTACTCAACATATGCAACCAATTGTTCAGCTTACTACTGAAGAAGTATTTGGATATGAGTTTTTAGTTCGACCTATCCAATCAGAGCTGTCATTTAACCCTGGTACATTATTTTCTTTTTCTCAAAAGGCTGGATTACAATCGGTCTTAGATAGTCAGGCACGAATTTCTTCTATTGAAATCAGCTCCAAGTTATTACGAAATGGAGTGAAAAGATTTATTAACTTCTTACCTTCATCTATTTATGACCCCAATCATTGTTTGAAAAGTACATTATATGCTGTAGAAAAGTATGGTGTGCAACCAGAAGACTTGATTTTTGAAGTAGTGGAAACCGAGAAAATCCATGATATCGATCACTTGAAAAATATCTTTAACGTGTACCAAAAACAAGGAATTCAGGTAGCCCTTGATGACCTTGGTGCGGGGTTTGCGACTGTTGATATATTAAGAGAATTAAAACCTAACTTTGCAAAAATAGACCGAGCCATAATCGATCATTGTGATCAATATACTGAGAAACAAACAAAAATAAAAGAAATAGTAAATGTAGCTGATGCGTATGGAATTAAACTGCTTGCTGAAGGGATAGAAAGAAAAGAAGAAGCCGATTTATGTGCTGAATTAAACATTCCACTTGCCCAAGGCTATTACTTTGGACGTCCAAAAGCAGAGCCGGTTACGAATGTATTTCCGTTTGCAAATTAAAAGAGGAAAGACCTTGATGATGAGGTCTTTCCTCTTTTACATGTAGAATTATTTTTTTACGTTTTTACAATTAAATCCTTGTTGTTCAAGCATATCAGCAATGGAAGAATAATATGGCTTCTCATAAAAACTTGAGACACGTTCTGTCCATGAAGTTGTTTGTTTACCATTCGTACGTTTGTTCATATAGGCACTCATCGTCTCATCATACGTGTCGATGATCGAGGTCTGGTCATGTTGATAACTTTCCTTATGGAAGATTGCTTCTTGTGGAAACCGTGGCTTAGTGCCCGGATCTTCATTTGGATAACCTACACACAACCCAGAAATAGGAATGACGTATTTTGGAAGGTCCAGTAATTCAATGACTTCTAAAGGGTTTTTACGGATTCCCCCTATCGGGACTGTACCGAGATCAAGTGATTCTGCAGCAGTTATAGCATTTGACATAGCTAATCCCACATCGGTTGCTCCAACTAATAGAGCATCCACGTCATCAATTGCTTCAAGTGTTTTTCCGTGTTTTTCACCAGCTATTTGAGCACGGTAAAAATCAGCACAAAAAATAAAAAAGATTGGTGCTTGTGCGACATATGCTTGATTTCCTACTAATTCAGATAACTGTGATTTTCTTTGCTCGTCTGCAACAGCAATAATAGAAACCTGTTGGCCGTTTATCCAAGAGGGGGCTGATTGGGCAGCTGAAATAATAGCGTTAAGTTTTTCTTCCTCGATCGCTTTAGAAGAATAGGAACGATAGGATCGATGTTTATGTTGTGTGTTAATAATAGCATTCATGAAGGATCCTCCTCTTAATTCAGAACTCATTTATTTATTATCACATAATCTAAGGATAAACCCAACCCAAGTGCAAATGAGCCAATGCAAAAGATGCATTGGCTCATTCATTATCGTGGCAATTACTTCATCGTTGATGGCACAAGTGAAGTAGTAAATAAAGAAGTTTGTTGTGACTTAGGGTTAAAGTAAGCAATTAATAATTCATGTTGATCTACGATTGCATCGTCTTCTGTGAAGGAGTCAAGGGAGAATGGTAAGACCTCAATCATTGTGTGTTTGTGCAGGTCTTTTTCATTAAGTTGTAAAGAAGCGAAATCTTCATTTACTCTTTGCGGTTGATCTGCTAACTCACGTAAATAGGAGCTTTGTTGCTCTTTTGAAAGCGAGAAGCCCCACCATGTTTTACGTGGTTTGTGTTTATGATTTTTGAAGTAATCGACCATCATTAAACCTCTAATGATTTGAAGGTTTTGTGTATCTCTAGCTTCTAAAAATTCATAAAGTCTTGTAAAGAGATCTTCAAGTTGATGACCAATTCTTGACCAATCTTTTGATTCCCAATAGTCTCCAAACTCTTGGAAGAAATCAAAAGGAGAAGCAAATTCTTTTTCAACTAAATAGTTAATCGTCATATCCATCCGATGATCATTCCAGTATTTTTCCAAAACATCCTCAACTCGTTTGATTCGAACAATATCTGAGAATGGTAAAATGTTATTACTGAGAATCTCATACGGAGCATGATTCATATATACATATTGATGATCTTCTGCTCGTAAACGCAAACCAGTTCCGCGAAGCATTTTTAAAAATCCGAGCTGAAGTTCTTCAGCCCTAAGTGCAAATACATCATTAAATGTATTGCGGAATGAATGGTAATCTTCTTCAGGAAGACCTGCAATTAAATCTAAGTGTTGGTCAATCTTCCCACCCTCTTTTACCATTGTGACAGTACGGGTGAGCTTTTGGAAGTTTTGACGACGCTGAACTAATTCATTTGTTGCATCATTTGTTGATTGGACACCAATTTCAAAGCGAAAAATCCCTTTTGGTGCATGCTCATTAAGAAATTCAAGGACTTCAGGACGCATAATGTCAGCAGTAATTTCAAATTGGAACACACATTCTTGATGGTTATCAATCAAAAATTGGAAGATCTCAAGTGCGTAATCTCTTTTAATGTTGAATGTCCGGTCGACAAATTTAATTAGTTTCGTACCGTTTTCAATAAGAAACAGGAGGTCACTTTTAACACGATCGATATCAACATAGCGTACACCCACTTCAATAGAAGACAAGCAAAATTGACAACTATAGGGGCAACCTCTGCTCGTTTCAAAATACGTTACTCGTTTGGTGAGCCCGGCTAGATCCTCATCGAATCGATAAGGGGTAGGGATATCATCTAATTTCAATTTAGGACGAGGAGCGTTTATAATAACTTCCTCTCCTTTACGGTAAGCTAAGCCAAATACCATATGGAATTTAGAGGTAGTACTTAATTCTTCAAGTAACTGTTTAAACGTTTCTTCCCCTTCACCGACCACGATGAAGTCAGCATCAGCAGTCGTTTCAAGCCATTCTTTCGTGTCATAGGACACTTCAGGTCCACCTAAGACGATTTTGGTTTCAGGCATGACTTTCCTTAGCATTTCAATTACTTTTAATGTCTCTTCAATATTCCAAATATAGCAACTAAAGCCGATAACATCAGGCTTTCGTTCAAATAAATCGGAAACGATATTCATAATAGGGTCTTTGATCGTATATTCTACCATTTCTATAGGGAACTCTGGCTCAGCATAGGCCTTTAAACAGCGCAAAGCCAAACATGTGTGAATATATTTAGCGTTCAACGTCGTGACGACGGTTTTCATTGGTTTATCCCTCAATTCTCTGTTTTCCTTACGTAGTGTATGATACCATACGTTTAGGCAACATGAGAAATGTGTATACGAAATAATACATTAAATGAGTCACCTTTTTTTATGAGAAAATTGTAAGGGGATACAATATGAATATTCGAAATTTCATCTCTTTCCTCCTATTCCTCTCAGTGATCACAATACCAATGATAATTCACGCAAAAGAGCCGCTGAGAATTTCATACGACCCTAACTTGCCTCCCATTCATATGCAAGAGGAGGGTCAACATCAAGGTTTCTTAATTGATTTAATGGAAGAGTTAAATCGATATTTGGAAAAAGATTTGATCTATTACCCGATGACCCAAGAAGAAGCGTTCCTTGCGCTTGAAGAGGACAAAGTGGACATGGTATTATCTGCTTCTTTTCATGAACAACGAACAGCTACTATGGAGTATACAGATTCGGTCTTACATACTTCTGTTGGGCTAGTCGTTCGGAGCGATAATCAAGAGATTGAAGGTATCTCTCAATTAACAAACGTAAAGACTGCTTTGCAAAAAGAAACAACGGAATATGAGTTCCTTCGTACTATTCGACGAATTCAATATCATGTTGCGAGTAACCAACGAACAGCGATGCAGGTTTTACTGATGGGTCGCTCTGATGCATTTGTAGGGAATATATTAACGGCTGATTATTTAATAGAAGAAACTCAAATGAATAATAATTTCCGAATTGTGGGTAATTACCTCTTACCGATTGATTATGCTATGGCTGTAGCTAGAGACCGTAATGAATTATTAGACGAATTAAATAGAGCGATTAGGACCGTTAAGCAGGAAGGTATATACGCAGATATTCATGAAAAGTGGTTTGGAAATGAAAATCTGTTAACAGAGAGACTGTGGCTAGCAGTTCAAATTACCGTAGGCCTTTTATTGGGTGTTCTTGCGATTACGTTTTTAGCTATTAGGTGGAATCGGCGTTTGCAAGCAGAGGTAGAGAAGAAAACACATGTATTAAAAGAATTAAATGAAACGTTACAAGAGCAAATTACTCAAACGAAAAACAGCGACGAATACCAAAGGCAGATTCTAGATAGTTCACCTCGTGGCATTGTGACGGTAAATGAAGATGGATTAATCACATCAGTAAATACAAAAGCTCTCCTTATAGCAGGTGAAAAAGACGATCTTCTAACAAAACCTTATCAAGACGTTTTGTTATTAACGCAACTTCTTGAGTCGCACTTTGATCAAGTCTTTCAAGAGAAAAAGTCAATTTTAGGAAAAGAAACGATATGGAAGCGTTCAGATAATAAAGAGTATGATCTACGTTATTATGTCTATCCACTCTTTAATATTAAGCATCAATTAATCGGGCTCATCGTGACGTTTGAAGATATTACAGAAGAGAGGAAAATGCGTCTTCAAGTGTTTGAACAAGAAAAAAATCAGGCATTAAGTCGGGTTGTAGCAGGAATCGCTCATGAAATTCGTAATCCTCTTACATCCATCAAAACATTTGCTGAATTAATACCGAAAAAGTTCCATAATGAACGTTTCCAACGTGAGATTTCTACCTATGTTCCAAAAGAAATTGATCGAGTGAGCCAACTTATTGAAGGTTTGATTGATTATGCTAGACCGAGACAACAGGAAAAAGAATCGGTTCACCTAACAGAACTTGTCCAAGATTGTGCCATCTTATTTGAGAGGACACTGCTTAATAAAGGAATCGTATTAACGTTAGATCTCATCAATGATGTATTCATTTACGCTAACCCCAATCAAGTGAAACAAGTCATTATCAATTTAATGATTAATGGAATTGATGCCATTGAGGAAGTAATAGAACATAGAAGTGGCGAACTTGTTTTACGATTATCGAAAAGGGAAACAATGGTTGTCCTAGTAATAGAAGATAACGGGATTGGTATGACGGATAAGCAACAGGAAAAGATATTAGAGCCATTTTATACAACTAAAGCTAAGGGGACAGGACTTGGTTTAGCGATTACTCATCAATATGTACAAGATAATGAGGGGCGGTTGTTGATCGATAGTAAAATAGATAGTGGGACAAAGATGATACTACAATTTAGGAGCGAAAATCATGAAGAAAATCTTAATCATTGATGATGAGGCTTCCATTTGTTCTTCATTAACGTTTGCCTTAGAAGATGACTACTATGTTGAGGCAACAACTGATCCAAGTGAAGGTCAAAAGTTAGTTAAATCCACAAGCCCTGATTTGGTTTTATTAGATCTGAAAATAGGGGCAGTGGATGGTTTAGATGTATTGAAAAGTTTAAAAGAAGAACATCCCGAACTTCTAGTTATTATGATTACCGCATATGGCACGATCTCTTCATCGGTAAAAGCCCTTCAAGTAGGAGCTTACTCCTATTTAACGAAACCAATTAATATGGATGAATTAGAGTCGGTCATTAAGCAAGCTCTACACTTTAAATATTTACATGATCAAGTGGAACATTTAAGTCAAGAACTTGAGAAGAAGTATAGTTACGAGGAATTGATTGGTCAAAGTGAATCAATGCAGCGTGTGTATCGCTTGATTGATAAAGTGAAAGACGTTGATTCGAATGTCTTAATTATGGGGGAGAGTGGAACAGGGAAAGAGTTGGTAGCACGTGCCATTCACTATTCTGGCAAGAGAAAACAACAGCATCTAGAAACGGTCAACTGCGCTGCAATCCCTGAGCACCTTTTAGAGAGTGAACTGTTTGGATATGAAAAGGGAGCATTTACAGGGGCTGTTTCCTCAAAAGATGGAAAGTTTCAATTAGCGAACGGAGGAACCATTTTTCTAGATGAAATTGGGGACATGCCTCTTGCCCTACAAGCGAAACTTTTACGGGTCCTACAACGTAAGGAAGTAACGAAGCTCGGTTCTAATGTGACTCAATCGTTAAATGTACGAGTTATTGCTGCTACAAATAAAGATTTAGAAGAAGCGGTTAGACAAGGAGAGTTTAGGGAAGATCTTTACTTTCGGCTTCATGTTATCCCAATTTTATTACCTCCTCTACGGGAGCGAATTGACGATTTGAAGCTATTGGTATCGCATTTAATCAAATTATTTAATAAGGAAATGAATAGTGAGATCACTGGCATCTCAAAGGAAGCCTATCAAATTTTATCTTCTTATTCTTATCCTGGTAACATTCGTGAACTCGCTAACATCTTAGAATCAGCCATGGTTTTTGCCAATGAAACAACGATAGAAGTAGAAGATTTGCCGCTTCATTTAAGATCAAAGAAAACAATCATACGATCAGAGCAAAATGAGCTTTCATCTTTCGTTGGTCTATCTTTAAAAGAGCTGGAAAGGCAGTTCATTCTAGAAACTCTTGATTATAACGAAGGTCATCGAAAGAGAACTGCAGAAATGTTAGAGATTAGCGAAAGAAGTCTACGAGATAAATTAAAGCTTTACGCGTCTACTTAAATTCATAAAACCGGCAAAAAATGCAACACCGGCATTTTTTGCCGGTGTTCTTTGTGTTTGAGTTGCAAGAAATACTGTAAGCGCTAACAAACTGGCTATTTTAAAAATTGGCACACTACTTGCATTAGTAAATAAGTGTACAAAAACAATTGGGGGGATTATGATGAAAAAATTTATTGCGAGTTTATCCATGGCATCTTTACTAGTGCTTGCGGCATGTGGTGGAGACGATGCGGATACAGACAATGATACAGCAGGTGATAATGCAGATGCTGGTGAGCAAACTGAAGGTGCAGATTTAAGTGACTTATTCGTAACAGTAGCAACTGGTGGAACTTCTGGGGTGTATTATCCTATCGGCGGGGCGATTTCAACGATTCTCGAATCAGAATTAGGAATTGATTCTTCTGTACAAGCAACAGGGGCATCAGTGGAGAACGTTAACTTAATTGATACTGGCCGTGCAGAACTTGCGATTACAATGGCAGATTCAGTTCTTCAAGCATATGAAGGAAGTGGAGAATTTGAAGGGAAAGACCCTATCGAATCGATGGCTGGTCTAGCAGCACTTTATCCTAACTTCGTTCAAGTTGTAACAACAGAAGATACAGGAATTGAAAGTGTGGAAGACTTAAAAGGAAAAAGCGTAGGGGTTGGAGCTCCGAATTCTGGTGTTGAATTAAATGCTCGTATGGTATTAGAAGCCCATGGAATGAGCTATGACGACATTAACGAAGATTATCTTTCTTATAGTGAAGCGATTGACCAAATTAAAAACGGCATGATTGATGCAGCATTCGTAACAAGTGGTGTACCAAACGCAACAGTTATTGATCTAGACACTACTCATAATGCGAAGATCATTCCTATTGAAGGTGAAGCAATGGAATACCTAGAAGAAAATTATCCATTCTTCTCTGCAGAGGCAATTCCTGCAGGTTCATATGATAATGAAGAAGATATTCCAACGGCTGCGATCACAAACTTATTAATTATTTCAAGTGAAATTTCAGAAGATGCAGCTTATGAAATCACAAAAACACTTTTTGAGAACATTGATAAGATTCAAGGATCTCATAATGCGGCTCAAGAAATTACATTAGATACTGTAGATGTAGGTATGCCAATTCCGTTCCACCCAGGAGCAGAACGTTATTTGAAAGAAGTAGGGGCGATTGAGTAATAAATAGTACATGTTATTAGTCTAAGCGCCAAGCTCATAAAGCGTGGCGCTTGGACAATTTGTAAGGTGGATGGTTTATGAATAGAATAATCGCGCTGACACTCATCCTTTTTTTTTCCTTAGTAGCTTGTACACATACAAGTTATACAGGGCATGTGCAAATTCAACGAACAGAAGAAGTGATTCACTCTATTCCTGATATAAATGTCGGGGACCAATGGACGATCAAATGGATTCACTCTGTTGAGAAGACTCCTTGGGAAGAAACGTATGAAGTGAGTGAAGATGGTTCCCTTCGATTAGTGGAAACAGTTTTTTATTCATTTGGTGCAGGAGTACCTCATGAAAAAGGAAGTATGACAATAGAAGATGGAAAAGTTGTCACTCGAGAGATTGATCAAGAAATAGAGGCCTTTCGATGGATTCACTCACATAACGCAGAATTTGCGATCTATTTAAATGATGAAATCCTGTTCCAAACAGAAGATTTGCCTCATCATGAACCATTAGAATTAATCATTGAAAAGAGGTGATGGAGATGGAAAAGCAACAAAATCCACAACCAGAAGAGTTAACAAAAGAGCAAGTTGAGTTATTAGAAAAATATGATGCGGAATCGAGATTTCGTTCATTTAAAAGTAAAATAGTTGCTATTATAGTTTCCCTTTTAGCTATTTCATTATCTGTATATCATTTGTACACATCATATTTTGGGACGCCTGTAACTTTACAGCATCGTTCATTACATGTGGCGGCTATTCTAGCATTAGTCTTTCTGCTTTATCCACCATTTAAAAAGGCAAATCGTACAAAATTACCTTGGTATGATCTCCTATTTGCATTAATGGCATTTTCAACAACGGTCTATATCTTTGTCGATTATGTCGGTATTGTCAATCGCGGTGGTTTACCAAGTCAGCTTGATCTATTGTTTGGCGGAATTCTTGTTGTTCTTGTACTAGAAGCAGCTCGACGTGTAACAGGTTGGGGTTTACCTGTACTTGCCATTTTATTCTTTCTCTATGGTTTGTTTGGAAGAGAGCTTTCAGGAATTTTCCGTCATCGTGGGTATACATGGGATGAACTAGTTAACTTCATGTATGTCACGACTGAAGGAATCTATGGAACGGCCATTGGAGTTTCAGCTACGTATATTTTCTTATTTATTTTGTTTGGTGCCTTCCTCTCTAAGTCTGGAATGGGGCAATTCTTTAACGACATGGCACTAGCCATTGCAGGTCAAACTAGAGGGGGACCTGCAAAAGTAGCGGTAATAGCTAGTGGATTTTTAGGAAGCATAAACGGTGCTGCAGTGGCTAACGTCGTAACGACTGGTTCATTTACGATTCCATTGATGAAAAAAATCGGTTATCATCGTAACTTTGCTGGAGCAGTAGAAGCTGCGGCATCGGTTGGGGGACAGATCTTACCACCGATCATGGGGGCTGCGGCTTTTATTATGGCAGAGATGTTAGGGGTTCCTTATAGTCAGATTGCTCTAGCAGCGCTTCTACCAGCATTATTGTTCTATTTAGGAATTATTGTACAAATTCATCTTCGTGCAACAAAAGAAGGCTTAAAAGGAATCTCAAAAGAAAACCTACCACAAGTGATGGAAGTATTAAAAGAAAGAGGGCATTTGTTAATACCTTTATTCTTTCTTTTATACATGTTGTTCTTTAGTGGACGTACGATTATCTATTCTGCATTCTTAACGATTTTGGTTACAATCGTTGTAGCTATGATTAGAAAAACAACTCGCATGAGTATGAAAGATATCGTGGAGGCTCTTGAATCCGGTGCAAGAACAGCTGTTGGTGTAGCGGTTGCGTGTGCAACGGTTGGAATTGTTGTAGGGGTAGCGACGATGACTGGGTTTGGCTTAAAGCTTGCAAACGGAATTGTAACTCTTGGTGGAGATAGTCTACTTTTAACTCTTATTTTTACAATGATTGCTTGTATTGTATTAGGAATGGGACTGCCAAGTATTCCGACTTATATTATCACAGCAACAATGGCCGCACCTGCCTTAATCTCATATGGCATAGAACCGTTAGTTGCTCATCTATTTGTATTCTACTTTGGTTTATTTGCAAATATCACACCACCAGTTGCGCTTGCTGCCTTTGCAGCGGCAGGGATATCTGGAGGGGATCAGATGAGGACCGGCTTTATCTCAATGAAACTAGCAATTGCTGGCTTTATCGTTCCATTTATGTTTGTTTATAACGATGCACTCCTTCTTATGAATACCACATTTGTAGAAGGAGCAGCTGTAACGATTACGGCGATAGCTGGAGTCGTAATGCTCGGAACAGCAGCTGAAGGATACTTATTTAGCACAATTCATTGGGTGTTGCGCGTTATCTTATTCGGAGGAGCGATTCTATTTATGAACCCGAACATGATTCAAGACATCATTGGTCTTGCGATCATTTTAGTGGTTGTTGTATGGCAATGGAGAAAAGCAAAGAACTCTACGGTCACGGATACAAATATTGCACAATAAGGTGAAAGCAAGGAGGGTCTAGTATGGATATAGGTTTAAAAGGAAAATCTGTTATTGTTTTAGCTTCTAGTAAAGGGCTAGGGAGGGCTTGTGCTGAGTTATATGTGAAAGAAGGCGCACAGGTGCTTCTTTCAAGTCGGAATGAAGTGGAACTTGAGAACACGGTTGCTGAGATTGAAGAAGCAACAGGTGTAAGGCCTCCCTATATTACATGCGATATTTCTAAACCAGATGATATAAAAAGATTAATTGAAACGGCAACAGCTTTACACGGTGGAATTGATGTACTCATTAATAACGCTGGAGGACCGCCAGCCGGTGGATTTAATGCTTTTGAAGATGCTGATTGGCAAGGGGCATTTGAGCTTAATTTACTAAGTTTTATTAGAGCCATCCGTGCCGTTTTACCATCGATGCGTGAAAGAGGGGCAGGTCGTATTGTAAATATTGCCTCGTCTTCGATCAAAGAGCCCGTAGAAGGATTGATTTTATCCAATACATTCCGCACGGCTATCGTCGGACTTTCTAAAAGTCTAGCAAAAGAGTTAGGTGGGGAGAATATCTTAATTAATACAGTTGGACCTGGCCGCATAGCAACTGACCGGGTAGAAGCTTTGGATCATATTCGCGCCGCTAAACTTGGGTTAGAATATGAGGAAGCGAAAGATCAATTGACCGCTGCCATTCCATTAGGTAGATATGGGACACCTGATGAATTTGCCAGAACTATTGTCTTCTTAGGGTCATATGCGAATACGTATGTGACAGGACAATCAATGGTTGTTGACGGTGGAGCAACAAAAGCATACTAATAAGGATCAAAGAAGGCTTGAGGACATTCCTCAAGCCTTCTTATTATTAAGGGACTATCACGGTGGTAGGTAACATAAAGGTCCATACTTTTTCCTCGATTTTGTGGCGTCTTATCGTTAAATCAAATGGTTCTTCTATGGCTTGGGTAAATTCGAATACCCCTTGTAATTGATTTATTTCTTCATTGTAAGTTGTCGTTGTATAAGTTGGATGGATTCGTTCATTGTTGATTAATAATGCTACATTCACACCTTTTAAGTTATGCACATCAGAAGCTGTTAATAAAAGCTGGTGTCCTTCCACATCAATTGAAGAAATTCGAAAGTCATTCTTCTCTATTTGCTTGGTATCATGCGACAAGCCTTCAAATGTAATATTTTGCTCATAATAAAGCGGCTTTACATAAAACGGAATGTTTAGAAGATGCTCACCCTGTTTGAGTGTTTCGTTAAAGAATTGTCTTATTAATACCTGATTAAATTCAAGAAGAGTGCCTTCTTTTGTATGGCTCAGAGTCTCTATAGATGTGGCTTCATGCATAAGGTCAGGAGAGCTAGAGATAAAGCGATCCATTGTATACGAAAAGTCGTCCCCTACATCATAGGAAGGATGAAGGGAAGTTACTAAAACATCAACATAGAAGCCGGAAGAATCGCTGGGATCATTTGCTTTAATATCAATTAGTTCTATTTTAATATGCCTGTTTTGATCATGAGCAGTTGAAAGGGCTATTTGATCGTAATCTGGAGCAGCTAATTGACAACTTGTTAAATAAAAAACGCTAAAAAAAAGAAAAAGATACCCCTTCATTCATGTTCACCTCGCAGTTATTCTACTATTTTAGCATGGAAAACTTTAGCTGCTCAAAAGAAAATGAATCATTTTTGAAAAATTAGAGCTTTAAAAAATTAGAGTAAATCGGTATAATGAAATAAATATTTCAAATTAAATTATAATGAATTATATATTTCTTGATGAGGAGTGAGTGAAAACAATGATTACTGATACGATGGATGGTGACCAACTGTATAAAAATCAAACAAGGCACTCTCAACTATTTATGGAAAAAGCGTCAACTGTTATGCCAGGTGGAGTAACAGCAAATATTAAGTATTTCCAACCTAATCCAATTGTGATGCAAAAAGCTAATGGGGCTTATTTGTATGATGTCGATGGGAATGAATATATCGATTATTTACTTTCCTATGGTGCTCTTATGCTTGGTCATGGGAACAAAACGATTAAGGAAGCCATCTTTGAACAGATGAATAATGATGGAACGCTATTATTTGGAACGCCACACAGACACGAAATTGAAATGGCTCACCGTATTCAATCGCTCTATCCAAGTATGAAGAAGCTACGTTATACAAACTCAGGTACAGAAGCAACGTTACTTGCTCTACGTTTGGCTAAAGCCTATACTCAAAAAGATGGGTTAGCTAAATTTGAAGGGCATTATCATGGGGGATATGACGAGGTATTAGTCAGTGTCAATCCATCCTTAAACCAAGCAGGACCTAAAGAAGAGCCATACTCAGTTCTAGAGTCTAAAGGTATGGCTTCAAGCCATACGCAGAAGACGGTAATTCTTCCTTTTAATGATTTAGAAAACTGTGAAAAAATATTACGTAAAAAACAAAAGGACATTGGCGCTCTCATCATTGAACCACTGCAAGGTGGGTTTATTAGAGCTGAACAGCCATTTATTGAGGGGTTACGTAAGCTAACAAAAGAATTAGGCATCGTTTTTATATTTGATGAGGTGAAAACAGGGTTTAGAGTAGCCTTAGGTGGCGCACAAGAACTATATGGAATTGAACCTGATCTTACTGCATTAGGAAAAGTGATAGGGGGAGGGTTTCCTGTGGGGATTGTTGGTGGTCTTGATGACATTATGGATCTGAGTGCTCCACGTCAATCAGCAGATGTGTTTGATCCTAGTCAAAGTCAAAAGTCCGATGCAGCAGATGTTTTGTTTCATAGTGGTACCTACAATGGGCACCCAACAATATTAGCAGCAGGCTTAGCTACGATGGATGTGCTGACAAAAGAGAGTAGTAACGTTTTTGAATTGACGAATGAATTAAAAGAACAACTGACTCATCTTTTTAAAACTAAATCAATAGCAATGAAAGCTGTTGGTGAAGGATCCATTTTCAATATTGTACTAACAAACAAAAAAAAGATACTGGATTATCGAGAACTACAATCAAGTGATTTATACATGCGTAGAAAAATTGACCTTAGGTTAATGACAGAAGGTATTTATACGAAGCCTCTAAATCGTTATAGTTTATCAACAGCTCATACAGAAAAAGAGGTTGAGAAAACAATTGCTGCATTTGAACGAGTGCTAGATGGCCTTTAAAAGGGAGTTTATTTATGTTGAAGAGTGAAGTTTACCAACGAATGATTAATAAGCAAGGAGAGATGAGTAAGTCTCAAAAAAAAATTGCGAGTTACTTATTAAAACATACGGAAACAGGACCTTTTCTTACAGCCTCTAAATTAGCTAAGTTAACAGATGTAGGTGAGGCAACGGTGGTTAGATTTGCAGTATCAATGGGGTATAGCGGGTATCCAGAATTACAAAGAGCCCTTCAAAGTGCATTGCAAATGAAGATGACTTCAGCAGAAATGTTCGCACAAACAATGCCTTCCATAAAAGAACCAACGAATCCTCTTGCAGAGCTCGTTCAAGGTGATATAACCAACCTTCAGTTGACATTTTCTCAAATCGATCAACAAGTGTTTGATGAAGCGGTAGAAGAGATGATAAAGGCAAAAAGAATTTATATTTTGGCCTATCGTAGTGCAGTGAGCTTAGGGAAGTTCTTAAGTTTTTATCTAGACCTTGTTCTACAAAATACTGAGCTTATCGAACAGGCAGATGGTATGAGTGAACATCTCTTAGATATTAAAGA
Source organism: Alkalihalophilus lindianensis (assembly GCF_032843265.1). Taxonomy (NCBI): domain Bacteria; kingdom Bacillati; phylum Bacillota; class Bacilli; order Caryophanales; family Bacillaceae; genus Alkalihalophilus; species Alkalihalophilus lindianensis. The sequence continues at coordinate 275,763 of NZ_JAWJBA010000003.1, forward strand.
AGGCGACTTGGTAATTGCTTTTGGTTTTGCTAGGTATACAAAAAGAACGATAGAAGCATTGAATTATGTGAAGCAAAAAAAAGTGAAAACCATCGTAATTACTGATCATCCGTTATCCCCTTTAGTACCATATGGAGACTTGAATTTCCACACGTCTACTGAAATCAACTCATTTATCGATTCGTTTACAGCGCCCATATGTTTAGTTAATGCTCTTATTACAGCTGTTACACGAAATGAGCATATAAAAGTAGAGAAGCGTTTACAAGAGCTTGAGAAACTTTGGGATACTTTTGATATCTTCTATAATTAAAATAAGAGGCTTGCACGAATGCAAGCCCCAAAGCTCATTAAGAAGTAGCTAATCCTTTACCTGGATCATTTTTGCGATTACGCAAGAAGTGGATACCTGCAATAATAATAAAAATGCCAAGACCAGATAACGAAATCACTAAGTTGTTTGGATAAATAAGGGCAAGACCTGAAGCGAATAGTAAGATACGCTCAATGATTAAAGGTTTTGCTAGGAAATAATTCATTAGAGATGCACTAACGGCAGCCATACCGAGTAATGCTGTAATAAGTGCCGGAATTAAAGTAGCCCATGTCCAATCTTGTAGTAAGAGTACAGGATTGGATACAAATGCATACGGAATGATAAACGCTGCAATGGCGAGCTTAAAGGCAGTAATCCCTGCTTTCATTGGATTCGCCTTGGCTATCCCTGCTCCGGCGTAGGCGGCTAGACAAACAGGCGGTGTGATGTCCGCTACAATCCCAAAGTAAAATACAAAGAAGTGAGCAGCTATAATGGGAACATCAAAAGCAATAAGTGCAGGTGCTGCCATCGAAGCTGTTACTACATAGTTCGCAGTTGTAGGTAGACCCATTCCTAGTAGAATACACGCAATCATTGTAAAGAACAGAACAAGGAAAAAGATTCCGCCAGCTAAGTCAATAATTCCCCCGGCAATCTTCCCTCCAAGCCCTGTCATCGTTACAATTCCAGCGATAATACCAGCTGAAGCACAGGCAGCAATTACAGGAAGAGCAACACGTGCACCTTGTTCTAAGGCATCTAAAATATCACGCGGGCCCATTCTTGTATCTTTACGGAATAAGCTAACAAAGAATGCGGCACCGATTCCCCATAAGGCAGCTGTGGTGGCTGTATAACCAAGGTAAAGCATAGCGATAATTGTAATAAGAGGTGCTAATAAGTCAAGGCGCTTAGCGATTCCACCGAACGTTGGCAACTGTTCTTTAGGCAAACCAAGAATACCTTGTTTCTTGGCCTCAAAGTGTGTTCCCATAAATACACCTGCAAAATAAAGAAGGGCTGGAATAATCGCAATTAAAATAATTTCACGATAAGGGACACCTGTGTTACTTGCCATGATGAAGGCCGCCGCCCCCATGATTGGTGGCATAATTTGCCCACCTGTAGAGGCTGATGCTTCTGCAGCTGCTGAAAATTCTGGTTTAAATCCTGCACGTTTCATCATTGGGATTGTAAAGGAACCAGAACTAACAGTATTGGCAACAGAAGAACCTGTAACCATCCCTTGTAATCCACTTGCTGTAACAGCTGCTTTCGCTGTACCACCAGTCATTCGACCAGTCGCGCCGAATGCTAAGTCATTAAAGAATTTTCCGATTCCTGTTTTCGTTAACATAACTCCAAAGAAGAGGAAGAGGAAAATAAATGTAGATGAAATTCGAATTGGCGTTCCAAAAATTGCTTCTGTATTGAAGAACATGCTTGTCATTAGACGATCAAAGGTAAAGCCGGAGTGTTGGAATGCTGGGATTGGAAAAACATTTCCTAAATAACCGTAGGCAAGTGCCACTAATGCAATTATAACAATTGGTAAACCAACTGCTCGTCTTGTGGCTTCAAGAACTAATGCAACCCCAAGAGTTGCAACAATGATGTCCAACGTAGAATAACCTAAAATCGTCACTTGATTACTAACTAAACGTCTATATTCAAAGACAATATAAAAGTTCACTCCAAGTGCTAGTAATGCTAATACTCCGTCATACCAAGGAACGCCTCTTTTCTTTAAAAAGGTGCGTTTGGCTGGATACAAAATAAAAATTAGAGATAGGCCACCTGCTAAATGAATGGCACCTTGAATGAGCGTAACGTATGGACCACGAAATGAAGTGTATAGTTGGAAAACTGTTAAGGAAATAGCTAAGATTGTAACGATCCATGTCCATTTTTGTAAGTCGGTACGATACGCAGATTCTTTATCATATTTAGCTAATAATTCTTGATTTTTGTTGTCTGCTGTTTCTGTCATATTCCTTTTCACCACCTAGAGAAAAATTGAAATCTCGAAGAAAAAGTACACGTCAATAAAGTATAGTTTGACAAAGTGTCTAATACTGCATTCACGTATTTCGGTAATAAATGATTTTGTCTGTTCGTTTCTCTAGACTATCGTATCGTGCTTACCCTTTCTTCGGGCTTCATTCTAGAAGTTGGGTATCCTAATTAGCAACGTCCGCATGTCGTGAGTAGAGTAGCAGATCTATGCTTGTACAACTCCGAAATTCGTTCATGATTGACTAAAAAAAGGGCTGGACAGATTAGATGCCCAGTCCCTGCGTTCATCTTACTTATTAGTTAAGAATACCTTGCTCCTGGAAGTATTTCTCAGCACCAGGGTGGAAAGGAAGACCATCAGAACCATTTAAGATATTCTCAGGATCTAAATGCACACCTTGTGGATGAGAGATACTATCTACATTTTCGTAAAGACCTTTTACGATCTCATAGCCAAGCTCTTCGCTAATTTGGTTAGTTGAACCAACTAAAATTGCGTATGCAGTAATCGCATCAACTGGTCCATCTAAGAACTCATATGTGTCAGCAGGAATTTCTAAATGACCATAGTCACTATTTTCAAGAATCGTGTCAAGTGCTTCGCCTTCAACAGGAAGTAAAACAACATCACGTTGGAAAGCTAGTTCTTCGATGTTACTTGCTGGAAGACCAAGTAAACCAAATGAAGCATCTAATTGACCATCTTGCAAACGAGCAGCAGCGTCCCCAAAACCTTCTTCAAATGCTTGATAGTCACCATCTTCAAGACCATATGCACTTAAGATTAGTTTTGCAGCAGACTGTGTTCCACTACCAGCAGGACCAATTGCTACACGCTTACCTTCAAGGTCAGCAATTGAAGTGATTCCAGTGTTTTCAGTGGTCACAACTTGCATAACCTCTGGGTAGATATGACCCATGAATCCAAAGTTATCAACTTCGGCTCCCTCAAAGTCAGCTTCACCATTAAGAGCTTCTAGGGCAGGGATGTGAACAGTCATACCTAGTTGCATCGTTCCTTGATAAATACCACCAAGGTTCTCAACAGAGGCACCAGACGCTACAGCACTAACATTAAAATCTTCAAAATCAACATTGTCATTCATGACATTTGCCATTTCTTGACCTAATGGATAGTACGTACCACCTGTACTACCAGTACCCATTTGCAAGTCCGTTTTGAAGTCCTCGTCCCCACCTGCACCATCAGATCCACAGGCACCAAGAAGCATTCCTACAGATAGCAATGCAGCTGATAAAAAAGCAAATTTCTTTTTCATCGAATTTCCCCCTTATTTATGTAGTTATCAGTATGAAGGCGTGTTCATACCATATTATCATTTAATCAAAAATCTAAAACAATGTCAAAGCAAAACAAATAATCTCTTTGTAAGGACTTCTAACTATGTAAAACGACATAACTTTAAAGGACAAAAAAAGTCGTCCACTAAATAGGACGACCCCGTAAGATTATTCAGCTGCTGATATATCTTCTACATTACCAGCTTCAATTGCAGAACTTGTGTCAATATGTCCAAACATTTCCGGATGCTCTTCACCGTCAATTAGCACTTTAGTTGAAGAGAAACCAAATTGTTTCATGGTTAATGCAATTTGTTGCAATAGCATTTCTTCAGTACCAGAACCAAGTTGAGCATCTAATAGGTCCGATGAGAAGGATACATGAGCAACTCCCTCTTGTTCTTCAACCGATTGAACTTCCACATTATTAGGAATGAGGGATACTAGGTTGTCACTTTCAGGGCCTTGAACCCAAGCTTCAAAAGTGGCTTTAAATAAATCCTCATCTACCGCTACAATTGAACGCTCTTCCTTGTATATGTCCATCACTTGATCGTCTGCAAAGAATAGATAAACGGGTGTGTTCGTTGCTTCATCCGTTACTGGTTCTTCAGTAGAATCTTCCTCAGTCGTTTCCTCTTCGGATGCTTCTTCTTCAACGATCTCTTCTGTCGAATCATCGTTTTCAGTCGCTTCCTCTACAGCAGTGTCTTCTTCAACTGCATCCTCATTCTCTTCTGATTCGATGTTACCAGTTGATTCATTTGAATCGATTGTATTCTCGCCTTGCCCACATGCCGCTAAGAAAACGATTAATAGAAGTGCAAGTAGCATCAAAGTTATCTTTTTCATTTTTTCTCCCCCTCGTTATGTAAATACATACAAGATTGTTAGATGATCTTTCCTATAATGGTAGAACAACCCTGCTAGTTAAATTTTACAACATAACGAATGAATTTCAATCATTAATTAAGATCTAGTCTTTTGACCTAGAATTATTTACATGGATTTTGAGCGCTTGTCTGGATCAACAAAGGACATTTCACGCCATTGTCCCTGACGCCAACGCCATAACATGAGCACACCCCTTAACCATTCATCCGCAATAAAACCAATCCATACACCAATTAGACCAAGCCCAAGATGGACTCCAAAGAAATAAGCAACTGGAATACTAACACCCCACATCGACAAGATCCCAAGATAAACGGGGAACTTAACGTCTCCTGCAGCACGAAGGCAGTTAATAACAACAAGATTGAAGGCTCTTCCAGGTTCTAAAATAATCGTAAGGAGTAAAAGTATGCTACCAGCAACGATGATCTGTTCATTATCTGTAAAGATTGAGAGAAGCGGGCGACTAAAAAGATAGCCAACAATGGCCATTGAGGTAGAGACAAAGATGGCTATCTTTAAACTGCGGATACAACGTTTATAAGCTTGATCCAATTCTCTAGCTCCGACTTGATGTCCTATAATAATTTGAGTTCCTTGTCCAATAGCAATAGCAAATAGCAAAACAAACATCATAATGTTTTGTGTATATACTTTTGTCGTCAGGGCCTCGGTCCCCATCATGACAATAAAAAAGGTGATAACTAATTGGGAACCATTATAAGACAAATGCTCTCCAGCTGAAGGGATCCCGATCTTTAATAGGTTTTTTAATTCATATTTAGGAAAGGTATGGTGAATAAAGGTGAACGGTAATTGTCCTTTTAAGCGGTAAAGAAGCACCACTATAATGACAAATAAGCCTAATGTTCGACTGATGGTTGTTGCAATGGCTACACCGGTAACTCCTAATACTGGAATGCCAAATGGCCCGAATATAAATAAGTAGTTCCCAATGACATTTAAAATGTTCATTCCAATGGTTATATACATGACATCTTTTGTGAATCGATGACTTCGTAGTACAGCTCCAATTGTCATCAAGATGGACTGAATAAATGAAAATCCACCAACAATTTGTAGATAAAGGGTTGCTTCTCTAAGCAGTTCTTCTGGTAACCCCATGATTAATAACAGGGAGGGACCTATGAAAAATAGCGCTATACTAAGAAGAACTCCGAAAAGAAGGTTAGCGATGATCGAAACAACGGCGATTTTGCCAGCATCTTCTTTTTGATCGGCTCCTAGATGTTGGGCTACTAATACACTTGTTCCAGTAGCAATAAATCCAAACATGACAATAATCACCATAAGAAGTTGATTTGAAACTCCTACAGCAGCAACCGCATCATCAGAATATTGGCTTAGCATTAAAGTATCCGCATTCCCCATAAGCATATGTAGAAGAATTTCAATAAAAATCGGCCACGTTAAAGCAAACAATGTAGCATTTCGTGCGGTTTTTTCCTTATTTGACAAATTGATCCCCACCTATTATGTAGAGCATGTACCACTACAAAGAAAGAAGAACGGTACTTAACCGCTCTTCTATATATCTTCAAATCAAAAATACTTTAGCTTGGTTAGCTTCTATTGTAATCGATTGTGAAGGGTCATGCTCTGTGTATGTTAATAACTCTTTTTTGTTTTGACTATTGAACTCTTCAGGTAAATGGTATTTTTCGTCTGTATCATGGGGATTCAGAATGAATAGAAGCTGCTGTGACTCGGTATATTTCAAAAATACGAGCAAAGGAGAGTCACTTTGAGTAGGAATAAATCGTAATTCCCCACGAGCCCCAAAAGCTTCATATTTAGTACGTAAAGAAATAATATGTTGCATATAGGCAAACAAGTCTTTGTCTTGTTTGTCATCTTCCCAAATCATGCACTCTCTACACCCAGGATCGCCATCACCTTGCATCCCGATCTCATCTCCATAATAAACGCATGGTGTACCTGGCATAGCAAATTGTAGCAGGACTTGCAATTTCACTCGATATTTTTGATCGTCTGATAACGTTAGGATGCGAGGGGTATCATGGCTGCCTAAAAGGTTGAAGGCTACTTCTTGAACAGGTTTTGGATACAGATGAAGCAATTTTGTTGTCTGTTCAATGAATGTTTGTTTATCCATCGATTTCTTCCCTATATAATCCACAATTGCTGATGTAATAGGGTAATTCATAACAGCGTCAAATTGGTCACCTACTAGCCATGGCATGGAGTCGTGCCAAATTTCTCCTAATATATAAGCATCAGGTTTAATGGCTTTAACTTCTTTTCTAAAGTCTCTCCAAAATGCATGGTCAATTTCATTAGCTACATCTAAGCGCCAGCCATCTATATCAAACTCTTTAATCCAGTAGGTGGCTACCTTAAGTAAATATGTCTTCACCTCAGAATGCTCAGTGTTTAATTTTGGCATCGAAGGAACAAAAGCAAATGCATCATAATTCGGTCGCTCATCTACCTTTAATGGGAATTCGTGAATATGAAACCAATCACGATAGGATGATTCCGCACCATGCTCTACCACATCTTGAAAGGGAGCAAAATAGAAGCCTGAATGATTAAAGACGGCATCTAGCATGATACGAATACCTTTTGCATGGCAACGTTCAACAAATAATTTGAACGTTTTCTTATCACCAAACTGGGGGTCAATCTCCATGTAATCAATTGTATCGTATTTATGATTAGAGTGGGCTTTGAAAATAGGTGTCAAGTAAATGCCGGTAATTCCTAGGCTCTTTAAATAATCAAGGTGGTCTTCAATTCCTTTAAGATCTCCTCCAAAGAAATTGGTAGGAGTCGGTTCACAGCTTCCCCATGGAAGAGTATCTTTAGGGTTGGTAGAAGGGTCTCCATTTGCAAATCTTTCTGGGAAGATTTGATACCACACAGTATCCTTTACCCATTCTGGAGGGTGAAAAATATCTGCCTCATTTAAAAAAGGGAAACAAAAGTAGAAACCAGGATCACGAGGGGAGTCATTGAAGAAACCTCGTTCTGTATAAGTTAATTCCTCTTCATTAGAACGTAAGTTAAAGCCATATCTTAACCTTCTAAAAGGGGGGATGACTTCTTGGAACCAATAATCAAATAAATCATCACTGCCCGTTTTTCTCATTCTTTCTTTTTGGAATATCCATCCTGTTTCGTCGCTCCACTCATAAGGGTCTCCATGTATCAGTTCAACATCATCGATGTCATCTTTTTTGGTTCTTAACCGAATATGTAATGTTTTGTCATCATAGGCATAGGCAAACTCATTTTTAGGTCGGTGAAATACAGCTTCTTTAAACATCAAACCCCTCCTGTTAACTGAACAATCGTTTACACTAAGCGTATGAAAACGATTTAATGATGTCAAGACGGGAATGCAAACGTTTGTCAATCGCATAAAAAATACGAAAAATTAAAATGAAAACGGTTGCCTAAATCTATGATTCTATGTATAATTACCTAAAAGCATACATGAAAGCGATTGCATATTTTTTTATTGGATTGTGCAAACGATTGCTCTGATTATGGCATAAAGGATGTGACTCAAAAGATGAGCAAACAGTGGTGGAAAGAAAGCGTAGTCTATCAAATTTACCCTCGCAGTTTTGCAGATAGTAATGGAGATGGAATTGGAGATATCCAAGGGATTATCAGTAAATTAGATTATTTAAAGTGGTTAGGAATTGATGTGATTTGGTTAAGTCCAGTCTATGATTCACCTAATGATGATAACGGTTACGATATTAGAGATTACTATGCAATCATGAAAGAATTTGGAACCATGGATGATTGGGAGAAAATGCTTGATGAAATTCATCAGCGTGATATGAAATTGATCATGGATTTGGTTGTAAATCATTCGAGTGATGAATGTGAATGGTTTGTAAAGTCGGCATCTTCTAAAACAAGCCCATATCGGGACTATTACATATGGAGACCTGCGAAAGAGGGAGGGGAGCCAAACAACTGGGAATCACATTTTAGTGGATCAGCTTGGCAATATCACGAAAAAACGAATGAATACTTTCTCCATTTGTTTTCTAAAAAACAACCAGATTTCAATTGGGAAAATGCTTCTTTACGTCAAGAAATGTATAAAATGATGAGCTGGTGGTTAGATAAAGGGATCGATGGCTTTAGGATGGATGTTATCAACATGATCTCAAAAGCCGAGGGATTACCTAACGCAGAAATATCTAAAGAGTCACCTTATCAACCTGCAGGTAGTCAATTCTTGAATGGTCCAAATGTTCATACGTATTTACAAGAGATGAATGAGCAAGTTCTATCTAATTATGACATTATGACGGTCGGGGAGACACCCGGTGTAACTCCTGATGATGCAGCATTATTCACTGGGGGAGATCGAAATGAATTGAATATGGTTTTTCAATTTGATCATATGGATGTTGATTCTGGCCCGGGTGGAAAGTGGGACATAAAACCTTGGAGTTTGAGGGAATTAAAACGCATTTTAGATGGCTGGCAACTGGGGTTACAAGGTAGAGGGTGGAATAGTCTTTACCTGAACAATCATGATCAACCTCGAATGGTTTCTCGTTTTGGAGACGATAAGAAGTACCGAGAGAAATCGGCAAAAATGCTTGCGACTTTTCTTCATACATTGCAAGGCACTCCTTACATTTACCAAGGCGAAGAGATTGGGATGACAAATGTTCAATTCAACTCAATTGAAGACTATCAAGATATTGAAACATTGAATATGTATCAAGAAGCAACCGAGGGTAGAGGTTTAGCACATGAAGAGGTAATGAGGCAGATCTTTATGAAAGGGCGTGACAATGCTAGAACGCCGATGCAATGGGATACATCGAGCCATGGGGGCTTTACAACAGGGACACCTTGGCTACAAGTTAACCCTAATTACAAGCAGATAAACGTAGACCAAGCTAAAGAAAACCCTGATTCAATTTTACATTATTATCGTAACCTCATAAAACTTCGTAGGGAACACCCTATCATGGTTTATGGAGTGTATAGTCCACTTGATATAGAAAATGATTCAATTTATAGCTACACAAGAGAGTGGCAAGGTAAAAAAATACTAGTTATTTTGAACTTCACAAAAGAAGAACAACCTTATGAAGTCCCAAAAGAGTGGGTAAGTGAAAGCGTTAAATTATTCATTAGTAATCAATCTAATAGTCAAGATCAACTTGAAGACCAAAAGATCCACTTAACTCCTTATGAAGCTCGTGTTTATTTCATGTAGGGGAGATTTAATTTGTTGAAGGAGGTGATGTAAGAAAGAGCAAGGATCTATCATTCGTAACGAACTTAAAACAATTGAAAAAGGTTAAGGGGGAAGAAAAATGAAATTGCGTTCATTCTTATTATTAGTAGTAATGGGATTAGCTCTAGCTTTATTAGTAGCATGTGGTCCTGATCGTGAAGAAGAAGCAGCACCTGCACCAGCTGAAGGTGAAGGGGAAACAGAAGGTGAAGTAACAGAGGCAGAAAAGCCAGATACATTAACAATGTGGGTAAATGACGAAGATGCACAACTTGATGCATACGAAGAAATCACAGGTCGTTTTACAGAAGAAACTGGTATTAATGTAGATATTACTCCATTCTCTATGCTTGACCAAACAGATGCTCTTTCACTAGATGCAGCATCAGGTGGCGGACCGGATTTATTCTTCCAACCAAATGATCGTATGGGTGATATTTATCTTCAAGGGTTAGCAGCAGAACTTGAATTAACTGAAGAGCAACTAGAAGGATACCCAGAAGGTGCAATCACAGCATTAAGCTATGAAGGGGCACAACTTGGAATTCCAGCAGTTATCGAAACATACGGCTTAATGTACAACACTGAGTTAATTCCTGAAGCTCCAGAAACAATTGAAGAATTAGAGCAAATTGCAGCTGATCTTACAGATGCTTCTGCAGATGAATACGGTTTCTTAATGGAAGGAACTAACTTCTACTTCTTATATCCTTTCTTAGAAGCTTATGGTGGTTATGTGTTCAATCAAGATGCTGACGGTGCATATGACACAGAAGATATTGGTCTTGCAAATGAAGGTGCAGTAGAAGGTGCAGAACTTATTCAATCTTGGTTTGAAGCTGGATACTTACCACAAGGTATTACTGGTGACATCATGAATGGTTTGTTTGAAGATGGAAAAGTTGGAGCAGTTGTAACAGGTCCTTGGAGTATTGCAGCATATTCTGAAGCACTTGGTGACAACTTAGCGGTAGCACCACTTCCAACAATCGACGGAGAAAACCTTGCTTCATTCTCAGGTGTTAAAGGCTGGCTTGTAAATGAGTATAGTGAAAACATCGAATGGGCAACTGAATTAGCATTATTTATCACAAATCCTGAAAATGCAGTAACGTACTTTGAAGTAGCTGGTGAGCTTCCTGCACGTACAGATGTTGAAATTGATGATGAATTACGTGCTGGTCTAGTGGAACAAGCTGAATATGCAGTTCCAATGCCAAACATTCCTGCAATGTCTCAAGTATGGGATCCAATGGCTGATGCATTTGAGTTTATTTCTCAAGGTCAAGACGCACAAGAAGTATTAGAGGAAGCAGTAGATCAAATTAAAGAGCAAATTCAATTATCTGAAGGTGCTAATTAATCTCTGACTGCCTAATAGGTTGGAGAAGGGTTGATTCATTAATACCCTTCTCCTCATCCTAGCATTAGAGGAGGAAAAAAATGATGAAAAATACCAATAGTGAACCACGTTCGCACAACCCGAATCTTGCCACGATCCTTTCAGTTGTGCCTGGTTTAGGGCAATTTTATAATCGCCGTTATGCAAAAGGATCGGCCTTCTTTATTCTCTTTGCAGCCTTCTTTGGCGTATTCTACAACTTTTTGAACATAGGCTTTTGGGGCTTATTCACGTTAGGGACTATTCCACGGGTTGATGATTCAAGATTATTATTGGCGCAAGGAATTATGTCTTTAATTCTCACCACATTTGCCATTTTGTTTTATGTTATCAACATAATCGATGCACGCAAGGATGCAAAGAGAATCCAAAAAGGCTGGGCTGCTCCAAGTTTTCGTGAAGGATTTCGTCATGCCTATGACAAAAGCTTTCCATATCTATTAACTGCACCTGGTTTATTGCTTTTAATTTTCACTGTTGTTTTTCCATTAATGTATATGGTTGGTCTAGCATTTACAAACTACGGATTATATAACGCACCCCCAAGAAATTTATTAGAATGGATTGGGTTTAAGAACTTTATTGATCTTGTTACTGTTCCGATTTGGCGAGATACATTCTTTTCTGTATTATCTTGGACGCTAGTTTGGACATTTGTAGCTACAACCTTGCAAATTATATTAGCTCTGTTTTTAGCTTTACTTGTTAATGATCCTCGTATTAAAGGAAAAAAATTAATTCGTACCGTCTTAATTTTACCTTGGGCAGTACCTGGTTTTGTAACAATCTTAATTTTCTCAGCAATGTTTAATGATAATTTTGGAACGATTAACCGTGATATTATTATCCCATTATTTGGTTCGGGTATTCCGTGGTTAAGTGATCCTTTCTGGGCAAAAACAGCTTTAATTATGATTCAAGTATGGCTAGGGTTCCCATTTGTGTTTGCTTTATTTACCGGTGTCTTAACGAGTATTTCAAGTGATTGGTATGAAGCTGCAGATATGGACGGAGCGAATCGACTTCAAAAGTTTCGTTTTATTACCCTGCCGCATGTATTGTTTGCAACGGCTCCATTACTCATCATGCAGTATTCGTTTAACTTCAATAACTTTAACATTATTTATTTATTTAACCAGGGTGGACCTGCAGTGAGGGGACAAAATGCTGGTGGAACAGATATTTTGATTTCGTGGGTGTACGGTCTTACATTTGAGACGAATCAGTACGGTATGGCTGCTGCGATCTCTATTATTATCGGTATGATGGTAGCTGGATTTGCCTTCTTCCAATTCCGTCGTAGTCGTTCCTTTAAAGAGGAGGGAAGCGTATAATGAACAGTAAATTAAAATCGAACTTAGAAGTAGCTGGTATATACGGGGTTCTGTTAATTATGTTCATCATCATTGGTTATCCATTACTTTGGACGATTGGTTTATCATTGAACCCTGGAACTAGTTTATACGGAGCTAAAATGTTTCCTGAAAATTGGTCATTCACTCACTATGAATGGTTATTTACGAACCCACGTAGTAATTATGTAACGTGGTATAAAAATACATTAATAGTAGCAGTATGTACGTCAGTTTTATCAACTTTTACAGTGGCGCTAGTAGCCTACGCTTTCTCGCGTTATCGCTTTAAGGGCCGCACATACGGACTGTACGCATTCTTGATGTTACAAATGTTTCCAGTGTTAATGGCGATGGTAGCCTTATATATTCTACTTAATACAGTTAACTTATTAGATACGCTTACTGGTTTAATTATCATTTATGTAGGGACTTCGATTCCGATGAATGCCTTCTTAGTAAAAGGCTACTTCGATACGATTCCTAATGAATTAGATGAATCTGCAAAGCTTGATGGGGCAGGGCATTTCCGCATTTTCTTTACGATTATGTTACCACTTGCAAAGCCCATTTTAGCTGTAGTAGCTCTCTTTAACTTTATGACACCGTTTATGGACTTCATTTTGCCAAGGATTATTTTAAGAAGTCCAGAAAACTTTACTTTAGCACTAGGATTATTTAATTTTGTAAATGATCAATTTGCTAATAACTTTACACGTTTTGCCGCTGGTGCGATTTTAATTGCGATTCCAATTGCAACCGTGTTCTTATTATTACAACGTTACCTTGTTACAGGCTTAACATCAGGAGCAACAAAAGGGTAAAACAAGATGCGGTGGGGGGATCCATCGCATTCTCTATGTATCGTTTTAGAATAATCTCATACAAAGCATTGTTCTTGCGTGAGAAGCTAGTTACAATAAGAATAAGAGAAGATGACTGGTAGACTATAAAGGTGGGATTTGATATGGCGGTTACCATCAAGGATGTTGCTAAGCTTGCTAATGTGGCTCCTTCAACCGTTTCTAGAGTAATTGCAAATAGTTCAAGGATTAGTGAACGAACAAAGGAACGTGTAAGAGAAGCAATGGAAGAGCTTGGCTACCATCCGAATTTTAATGCGAGAAGCCTTGTCAATCAACAAACGAATACACTTGGTGTGATTATCCCAAGCTCAGCAAAGATTGCCTTTCAAAACCCATTCTTTCCTGAGGTCATTCGTGGCATTACTTCTAAAGCATATCTTGAAAAATTCGGACTTTATTTATCAACGGGTCAAACAGAAAATGAAATTCTAGAAGAAGTTAGACAGATGGTCCAAAGTCGACGCGTAGATGGCATTCTACTGCTTTATTCAAAAGTTGATGATAAGGTCATTAACTACCTGATTCAACAAGACTTTCCGTTTGTCTTAATTGGCCGACCATATGAAGCTGAAGCTATGAAGGTTAGTTATGTGAATAATGATAATTTAAAAGCTGCAAAAACAGTTACAGAATATTTATTGTTATTAGGCCATGAGCATATTGGATTCATTGGTGGGAATTTAGATTATGTGGTGACAAGAGATCATAAGGAAGGGTATCAACAAGCACTGCATAAAGCAGGGTTTGAATCCAAACAGGAATATATCGTCTACTATGATGAAATACAAGAAGGTGGACAAGAAGCTGTTATTGAATTGATGTCGTTAAAAACGCCACCAACTGCTTTAGTCGTGGCCGATGACTTGATGGCACTTGGAGTGCTTAGAATGTTAGATGAAATGGAGATTTCTGTTCCTGAAGAGATGTCAGTCGTAAGCTTTAATAATGTCATGCTCTCGGAACTATCATCCCCTCCGTTAACTACAGTGGATATTCATATTTATGAATTAGGCTTTCAAGCAACGGATTGCTTAATCAAGAAAATTCATGATCCAAAGCAACCTACAAAAAAGGTTATTGTGCCTCATAAATTCATCAAACGCCAAACTTGTCGTAAGCGTGTTGCGCAGAAGGAAATCAGCTCTTAAGCTGTTCCTTCTTTTTTTATTGTTATAAGGTTTTGAAGTGTTGAATAAGTGGTATATAAGAGGATTCAAATAATGCTTTCATTTAAGTGTTTTATTCAGTATTCTCACAAGGCTATGCTATAATATGACTAAATGTAAACAGGAAGGAATTAGAAAATATGCCTCAAGGTAAAGCATTTCGCGTCGGAATAGGAATTGTATTAATTTTGTTAATCATTTACTTAGGTTCTTTAGTTGACTGGATCTTTAAGCCAATCGTTGTACTGGTTCAAACTCTTTTTGCACCGATTGTTCTAGCGGGTGTATTATTTTATTTACTGCGACCATTTGTGAACCTTCTTTCTAAAAAAATGCCACGTAGTTTATCCATTTTAATCTTGTATTTAACAGCTATAGGGTTAATTACGACTTTAGTCTTAACGGTAGGTCCGGAATTACAGAGTCAATTTACGAGCTTAACAATGAATTGGCCGCAATTTATGAATGAAATTCGTGGCATGATTATTGCCGTTCAAGAAAATGAATACATATCACGTTTCCAGGAAAGTGAAAATTTTTCTCTAGAAGATATAACATCTAGACTTGAGGAATATTTAACTGGACTCATGTCTAGTATTGGTTCGAATGTGGCTAGCTTAATTGGTATTATTGCAAATATTATTATTATCATGATCATCATTCCTTTCATTTTGTTCTACATGCTTAAAGAAGGGGAAAAAGCACCTAATCAAGTTATACGTTTGCTACCTAGAAAGCATCAAAAAGAAGGCGAAAGCATCTTATCAGATATGGATTATGCCTTAAGTTCCTATATACAAGGTCAAATCATCGTTAGTATTTGTGTTGGGATTCTAGTGTATATTGGTTACTTAATTATTGGCATCGAATATCCACTTGTATTAGCGTTAATTGCGATGTTTACAAATGTTATTCCTTTTATTGGTCCATGGATTGGGACGTTTCCGGGTGTCATTGTAGGATTTCTTGATTCCCCCTTTATGGCATTACTCGTAATTATAGTAGTGGTTGTCGTTCAACAAATTGAAAGTAATCTTATTTCTCCACAAGTAATGGGTCGGAAATTGGATATTCATCCATTAACGATTATTTTATTGCTCCTAGTAGCGAGCCGCTTTGCAGGATTACTTGGTTTATTGTTAGCAGTGCCAACGTACGCTGTTGGGAAAGTAATTGTTTTGCATGTATATCGCTTATTCAGATTACGGAATCGCCCAGTGGATTAATAGCACATGAAAGGTATGAGGTGAAAAATGAGTACAGAATTAAATGGAATTAAACAAGTTGGAACAGATGAATTAAAAGCCATGTTAAAGCATGAAGAATCTCCAATCATCATAGATGTTCGTGAGCATGATGAATACGAGGAAAGCCATATAAAGGGAGTACCTCTAGTCCCGATGCATACGATTCCTCAACATTTAGACAACCTTGATCAATCGAAGTCTTACGTGTTTGTTTGTCGTAGTGGGGTTAGAAGCCAAAATGTTGCGTTGTATTTGAAGGATCATGGATTCATGGATGTAAGAAATTACGATGGTGGCATGTTAAGTTGGGACGGAGAGCGTGAGATCGGCCTTGAATGGGTTATCAGGGAAATAAAAGAATTATATCGCTAACTAAGAAGCACTGCGCATATCGGCGCAGTGCTTCTTGATGAGTAATCCTCTTTGTTAAGGACAAACTAAGCTCACCGATTAAAGAAAGGGGGCTTACTAAAATGTGGACGATTTTAATTGTCTTGCTTATTCTTTGGATACTCGGGTTTAGCTTTGAAATTGCGGGAAACTTGATTCACATCCTGCTCGTTATTGCATTAGTACTCTTCATTTTCCGTCTTATCAAGGGTAGGAAGGCATAGTGTACTGATCTGAAGAACTCAGGTATTTCCTGGGTTCTTTATTTTGATTAGCTTGTGAACAAATTGTAAAAAAAGAAGAATGTTGTAGGAAAAAAGGCTCTACTCTAGTAAACTATTGTAAATAGAGAATAATAATAGGAGTTGGGTACATGAAGAGAATGAAATGGTTATTAGCCGCATTCATTATTACTTTTATATACATAGCTAATCCTGTTCATATCGAAGCAACTGAGGAGTCAAAAGTTTGGTTCTATATAGATGGGCAGGAACAAAAGTATGTCGGTGATCCCATCTTGCATAACGGGGAGTGGTGGCTTCCATTACGCCCCGTATTAACAGAAGCTGCTATGTTTAATCCAGAATTAAATGAAGGTTCGATAGATGTGCAAAACATAATGAGAGTGTTAAATGAAGAACGGAGAAGGGCTTTACTTGAGGAGGAGGAAGAGCAACGTGATGAATGGGTAGATCAAACAGAAGAAGAAAAGGAATATGATGAAATTCTCTATTTTTTAGCTCACTTTACTTTAGATTTTATTCAGAACCGTGACGTGATTCGGCTATCAGACGTAGGTACATTGGGTTTTGACCATTATTTCTATGAGGAGCAGCAGGTTATTCATTTAAGTTCCCCTCATTTAATGACGATTGCCAATATTAACCTTGGAGAAAGACGCACTACTGTAAATAGTGTTTTACCAGGTATCCATTGGAACACTGGCTTTGGAGTAAAGGCTGATTATATTGGGTTCTACGGGGATGAAAATCAGTTAACGTATAGAGATCGATATGGGTATGACCGTGTTGAGAAGGCATATGATATTCAAATCGAGATAATCGAGGATAGATTATCCCATATTTTTGTAACTGACTCTGCCTATGAGACTTCAAAAGGAATAAAAGTAGGAGATCGCATGAATGAAGCAATTCGAGCATACGGAAATCAATTTATACGTGAGTCAATTGATGGCAAGCAAGTCGTTATATACGAGGTGGAACTGGGGTCGATATGGTTCATTATAGATGCTGATCAAACAATTGAAAGAATCGGTTTTTGGGATCATCATTTACGTGGATTCGGAGAAATAGAGACAGCAGAGAATGTAACGAATGAACACCCCTCTGCTGAATAATGAATTTAAAGATGATCTGGTTCTTTTGAAGCAGCATGTTTTCCATGACGAGCATTTTCTTCTGCTTGTCTATTTTTCTGAGCATTAATGGCATTTGAATCTTTTTTCTTCTTATTTGCATCACCGGTATGTGACATCATCTCACCCGCTTTCTTAGTTTGAAATTAGTATGTGCAATTTCAACAAAAACATGAATGATGTTTATAATATCGTTATAAGGGAAAACATACACTAACGATTTAGAAAAGGTGGGAGATCATTTTATGAAGAAGCGAACTTTAGTAGCAACTTTAGTAGCAGGTGTAGCAAGTGCAACAACTGTATTGCTGAGAGATGAAGAAAGAAGAGAGAAAGCGAAACGTCAATTCAAGCAAATGTATACGAAAGTGACTAATCAAAGAGCTGAAGAATCACCTGGTCAACCACAAGTCAAAGCAGGACACCCTGACCCTTATGATATAGAAGATAATGAAATGGTCAATGAAGGAGCGCTAACCAGCGTCCAAAAATACAATGAAAAACAACAAAATCAATAAATCAATAAATCAATAAATCAATAAATCAAGAAATCAATATAAAGTCACCAATTTTGGTGGCTTTTTGTTTGTCTAACCTCTTTGAAGGGCAAGGTGGTAGAAAAGGAAACTAAGCTTAAATGTATATAGGATGAAATGTATTGGTAGGGGTGCTATAATTATGAAATCAATTTTAGAAGGAGTTTGATCGCATTGATTACAGTACAAAATGAAACCTTTCGAAACATTCCTACGTTACATGTAGTGAAGGCGAACCAAAAGCAAAACAACGAACTTCCAACGGTCTTTTTCCTTCATGGGTATACAAGTGCAAAAGAACATAATCTACCAATTGCTTATTTGTTAGCTGAAAAAGGCTTTAGAGTAATCTTGCCCGATGCTATCCATCATGGTGAAAGAGAAGGAAGCATACAGGGCAAAAAAAGAGATGCCCTATTTTGGAACATCGTCCTACAATCTATTCAAGAAATTGAATATTTAAAAGAAGAGCTAAAAGAAAGATCGCTCATTCATAAAGAGCGTATAGGGATAAGTGGTACATCAATGGGCGCGATCACGACCTACGGAGCCCTGTCTCAGTATAACTGGATTGATGCAGCTGTTGCTTACATGGGGACCGCTTACTTTCAATCATTCGTAAACGTACAAATTCAGATGCTAGAGGATGCAGGATATCCTTTAGATAAAGATGTGGTAAATAAAACATTACAAAAGCTTCAATCGGTTGATTTGTCACAACGGTTCGAGTCTTTAAATGAACGTCCTCTATTTATTTGGCATGGTGAACAAGATGAGGTAGTACCTTTTGAGTATTCGAATACTCTCTATAAAGATTTGCAACACTATTACAAAGCGCAACCTGAAAATTTAAAGTTTCTAAGTGAGCCTAAAACAGCCCATAAAGTGTCGAGGGTTGCTACGTTAGCAGGGGTTAATTGGTTTTCAGAGCACCTTTTAACAGAACAGGTAAAGGCGACAGTATGGTGATTGAATGATAAATGAATTTAAAAAACTCACAGTCATTATTGTTTCGGCTTTTTTACTTTCGGTTTCATTGAACTTCTTCCTTATTCCAGCGAGTGTATTCGCTAGTGGTTTTACTGGCGTTTCTCAGTTGCTTGCGACACTTTTACCTCTTTCTACCGGTGTGATCTTATTTCTATTAAACGTACCAGTCGCCATTGTTGGTTGGTTGAAGATCGGAAAAAGTTTTACCGTTTATAGTTTCTTAAATGTTGCATTTACGACATTTTTCCTGGAAATTGTTCCTGTTACTAATTACTCTTCAGACATTTTACTTAATGCTGTTTTTGGGGGCGTGATTGCAGCGATTGGTGCTGGGATTACATTAAAAGTAGGGGCATCTACTGGTGGAATAGATATTATTGTATTGATATTATCAAGGCTTAGCGATCGTCCTGTTGGAATCTATTTCTTTTTATTAAATGGAATTATTGTGATTGCTTCAGGATTTTTATTTGATCCTGAAAAAGCGTTGTATACATTAGTTACTCTGTATGTAACTTCGCGAGTCATAGATGCCATTCATACTCGTCATGTGAAACTGACTGCGATGATTGTAACGAAAAAGCCTGAAGAATTACGACAAGCTATCCATGAAAAGATCACTCGAGGAATTACGAGATTACCGGCTAAAGGAGGATACTTGGCCGATGAGAAAGAAGTTCTTATGACGGTGATCACAAGATATGAACTTTACGACTTAAAACATGTTATCGATTCGGTAGACCCTGAAGCATTTACGAATATCGTAGAAACGGCAGGAATATATGGGTTGTTCCGGAAAGAGTAAGGTAAAGGGGGAAGAAGATGAAGAAATTATTTTTTATACTTTTTATAGGTAGTCTGATTGGTCTAGTAGGTTGCGGTCAAACAGTCACAAGTCCAACTACGGAATCGGGTGAAGGAGAAGATGCTACAGTGAATAAAGAATGGGTGGTAGAGGCTGAAGCCGAGCAAAAGGACAAGGACATTATTGTAACGATCCATATTACGAATCAAATGGAAGAAGCAGTGACCTTGGATTTTACTTCAGGACAGAAGTATGAAATTGTCGTAGTCAATGAAGAGGGGTCTGAAGTTTATCGTTTTTCTAACGAGATGATGTTTACAATGGCATTAACCTCGGAATCATTTGAGGTGGGGGAAACGAAGACATACCAAGAAACAATTAATGCCGACGGTTGGTCGACGGGTAACTACACTTTTTATGTAGATGTCACAGCTGCAGCTATCAATGGAGAAGAAACATCTGGAGATGAACAGCTTAAAGCTCAAACTGAACTAACGATTGAATAAGAAAAGAGGACTAAGCAATTTTTGCTTAGTCCTCTTTTTATCTATCTTTTAAGCATGTAGGCCCGTGGAGAAAAGGTTCTCGCTTTTCTTATTATCCCCACTTTTTTTGGGCAGTATGTTGGAGGCTTTGTTTCATTTTTAACCATGTATCTGTTTGGTTTTCAGTTTGTTCTTTATTAATTGAGTGTTCTCTAGGAAGTAAGGGTGGTTTTTTCGCTTTTCCATTCCAGTAACTTTTAAAAGGTTCCTCTAATTTAGTTAACATGAAACTTTGGCTCCTTTATTTAGCTGTCGTGAGTTGAATTAATTCAACGATCTCCTCGTTGGTTAGTTCAGTAACCTGGTTTTCCCCTGCTTGAAGTACTTGATCTGCTAGGGCTTGTTTCTGTGTTAGCATTCGGTCAATTCTTTCTTCAAGTGTACCTGTTGTCATTAATTTATGAACAGTTACATTTTTAGTTTGTCCGATTCTAAATGCCCGGTCAGTTGCTTGATTCTCAACAGCAGGATTCCACCAACGGTCGTAATGAATAACATGATTGGCAGCAGTTAAGTTCAATCCGACTCCTCCAGCTTTTAATGATAAGACAAAGGCCGTTACATTCGGATCTTGTTGAAATCTTTCAATAGCCTCTTGGCGTTTTGGTCTAGTCAAGCTTCCATGAAGAAAGGGAACCTCTTTATAATAGCGGCGTTTTAATTCTTCTGTTATGTGGCGACCCATTTCTTTGTATTGAGAGAAAATAAGGACTTTCTCATTCTTTTGATGGATTTGATCAATTAAGTCAAAAAGCTCATCCCATTTTTTTGAGTCATGTTGGTGAACATCATCTGTTTTTAGAAATTGAGCTGGGTGATTACAGATCTGTTTCAATTTCGTCAGACTTTTTAATATTAAGGCTCGTCTTTCAAGTTGCGATACTTGTGTAAGCTTTGAAAGAATATCATCAACGACTGCTTGATAAAGTGCTGCTTGCTCAACCGACAAACTTACTTTATGAACCAGCTCGTGTTTTTCTGGTAATCCTAATTGCAGTACCTCATCTGATTTCTTCCTTCTAAGGATAAAGGGATAAATTAGCTGCTGTAACCTCTTTAGGCGATCTTGATCTTGATCACGTTCAATAGGCTTTATAAAGGAGTCTTGAAAATGTCTGAATGACCCTAAAAAAGAAGGGTTTAAAACATCTATTAAAGACCAGAGTTCTTTTAAGCGATTTTCAATGGGTGTCCCTGTTAATGCTAATCGATGCGTTGCCTTAATCTTTTTGATCGCACGTCTTTGTTTCGTATCGACATTTTTGATATGTTGAGCTTCATCTAAAACGAGTCCATTCCATGATACTTGTCCTAAAAGCTCCACATCTCTTACTGCTAATTGGTAAGAAGTTAAAATAATATCCCATTCAAAGTAGGAAGAGTCTTCTAAATCAGATAAGCGAGATTGCCCATGATGCACAAATACACGTGCTTCAGGAGCAAATTTTTCACACTCTTGCAGCCAATTATAAATGAGAGAGGTCGGACAAATTAATAAAAAGGGCTTACGCTGAGACTTAGGTTGACTCTCTAGTGTATGAAGCATATAAGCAATAGTTTGAATAGATTTACCTAAACCCATGTCGTCAGCTAAACAGCCACCAAATCCAGTCCTTCTTAATTGGGCAATCCATGAAACACCTTGATGCTGGTAAGGGCGTAATTCACCTTTTAATAATTCTGGAAGAGGGACGAGAGGTGGTACTTGATTGTATAAGGTCTCTAAAGATTTTTGAAGTGTTTCTCCCCAAGTGACATCCCATTCAATATCAAGTTCTTCTAGATCTAGATCCTCTGCTTCTTGATCCAGTTTAAGTGCTTCAAAGTAGGTTGCTTCATTTAAATGGTTCTGCAAATAGGATTGAAGTTTTGTCGCCAATTTCGGGTCCCAACTAATCCATTCCCCATTGGCATATATAAATGGTTTACTCCCTTTAACAAATTGCTCGAATTGTTCGGCGCTTAGCGTTGAATCACCAATGGCAACTTCATATGTGAATGAGGCTAAACTTTGCCAATCTAATAATGGTTCGCTTGAAATCGTTTGATTGATCCCTTCCATCTTTAAATCGACTCTCATCTTTTTCTTTTCTTTCAACCATTTAGGTACAATGAGGTGAAAGCCGATTGATTTTAATAAAGGGTGGTGAGAAGTGAAAAGTTCATAGGCATATTCAGCTTCGAGTTGAATGGTTGGTGAGGAGACAGTTAATTTTTCAAGTACAGGAAGACGCTGTCTCAGTTCTTCGATGTCTTTTTTTAGTTGACTAATTGGATTGCTCCTCCAAGGGTGTTCGCCACGTTCTAATTCCTTCATCTCAATGATTTGACTAGGAGAATGACGATCAACCACACACAAAGCGATACTCCATTTGCCATTTTCAGTATCTGGCTCTAAAAGGGCAATTGCTGATTTGAAAGGTTCCACTTTGACTGTGCCAAGGCGCTGACCAAAAGCTTGATCGGATAAGTGGATTTTTGTATTTTCGGAATGGGCCAGTGCCTGAATAGATGGTTTAAGATCTTCGTCGACAGTGTCTACCCACTCTTGGTGAATACGCTTTGATTCAGGATCATTAAGTAGCGATCGAACGGCTGCATCACTAACTTGGTCAATCACATATATCAATTCATCTCTTGTCGTATACGTACTTGTTTTTGATTGGATGTAAGCTGTTGTCGGTCTCAATGAGAAACTTACAGTAGGAAGTGCCTTTAGCCACTCATTCAAACGAAAAGAATTCAATTTCCATTCTCCATTTGGCTTTGGTTGTATGTCCCCTCTTATAATAGAGGCTTTAATATCTTCAAATATTTCTAACCAATAGATAAAGTCCTCAGATAGCTCGATATCCTCTTGTGATTTCCATGAAGAGAATAGCTCCCATTGACTGATGACTTCATTAATGGTTAGGACGACACCTTCAATTGGAAATGAGTAAGTTTTCATCTGTTCTTGAGCTTGATAAATAGTCATTTTTCCTACAGGTGAGACAAACTCACGTTGACTTAGTGGAACATCTATTACTGCTTTTTCCATATCAACAAATGTTCCATAAAAACTAGTTGGATCATGTCTGAATAAAGCAAGCTTTAATTCAAAAGCAGGTACAAGAAAAGGATATTGGAAGCTGACAATTTGATCAAACTTGGAACGATAAAGCTTCTCTGCCCAAAGGAAAAAACGTCCTTCAAGCCAACCGCAATGTAACATGATTCGTTTATTCAATCGCTTTCAACTCCTCAACAAAAGCTCGATACGTACGGTATTGTTTTTTCATTTTAGCTAGGTAATGGAAGAATCGTTCACGCTCATCTAATTGATCATACACTGTTTTTAGAATACGAATGGAGGCGACTGCAGCCTCGTAGTGAACCCGTGATTTTTTTTCCACTAATCTTACGACAAACTGGTGATGAATTGGTTTTGCAAGACTAGGGTGATGGTCTTCAATTTGCTTTAATAGCTTTTTCTTTTCCTGATGAAGCCGTAGTGGATCATGTTCGTGAATAAGGAAATAATTAGCTGCTTCCTCGTACCTCTTATATTCGTTTAGAATTCGTATATATGTAAGAGTCGATTCTGATTGATGAAGCGTTTTTTTCAGTTCCTCTGTTAATTCATCAATTAATGCCTGCTGTTCTTCAGCTGGTACATGAGTTAGTAGTGACTGGAAACGTTGAAAGCTAGGTGATAATAACCACCGTTTCCAAATGGCATTTAATTCATGAGTTGATTGACGCAAAGAGGCTTGCATTTCATCGGCTATTCCTTGTAAAGACCCGTACCCTCTTTCTCCACGATTAGGGAATAAGAACGTTAACCATTGTTGAATGGTTTGCCAGCGTTGCCGTTTTTTTAAACAAAGAAAATGAGGCGTGACTTCTTGCTGACTAACAGGAATCTCTTTTTGTAAGAGAGCAAGAGCCTTGTCCTCTTTTCCTATTAACAATTGGATATAACTGTATGAGATTTTCGTTGATCTAGCATAATCTTGTTTTTGAAATGCTTCTTCTAAAAATTCATTCATTTTTTCTAGTTGCCTTGGTGGAACGATATCTGCTAATTTTTGTACTAAATAAGGCCAGGGAGATTTTGTTAGATATGCATCGTATACATAATAGAAGAGAACCTGTTCTAGTATTTGGTTATACTCTTTACTCTCTGGGTCTAATCCTTTAATAAGATCAGTGATTTCGTCTAACAAAGAAGAGAAAAATTGAGAGAAACGTCTTTCATATTCGTCATGTGTATTAAATTGAATAGCTAATGATAAGATCCCTTTAATATAAACAAGTACTTGTTTAATGTGAGTTGTGTGAGTTGGATGACCAATATGTTCTTTAGTATCCATCACAATTTGTTCAATTTGACTCTTGGTGAAATATCTCGATGTGACGAGCTTTTTATAGGTGGAAATCACCTGTTGCTCCAATTCTTTTTCTAATTGAGTTTCTGTATGTTTTGGAAAGTGGTTCACCCATCTTCACCCCATTTCATTCTAATGAGCATTCTTTTATTGTATCGCTTTAGACAACAGAATGAAAGGGAAGAGGGGAGGAAGGTGAAGGAGTTAGAAGAATATGGTTAATGTCATCAAAATAAGGATGCTACTTAAAACAACAATAATTAAATTAGCACCAAGATATGCAACTAGAATGGCAGTGAGGGCACCAATTAAACTGAAATAGACATTCTCATGGGCAGTTAAAATCCCTGGGAAGATAAGTGCACCTAGTGCTGCATATGGTACATTTCTTAGAACCGCTTGAAGCCACGAAGGAAGTGGAAGGGTATCCATGAAAGTAAGTGGGAGCATTCGCGGGATATATGTAACAATAGCCATGCCTGCTATTAATAGAAACATTGTAGGTGACATTTATGAATCTCCTTTCTGAGGGAGAATATATTCAACCGCAAGTGAGGCGAATAGAGTAGCTAAAATAATGGACCACCCACTCGGTAGCATAATGGAAAATAAGCTATTTAAAACAGCGGCACTAGAAGCTAAGATAACGACTTTCCTTTGTTTTTTTAAGGATGGCATTAACAGAGCAATGAACATTGCATACAAAGCAATCGCCATACCTTGTTGAAGGGAATCAGGCAGAGCAGAACCTACCACGTAACCGACACCCGTATTAAGAACCCAACTAAAATAAGCCATAATAGCTACACCGAAAATAAACCCTGTTTTTACTCTCCCTTCCTGGGTTGACGTGACCGCAAAAACTTCATCCGTTAATCCAAAAGAGTAGCAGGCTTTTATTACAGGGTGAGCATCTTCTACCCGTTCATTCACCGAAGCGCTCATTAGTAAATGCCGGATATTTACAATAAATGTTGTAAAGATAATTTCAAAAGCCCCCGTGCCAATTGCTAGTAAATTTAGGGCCATGTACTGAGCCGCGCCAGCGAATACAAACATACTCATAGCCATAGCTTCTATAAAAGTTAAACCAGTACCTTTTGCTAACAACCCAAACGTAATAGCTGCGGGTAAATACCCAATTGCTATACTTGATCCAGCTAGAAGTCCGCGTGAAAATTCAGTTTTTTGATGAGTTAGTACAGTTGAAGCCATTGTAATCTCCCCTATTTAAGAATTGTCATGGTACACTTATTACAAGATGACATCTTAAATTCGTATGTAATAATATATTATTGTATGCTATAAGATACAAATACACAAGGAGTTTTTAAATGGAAAAAGAACAATTATCAAAGTTAATCGGAGCCAGACTCAAATCATTAAGAGCCGATCGTGGCTATAGTCTTGATCAATTATCTAAATTAACAGGAGTAAGTAAACCGATGCTTGGCCAAATAGAAAGAGGAGAGTCAAATCCAACTGTCGGGACTTTGTGGAAGGTCGCAAAGGGCTTGAACGTTTCATTTACTTCCTTTCTAGAGGAGGAAGAAGAGGATGTTACGGTTGTGAAACGAGAAGAGATCGAACCATTAACCGGTCATGATGAAGGATTTAGTGTGTATCCACTTTTCCCTAAGCCTTTGGATAAACCATTTGAGTTATTTTCATTTACATTAGCTCCTGGTTATACCTATTGTTCAGATCCTCACCAAAAAGGGGTAGAGGAGTATTTAATCGTGGAAGAAGGAAACTTAGAATTACTAGTTGGGAAAAATTGTTACCAATTATCAAAAGGACAAGCTATTCATTTTAGAGCAGATGATATTCATAAGTATAAAAATCTAGAACATGAAAAAAGCTGTATTGTAACAATGATGATTTATTACCCAACACAATAAAAAAATAAAAAGGGAGTGAGCCCGATGTGGGAATTGTTACTTGTCATGCTAGAGCGACTTGGAATTATCGTTACAGTTGCCTTTTTGGTTACTCGCTTTCGTTTTGTACGTAATATTATTGAAGAGAAAAATGTTTCTACCATTCAGCGTGTTAATTTTATTTTGATGTTTGGTTTGTTTGGCATTATCGGGACATATACAGGGTTAACGATTAACGCAGAAGAAGGCGTCTATTCAAGATGGACTCTTTCTTTAGCGGATGATGAGGCGATTGCGAATGCTCGTGTCATTGGCATTGTTATTGCCGGGCTTTTAGGTGGATGGAAAGTAGGGGTTGGTGCAGGGTTAATTGCTGGTATACACCGTTACACTCTAGGTGGATTTTCAGCCCTAGCTTGTGGAATTTCTACTGTCTTAGCTGGTTTAATCGCAGGCTATTTTTTTAAGAAGTACCGTAGGCGTCGAGTGGTCTCATGGCAGCTTGCCTTATCGATAGGGATGTTAGCTGAAACGGTTCAGATGCTGATTATTTTAGTCATTGCCAGACCATTTACTGATGCTTGGGCACTCGTATCGAGTATTGGTGTACCAATGATTATTGCTAATGGAATAGGTACTGCTATTTTCATTCTTATAATCCGAAACGTCATCAATGAAGAAGAACGGATGGGCAAATTTCAAGCTGAACGTTCCTTTAGATTAGCCAATCAAACTTTAAAATATATGAGGAAAGGTTTGTCTAGTGAATCAGCAAAAGCGACATGTTCTATTTTATATAAAGAAATAGATGTTGCAGCCGTATCTATAACGAATCACAACACAGTGTTAGGATACGTAGGAAGCGAGAAGGGAAATGAAGATAAGGCAATTAAAACACTTGCTACAAAAGAAGTGCTTCAAACGGGTGAATTAAAACTAGCTAATGAGTCTGATATGATTGGTCTTCACGTAGAACAGCCACTTCGAGCGGCTATTATAGCCCCGCTAATTCAAAATAATAAACCGATTGGAACGTTGAAGCTCTATTTCCAATCAGAAAAAGAGAGAACACCGACTACTGTCGAGCTTGCAAAAGGGTTAGCTGAATTATTAAGCGAGCAACTTCAATTAGCCTATGTCGATGATCAACTGGAGCTAGCGAAACAAGCAGAAATCAATGCTCTTCAAGCCCAAGTTAATCCACATTTTTTATTCAACGCATTAAATACAATCGTTTCGTTAATTCGAACAGATCCAAATAAAGCAAGAAAATTACTCATCTCACTTTCACGCTTCTTTAGGCAAAATTTAACAGGTATACAAGCTAGGGAAGCAACAATTGAAGAGGAGTTAAATCATGTAAAGGCTTATTTGCAAATTGAACAAGCTAGATTCAGTGATCGATTACATATTCAATATGAAATAGATGATAAGGTGCTTGGATTTCTTGTTCCGACAATGACATTACAACCGATCGTTGAAAATGCCATGAAGCATGGGTTAAAAGATAAGATAGGCAGAGGCGAAATAACGATTAAGATAAAGAAGAACGCTGGTCAAGTATGTATGAGTGTAGAAGATAATGGAGTTGGAATAAGTAATGTAAGACAAAGCGAGTTATTAGAAGAACCTGTTCAATCAAAAACTGGTACAGGGATAGGCCTTTTTAATTTAAATAAAAGACTTGAAATGATGTATCAAGATCAATTTGACATTAAGATAGACAGTGAGGAAGAGAGAGGAACTGTGTTTACTATATGTTTGAAACATATGGTCAGAAAAGAGGTACGTATATGAAAGAAATTAAAACAATCATAATAGATGATGAACCTCATAGTCGAGATGAACTACATCATCTACTTAGTGAACATAAAGATATCAATGTGGTCGCAATGTGTGAAGAAGCCCAATCAGGCCTATTAGCCATTATGGATAAAGAACCAGATTTGGTGTTCTTAGATATCGACATGCCTAAAACAAATGGACTTGAATTAGCCTCTTCGCTTTCAAAATTAAAAAAGAAGCCTAAGGTTGTATTCGCTACAGCTCATGAACATTACGCTGCCAAAGCCTTTCGTGTCCAGGCTTTCGATTATTTGCTGAAGCCATTTGATGAGGATGAATTAAGTGGAACTCTTAAACGTTACCGAGAGCAATGTCTATCAAGTACAAAGGATAAAGAGCCTACTAGTAAGATGCTTACTCGTCTTGCTATAGATGAGAATGATAAGATCCATTATATTGATCCCCTTTCTATTTTATATATGGCAAGAGAAGAGCGGGAAACCGTTATTCGTACGAAGGATAAAGAATACCGAATAAGAACGGCTTTAAAAGAATTAAAACAGAAGTTAGCAGGATATCCATTTGTTCAAACGCATAAAAGTTACATCATCAACATCGCTGAAATAGATGGCTTAATTCCATGGTTTAACGGTGCTTATCAAGTGAAGCTAAAGGGAATAAAGGATGAGGTTCCTGCTAGTAGAACTTATGTGAAGACATTAAGGGAGCAATTAGAGTTATAGGAGGATTCTGAAAGTTAATAAACTTTTTAGCCAGAAGAATGCATCTTAAAATTAATAAAAAGCATGTCAGTCCTATATTTCGACATGTTAAACCGCTTACACTCCGTTTCTTGTGCCAAGCTGATACAATAGTCACAAGAAAACCTAAAGAGGTGAGCAGAAATGATAACGTTTGCAATATCAATTATTCTTTTAATTATAGGTTATTTCACATATGGAAAGTTTGTTGAACGGGTATTCGGAGTTAAAGAAGAGCGACCAACACCCGCATACTCACAGCAAGACGGTGTCGATTATGTACCGATGGGCACAAAACGAAATTCACTGATTCAATTGTTGAACATCGCTGGGGTTGGGCCGATTTTCGGACCAATAATGGGTGCTCTTTATGGGCCTGTAGCGTTTTTGTGGATTGTACTTGGTGCCATTTTTGCCGGGGCTGTACATGATTATTTAACAGGAATGATATCTATACGTAATAAGGGAGCGCATTTGCCTGAACTTGCAGGGAAATTCCTCGGAAAAGCAATGAAGCATATTGTGAATGTATTCTCTGTATTACTTCTATTACTAGTTGGAACCGTTTTTGTAAGCGCTCCAGCCTCATTAATTGATAGTATTGCTCCTGGCTGGGTAACACTAGGAATGATTATTGCGGCCATCTTTATCTACTATGTCATTGCAACGATGCTTCCAATCGATAAAGTGATTGGGCGCGTGTATCCAATCTTAGGCGCATTACTTTTAATCAGTGCTTTAGGTATTGGTGGAAGTTTAATTGTCACTGGCGCACCCATTCCTGAATTGACGTTAACAAACATGCATCCAGAAGGATTGATGATTTTTCCTTTATTATTCTTAACGATTTCATGTGGTGCATTATCTGGTTTCCATGCAACACAATCACCGATCATTTCTCGTACTACAATGCGTGAGAAAAATGGACGTAGCATTTTTTATGGAATGATGATAACTGAAGCAATTATTGCGATGATTTGGGCTGCAGCTGCTATGAGCTTATTTCACGGAACAGATTTAAGTGCATTACTTGCAGCAGGTGGTCCAGGGGCAGTTGTAACGGAAGTTTCTATTACGATGCTTGGAGCAATAGGAGGGACTTTAGCCATAATTGGTGTCATTGTTCTACCAATTACTTCAGGAGATACAGCTTTCCGTAGCGCTCGAATGATTATTGCAGATTACTTTAAAATTGGTCAGAAGAAAGTGATGAACAGATTTTATATTGCACTTCCTATGTTTGCAATTTCAATGTATTTAACGACGATTAACTTTGATATTTTATGGCGTTACTTCTCATGGGCTAATCAGTCTACAGCAATGATTGCCTTATGGGTTGGTGCAATGTATTTAATTTTAGCTCGTAAATTGCATTGGATTGCCAGTATCCCAGCGGCGTTTATGACAATGGTAACGTTAACTTACATTGCGAATGCACAGATTGGATTTGGGTTATCAATAGAAGTTTCTTACATTGTCGCAGCAATTGGTACAGCTGTTGTTATTGTACTGTTTGCCATAACTGCTAAAAAGCGTCTTTCGATGAATTTAGAGATTGATGAAGTAGTTGAGAATCATCATTCAGCGGCATAATTAAATGATGAGTTCCCGAAAAAATGCAAGCACTCAATCGAGATGTGCTTGCTTTTTTCGTTGCTTAGTGGCAACGGATTAAATTTTAGGAGGATGCTTACAATAATTGTTCTACTTGTTTTCGTCTTTGGAGAAGTTTTTTAAGCCTTCTTTTATGAGATTCTATTTGCGAATCATCTTGGTCAAGTAATGCCTCGTGAAGTTCCATTAATACATAATCAATCTCTAAATTCATCATATTAAAAATAGTTTTAGGCTCAAGGGATTTTCCATCATCTTTGTATTGAATCATAGATCCATTTCGATTCATCATTACTTTTTCACTCCCATCAATTTCAATCATAGATTCAATGTCACCGGCTTGATACGACGTAATGTAGAGAGGACCTTCAGTTACACGTTTGACAATAGCGTTTCCACGTTCACGTTGAAGTAATTTCTCAAGAGCACTGGCTAGGACATCATCATAAATGTGAAGACACTCGGCAGAAAGCGTGAGAAATTCTGTGTTGCGAATGAAAGGAAGTTCATGAACGGAGTCCTCAAGTTCAATCAACAGATAGATCGTCTTAGAATCGTATCGCCAAAACAGTGAATAGTGGTGACTCATCATTCTTTTAATAAATTGATGGAGTGCTGGCTTAGTTAGCTCAATGTATACATCTGAAAATTCAACATCAACAAACGCTTCTCTCATTATTGTCCACACTCCTTCGCGAGCTTGCGGTAACCAATTTTTAAGGTTGCTACATCATATGTTGAATAGTCAGAAAAAAGAAGCAATTAGCCCAGTTTCTCCATAAATGGGCGTAGGTGAAAATACAAAAAAACTGATAGGAGTCATCCTCCTATCAGTCTAAAATCGAAACCCATATCGTTTTGAAATAATGTCATAAAAACCTAGTGAATTATAGAGAGCTTTTGTAGCTTCATTGTTGATGCCGGTCTCAAGTTCGATCCCTTTAATCTTCTCTTGCTCAGCCCAGTAAATAATTTTGAGAAGTAATTTTTTGGCGATACCTTGATTCCGGTGTTCTTTGTGCACATATAAATCGTTTAACCATATATAATGTCCGCCCTTATCCATGCTAATCCCGACATTAAAAAAAGCTGCGCCAACAAGCATATGATTTTTTTCAGCAACAAAGATATGAGCTTGTGAGCCATCTTTTAAAGCTAGTTTGATAGAAGACAAAAGTTGTTCATAAGGATTAGGTGCCCACATTGATTCCATTTGTCCCATTAATAAGTCAGCAATCCGATGTTGCAATTCATCATCTGCATCTTTTGATATTTCATAAACCTTAACCATGATCCGCTCCCCCTGCACATTAATACGTGTTTGACCACTATAGCGTAACATAAAAAAAAGAAGGAGAATAGTAGATAGATAGTTGGTTGATTGCGTTAATTAAAAAAAAGAGCACTAATTGAGTGCTCTTCTTTCACTAGGTGATCATCTATTCAAATTGACCCATAGTGGTCAGGTTATGAAGCTGGGATTGCATCTGACCAAGTTGTTCCTGTTCGGCTGTACTTGAGTGGTGGAAAGCTGAATTTAATGCATTTTTCGCTCGTTGAATTTCTTTTTGAACGGCTTCTCTTTGAATATCTGTCTCAGCAGCAAGCGCAAGCAATTCTGCTCTGGCCACTGCTTCACGCGCTTCTTGATAGAGCATGTTCCCCATTAGCGATCACCTCGCTGCTGGTTTCTTTCCTGTGATTGCTCTTTGGATTTCATGCTTGTTAAACCTTCAGTTTCATTTGCAGGTTGTACAGCATCCTTACCTTGTTGAATTGCTCGTTTTGAGCGTGAATGTTTACTCATAACTATCTCTCCTTTGGCCATAAGAATTCTGTCATAACTTGTCCAAAGAAGGCGTTATTCATGCAATTTATTATAGATTTAATGCCTCTTCTAAATATAAGGCAATACCATCTTCTTCATTTGATTTCGTAGTTGTATTAGCTAACCTCTTTAACTGGTCGATTCCATTTTCCATGGCTACACCTTGACCAGCAAATTCAATCATTTCAAAGTCATTATCCTCATCACCAAATGCGATGATTTTTTCACGTGGGATTCCGTAAAATTCTGATACTTTCTTCAGGCCTACAGCTTTATTCATTCCAGCTTTAACAATCTCAATCACATTCCAAGGAGCGCCCCATGTACGTTGGTCGATCACTTCGGCGTGAGCATCTTTTATCAGGTTACGTAATTGTTTTTCATTTGAAGCATCAGGATGAATTAAAATGGCAGTAGGATCGTCCTGGAGGATATGTAGTAAATTCCCGTGATCGACTGGACTTGTTCCTGCTGTAAATGTGTCGACAAAGACTTTATCGAAATAGCGTAAATAGTAATCATCAATGATTTCTACCATAATATTACTCACATTAAATGCTTCACATGTTTCAATAACAGTTTTGGCTGTTTTTAAATCGAGTGGTGAGTGGTGCGTACCGAAACTAGTGTCATGTGGGTGGTGGACAAAAGCCCCATTAAAATTCACCATTGCAGTATCAAGATTTAATTCTCTATAATATTGCATACTTGCACGGTAAGGGCGACCTGTAGAGATCACAACGATATGACCTGCTTGTCTTGCTTTTTTAATTACTTCTTTTGATCGTGGTGAGATCGTCTTTTTGTCTGTTAATAAAGTTCCATCAAGATCTAGAGCTATTAAGTGTTTATTTGTCATTATTTTATCTCCTTACTTATCTTTAATAGGTAACAAAATGTCCTTATTCCTCCAAAAAAAAGATCGTCTTTCTATGATATAGTAATCATGTATACAGTACATGCTGTTACTAAATACATTAAAACTCCATAAAGGAGGAAGCACGCGATGGAAGTATTATTTGAGAGCTTTGGTTTTCGTGCACTTTGGACACCAGAGTTGATCATCGTTCTTCTAGTAGTTGGCGCCATTTATACTTATATTGTAACTAAAGGGCGTGTTCACTTTAAAGATGCTGCACCAGTGGCATTAAGGAAAAAAATATATTTCATCCTCGGGCTAGTTGCCTTATATATAGGGTGGGGAAGTCCATTATATGTGGCAGGTCATATTATGATTACATTTCATATGACTCAAATGGTATTTGCTTACTTTGTAGCAGTACCGCTATTCCTTTTAGGCACGCCTAAATGGATATTTACAGCCATTATTGATAAGTTTAAGCACACAATGCTTGGTCCCATGTTTAAAGTAGTATGGAGTCCTATTATGGCTTTATTCTTATTTAATGGACTGTTCTCATTGTATCATGTCCCATTTATGTTTGACACGTTGATGCAATCGGAGCTTTTGCACAGTTTATATCAACAATTCTTATTTGTAGCAGCTACACTTATGTGGTGGCATATGCTTGCACCGGTCCCGTCCACATCTCAGCTATCCGATTTAAGAAGGATTGGCTATATCTTTGCAAATGGAATTCTAATTACACCAGCTTGTGCATTAATTATTTTTGCCCCAGAGCCGCTATATCAAACCTATACAAACCCAGCAGTATGGGCCTCAGTTATGGCCTATTGCCTACCTGCAGGAGCGGAGGTTCCTATGTCCATCTTTAGTGGGCCTAATTCTTTTGCTTTCCTCGAGACAAGAATGGATCAGCAATTAGCGGGTGTATTAATGAAAATCATGCAAGAGATAACGTATGGGATTACAATTGGTTATGTGTTTAAGCAGTGGTTACAAAAAGAGAAACAACAAGATGGTGCATTAACAATTAGTGATATTCCTGTTCCAAAAACTTAAGCTAGAAAGAGGATTAAAATGAAAAAGTGGATTGTAGCAGTAATGAGTATGATTTTACTATCAGGATGTGGTTGGTTATACGAAATGGGAGGGAGTTCAGAATATGACATTTCTGAAGCGAACCTAGAAGTTCCACCATTTGAATTTACAAACCAAGAAAATGAACCTTTTGGAAAAGAAGATCTTGAAGGGGACTATTGGCTAGCGAATATGATTTTTACCCAATGTCCTTCTGTGTGTCCAACAATGACACCGAATATGCAACGATTACAAGATGCTATGCTTGAAGAAGGGGTTGAAATGAAATTTATTTCCTTTACTGTAGACCCTGAGCAAGATACACCAGAAGTTCTTCATCAATATGGAACAAATGTAGGTGCAAACTTTAATTACTGGAATTTCTTAACAGGATATCATCAAGATGAGATAGCAGAGCTAGCTAAAGAAGCATTTGCCACAATTGTGGCCGATGTAGAGAATAGTGATGATATTACGCACAGTACCAGGTTTTATTTAGTAGATCCGGATGGTGTAGTTATTCGACAATATGATGGCATGCAGAGTGATCAATCGGATATCATTGATGACATGAAATCAGCAGTGAACTAATCAAATTATTTGACGGTTGTTCATTCTTTTCATACACTTTTAGCAGGTCCTTTAATGGAGGTGAAAGAAATGAAAAAATGGCTTCACCACCGCACCTATTTAGTGATCCTTAGTGCCGTATTTATTTTAATTGCGCTTTCTGCATGTGGAACAAATGAACCAGGTGGGGCGAATGATGGTCTAACACTTGTCAATGAAGATAATCAAGAGATCCAGTTGACGAATAAAGATCGTGCGACAATCTTATTCCACTTTACTGAAGTTGGTTGAGGAATTTGTCAGCAGCAACTGGTTCAGTTGCAGGAAAATATTCACTTGTTTGATGATATCGATGCAGATCTATATGCGATAAGTGTTGATAGTCCAAGTAATCATAAGCAACTAAAAGAAGCAGGCGCATTCACATATTCTTTCTTAACAGATTCTTCTTTAGAAGTGTTAGATCATGTGAATATGAAGAATGATCAAATCTCTTATCGAGGTGTAAGTATTCTCGATAAAGATGGTGCGTATGTGTATCACGAAATTAACGATTTATGGGGCGAGCAGATTGAAGAAACATCTGCAAAGATTCATGAACAGATTAAAGAATTAAATGATTGAGAATAGACGCGATGACTAATCGCGTTTTTTTGTGCTTATTTTTCTATTTCTACCTCATCAGAAATAGGAAATGGGTAAAAATTTAGATAAATTAAAAATAAAATAAAAATACAGTTGAATTTATTTTTATTCATATTTATAATGGGTAACAAGATAAAATTGCGTGAAGCGGAAATGGAGAGAATGGATTGTGAAGATTGGAATTATAGGTGCTACGGGGTATGGTGGAGCAGATTTACTTCGCTTACTTTGGCAACACCCAAAAGTCAGTGAAATCATCACGTATACATCCTCACAGCAAGATTTGCATATTCATGAATCGTATCCACACTTAATATCGATTTATGAACAAAAATTAGAAGAATTGAACGCAGATAAAATTGCAGAGGATGTCGATGTTGTTTTTCTTGCTACTCCTCCAGGCGTATCCAGTGAATTGTCAGCGACACTTGCTAGGAGCGGAGCACAAGTGATTGATTTATCAGGAGATTTGCGTTTAGCTAATCCTGCTATTTATGAAGCGTGGTACAAACGCCGAAGTGCTCCAGTCGAATTATTAAATAAAGCGGTATACGGTTTAACGGAGTTGA
Source organism: Alkalihalophilus lindianensis (assembly GCF_032843265.1). Classification (NCBI taxonomy): domain Bacteria; kingdom Bacillati; phylum Bacillota; class Bacilli; order Caryophanales; family Bacillaceae; genus Alkalihalophilus; species Alkalihalophilus lindianensis. The sequence continues at coordinate 312,195 of NZ_JAWJBA010000003.1, forward strand.
ATCGAGATCAGATTAGGCAGGCAAAGATTATTTCGAATCCGGGCTGTTACCCTACGGCAACGTTACTGGGATTAGCTCCTTTGATCAAAGCACAATTAGTTGAACCAGAATCCATCATTATTGATGCAAAATCTGGAACATCTGGTGCAGGGAGATCTCCATCGTTAATGACACATTTTAGTGAGATGAATGAAAATTTTAAAGCGTATCAAGTGAACACTCATAAACATGTTCCTGAAATTGAACAAGTATTGCATTCATGGAATGAACAGATTGACACGGTAACGTTTCAACCCCACTTAGTGCCGATGGTTCGAGGGATTATGGCTACGATTTACGCCAAATCTACTAAACCGCTTACTGAAGATTATTTACGTAAACTCTATCAAACTAGTTATCAAGAAGACAGGTTTGTACGAATAAGACCGAGTGGCTTGTATCCAGCTACGAAAGAAGTTTATGGTAGTAATTTCTGTGATATTGGCATCACATATGATGAAAGAACAGGGCGTATAACCATCGTTTCTGTGATCGACAATGTGGTAAAAGGTGCATCAGGTCAAGCAATACAAAATTGGAACGTGATGAATGGTTGGGATGAGTCAACAGGATTGAATGTGGCACCAACCTATCCATAAAAAGAGGTGAACCGGATGAAAATGATCAGTGAAATAGAGCAGGTAACAAAATTAGATGAAGGAGGAATAACTACTCCAAAAGGTTTTCAGGCAGTTGGGATTCATACAGGTGTCAAACGGAAAAGAAATGATCTTGGAGCCATTACAAGTGAGGTCCCTTGCAGTGCAGCTGCAGTTTATACGCTAAACAAAATGCAAGCTGCACCCTTGAAAGTGACACAGGATAGTATTGAAAAAGAAGGTAAAATTCAAGCTCTTGTTGTTAACAGTGGTAATGCCAATGCTTGTACGGGAAAAAAAGGATTAGCAGATGCATATGAAATGAGACGCTTATCTGCAGAGCATTTTGGGCTTGAAGAGCACCTAGTAGCAGTCACTTCTACTGGTGTAATTGGTGAATTTCTACAAATGGATAAAATATCTGAGGGGATTAAGCAGCTTTATCCACAAGCTACTGCTGAAGCAGCCTATGATTTTAATCAAGCCATTTTAACTACAGATACGATGCAAAAACATACATGTTATCAGACTGACGTGAACGGGAAAAAAGTAACAATTGGTGGAGTTGCAAAAGGTTCGGGGATGATTCATCCGAATATGGCTACCATGCTCTCTTTTGTAACGACTGACGCTGTGATAGAGCCAGATGTCTTACAAGGAGCACTCTCTCAAATAACGAATAAAACATTTAATCGAATTACAGTGGACGGGGATACCTCTACTAATGACATGGTAGTTGTCATGGCTTCAGGTCTTGCTGGTCACACTTCTCTAACACCAGAGCACCCAGAATGGGATTCCTTTTATCAAGCATTAGAAGAAACATGTGAGGATCTTTCAAAGCTGATTGCGCGTGATGGTGAAGGAGCTACGAAGTTAATTGAAGTGCAAGTCTCCGGTGCTAAAAATGATGAGGAGGCAGGGATGGTTGCCAAACAGATTGTCGGTTCCGACCTAGTGAAATCTGCAGTCTATGGAACAGATGCAAACTGGGGACGTATTATTTGTGCAATTGGCTATAGTGATTGTGATATTAATCCAGATGCGATTGATATTGCTATAGGTCCGATTCAAACATTGTCTCAAAGTAGCCCCGTTTCTTTTTCTGAGGAAGAAGCCACTGCATATATGAAAGACAGTGATACGGTAGTGATAGCAGTAGATCTACATGTAGGAGACGGTTTTGGAAAAGCTTGGGGATGTGATTTAACATATGAATACGTGCGAATAAATGCGGGTTATCGTACATGAGGGAGAGAGAAAAGATGAAAGAACTCATTGTCATTAAATGTGGGGGGAGTACCCTTGATCAACTCACTTCTTCTTTCTTTAGATCCATTATCGAAATGAAAAACAGTGGCAAGAACATCATAATTGTACATGGTGGGGGTCCTCATATTAATCAAGTTCTAGAGCAAATGAATGTAGAATCCACTTTCGTAAAAGGTCTAAGGAAGACAACAGAAGATGTACTAGAAGCTGTTGAAATGGTCTTATGCGGTAAAGTAAATAAAAAATTAGTGACTTCCATTCAACAAGTTGAGGGACTTGCGGTTGGATTATCAGGTTGTGATGGAAAGCTACTAACGGTTAGACCAGTAGATCAAGAGAACTTAGGTTTTGTTGGAGAGCCAACGGACATTAACACTACACTAATTGATTCTTTACTTGCTGAAGGGTTTATCCCAGTCATTGCGCCAATTGGAGTAAATGAAGAAGGGACTCATTATAACGTGAATGCAGATAGTGTTGCGGCGGCGATAGCCAATGCGTTTGGTGCTCATGAATTGGTTTTTGTAACGGATGTTGATGGAATTCTTCAAGATGATCACCTTCTTCCTAAGGCTTCTTGCGAGGAGATTGAACAATTAATTACAGATGGCACGATCTATGGTGGGATGATTCCAAAAGTAGTAGCTGCAATGAAAAGCTTAACTGGAAACGTTAAATCTGTTGTCATTATGAATGGTGAATCAGATCAATCTTTATATGACGGTGAATTAATAGGAACAAAAATCTTCAAGTCTGAAAATACTCAACATGTAGTGATGTAAAGGAGGAATTGTAATGAGCGCACTATTTCCTACATATGCAAGATGGGGAATTCATCCTGTTAAAGGTCAAGGTGCTGAGCTTGTCGATGCATCTGGAACTACTTATTTAGACTTTGTTGCAGGAATTGCTGTATGTAATCTTGGTCATTGCCATCCAAAAGTCAATCAAGCTCTGAAAGATCAAGTGGATAAATTGTGGCATGTATCTAATTTATTCGAGATAGAACAGCAAGAGAAAGTTGCAAAATGCTTAACTGACAATAGTGTAGCCGATTATGCATTTTTTTGTAACAGTGGGGCAGAGGCAAATGAGGCAGCTATTAAGCTAGCGAGGAAAGCGACTGGGAAACATAAAATTGTATCATTTCAGAAGAGTTTCCATGGTCGTACACTAGGCAGTATGTCTGCTACTGGTCAGGAAAAAGTGCATGAAGGATATGGCCCCTTATTACCTGAGTTTACTTACTTACCTTTTAATGATGAGGAAGCTCTTACAAAGACAATGTCAGAAGATGTCGCAGCAATTATGGTAGAAGTGATTCAAGGTGAAGGTGGCGTGGTGCCGATGACTCCATCATTTGCACGCCATATCAGATCGATTTGTGATAAGTATAATTGTTTACTAATTATAGATGAGGTGCAGACGGGGATTGGTCGCACAGGAACTCTTTTTGCTTATGAACAGTATGACTTAGTACCAGACATCATCACACTAGCTAAAGGACTCGGGAATGGCTTTCCAGTTGGGGCATTACTTGGTCAAGAATCGTTAGTTGATTACTTTCAACCTGGAAGTCATGGGTCAACATTCGGAGGAAATCCACTAGCAATGGCAGCTGTAAATGCTGTATTAGAAGAAGTAACAAATGATTCATTCTTACAATCGATAAAAGAAAAAGGGGAATGGTTAATTAAGCAACTAATTGAACTGAGCAACGAGTTAGATGAAATTGTAGAAGTTCGTGGCATAGGGTTAATGATTGGGATTGAGTGTAAACATGAAGTAGGCCCTATGATTGCATCCTTAAGAGAAAAACACTTACTCGTTCTCCAAGCAGGACCGAATGTGATGAGGTTGCTTCCTCCATTGATTGTTAAAGAAGAGCAGTTAAAGCAAGCTCTGCAACTAATCTCGAACGTATTAAAAGCTAATGCAACAGTGGTTAAGTAAAGAACTAATTGTGGTAACATGGTCTTTTTTTTAAAGTCTTAATGAATAAAAATACTAAATAAAGAATATAAATTCGTTTTGGGGTGGAGGGGTTTCATGAAAGGCTATATAGTACTTGAAACAGGAGAGATATTTGAAGGGGAACTGTTAGGAGATCAAAAGCAGGTACATGGAGAAATCGTCTTCTTTACAGGAATGACGGGCTATCAAGAAGTGATGACTGACCCGTCTTTTAAAGGGCAAATGGTCGTGTTTACGTATCCGTTAATAGGTAACTATGGAGTGAATCATCTGGATCATGAAAGTAAGCATTCGCAAGCTGCAGCTATCATTGTCCATCAATTAAGTAATCAAGGTTATCACTATGATGCAAACAATACTCTATCTGATTGTTGTAAAGAAAACGGAACACCACTTTTAACGGGGGTGGACACACGAGCGATTGTGAAACGAATTCGTGAAAAAGGTGACATGAGGGCGATTTTAACGACAGATTTAAAAGATGTTGATTTTACGATCATTCCTAACTTAGCCGATCAAGATGTTGTGGCAGAAGTATCTATACCGAAGAAAATAGAACTTGGATCAGGTGATCATCATATTGTCTTATTAGATTTTGGTTACAAAAAATCAATTGTCGATCAGCTTCTTGAACTTAAGTGCAAAGTGACAATCATGCCATATGATTCATCATTTGAAGAAATTGAGGAGATGAAACCAGATGGAGTGTTGTTATCTAATGGTCCAGGTAATCCGAAGAAATTAACTGATTTACTCCCAACGATTAAAAAGATTGCCATACGTTTTCCCACCCTTGGAATCTGTTTAGGGCATCAATTATTAGCTCTAGCATTTGGTGCGGATACGGAGAAGTTGCGTTTTGGACATAGAGGAGCTAATCAACCAGTAATAGATTGTGTGACAAATAAGGTCTATATGACCTCACAAAATCACAGTTATGTTGTAAAGCCACAATCATTAGAATATACCGGTTTCAAACCGAAATTCATCAATATAAATGACCAATCGATTGAAGGGTTACTTCATAAAGAGTTGCCAATTATCACACTTCAATTTCATCCAGAAGCACACCCTGGACCTAGTGATAGTGCGCATTATTTTACCGATTTTATAGAGATGGTAGAGAAGAAAGGGAGAGAGAAGACATATGCCTAAACAAGAACAACTTCATTCTGTGCTAGTCATTGGATCAGGTCCCATTGTGATCGGCCAGGCAGCAGAGTTTGATTATGCAGGCACGCAAGCATGTCTTGCACTTAAAGAAGAGGGGATCAAAGTAATCCTCGTTAATAATAATCCAGCAACCGTTATGACAGATGAGGCATGTGCTGATGTCGTTTATTTCGAACCATTGACTGTTAATAGCATTAAGCAAATTATCGACAAAGAAAAACCAGATGGTTTGTTAGCGACATTAGGAGGCCAAACGGGATTAAACTTGGCATTGGCTTTACATGATCAAGGCATTTTAGATGAGTATGATGTTGAATTACTGGGTACACCAATTGATTCTATTAAAAAAGGTGAAGATCGAGAAGCATTTCGAACATTAATGAATGAACTAAATGAGCCAGTTCCAGAAAGTGACATAGTCAATACAGTTGAAGGTGCAATTAGGTTTGCAGAGAAAGTAGGATACCCGATTATCGTTCGCCCTGCTTACACATTAGGGGGAGCTGGAGGGGGAATAGCAAGTGATGAACCAGAATTGTTACGAATTATTAAAGGTGGGTTAGCGCTAAGCCCAATTAACCAATGCCTGATCGAAAAGAGCATCGCTGGCTTTAAGGAAATTGAATATGAAGTGATGCGCGACGATAATGATACATGCATTACGATTTGTAACATGGAAAACATTGATCCTGTTGGCATACATACAGGAGATTCAATTGTTGTAGCTCCTTCGCAAACGTTAACAGACATAGAGTACCAAATGCTACGGTCAGTCTCAATAAAGATTATTCGTGCATTAGGAATAGTAGGCGGCTGTAACATTCAATTTGCGCTTGACCCTTATAGTAAAACGTACTATTTAATCGAGGTAAATCCACGTGTTAGTCGTTCATCAGCATTAGCTTCAAAAGCAACTGGATATCCAATTGCAAGAATGGCGGCTAAGCTTAGCATCGGATATCAATTACATGAATTAATTAATCCTGTGACTGGACACACGTATGCAAGCTTTGAGCCAGCCCTTGATTATGTAGTGGTGAAGTTCCCGCGTTGGCCTTTTGATAAGCTTGTCCATGCAGAGCGTCAGCTTGGAACACAAATGAAAGCAACAGGAGAGGTAATGGCAATTGAACGGAATCTTGAAGCTGGTATTCAAAAAGCTGTAAGATCGCTTGAAATTAAAGTAGAGGGATTAACATTACCGATCCTTAAAAAAATGACTGAATCGGAGCTATGGGAGCTGGTGATAAAGGCTGATGATCGTCGCTTTTTTGCCATTATGGAGCTATTAAGAAAAGGAATATCGATAAATGATGTCCACGAGGCGACTCAAATTAACCTCTTTTTCTTAAATGCTTTTCACAATTTAGTTGTCCTAGAAAATCAAATAAAAAATAACACCTTAAATTCTGTTACCAAAAATGAATTAAGCCTATATAAAACGAACGGTTTTCAAGATTATTGGATAGGAATGATGTGGGGGGTGTCTGAGTCAGCAATTAGACAAAAGAGAAAACTTTTCGGCATCGTCCCTCGTTATAAAATGGTCGATACCTGTGCTGGTGAATTTACGGCTTCGACTTCTTATTATTACTCAAGTTGGAGTGGGGAAGAAGATGTTGAACTGACAAAAGATAAGAAGAAAATCATCATTCTAGGCTCAGGACCTATTCGTATAGGTCAAGGTATAGAATTTGATTATTGCTCAGTTCATGGCGCACTAAGCCTTAATCGCTTAGGATATGAAGCGATTATTATCAATAATAATCCTGAAACGGTAAGTACCGATTATGCTACTGCAGATCGTTTATACTTTGAGCCTCTAACTGTAGAAGATGTATTAAATATTATCGACCTTGAACAACCAGAGGGTGTTGTCGTGGGACTAGGTGGCCAAACTGCCATCTCTTTAGTAGAAGGACTCGAAAAAGCAGGTGTGCATATATACGGCACAACCATTAAGACGATTGATCAGCTTGAGGATCGCGGGAAGTTTTATGAATTTATGAATGAAGTGAATGTTCCACATATCCCAGGAGTTACAGCAGAAAATAGCCAAGAAGCTATTCAGCAAGCGATTGATATTGGTTTTCCGGTTTTAATTAGACCTTCCTACGTCATCGGCGGGCAGGGGATGATGATTGCCACTTCCAAAGAAGAATTAGAAGAAATTCTTGCAGTTAATCATCATGATTTAGCGTATCCAATACTAATAGATGCTTATTATCCAGGGGTTGAATTAGAAGTTGATGTTTTAACAGATGGTGAAGACGTCTATATTGCCGGTTTATTTGAACAAGTTGAAAAAGCAGGTGTTCATTCTGGAGATAGTATTGCTGTGACACCTACCTATTCAATCTCAGATTCAACGAAAGAGTTGATCTTACAGTATACAAAGCAAATGGCTAATGGCATGAACTTACGTGGGATTTTCAATGTTCAATTTGTACATTATGAAGGAGCTTTATATGTGATTGAGATAAACCCGAGAGCCTCACGAACGGTTCCCATTCTCAGTAAAATTAACGGAGAACCATTAATTGAGTACACGATCGATCTCTTATTAGGGAAGACGTTAAAAGAGATTACCCAAAAAACCGGATTTGCTCCTACACCACCCTTTTATACGGTGAAGGCCCCTGTGTTTTCTTATCAAAAGCTCTCAGGTGTTGACCCAATCCTAGAGGCTGAAATGAAATCAACAGGTGAATTAATCAGTATAAGCTCTGACTTAAACGAGGCATTCAAAAAGACATTTGAAGCTTTAGAAGGTGGGTCTTCTTTTGTTGGGGCGAAGGGAACAATATTTATTGAAGTCGATGCGTCTTATCTTCAGCAATTTGAGAAATACAAACAAGTGCTTCTAGATGAGGGCTTTACAATCATTGAAGATGAGTTTGACCAGTGGATTCATTCAAATGAAGCTGCACTTCTCATAAGTCTACCAAAAGCAGGCTATAAAACAGGTATGGATAAACGTATTGAAGCCTTAAAACAACGTGTCGGTGTTATTACAGAGCTAACAACGTTAGATGTGATGTTAAGAGGAAATGAATCAACGTCTAGTCATTTGTTATCCATTGAGGAATGGAGAGCTAGAACGAGTGAGCTCGTACAATAAACAAGTAAAGGTAGTGTTGCAAGTGAGTGGTCAAATAGTATATAAAAAAACGAATCTTAAAGGAAGAGATTTTTTAACCTTATTAGATTATACTCCTGAAGAAGTGAATCAACTACTAGATGAAGCGATTCAACTAAAGAATGCGACAAAAGAACAGCCTATAAAGCCGATTCTCTCAGGAAAATCATTAGGAATGATCTTTGAAAATGCCTCAACGAGAACACGCGTCTCATTTGAGGTTGGAATGACCCAATTAGGAGGTCATGCTCTTTTCTTAAGCCCAAGAGATTTACAAATTGGCCGAGGTGAACCCGTACAGGATACCGCTAAAGTTTTATCGCGTTATGTAGATGCCATTATGATTAGAACCAATTCTCATGAAATGGTAGAAGAGATTGCTGAACACGCAGATGTTCCTGTTATCAATGCATTAACGGATGCCTTTCATCCATGTCAAGGGCTTGCTGATCTATTAACGATTAAAGAGCATAAGCCAGGAGCTCTTAAATTAAAATTAGCCTATGTTGGTGATGGGAATAACGTTGCCCATTCCCTTCTTGTTGCAGGAGCCAAGGTGGGTATGGATGTTTCTGTTGCCACTCCAAAAGGCTATGAAGTAGATCAAGAAATCTTTAAAAAGGCAAGTGAAGCAGCAAAGGAAACGGGAGCGATTTTAACTCAAACGACTGACCCTGTTGAAGCAGTAGAAGATGCAGATGTTATTTACACAGATGTATGGGCTAGTATGGGGTTTGAGGCAGAGCAATCAGAGCGAGTAAAAGCATTTCTCCCTTATCAAGTAAATGAAGCCTTAACGGCGCATGCTAAACCCGATTATTTATTCTTACATTGTTTACCTGCTCACCGCGGCGAGGAAGTCACGGCTGATGTAATTGACGGAGGTCATTCTGTAATTTATGATCAGGCAGAAAATCGACTTCATGCCCAAAAAGCCATTTTAACTTCAATACTTTCGTAAAAAAGTGAGCACCACTCATGATTCTTCTTAATCTGGAAACTCTAAGGGAGAAGGAGGGATCATTATGGGTCAAAACAAACAATTTGATCATGGTCAAAAAGCGCCTAACAATGGTATTTATGTTGAAATTGGTGAAACAGGCAGCATGGTTCAAAATCCAAAGTCAGTAAAGCTTGAAGCTGGGGACACATTTCCGGAAAACACAAACCACAATCGAAAGTGGACTCAAAAGCCCAAGCCATAATAAAAAAAGCAGCAAGTACGGACATATGTCTATACTTGCTGTTTTTTTGATAAAAAGAATATCATCATTTGTCTCATTCCGTTTTCTTTAACATATGCATAGGGTAATAAGAAAGTATCTTAAAGGAGAGGAGAGGTTGATAATATGTTATTAAATGAAACCTTCTTTAAAATTGAAAACCAGTGGAATCTCCTCTTTTTTCCTGAGAGACCAAATGGGTTTGCAGTGTTAATTATTGGAGAGCATCCAAAGAGTGTAGAAGCGGATACAAGTATTTGGCATCAACATCCTGAACGGTTTTCTTTTATACATTCTTTACTAAATGAAGGCTATACAGTCTTCACCTCTGAATTATTTGGTAAGCATTGGGGAAGTAGTCGTGCGGTTGATTATATGGAGCAGCTGTATCATTTAATTTATAAGCGTGCTCTTTTAAATAAAAAAGTTCATCTTATTGCAGAAGGAAGTGGAGCCCTTGTCACTCAAGCACTTCTTAAAAGAAGGCCCGAAGTCATTCGTTCTGCATTTTTTATTAATCCTTGCATGTATCTAGACGCATTTGCAAAGCAAGAAGAGCAGAACAAGCTTTATTATAAACGCTTCATACGCGAATTTTTGACGGCACATGGTTTATCACAAGACGAACTAGATCCTTCATTATTTAAAAGACAGCTTTCTTTAAATGAACCCAATGAATGCCCACCATTGCATATCATACATGATGTCACAAATAAACGGTATCCCTTTGAACAACATAGTCGACCTTTTACAAAGGAATGTGAAGATAATAACATTCCAATCACCCTCAGTTTACATGGAGGTAGTAAAAGCTATTCTTCGTTTATCCATCCGGCACTAAAGTTTTTTAAGAAAACTGAAATGAAACTGTAACTCCTCTTGCCCCTAGGTCAAGAGGGAAGATACATAGGAGGGATACAGATGGAACGTGTTTGTGTCACAGGTGCATTAGGTTTTATAGGATTTCATTTATGCAATCGACTGTTGAATGAAGGAATCGAAGTGATTGCTGTAGATCATTTACAAAAAGACCGTACACTAGAAGAGGAAGAAATGGAACTTAGAATGGGGAGGAATGCCCAATATCATTTGCATAAACTAACATTGGATTCACTTCATACTATAAATGATTTCAATAAGATCGATGCAATCTTTCATATAGCTGCAAATGATCAACAACTATTAAAAGAAACAACTGAATCAGAATTAGCTATGATCGAAAAAATGATAAAAAAGCTTCCTGCAAATACGAGGCTCATTTATGTATCCAGTACAGAGGTGTACGGAGATCAAGAAGGAGAAATATCAGAATCAGCTACTTTAAGACCAGACACACTATTAGGTAAGCATAAACAAAAAATGGAAAAGAGTATTGCTCAGTTTTCAATGGAACAGTCAGTTGTATGCTCGATCGTACGAATGCCAGTAGTGTATGGACCTTGGCAACCAGAACATGTAGAAAAGGTCGATTATAACAGGGCCATCTATATTTCAGATGCAGTAAATGGTCTTATGTTAGCGGCTATGAAAAAAAAGGGAAATGAGGTTTTTCACCTGCCTTCCTTTTTTGATATTGATTGTTCAGAGCAACGTCCACAATCTTTAGAAGGTTCTTTTTTATCGACATCTAAGTCAGAAAATCAATTAGGATATAAGCCACAAGTTCGGGTGAAGGAAGGGCTTGCCAAATATAACGAGCATGTGAAACAATGGCTAAAGCAATGTGAGTTTCAAAAAGGAAGTGGCTAAGATGGAATTATTTCGCTCATTTATGGGTATCATTATTTTTGCACTTTTTGCTTTGACTTCTTTTTTTATAGGTCAGATGCTATTCGGATTAACTGATGGCATAAGCGTGTTAATAGCGATTGTGATAGGGATTGGTGCTGAAGTGATTTACAGACGATTAAGTAATAAGAGGAACGATTAAAACAAAGACTCCTATTAAAAAGAGTCTTTTTTATTTTGTAATGTATGGTTAAAAAGAAGAAAAAAGAGGTTTGGCTTTATTTAGAAGAGGGTTTGCTTCTTTTTTTTTTACAACTATGACATAATAGAATGATATTAACTGAGAATAAATGATTCCTAGTGGGTTAAATCTTATTATTCGCATCTACTCATGACCCTAGACGAAAACTTGATAGAGAATAAAGCACCTTTTTATTCAACCTAATCGAGCATTAAAAGAGGTGAAAGTAGAATGCACAAAATGACTACATTATTCGTTCACGCCTTGTTATCAGGTGATCAGTTTGAAGCTTGGAGAATCGTCCAAATGTATCAACAACATAAGAATAGTAGCTTAGACTTGTATGAGGATCTAATTACTCAATCAATGAGAGAAATCGGTCATCTATGGGAAACGAATCAAATTACTGTAGCAGAAGAACACTTAGCGACATCTACTTGTAATTTTATCCTTGCTTATCATCATTCAAAACGAACGTCAAACATTCTCTATATGACAGAGCGACCCAAGGCGATGTTTTTATGTATTGAAGAAGAGCAGCATGACATTGGATTGAAGTTGACTTCTCATTTGTTTGAACAAAGTGGGTGGAGTACCAAGTTGTATGGAGCAAACCTTCCTTTAGATGCTTTATTGGATGCTGCTCATGAATGGAAGCCTGATATCATTGGTTTATCCATTTCGATTCCTTATCATTTAGTGAATCTTAAAAAGTACGTATCTCAATTAGAAAATATAGAACACCAGCCAACTGTGTTGGTAGGGGGGAGATTAGTAGAGCAATATGATTTATCTGCACATTGTTCAAACAAAACCCTACTTATAAAAGATATCAAGCAGCTAGAAGAGTGGCTACTAAATAATTCTGCTGGAGTGAAAGTGAATGTTCAACATTAAATATATACCTGTTCCATATCTTATTTTTGATCGTAGCCTTAAAGTCATTGAAACATCAGAGGATGCTGATAAACTATTCCCCCATTCATTAACGGTAGAAGATTTAATTGATGAAGGTAGTAGGAATAAATTCAAACATTTATTAGGGGGTAATGAACGACAAGAGTGTGAGCTAGTTTTAAAAACGGAAGAAGTCCCTATGGCTCTCTTCAATTGTTCCTTTCAATGGAGAGGCGATGCATGTCATATGGTCTGCATAAAAAAAAATAGTGACATTGAACGTCTTGAAGAGTTGGTTAAACAACATAGTAAACGTCTAGCTAATACAAACTTTGAGCTATTAGAGAATAAGGAAAGCTTAGAGAACTCGATCATGAAAATAAAACAACTCTCAGCTCCTTTTATTAAAATTTCCAAAACGACTGGTGTTGTGATGCTTTTTGGGGAATTAGATAAAAGCTTAATTGAAGTTAACCAAAACGTATTATCGGAAAGAGCGTTTAAAGGTGAGTATGAACAGATACTATTCGATTTTAACGGAATTGGAGAATTTGAAGAAGGTGGAATTGAGGCATTTTGTTATTTGCTTCAACGACTGCAAGTAATGGGTATTGATTCAAGTGTAATAGGATTAAAACCCAACCAAGCCTTTCACTTTAATAGACAAGGAAAAGAGCTTCAAGCATCTTTTAAGACTAACCTACATGACGTGATTCACACCTATTTAAGTTCATAAGAAGAAAAAGGATGGCTCTTTGCAGCCATCCTTTTTTGTTTGTTTTTTTACTTAAGATTGAGATTTATAAAATGAGTTTTCGTAGAATTTAATATTTGGATATTTGTCGATGGCTGTTCTCATTTGGAAGTCATTATCAAAGAGGGCGACCATTCGGCCATCACGGTCTGTAACGAGATTTCGTTGCATTTTTTTAAACGTATTCATCTCACTCTCTGGTCCATCCACCCATCGTGCAAAGGAATAAGGAAGACGCTCTAATTGGATATCTGCATGATATTCATTTTTTAGACGATGTTCTAACACTTCAAACTGCAGCACACCAACAACTCCGACAATTTGTTGTTCACTAAAACGATTGAATGTCTTAAATAATTGAATAGCGCCTTCTTCAGTTAATTGTTGGAGGCCCTTCTCAAATGACTTATGCTTTAGAGCTTCTTTTACAGAAATAGCCGAGAAATACTCTGGTGAGAAGTGTGGCATCTCATCAAATTCAAATTCTTGTCCTTCAACTAATGTATCACCAATTCTAAACGTACCTGGATCAAAAAGTCCGATAATATCACCAGCGTGAGCCTCATCAACTATACTTCTACTTTGGGCTAAAAATTGTGTAGGCTGAGATAGCTTTAAATTCTTACCAAGCCTTACGTGCTTTACTTGCATTCCTCGTTCGAATTTACCAGAAGTAATTCGTAGAAAAGCAACTCTGTCACGGTGAGCTGGATTCATATTAGCTTGAATTTTAAAGATAAATCCCGAAAAGTCTTTATGGGTAAGGGGGTCAATGATCCCCTTTGTACTTTCACGAGGTGTAGGCCATGGAGAAAGTTTGAGCATATGTTCAAGGAAAGTTTGAACACCGAAGCTCGAAATCGCACTACCAAAAAAGATTGGTGTTAACTCTCCATTTTTTACTTGATCAAGATCGAACTCATCTCCTGCGACATCTAAAAGCTCAAGTTCTTCTCTAAATTGAGCAACAAGGTCTTCGTCGTTTATTGCTTCATCTAGTTTAGGATCATCTGGTCCTGATAATTGAATGACATCAATATCTTTAGGGTTTTTAGGATTGTACAATTCAAGCTTCTTATTATGGCGGTCATATACACCAGTGAAGGATTGCCCCATACCTATCGGCCAACCCATTGGGTAAGAACGAATACCTAATAAGTCTTCTAATTCCTCCATCAATTCAAATGGATCTCGTCCTTGGCGGTCAAGTTTATTCATAAATGTAAAGATCGGAATTCCGCGCATTTTACATACTTTAAATAGTTTCTTTGTTTGAGCCTCGACCCCTTTAGCGGCATCAATTAACATGGTTGCAGAGTCAGCAGCCGTTAATGTTCGATACGTATCTTCACTAAAGTCCTCATGTCCAGGTGTGTCTAATATATTTACATGATATCCGTCATACAAAAACTCAAGTACGGAGCTTGTAACAGAAATACCACGTTGTTTCTCAATTTCCATCCAGTCACTCATAGCGTGTTTACTATTTTTGCGTCCCTTTACTGTTCCAGCTTCGCGGATAGCACCACCAAATAAAAGCAATTTTTCAGTAAGAGTTGTTTTACCAGCATCCGGATGGGAGATGATCGCAAATGTCCGTCTCGATTGTACGGCTTGGTTTTCGTTCATATTGAATTCCTCGTTTCTTCAAATCAGTATCATTTCATTATACCAGTCTTATGGAGGGGATTCATCCATTAAAAAGAGTTGTATGAGCCAATAATGTTTGATCCTACTTAATAACTATTTATTTTCCAGGCTGAAATAAGAGAGTATCTTACAATTTGATTACAAAACGAAAGATATAACAAGTTTGGCAGGTGTTTATAATAAAAATAACGAATACTAACTTGTCCAAACCAATTAGGTTAAACTAGGACTTTTATAACGTATCTTTAAACGAAGCAGAAAAAAATCTCTGAATGTTTTATACTATTTTATAGTGGGGATTTATCAGGAGAGTGCCAACATGCATATTCAACGATTGCTTATTTTAATATTATTACCATTATTTATGTTTGTTATGGGTTGTTCAAGTGAAGCAAGCGAACCAACTTTAGACGGTGTGGGATTATTAATTGAAGATACAATTGATGATCAAGGGTGGAACAGCAAAGGGTATCAAGGTCTATTAAACATTCACTCTTCTTTGGATGTGCATGTAGACTTTAGAGAAGAAGTAAATTCAAGATACGATGTTATTTCAGCAACCAACGCTTTTATTGATCAAGATATTAATTTGATCTTTGGTCACGGACATATTTTTGCTGAGTATTTTTCGGAGATAAGTGAGGACTATCCAAGTATTCACTTTGTTAGTTTTAATGGTGAGGTGAATGGCGACAATGTGACGAACCTAGAGTTTGATAGTTATGCGATGGGTTTTTTTGCTGGTATGGTTGGGGCAGCTAGTACGCAATCAAATCATATCGCGGCTATAGCTGCATTTCCATGGCAACCTGAGTTAGAAGGTTTCAAAAATGGTGCTATACATATGGACCCAAATGTTGACGTCACAATTAAATATGTAGAAGATTGGACCGATGTAGAGAAGGCTTTAGATTACTTTGATCAATTAAAGCAAGAAGGAATTGATGTTTATTACCCAGCAGGGGATGGATTTCATGTGGAGGTCATTGAGCAAGTAAAGCATGAAGGGCTTTATGCTATTGGATATGTAGGGGATCAATCTGATCTAGGAGAAGCAACGGTTTTAACGAGTACAGTCCAGCATGTTGATCAACTGTATGAACTGGTAGCTCAACAATTTAAGGCAGGTGCCCTGCAGCCCGGAAATCATACATTTGATTTTTCAGATGGCGTGATCTCTTTAGGAAGTTTTAGCCCTCAAGTCCCGACTGATCTCAAAGAAGATATTGAAGAGGCTATAGATGCATATATCCGAAACGGTACCCTTCCAAATGAAGAGTAAACGCGTCCTCCTTGCTTTCCTTATCTACTCATAGTAAATTTAAAGGTGAGTCTAAGAATGAAGAGGTGGAATAATGAATAATCAAGAACAAAATATGAAATTTATGCAAATCGCAATGAAGCATTTACCAGAAGGAAAAAAAATCTTAGATGATAAAGGGATCGAGCTAAATATGGACGATCTTCAACCGATGCTTGAACTACTGTTAAACGTTATGTCTGAAGCATATGAACTTGGAAAAGAAGAGAGTATGGAAAATAAATCATAAATCTAAATAAATGAAGAGGCTCGCCTGAATGACTAAGGTTTGAGCCTCTTTCTATGAAAAGGAGAGAGACTATTGACAAAAGAAGAAAAGCTACAAGCATTTGCTGATAAAATGAAGGAAGGATTTAAACTCGTTTCTGAAAAGAGAAATGAGGAGGCTATTGAAACGCTGAAGCCATTTGTAGAGTTGATGAAAAAAAGTGGTGGAGAGCATATTCGTTTGTATGTTCATTATAGTCTAGCTCAAATTCGCACGGGTGATTTTAAAGGCTTTTTAGAAACGTATGAAGCAGTTAAGACTATGAAAGCCAAAACAGAAGAAGAAGAGAGATTAAAAGAACAATTAGACGGTTTTTTTACTGAGCTTATGGAACAGCTCGGGAATGCTTCAGGACAATCGGAGTGAGGACACGCTCAAAAAGAGACTACCTTCCATAGGATGTAGAGAATCTATGTGAAGGAGTTGGGATGGATGAACTATCAGCCTTACCAGCCATATCAACAAATGGCCCGTTCAGGTCATGGGCATCATCATGATCAGCGCTATTTCCCTTTTATCCCGTTTTTGGGCGGATTAGCGATTGGTGGCTTGTTGTTTAATAATTATGGTCGACCACCCGTTTATTATAGCCCGAATTATGGACCTAATTTTGGCCCGAATTATGGTCCTGGTTTCGGCCCGAGTTATGGACCTAGCTACGGACCTAATTATGGTCCAAATTTCGGTTCGAATTTTGGACCTGTATACTACTATCGTTAAAAACAAAAAGAAAGCGACAACCGTTATGCGTTGTCGCTTTCTTTTTGTTCATCATTTTCGATATTTTTTGAGGGTGGGGCTGACGTATCTGTTTGTTTTTGTTGTTGAGTGAAAAACGTAGTGATGACCCCCATGAATGGAGCAAGTTTTTCTAATGTTGGTGCAACTGTTTGAACAAGTGTTAAAATTTGTTCTAATTGAGTAGGTGGTGCCTTTATCTCCTCTTTTTTTGGAGCGGGCTTAGGGGGTGCTCCAAACATGAGTTGGGAAAAAAGATCTGTTTGTGGTTCTTCACGATTTTTGTCGCTCATATTGATCCTCCTTACTACAAAACCAAGTTGACTCTTTATTAGTGTATGGGCCAAACCCCTTTTTTGTGTTCAAATAATCGCCCGTTTTAAAGTGGGACGGAACAATTACATCTAGACAGATATATATTGATAAGATAAAATTAGTAGTAGGTACTAATAATAACTCGTAAATAATTGAATTTTTAAATAAAGGGGGATTCAATGCATGGTGAGAGCTGGGATTTATGGTATGGGGAGCTATATTGGAAATCAACTAGTGACAAATGCAGATTTTGAAAAGAAACTTGATACTTCTGATGAGTGGATTAAAACTCGTACAGGAATTGAAGAGCGTCGCTTCGCTACAGATGATATTGATACTTCAGATATGGCTTTTGAGTCGGCACAAAAAGCTTTAGAGCATGCAGGAGTTTCAGCAGAGGAGATCGACTTAATTTTAGTCGCTACAGTGACACCAGATATGGCATTCCCAACAGTCTCTTCTTTAATCCAAG
Organism: Alkalihalophilus lindianensis; assembly: GCF_032843265.1. Taxonomy (NCBI): domain Bacteria; kingdom Bacillati; phylum Bacillota; class Bacilli; order Caryophanales; family Bacillaceae; genus Alkalihalophilus; species Alkalihalophilus lindianensis. The sequence goes on from NZ_JAWJBA010000003.1 coordinate 329,998, forward strand.
AGCGTCTTGGTGCTAAAAAAGCAGCTGCTATGGATATAAGTGCTGCGTGTGCTGGTTTTATTTATGGATTGGCAACGGGGCAGCAATTTATTGAAACAGGAGCATATAAGCATGTGCTCGTTATCGGGGTTGAGAAACTATCTAAAGTAACGAATTTCTCTGATCGTAATACGGCTGTCCTTTTTGGAGATGGTGCAGGGGCCGCTGTTTTAGGACCGGTTTCAGAAGGTAAAGGGCTTCTAGCTTTTGAACTTGGAGCTGATGGTGCTGGTGCAATGCATATCAATAAAAAAGGTGATTTCTTAGAAATGAATGGCCGTGAAGTGTTTAAATTTGCCGTAAGACAAATGGGAGAATCTTCTCTTTCAGTCCTACAAAAAGCTGGCTTAACGAAGGAAGATGTTGATTTCCTCGTTCCTCACCAAGCAAATATCCGTATTATGGAAGCTGCTCGTGAACGTTTAGAGCTTCCTATAGAAAAGATGTCAAAGACCGTACATAAATACGGTAACACTTCCTCAGCTTCTATCCCGATGGCTATGGTAGATGAGTTGAACAGTGGTAAAATTAAAGATGGAGATATTCTAGTCCTTGTAGGTTTTGGTGCAGGATTAGTATGGGGATCGGTTGCCCTACGTTGGGGACGTTAATAGTATAAAATAGAATTAGTTAAAGAAAAGGAGAGAATCGTTGTGGAAAAAAGACGTGTCGTAGTTACAGGTATTGGTGCAGTAACACCACTTGGATTAAGTGCAGAAACAACTTGGGAAAGAGCGATTCAAGGAGAGTCCGGCATTGGTTTATTAACTCGTGTGAACGCTGAGGAATTTCCGATGAAAGTAGCAGCAGAAGTAAAGGATTTTGATCCTAGTGAATTTGTGGATAAAAAAGAAGCTAGAAAGATGGATCGCTTCACTCAATTTGCAGTTGCTGCCTCTCTTATGGCTTTAAAAGATGCTAATCTTGAAGTGACTGAGGATATTGCAAATCGTGTAGGTGTATGGATTGGATCTGGGATAGGTGGAATGGAGACTTTTGAACAGCAATTCCGTACGTTTATTGAAAAAGGACACAGACGAGTTAGTCCATTCTTTGTGCCGATGTTAATTCCTGATATGGCTTCAGGGCAAGTATCGATTATCACAGGAGCAAAAGGCATTAACTCATGCTCGGTTACAGCTTGTGCCTCAGGAACGAATTCAATTGGTGATGCCTTTAAAGTTATTCAGCGCGGTGATGCCGATGTTATGATCACAGGTGGGGCAGAGGCTCCAATTACGAATATGTCAGTAGCAGGTTTCTGTGCTGCTAAAGCTGTGACGACAACTGATAATCCTGAAAATGCTTCACGTCCATTTGACGCAAATCGTGATGGTTTTGTAATGGGTGAAGGAGCTGGGATTTTAATTCTTGAGAGTCTTGAATCAGCTGAAAAGCGTGGTGCTACGATCTATGCTGAAATCGTTGGTTACGGTGCAACTGGTGATGCTCACCATGTGACTGCTCCTGCACCTGAAGGAGAAGGCGGAGCTCGTGCGATGAAACAAGCCATCGAGGATGCAGGATTAACTCCTGAAGATATTGATTACATGAATGCACATGGAACAAGCACCCCTTACAATGATAAGTTTGAAACAATGGCTGTAAAGACCGTTTTTGGTGAGCATGCAACTAAGCTTGCTATTAGTTCTACAAAATCTATGACGGGTCACTTACTTGGTGCTGCAGGAGCGATAGAATCAATCTTTTCTGTCAAAGCCATTAAAGAAGGGGTTATCCCTCCAACGACAAATTATGAAACCCCTGATCCTGAATGTGATTTAGATTATGTACCGAATGAAGCGAGACACCAACAAGTTCGAGCTGTATTAAATAACTCACTAGGGTTTGGTGGACATAACGCTACTCTAGTATTTAAACAATATTAGAGAAGTGAAAAGCTCATTGCCGCTATAGGCAATGAGCTTTTTTTACAAGTTTTTCCCGTCTTCATCTTCTGTTTGTGAGTCATTTGCAAATCCTTCTGAAGTGTTAGAGAAAAATGAATTTATTGCTTCACGATTCTTTTCGAAATCAAGCTCTAAAACGGATCCCGCATGACTGTAGTATTCATCATAATATCCATCTTGAACAGGAATACGTAATGTATCGATATCATCTACTGGGTTCAACAAAAAATCACGACCAAGACTAAGTAATCTAGTTGTTTTGATATTCGTATCTAAATACGGTTCAATTGAACCGATCAGACGAGGAACGCGAGTGATACCGGAAACCGATAATACTTCATCTTTGATATGAGAGATCATTTCTTGTTGACGTTGAACACGCCCAAAATCATTATTAGCATCGCTTCTAAACCTCACGTAATTTAATGCTTCCTTACCATCAAGTTTTTGAAGGCCTGGTTTGAAATTTATCTCTGTACTCCCTGAAGAGTAATACATTGGATCTTTAACATCAACTTCTATGCCACTTGGGGCAACTGTATCAACTACTTCCACAAATCCATCAAAATTCACCATCGCATAATAGTGCAGGTCTAAACCGAAATTATGTTCTATGGTTTCACGCAACAAATCAGGTCCGCCTAGAAAGAAGGAAGCATTAATTTTATTATCACGATAACCTGGAATTTCTACATACGTATCACGCATGATAGAAGCTAATTTAGCATCACCATTTTTAGGGTCATATTGAGCAACCATAATTGTATCTGTTCTTGCTGGTTCATCATCAGCAGTATCCACGCCGATTAAGAGTACATTAATTGGTTCATTATTTTCAGGTTCTTTGGATTGGAATTCTTGTTCTTCCCTATTTTCCGTAGTTGTATTTGTGTTTTCAGATAAATTTTGATTTGCATTACTTTTACCCATTTCATATTGAAGTACAGCGAATGCAGCGGTCGAAAGAAATAGGAAAGAGAAAAGTAAAAGGAAAGAGACAAATAATTTCTTTCGCTTTCGAGGTCTGCGTTTACGTCGCACTGATCGTTTCGTTCGTGTGTCCACCAAAAGTCCTCCTATCTAACAATAAAGAGCAATTAAATCATTCTCTATTCTCTGATTGTTTTCATGCCCTTCATTATATCAGATTGTATTTGTATCGCTGTGGAAATTTATCGAAATTTGTGGAAAACCGTCATTAATCCTAGTTATATTTACTTTACAGATTGGGATTATTTTCGTGTGTGGTTTCTTTGGATTCGTAAATAATAATGAATGAGACTAAATAATGATAGAAAAGTTAGACAATGCTGAAAAGTATTACTTTAATCTGGAGATAAAAAAGAAAGATGATTGTCTTGGTTACAAGTGTAGAACGTAGTATTATTATTGCTTGAGGGGATTCAAAACATAAGATGAAATATTGGGGAATTCTTTCTCGATAGGATGTAGGAGGATTAGTCATGAATGTGCAAGACCTATATAATCAAAAACAAACTGCAACTTCCTTGGAAGCGGTATCAGTTATTGAACCACGTGAAGATATCATTGTACCGTTAGCGGTAGGCGAGCCACCAGCATTGATGAAGGCTTTGGCTGACCATGATGGATTGGAAGGGAATCGACTGTTTCAAATGTTGTCTCTTCATCCAGTCTTATCGTTAGACCCATCTAAAGTTAAAATTATTTCGATGTTCTTAAATAAAGATGAACGAAGAGCGTTTTACGATCATGAAGTAGATCTTTTACCTAATCATTTTTCAGACCTACCAGAAATTTTGAAAGAGGCGACAAATGACCAAGTCATTATGGCTACAGTATCGCCAATGGATGAAGAAGGCTATTTTAGCTTAGGAACAAATTGTGATTATGTTGCGCCCTTATTAAAGGAGGCAAAACGTATTATTTTAGAAGTGAATGAAAATATGCCGAGGACGTATGGTCTAAATCGTATTCATATATCGCAAGTAGATGCCTTATATGAACATCACGTTGAGTTGCCAGCGACACCTGAAATTCCTCTTCGTCCTGAAGATGAAATCATCGGGAAAACCGTAGCTGATCTTATTCAAAATGGAGACACTTTGCAAATCGGATTTGGAGCGATTCCAAATGCGATCATGAATTTCCTAAAAGATCATCGAGATCTCACCATTTTTACAGAAATGATTCCAGATAAAGTAGTGGATTTATTTGAAAGTGGAGCAGTTTCTAATATGTCTAATCCACTACATAAAGGAAGTATGACAGCGACTTTTGCTTTTGGCACAAAAAGATTATATGACTTTATGGACCAAAACAAACAGGTGCAAATGTATCCAGTGGACGAGACAAATGACAGCCGTTTAATTTCAACGATTCCTCAACTCGTTACAATTAATGCCACGATTGAAGTTGATTTTCTAGGGCAATGTAATTCTGAATCCATTAGCGGAAGGTATTATTCTTCGACGGGTGGTCAAGGAGATTTTGGTATAGGTGCTCGAATGGCTAACGGAGGGAAAGGTATTATTTGCCTCCATTCAACGACTAAAGGTGGGACGATATCAAAAATAGTCCCAACTCTTGCAAAAGGTTCAGTCGTCTCAACTTCAAAAAATGATGTTGATTATATTGTCACTGAATATGGGGTTGCCAGATTACGTGGAAAAACAATACGTGAGCGTGCACAAGCGCTCATCAATATTGCACATCCTAACTTTAGAGATGAATTAATAACACAAGCCAAAGAGATGGGTTATTTATAAAAAAATAGAAGCTAGCCGTAGCATTAATGGCTAGCTTCTATTTTATTTACTTCTTTTAAAACCCATTCGACAGCTTCATTTTTTGTTAAGAGACTCTCTTCGATTTGTTTACTCTCAAGCGACAATAGAAGCTCCCGAAACGAAGGTCCTGGCTTTAAACCAAGCTCAATGAGGTCATGGCCTGTTAATAAAGGAGTAAGCTCACGGCGCTTCTTTAAATAAAGCTGAAGCGTTGCTTGATGTGGGTAGAGCGGATCTAAGCTAATAAATTCTAACACATCATCTTTTATACCGTGTAAGAGTTCGTGCCAGTCATTTAAACGATTAGTGGAGTCTAATTGTAAGGCTCGAAAGCTTTTAAGACCTTCTACATATGATTTTGATTTAGCAGTGGTTATGAATGAAGTGATGAGCGTTTCCCAACTTGATAAAGGAAGACAAAGAGCTAAAATGACTTCGAAAACATCTACATTAGGTTTGGTCAGAAGGTTTTCTACATGCTTCCAAGAGGATTTCCTTGGTTGGTGACCAAAGAGTGTATTCCATACATTTAGATCTTCTAACATTTTATATGGAGTCAGGTCTGCTGCTTCCTCATGAATTAAGAATAATTCATGGAGTAATCTTGTTTGGCTTAACTGACCAAGGGGAGTGGCGGCTTCTTTTGCTAACCTTGCTGTCTCCTTATCCAGATTGTAACCAAACCTAGTAGCAAAACGAACAGCACGAAATATTCGAGTCGGATCTTCAACAAAACTCATAGGATGTAGGATTCTAATTTTTTTGGCTTTAAGATCTTTAAGTCCTTGGTAATCATCTAACAGTTCTCCAAAAGAATGTTCTGATATGGATAGAGCCATTGCATTGATCGTAAAGTCTCGCCTTGTTAAATCTTCATGAATATTTGAAGCTTTCACAGTAGGAAGTGCAGCTGATTCCTCATAATACTCCGTTCGACAGGTGACGATGTCAATTTTTAAATGATTCTCAGTAGTCCAAGTTGCGGTACCGAAAGTTTCATGAGGATTGACTTCTCCTCCATATGTAGCTGCAAGAGTTTGAGCAAATCCAATACCATCTCCTTCAATGACGACATCAACATCTTCATTTGGACGCTCCAAAAATAAATCTCTTACAAATCCCCCAACTAAATATGCTTTAACTCCAAAACGATCTGCTTCTTTTCCAATCAATGAAAGCAATTGATATTGTTCGCTGTCAAGAGTGCCTTTCAGTTTTTCAATCAAGTCTGACTTGGAGTCTTTAAGGTTATTCTTCTGTAAGTGACTAATGATGTTTGATCTTGAAACAATTCCTACTACTTTATCATCTCCCATAATAGGGATACGACCAATGTTGTGAGTCATCATGTCCCGTTGGATTTCTTCCATTGTTGCTGTATGTGGAAGAGTGATAATATCTCGTGTCATATAGCCTTTGATGGGAGCATGTCCATAGCGATGGTGCATAGCTTTGTCTACATCTCGTCTAGAAATGATTCCAACGAGTTGGCTATCCTCATTTAATACCGGAAATCCTGTATGTCCAAAACGAATCATCGCTTCTTTGGCATCAGAGATTTTCTCATCTTCACGGATCGTTTTCACTGGTGAACTCATAATATCTTCCGCTAATACAGCCTTTTCGATAATAGTAGCTAACTGCTTTCGCACGGTTGCTACCGATTCCTCAAGTGTGGCATTTTTTAACATAGCAGAGGCTGCTTGTGTATGCCCACCGCCTCCTAAATTTTTGATGAAGTTTTGAAAGTTTATACGTGAGGAACTAGCACGACATACGATATGTACATGTTTACCCATTTTCACGATGACAATGATGCCATCTGCTGCCGAAGATGTATCAAGTAATTTTTCAGTTAAACTTGATAAGCCATTTTGAAAACGATCTTGCTCGTAGGAAGCAATAATAATATGTAGTCCATCTAGATAATGAGTGGTTTGAGATTTAAATAAGGTGTTAAATAATTGTTGCTCCCCTTCAGTTAATACAGGTGTTACAAAGCGATTGACTATTTCAATATCTAAGCCGTTTTTCATTAAAAATGCAGCAGCTTCAAAATCCCTTGAAGTCGTGGAATGAAACGTGAAATTTCCTGTATCTGAATACAAGCCTAATCCAAATAAATTAACCTCATCTTTTGTTAGTGAAAGGTTCTTATTAATAAGATGCTCTATTAATAGAGTAACAGTTGCACCTACTTCTTCAATTTGATGGTTGGTTTGATAGGTGAAAGGAGGGTGGTGATCATAAATTTTAATAGGAACGTCGTCAATAAGCTCATCAGTAGGTATCCCTGTACGACTAATTGAAGCCACATCGACTAAGATTAACGTAGTAACAGTATCCCAATGAACATCTTGATAGGAAGAAAACTGAAAAAGGTCTCGATAAATAGCCATATATGGTGTTACACTGCGGTCGAGCTTATCTGAAATCGCTAGAATGGCATCAGGGTATAGCTTTTTAGCGGCTATCATCGATGCAATGCCATCAAAATCAATATTTTGATGTGAAAGAATAACCTTCATGTCCATGCTCACTCCCTAGTTTTTCCTTATTGTATCAAACTTTTTCGATTAGAGACATAGAGCGAGCGATTACACACAAAAAAAGAGAGGCACTTATAGCCTCTCTTCAATCAATAGCCCTTTTTCATAAATCGGAACTTTGTCATACGGATTACTGTGTGAACGGGCAGCTTCTTTATCCCGCAAAATGAATTGATATTGTTCTAAAATCTGCTTCATAAAATCAGATATAACTTCTGATTTTAAACAATCATTCGAATCCTTTAGCTGATTAAATCTATGCTCATTGAAAGTTAATAAATAATCTTCGTTTTCAACTATACCATTTAATTCTAAACTTTCTGCAAATTCATCATAAACTTGATGAAGACGCGCAGTATATTGATCACATGTAAGTTGATCTGAATGTTTTAAAGTGAGAATAAGCTGATTATAGCTTTTAATGAATTTAATAAAGAGTTCTTTTACTTCGTTTACTTGTGGTTCATTTTCAGGTTCATCCTCAATGGATTTAGGTTGTTTTTGAATCAATGAGGAGGTTTGGGATCTTAGTTGTTTTTCATAGTAATAATCAAAACTACTAAGGTGGTTTTCAGTTGAGTGTTTTGTTGGATTCTTAGTTGGTTCTATTTTTTCTACTGGAGTAATAGGGTTGACTCCACTTGAATTAGACATTTTATTGACAAAGCTTGTATGAATTCGATTTGCTCGAAGTGAACTCACTTTAGATAATCGGCTCATGCGAAACACCACCTTATCTGTTTCTTATTATGTATATTCTAGGTTATGCCTCTTATTCCCTCTCTGCATCGTTCTAATCCAAAAAAACTACGTATGATAGAAATAAGTTTAAAGTCATGCAACTTAAGCCTATGTTAATGGAAGAAATGTAAAGTTGCTTTAAGGATATGTAAATAGAAGCCAACACTTTGAGTTAGTGTTGGCTTCTTATTGATTGTTTATTTAGCAAAGACATGTTTTCCAATCCGAATTGTTTCTGTTTGCGTGCCGATCCAATGGTTTGTTGCGATTTCAGGATTATAAAAATAGATCGAGCCTTGACTATTGCCTTGGTAAGCAATCGCTTCTTGGACAGCATCTTGAGCTTCTTGATCGGCAGCTTGGTCAATCATACCATTTTGAACAGGTGAGAAAGCATAATGACCTGAAGGTCCTATTTCGTTAATAACTTCTTTAATTGAATTAGGGAAGTCGGTATGATCAACACGATTTAGAACCACAGTTGCCACCGCTACTTTTCCTGCATAGGGTTCACCCTGTGCTTCAGCATGAACTAAACGAGCTAATAGTTCACGTTCTTCGCTTGAAACGGCTGCAGGTATTTGCAAAGTCTCTCCTTCTGAGATAGAAGCTGACTGTTTGTTATTTAATTGTTTAATCGCTTCAGTAGAAACGCTATAATCTTGTCCTAATTGATAGAGTGTATCTCCAGTTTGTACAGTGTGACTGTGAGATGCAGCTTGTGCTAAGTGAGTGCCAGTAAGGGAAAGAGCGATTCCTGCACAAGCAGTAATGAAAAACTTCTTCATTGAAAAAACCTCCTGTTTTCTAAGCTATTTACTAAACTAGCAAAAAAAATTGAACATTACTCCCTGAAATCTTTTCCAATCTGCTTGAAAAAGGAGTGAAACCTTTTAGGTATCAGCCTCAACTCGCTTTTTTACATTTCTGTAACGAACCTTGTGTAAATCTATAAAAATATGAATAAAAGAATAATACATATCCATATGAAGAGCTTTTTTTCCTTATAATATAAGGGTTCTTGGGAAGTGTGAAGAAGTTTGATTATACAATTATATGCATGATTTACCATAGGATCGTGATAGATTCTATGCTAGGATTTTGATGTACCAAAAAAACAACTACCTTCAAGGAGGCATTTTCATGAAGAAATTTCTTGTAACAACAATCGCAGCTGCAACAGTTGCAGCAGGTTTTGCTGGATCGGCTAGTGCAGCTGAACAGCCAAATAAAAATGTATACACTCAAAAGCACGTGATTGCACTTAATGGTGCAGATCAAGAGTCTATTCAAAAATTATTAGATCAAGTGAAACAATCTAGTAATCTTGAAGACTTGTTAAATCAATGGAATGTAACACTTCCAGAATTGGAAAAAGAAATCAAAGCTGAACAACCAGCTCCAGAACAAAAGGTTGAAGAACCAGCAGCTGAACAACCACAAACAGAAGAACCTAAAGAAGAAGCTCCAACACAAGAAGAGCAACCGGAAGCACAACCGGCTCAGCCTGCACCACAACCTGCACCATCGCAGCAACCTGAGCAAAATGCAGAGCAAAAAGCTGAAGGTTTAACTGCTGAAGAGCAACAAATGGTAGACCTAGTAAATGAAGAACGTCAAAAACAAGGTTTAGCTCCTTTGAAAGCAGATCTAGAATTAACAGAAGTTGCACGTGTTAAAGCTCAAGACATGATTGATAACAATTATTTCGCACACCAATCTCCAACTTACGGTTCTCCGTTTGACATGCTGAATCAATTTGGTGTCCAGTACAATACAGCTGGTGAGAACCTTGCTGGAAACCAAACTGTAGAGGCTGCTCATCAAGCACTTATGAATTCTGACGGTCACCGTGCAAATATTCTAGGCGGTAACTACACTGAAGTAGGAATCGGAATTGTTGATGGTGGTCCTTATGGTAAGATGTTCGTTCAATTATTTAAAGGGTAATGTAGCCATTAGATAGTCTGCTAGTAAGAACTTGGTCATGTGGCCAAGTTCTTTTTTTAAAGGGAAACTGGAGGGTAGGCTTTCATGGATAAAAGGAGGAAAAATAAGTGAGCAAGCTAAGCAACATAAATGGTACAAACATCTTGTTCTTTTTTACTATTATCTTCTTTATGATGTCTTTTCACCAAAAAACGAATGCATCTACGAAGGTAGATATAGAAAGTGAAACAGCGATTTTGATAGATGGAACTACTAATGAAATTCTTTGGGAAAAAGATAGTGAGAAAAAGATGTACCCTGCAAGTGTAACTAAAATGATTACAGCAATTGTAGCCATTGAAGAAGGGAATCTACATGATGTGGTTACCGCAAGTGAAGATGTAATGGATGTGATAGGGACACGGGTCTATTTGTTACCGGGTGAAGAAGTGAGTATGTTGAAGCTTATTCAGGGACTTATGATTAACTCTGGAAATGACGCAGGTCTAGCCATTGCTGAACATATAGATGGCAGCGAGGAAGCTTTTGCTAAAAGGATGAATCGATTCGTAAGAGAAGAAATTGGTGTCACTAATTCTAACTTTACCAACCCTCATGGTCTTTTTGATGAAGAGCATTACACAACAGCGCATGATCTCGCTTTAATCACACAATATGCAATGGAGAATGATACGTTTAGAGAAATTGTACAAACAAAAGAGATGGAGTGGATTGGAGAGGGCTGGGAGACAACGATTTACAACCATAATCGAATGTTATGGGAGTATGAGGGTGTAACAGGAGTGAAAAATGGATTTGTTCAACGCTCTGGCTTTACACTTTCTACAGCGGTTGAACGTGACGATACTGAATTAATTGCTGTCACTTTAAATGCACCCACATCCCAGGCATCCTATCATGACATGAAGATGTTATTTGATTATGGATTCGATACGTACAAAACCCATACGCTTAGTGAAGAAAAGCAATTCAAGGATGAGACTGGGCAGAAATATGAGCTGTTGAGCGATGTTTATTTTGTTACTAAACAGGAGGAAAGAATAGAGTATGATGTAACAAGTAAAGGCATGCTAAAAGTAAGAGGCGAGGGTGATAGGTTAATCAAAGAAGTTCAATTAGAACCACATCAGAATGAAACAAAAGTCGTACCACTCGTTGAACAACCAACTGAGCAAGGATTTATTCAGTGGCTGCTTCAATTTTTTCCTCTGTTTGTAAATAAGGTGTCAAATTAATTAAAGTCGAGCGCTGAAGGGAATTCAACGCTCGGCTATTGTTATTTTTTCTTTACTTGAATCTCTTCTACTTTATGCCCTTCGCCTTTTTTTAAGATCAGGTCTGCACGATTTTTAGTAGGTCTAATGTTTCTTTCAAGATTTACTCCATTAATACTTTTCCAAATATCAGTGGCAAAATGAACGGCCTCTGTATCCGATAAATGTCGATAACGATGGAAGAAGGATTCTGGCTGTTGAAAGGCTGTATTTCTTAGTAATTTAAATCTTTCAATATACCAGCTTAAAATGTTGTCTTCTTCAGCATCTACGTAGATCGAAAAATCAAAGAAATCGGAAACGAACATTTGAGGGATTTTTTTGTTTTTCTTATTCACTTGAAGCACATTGATCCCTTCGACGATCACTACATCTGGTTCCTCTACAATTTGTTTTTCAGTAAGTCGGTCATACTTAAGATGAGAATAAAGAGGAGTTTCAATGTAAGCGGAACCAGATTTCAAATCTGTAAGAAAACCAAGTAAGCTCTCAATATCATAACTTTCAGGAAATCCTTTACGCTTCATTAACCCACGTTCTTCTAAAATGGCATTAGGATAAAGGAAGCCATCGGTTGTAACAAGATCTACTTTCGGCTTTGTAGGAAAGCGAGAGACGAGAGCTTGAATAAGACGTGCAGTCGTACTTTTTCCGACTGACACACTGCCTGCGATCCCAATAACAAATGGAACTTTTTTGGTTTTCTTTTGGAAAAATTGATTCAAGTCATTGTGTAGATGATTTGAATGTTTAATATGCATGTATAAGAGCTCTGATAATGGCAAGTAAATATCTTGAACTTCTTCTTTTGAGATAGTCTCATTTAAGCCTTGGAGCTGTACTCTTTCTTCAGCTGTTAAGGAAATGGACGTTTTATCCGATAGATCCGCCCATTCTTTTCTCGTAAAAGTGGTAAAAGCAGATGGTCGGGAAATCATTTGGTAGGTAGTCATGATTGTCTCCTTTTCATACCGACGAATGTTACGTACTATTGTACACCATTCATAGGGAATCGATAAGGATCAATTTCATTTTGTTAAAAATGTAGAAAAAATCGCCAGGCTTCTTGTATGAAGTCTGGCGATTTCTGAGTGTTGAAAATATGACCATTTAGCGGGCATCTTCCCAGTAGACAGGACGGTTATAATGAGCATAAAGCTTTGCTTCGTATTCTCTCGTAATCGGTGCATCAGAGGTGAATTCAGGTGCTTGCTCAATCAATTCATTATCAAGATCAATCGTGATGGTATGCTCGCGCCAATTAACATCTTTTAACCATTCAATTGAAACTAGAACTAATTCTTTATTTAGAAATCCACCAACATTTACTACAAAATAGCGTATTTTCCAATCTTCATCATCAATGACACAATCATGGATTTTACCGACTTCTCCACCAATGGAGTGAACTTTATAGCCTTTAATATCCTCTACGCTTACAAGTAATTGATCTTCACCGTATTGATTATCTCGTGCTTGGTTAGCATCAGCTTGTACGCCAGGATTAGAATCACGAGGTCCATCAGGATTAAAAATAGGCGGCATCATTGGAGCATGAGCTTGAAAGCCGGTCATATCTCTTCTTGTAGCTGCACCGGCCCAATAGCCTTCCCATCCGTAATATGAACTTAGTTCTTGCTCATACTTTCTTGTTATTGGTTCGTGGGACTCAGGTTTTGGACTATCCTTGATTTGGTCTTTCGTTGCATGAACAGCTATTCGCTCGTTTGAACGATCCACTTCCTTAAATGAGAGCGGACTTAAAAGTACTTTGCCTCCAAAAAACCAAGTTCTTGTATCCCCTACAAAATAGCGTATAGTAGCTGTGTCTGAATCAAAATAAAAATCATCTAATGAACCTAATTCACCATCGCTAGCTAACATAGAATACGATTTTAACGTTTTAGCACGTAACAACATCCAATCAGCCCTCTCTATTATTCTGAATTTGTTCTTACTTGATAAGTTCCCGAACAGCGCTTTATTAAACATCTAGAATTTTATCTAGGATATAAAATAGTTGAGCAGAATTCTTTACTTTTAATCAGTTTAGTACTAAACTGATGCTAGTTAGGGGGGGGTAAAAGTGGTTAATCAATCAAAACATCAAGAAAAACTGAATTTATTGATCTGGTTTCGCCTGGCTCGTTTGTACCATGCAAGTATTCGCTTATCCAATCAACATTTAAGTCAATGGAACTTAACTACCTCTCAATTTGATTTACTCGTACAAATTGGTACGCATCAACCTTTATCACAACAAGAATTAGCAGAAAAGCTTTTTGTGACGAAAGGGAATATTACACAATCGATCGTAAAACTTGAAAAGTTAGAACTAGTCAAAAGAGAACAAGAGTGGAGAACAAAAATTCTCCGTTTAACCAAAAAGGGGGAAGAACTTTTTGGAGTAGTAGTGCCTAAGCAAGAACTATTTCAAGCTTCTCAATTTGAAGGTCTAAATAAAGAGGAACAAAAGGAATTGCTTAGATTGTTGAAAAAAGTGGAAGTGCATAATACTAAAACAACATTTATTAAGGAGTGAAAAACATGACTAGAAAACCATTAAAAGGCCAGCATCATGTTTCAGCTATTACAGCAAACGCAAAAGAGAACTATCGTTTTTATACAGAGATCTTAGGGATGAGATTGGTGAAGAAATCCATTAATCAAGATGATCCATCTGTTTATCATTTATTTTACGCAGACGAGCGCGGCAATCCTGGGACTGACTTAACTTTTTTTGAAATTCCTCATGCAGGTCAAACGTATCCTGGAACAAATAGTATTACAGCTACCTCATTACGGGTGCCTAATGATGCGGCGCTTGATTATTGGAAAACTCGCTTTACTGAGTATGGTGTAGAGTATGATGAGATCACTAGACATTCTGGAAGAGCTACTTTATCGTTTAGAGACTTTGAAGGGCAGCGCTTAATTTTAGTTTCAGATCAACATGACATTGGCGTGAAGGGTGGAAAAGCTTGGGAAGATAGCCCTGTTCCAGTGGAGCATGCGATTTATGGATTAGGTCCAGTGACTCTAACGGTATCTCGACCAGACTTAACGGAAAAAGTGTTAACGTCTATTATGGGCTTTAAGGAAACGAGACAATATGCGCCACTTGAGGAAGGTCAAAAGCCTGTTCGAGTATTTGAAACGGGAGATGGTGGATCTGGTGCTGAAATCCACCTTGAAGAGCGTCGGGACCTTGATCGTGAGCGTCCAGGTAGAGGAAGTGTACATCATGTGGCATTTCGCGTAGAAGATGAAGAAGACATGCACAAATGGGTAGAGTATATTAAAGAAATTGGTATACCGAATTCGGGATTTGTTGAGCGATATTATTTTAGATCTCTATACTTCCGTGAGCCAAATGGAATTCTTTTTGAATTAGCAACGGATGGTCCTGGATTTGAAGGAGATGAGTCTTTTGAAACGTTAGGGGAACGTTTATCTCTTCCACCTTACTTTGAGGATCAACGTGCCGAAATTGAAGCGAAATTAAAGCCGCTAGATACAAAACAATAATGAGATAGGAGGAATCTATGTTGAAGCATATTTTTAAGGAAGCAACAGAAGAAAATCTGCCTACTTTAGTATTACTGCACGGTACAGGTGGGAATGAAGAAGATCTCTTACCACTTGCAGATATTATTGCTCCAAAAGCCGCTGTATTAGGGATTCGTGGAAATGTTTTAGAAAACGGGATGCCAAGGTTTTTTAGAAGACTTAGTGAAGGAGTCTTTGATGAAGAGGACCTGATCTTTCGCACGAAGGAATTGAATGAATTTCTTGATGAAGCCGCAGAGAATTATCATTTTAATAGAGAGAATCTCGTGGCCATCGGTTATTCAAACGGGGCAAACATTGCAGCTAGTTTACTTTATCACTATCAGTCTTCACTGAAGGGTGCTGCCCTTTTCCATGCTATGGTGCCAAGAAGGGATGTTGAGATACCGTCTGCTAATGAGGTCCCTATCTTTATAGGGGCAGGTAAACTTGATCCGTTAATCCCGGCTAAAGAAACGAAAGAACTTATTGATGACTTGAACCGAGCAGGAGCAAATGTAACAGAGTATTGGGGTGAAGGTGGCCATCAGTTAACAAGGGATGAAGTAATCGATGCTAAAAGATGGTTTGAAGAGAACTTTATAAAGTGAAATCGAGCATACAAGGTTGATATACCTTGTATGCTTATTTTGAATGAAAATAGGAGTACGGATGTTCCCTTTATTCGGTGTTTTACGTTATACTTGTTCTAACAAGGGGGAGTATAAATGAAGTTAATTATTGCGGAAAAACCTGATCAAGGAGCAAAGCTTGCAGCCCCTTTTCCATCAAAGAAACAACAAGGTTCGATTGAAATAAAGCCTTGCGCCACCTTTCCACGTGGAGCATTTGTCACGTGGGCTGTGGGACATCTTTGTGAGCTCAGACCCCCGGAGCACTATCATCAAAAATGGAAAGCATGGAAGCTTGATACCTTGCCAATATTGCCAGAAACGTTTGAATTTCAAGTAAGTAAGGGCAAGTATAAACAGTTTCAAGTGGTGAAAAAGCTCATTGGAAATCCGGCTGTTTCTGAGATTATTATGGCAGGGGATGCAGGACGAGAAGGGGAATTGATCGTTAGGCTTATTATTGAACAATGTAAGTCCACTAAGCCGCTAAAAAGATTATGGTTGTCGTCCTTAACGAAGCAAGCTGTAGAAGAAGGTTTTCAGCATTTAAAATCGGAACAAGAAACACGTCCTCTTTATTATGAGGCGTTAAGTCGTGCGTGTGCTGATTGGATGATCGGAATGAACGCCTCTCGTGCGTATACCTTACTTTTAGGTGAAAAAGGGATAAATGATGTCTTTTCAACTGGACGTGTTCAAACACCAACTTTAGCATTAATTGTAAAGAGAGAAAAAGAAATAAAAGCATTTAAATCAGAACCTTTTTGGGAAGTAAAGGCAACCTTTCAAATGGAAGAAAAAATCTATGAGGGGACTTGGCATAAAAAAGGTGAAACAAGAGTACAATCGGCTAAACAAGCACAGCAAATAGCTCAATTTTGTGAGGGGAAATCGGCAGCTGTAACGGCAATCAAGGAAGAGAAAAAACGTTACCAACCACCGTATTTATATAATTTATCAAGCTTACAAGCAATGGCAAACAAACGATATAAATTCTCGCCAAAAAAGACATTGGACGTTGCTCAGAAACTATATGTGAAAGGATATATCTCTTATCCAAGAACAGACTCCAGCTTCATTACCAAAGGAGAAGCTGATACCTTTTCTACAATTTTATCTAAATTGGCTCAATTTAAAGAGTATCAAGCTTACTTTCCCTTACCGATTAAAAGCTTAAAAGCAAATCGGCGATATGTAAATGATCAAAAAGTGAGCGATCATTATGCGATTATCCCAACTGAACAAGTGCCAAATGTTGAAAAGCTTACAGGTGAAGAGAGGAAAATTTATGACCTTATTGTACGATCCCTGCTTGCAGCGCATGAACAAGAAGCAATAATAAGTCATAGTCATATTGAAACAACGGTAGAAGACCGGGCAACTTTTCAATCGAAAGGAAAGCAGATGCTTCAAGAAGGATGGCGTAAGGTTATTTACAATGAGTCGAAAAATAATCAAGATGTCCTCCTTCCACCACTCTCTAATGGTGAAGAAGGAACGGTTGTGAAATCCATTGTAAAAGAAAGTATGACCCAACCACCAAAACGTTACACGGAAGGTCAACTGATTACTGTAATGAAAGCTGCTGGAAAGTCGATTGAAGATAAAGAGTTAGAGAAAGTATTAATGGAGGCTCAAGGACTTGGTACAGAGGCTACAAGAGCTGGAATTATATCGATCCTAAAAGATCGTGGTTACATGATTGTAGAGAAAAACATTGTATCTCCTACTCCTAAAGGGTGCTTATTAATAGAGGCTCTTGGCTCTAGTATTCTTGCTTCTCCTGAAATGACAGCAAAGTGGGAACAACGCCTAAGCGAAATTGGAGAAGGTGTTGCTTCTTCACAGGCATTTATGGAACAAGCAAAAAAGCTATCTATTCATTTGATTGATGAAGCCGCATCGCAATCTAAGAATTGGGATTTTACTCAGTTTGATACATCTTCTATACAAAGACGACCTTTTAAACAAAGAAGTAAAGGAACTAAAAAGGTAGTTGGGACCTGTCGCTTGTGCAAAGGGGAAATAGTTGATAGGGGAACGTTTTATGGGTGTTCAAATTACAAAGCTAAAAAATGTGCCTTTACCTTATCTAAAACGTTGTTGGGTAAAAGGATGACGGAGCCAATTATAAAATCTTTACTTGAAAAAGGGAAGACAAACTCAATCAAGGGCTTTAAAAAAGGAGAGCAATCGTTTGATGCTGTTTTGACCATAACGAATGAAGGAAAGATCAACTTTGAAAAATGATATAGTTACAAGCAGAAAGCCCCTCCTTGAGTGGGGCTTTTTCATTGTTCTTGGACTAGTATGATTATTTTTTTCGATTCATGAATGCATCTATCACGTCCCCAAACGGCATCTCACTTACTTTGTCGATAATCTTTTCTAATTGTGTTTGTTGGCGAAGATTGCCTTGTAAGACAATCTCCACATTTTGTTCATTATCGACAAGTACCGCTCGAACGGTCAGGGCATTCGTAGCTAAAGCGGCAATAACTGCAATTTGTTGGGGGGATAAATTATAGGATTCTTTTTTTTGATTATTATTGTTATAACCATTCTGACCATGATTGCAATTATAGGGGCCGTTCTGTCGATTCATATTGATTACCACCCATCCTAGCCATTGTGAAGATTAACCTAAGAGGATGACATCTTCAGTTAGTGAACCAGAACTAGTAGGGATATCTTTACCAATACCTAAGGCAAAATAACCAAACAAAATGGCTGCCACTATAAAAAGTATTGTCCTCCGTGCTTCCTCTTGGTCGGACATAACTTCACCTCCATGCCCATGATTCTTCTTACATCTTATGAAAAGGTGGGCAACTAGGTGCATAATGACTTCCCTATACTATGCATAGCAAAAATAAAAGAGTAATTTTCTTCTATATGCGGAATCATTTTTTCTAGTGGCAACATAGTGTAGTAATAGAGAGGGTGTGATGATGATTGGTGTTGTAAGAACGGACAAGTGGTTAAACCATTATAAAGGTGAATGGGCGAACCGACTCACTTTAGAACAGAAACAACAGTGGCATCAGAAAATGCTGATCGCTCCCTTACAGCCGCTATTCAAAAACGCAGAGTTCTCACTGCAACGACATTTTATTCATTTAGGTCTCATTTCTCCTCATGAAGACTGTGAAAAGGTCACGAAGCATTTTATTGAACATCATTATTGGGCGATTATTTCAGAGCATTTTCACAGTTTAAAGAAAAAATGGAAAGCTCCAGATATTCCTATATATATTTTGCCAGCTAGTTCAAATCAAGAAACGATTAAAAACCTAGGAGGTAAGAATGGACTGACTGTAGATAATGCAATCATCCTATTTCTCGATGAAGGATTGTCAGATGCAGAATTAAAAGCAATGATCACGCATGAGTTCCACCATCGATTTAGACTTTTTATCACGAAGGAAAAAGAAGAATCGATCTCTCTATTAGAATCGATGATTATGGAAGGACTCGCGGAATTAGCTGTTCAAAAGGAAGTGGGGGAAAAGTATATAGCCATTTGGACGAATATTTATAACATAGAAGAAATGATCCCATTGTTTCAGCAGTGGATAGAGCCTCATTTGTTTACCAAAGGAAGAGGGAAACATCTTCATTATTTGTATGGTGGTGGAATGAATGATGTGCCCCGATGGCTTGGTTATTGTTGTGGATATCATATTGTTCAGTCGGCACTAAGGCATTTTAAAGGGAGATCGATAGAAGAACTTACCACTATAAAATCCGTAGATTGGCTCAAGGCATCTTGTTTTTACAACTATGTGAGGGGGCGTAAGGATGGAACAAGTAAGTTTATATGACATTGCAAAGAATGGTGGGGGTGAATATGGTTAGGATTTTCATTATGTTGGTTGGGTTTGGATTTGCTGTTGCAGGAGGTGTTAGCTTACTCGCTTATTTAAATATTTTAACTCTCGGATATGAGTTCTCTTATTATATGCATTTCATCGCAACGAGACCTGAGCTGTATTTATTTATCATAGGGGTGATAATGGTGATTGGGTCTTTGGCTATCCCTGACCGAAGAGAACGAAAAAATAAATAGTTGAGAATATGGAATCAATCTACAGAATGTGGAATAAACTACCTTAAGCTTGCCCATACTGTGGATACAAATCGTTAACAGTAAGGGGGGCTTTATATGGTTCATATTAGGGACGTATGGGTCAATTGGTTTGAAGGGGAAGAAAACGGTTATAATGTGTGTGATTTTTTTGAATGGCGAAGTGATGATCGAATTGAAGTTCTCGATCAAGCAATCTTAGTAAAAGTCAGTCAGGAATTATATGATTATATTGAAAACCAATTAACAGATCTACCTGAAGATTTACTTGAAGCTGTGCATCAACAAAGTTATTTAAGAAAGAATATGTCACGTATTCAACTTGATTACTGCTTTATTGCCACAGATGGAAAAGGGATTATTGCTGTTGACACCATGGGCTACAAAACACCGATCCGAAAAAGTCGACTTACCCCAAGACAGGATCAAATTGTCTATGAAATGCTTGAGCAAAATGAATTTGAAACATTTGAATTAATTGAACGTCATGAGCAAAAGGAATATCATATCCTTTCACCTGACCCAGATGAGATGCGCGGGCTGACTCGTAAAGAACGTCAACTCAAACAATTATTATATATGGCGCTTGATCAGCTTTATCATTCAGGCCATGATGCTGAAGTGCGTTATTGGTATACAGAATGGAACCCACGCGACTATGTTCGTATTCAAATGCTATCAAGGGATGAAGCATGGCATGAATTATATAATGAAGTTAAAGGCGGCTGGTCACCACGTCACCATCACTTGTGTGAATCAATGGTCAAAGGACAAGCCTTTTTTGAAAAGTTATGGGAACTTGAGCATGGCGAGAGTGTAAAGTAACTTAATTTATGTTCATCAAGTGAACCATTAGATTCTCACATTTACAAGAAACATCAACTCTCCTATAATAAGTAGGAAGAACGAATATATGGGAGGGGTAACGATGGACGGTTTTGCGTATTTAGTCATGCAAATTCTAACAATTGTACTTCTAGTTGGTACATTAGGTTTATCATTTTTTGTGGGTAAGATCTGGAAAAAGAATAACGGGTATTAAAATAGAAAGCGGACGAGCATATTCGTCCGCTTTTTATTTTGATCATGTGGAAAACAGAAGATAGTATATCTCATTTCAATGTAATAATTGACAAAAAATAACAGTTAGATAACTTAAATAATGATAAAAATGACAAATATAGGGTTGGATTAGACATTATGAATGTATTTAAAATGTGTCAGGCCTTCTTACTAATGACTTTTCTAATAGTTGTTTCAGCTTGTAGCAGTGAGGAAACATCTACTACTGAAGAATTGGACGAAGGTCAAGAAGTGGTTCATGAGGAAATGGAAGAGAATGAAGAGAGTTTAGAAAGTGAAGAAGGAACTGATTCACAAGCTGTAGCCCCTTCTGCTGTGGAAGAAACTGTTTCATTCACTCGCATTAGATGGACGTTTGGCTCTCCTAATAGAAAGCCACATGCAGGAATTTGGTTATATACAGATGAGGACCATCCAAGTGAAAAAGCAGACACATTTGACTTTGAGGAAAGCGATTATTTGCTTTACCAGGTAAGTGATGAAGAATTACGCGGACATGATTTACATGCAAAACGCATTGTTCTTGAGGAAAATGACACTGCAAAAATTGTAGTTGAGATCTTTTCCGAACCTAGCGATAGCGATGAATACTTAGAGATGCCAAGGCAATATTTAGAAGTTGAAAAGGATGTATTAAGAGGAAAGAGCTTTAATGTTGAATTAGAAGACGGTACCCCTCTTAGCTTGCAATAATAAAAAGCAGCATGGCCATTAGTTGGCATGCTGCTTTTTCTATCGTCATAAATATTAACGTTTCTTTCTTCCAAGGCCCATTGCTCGTTCAGCTTTTTCAACCATTTTTGAGGCCACAAAATTTGCTTTCTCGGCACCTTCATCTAGAATGCGGTCTAATTCTTCAGATTCTATCAGTTCATTGTAACGTTGTTGAATCGGTTCTAGTGTTCGTACAACAACATCAGCTAAATCTTGTTTAAATTCTCCGTAACCCTTACCTTTATATGCTTCTTCTAGTTCTTCAATTGATTTCCCTGAACATAAGGAGTAGATTGAAAGCAAGTTTGAAACAGCGGGCTTTTCCTCTCGGTTAAAGCGAATATCACCATCAGTATCTGTAACAGCACTTTTAATCTTTTTAGTAATAGTGTTCGGAGCATCTAACATGGAAATATAACTTTTAGGATTAGGGTTTGATTTACTCATTTTCTTTGTAGGGTCATTTAAAGACATAATACGAGCACCTACTTTTGGAATGCGCACTTCTGGTACAGTGAAAATATCATTGAATTTTTTGTTGAAGCGTTCAGCTAGGTCTCGAGTAAGCTCAAGGTGTTGTTTTTGATCTTCTCCAACAGGGACGATATCAGTCTTATAAAGTAAAATATCAGCAGCCATCAATGGCGGATAGGTTAATAATGAAGCAGAAACAGCTTCTTTCCCGTCTGACTTATCTTTAAACTGCGTCATTCTCTCTAGTTCGCCAATATAAGCAACGCATTGCATCATCCAACCTAGTTGTGCATGTGCAGGAACCTCTGATTGTATAAATAAAGTTGCTTTATGGTGATCAATACCGACTGCTAAATAAAGAGCAGCTAGACTGCGAATATTCTCTCGTAATTTTAGCCTATCTTGAGGAACCGTAATCGCATGTTGATCGACAATACAGAAATAACAATTTGCATCATTTTGCATCTCAACAAAATGTTTCATGGCTCCTAAATAGTTTCCAAGTGTTAACGTCCCACTTGGTTGAATACCTGAAAAAACCGTTTTCATATGGCACAACCTTCCTTATCTTAAGCATTGTTTAGTATGTAGAGTATTTTTTAATATTAAAATCATAACAAATTGTTCCTTAAAATCCTAGTCGATTTCTTCATCAAGCTTTTCTATACGCATGTTCTCAGAAAAAAAGTAAACAATATAGAGGATAGATAGGGTTGGAATAGAGACGAGAGAGGAAGTTGTTTGAAATGAGTCATATTACAATTTTTTCAGCTTCAATTGGGAGTGGGCATAATGAAGCGTCTAAAGCGCTAAAAAAACAACTTGAAACCAAAGGGCATAGTGTGACTATTGTTGATACATTTTATGCTATTCATCCCCTTCTACACAAAGTTTTTTTTGTACTTTACTTAAGTATGATAAAAAGAGCCCCGAACTTATGGGGGCGCTTATATAAGTATGGAGCTGATTATTCTTGGTTTTTAATAATGGATAAATTAGGTGGTTTTTTTTGTGATAAATTATATTCCATTATTTCTGAACAGAACACCAACATCATGGTTTCTACACATCCCTTTGTAACAGCTTTTCTTTCGAACTTGAAAAAAAAGCATTGCTTACATATCCCACTCTATACTGTTATAACAGACTTGGATTTGCACCCGGGTTATATT
Organism: Alkalihalophilus lindianensis; assembly: GCF_032843265.1. Lineage (NCBI taxonomy): Bacteria > Bacillati > Bacillota > Bacilli > Caryophanales > Bacillaceae > Alkalihalophilus > Alkalihalophilus lindianensis. The sequence continues at coordinate 352,940 of NZ_JAWJBA010000003.1, forward strand.
CGACCTGAAATAGACGCTTATTTTACAGGGGCGCCAAATTACGAAGTATTTGCTAAAGAATATAACGTTCCTTGTGCAAAATTTCATTTTACAGGAATACCAATAAAGACGGTTCCAGATCCATTACTCTCTCGGTATCAAGTTAGAGAAAGACTAGGGTTAGTGCCCAATGAAAAAACAGTGCTATTAACTGGTGGTGGACTAGGTCTAGGAAAGTATGTTGAAATTATTAAATCATTAGAAGGTTTGAATAGCCCTGTTCAGTTAGTGTGTATGACGGGAGTCAATAAAAAAATAACCAGGAAGGTTAAATCTATTGTGAGTAAACATAGAATACACGTTCTTGAATTCACAGACCATTTTATTGATTATCTTCGCGCAAGTGATGTGATATTGTCGAAAGCAGGGGGGTTAACAATGTCTGAAGCACTTGCTTGTGAAACCCCAATTCTAGTTTACAAACCTGTACCAGGACATGAAGAAAATAATGCTACGATTTTGACGGAGATGGGGACCGCTATAAAAGCAGATAAATTATCGGATATAATTGTCTTACTTGAACGTTTACTATTTGATCATTCTTTTTATAAGAGTCTTGTTCAAAATGCTAAAAAAACTAAAACGCCACATGCTGCTTCTCATATTGCAAATGTAATCACGAGCATGCCATGTTCAAGAGTAATGCATATGGAGGGGTTGCACCCCCCTCATTTAAGAAAACCATAACCTATTCCTAAATAAGGAGTAGCAGGTTATGGTTCTTTACCATCGGTCTTTAATTCATAGGTACTTGTCGTTGAACTTTACCTTCAATACGTTGAAAGATATTCTCAAGAGAAGGACCTGTAATAGTTAAACCATGATTTTTAAGTCCGATTATAGTTTCAGCAGGATTATCTGCCTCACGAACTAATTGGGCCACAGTTTCAGCTAATTCAAGGGTGCCACAAGGATAATTTATTTCGGTTGCTTTTACATCATCCATCCACGCATGTATGTGTACAATTGCGCCAACTTCTGGATGTTCTTTGTATATCATCCAATGCTCAATCGCATCAACTGAAGCTCTTTTAGGTTTAACATTGGGAGGGATGCTAACCTCCATTTGATTTGCATCACTGTTGTATCCTTTAATGTAGAGGATATCTTTTCCAACATCGTTCATATTAGATTTATCGATACCACTTGCACTCATCCAAAAATGATTTTGGTCAGAGCGAGCACTTAAATTTCCATAACTTAGCCCCCCGATACCGTAGAGTTTATTTAGATGTCGCATATCTCTTTTATTTAAATAATGTTCAAGAGGGAAAGGAGCAGGAAGTAAATCCATCTTATCTAACCTTTTGCCAGATTTGCTAAGTGCTTCAGTGACATGATCTCCGTTCCACTTGTCAGATGGTAAGTCTTCAGCAAATCCATTATCAATAACCAATTTAGAAGTGGATAGAGGTTGCAGGCGTTGAAAGATTTTCATGAAAAAATCTTTTTCCTCCTCGCCCCTTTTATATTGAATAGAATAACAACCTTGCTCTGGCGTGAGAAAATGGATATCGACTTGCTCATCTCGATGATTTATATACATAAGGTGGTTAGCTAAAGACCTAATTAGGAACGGATACACTTCTTTAAAGATATCATAGGGTGCCCCTTTACTTTCAAGTACAGCTACCACAAATGTTGCTTGTGCTTTACGGCGATATGGTCTTACATTATCCTCATCTAAAAAATGAAAAACGAGCTTTATTTGATTATCAGAGGGATCCCTAAATACAAAATTTCTTTCTGTAAACGTAGAGATTATTCCATCAGATAACCACTTTAAAATGGAGCTGGATGGAGAAGAACTAAATGTGAAATTATTCATAAGGTACCTCCGATTTGCTTATCATGATCAAAAACTACTTTCATTACGTTTATTTTTCTTTTATTTGAGATTGTATGAAAAGCACGTTTATATTCTTGTAAAGGAAATTTATGTGTAATTAACGGAGAAAGGTCAACACTTCCTCTTTTCATAAGTTCTATTGAAATGTCTAATGAGTCCATTTTTTTCCCTTCAAACTCATTCGTACTATACGCAAAACAACCTTTTATGGTTAATTCGTTTAACCAGACCGTTGTCCAATCAATTTTTTCAATCATGCCAGCCAAGCCCAATAACACTACTTTCCCACCACTATGTGCAAATCTGAGAGAATCGTTAATGCTCTTCTTTTTCCCCACACATTCATAAACAATGTTAGCGCCACCTTGTATAACTTCATCACCAATAACGGGTTTTAGGACTTCGGCATTTAATATTTCAGCAGTCTCATTAACATATGAGTGGTTTAGTTGAACTACATGATCAACCTCATACAATTTAGCTAACTCTCCTTGGAATGAATGTTTAACGAGAATGGTAATGGAACACTTAAGTCCTAGAGCTCTTATCGCAGCTAATACAGATAATCCAATTACCCCAGCTCCAATAATCAACACCTTATCATTATCTTTTGGAGGATTTCTTAATACAGCATGTAAAGCACAACTGAACGGTTCAACCAAAACCCCATTTAGGTCATCCACTTCATCAGGTAAAATTTTGATTTGGCTTTTGTGAGCAACTAAATAAGGACTCCAGCTACCACCTGTGTTACGACATGCACCAATTAGTAAGCCAGGCTCAATCGACCCCTTGGTTTTATGAAGGCAGAGACTTTGGTCACCGCGCTTGCATGCTGAGCAAAGCTCAACATTCCTACTTTCACAAGACAGAACCGGATTAACAACAACACGTTGCCCTTTTTCTAAAGACGTTACATTCAATCCTAGTTCTGATATTTGTCCAACAGCCTCATGCCCTATTGTAAAAGGAAAGGATACATAAGGGGACGTAGAGGGACTGTCGTGTAAGTACAATAGATTCATATCACTGCCACAAATCCCACCATACTTCACTTTAACTTTGACCCAATCCTCATTTGGTAATGTAGGCTCTACTGTGTCATTCCACTTTAAACAAGAAATATGGGTGTTCCAGTAAGTAGAGGGGATCCACCTTCCTAACAATTTTGATAGGATGTACTTTGGTATTTTAAAGTCAAATTGTAGTGCCTCCACAATAAAACCTCCTTAGAAAGCAAATCTTGAGCTTGACTTTAATATATCCCTCCATAAGATAATTATGTATATGGTTACCAAAATAAAGGATTATTTGGTAGGGAATAGATAATCTAATAATAGGAAACGATGTATCTTACATGAATACAGGAGTGAAGTAAAATGTTCATATTTGTTGTAAATAAAAATTCAGGTAAAGGAAATACCTTGAAAGTTTGGGATGAAGTACAACTCTATTTACAATCAAAAAAAATAGACTATCAAGTATTAGTCACTGGGTCTAAAGAAGATGTACTACAATTAAGGACACTAATAAAGAATGTTCATACTAAAATAAGTGGAGTTATAGCATTAGGAGGGGATGGTACAAGTCAAGAAGTAATAAATCAATTGGTTGGTACAGAATACCCATTTAGTGTAATTCCCACTGGTTCAGGAAATGATTTTGCTAGAGCACGAGGAGTAGATAGAAACTTAAGAAGAGAAGTTGAGCGCATTATAGGAGGGCGTCAAGAAAAGATTGATCTAATGAAAGTGAACAATAGGTACTGTCTAACCGTTATAGGTCTGGGATTTGATGGGATGGTTGCACAAGTTACAAATCAAATGCGATTTAAAAAATGGTTTGGAAGCTTGTCTTATATTTTAAGTGTGTTCAAAGTATTACGGACCTACAAACCATCAAGTGTTAGATTAACTATAGATGGGGAATATATACATTATGATAAGGTTTGGTTAATCGCAATCGCTAACTATCCTTATTATGGAGGTGGTATGAAAATTTGTCCTTATGCCACAAGTCAAGATGGGCTAGTAGATATATGTATTGTACACGGGTTATCTAGATGGAAGTTACTATTACTGTTTCCTTCTGTATTTAAAGGGGGGCATGTGAAGCAGAAAGGGGTTAATATGATTCAAGGAAGGGAGATTATTGTAAATTCTGATAAGCAATTAATCATACATGGTGATGGGGAGATCATTGGGTCAACACCCATCACTATTACGATTGAGAAGAATGCTTTAAATATAATCTCCTAATAAGGGCTATACTCTTTCTGTTAGTTTGAATTAATATTTGCTTTTAATTTAGAACCGTTTTTTGGAGGTTCCTTGGTTAATTTACATTCTTCGTATTCAAGGAGAAAAAGCAACTCGACAAGTTCATAGAAGAAGTGTTTTACTTTGTTCAGGATATCATTCATGTTTAAGCCCCCTGTTTCAATGATTAAGTTTAATATAATCAAAATAGGCCGAAAAAATACACCTAAACGCTTGAAGATTAATTCATTCTTTTTCTTTCACGTAAACGTAGGATCCACAAGAGGATATTAATACTTGCTAAAATAAAAAACAAAATACTGGTTTCTTTATTATTCATATAAGCTGTAAAGACGTAAATAGCTAATAAGATAATGAAAATTAATTGGAAGGCTTGTAGCTTGGTTATTTTCTTTCACTCCCTTCGCATCATTCTAGTTAAATGGACATATTCTACATTATAGCAACCTTGTCAGAGAAAAAGAAGGGAGGACAAAAGATGACGATACGCCAAGCTTTTTTTAGAAGCGCACTTATCATTATCCTTTGTTCAGTCGGATTTATGTACAGTCAATCAGATAGTGTATTTAAACAAGTAGAAGAGGCGGTTGCCGCATCTGTTAAAGAAGGGGTTCAAGTAGGGAATGAAGCTACGTCATTTGAACTTACCACTTTAGGGGGAGAGACGGTTGCCTTAAATGATTATCACGGTACACCAGTAGTCATTAATTTTTTTGCAACATGGTGTCCACCTTGTCAAGAAGAAATGCCTGTCATTGTAGAAATGGAAAAAAGATTAACCAATCAAGGAGCTAAATTCATAGCGGTAAATATGACAAGTCAGGAAACGAGTAAAGCAGAAGTTACTCCATTTCTAAAACATTTTGGTGCAAACTTTGATGTCCTCTTAGATGAATCTGGCGATGTGATGAATACGTATCAAATTATTGGCATCCCAACAACGATTGTTATTGATGAGAATGGCATTATTGTCCAACGTATTAATGGAGGGCTTTCTTATAGCATGATGGAAGACCTTTATCTATTTAGATAAGAAAAGAGAAGGGGCCCTTGTAGGAGGGCCTCTTCTTCATTATTGGACAAAGATTAAATAGGAGGAAACAAAATAGAGAGCAATTAACACAATTGATGGTAGCGCATAACGAAACGTTGATTCAATTGGCTTTCTAACTAAAGAATATAGGACAACCACACATAAGATCCCAACACCGGCCGCGGTTATTTGGTGCACACTTGATATCGATGCAATGATGGAACCTTTTTGATAAAAGATATCTGATGCACCTAATATTAAAATGTTGAATAGATTACTACCAAGAATAGAACCAATAGCTAAATTATAGTTTCTTAACTGCAAAGCCACTAACACTGAAACGGCTTCAGGTAAAGAGGTTGTAGCAGCAATGAGAAAGCTACCAACAAAACTTGATCCGAGACCAGTAACAACAGCAATCTTATCCCCTGAAACTGTTAGGAGTGTGCCAGCCCCCATAATGACGAAGGCAGCAATAATGAACCCGATAATCGCTTTTTTTAGTGAGATGGCAGAAAAATCATGTTTTGATTCTTCCACCTCTTCGACAGGTTCACTAGGCTTACTCGATTGTTTTTTAGAAAGGATGGAGATATACCACACACCAGCCCCATAAATAGCTAGTAAAATCCACATATCAACACCTATACCAAGGAAGGTGATATCGATTCGAATCGTAAGTGCCAGCAGCGCAACGATTGCTAGTAAAAGTCCAAGGCTCGCTGTATAAAAGTGGGAATGGTGAGCATGTCTAAATATCTGCTCTTTTCTAAAGTACAAATCAAAGCATGCAATAATTAACAGGTTAAACATATTACTACCAAATACATTTCCTACTGCAATATCAGGGTTATCTAGGACAATAGCTGAAACACTTGTTGTGACCTCCGGTAACGACGTTGCACCTGCAAGAAAGATTGTACCAACCACCATACCGCCAAGCGATGATTTTTCACCGATTGTATCAGCATATGTGGAGAGCTTGATTGCTGAAATAACAGTGACGATTGCAGCAAGTAAAAACCAAACAAAAACCATACCTCATACCTCCCTAATAGTCATACCGCAAGTAAAACGGGATGATTAAAACCATAATCGATTGCTAAAAGCACAAAAAAAGACCTTTTTATGAGAGTTTGCCCAATAAAACGAACTCTCATAAAAAGGTCTTGCGTACTTTGTATATACAAAGCTCAATGAACCGAGTGGAATATCCACTGTCATGACGACTCATTGACCATAGTGGTCGCTACTCCCCTTTTTAGGGATGTTACATATTTAATTCCATTTAAATGTAGCATGAGGAGGGAATGCCGTCAATTATTTTATTTTAAAAAGAAATGAGGAAAGGTAAACGTAGGAGTTAACCTTTCCTCCTCAAGACTTAAGTGGTTTGAGATAGAGCTCGCTCCACTTTTTCGTCTAGTTCTGATAACATCTTTCTTGCCCGTTGGTCTGAAATGGTTCTGTAATGGTGTTCGCCGCTAGGTTCCTCATCCGCTTCATCTGCAAGAGCCACAACCTGTTGTAGAGGATTTAGATGGAGTTCTCCTTGTGGCAAATAGGAATCGGTATGAAGGAGGATAGCTAAGGCAATTTCTTTCGCTGATTGAGGGTGTTCACCTAAGCGTATAAGTAATTTATGTGCTCTCTCAGCCCCCTTGATTGCATGTATATCATTTTGTTTATACAAATTATAATCCCATTTGCCATTACGATACCAAGTGTAGTGACCTATATCATGAAGAAAGGCAGCTTTTGTTGCGAGGTCAGGGTTCACATTGTAGGTTTCAGCTAATTTATAGGCATGGAAGGCACAAGCAATTGCATGGGCCATACCAGAACGTTTAACAAATTTTTGCGTGATGGGATGATCAAAAAGTTGAATTAATTTGACATGTCTCATAGAACGAGCTCCTTTCGAGATGGAATATAATCTTACAAGTGAAAAAAGTATTTTTTCTATTATATAGAGCTCCTAGTAAGGTTGCAACGATAATGATACAGATTGTTCATTATTCTTTTACCCTTTTCTCTGTTATAATAAAGCAATTATTAGAAATTAAGGGAGTGAATTATGGGCACAACACATACATTTTCAAAAAGCGAAGAAATTGCAAATGCGGTTACTCACGGAATCGGTGTATTATTAAGTATTGCAGCCCTTGTTTTATTAATCGTATTTTCTAGTCTGCATGGTACAGTCTTGCATGTAGTTAGTTTCACAATTTATGGTGTAACGATGCTTCTCCTATATCTTTCGTCTACAATGCTTCATGCACTGCCACCTGGAAAAGCAAAAAATGTATTTGAAATAATGGACCATGCATCGATCTATTTATTTATAGCAGGGACCTATACTCCTATATTATTTATTGTCGTTCAAGGAGCGCTTGGTTGGACGCTATTTGGAATAGTATGGGGACTTGCAACGTTTGGAATCGTCTTTAAAGCTTATTTTGTAAAACGTTTTTTGTTTCTCTCAACATTGTTTTATATTTTAATGGGATGGCTTGCTTTGTTTGCGATCAAACCAATCATTGAAAATTTAGGATATACTGGGCTTATCTTTCTGATCGGAGGAGGCCTTTGCTATACTATAGGAACCATATTCTATGTGTGGAGAGGGTTTAGATATCATCATGCAGTGTGGCACTTGTTTGTGCTAGCAGGGAGTGTCTTGCACTTTTTCCTCGTGTTGTTATTTATTCTGCCACTTTAATTTTAAGGTCGTTTGACGTACAGTCATTCGACTTTTTTTGTACAAATAAAAAAGATAAGATGATTTTTAGGCTCAAGGGTGACATGAGTGAAAGGGAGACGTTATACTTCTAGTTGGGAGGACTAGACATGTATGTAAATAGTAAGGAATTAGCAGATTATTTAGGTGTCACTTTGCAATATGTCCTAGAACAGGTTGGAAAAGGTAATATTAAGCCGGTGCATGATGGGGAAGAGTATTTGTTCAATAAAGAACAGTTTACTTGGTATAAGGAGCAACTTGATTTAAAGAGAAAGCAAATCGCACACGAGCTTTCTGAGCCTTTGCCTGATGATTGGGATGCCAAAGATGAAGACTAATACATAAGAGAGAAGAGAAAGGCTGTGGGATTGTGAAGAAAAGAACACTTTTACTTTTCGTATTGCTAATAGGTTCGTTTTTATTTGTATTATCACCAGTAATCGCTGAGGATTCAGAGAAGAGTCCTGCGCGTGATCATCAAGAAAAAGTAGTGGAACGCACCACTCTAGAGCTTCCTGAGCGCCTTACTCGTTTTGTTTATGATTCTGGGTATCATTTTGATTATCCTGAAGATGGAGTAAGAGGAATATATGTGACTGGAAATTCAGCTGGTGGAGAACGATTTGAATCTTTACTTGAGTTGTTAAATACAACGGATTTGAATTCAATGGTTATTGATATTAAGGAAGATCATGGTTATCTTACATATCGACCTGAAGAAGATTCTCCTTTCTATGGGATCTCTCAAAACTTTATCTCTAATCCTGACCAAATGATGGAAACGCTTGAAGAAAACGAAATTTATCCGATTGCAAGAATTGTTGTATTCAAAGATTCCGTTTTAGCTGAGGAAAGACCAGATTTATCTTTCACTGATAATGGACAAGTTTGGAAAAATGGTCGTGGAGAAGCTTTTGTTAATCCATTTTTAAAAGAAGTATGGGATTACAATATCGACATTGCTGAAGAAGCAGCAAAAATGGGTTTTGAAGAAATACAATTTGACTATGTACGCTTCCCTGAAGGGTTTGAGCATCGAGATGAATCGTTGGGTTATTCTGTAGGAGAGTATGAAGGTGGGGATGGAGATAATATTCAAAAGCGAGTATCTGCCGTTACTGACTTTGTAGCTTATGCAAGAGAGAGATTGGCCCCTTATGATGTTGATGTCTCTGTAGATATTTTTGGATACGCAGCTACAATCTCTGAAGCTCCGGGAATTGGTCAAAATTTTTCGAAGATCTCTGAAAATGTAGATGTTATTTCATCGATGATCTACCCAAGTCACTGGACACCATATTTTGGGATTGACAAACCAGATCTTTATCCATATGAACTAACGAAAGAATATGCTAAAGTAGAAAATCAAGTGTTGGGCGCTCTAGAAGAACCTCCTGTATCTCGTCCATGGATTCAAGATTTCACTGCTCGTTACTTAGGTGCAGGGAATTATTTGGAATATGGGAAGGATGAGGTAGAGGCGCAGATTAGAGCATTGAACGAAGAAGGCATTAATGAATTTTTATTATGGAATGCATCCAATCGCTATACTGAAGGAGTTAACTACAAGCCTTAATGAATCGAGCACCCATAACGGTGCTCTTTTTTGTAATAGAGAGTATAGACTAGGAACTTAGATGTATTCTATGGGAAAAGGGTTTAACAGCGGATTTCTTTACCATGTCAGGTTATTTTACAAAAGAAGCTATAATGTGCGAGTTTAAGCTTTGTTAAAAGAGGAATATACTATAAGAAGAACAATTTACGGAGGTCATAACATTGAACTGGTATGAAAAGCTTAATAAATATTTTCCTGTAGAAGAAATGAAGTCAAGAGAGCATATGGAATTATTATTAAAAGAAAAAGCAGATATTTACCATAAAGATGAAGGCCCTAATCATGTTATGATGTATGTAGAAACGGATGACTTCTCTTTTGTCGATTATTTATTCGTTTCAAAAGATGCCAGAGGCCAAGGCTTGGGAAAGAAGCTTCTCAATCAACTTAAAGCAAAAAACAAGCCGATTATTTTAGAAGTAGAGCCAATTGATTACGAAGAAACAGACACAGAGAAACGTCAACGCTTTTATAATCGTGAAGGGTTTAAACACGCAGAGTCGATCGGCTATCGTCGTCGTTCACTTGCAACGAATGAAGTGAATGAACTAGAAATCCTCTATTGGTCACCTACAGATGAATCTGAGCACAGTATTTATGAAAAAATGAAGCATACGTATGAAAATATTCACACTTACAAAGATAAAGAACTTTATGGATCTTCATATGAAGACGTTGACCAAGTGCTTACTTACAAGCAAGAGGATGATGATCAACCGACTGTGTGAGTGAACTCAAGACGCCAAGTGAAGGATGGTGTTTTAGATGAAAGGTTCACAAAAGAACAAATTAAAGAGAAGAAAAAGGGACATGGTGAAGGATTTCTTGAAAAAAAATCTTAAAAATTGGAAGGGTCGACCAAGCAGAAAACCAATGACTCATTCTAAACGTACACCTGCCTCTTAGTAGTAATAAGTTATGAAGCTATGTACAAAATGTGCATAGCTTATTTTTATATGAAAAGACCGAAGAAATCTCTTGAAATTAAAATGTCTACTTATAATGTGTCAATCTTGTGACAACTAAAGCATGGAGACAAAGTTCATCGTATAATAGACTAAGTAAACCTAAATGTTTAAAAACTTTAGGTTTAGCTTCTAAATAGTAGGGGTAAAGAAACACTGTGTATAAGTAGCTTTCATCAATGTTTAACAAATGTACAAAAAAGATTAAACTTTACCTATACAAGAAAGAAATATTGTATTATAATGGATCTATAAGACAAATATCAACAATCTTCATCAATAGATCTCAATTCTGGAAGGAGAGGTCCACACGATGGTTACTTTATTAACTTCACCTAGTTGCACATCTTGTCGTAAAGCAAAAGCATGGTTAGAGGAAAATGACATTCCTTTTGAAGAGCGTAATATTTTTTCATCTCCTCTTACAGTAGAAGAAGTGAAAGAAGTAGTACGTATGACTGAAGACGGGACAGATGAGATTATCTCTACAAGATCTAAAGTATTTCAAGAGTTAAATGTTGAGCTTGAAACACTACCACTTCAAACTTTATTTAAAATTATTAGTGATCACCCCGGCTTACTTCGTCGTCCGATTATTTTTGATGAAAAGCGTCTACAGGTTGGTTACAACGAAGCGGAAATTCGTCGTTTCTTACCGCGTAAAGTTCGTTCTTTTCACTTGGAAGAAGCAAAACGACTTGTTAATTAATAAAAAACCTTCTAGTTCACTTTTGATAACTAGAAGGTTTTCTTTGTTTTAATGTAAATTTGCTCTTTGAAGGCGCTGATTTGATAACCATCCTACTAATAGAACACCAATAATAACGATTAATTGGAAGGCGATTGAAAATGATGGATGGTGAATAAACAAAGGAGAGAGCATTTGTTCATGTTTAATCATACGTGTTGCTGTAAAGGCTAAAATACCTGCACCGACGTAGATGATAATGGGAAATCGATCGAAGGCTTTTAAGATAATTTTACTACCCCAAATGATAATGGGTACAGAAAAGATTAATCCAATCATCACAAGAGTAGTATCCCCGTGTGCCGCTCCGGCCACAGCAATGACATTATCAAACCCCATGACAAAGTCAGCTATGACAATTGCTTTAATCGCAGTCCATACATTCGTTCCTCCATCGATAGCAGTCTCTTCTTGATGAGATGCTAAAAGAGAATAGGCAATATAAATTAAAAGCGCACCGCCTATAGCCAATAAGAATGGAATTTCTAATAACTCCACTGCTACTACTGTGAGGAACATTCTGATTACCAATGCTAAGGTAATTCCTAAGATAATCGCTTTGTTTCGAATAGAAGGATTAAGATACCTACAAGCAAGTGCAACAACGATTGCGTTATCTCCTCCCAATATAATATCGACACCAATAATTGTCCCTAACGAAATGAACCAATCTAATTCCATTTTTTATATCAGCCCCTACACCGTTAAACAATTCATAATTTACCTTGACAACTCATAAGTTGATCTGTAACAATGAAAAGTCATACTAGAATTAAAGCTTGTCTAAAATCCCTATAGAAAACGTATATTTAAGAAAAGCAAAATATATGAATGGAAATTTACCTAGCAGTATGAACAACGATGCTTTTTTCTGAAAAATCTTAGAAAAATAGGTTTTTAGATTTCCATTTTGAGCTGATATGTCATAAAATAAGAGAAACAGATAATAAGCTCTTAATGTATAACAACATATTTGGTTATTCTATTGTTAAGTGGGGCAAGCTGAGTCGATAAAAAAATGATGAAGGCAGGCTCAATTAATCTGTTTAAGTGAAGTTTGATAGGAGGGAGAGCGAACATGGACATTGAACGCGTGAATGATACAACAATTAAATTCTTTATAACGTATAAAGATATTGAGGACCGGGGATTTGACCGAGACGAGATTTGGTATAATCGTGAACGTGGGGAAGAGCTCTTCTTCGAAATGATGAATGAAGCAAGTGACCGTGACGAATTTGAATTAGATGGACCATTATGGATTCAAGTTCATGCATTGGATAAAGGATTAGAAATCGTTGTAACCAGAGGGCAAGTTACTGACGGAAATGTAAAGCTTGAAATTCCTGTGAGCCAGGATAAAGAAACTCGTGATGAGAATATGGTCGACTTGATGACCGGTCATTCAAGTGAAGAAGACCTTGATATAACTGATCAGCTTGAGCTAGTCATTGGCTTTGCAGATTTTGAAGATATGATTTCTTTAAGTCACAATTTCTTTATCGATGATCTAGAGAATGAACTATATCATTTCGAAGGACGTTATTATTTACATGTGCTATTTAATGACGAACAATATAACGAAGATGAACAAGATGACATGCTAAGTCAAATGCTTGAATATGGATATGAATCCGACCTTTCAATTTATCGTATGCAAGAATATGGGAAAGAGATTATGCCTGAATTTGCGCTTAAAAATTTAAGAAAACACTTTCCAAAAAAGTAATCAATTAAGCCGATTTCATAGGAAGTCGGCTTTCTTTAATAGTTGAAAATGTTAAAATTAGGTTATCTTTAATGAGAAAGCTATTTTAATGTCATGGGAGATTAAAATGAAAAACCGTTTAAATGTTCTAGCTTTTTTTGCCGTAATTTTGGTCATTCTATACATATCAAGAGGACTTTTGCAAAATTGGATGGTAGGAACTCTTAGTGTTGTATTCACGTTATCAGTAATCTTTATTGGAATTATTATCTTTTTTGAAAATCGTCACCCTACTAAAACCTTAACTTGGTTACTCGTATTAGCCGCTTTTCCAGTTATTGGTTTTTTCTTTTATTTAATGTTTGGTCAAAATCACAGGAAGAGTAAGCGCTTTTCAAAAAAGGCAATTGAGGATGAACGAGCATTTCAAAAAATTGAAGGCCAAAGACAATTAAATGAAGAACAATTGAAAAAAATGGCTGGCCATCAACAGTTATTATTTAGACTTGCTCATCGACTCGGTAAAAATCCTATCTCTTTTTCAAGTGAAACCAAAGTATTAACAGACGGTAAGGAAACGTATGCTCATATTTTACAAGCCTTGAAAATGGCGGAACATCATATCCATCTTGAATACTATATTGTGCGTCACGATGAGTTAGGGAATCAAATTAAAGACATTTTGATTGCAAAGGCGGAGGAAGGGGTTAAAGTCCGTTTCTTGTATGATGGCGTTGGGAGCTGGAAACTTTCAAAAGCATATGTTCAAGAGCTAACAGAGGCAGGAGTCGAAATGGTTTCCTTTTCGCCAGTGAAATTACCTTTCTTAACCCATGCTATTAACTATCGAAATCACCGTAAAATTATAGTGATTGATGGCGTTATTGGCTTTGTTGGTGGATTGAACATTGGAGATGAATACCTTGGAAAGGACTCTTATTTTGGGTACTGGAGAGACACGCACCTCTATGTGAGGGGTGAGGCAGTTCGAACGCTTCAATTAATCTTTTTACAAGACTGGCATTATCAAACGGGGGAGACGATATTAAATCAAACGTATCTTTCTCCATCTCTTTCTATGACAAAAGGGGATGGTGGTGTACAGATGATTGCAAGTGGACCAGATACAAGGTGGGAAGTAAATAAAAAATTATTCTTTTCCATGATTACATCGGCGAAGAAATCGATTTGGATTGCAAGTCCTTATTTTATCCCTGATGATGATATACTCAGTGCTTTAAAAATTGCAGCGTTAAGTGGAATTGATGTGAGGATCCTCGTACCTAATCGTCCTGATAAGCGCATTGTCTTTCATGCTTCTAGATCCTATTTCCCTGAATTACTTGAAGCTGGAGTGAAGGTATATGAATACAACCGTGGATTTATGCATAGTAAAATCATTATCGTTGATCATGAAATAGCTTCAATCGGCACATCAAATATGGATATGAGGAGTTTTCATTTGAACTTCGAAGTGAATGCATACTTATATCGCACAAGTAGTGTCACAACGCTCGTTAGTGATTATGTCTATGACCTAGAACATTCTAATCAAATTAATCACTCGTTGTTTGAAAATAGACCGTTCTTTCATCGCCTTATTGAGTCTACCTCGCGATTATTGTCACCTTTATTATAATCAAATCAAAAATCTCTCTTTAAAATAAGGGAGATTTTTTTGATGGTTTTAAAGGGAAAGCAGTGTAAAGTGTCGAAACTTATCTATATTAGGAGGTGTAACCACTTGCTCACTGCAAAATTAAAAGATGGTTCTTTAATTTCAATGGCAGATAGTTGGAGCTTTGAACAGTTAATTGAAATGAGAAAGGATGTATTGTTTTATTGTCCATGTTGTACGTCAGAACTTCAATTAAAAATAGGTTTAAAAAAACAATGGCATTTTGCTCATAAAAAGAATGCTCTATGTACAATCCAAGGCGAACCAGAATCGCTATACCACCTTAAAGGCAAGAAGCAGTTGTATGAATGGTTAAAGAATCAAGGGGTTAAGGTTGCACTTGAAGTCTATTTACCGCTGATTAGACAAAGACCAGACATATTATTTAAGGTAGGAAGTCAACTGTATGCATTAGAATATCAATGTTCTCCGATCGATCACTCTCAACTCGAAAAAAGAACGCGAGGGTATGAACAGCTTGGAATTATACCTATCTGGATATTTGGTGGTAATCGCTTAAAGCGGTTGGGGGCCAATGTTTTTTCAATTAAATCGTTTGAGTGGTATGCAAATACAATCCAAAAATCATCTTCACCGACAATCCATTACTATTGTTCAGAACAGAGTAAATGGATGAGTCTCTATCACACAACTCCGTACTCCTCGACAAAATATTTAGCTAGTTTAATTGAAACCTCCTCATCTTTATTTCCACTATCCAATCTCCTCAGGCAACCAACTTATTCTCTTCCTTCTTACGAGCATTGGCTATTTGTTAAAAAGAATTGGCGTTACGTTCAACCCACACCCTACCCTTCCAAAACACAACGGTTCTTTCAACAATTATTGTATTATCATCACTTGTCACCTTCTCAATTTCCAATTGAAGCTGGATGGCCGAGCTCTTCCCATTGCCTCATCGAAACTTCTCCACATATTTGGCAAAGTTATCTTCTCTTTGCTTGTCTTCTTCAAAAGCCCCTTCATCAACCAATCACCCTTACCTCAATTCAAGCTTGTTTTCTGAGGAAAGAATTGTATAGATGGTTAAAACTAAGACCTTCCTATCATCCCTCACTCATTGAAGATGCCATTTTAGGGTATGTTACTTTTTTAACAGAAATAGGATTTCTCAAAGAAATTTCAAATAAGCCTAAGACATATGTCAGACAAAGAGATCTAGAGGTGCCAAAGTCAACAGAAGAAGCCATAAAGCTCGACCGTCAATTAGCCAATCTCTGTTCAGAGCAGATCTTTGCCAAATAGTAATTGCAGAAAAAGAGAGGAAAACCTTTTAATATGGCGAATAGTTTATATGGTAGGGTAAGGGAAAAGCCCTTACTATCGATTGGACCATATTTGGAGGGATAGAACTTGGCAAAGCAGCGTTTAAAACGAGAAGAAGTACCTGAACAAGCAAAGTGGAATCTTGAAGCAATTTTTAATACAGATGATGAATGGGAAAGTGAATTTCAAGCTGTAAAGGCACTATATCCCGAGATAACTTCATATAAAGGAAAACTTGGTGAGTCTGCAGAGTCTTTATTTAAAGCACTTCAAAAACAAGATGAATTAAATGAGAGACTCAATAAGTTGTATACGTATGCTCATATGCGCAATGATGAAGATACAGCCACTTCTTTCTATCAAGGGCTACATGATCGAGCGATGGGGCTGGCTGCACAGGTTTCTCAGGCAGTGTCGTATATGACTCCAGAGTTATTAAGTTTAGACGAGAAGCTCATTATGCGATTTGTTGATGAACATGAAGGACTTAAAAAGTATGAACAGCTGTTAGAGGAATTGAGTAAGGAAAGGCCTCACGTCTTAACTGAAGCAGAAGAAGCGATATTAGCTCAAGCAAGTGAGGCATTGCAAAGCTCAAGTCAAACGTTTGGGATGCTCAATAATGCAGATCTAACATTTCCGACAATTAAAGATGAAGATGGTGAGGATGTTGAGATCACTCACGGACGTTTTATCTCATTGTTAGAGAGTAGTGATCGCTCAGTTCGAGAAAATGCGTTTAAAGCTGTATATAGAACGTATGGTCAGTATAAAAATACATTTGCACAAACATTGAGTGGTCAAGTAAAACGTGATTTGTTCTATGCAAATGTTCGTAAATACCGTTCGTCACGAGAGGCAGCTCTTAGTCAAAACCATATTCCTGAAGTAGTCTATGATCAATTAGTTGATACAGTTAATAAACACTTACATCTCCTTCATCGCTATGTCAAACTACGTAAAAAAGTACTCGGTGTAGAAGAGTTGCATATGTATGATCTATATACACCGTTAGTAGCAGATAGTAAGATGAAGGTGACATATGAGGAGGCTAAAGACCTTGTCATTAATGGGGTTGCTCCTCTAGGAGAAGACTATGTCAATATCCTTACTGAAGGTTTTAGTAAACGCTGGGTGGATGTAGAAGAAACAATTGGTAAGCGTAGTGGAGCCTATTCTTCTGGAGCATATGGTACAATGCCTTATATTTTGATGAATTGGCAAGATAATGTTGATAATTTATTTACTTTAGCTCATGAATTTGGGCATAGTTTACACAGTTATTATACTCGTAAGCATCAACCATTTGTCTATGGGGATTATACGATTTTTGTAGCAGAGGTTGCCTCGACGTTAAATGAATCTTTATTAAATGATTATCTAGTTAAAACAACGACCGAAAAGAAACAAAAACTATATTTACTCAATCATTTCCTAGAAGGGTTTAGAGGAACGGTCTTCCGTCAAACGATGTTTGCTGAATTTGAGCAGCAAATTCATGAACTCTCAGCAAAAGGTGAAGCACTTACACCTGAGTTATTAACAAATACGTATTATGAATTAAATAAGAAATATTTTGGAGAGGATATGATAGTGGATGAAGAGATTGGCCTAGAATGGGCACGTATACCTCACTTCTATTACAATTTCTATGTTTATCAATATGCTACAGGTTATAGTGCAGCTGCTGCTCTATCTAAACAAATCCTAGATGAGGGTGAACCTGCTGTTGAGCGTTATTTAAACTTCTTAAAAGCAGGTAGCTCAAATTATCCGATTGATGTACTAAAAGAAGCGGGAGTCGATATGACATCTGCTAAGCCGATTGAACAAGCGTTGAGTTTATTTGAAGACACGCTGGATGAAATGGAACGTCTGTTAGAAGAATAAAGTTGAAAAGCCTGAAGCTCTGTAAAAAAAGAGAGCTTCAGGCTTTTTATCAACTATAAAATTGTTCAACGGAAGCCTTTAAAGCGATTTTGTTTAAGGGAAGGACTCAGCGTAAAAAGAATAGATATGAAAAGAAGAGGTGCAGCAAGTAATAGAGGGAACATATTTAATAAAGCTAATACGTACAAGTAAAAAGTTATTACAATAAAAACAATACCTATTAATCGTTTTACCTTATTCAAGTCAATCCTTCCTTTCTGCATTTATTTTATTCATATGTACTTTCGTAAGGTTTAAGACAAGTTTTTACACATATGACGATCTGATGAACGATCAATGATAATCATTGTCAGAGGAATTAGAGTTTGGTATTCTAGACATGTGAAACAAATCACATTCTCTCCCCCCATAGAGGATGAAAAAGAGCGTCTGCTTAAGACGCTCTTTCATTACACACTCATATATCTCCAAAACGTTCCATACTTAACAGGAACTGCTTCAACTTTTTGCTGGAGCTTTAAAAGTTTGAGTTGTTTTTCTGCTTCTTCTTCTGTTAAATCAAACACCATAGCTACTTCAATCGTGGCTACGAAGTTGTAGCGTTCTAAAAACTCTTCTATTGAAATTGGCGCTGCTTTTTTAGGTGGATGCCCTAGTAATTCCTCGATCATTTGTACATAAACGTGATAAGGATATAAGCCTGTAACACTAATCCCTTCTTCATCGGCATTATTGTTAAAAAATACAAATGTGGGTACGACTTCAACACTCATTTCATTTGTTGTTTTAATATCACATTGCAGAGCTTTTTTCGCCAGTGGTGAATCGAGATCCTTTTTAAATTCCTCTAGGTCAAGTTTAGCAGACTTGGCACACTTCATAATGATTTCATCTTCGGTGATGTTTTGCTTTTCAAGAAACAAGTATTCACGAAGTTTTCTTAAAAAACGAGCTCCAGCACGAGGACCTTGAAGCTCGGCTGCTTTAATCGCTATAGATGCTTTATAAGGTGAGGACCATTCATGCTCTAACCATACATCTCCGTCACAAGACATACCTGTTTCATTTGAAATTTTCTCCCAAATAGCAGCTAATTCACTTTTTCTAGCTAGTCCTTTTTTTGTTTCTTGGCAGAAATTCCAAGCTTGGAGCCGACCTGCGACTAAAAACCTAATTTTAAAATAGGCACCATATTCCACTTGCAATTTCTTGAAAATGGGTTCGAAAGCCCAGCATTCTGCACACAGAGGATCAATAAATGTATATACTTCAAGGGGTTTTCTATTAATTTGAAAAGGATGCTCAGGATCCAGACCACAAATGCCTTGTTCGTTATCACAAGTTGATTGAAGCTCTTTTGGTTTCAATGGTCATTCTCCTTTCTTTGTTACAGTTTTTCCTTCATTTTATTGGTTGACCATGTGGTAAGCAGTCATGGTTAAACGTTCCATTATATACTCTCGAATTAACCCCGTTATCTCTAGATCATCCATAGATTGATTCATACATGCTAACCAAGCATCTGCTTGTGTGTTAGTGATTGTAAAGGGCATATGCCTAGCTCTTAACATAGGGTGACCATGTTCTTCAGTATAATAAGTTGGGCCTCCGAGAAATTGGGTTAGAAATTGTTTTTGTTTACGAGCCGTTTCAGTAAGGTCATTAGGAAATAACGGAGCTAGGTCCGGGTGCTTTGCTACATAGCTATAAAACGTATCGACTAACTCCGAGAGAACAGCTTCTCCACCAAGGGCTTCGTATGGGCTTTTTTGAGTAGACATATTTCTCGCTCCTTATAAGTTCAGCATTTCTAATATTAAAAAGGTATAGCGACTTTTCTCTGCGTTACTGTTACATATTGTAGCAACCCTAGAGAAGATGGGCAAATAATCTGATTGACGATCATCTATTTTATAAAAACAAAAAAGTGAAAAAGTTTGATAAACTATAAAGGATTGGATGGGAGGTTTTAATGGTGAGTAGGACGTTATATACAGTGTGTCCTCATAATTGCCCCGATACTTGCGGTCTTCAAGTGAATGTTTCAAAAGGGAAGGTCGTGGCTGTAACTGGCCAAAAGGATCACCCTGTTACAAAAGGTTTTATTTGTGAAAAGGTAAGACATTACCCCGAGAAAGTACATTCATATGAACGGATTAGAAAACCTCTAAAACGTGTTGGAGACAAGGGCAAAAATGAGTTTATAGAAATCAGTTGGGACGAAGCGCTCTATGAAATTTCAACTAAGCTCAAGGAAACTCATGAACGTTATGGGGGGAGAAGCATCTTACCATATAGTTACAGTGGGACAATTGGTGTCATACAAAATGCGAGTATGGATCGTCGTTTTTTTAATCGCTTAAACACCTCGATTATTGACCGGACCATCTGTTCAGCTGCAGGTAATGCTGCATTTACCTATACAATGGGGGATCAGGTTGGTCTTGATCCAGAAGATACTAAGGATTCAGCTTATATCATCATATGGGGGACCAATACGATCTTAACAAACATTCACCAGTGGATGTATATAGAAGAGGCGAGAAAGAAAGGAGCAAAACTAGTCGTTATTGATATTGAACGTACAGAAACAGCCCAAAAAGCTGATTGGTTTATTCAACTTCTTCCGGGTACCGATGCTGCACTTGCTTTAGGCCTCATTCATGTCCTTATGGATGAGGGATTAATCGATGAAGCATTTATAGAGGAACAGACAATCGGCATCGATGAACTAACCTATCGTGCCAAGGAGTATACCCCTGAATATGTGGAGCAGGTTACAGGTATTCCTGCTGCGCATATTCGCAAGCTAGCTAGAGAGTATGGTTCATCCAAAGCTTCTTTTATCCGAATTGGTAACGGTCAGCAGCATCATATAGGTGGAGGGATGAGTACTAGAGCGATCTTATATTTACCTGCACTAACAGGCGCATGGCAGTATCCCGGTGGAGGGGCGATTTACTTTAACTTATTACAAGGGAAAGTAGATAGAACTGAACTTGAGCAGCCAGATCTTAGAACTGAAAAAGCAATGGTCGTAAATATGAATCTTCTAGGCGAAGCTCTACTTGAAAAAGCAGACCCTATTCGATTGTTATTTGTCTATAATAGTAACCCAGCATCCGTTACTCCAGATCAAACAGCTATTTTAAAAGGGTTAGGAAGAGAGGATTTAGTTACGATTGTCCATGAGCAAACAATGACTGAGACGGCTAAATATGCTGATTATGTTTTACCTGCAACTACAGCAATGGAACATACTGATCTATATAAGTCTTACTGGCATCGTTATTGGCAAGTAGGCAGGCCTGTAATATCTCCTATTGGCGAAGCACTTTCTAATACGGAATTATTTAGAAGGTTAGCTAGAGCTTGTGGATTTACGGAAACATGTTTTAAAGATACTGATGAAGAACTAATGAGGCAAGCCGTTTCATCAAAGCCAAGTGAATGGAAAAATGATTTGTTTTCGGGAAGAGTAATGAAGTGGGATCCAGAAGATAGAGAACGGGAAGAAGTTGAGCCTTGGGTGAAAGGGACATATTCTACTCCATCTGGAAAAATTGAATTCTATTCTGACAAGATGAAGGAAGTAGGTTTAGATCCTCTTCCTCATTATGCTACAGTAAAGCCAAAAAAAGATCATTTATGGCTAATTACTTCTCCACACCGGCGAGGGTTGAATAGTCAATTCCTTTACCAATTCTATCCTGAAAAAGAAAAGCCTTTTGCTATCATTCATCCAGATATCAGTAAAAGATACCAATTAACTGAAGGTGATTGGATTGTTTTGTACAATAATAAGGGTGAAATTAAGGTGAAAGTGAAGATTGATCAAAAAGTCTTTCCGTCCGCTATTATTGTAAGAGGAATATGGCCTTTTAAAGCATTTCAAGGTAAAAATATGAATAGTTTAACCTCAAGTCAATTATCTGATTTTGGAGGAGGAGCGACTTTCTTTACAACATTTGTCCAACTCCGCAAAGTGGATAACTAATACCCCAACCATTTGGTTGGGGTATTAGTTATTTTAGGCATTCAAAAACGTGTTATATACTTTTGGAACGTACGCTTGAGTTTCTTTAAAGGGCGGAATCCCTTTATAGCGATCGACATTACCTGGACCTGCGTTGTAAGCGGCAAGAGCTAGCTTGATGTCTCCGTCATATTTATCAAGCATTTGACGTAAATATTTTGCTCCCCCGTTAATGTTTTGGGCTGGGTCTAGCATATTATCAACCTTTAACATACGAGCCGTTGCAGGCATTAATTGCATCAATCCCGTAGCCCCTACATGACTCTTTGCTTGTGGATTGAAATTAGATTCATGCTTAATAACCGAGTAAATGAGTTTTGGATCAAGATTGTATTTTTTGGCCGCAGCTTCAATCAGGTGAGCGAACGGAGCTTCCTTACCCGCAAGTTGAAGAGGCTTATTCGATTCACTTGAGGGTGATGCTGTACTACTTTGATTTTGAGTTGTTGTTATTTTATGTGAGCTACCAGTTGAAAATGTTTGCAATGCTAAATAACGTTCTCTTAATGAATCATTTATAAATAAGTGACTATTTTTTGTTCGTTGAGTATTATCACTAGTTGATGAAGAAACTTCATGCTGAAGTATGGTCGAGAAAAGAGCTCTTAAAGAAGCAGAACTACTTTGACGATCTCCTGAAATGTTCGTTTGAAAAGGGGAAGAATGTACAGAGCTTAAAAAAGATATGTCCATCATTTGACCTCCGTATTAAAATCTATCCTAACTTTACCAAATAAAACATGTAGTAACAAACCTTTTTTTCACGACGATTCAGTCGTTTAAGGCTTGTTTTCGTTCGAAAAAGCGTTGGACTTTATTAGGTGTAGGAACTTGTTTAATTCCATTCTCGGAAAATAAGCTCTCAAGCGAATGTGTAGCATGCTCAAGCGAATTGCCTTCAAACTCGATTTCATAATCAACTTGTCCTAAATATGTACTTTTATCAAAGCATAATGCTCCATTTTTATAGTCGCATTCTAGTCTCTCTGTTGTTAACGTTCCAAGGTAGCTTAATGTTGCTGGGTTAATGTCAAGTTCCTTTAATTGGTGCATGACTTCACCCCTAGGAATATCACCCTCCTTAATCGCTCTATCTACTTCTAGTGAGGAAAGGGTTTGATGCGTTTCCAGTAAGCCATCTTGGTAAGGTTCTTTTAATGTAAGAGTAAACGTATTATTTTTTTCTCGAATTCTAAGTGCTGACTTGGCTTGTTTTAATGCTTGATCAGTTGTTTCAAAATAATGATTTTTTTGCATGACTGCTTGTTTCATCGACTTATTTAGAAATTGAAGTAACTGACTAAATGCCGGTTCATCAACGAGTGATTTTACTTCTATTTCAATTTCCTGTGTCATGGGAATTTTCACGCCCTTTTTTTATGAGATTATGCTATTATCTCATAGCTTGGAAACAGGCTCAATCATCGATAAAATGAAAAAGGCTTCTTATGGGAATGACCATTAAAAGTATGATAAACTATTGGTTGAATAAAGTTTAGGAACGTGATTAATGTTGGAGGGTTATCATGCAAAAATTAAATGTTACTGAAATTAATAAGACTGATGAGAAGTATGTGGTCGCGTGTAAACACACATTGAGTGAAGAAGAGATTCAAGGAATCAAAGCGGGGGAAAGGATGCTCGTCGATTCTGATGGTTTGGCATTTGTTTACATACTAGAAGATGCGTCACAATTTTATTATCTTGCGTTTGAACAAAATTCTTGGTCTGAACTGTATGAGGCTTATAAAACAGAACTGCTATTAGTAGTGGAACTTGGAAATAACAACCTTATTGAATTGTCCCAATTACATGCTGAATTAGACTTTTTACTGGAAAATATTGAAGGCAATAGCAATTACGGAGAAGAACTTGAAACTGCAGTGCGGGAAGTGTTTTTAAAGACTGTTGAGTAGAGAACGGATGGTGATTGAATGAGCGATTGGGGCACTTTTTTAATGCCTTATAAACAGGCAGTGGAAGAATTGAAGATCAAGTTAAAAGGTATCCGCGAACAATATCAACGATCATCTCATCACACCCCAATAGAGTTTGTTACGGGAAGGGTCAAGCCAATATCAAGTATTCTTGACAAGGCAAAACGCAAAAATATACCACTTAATGAACTTGAAGATAATATGCAGGATTTAGCTGGCGTACGGATTGTGACTCAATTTGTAGAGGACATCGAGACCGTAGTAAAGTTGATTCGCACTCGTGGAGACTTTGAAATCATTGAAGAACGTGATTATATTATTGAAAAAAAACCAAGTGGCTATCGTTCTTACCATTTGGTACTCCGTTATCCGGTGCAAACGATTGAGGGAGAGAAGAAAATTCTTGTTGAACTTCAAGTGAGGACGCTCGCAATGAACTTTTGGGCTACAATTGAGCATTCCTTAAATTATAAATATAGCGGGGAAATACCCGAAGATATAAAGATACGTTTAAAAAGAGCGGCCGAGGCTGCTTTTAAGTTGGATGAAGAAATGTCGATTATTCGAGACGAAGTAAGGGACGCACAAGAGATCTTTATTCAAAAGCAAGAACAAGGAAGAAAGCTATAGTGAGAGGGAAGGAATGAATATGAATGAAATTTACTGTCACATCGCGCGGGGATGATCTATCAAATACTTTGCAACAGCGCATTAAACGTTACTTGCTAGACTTTGGGTTAGTGTACGATGTAGAATCTCCCGAGATGGTGGTGACGGTGGGTGGAGATGGTACATTACTTCAAGCCTTTCATGATTACAGTGAGCGTCTTGAAGATACAGCATTTGTCGGCATTCATACAGGGCATCTAGGTTTTTATGCAGACTGGGTTCCTGATGAAGTCGAAAAATTAGTTATTCATATTGCAAAAACTCCTTACCAAATAGTTGAATACCCTCTACTCGAAGTGGTGATAAGGCATAAGGGAGAAAGCAAGTCTGAGCGTCACTTGGCTTTGAATGAATGTACGGTAAAGAGTTTAGAGGGGTCGCTTGTAAGTAACGTTGAAATAAAAGGCGATACTTTTGAAGTGTTTAGAGGAGACGGATTATGCATTTCTACACCTTCAGGAAGTACAGCATATAACAAAGCTCTTGGAGGGGCTATTTTACACCCTTCGCTTGCATCGATCCAAATTGCAGAGATGGCTTCTATTAATAACCGAGTGTATCGTACAGTAGGCTCTCCTCTTGTTTTACCACAGCACCATACCTGTTTATTAAAACCACTTAATGATGTTGATGTTCAGGTGTCAATTGATCACTATACACTTGATCATAAAACAGTAAAGTCGATTCAATGTCGTGTCGCTGAAGAAAAGATTCGTTTTGCAAGATTTAGACCATTTCCTTTTTGGAAACGGGTAAAGGAGTCCTTTATCGGTGAGTAACAAGCAAGTCAAAATAAACTGGTCTGTGTCTCCAAAAGAGGATGGGATGTTATTGCGTTGTTTTTTAAGAGAGGTTAAAGGACTTTCAAAAAAAACGTTAGCTGACATTAAATTTAAAGGTGGATTCATTTTTCTAAATGGAGAAGAAGTAACGGTTAGAACGACTGTGTGTACAGATGATGAAGTAGAGATTCATTTGCCAGAAGAAAAGAAAAGTGAGTCGCTTAAGGAAGAAGTCATCCCTTTTGAAATTTTATTTGAAGACGACCATATGTTAGTAATTAATAAGCCTCCTGGCATGCCAACGATCCCATCGCGGCAGCATCCATCAGGCACATTAGCTAATGCAGTAATGGGGTATTACCATAAGGGAAATATCTCTTCGACATTTCATGCAGTAAATCGATTAGATCGTGATACTTCAGGATTGCTCGTTGTCGCTAAGCATGGGTTTGCTCATGATCAGTTAGCAAAAGCGCAAAAAGCGGGGAAGTTAAAACGGTTTTATAGAGCGATTGTTGAAGGTTGTGTACAGCCTTCAACTGGTACTATTCATGCACCTATTGGAAGAAAGCCCACAAGCATTATCGAGAGGATGGTCACTCCAAATGGTCAAGTGGCCATTACCCACTATAAAGTGATAGCGAGTAATGAACACTTCTCAGATGTAGAGGTCGATTTGCAAACAGGTAGAACACATCAGATTCGTGTCCATTTTGCTCATCTTCATCACCCATTAGTTGGTGATGAGCTCTATGGTGGTGAAACTGCTCTATTGAATAGACAGGCACTACATTGTGCACGGTTAGAATTAATTCACCCTTTTACTGGGTATAAGCACGTTTTTGTCTGTCCTCTTCCACAAGATATAAAGATGGTAAAAGAAGCAGCCTGCTTATAATAGCGGCTGCTTCTTTACTGTAGGCTGGTTCAGGACATTCAAAACACCTTACTCAAAAGAGCGAAATTTCTCTGGTATATAGGGAAGGGAAGAAGAAACGTGAAAGGTCTCAAGCTCAGGGTATCTTAAACTAGTTAATTTCCCTCCGAATACACAACCTGTATCGATGTTTACCGTCTGATGAATAAATCTAGGTTCCTTAACTGGGGTATGCCCATACACAACTAGTGCTTCTCCGTAGTAATGCTTTGCCCAGTCTCTTCTAACCGGTGTACCATCAGGGTTTTGTTCCCCTGTAATATCACCGTACAGAACAAATGTCTTAATACGTTTATTGACATCTCCTATATCCTTTGCTTGAATACCAGCATGGGCAATCACAAGCTTTCCTCCGTCCAAAACGTGATAAAGAGGAGATTCTTCTATTAATGATATAAATTGAGTGCGAATCTTATTAAATTCGTTTTTAGGTAAAGCTTCTAGTTCAGCAACGGTTGTTTCTAAACCATGCTTTTGCTGCACTTTACGTCCAAGAAAATAACGATATAACTTATCACAATGATTCCCTGGTACATAATACGCTTTTTGATCCTGTACTAGGCTGTAAACAAGTTTGATGACATCTATAGAATGAGGCCCTCGATCCGTTAAATCTCCAACAAAAGCAATTTTTCTTCCTTCAGGGTGTGAATAACTCGTACTTGTTTTTATATAACCTAATTGAGAAAGGAGCAAAATTAACTCATCATAACATCCGTGTACATCACCTATACAATCAATTTTCATTACTATCACTCCAATTAAGTGCCGATTTTTATGACAATGAATGTATTTTAGCATAAATCCTTCCTAGAGAGATAAGGATATACTACATGTATAAAAAGGTTAAAGGTAAAAAGGTTAAATTGTAAGGGTATTCATTTAGCTTGCTCGTTGACAGTTGTTCTCTTGTTTCTTTAAGATGATAAAGATACTAAAATTGATTAAAAGGTGTGCTTATTTTGTTTGAACAACCCGTGACGAATCCCGTCCTTATATTTGCAATAGCCATGGTCATATTCTTGATTGCTCCTTTAATCATGGCAAAGCTTCGTATTCCCGGTATTATTGGTTTAATCTTATCAGGTGTTATTATCGGACCTAACGGATTAGGCATGTTAGATCGTGATCCGACGATTGTGTTATTAGGTACGGTTGGTTTACTTTATATCATTTTTATAGCTGGACTTGAAATTGATTTAGATGGATTTAAGAAATACCGTACGAGAAGCTTAACCTTTGGGACGATGTCATTTACGATTCCATTTATACTCGGTACGTTCGTTGTATATTTACTTGGATATTCGGTTGCTGCAGCGATTTTGCTTGGGTCCTTACTCGGCTCTCATACATTGCTCGCTTATCCGATTGCGAGCCGTATCGGTATTACTAAAAATAAGTCTGTTACCACTACTGTAGGTGGGACAATTATGACCGATACGTTAGCTCTTCTTATTCTCGCGGTCGTAGCAGGAGCAACACAAGGAGAACTCACAGCTAATTTCTGGTTTATCCTGCTCATATCCTTAGCTCTTTATGTAGCCGCAGTGCTCATTTTAGTTCCAATCATTGCAAAATTTTTCTTTCGTACTTTAAGTAGTGAAGGAGCCCTTGAGTTTATCTTTGTGATGACCGTCCTTTTTGTATCTGCCTACTTTGCAACAATTGCTGGTCTTGAACCAATTATTGGTGCGTTTTTAGCCGGACTTGCATTAAATCGATTTATTTCTGAGCAAGGAACATTAATGAACCGTATAAAATTTGTTGGGAATGCATTATTTATTCCGTTCTTTTTATTATCGGTTGGAATGTTAATGGACATACGAGTACTTTTATCTGATCCCACGGCTTGGCTAATGGCCACAGTTGTTGTCACATTGGTTATTGGAGGGAAATTCTTGGCTGCTTGGATTGCTGGGAAACTTTATCGTTATTCATCCGATGAAATTAAGCTGATGTTTGGATTATCGATTCCTCAAGCTGCCGCTACTTTAGCTGCTACCCTTGTAGGCTATGATTTAGGATTATTTAATCAGGCAACTGTAAATGCCGTTATTGTCATGATACTTGTTACTTGTATGATTGGTCCTTATATGGTTGAGATATATGCTCGGAAAATTGCGTTAAAAGAAGAGCAACGTCCGTATGAGCCGTCATTAGCACCGCAAAGAGTATTAGTTCCTGTTGCTAATCCGAAAACAATGGAGTCTTTATTAGAGCTTGCTTTTATTATTCGTGGTCCTTCGCAGGAACCTTTATACACCTTATCTGTTGCACAGGGTCAAGGGGAAGAAGCGCCGGAAAAGATTGTAGAAGCGGAAAAAACATTAGGGAAAGCAGTGAGTTATGCGGCTGGTGCAGAGGTTCCAATCCAAATGCTGACAAGAGTTGACCCTAATATTTCATCAGGTATGATACGTGCGATGCAAGAATCACGCATTACTACAGCGGTGATTGGATGGAATGGAAAACTATCTACACCGCAAAGGATATTTGGTAGTATTTTGGATCAATTATTAGAGCGAACAAATCAGATGATCTTAGTTTCTAAATTAGGGCATCCTTTGAACACGACGAAGAGGCTAGTTGTTATTATCCCTTCAGGTTTTGACCATAAAAGAGCAGCCTATGAGTCGATTCGAACAGCGAAGCAATTGGCTAGTCAGATAGGGGCAACTCTAACAGTTTATGTCATTCATGATACGATCGGTAGTTATGAATCGATGTTTGAAAAAGTTAAGCCAGATGTTCAAACTCAAGTAGTAGGAGTTCCATCTTGGAATGAGTTGCATCGTTCATTTATGCCGATATTAAGAAAAGATGATCTTGTAGCGGTTTTGAGTGCTAGAAGAGGGTCACTTGCATGGCATCCTCAGTTAGAGCGTTTACCTAGAATTCTAGCTGTTGCAAAGCCTGAGAGCTTCATTATGATTTATCCACCTGATAAAGATCCTGTAGACTTACGTGGTTCAAGAGGGACTGATGTGCCCCGTACAGTATTGTCTAATAAATCGTACGAAGAATGAGACTAGGCAAACCCTATAAGTTTGCCTAGTTCTTTTTAAGAAATTGTTGAATGCTAGAGATAAACTCTTTAGCTCTAACTTTATTGGTGTGCTTAGTTTGAATAAAAGTATGACCGTTTTCAGCAATTTTCCTACGTTCTTCTTCATTTTTCAGATAATATTTTGCTTTGTTATAAAAATCTTCAGTGTTACAGGAAATAAAGTTTTCTCCATCTAGAAACCCTAAATCTAAAACATCCTGGTTTGGTTCAGCTAGAAGCAAAGTATTACAACCTAAGACTTCAAAGTATTTTAATACTGCAAATCCACCTAATTCACTCGTACATCCACAAGTGAAAAACATTTTGGAGCGATTGATTTCTTTAGCATAAGTTTCGTTTATTAAAATACTACTGGATTCTTGAGCATTATGACCAGGGTGAGGGTGAAAAACAAATCCCTTTTCTAAGCGCATTTTTTGAAGTACAGCATCTCTAAATAAATATCTTCCTTTTAAGGGTTTTACTCTCAGTTCCTCTGACCATACTAATCCCATTAATAAATAGTCTATTGTTTTGGGTTGTTTCCAATCTTTAATGATATCTGGATTGATTGACCATGGTAGCCATACCAATTTATCATGGAATTTTGGGAAGACCTTTAAAAAGGGATTTTTACTGGCTGAAAAGATGAGATCAATTTTATTATTCTTAAAATAAGCTAGCCTTTTGACGTTATCCCAGTGAAGATCAATCACATAGCAGCCTTTAGGGATATTTATTTTATCTAGACCCGTGATTTTGGGAGCGAGGGCATAATTCCAAGCAATATCATAATGAAAGATAAAGTCGGGTGAAAACTTAAGTTGCTCGAGGACATCATTGATATCTGCGTCTTTATGCCAATACTTAACGTTGGCGAATTCTTCGATGGCATTAATGATATCCATTTTGATCTTATGTTTTGGGTGGGTGATGTGAAAATTTTTAATTAATATTAACACATTTAATGGTTTGTTCATTCATATTACACCTCTTGTCGATATGAAGTAGGTCTTTATTTAATATGTATATGTAAGAACATCAAGAGTGGGTCGCCTAATAGCATAATTAAAATAAAGTAAAGGGACTACTGCAATAAGCCCCTGTTACTGTGTTTTAGTTATCTGATTTTGCAGTACAACAAGACGCTCTCTATGAGTTCGCTCCACTCTATCAAATTCTCCAGTACACGTTATGAGGTTCAGTCGTTTAGCAGATGTATAGCCAAAAATAGTTTCGATTGGCGCATCATCATAAGGATAAACTGCCATATTTATGCCTGAAAAAGTCATTTGTTCACCGTTCGCACCAGTCAATTCAACTTGATCTCCTATAGAAAGTTTCTCTATGTCAAAGAAGATTGCTGGTCCGTTCGGCTATCAACATGACCTGCTAATACAGCATTTCCTTGATTACCTGACTTTGGATCACGATTAAACCATCCGACTTCAAAATCATCTTTAGGTACATCCATATGACATTTCTCATTTAAACCCACTATGTGCCTCTACCTCAATTTTAGGAGTTGAGATAGGAGTGGGAATTAATGAGGAATTGATTTGTGTGATAGGAGTAACATCTTGCTGTTTTGATTGGGTGAGATCCTCATCTAAAGAGGAGTACTTGAATTTCGGTCATATTAAATTCCTCTTGTACTCATGAGAAGATGTTATTAGGTGCACAAACAACCACAGTGAATAGCCCTAGTAAGAATGAGAAAAGAGAATTATGCTTCTTGCTTACGTCGAAAGTTAAGAAAGAAAAGAGCTGCACCAAATGCTAATGCTCCAGCAAATAAGATAAGTAAGACTCTAGTTGTAGTTGAAATACCACCCATACCTGTTGCAGGCATTGCATCAAGAGACATGTCACTTAAAATCAGCTCCCTCAACAACTACATCTCCATTTAAAATAACATCATCTCAGGTGCATCTGGTGAATCATGAGCAACACGTACTTTGACATCTTCCTCTGAATGATCTGCTGCAAAACCTGTTGCTTTAAATGATAATGTTAATGCCCCAACTAATGAAAGTAAAAATCCGTTTCTCAACTAGTTTCATTTCCTCATGTATGGTTATTTTTAGTTTGAATCCACTGCTTTGAACCGGGATGAACAAAAATGACCAACCTTTTCAATCATTATTTAATTTTTTTTTATGCTAATGTACAAGGTGAAGTTTATCCCCCCCTTAAAACATTCTGTCAAAACATTAACTCTTTTCTTTGAAATAGTTAATAAGTCCTAAATGTTAATCTGATTTAATAAGGGTATGTTATTAGGTAAGGAGGGATTAAGATGGAACCATTAATTATTTGTCCTAAATGTCATAAGAGCAAAGAAATTAGACATCTGCTAACTGCTCAATCGAATCAAAATGTGATATTTGAGTGCCCAAATTGTGAGTTTACCCTACGAAATATAGAAACAAAGAAGGGATAAGTTAATGATTTGTTGAAAGAGATAGAATGTGGTACCAAGTAGGGGAGAGGTATGATATAATAATTAGTACTTGGTACTAATAACTACCTATAACGGAGGAGATTTCATGATTCAACTTTCATTAAAAGATCGTACATATGTTGTAATGGGTGTTGCAAATAAAAGAAGTATCGCTTGGGGAATTGCTCAATCATTAGCAAATGCTGGAGCGCGATTAATTTTTACATATGCAGGGGAAAGACTTGAAAAAAATGTTCGCAGTTTAATGGAAACACTCGAGCGTGAGGACCATTTGATTTTACCGTGTGATATCACAGATGATTCTGAGATCGAAAAAACATTCAATGAAATTAAAGTAGAAGTAGGAACGATTCATGGTCTTGCTCACTGTATCGCCTTTGCCAACAAGGATGAACTAGAAGGAGAATACTTAAATACCACTCGTGATGGATTCTTATTAGCACAAAATATTAGTGCTTATTCACTTACAGCTGTTTCTAAAGCTGCACGTCCTCTTATGTCAGAAGGGGGCAGTATTGTAACATTAACGTATCTTGGTGGAGAAAGAGTCGTTCGTAATTATAACGTTATGGGTGTGGCTAAAGCATCTCTTGATGCTAGTGTGAAGTACTTAGCTAATGATTTAGGAAAAGAAAACATCCGTGTTAATGCGATCTCAGCAGGCCCAATTCGTACTCTAGCCGCTAAAGGGATTGGTGGATTTAATGATGTTCTTCGTGAGATTGAAGAGCGTGCACCTCTACGTCGCACAACTACTCAAGAAGAAGTTGGGGATACGGCTCTATTCTTAATGAGTGATCTTTCTAGAGGGATTACAGGGGAATTACTTCACGTCGATAGTGGTTACAACATTCTATCCCTATAATGGAGAAAGCAAGCATCTAGTATGAGATGCTTGCTTTTTTTAATTTACCTAGGTTGTTGTTGACTTCCAAATCCGATCGGCCCTGATGAACCAATACCCCAGATCCACCATGGAAAATATGGGGGTCTAGGACGTGGTCGTGGTGGCCTTGGCCCAGGACCCGGTTGAGATGGCCGGGGTGGAATTGGTCCATAGTAAGGAGCAATTCCCACTAGGTCACTGTTATGAACTTGGATAAATTGAGGCTGATAGTATGGAGACTGGTAAATAAACATGGATACCATTCCATTGCGCGGGTTAAAGTCTGTAACATAAGCGACTACTTGACCATAGCCTGGAATAGCTGTCGTAATCCATTGACCTACATACTGGCTAATAACACTTGGTGGTAAAAATTGCACAGATGGTTGTTGACGAAAATGATCGTCTGAATAGTAATAATGCATCTAAGCACTCCTTTCAAGCTTATAACACTTTATATAGTAGCCTATGTAGATTTTGAGAAAGGGTGTTTGTCTCTAAAATAAAGTGATCATTACTGCTCAATTCGGCGTATGTATAGAGAAAAAGGGTGAGGGATGTGTTTAATTTTATGACGGAATTAACAGGATTTGAATTTTTATTGCTCTCTTTAGCTGTTTTTAGATTTACACACTTAATTGTTTTTGATAGCATTACAGAATTTATGAGGAGCCCATTTATCGAAATAACAGAAGAAGAACAAGAAGGAGGGGAAGTGTATTACTATATCTCTAGCCGAGGAACTGGCATAAGGAAATTTGTTGGGGATGTGTTAAGTTGTTACTGGTGTACAGGAATATGGGCTTCTATTATCATATTTACTGGATTTATTTGGTTATATGATTTTATGATTTTTCCTGTATATCTGTTAGCAATTGCAGGAGTAGCAGCGATAGTAGAAACAATACTAAAGGCTATTAAGAAGTAAATAGAT
This sequence comes from Alkalihalophilus lindianensis, assembly GCF_032843265.1. NCBI lineage: Bacteria > Bacillati > Bacillota > Bacilli > Caryophanales > Bacillaceae > Alkalihalophilus > Alkalihalophilus lindianensis. The sequence continues at coordinate 386,468 of NZ_JAWJBA010000003.1, forward strand.
TTAGCACTTATCCAGCAGGAGGATAGGTGCTAAAAAGATATTAATGGAAATTAAATATTATTTTATTGTTTGACGGTTTCCCCTCCGGCATTTCTTCACTATATACATAACCTTGAATTACTAAATTTTTTTCTATTTGATGACTTGGTAATAAAACCTCAAAATTGAAGGTAGATAACGTTGTGTTGCCTAATAAAATATCTGAATTAGTAGGCTTTAACCAATATCTACCTGTTTTTTTTGCTTCTTTCTGTGATGTTCCCTCTATAAACGCCCATATTTCTTCAAGTGTGTCTTCTTCGAGTAAAAATTGAGAGGATGAGGATTGTTTACTGTGCTGAATCTTTCCGGATAAATTTGCATATTCAGGCTGATTAAACTCTAAGCAAATCACTGGGGAGTGAATTGATTGAGTTCCAGTGTTGACTATCGTGAACAGACCTTTAATAATAATATGTTCTTCTTCATTCTTTCTTTTGGGTATGATAACTGAATATGAAAAAAAACTATGAAACTGAAGATTCAGTTCAGCATTTGATTGATTGTTAGGTAAAATTTCAGCATTTTCTTGTATTTCTGATAATCGTTTCATTAAAGATTGAATAGATTCCTTTTGATTTTTGATTTCATTTTCTTGACGTTCAATAATTTGTTTCGAACGGATGACCTCAGACCTGTAGTGAATTAATTTTTGTTGAAGTTGAACTTCTTTATCCGAAGTAACTTTAGATGAACGAACCATTTTATCCCTCCTAAAATGCTTGTGTTATATAACTATGTATTGATTATGAACAAAAGAAGAAAAAATCGAGCAGGGAAGCGATTAAGCTTTTGCTCGATTTCTCTAGGGGCGGTCTTATTTATTTGCAGTTTTTACCTGGAAAGATAAGTGGGCATTGAGGTGGCGATTTTTCAGGTCTGCAAACAACAATATCACTAATTGGAAACTCATTCCGTGGTTTGCAGTATGCCCCTTCAATCTCTAATTTAACAAAGTCTGTTGCATGAACGTCTAAACAGAAGTCAATATCAATATTTAAATGAGCTGTATCGTTGCAGCAAATTAGTTCTGCGTCACATTCCCCTTCTAGTACTCGTGCATACACACACGTACCTTTTGGTGCACAGAGAAAAAAGGTCTGGGTCGTGCAGAAGTCAATGACTCTAGATTCACTTACACATTGTTTCCCATCAAAAATAAACACTTTTACTTTTCCTGATACAAGTATCTTTACTTTATGGAGTTTCACTTCTTCTCCACTAGGAAGAGTTACTTCTATTTTTTGGCGACCATTCGGTTGGATAATCTCCTTTGCTTCAAGACATTGCTCTAGGACTTTACATTCTGTAGTGATGCCTGGGTTTTCTTCTAGAAAATCACATAAACCATCTTCCAAAAGGTCCCTGCTCTCACCGAATAACTCTTCTAGCTCTTCACCGCAAAAAGTTTTTGTTTGAATATCTACTGGTCGAATGACCCAGTCAAAGACTTTTTCTGCATTGATACACAAGTTGTGTTTTTTATGACTCATCATTGTACCTCCTATTTTTTTACCCTACTTTAATTTTTTGATTATTTAAGTGGGTATTCAGACTACTGTATAGTATGACAGCCCGCTAAATTTGTGATTTTTTATTTAATTGATTGTTAGAAAACAGGCGAATGCATAATTGGAATCGGTAAATAGGCCAATGCCTAGACCATTTTCTTAGATTAACATAGTGTATTTATAAAAAAGAAAAGAGGAGTCTATTATGGAGCGTGGGAAGAAGAAAGAGTTCGTAAAAGGTAAAAAGGAAAAAAAGAAAGTTGAAAAGGTTGTAAAGGAAAGAATATTCAAACGAAGAGAGGAAAGAGTTGATGATTCCTCTTGTTGTTCGAGAAAATATGTAGCTAAATAACAAAACTCCCTGCTCTGATCTCACCCCTGTAAAGTAGACAGCTAAAAAAGAATAGCAGCTAGCGCGCATCGATGTTCTATTGGTGCGCGTTTGTTTATTTGTCTTGACCTGCTTTCCTCCCCCGCCAGATTTGGATACCGCTTATTTAAGTAATCTACCTGAGCTTTCAAATAGTCTCATTCTTCTTCCACAGACTTAAATTGTGTTCTCGTCCGCGTCCTTTAAGTGGATTAGATACCCCAAATCGAATGTCAAATGACTCACCCGCTCTCCACTTTTCACCCATACTTTAAGCTGAGAACAATGACGAATCCAAAAGTCATCAGTAGCTTGTGTATAACTTACAGATCCACTTACATATTTCATTACAGCCTTTAATTTGAAGTCATTTGTATACTAACGAAAGGTTTGCCCTTTTTTTCCATTAGAAAATCCCCTCCAAGTCTCATTCTCTAGCCTCATCATATCTGAGGTTTTTTTCGAATGTCTCCTTAAAGGGGATAATATCACTATGACAGCTTTTTTGGGGGAATATAATTTCGCTAGTCCTTTTTGTGTTGCTTAATAATTTCATTGAACCAGTGCGGTGTGCCCGCTTCTTCTTGTTCATTTGTTTCAACTGAATCATTTTCAGCAGGCTTCGGAACAGACTCCTCACTACTCTCCTCTACTATATTCATCTTTTTCAATTTATCTGCTTCTTCTAACCATTGTATCTTTTCTTCTTTAAAAGCATCTAATGTCGTTGCGTGCTTTTTTTCTAATTCTAGAAACTGTTGCTTGACACTCATCAATTCTTGTACTATCGCTTGTTTCTCATTTATGTGTGTTTCTTTTATTGCTTGCATTTCCGAATGTAGTAATTTGTTCTTTTCTTGAAGCTCATCAATGAGGCTGTAATGGTAATTGTTTTGGTATTTATCAACCTCTTTCTTGTATTTATTAAGTTCAGATTGGGTGTAAATGAGACGTTGTTGTAATTGAATGGGAGTTAATTTAGATAACTGCTGTTGCTTATTCAAGAAAATCTCCTCCTATTTATAACAGACATTTACACAAACATATGCTTTTTAAGGAATAAATATGTGAGATGTTCAATGAAACTGGTTATAAATACAGGCGTTTTTTTCATTGCTTAATAACATAGAGAAGACTAGATAAAAGGAGGTTATTATATTGATGTTTTTTGGACGCAATAAGTGTTGTTCTAATCAATCTAGAGCTAATTGGAACTGTTGTAGTAACTCTGCGAGTAAACGAGGGAAAAGAGGGAAGCGTGGAAGGCAAGGTCCTCCTGGTGCTCCCGGTCCAACAGGTCCAGCAGGAGCAGATGGAATAGATGGAGCAATAGGTCCAGCAGGTCCAACAGGTCCAGCAGGAGTAGACGGAATAGATGGAGCAGTAGGTCCAGTAGGTCCAACAGGTCCAGCAGGAGTAGACGGAATAGATGGAGCAGTAGGTCCAGCAGGTCCAGCAGGTCCAACAGGTCCAGCAGGAGTAGACGGAATAGATGGAGCAGTAGGTCCAACAGGTCCAGCAGGTCCAACAGGTCCAGCAGGTCCAACAGGTCCAGCAGGAGCAGATGGAATCGACGGACCAATAGTAACAGCTACTTCTGGTTTTGCAAGTAATACAGAAGGTACGATTATTACAATTGGTCTTGGAAGTGCTCCGATTCCTTTACCTAATGCTCAAAACTTATCTTCTGATATTACACCAAATGCAACTAGTACAGAATTCACAGTAGAAACTGCTGGTCGTTACTTCATATCATTTAATGTAAGGTTGACTGCTGCTCTTTTACTTGGAGCGAGGTTAGTAGTAAACGGTGAGCCGCTTCCGCAAGGGACACTAGATGCCCTTTTAACAGTAAGTTCTTTTACTGGAGATGTGATTATAACTCTACCAGCAGACTCGACCATCTCTTTAGAGCTTTATGGGTTATTAGAAGTTGTAACTTTGCAGGACGGAGCAGGAGCGACTTTATCAATTTTAAGGTTGGAGTAAAAAAAGTGTGAGTGAGGTTTCTGATTAATAAAGCAGAAACCTTGCTTATTAGCAGAAGTGTAATAGACATTCAATGCTGGAAGTTTAAGCGATACCAGCTATCTTTATGGAAAAGTATGAATTTAAGGATGTGGAAGAATGGAAGAGCATATTTCATTAATACATGTTGATAGGCAATTTCAAAGCATAAAAAGGGAAGTACTTGCATCCATTGAGAATGTGTTAAATAGCGGACAATATATCTTAGGAAAAGAAGTAGAACAATTTGAATTAGAGGTTGGTCAATATTTAAATACTGCCTATTCAGTCTCTGTAGCAAACGGTACAGATGCACTTGTTTTGAGTTTGAAAGCATTAGGAATTGGTAAGGGAGATGAAGTGATCACCACACCATTTACTTTTTTTGCAACTGCAGAAGCAATATCTAGAATAGGGGCAAAACCCGTTTTTGTTGACATCGATCAAGACTCATTGAATATAGATGCTTCCTATATTGAAGCGGCTATTACTTCAAGAACAAAAGCAATTTTACCAGTTCATTTGTTTGGTCTGTCATGTGACATAAACAAGGTATGTCAAGTTGCAAAGAAGCATAATTTATTTGTGGTCGAAGATGCTTGCCAAGCCTTTGGAGCAACTAATCATGAGTTAAAACTTGGTACAGTAGGAGATATTGGTTGTTACTCATTTTTCCCTACAAAAAACCTTTCTTCTATAGGGGATGGTGGGTTAGTAGTGACAAACAATGAAGAGATTGCAAGAAAAATTAAAAAGCTTAGACATCATGGTTCCACAAGGAAATATTATCATGATGAGATTGGATACAATAGCCGATTAGATGAAATACATGCAGCTATTCTCCGTATTTGCTTAAAGAAAATTGATTTATGGAATAGTGTACGAATTAAACGAGCTAAGAAGTATCAATCACTAGATGGGATAAATGGAATGAAAACCCCTAAAATCCCAGCTTCAAATGGGTCACATATTTACCATCTTTATTGCATAGAACACGATCATAGAGATGATTTAATGGATTATTTAAAGCAACATAATATAGCAAGTGGGATTTATTACCCGATTCCGCTTCATTTACAAGAAGTGTATAAGAACCTTGGATACAAAAAAGGTGATTTTCCGGTATCTGAACAAAAGGCTGACGTGCTATTAGCTCTACCAATGCACCCTTTCCTTTCTGATGAAGAGCAAGATAGAGTAATCAAGGTTCTTCAGGCATATAAGGAGCCTGGTAAAGATGACGATTAAAGTTGGTATTATTGGTTGTGGACGTATTGCTCAAAAACATGTGAATACGATTAATAAGTTAAAGGGTGTTAAAATTACAGCTCTTAGTGATATTTCAGTAGAGAGCATGGATAACTTACTTTTAAGAATCCAGTCATCAAGCGAACAAAAGATAGCGACCTATTCTTATTATAAAAGTCTCCTTCATGATTCTAACGTTGATTTAGTCATTATTTCGACCATCTCGAGTTTACATGCAGAAATGACTAAAGAAGCGCTTTTAGCAAAAAAGCATGTTCTAGTTGAAAAGCCTTTAGCACTTACACTCGACCAATCAAGGAATTTGCATCAGCTTGCCAATCAATGTGGTAAGAAATTGTTTGTATGTTATCAACTCCGTTATATAAAGACGATTTTGATGATTAAAGAAATGCTTAACCAAGGGCTATTCGGAGAGCTTTATTATGGTGCAATCACAATAGAGATTAACCGATCTGAACATTATTACAAGGAGGCGAATTGGAGAGGCAAATGGGATTTAGATGGAGGTATGCTTATTAATCAAGGAATTCATCTAGTTGATTTGTTAGTTTGGTTTTTAGGGGATGTAGTTGATGTTGATGGATGTCTGATCAAGAAGAATGATTCAAAAGAAACGGAAGATGCGGCAATGGGTATCTTTACTTTTAAAAGTGGCGCTAAAGGGATCCTTCATGCAAATACTATAACCTTGCCTACTAACATCGGTTACTCTATCAGGCTTTTTGGTGAGAAAGGAACTGTAGCTTTAAAGGGTACTAAATTACAAGAGATTGAACGTTTTGAGGTTGAGGGTGTAACTCTAACACAAGAAGAACTTGAAACCTGGATAGAAGATCAAAATGAACATACTAGAATGTATGAGGCAGTCATAGACTCCATACAAGGTAACGAGCAACCATATGTAGTCAATGGGAAGGAATCTGAGCGGGCATTAGAGGCTATCTTTGCTCTGTATCAATCAGCTATTGATAAAAATAAAACGTACTTACCGCTATCCACATTCGAAACGAGTTGGATGAAAGGTAAAATATGAGGGGGAGTATGATTGCATATTCATCAAAGTGCTAAAATAGGATCGGACACTAAAATTGGCGAATATACTATTATCGAAGATGGAGTAATTATCGGGGACCACGTTGAAATCGGTCATTATTGTATGATCAAAAAAGATACAGTGATCGGTAGTGATGTGAAAATTGGGGATTTAACTATTCTTGGTAAAAGTCCTAATTCGAATAAGAAGATGGCTCGTAAACCAAAGGGAACACTTCCACCCTTGGAAATTGGAAATAATGTGATAATTGGAAGTCATGCTATTTTATATAGAGGTTCCATAGTAAATGACGGTGTTCTTATTGCTGACCAAGTAAGTATGAGGGAACAAATCAATATAGGCACACATACAATTCTCGGCAGACAAGTGATGGTAGAACCTAATACGAGTATTGGGTCTTATGTAACTATACAAACAGGTTCTTATATTACGGCAGATACAACCATTGAGGAGCGTGTATTCATAGGACCTTGTTGTTCGATGTCTAATGATAAATACATGGCTACTGGTAGAGGTATTCATAAAGGTCCCACAATAAAAGAACAAGCGAAGATTGGTAATAATGCTACTTTGTTACCTGATATCGTAATTGGGAAGCAATCTGTTGTTGGTGCGGGTGCGGTTGTGACAAGAGATGTGCCGGACAATATGACTGTAGTTGGTAGTCCTGCACGCGAAATAAAAATGTAATTATAGATGAATCACCATTTTTAAGTAGTTGTGTGAGTATCCAGATCCCTTCTTCTCTCTCAAACATACTAATACAAGAGTATGTGAAGCTTTGGAAAAAGGAGAGGGAGAATTTTGAAAAGAAAAGTAGGAATTATTGGGCTAGGTTATGTTGGATTACCTTTAGCCATGTTATTTCATTCAAAAGACTTTAATGTCATAGGGATTGATATAGATCCATTTAAACTAAGTGAATACAAAAAAGGTAAATCTTATCTTTCAACGATTACAAATGAAGAAATGACTGCACTAAGAAATACGGCAACCTTTTCTTTTACAGATGATTTTTCAGCTATAGGAGAGGTGGATGTGATCATATTATGTGTTCCTACGCCATTATCTGAAACTCATCAGCCTGACTTAACGTATATACAAGCTGCACTTAACGCCGCAACCCCGTACATTAAAAGAAATCAAGTTATCATTTTAGAAAGTTCAACTTATCCAGGTACTACAGAAGAAGTTATTAAACCAACTCTTGAGAAAATGGGAAGAACCGTTGGAGTGGATATCTTTTTAGGTTATTCTCCAGAACGTATTGATCCAGGTAATCAAACGTTACCTTTTGAACAAATACCAAAGATTGTTAGTGGAGTTACCGAGGCATGTTTAAATCAGGTGGAATCGATTTATGAAAGTGTTTTTGAATCACTAGTGCCGGTCACTTCACCAAAAGTTGCAGAAATGACTAAGCTAGTGGAAAATACCCAAAGATTTATTAATATCTCTTTTATCAATGACATAGGGAGGCTTTGTCATGTAATGGATATAGACATATGGGATGTAGTGAAAGCAGCAAGTACGAAGCCATACGGATTCACACCATATTTTCCAAGCGCTGGTATTGGAGGGCATTGTATTCCAGTAGATCCCTTATATCTAAAGTGGAAAGCAGAGCAATTAAGGTTGAAAACGCCATTTATTGATTTGGCGAAGAAAATAAACGATGAGCAGCCTCGTTACGTAGTGAACAGGATAACCCACCTTTTAAAAAGGAATATGGTAACCCCTCAAAGTAAATTACTGCTTATTGGTTTAACATACAAACCTAATACAAATGATGTCCGTGAATCAAGTGCTATCACTATTTTTGAAGAATTGGTCTCAGCTGGATATCTAGTCTCCTATCATGATCCGTATATTGAAAATATCACTATCAATAGGGAAGAAAAGAAAGCGAGCAGTTTGGATAACTTAGGTGACTATGACTGTATAGTTTTACTCTGCAACCATTCGCAACTAGATTATCAAAGAATCCTCAATGAAGCTCAATTAATTTTTGATACAAGGAATTGTTTTGAAGACAATTATTCACATGTTTACCGACTCTAAGTATTTTCCCTTGCTTAAAAAGGAGGAAAAATGGTTACAATTAGCCTCTGTATGATCGTAAAAAATGAAGAACTATTATTAGCTAGATGTTTAGATTCTGTGGTAGACCTTGTTGATGAAATAAACATAATAGACACAGGGTCTACTGATAACACTGTTCAGATAGCGAAAGAATATACAAACCGAGTGTTCTTTTATAAATGGAATGGAGATTTTGCTGCTGCGAGGAACGCATCATTTGATCATGCCACCAAAGATTATATTTTATACCTTGATGCAGATGATGTAATTGAGAAGAAAGATCAACTGAAATTAAATAAGCTTAAAGAGACATTGGATCCCTCGGTTGATTCGGTTTCCATGTATTATCATGCGGGTTTAGATAATTATGGTAATGTCACCTTGAAGTACCGTAGAAATAGATTGGTAAAAAGAACGAGGAATTTTAAATGGTGTGGAGATGTTCATAATTATTTAAAGGTCCATGGTACTATTATTCATTCCGATGTAGCGATTACTCATAAAAAAGAAAAACACTCAGTCAGTCGAAATCTTGATATCTATCAAAAGAAAATTGAGCGTGGGGATACCTTTTCTGCTAGAGATCACTTCTATTATGGCAATGAACTAAGAGAAAATAAAAAATTTAACCGAGCCATCAAGGCATATGAATCTAATATAGCTTCTGAAGATGGATGGAGTGAAGATAAGTTCTTCTCATGTATTTTCAAAGCGGATTGTTTTAAAATGCTTGAGCAGCCAGAAGAAGAACGAAAAGCTTTGATTGAATCTCTTCAGTTTTCTAAAAAAATTCGCCCAGAAATGAGCTGTCGCTTAGGGGATTATTATTTAAGGAAAAAAGATTATGCATCAGCCATTGTCTGGTATAATGAATCATTATCAATAAGGACGGATAGTAATCAATGGAGCTTCAGTTTTCCGGCTTATTCATCTTGGTACCCACATTTGCAATTGTGTGTATGTTATTACAAGCTTAAGCAATATCAACAAGCGTTTGACCATAATAAAAAAGCGTCCATTTATTTGCCTGACCACCCAAAAGTTATCTACAACCATGAGTTGCTTGCAAGGATAATTGAATGATTGTAAGGGAAGGAAGGGGTTAGCCCCTTCCTTCTTCAAGTGTGCCATTCCATTCGTTGTGAAATTGATCAAGGAACTGTTCCATAAACTGATGGCGCTCTTTGGCTAATGACCTCCCTGCATCAGTGTTCATCAAGTCCTTTAGCTTTAGTAGTTTCTCATGAAAATGATGAATGGCAGATGAATTTCCATTTCTATATTCATCTAGCGTCATCGATTCTCTAGTAGGTAAGCTGGGATCATACATCGGTTGACCTTTACTCCCGGAATATATAAATGTACGTGCAATTCCAACTGCCCCTAATGCATCAAGACGATCAGCATCTTGAACAACTTGACCTTCAATAGTAGCCATCGGTTCTCCGTTCCCACCTTTAAAGGACATGGAAGTAATAATAGATAAGATATGATCAATCGTCTCTTTATCTAGTTTTCTTTCGCTGAACCAAGCTTTGATAGCCTGTAAACCGCCCTCTTCACTTTCTACCACTTTATCATCTGCCAAATCGTGAACAAGGGCAGAAAGGGTAACAACGACAAGGTCAGCGTGCTCTTTTAGGGCCAATGCTTTTGCTGTTTTAGTAACACGTTCTATGTGATGCCAATCATGACCTGTATGCTCATTCCATAATTGTTCCCTCACCCATTGGGTGGTTGCTTCTATAATATCTTGATGTTTCATCGTAACCCTCCTGATAACGTAGCACTTCTCTTTTTTTGCTGTGTTTGAGCTAAGCGATTCACTTCACGGACAAATCGCGAAGGATGTGCTCGTTTTCCCCGTCTCATCGTAGGGACTGAGATGGATAGTGACGTTTCAGCTCTTGTCATCGCCACATACATCAATCGTCTTTCTTCTTCTAGTGGTTTATCATTTCCTTCACGCCAAGCGTCTAAGGCATAATCATGTGGGAGGGACCCCTCAACTGCTCCAAGTATATAGATATGTTTGTACTCTAATCCTTTGGCTCGGTGAATGGTTAAAAGTTGAACAGCTTCACTATTTACAGGTTGCTTCTTTGCTTCTTCTTGTTTCGCAATCATATGGTCAACATGCTCAAGGAACGATTCGATCGTAGTGTGTTGTCTTGCTGAAACTTTTAAGTCGCGTACATCGTCTGAACCGCGTTCTAGCTTATTTCCTTCGTTTCCTTGTTTCTTAAGATAATCCTTTAATCCCATTTCCTGTTCAATAAAACTGATGGCATCTTCAGGCGTTTTCTTTTTGATTTGTCTAAATTGATCCGGAAGCTTTTGTAATTTCTTCTGTTGAAAGGACTGTAGCCCACTTAAATGGGTAAGAGCTTCAACAAATGTACAGTCTTCTGTAATCGTTAATGCTTTTAAATCTTGTAACACCTGTTGCTTCAAAAATAGCGCACCAATTAGGTCTTGGATTGCTTGTCCATTATCTGGGTTTAAACTAAGGCGGAGATAGGCAAGCACTTTACGAACCGTTTTTCTGCGATAAAAAGAATCACCATCATTTTCAATTGAAAAAGGGATGCTTGAGGTAACCATGCGCTCAAATAAAGCCCGTGAGGTTACATTCGTGCGGAATAGTATTGCAAAATCGTTAGGGTTTTCCCCTTTTTCTATTCGGCTCTTAATATCATTGACGATCATCGTTGCTTCTTCCTCTTCATCATAAGGATAAAAGAGTATAGGTGGAAGTTCCTCTGTATATTGAGCAAATAATTGTTTGTTAAAACGAGTCCGGTTCGTTGCAATCACATTATTTGCAGCTTGGACGATTGGGTGATTGGAACGATAATTCTGATTAAGGATGACTACTTTTGCCTCTGGGTAGGAAGAAGTAAATGAAAGGATATAATCAGGGTCACTGCCGCGAAAAGCATAAATCGATTGATCATCATCCCCAACTACACAAAGGTTTTTAGATGGATTTGTAAGTAGGCTGATAAGTTCAACTTGAACCTTATTTATATCTTGAAATTCATCGATTGAAACGTATGAAAAACGTTCTTGGTATCGTTCTAAAAGCTTTTGATTAGTGCTCAGAAGATCATAACAACCGATTAACATATCATCAAAATCAAACAATCCTTTTCTTTGTCTCATTTCTTCATAACGTTTATACAAATAGGCTGCACGCTCTTCCCAAATGTCTTGAGGTTTGATTTGGCTTGGGTTTTGCATATGGTTTTTCCACCAACTTATTTGAGTCAGGGCTTGATCATAAGCAAATTCTTTTTCATCTAAATGAATTTCGCGTCCCGCTTCTTTTAGCATCTGGTCTCTTTGCCAATCCCATTTTAATAAGTGGGTACTATTCCATTGTTCCGGACTATGATGCATGAGCATTCTATAGAAGATGCTGTGGAAGGTTCCTACGACCAATTGTTGCAACATTTGACGATTTAGACCTGGGTAGATCGTCATCCGCTCTTTCATTTCCTTTGCTGCTTTGGCAGTAAAGGTGACTAAAATCATTTCTTTTGGTGAATAATCTTTCTCAGTGAGCATATATGCTGCTCTTGTTGTTAAGACACGCGTCTTCCCACTTCCAGCTCCCGCTAAAATTAACAATGGCCCCTCCGTCGTAGTAGCCGCCTGCCATTGTTGATCATCTAATAATATATCCTGCTCTTTTAAAGAAGCTCTGTAGCCGGTCAACGATTCATTTTTCTCCTTTTTAGTAAGAGGGAAAGGGGGTATCGCTTTTACGTTTTCAGGACCACGCCACGGGTCATCAGCGTGTATTTCAGATGTAGAAATCGATCTTCTTTTTGGCATACTAAAGCCATTTGTATTAGTTACAGGAAGTAGCTCCTTTGGTTGTATCTGTTTTTTTATCAAGCTTTCTTCATAGGCTAGAACTTCTTTTTGACAATCAAGAGTAGTGGTGGGGTGGATGAATGATGGAGCATCATAGATCCCTATATGAAATCGCATTGGCTCACCACAATGCATACAAGTTGTCTCTTGACGAATACTAGCATTATGAAATTGTTGCCATTCACTTCTGTCAAGTGATGGAATGTGAATAATTTTTTGTTTATATAAAGCTGTTTTCAAGTGGGAGCCTCCTAACTTTAAAAATCATAAACGAATTAAAATACCTTTCTATCCTAGCAGATTTCATGCTAAAGGTGGGCTGATTTTAGAAAAGACATCATCATACGTAAGGAGGAATTAGAATGATTACTTTTTTTTCTGCAGGAATCGTTGTAACACTGCTATCCCTTTCTTTGTTTGGTTACGGTTGGATAATAGGACAGGAATTTTTGTTCGGTCCATTCATCGCTTCGTTAATAGGGTTAAACTTCCTTTTCATTACCTACATCCAATATAAACAAATGAAAGAGGACGGAAGTTTATAGAGGTTAAGAGAGGGTAGAGGTCCGATATGAAATAAAGGTGAAGGAGCTATTTCGATGAAGAAACAGCGTGTCGGGACATGTGAACTTTGCGAGAGGGTAAATGTAAAATTAACGATTCACCATCTGATACCGAGAGAGGAAGGTGGGGCTCATTTAGAGAAAGCTCAGCTATGCATCCCCTGTCATAAACAAATTCATGCCTTGTACACGAATACAGAAATAGCCATTCGATTGACGACCATTGATCGTTTAAAGGATGACGAGCAATTAAAGAAATTTATAAGATGGATTAAGAAACAACCTTCTACTACTTTAATTCGCATTAAAAAGTCTAAGGAAAGGCGATGGAAATCAAAGTGATTTAGATCGCCTTTTTATCGTTGTTTTAAGAGGAGATGGCTTTAAAGCATTCAGTCGTCTAGCTTCTAATTCAGAGGTGCAGTGCGGACATCTGGTTGCTTTATAAGCAATTGATTTAAAGCAAAAGGAGCAAAGCTTTGTTTTCATATCAATCAATGGATCTTCATTAGGTCTTCTTATTTTATTCATTTGTCTTACAAATAAAAAAAGGATAAAAGCAACAATCATAAAATGAACGATGTGATTGAGGAAGGAACCATAATTAAGCATAGGCACCCCAGCAGCTTCAGCTTCTGAAAAGGTGTCAAAGCGACGATTTGATAAATTAAGGTATAGATTAGAAAAATCAACTTGTCCGAATAACACGCTAAATGGCGGCATGATCACATCATGCACTAATGATTCTACAATTTTAGCGAAGGTTGTGCCGATAATAACGCCTACACTCATATCAATTACATTTCCACGAACTGCAAACTCTTTGAATTCTTGTAGGATCTTCATATATACATCACCCAGCTAACATAGGAAGTTTCTATAGCCTATGCAAAAAAAATGACGACATGATTAAAAAGGAGGACATGAATGATAAGATTCATGTCCTCCTTCGGTATACTGGGCTAGCTGGATTCGAACCAGCGCATAACGGAGTCAAAGTCCGTTGCCTTACCACTTGGCTATAGCCCATCGCTCTGTACTTATAGATTACCCTGATTGCAATTTCCTATACAAAAATGATAAAGGATTTTTTTAACACATGTCGAATAACAAGGGAACGAAAGGAGTGATGTGATTGTATGAAGTTGAAAAAATAAGTGCAGGGCTCATTAATGAAGCCGTTGGATTTTTTGCTTCCGATATCCATCTAGTTCCAATTGATCAAGCTTGGCTCATCCAATTGCGAATAAATGGCAAGCTATATGATTTTAAACAAATTCCACTCATCCTAGGTGATCGATTAATGGGCCACTTAAAATACACATGTGGCATGGACATAGGGGAGAGGCGCTTGCCTCAAAGTAATTCTATGACCATCGAAGTGAAACAGCGCTTATATAATTTACGATTATCCACTCTGCCCACACGATCTAAAGAAAGTCTAGCTATTCGAATTCTCCCTCAAAGCTCCGCTCAACCATTATCCACCCTTCCTGTTCTCTACTCAAATCGTTCCACATTGAACAATATTACTGCCTTGCCTTATGGATTGTGTTTAATTGCTGGTCCAACTGGATCTGGTAAAACAACGACCCTTTATGCTTTATTAGATGATATTTTATTGAAGCATCATAAGAAAATTATTACCATTGAAGACCCTGTAGAGAGGTCCTTACATTCACTCATTCAAATTGAAACCAATGAAAAAGCTGGAATATCATTTGAAGTAGGCTTGAGGGCTGCTTTGAGACATGATCCGGATGTTCTGATGATTGGAGAAATACGTGATGCAGCTAGTGCAAAGTTGGCTGTGCGTGCAGCACTCACTGGACATCTTGTTTTTGCTACTATTCATGCGAACAATAATTATTCTGCACTCTTAAGGTTACGTGAATTTGGTGTTTCAGCACATGACATAAAGGAAGCGTTACAATCGGTTGCTATGCAATATTTAGTAAATGTCAAAAGCTCTGAAGGAGATGAAGGTGTCTATTTTGGAGATGTTCGAATTAATAAGAGAGCAGCCTTATACACATTTGATAATCGATTGCACATTCATCAAATGATTGAATCAGGTCATACTCGAAAGCTTAACACTTTACCTCACCAAGCTAGGAAGGCATGGGCTCTAGGCTTCATTGATCGAGAAGAGCTAGAAAGAGGGTGGAAGGGGTGATAGGGCTATTTAAAAAACATTCAAACCATATGTCTTATGCAAAATGTTTTCGTTTACTAGGAGTATTGCTTAAACAGGGATATTCGATGGAAGATGCTCTTTCCTTTATGCTTATTCACCAGCCGATCGTTATAGTAGAAAGGCTCAGTGAAGTGAAACTAGCTTTAAAAAGTGGTCAAGAAATTCATAAAGCTTTTTCTCTTTTACCGATACCTAAAGACATCGTTTCCTTTCTTTATTTTTATCAATTCCACGGTGATGTAAGTGATGGCTTTATTCATGCAGGTACTTTATTAGAAAAGCGTCTTCAAACAACACAACAATTATTTAAATTAATGCGTTATCCTATTTTGCTTATTTGGATTTGTCTAGTGGTCCTTTTGGTACTACATCAATTTGTAATTCCTCACTTCAATTCACTTTTTTTGTCAATGCAAGGAGAGCCCCCATTACTTACAGTGATGGTACTAAAATTTTTAGTTTTGATGCCATATCTTGGCTTTGCCCTTCTTTTATTTACACTGAGTGGATTAAGTTATTTTCTTCTTTTTAAGCATAAGTGGTCACCAAAAAGGCGTGTGGAATCCTTATTGAAGATTCCTTGGTTGTCTGCTTGGGTTAAACAGCTATGTACCTACTTTTTTTCTCTTCAAGTCGGACGCTTACTTCGATCCGGTACCTCTCTTCAAGACGCATTGAATATTTTCGAGCAACAACCTCATCTACCTTTTTTTCAACAAGAAGTGATTTCAATAAAAGTAGAACTTCAACTTGGTAGGCCTTTTTATGAATTAGTCAGAGAAAGAGATTATTTTTTAAGAGAACTTTCGTTTGTGGTGGAAAACGGAGAACGGACAGGGCATTTAGGAAGCGACCTCGATAATTTTAGCGGAATTATTTATAGTGAATTAGAAGAAAAGTTAAATAAGATAATGGATTTCTTGCAACCAGTTATTTTTATTGTGTTAGGAGCTTTTATTTTTATTTTATTTTTAGCGATTATGCTGCCGATGTTTCAAATGATCGGGACATTGCAATAAGGATCAGAGAAGGTAGGACACAAGCCTTTTTAATGAAAATAATTTTTTTTGTAAAAAAGGCTTGTGTTTGTATGTTGTTTCATGGTACATTATTAATCGTCGCTGGTGAACAAAATTCACCATACAGACAAGCCTTTAAGATATAGCCTTTTACATAGGGGGGCCTTAGCTCAGCTGGGAGAGCGCCTGCCTTGCACGCAGGAGGTCAGCGGTTCGATCCCGCTAGGCTCCACCAATTATATAGCGGAGGAATACCCAAGTCCGGCTGAAGGGATCGGTCTTGAAAACCGACAGGCGGGTTAAACCGCGCGGGGGTTCGAATCCCTCTTCCTCCGCCATATTTATTTAAATTTTATTCTATATGTATCTAACGTCGCGGGGTGGAGCAGTTCGGTAGCTCGTCGGGCTCATAACCCGAAGGTCGGAGGTTCAAATCCTTCCCCCGCAACCAAAATGGTCCGGTAGTTCAGTTGGTTAGAATGCCTGCCTGTCACGCAGGAGGTCGCGGGTTCGAGTCCCGTCCGGACCGCCATTTTAAAAATTATAGTGGAGGGGTAGCGAAGTGGCTAAACGCGGCGGACTGTAAATCCGCTCCCTCCGGGTTCGGCGGTTCGAATCCGTCCCCCTCCACCATTTATAATTATGGCGATTGTGGCGAAGTGGTTAACGCACCGGATTGTGATTCCGGCATTCGTGGGTTCAATTCCCATCAGTCGCCCCATTTTTATTTTTGGGCTATCGCCAAGCGGTAAGGCAACGGATTTTGATTCCGTCATGCGTAGGTTCGAATCCTGCTAGCCCAGCCATTTCTTTGCGGAAGTAGTTCAGTGGTAGAACACCACCTTGCCAAGGTGGGGGTCGCGAGTTCGAATCTCGTCTTCCGCTTAGTCTCTAGCGCCCTTAGCTCAGCTGGATAGAGTGTTTGACTACGAATCAAAAGGTCGGGAGTTCGAATCTCTCAGGGCGCACCATTTGAAATTTAAAAGAAACATGCGGGTGTAGTTTAGTGGTAAAACCTCAGCCTTCCAAGCTGATGATGTGAGTTCGATTCTCATCACCCGCTTTTTATTTTTTTCATGGGCCTGTAGCTCAGCTGGTTAGAGCGCACGCCTGATAAGCGTGAGGTCGGTGGTTCGAGTCCACTCAGGCCCACCATTCCACAGTAGCTCAGTGGTAGAGCAATCGGCTGTTAACCGATCGGTCGTAGGTTCGAGTCCTACCTGTGGAGCCATGGAGAAGTACCCAAGTGGCTGAAGGGGCGCCCCTGCTAAGGGTGTAGGTCGCGTGAGCGGCGCGAGGGTTCAAATCCCTCCTTCTCCGCCACTTTTAAGTATGGCCCGTTGGTCAAGCGGTTAAGACACCGCCCTTTCACGGCGGTAACACGGGTTCGAATCCCGTACGGGTCACCATTTTAGTTAGAGCCATTAGCTCAGTTGGTAGAGCATCTGACTTTTAATCAGAGGGTCGAAGGTTCGAGTCCTTCATGGCTCACCATATATTTTAATATGCGGGTGTGGCGGAATTGGCAGACGCGCTAGACTTAGGATCTAGTATCTTATGATGTGGGGGTTCGACTCCCTTCACCCGCACTTTTAAAAACTTGTACTCATTATGAGTACAAGTTTTTTTGTTACTTTTAACGTTTTATAAAATAGGGTTCCTCCTATAGGAAGCTAGCTATACACTAATTATGTTTAGCTAGCTTTTTGACGTCTCTTTTTCTTTTTCTGGTACATAATCAATTCCACCTGGATGAAAAGGGTGACACTTACTTAATCGTTTTATCGTCAAGTAGACCCCTTTAAGTGCGCCAAACCGTTGAATTGCTTCAATGCCGTAATGAGAACATGTAGGATAGAAGCGACATGTTGGAGGCTTTATCGGTGAAATGAATTTTTGATAGATACGGATGAAAAACAATAATAAATTTTGCAACTGAAAAAACCTCGCTTTTTTTGAGATGAAGAAGGAATTTGTTTGCTTGATGTCTAATTATAGCAAACAATGACAAAAGAAAGGAGGGAAGGAGCTTTAAGATTCCTCTATGTTCTTCATTCAGTTTCCCGCAAGATACCCTATCCCCGAGGTGATGCCAATTGAAAAAGTATTTATTTAATCAAAAAGGATTTACACTTGTTGAAATGTTGGTTGTTTTAATGATTATTTCGATCCTCTTATTAATTGCTATTCCTAATATGACAAAAAATAATGATGTTGCGGGCTCAAAAGGGTGTGAAGCCACTATAAAACTTCTTCAAACACAAGTGCATGCTTATGAAATTGAAGAAAATGCAAAACCATCTACACTCCAAGCTCTTGCAGATGAGGGCTATACTGAGACGACAACATGTCCTAATGGAGAACAACTAAAGCTTGAAAATGGTAAAGTTGTTTCCGATTAATAGGCAATCCTCACAATCTGGTCATACGTTGACTGAATTACTTGTCACTCTTTTAATCTTATCAATCCTCTTATTACTACCCATCATTTTTCTTCCCAACTCCTGGAACAGTTATAAAACAGAAGAAGTAGCTAAACAATTTAAAGAAGACTTACTTCTAGCCCAACACTTAGCGATGGCACATGGACGCACAATCGAAGTGTCAATAAACCAAACAGGGAAAGAATACATCATTCGAGGTACTTCCAACGATATTCTTTTACGACGATCTTTTATGGATGAAACAATGATTTTTCACTCCAGTAGCCTTCCACTTACTAATATTAGATTTTTGTATAATGGAAACCCGATGTATTCTGGAACGATGTTATTAGAAGTGGGCGGGCATACGTACCGGTTTACCATTCTATTAGGAAAGGGGAGAGTTGATTATCGGAAATTCTAAAGGGTTCACGCTAGTAGAAGTGATGATGTCCTTCCTGCTATTAGCAATATGCTCAATGGTGATCCTGCCTGCATTTTTGGTTGTATATAATGAAAGGTTAACTCTTAAACAAGAGGAGAAAGTCCTTCATCATCTTCAAGAATTAATTCAACTCTATTTAGTGGATCAACCACCGATTGAATTAGATTCGTGGGTTAAAAAAGAAGAATTCACAGATCCTGCCACGAATGTTTACCTCGTTTGTTTATCTTTTGTTGGTGAAAATAAACGGGATTACAAGAGGTGTCTGCATGCTAAAAGATGAAATGGGCTTTACGTTACTTGAAAGCTTAATTGTTATTAGCCTCCTTGTAATCATAATAAGTCTTTTTCCTCTTATGACAAAGCTGATCGGTTCTTCAAAAAATTTTGATACTCATGGACAATTTGAATTAATGATATTTATGAACCAGTTAAATGATGATCTGCTAGAATCTGTTGAGATGCGCGTTTTGGACAAAGAATTAATCCTTATAAAAGGAGATGGCCGTGATATTAGTTATCGACATGTAGAAGGCATGCAAGTTCGGCGGTTTGCAAAAAATACAGGCTATGTTCCCATGCTTTTTCGGGTTGAATACTTTCAATGCGTAAAGGATTTACCCCGCCTAAGATGCGATGTGAAGCTAATTGATGGTCAGGAAGCGAGTCGTGTGATGATGCCTATGTATGGGGTTAGGGATGAAGAATGAACGAGGATTTGTGTATCCCATCGTTTTAATATTGTGCACCCTTTTACTGTTTGGTTTTCTAACTCATACAAATATCTATCTACAAGAAAAGAGGTTTATTGCAGAACAAAATCATATAATCCAATTAGATTCATACTTGCAAATGAGTATAGTGGATTTTTTAGAGGAGGTAAGTTCTAACGGAAACTCTTCAACATTTTCCTTTTCATATGATGGTGGGGTCGTTACACTTGTAGTAGTGACTAAAAACGAAAGTGAATGGCATGTAGCGATGCGAGCGACTCTTAAGGAGCCTTCTCGTACTCGAAATGCGCAATTTTATTATGATCCTAATCATCATGTGATAAAGGAATATTGGGGGGTATCAAGGCGTGAATGAGAAAATTTATCTTACAGGATTTATGGGTTCTGGAAAAACGACTGTAGGCCAAGCCTTAGGGAAGGCGATTGGCTATCAAGTAATTGATACGGACCAATGGATTGAGCAGACCTACAGGACGTCTATTTCGACTATTTTTGAAGAAAAAGGGGAGGACTATTTTAGATCCCTTGAAACAGAGGCACTTCGCAATCTTTTGAATAAAAGAGCTATTATTACGACTGGGGGAGGAATTGTAGTACGTGAAGAAAATCGACAAATCATGAAACAATCAGGTAAAGTCGTCTTTCTTGATTGTGAAATAGAAGAAGTGATTCGCCGTACTTCAATGGATCACTCTAGACCATTATTAAAACAAAAAAACAAAGAACAGATTTCAGCAATGTTTAAGGAACGGCTTCCCTTTTATAGAGAGGCTGATATTCAGATCGACACAACCGGTAAGTCGATTCTAAATTTGGTTGAAGAATTAAAATCACTTATGCTTAAGTAGATTGAAATATGGTCATACTAAAACGAATAATCGTTGAGGTGATGATCGTGTCATTGAATGACTATGTAAAGTTTTTAACACAACAATTTGTTTTAAAGCTTGATCAACCAAAAGAAGTTAGAAAAAAAGAGAAAGCTGCAAAGAAAGCAGAACGTCCTCCATTTGCTTATCGTACTTTTGGAATTGTACCACTAGCTATCAGTCTGTTTTTTAAAAAAAGAGCATCAAAAAAATAGGCAAAAATCACCAAGTAATTAAAGTGAATCTTGATAAATATGTTAGTAAATGTCGTTTTAAATCCATGTGACACACATTTGCCACTGATCAAGCATTTACAATCAAAGTTTATCTCGTATATAATAAGTTTGTACTCTATAATTAGATAACCAGCATTATGACTTCCAATTGACGGATAGTGATTGCAAAAGAAGGAGGGAGTAAGCAAATGGAGCGCATGTATCGTGTTTTAGCTTTCTGGACAGGTATCTTCTCAGTCTTGTTCTTTGTTGGTGATATGCTTAACATGGCTTTGCTATTCTTTGCCCAAACAGGTGCATTGTTAGCACTAAGCTATTTAAACTTATCAGAACGTGTGTATATTTACATTTTTGGTGCGTACTTAACGATTTTCTTCGTTGGTTTTACGTACTATTCAACTTTCTTATTAGTACCAAGTTTTGGAGGTCACTAGGATCTTCGGTACATATACACACAAAAGAACGTTGCTCCGTATTGGAACAACGTTTTTTGTTTGCTTAAAATCCGGATAAGAAAGGGTTTTCATCCATTTCTTCTCCTATTGTTGTTGTAGGACCGTGTCCTGATGCGACGGTAGTTTCTTCGGGTAACTCTAATAATTTTGAATGGATACTTTTTATTAACTGTTCGTGGTTTCCTCCGGGTAAATCAGTTCTTCCGATACTTTGTTTAAAAAGAGCGTCTCCTGAGAACACGATACCTTCTGAAGCAAGATAATAGGAGACACTACCTGGTGAGTGACCAGGGGTGTGAAAAACCTCGAATGTAAACTCGCCGATATGTATGGGGTCTTCAGTAGTTAAAAGATGATCAGCAGGTTGAGTTGAAATAGCAGCATCACCTAAAAAGCGTGATGAACCATTTTTATTGGGGTCTGTTAACCAATGCTTTTCTTCTTGATGGATGTATACAGGGCAATTGAATGCATCTCGTACCTCATCTACTGCACCGATATGATCAAAATGAGCATGGGTTAATAAAATTGCTAACGGTTTAATGGATTGATCTTTTAGCCATTTAATAAACTCAGGTCCATTACCACCTGGATCAAAAATAACAGCTTCTTTATTTTTATTCATTAGTACGTATGCGTTTGTTTGCAATGGCCCTAGTGGGATTTGTGTCCAGTTCATTTTATCTCCTCCGTCTTCCTTTTCTCATACTATCACCTTTATCTTACTATCTTCTATCAGATGTTACAAAGGTATGCTCATTTTGTTATCGACTTAAAACGTTCACAGGTACCAATTTTTTTGTCTGTAATTTTCCTTGCTTTTTGAGTATACTGAAGGTAAGAGGGTGAAGCTTATAAGAAACCTTTACTCAATCGGATGATTTTTTGTTCAGTGCTTTTTCGCTATTGTACCGTGTTAAGCTTAATATCCTCTTGTTTGAGGACATGGTTTTGTTTATAATAAGATGTACAAACTGGGTACTGAGTTACATACATAAGGAGGGTGAGACCATATGTTTTTAGCAATTACTTTTCTATTAGTAGCGATCCTTTCTGCAGTAGGAATTGTGCGCGAAATGCGTAGAAAGAACTTCTTTGCAGTAGGTTTTGCTGCATTATCACTTGCTGTATTTGGCTGGTTCTCAGTCATGACTATTATCTCAATCGTCGCTGGTGGCGGCGCAACAGCTTAATGAAAAAACTCCCTTATCTATCCGATGAGGGAGTTTTTTTGTTTAGTGGAAGACTTGTTGTTGTAAATAAAAAATTCCACCATTAATGATCTCAACGATAATTTTAGGTTCATATTGTTCGGTGAGGGCCTGTTTTTCTAACTCATAACTCTCAGGTTTTTCATCATATTCTTCATAAAATTTCTCGAGTAAGGCAAGATCTGCTCCCCACCTGTTCATTGCATCCTCAGCCCAAGTTGAATCTTCATTTTCAGCATACGTTTGCACCATTTTCTGTAAGCGAATAATCCCGCTTTTAGGTGTGATGAGTGGTGATAAAGTAAAACAATAATCTGGAATTGTTGATTTTAATTGTTTTCCTTGAATTGAATCATAAAATCCTGGCACGATTTGACCATGAATTAAATTAAGACCAAGAGATAGAATGACGTCTTTCTTTCGATCACATTGAAAAGATACTTTGGTATTTAGACATAACCATGGTTGAAGGGGTGTCGAAGTATGTCCTTGAATAGGAACTTGTTCATACAACCTAATAAAACCGCCTAACGTTCTAGTCGAAGCAAATAATTGATGAAGGCGAGGAGATCCAAAATGAATCGGTTCTCCCCTTAGATCCTCAGGAGCATTTGCTTTGTCAGTAATAAAGGTAACTTGCATTGGGTTAGGTGTACCGCCAGTCTTTTCTAAATAATGCCAATAAAAGGGTCGATTCATTAATAATTTATCAAGCTCAATCGAGAGCTGAATGGTTAAGTGGGTGGATGAATTTTCAAGGACTGAGCTATCATTTGCAATAAAATAACGTTCTAGGAAATTATGAATTTGTTGCTGTTGCATCGAGCTCATCACCTCCATCATTTTCTTTCTCGCTTGCTGCTTCGGTCATAATAGCGGCAAGGTGATCTAATTTTATTTTTACTTCTCCATCAGAGTCTGAGTGGACGATAATATCTTTTACATGTTCTTCAATTGAAGGAAGATCAATCCTCGTTAAGATTTCATCGAGTTCACCGATAACTGCTTCAAACAAATGGATTTTCTCATAAAGTAATTTTAAGATATGTTGTTCGACGGTGTCTTCTACAGCAAAATTATAAATGTGAACATCATTTTTTTGTCCGAGTCGATGGATACGGCCTATACGTTGTTCGATTCTCATTGGATTCCACGGCAAATCAAAGTTTATTATATGACTACAAAACTGTAGGTTAATGCCTTCTCCACCTGCTTCTGTGGCAATTAATACCTGTGCATGAGATTCAAACAATTGTCTCATCCAATCTTTTTTTCCTCGTTTAAATCCGCCTCTAAATGGGACAGAAGATATACCATTTTGTTTTAAGTACCATTGGAGATAAAGTTGGGTTGCTCGATATTCCGTGAAAATGATGACTTTATCATTAATGGATTTTACCAGCTCCAATGCTTTTTCTGCTTTTGCATGTCCATCAATTTCACCGATCATGTTAAGCAGTTTTTCAGCTTGTGGGATGGCCCGGTCTTCTTTGTGAGCTTTCTCAATCATATTTTTTAATGTCATAAAAGCAGCTTCACGACTACTACAAATTTCTCTTTGGAGTGTAATCAAAGAAAAGTGGCTAGAGTCCCCTTTAAGAGTTTGCAAAGCATCGTAGAATTCACGTTCCTTTTGACTAAATGTGATAGGAATCGTTTCTACGACTCTTTTAGTCCACTGAATACCTGTTTCTTCTCTTCTATTACGGACCATTACTTTACTGACCAGCTCTCGAAGTTTTTCATCGTTTTTCGGTGAGCGCTTATTCGATCTAAACTCTTTTTCAAAACTAGAAATATCACCAAGATGACCCGGTTTTAACAGAGAGACAAGGTTAAAGATTTCTTCTAGTTTATTTTGTACGGGAGTTGCCGTTAATAATAAACAAAACTTCTTCTTAAGGTTGCGAATAAATTCATAGTTTTTTGTTTTTGGATTTTTGAGTTTATGCGCTTCATCAATAATAATAAGGTCATAGGATTGGCTCATCACTATATCTCGATGGGGTTGCCTTTTAGCCGTATCAATTGAGGCCACAACGACATCACATTGTTCCCACACATACGTTTTCCGTTGAGGGGTGGCTGGAATAAAAAACTTTGTGTTAAGCTCGATTGCCCACTGAGAAACAAGAGAGGCAGGCACAAGGATTAAAGCTTTTTTCACAAGTCCACGAATCATATATTCTTTTAAAATTAGACCCGCTTCAATTGTCTTCCCAAGCCCAACTTCATCAGCGAGAATCGCTTTTCCATTCATCTGTTCAATTACTGTATTAGCAACTTCTATTTGATGAGGGAATGGACTTAATTGTGGGAGATGGTTAGGAGCTATGAGTCCTTGGAAAGCTGGAATCGTTTGATGTTGCTCAGCTTCATAAGCTAAACGCGCTAATTCCCAACTAGCAAAGGGACCATCTTGATCTAGGCGTTCAAAAAATTGTTCTTGCCAATCATTGTCAAATTGAATGTCGATTTTCATGTGTTGTACATCCTTTCCTAAAAGAAACTATTGCACCTTTTGAATCGTCTTGGTAGGATATGAGTAGAAGAAAACAGACAATTCGTCGAATTCTGTAAGTTATATTAAGATAATGTATGAATAAATTAGATTTATGACTTTCTTTTCTAGTATGTACCAATTAAAGATAAAACATGAAAAACTGTTCTAATAAAAGTAAAACGATCAGCGGATGAAGGTAGGGGGAGAGACTGTGCGATGGTTGCGCAGCGCCGAAGGAGCAAGCAAAAGTTGCGAATCTCTCAGGCAAAGAAGACTCTTACGGGACGCAGCTCTGGAGAGTGCTCTATAAAAATAGAGCCACCTACGAAGACAGTTCTATTTAGAACGAAACTTTCTGGTTAAAGGACAGGGTTATACATTCATTGTATAACTCTGTCTTTTTTTGTTTATTTATAATCACTTATTACGTTTGAAATTTCAGAATAGTGTAGGTTTTTGAAATAAAGGAGGAGAAGGATGACGACATTAAAACGTACCCCGTTATTTGAGCAATATGCTGAGGCTGGAGCAAGAACAATTGATTTTGGTGGTTGGGATCTTCCGGTTCAATTTTCTAGCATTAAGGAAGAGCATGAAGCTGTGCGTACCCAAGCAGGTTTATTTGATGTATCTCATATGGGAGAAGTTGAAGTGAAAGGTGAAAATGCACTAATTTATCTTCAAAAGATGATGACAAACGATGTTAGTAAGCTTGTTGATAATCAAGCTCAATACACGGCTATGTGTTATGAAAATGGTGGAACAGTCGATGATCTATTAATCTACCGTAAATCAGAACATGACTACTTGTTGGTCATTAATGCCTCTAATATTGACAAAGATGTTGATTGGTTGAAGCAACATCTCATAGATGGGGTAGAGGTTACAAATGTATCTGATGATATGGCACAGTTGGCGATTCAAGGCCCGAAGGCAGAGGAGATTCTCCAATCGCTTACAAAAACAAACCTAAACGAGATTCGCTTTTTCCGTTTTCAAGATGAAGTGAATGTCGCTGGGGTGAGTTCACTTGTTTCTAGAACAGGTTATACAGGTGAAGATGGCTTTGAGATCTATTGTTCATCTACTGATGCAGTAACGCTTTGGAAAAAGATTCTAGAGGCTGGTGCAGAGTCAGGATTAGTACCTTGTGGACTTGGTTCTCGTGATACGTTGCGTTTTGAAGCTAAACTACCTTTATATGGGCAAGAGTTAACAAGTGAGATATCGCCACTTGAAGCCGGAATTGGATTTGCAGTCAAATTAACAAAAGATGAGGACTTTATTGGTAAAGAGGCGTTGAAAAAACAAAAAGAAGAAGGATTAAAACGTAAGCTTGTAGGGGTAGAAATGATCGATAAGGGTATTCCACGTACCGGATATGAAGTGTTCGTAAATGAAGAGCGTGTTGGATTTGTCACGACTGGCACCCAATCACCTACGTTAAAGAAAAATGTCGGACTAGCCATTATTGATAAAAAACTTACTGAGGTTGGTACAGAGGTTTACATTCAAGTGCGTAAAAAGAGATTGAAAGCTGAAGTTACTCAAACACCATTTTATAAGCGTCCGAAAGCATAAGGAGGATATGGCAATATGACAAACCGCTATTTACCAATGACTGAGCAGGATCAAAAAGAAATGCTAGAAGTAATCGGAGCAAGCAGTATTGAAGAACTATTTTCAGATATTCCTGAAGGGATCAGGTTCAAAGGTGAACTTGATATTCCAAAAGCACTAAAAGAACCTGAACTAGTCCGGTATTTTCAAGGATTGGCTTCTAAAAATACTTCTCTTAAGCAAAAGCCTTCTTTTCTAGGGGCTGGAGTATACGAGCATTATATCCCTTCAATTGTTGATCATGTGATTTCTCGTTCGGAGTTTTATACAGCCTACACTCCTTATCAACCTGAGATCTCTCAAGGTGAACTTCAGGCAATCTTTGAATTTCAGACGATGATTAGCGAACTAACTGGGATGGATCTTGCTAATTCATCCATGTATGATGGACCGACGGCTTTAGCAGAAGCTGCGATGATGAGTGCTGGTCAGACGAAGAAAAAAACCATTCTTGTTTCCAAGGCTGTACATCCAGAAGCAAGAGAAGTATTGAAAACGAATGCGTACGGCCAGCGTTTAAATGTCATTGAGCTTGATGTGGTGAACGGTGTAACAGACGTAGATGGGCTAAAACAGGCTTATAATGAGGATACAGCTTGTGTAATTGTTCAGTACCCTAATTTCTTTGGCAACTTAGAACCACTAGATAAAATTGAGGAAATTACCCACTCAGACAAGTCAATGTTTGTTGTTTCAAGTAATCCACTTTCTCTAGGTTTGTTAAAATCACCAGGCGATTACGGGGCAGATATTGTGATTGGGGATGCACAACCATTTGGAATTGCTCCACAATATGGTGGACCTCATTGTGGTTATTTTGCCACTACCAAAAAATTAATGAGAAAAGTACCGGGGCGTCTTGTGGGTCAAACAACGGATGAAAATGGTCAACGTGGATTTGTATTAACCTTGCAAGCGCGTGAGCAACATATTCGTCGTGAAAAAGCCACGTCTAACATCTGCTCTAACCAAGCACTGAATGCATTAGCAGCTTCTGTCGCTATGACATCTCTAGGAAAGGCTGGTATGAAAGAAGTTGCTTATCAGAATCTCCAAAAAGCAGCATATGCCAAAAAGCAATTAAAGGAAAATGGTATCGAAGTTTTAGAGAGAGCACCATCTTTTAATGAGTTTGTTATAAAGCTTCCTAAAACAGTCGAAGAAGTAAATAAAGTGTTACTAGAGAAAGGCTTTATCGGTGGATATGACCTAGGTATTGAATATCCAGAGCGTAAAGGCCAAATGTTGATTGCAGTAACTGAAGTCCGTACAAAAGAAGAAATCGATCAATTTGCAAAAGAATTGGGGGCATTAGTATGAACAACCAAGACCAGCCACTCATTTTTGAACTAAGTAAGGAAGGTAGAATTGGCCATAGTCTACCAGATCTTGATATTCCTGTGGAACCATTAGAGAATTTATTACCTGATGAATATATCCGGAAGGAAGAAGCTGAGTTACCGGAAGTGTCCGAGTTGCAAATTATGCGTCATTACACAGCTCTTTCTAAACGTAACCATGGAGTGGACTCAGGTTTTTATCCACTCGGTTCTTGTACAATGAAATACAATCCTAAAATCAATGAAAATGTAGCACGGTATGAGGGACTTGCATATGTTCACCCTTATCAACCAGAAGAACAAGTTCAAGGCTCACTTGAATTGCTATATGATTTACAAACATCCCTTGCAGCTATCACAGGTATGGACGAGGTTACGTTACAACCAGCAGCAGGAGCGCATGGGGAATGGACTGGACTTATGATGATTCGTGCTTTCCATGAAGCAAATGGAGATACACAACGCACGAAGGTGATTGTGCCTGACTCTGCTCATGGAACAAACCCTGCATCAGCTACGGTTGCTGGATTTGACTCCATTACTGTACGTACGAATGAAGAAGGCCTTGTTGATTTAGATCACTTGAGAGAAGTCGTAGGTCCTGATACAGCGGCCCTAATGTTAACAAACCCTAACACGTTAGGTTTATTTGAGTCCAATATTGAAGAGATGGCCTCTATTATTCATGAAGCTGGAGGAAAGCTTTATTATGATGGAGCAAATTCAAATGCGATCTTAGGTATTGCAAGACCGGGGGATATGGGATTTGATGTTGTTCATTTAAATCTCCATAAAACATTTACAGGGCCACATGGTGGTGGTGGTCCAGGATCTGGGCCAGTCGGAGTGAAGAAAGACTTAATTCCATTTTTACCTAAACCAGTACTTATTAAGGCAGACGAAGGTTTCCGCTTTGATTATGATCGTCCACAATCTATTGGAAGGGTAAAGCCTTATTACGGAAACTATGGAATTAATGTACGTGCTTATACGTATATTCGAACAATGGGACCTAAAGGGTTACGTCAAGTTTCAGAGTATGCTGTATTAAATGCAAACTATATGATGCGTCGTTTAGAGCCGCATTTTGATTTACCTTATACACAGCACTGTAAACATGAATTCGTTATTTCTGGACGTAGACAGAAGAAATTAGGGGTTCGTACACTAGATATGGCAAAACGGTTACTCGATTTCGGTTATCATCCGCCAACGATCTACTTCCCATTAAATGTTGAGGAATGTATGATGATTGAACCAACAGAAACAGAATCAAAGGAAACGCTAGACGAATTTATTGATGCTATGATTCAAATTGCTAAAGAAGCAGAGGAGACACCTGAAGTTGTTCAAGAAGCACCGCATCATACGGTCATTAGCCGTTTAGATGAAACAACAGCAGCAAGAAAACCCATTTTGCGTTACCAAAAAGCGTAAAGAAAGAGGCTGAGATATCTCAGCCTCTTTTTATCTTATTTCTTTTTGATTTTCCCCGTCCACTTCTTGAAGCCACCTTGTAGATGGTAGATTTCTTGTACACCGCGCTTTTTCTTTAAAAACTGAGCAGCTTGTCTACTTCTAGCTCCTGATTGGCAGTATAGGTAAACAGGTTGGTCGACACGTACTTCATTCATACGTTGGCGCATTTGGGACATTGGAATATTACGGGAGCCAAGAATATGACCGCCCTCGTATTCACGTGGTTCACGAACATCGATTAGCTGCGCTTTGCGATATCCTTTAATAAAATCCTCTTGCGTTAGTGTTGTTAAGTATTTTGGCGTATAGAAACGTTTAAATACTGCAAAAATAACAAGCGCTAGTAGTATGAGCCATAAGTAAATCATCATAAATCTCCGTACACTCCTTCTGCATAGACAATCATTCTAGTTAAATTATAATCATCTCATGCTCATTTAGCAATTGCATTATAACAATCTCTCTAAAATGGACACAGTTTAAACAGTCAATCCACTTGGTTCTTTTCTATGGTTTTGTTACACTTAGTTGGAACTTTGACGAATGAATATAGAAAGAAGCGATGGATATGAACGAAACATGGCGTTTTATTGATTCAGGTAATTGTTCACCTGCTTATAATATGGCTTTAGATGAAGCATTACTTGAATGGCATAGTAAAGGGAAGATTCCCCCAACGATTAGGTTTTATGGATGGGACCCGGCAACATTATCAATTGGCTATTTTCAAAAAGTAGAAAAAGAAGTAAATATGGAAGCAGTTAAGCAATATGGATTAGGGTTTGTCAGAAGACCGACCGGTGGAAGAGGGGTCTTGCATGATCAAGAACTTACATATAGTGTAGTCGTTTCAGAAAAACATCCTGCGATGCCTGCAACTGTAACTGAGGCGTATAGAGTGATTTCTGAAGGGATACTTGAAGGTTTCAAAAAAGTAGGACTTGATGCTTACTTTGCAGTTCCTCGTACGGATGAAGAAAAAAATGCACTTAAGAACCCACGTTCAGCGGTGTGCTTTGATGCCCCGTCTTGGTATGAGCTTGTAGTAGAAGGACGTAAAGTCGCTGGAAGTGCCCAAACAAGACAAAAAGGTGTTATTTTACAGCATGGTTCAATCATTTTAGATATTGATGAGGACAAGTTGTTTGATCTGTTTAATTATCCAAGTGATCGGGTTAGAGAGAGAATGCAGAGGAACTTCAAAAATAAAGCAGTAGCGATTAACGCTTTAAGAGAAACACCTTTAACGATGGACGAAGCGAAACAAGCATTTCATTATGGTTTTGAAAAAGGGTTAAACATTACTTTAGAGCCCTATACTTTAACAGCAGAAGAAGATGCTGAAGTATGGGAAATTGCAAAAACTAGATATGAGCAAGATAGTTGGAATTACCGTAAATAACAGGAAAAGGCCCTGGAGAAAATCCAGCGCCTTTTTTAATGGTCGTTATGAAATAAGGTTATTAAATGCTTCTTGTAATTTCTTTGTCAGTGGCCCTACATGTATGGATGCATCGACGTCACCTTTTATGGAGCGAACGGGCGTAATTTCCATTGTGGTGCTTGTAATGAAGGCTTCATCCGCTATAGCCAAAACATCTATTGGAAAAGCTTCCTCTACAACGTTTAATCCAGCTTGTTTCGCAAGCTTAATGACCACTTGTCTTGTAATCCCGTTTAAGATTAGGTTTGTTGCAGGATGGGTATAAAGTGTTTCATCTTTGATAAGGAATAAGTTTGATGAGGAACCTTCAGTGACCGTTCCATCACGGTGCATAATCGCTTCATGACAGTCTTGGTCAGCGGCCTCTCTTTTCGCCATAATATTTCCTAGTAGGTTAATGGTCTTAATATCACAACGAAGCCAGCGAACGTCCTTTGTAAGCCACAAGTCAATTCCATTTTGCATAACTTCGTGTTTGCGATCAAGTGATGCAACATATCCAGTGAGGACGGGAGAAATTTCCCGAGAGTAGAGGTGATTTCGGTCTTGGACACCTCTAGTGACTTGAAGGTAAACAATACCTGTCTTTAATTGGTTTTTTGAAATTAATTGGTTAATCAGACTAATTAATGTTTCACGGCTGATAGCGAGATCCATATCTAGCTTTTTTGCACTTTCATAAAAACGATCGAGGTGTTCTTCTAAGGCAAAGGGTGTTCCGTTGTATGTACGTACCACTTCATAAATCCCGTCACCAAAGTGGTAACCTCGATCATTAAAATCAATACTAGCTTCATCACGTTGTAAAATATCATGTTGTTTCAGCACATAATCCATAGGTTAAACCTCCAGCTAATGTTTTTCATTTCATCTAAACATTGTCTTCATAATCTGAACATCATAAAAAAAATTTGTCAATCTTTTTTTATGTTTTTGTCGAATCAAGCTAGATGAAGACTTTGACTTGATTGGTTTTTTGGCAACAAAGAAATTGGTTCAAATTAACGGGGAAATCGAATTGAATATCTGTTAAACTCATATATGCTTGCTTTTTTTGGCTGTTTCAAGTTTGACAAATTAAATTAAAAACGAATCTAACACAATATATAGTGTTTATTTTCAAAAAAGGAGTACTATATATTGAATACGGGTAAAGAGTTGTGGTAGACTTACCCAAGAATATAATTCTTAGAGATGGACATGCATCAAAAGCTATTCCATTTGCAGACATTTGAAAAGGATTGAATATAAAGGAGGAGTCATGAATGGCGATGACGATGACAAACGTGATGCGTGTCAATGTTGATGCACTAAATGAAGACATTGCACAATTCTCACAAGTTCATCCAATAACAGAAGACATGCATATTACAAAAAAAGGTGTGTCTAGACTTGTGATGCTTGACCGTTATACATTTAAAGATACAGAAAAGAAGACATTAAAAGAAGGAGACTTCGTTGTTTTAACGGTTAAAGCAGATCCTAAATTTCCTGCAAGAGGCTATGGCTTTGTTGTGGAACTAGATTGTGAACAAAATCAAGCGAAAGTATTAGTGGATGAAGAGTTTAGAGGAGTATTAGAGGGAGAAGAAGCGGAAAGTGGGTTAGTGACGCGTTCACTAGACACAATTGAAAAGCCCCTTGAATTGTTCTATGAGCAAATCGCTAAACGGAATGCAACTGGGCTTGCTTCAGTAGAAGAAACCGCTGAGAGAAGACAACAATCATATGAACAATTCTATCAGGAACTTGTTCATATGAATTTCATACCTGCAGGACGTGTTCTCTATGGTGCAGGGGCAGAGACAGATGTAACATACTTTAACTGTTATGTAATGCCATTTGTAAAAGATTCTCGTGAAGGGATCTCAGAGCACCGTAAACAAGTGATGGAGATTATGAGTCGCGGTGGTGGTGTCGGAACGAACGGTTCTACCTTGCGTCCAAGAAACACGCTTGCACGCGGAGTAAACGGGAAATCTTCTGGTTCTGTTTCGTGGCTTGATGATATTGCAAAACTGACTCATCTAGTAGAACAAGGTGGGTCAAGACGTGGAGCGCAAATGATTATGCTCTCAGATTGGCATCCAGATATTTTAGAGTTTATTATTTCTAAAATGCAAAACCCACGTATTTTACGTTTCTTATTAGAGCAAACAAGCGATGAGCAAATCCGTCGTTTAGTTAAGGATAAATTAAGTTTTACACCACTTACTACCATTGAAGAGTCCATGTATCAAGGAATCGTCAATTTCAAGACAATAGAAGGTAATGGTGGATTCGACCCTAAAGTGATCCAAGAAGCAGAGGAAAAGCTAATCACAGGGGGCACATATCAGGTTAACAACCCAGAATTTTTAACGGGTGCGAACATTTCAATCACCTTAACAAAAGAATTTATGGAAGCTGTTGAAAATGATGAAGAATACGCTCTTCGTTTCCCAGATGTAGAAAACTATTCAGCAGAAGACATGAAAACATACAATGAAACTTGGCATGAAATTGGAGATGTGCGCGAATGGAAGAACATGGGATATGGCGTTCGTACGTATCGTCTTATCCGTGCCAAAGAACTTTGGAATCTCATTAATATTTGTGCAACGTATAGTGCCGAGCCAGGAATTTTCTTCATCGATAATGCTAATGACATGACGAATGCCAAAGCATACGGTCAAAAAGTAGTAGCAACGAATCCGTGTGGAGAACAACCGCTTGCTCCATTTTCAGTTTGTAATTTAGCTGCGATTAACTTAGCTGAGATGGCGGATAAGGAAACCAAAACAGTGAACTTTGATAAATTAAAGCGTACTGTGGAGGTAGGCGTACGTATGCAAGATAATGTTATTGATGCTACACCTTATTTCCTTGAAGAGAACACAAAGCAAGCTAAAGGTGAGCGTCGTGTCGGGCTTGGTGTCATGGGGCTTCATGACTTATTAATCTATGCAGAAACAGTATATGGCTCAGAGGAAGGCAATAAGCTTGTTGACCAAGTATTTGAGGCCATTGCCGCTACTGCTTATCGAACAAGTATTGAGTTAGCAAAGGAAAAAGGAAGTTTTCCATTTCTAGTTGGAAAAACAGATGAAGAAACAAGTAAGTTAAGAGAAGCATTTATTAATACGGGTTATATGAAGAAAATGCCTGAAGATATTCGTCAAGGCGTGCTTGATTATGGTATCCGTAATTCTCATTTACTTACTGTTGCTCCAACAGGAAGTACAGGAACGATGGTCGGTGTTTCAACAGGACTTGAACCGTACTTCTCCTTCTCTTACTTCCGTAGTGGCCGTCTTGGAAAGTTCATTGAAGTGAAAGCTGGAATTGTAGAAGAATATTTACAAAGAAATCCAGAAGCAAGCGCTGATCAGCTACCAGAGTGGTTTATTTCAACGATGGAACTTAATCCAGAGGCGCACGCAGACGTTCAGTGTATTATTCAACGTTGGGTAGATAGTTCTTTATCCAAAACCGTTAATGCACCCAAAGGGTATACAGTAGAACAAGTTCAAGGTGTATATGAGCGTCTATACCGTGGTGGAGCTAAAGGGGGCACGGTGTATGTAGATGGTAGCCGTGATGCCCAAGTACTTTCATTAAAAGCTGAAGACAATAGTTTTGATCAAGTTAAGACAACAGAGCAGGTTCCAGAAAAAAGTAAAGTGGTCCTTATTGATACCATTTCTGAAATCAGATCAACCAATGTAACAATTGGATCGGAAGTTGGGAATACTTGCCCAGTTTGCCGAAAAGGTCAAGTAGAAGATCTTGGTGGATGTAATACATGTACAAGTTGTGGTGCACAACTTAAATGCGGATTGTAATTTTATATAAAAAAAGATGGGCATGTTGCTCATCTTTTTTTTGTCCTAAATAATGTCATCATGTTCTCTTGTCTTTTGTACATTCTAAAAAAAAAGGAGGAGAGATAATGAAACCATTCTCACCACAACTTGTTTATTTTGAACCAGGAGCACTAAATTACCCTTTAGGTAAAACATTGAAAGAAAAATTTGAAAAGATGGATGTTGAAATTAGAGAGACGACTTCCCACAATCAAGTAAGAAATATTCCAGGAGAAAACGATCTACAGAAGTATCGTAATGCTAAATCAACATTGGTTGTTGGTGTTAGAAAGACTTTAAAGTTCGATACATCCAAGCCTTCAGCTGAATACGCGATTCCACTAGCTACAGGCTGTATGGGACATTGTCATTATTGTTATTTGCAAACAACACTTGGAGATAAACCATATATAAGAACGTATGTGAATTTAGATGAAATTTTCGATGCAGCTGATAAGTACATAGAAGAGCGAGGAACTGAAATTACTCGGTTTGAGGCAGCTTGTACATCAGATATCGTTGGAATTGACCATTTAACACACTCGTTAAAGAAGACGATTGAACATATAGGACGA
Organism: Alkalihalophilus lindianensis; assembly: GCF_032843265.1. Classification (NCBI taxonomy): domain Bacteria; kingdom Bacillati; phylum Bacillota; class Bacilli; order Caryophanales; family Bacillaceae; genus Alkalihalophilus; species Alkalihalophilus lindianensis. Next base: position 421,640 of record NZ_JAWJBA010000003.1, read on the forward strand.
ACGGATAATGGACGCTTACGTTTTGTGACAAAATACAACCATGTCGATCACTTGCTTGATGCAAAGCATAATGGGAATACTCGTTTTCGATTTAGTGTGAATTCTGATCATGTTATTAAAAGCTTTGAACCCGGGACCTCTTCTTTTTTAGAACGAATTGAAGCTGCTGGAAAAGTAGCTAAGGCAGATTATCCTTTAGGATTCATCGTAGCGCCTCTGATTTTACATGATGATTGGGAGAAGGGTTATTTGGATTTATTTGAACGTTTAGAAGCAACTTTGCCTCATTATGCTAAAAAGGATTTGACCTTCGAGATGATCCAACATCGATTTACTAAAACGGCAAAGCGTGTCATACAAAAACGTTACCCGAAAACTAAATTAGAGATGAACGAGGAAGAACGTAAGTACAAGTGGGGGAGGTATGGAAGAGGAAAGTATGTCTATAAGGATGAGGAAGCCGGCCCCTTAAAAGAGACCATACAAACCTATATTGAACGTTTTTTCCCTGAAGCTAAAATTGAATACTTTACGTAAGTGACCCAAAGTTAAGGTATAAAGAACATTGTCTCATGCTCCCCTTCTGTAGTAATATAGAAATGATGGATAATGTACGAGTTGACGGTGGGCAAACGCGTCTCTTACGTGTTTGTTGATTAATTGGAGGGGACCCTTATGCCGACACCTAGCATGGAAGATTATTTAGAGCGAATTTATATCTTAATAGAAGACAAAGGGTACGCTAGAGTATCAGATATTGCAGAGGCACTGGAGGTACACCCTTCTTCTGTAACGAAAATGGTACAAAAGCTTGATAAGAGTGATTATCTTATTTATGAAAGATACAGAGGATTAGTTTTAACCGCTAAAGGGAAAAAAGTTGGGAAACGTCTTGTGTATCGACATGAATTATTAGAGGATTTTATGAAGTTAATTGGTGTTGAAGCAGAGCATATTTATCAAGATGTTGAAGGGATTGAACACCATCTCAGTTGGGATGCGATTGATCGAATTGGTGATCTGGTACAATTCTTTCAAGAAGACGAGCGCAGAATTGAGGCATTGAGAGAAGTACAAAAAAAGAATGAGGAAGAACAATGACCATAGCCATTTGCTATGGTTGTTTTTTTATGTAGATTCATTTACTCATTTTATTGGAAAGAACCAAGCAGGTTCCTACATAAGGTAACGTAGTGGGGGGATGATCATCATGAAGATTGATGGTGTGTTTGCAGGTGGTGGAGTGAAAGCCTATGCGTTCGTAGGTGCGCTAGATGTAATGGAGGAAAGAGGGTATGAATTCACTCGAATAGCTGGTACAAGTGCAGGTTCTATCGTGGCTGCCTTAATTAAAGCTGGATATACAAGCAAGGAGCTCCTTTCATTACTGAATGAATTAGATATCGAAGCATTCAAAGATGAGCGCATGTCTTGGTTACCCTTTCCAGTTGCCAAATGGATTCATATGTATTTTAAGCTAGGCATTTATAAAGGGGATGCTCTTGAAGCTTGGCTAAGTTGTGTTCTTCAAAAAAAGGGAATTAAAACATTTGCGGATCTACCGAAAGACTCACTTCGCATCATAGCATCAGATCTATCTCAGAATCGATTAATTGTACTGCCAGATGACTTACCCTTATATGGACAAATACCTGAAAAGTTTTCTGTGGCAAGGGCCGTGAGAATGAGTTGTAGCATCCCATTTTTTTTCGAGCCTGTAAAAATTTACGATCGAACAAAGAATGGAGCACGTTCCTATGTAGTGGATGGCGGGATCTTAAGTAACTTTCCGATGTGGTTGTTTATGGACGGTAAGACAAAGAAGTGGAGACGACCTGTTATTGGGTTTCAACTCTCTCCTTCACTTGATCAAGTACAACCAAATGATATAAAAAATGCGATTGCATTATATAGAGCATTGTTTGACACAATGACAAAGGCACATGATACGAGATATATTGCAGCAGATCATGCTAAAAATATTGTATTTATACCTGTAATGGATGTCAGTGCAACGGATTTTGAAATGTCAGAACAGGAAAAAGAAAAATTGATGAACCTTGGACGCATAGAGACTGAGCAATTCCTACGAGGATGGCGCTATTAAAAAAGAATCGAGCTTTAAAAGAGAGCTCGATTCTTTTTCTTATTCTTTTTTCCTTCAATAACAGTAAAATTGTGTTCAGGTCGTTTTTTTATAGGTGATTTAGGAAGTGGAGATTTTTTCTTTACTGCAGTACCACTTGTTGATCTGAAGAATGATGCATTTCTAGGAGATGTAGGTCTACTAGCTGTACTGGTACGCTTTGCTTTTTTTAGTTGTGATCGACTCGGTCCTTGACGCTTCGGCCAAATACTCGTTCCAAAACGTTTAGCAAGATAAAGACGATACAAGAAGAAAATGACGGCGACAAAACCGGCGATAAATAAGACTCGCGTTAACAACCCGATCGGATTGTAAATCATTTGATAACCCAGTCCAATAACAGCTAAAGCAACGACAGCTAAAACAATCATCTGCATAGTACGTTGCATACGAGCTCACCTCCATGAAAAAGTAAATAAGATCATGATGAAACTAACGACAGCATGTAATTTCTATTCATTTCCCTTTAGGGAGGATTTTCAAACAATCGTTATATGTTTTATTCTACACGAATTGTCTTAATTCCTCTATTGTAAATCCATCACCCTTACATTCTACACAAATAAAAACCTATTCATTCGACTGATTTGGAATTTCACTAAATTTTTGGATGAAGCGTTTATTCCTCTGGACATACTAGGGATGGAGGTGCTATGAATGGAACAACGTGAACAGCTAGAACAACATGAAGCAGAACAACAAATGTCTTTTCCTACAAAAGTGGTATTAATCGGATTTTTTGGTGGGCTGATTTGGTCGTTAGTTGGTTATTTTGCCTTTTACTTTAATTTTATTCGAGTAGGTCCGGCACTCGTATTTATGCCATGGGCTTTTGGAGGATGGAAAGAAACCCATCTTGGACAATGGTTAGGTGTACTAGTTATTGCCATTTTATCAATTGGGGTAGCATTTTTGTATAAAGCTATTTTACAAAAAGTGCTGAGCGTATGGGCGGGTCTCGGTTTCGGCTTGATTTTATGGGGACTCGTTTTTTATGTGCTGAATCCATTCTTTCCTGGGTTGAAATCCGTTCAGAATTTAGATTCAAATACGATCGTAACCTCTATTTGTCTCTATCTATTATATGGTGTCTTTATTGGCTATTCAGTTTCGTATGAATATGCGGAACAACATCATGGTTTATCTGACAATCAGGAAGATCCTAAAGAAGACTAAATATTTTGTACAAACCCTGCTAACTTCTTCCTATAATCCATTGGGAAATGTTACACTTAATAAGAAGTAAGCTAAACGCGGGTATATCGTGTCATAAAAGTGAGGGGATTTGTATGAAACGTTTTATTGTGATTAATGGACCGAACTTAAATCGCTTAGGTAAGCGGGAACCATCAGTATATGGTCATGAGACGTTAGGGGACCTAGAAGCATTATTAACAAAAACAGCTATTGATTTAGAGGTTGAAGTAAGCTGCATGCAGTCAAATCACGAAGGGGAATTAATTGACTGTATTCATCGTTCGGTTGATGAAGCAGATGGTATTATTATCAACCCAGGTGCCTTTACTCATTATAGCTATGCTATTCGTGATGCAATTGCCAGTGTTGATTTACCAGTGATTGAAGTTCATATCTCCAATGTTCACAGACGTGAGGCGTTTCGTCACCATTCCGTTGTATCACCTGTGACAAAAGGTCAAATTGTTGGGTTGGGATTATATGGTTACGTCCTAGCTTTAACCGCGCTTGCAAAAGGAGAGGAATAATATGAAACGAGTTGAAGCGTTAAGAGAGCAATTGAAACATGCAGAAGTAGATGGCTTATTAATTACAAGTGCTCACAACCGTCAGTATATGACAACGTTTACTGGAACGGCCGGAGTCGCGATAGTAACACAATCAGCAGCCGTTTTTATTACAGATTTTCGTTATATGGAACAAGCCCGAGAACAAGCAAAGGGATTCGATATTGTTCAACATTCAGGACCTATTTTTGAAGAGGTAGCTAAGCAAGTAGAGTTATTAAAGGTTAAGACATTAGGATTTGAACAATCACAACTTACATATGAAGCACATCAGCTCTATAGCAAATTCATTGAATCAGCTACACTTATTCCGGTATCTGGCTTAATTGAGAAACTTCGCTTGATAAAAGATTCCGCTGAAATTAAACTTATTTCAGATGCGGCTGAAATAGCGGATGCTGCGTTCCAACATATTACAACATTTATCCGCCCAGGCCTATCAGAGCTTGAAGTTTCTAATGAACTTGAATTCTTCATGCGTAAACAAGGCGCTGCGAGTTCTTCATTTGATATTATCGTAGCTTCAGGTTATCGTTCTGCTCTCCCTCATGGTGTGGCAAGTGAGAAAATCATTGATAAAGGAGAACTCGTTACTCTAGATTTCGGTGCTTATTATAAAGGATACTGCTCAGACATCACAAGAACACTTGCTGTAGGTGAAGTGAGTGATGAATTAAAAACTATTTACCATACCGTTTTAGAAGCTCAATTACGTGGTATGGAAGGAATAAAACCTGGTATAACTGGGAAACAAGCAGATGCTCTTACTCGTGATTATATTACAGAGAAGGGTTATGGTGAGTATTTTGGACACTCAACGGGTCATGGTCTAGGAATGGAAGTACATGAAGGGCCTTCCCTTTCTGTTAAATCAGAAACGATCCTTGAACCTGGAATGATTGTTACGGTAGAGCCAGGTATTTACGTTGCGGGTGTCGGTGGTACAAGAATTGAGGACGATACACTAATTACAGAGAATGGAAATCAATCATTTACTAAGTCTACAAAAGAACTTTTAACTGTTGGGGTATAAAATCTACAGGAAACTTTGATTCGGCTATGGTATAGTAAAGATTGTGATTGCCCACTTTAGAAAAAGGTGGAAAGATGGAGGAAGATAATTATGATTTCAGTAAATGATTTTAAAACAGGATTAACAATTGAAGTTGACAATGGAATTTGGCAAGTCATTGATTTCCAACATGTAAAACCAGGTAAAGGAGCGGCATTTGTCCGTTCTAAGCTTCGTAACCTACGTACGGGAGCTGTTCAAGAGAAAACATTTCGTGCTGGTGAAAAGGTTTCTAAAGCCCATATTGAAAACCGTCGTATGGCTTATCTATATGCTAGTGGAGACATGCACAATTTCATGGATAATCAATCATTTGAACAAATTGAATTACCCACTTCTCAAATTGAGCATGAACTTAAATTTCTTAAAGAGAACATGGAAGTTCAAATTATGTCGTACCAAGGTGAAACTCTAGGAGTAGAAGTTCCTAATACAGTTGAACTTGAAGTGACAGAAACAGAGCCAGGTATTAAAGGCGATACAGCTTCAGGCGGAACAAAGCCTGCAACACTTGAAACAGGCTTAACCGTTCAGGTTCCATTCTTTATTAACCAAGGCGACATTCTTCTAATCGATACACGTAGTTCTTCTTATATGTCAAGAGCATAATAAAAAATAGTAAGACGAGCACACTTGATCAAAAGTGTGCTCGTCTTTTTTTGTTCTGAATTGGCATAAGATCTCATAGGTTGTACAAAGCGAGCTATGCAGAGGTGAAGAAGTTGAAAACATGGTTTTTATCAATAGAAGCTGCACTTTTGGCTATGGTTGGACTAAGATTTCTCTCTGGTCTTATTGAAATTTCAGCAGCTACTATAATGTTGAAGTTAAATAGTGTTGAAAAGGCAGTGGCCATTAATGCCATGTTAGCCATTATCGGACCTACTATCTTTATTTCTTCCATACTAATAGGGCTAACTGGTTTATCCGATCGGTTGTCGGTGGGGAAATTTCTTTTCATAGGAGCAGGGGTCGTATTGATATTAATTGGACTTCGTAAATAGAGAGGGGGGAGAGTTGTGCTAAAAGATATTCTACCAGTTGTGTCACAACCGATTCGAACAATTCTACAACAACTTCCTTTGGCTATTAAGGAAGATATTGAAGAAATTCGTATACGCATCTCTCGCCCGCTTGAAGTGATTGTTCATGGTAAACCTTATTATCCAGAAGAAAATGGAGCGATGTACATTGTCGAGCCTAAAGATGGACAACAGTTATTAAGTCAGTTAAGTCAACATTCACTTTATGCGTTTGAAGAAGAAATGAAGAAGGGTTTTATAACCATTCGAGGAGGACATCGTGTTGGTCTTGCAGGAAAAGTCATTCTAGAAAAAGGTGAAGTAAAAACCATTCGCGATGTTAGCTCCTATAACATTCGAATTGCTAGGCAAACAATTGGAGTCGCAGAACGTTTAGTTCATGATTTGTATGATGGTAGATGGCTTAATACGTTATTAATTGGTCCTCCTCAAACAGGGAAAACAACCCTGCTTCGTGATTTAGCAAGGTTAATTAGTGAAGGTGTTGCAGTGAGGCAGATTGCTCCACTGAAGGTAGGGATTGTCGATGAACGTTCTGAAATCGCTGCAAGTATGAGAGGAGTTCCGCAACATCATCTAGGAGCAAGAATTGATGTGTTAGATGGTTGTCCGAAAGCAGAAGGAATGATGATGATGATTCGTTCAATGAGTCCGGATGTATTAATTGTAGATGAGATAGGTAGAAAAGAAGATGTAATAGCGATTCAAGAAGCTACTCACGCTGGGGTCAAAGTTATGACCACAGCACATGGTTTCACCTTAGAAGATGTTCTAAAACGGCCTGCAATCAGTGAATTATTTCAATTTGGTGCATTTGATCGTTGCATCGAGTTAACAAGGACAACAAAGCCAGGAGTTGTGAAGAGGGTCCGTCGAATCAACGAGAAAATGACGGTGAAGTATCCATGAAATTGCTAGGGGCACTTCTTATCATCATTGTCACAACAGCGGTCGGGTTTGAGTTAGCTAGGAGATTAAGTGAACGACCAAGGCAACTAAGGCAGTTGAAAGTAGCTATCCAATCTCTAGAAGCTGAAATCTTATACGGCTTGACCCCTCTAGCACAAGCTTCTAAGCACTTAGCTAAACAAACGCCAAAGCCCATTTGTTACTTGTTTGAACATTTTGCATACAAGCTAAAACAAACGGAACAACCTGCTTATGTTGCTTGGGAAGAAAGCATAAAAGAGATGTGGTCGCTCACTTCCCTTTTACAAAATGAACAAGAAATCCTTAAGCAATTTGGTCAAACGCTTGGCCAACATGATCGCGAACAGCAACAAAAACAAATTAAATTAACGCTTGCTCATTTAGAAAGAGAAGAAGGGGAAGCAAGAGACCGCCAGCATCGCTACGAACGAATGGTCAAAAGTTTAGGATTTTTAACAGGATTACTAATCGTTATTTTACTGATGTAATAGTAGCGGTTTATAGGAGGAGGAGAACATCGTGTATGATGTGAACACGATTTTTCAAATCGCAGGAATAGGAATAGTCGTTGCTATGATTCATACCGTATTAAAACAAATGGGAAAAGAAGATTGGGCTCACTGGGTAACATTAATTGGATTTGTGGTTGTCTTATATATGGTTGCAACCATTGTTGATGACTTGTTCCAGAAAATAAGGACTGTTTTTTTGTTTCAAGGTTAGGGAGGTGAGTTGCGATTGATATTATTCAAATTGTGGGCCTGGGACTAATCGCAACCTTCCTTGCCCTTGTAGTGAAAGAACAAAAGCCGATGTTTGCCTTTTTGTTAACCGTGTTCGTTGGCGTAGTTATTTTTTTATTTTTAGTAGATGAAATCACTAAAATTATAACGATGCTCGAACAAATCGCAACAAATGCCCAAATTAATATGGTTTATTTACAAACTATTCTTAAAATAATCGGCATTGCCTATATTGCCGAATTCGGTGCTCAAATTGCAAAGGATGCCGGACAAGCTGCAATCGCTACTAAAATTGAGCTTGCGGGAAAAATTCTCATCTTGGTAATGGCCATCCCCATACTCACGGCAGTCATTGAAATGGTTTTAGCATTGCTTCCTACATCATAATCCATAGAAATAATACAAGAAGGGAGGGATGAGATGATGAAGCAAACCATATCAACCATCCTTCTTCTTACCCTGTTTTTACTACTACCAATGGATGCGCATGCTGAATCAAACGGGGAGGAACCAGTTGATGAGAATACCTTTGTGGAAAAACAATTAGAAATGTTGCAACTTGATGAAATTAGAAGCTACTGGGAGGAGATCTCGACAGAGTATGGTGGGTTTTTACCTGAGAGCCAAAAAGGAAGTTTTCTAGAGTTTGTAAAAGGAGACAAGCAGTTTTCCTTTAAAGAGTGGGGAATTGGACTTGTGCGTTATCTGCTTCATGAATTAATTGTGAACGGCAAACTACTCGGAACGCTCATTTTACTAACCATTTTTTGTATGATTTTACAGTCGCTCCAGAATGCTTTTGAACAACATACTATAAGCAAAGTGGCTTATGCGATTACGTACATGGTCTTAATGATCATTGCACTAAACAGCTTTCATGTAGCCATTTCATATGCCCAGGATGCCATAAATAACATGATTCACTTTATGATCGCTCTCCTCCCTTTACTATTAGCAATCATGGCGGCGGTTGGTTCCATCACATCAGCAGCTTTATTTCATCCGCTGATCATTTTTCTAGTTCATACGAGTGGATTATTAATTCAATTTATTGTTCTTCCTTTATTATTCTTATCGGCTGTGTTGGGGATTGTGAGTACATTAACAGATCATTATAAAGTGACGAAACTAGCAAATTTTTTACGAACGATCGCAGTTGGTGCTCTTGGTGTCTTCTTAACCGTCTTTTTAGGTGTTATTTCTGTGCAAGGGGCGTCTACAGCTGTCGCTGATGGAATTACAGTACGAACGGCTAAATTTATCGCAGGTAACTTTGTACCAGTCATAGGACGGATGTTCACTGATGCAGCAGATACGGTTATGAGCGCTTCTTTATTACTCAAAAATACAGTAGGAATAGCAGGCTTAGCCATACTACTCATGCTTTGTGCATTTCCAGCGATAAAAATTTTATCTTTAGCTATTATCTTTAATTTGTCAGCTGCCATCTTACAACCATTAGGTGGAGGCCCCATAATTGAATGTTTATCCATCATCGGAAAGGCAGTCATCTACGTTTTTGCAGCGTTAGCCATTGTATGTTTAATGTTTTTCTTAGCGATTACCATTATGGTAGCAGCTGGTAATCTATCCTTCATGATCAGGTGAGAGAAAGGGGTCTGTCATGGATTTCCTAACAAGCTGGATAACCAATATCATACTTCTTATCTTATTGGCTACTATTTTAGAGCTAATGATCCCGAATTCAGTTTTGCAACGTTATGTGAAAATGGTTGTAGGGTTATTATTATTAGTCATGATTTTGCAGCCTTTATTATCAATTTTGACAAAGGATGTCGACCAATGGCTTGTTTCGATTACTCAACATTCAAACCAAATGGAAAAGTCGCTGGAAGATGAAATAAATTTACAAAAAAGTGATATAGAGCTCGGACTTCGTGCATATATTTCAGAACAGATGGCTGTCCAATTGGAAAATGAAGTGAAAGATACGTTAAGGGAGCAACATGATGTGTCTATCGCTCGGGTGGAAGTAAAAATGGCTGAGTCGGTTAATCAGACGCCGACTGCAGAGGACGTAGAAGAGGTCATTGTTCATTTACATGAATTTGGGAAAGAAGTCCCTAGTGACCAAGAAAATAACGCGGTATCTCCGGTCAGCGTTGTGAAGATTGATACGACTCGACCCATTCCACAAGAAAGTGTAGAGGTAAAGATGGATCTATCCTCGATACGTACCTTTCTTTCAACCAATTGGGAAGTTCCAGAAGAAATGATTTCGCTAGCGTGGGAAGGAGGGGAATAAGCAGAATGAGTCAACATGAACAGAAGGATCGCCAATGGTTAAGTAAAATATTAAAAAAGCCAGATGCAGGTCAAAAAAAGCGAAAATTACCTCTCCATTATGTAGTTCTTATCGGATGTGTGGGAATTGCTTTAATGATTGCTGGTAACCTTCTAACCAACCAACCAATGGATCAAGCACAATCCTTACCTGTCTTTAACGATAAGGAAACAGAGGAAGATACCGAAGTATTTGGTAGAAACGAAAAACCTGAACCTTATTCGATGGAAGATTACGAGATGCGCTATGAAAATCAATTACGCGACACGCTAGAGCAAATTGTTGGTTTGAGTGACGTCTCGGTGATGATTAATTTAGCTGAATCCGAGCGAAACATCTATGAAAAAAACATCAATGCTAGACAACAAAATACGAATGAAACGGATCGTGAGGGGGGGACGCGAACTGTTGATGATGTCACTAAAGATGAACAACTGGTGATTGTACGTAGTGGTGACAAAGAAGAGCCGGTCCTTGTAGCAAAGGAAAAGCCAACAATAAGAGGCGTCTTAGTTGTTGCTGAAGGTGTAGAAAATGCACAAGTGAAGTCTTGGGTGATTGAAGCAGTTAGTCGAGTTCTAGATGTACCATCTCACCGAGTAAGTGTCATGCCTAAAAAAGTTGAGGAGGAATAAAGAATGGTCTTGAAAAAACAAACAGTATGGTTGTTAACAATGCTTAGTTTAATTGTGGTATTATCTGCGTATTACTTAATGACACCGGGGCAAACAACAGTTGATGTAGCATTTGTTGAGGATCAAGAAGTAAGTGAGGGACAGCAGGAAACTGGGGATTCGGAAGATGTCGTGGTCAATGTTGTCGAAGAGTTTGAAACGGTTGATGAGGCTGGAGAAGACATTGGTACAGAAGTGAATTCAATGAGTGGTAGTGAATTTTTTGCGACGATGCGCATGGAGCTTCAAGAGAATCGCGATCGTATGGCAGAAGAATACACAAAAGTTCGTGCAGCTAGCGATGTGCCTGCTGATAAAGTAGTAGAAGCACATGAGAAGAGCATGGAGCTACTAGCATTATCTCAACAAGAATCAATGCTTGAAACATTAATTAAAACAAAAGGATTTAATGATGTACTTGTTATGTCTGAAGGTCAAGAAGTTAAAGTCATTGTGCAAGCTGAAGAATTAACAGGGGCCCAAACAGTTGAAATTATGGATATGGTAACAGATCAACTTGGAAATGGAAAAAGCGTGGTCGTAAGTCACGAATAATAGTAAAGACATCAGCTACTAATCTAGCTGATGTCTTTTTGTTTGAAATGAATGTTCTAAAGAAAATAGATTGAACATCGTCAAAGAGGTGCAATGAGAAGGTGAGCATGATATAATACGACAATGTAACTTGAATATGAGGAGCGATTTTACATGGAATGGACGGATTTAACAGAAGGTGCCAAGGCGGTACTTGAGCAAACACGCAACCTGAAAAATGATAATATCCAAATTGTTGAGTTTGAAATTGGGTTTGAACAACATGTCGATAATGAGGAAGGTCATTCATATACGGTATCAATCCAAGAAGAAGACTATCAAAACTTAAAAAAATATACTCAAGAAAATGAGTACGGCGATAAATTCCACATGGCTAGAAATAAAGATATTGTTAAAATTATTCTTCTAGAAGATGGGAAGATTCCTGAGAACCTTTCAGAATTCCCTGTATTCCGCCAATACAAAAAAGAGGCGCTTATTACAGAAGAATCAGAATCTCAAACAGAAAGTGCTCCCGAATAAACCATCTAAAAACTCTTTTATTCTAAAGGATAGAGGAGTTTTTTTGTTTGCGGCGAATACATTCCTGTATTATCAGAACAATCCCGCAAATTGAAGAACTTGTAAGGGAGGATCTTGAAACGGTATGATATAATATAAATGATACTATGTAACAACATGCTTCACCCTTTAAAGTGATGTGAGGGTGCTAGTAAGAAAAAGGAGAGTACATATATGTTAAAGGTACAAGAGATCAAGGAATTAATTCGTGCAATGGACCAATCTAGTTTAGATGAAATGAAATTTGAACAAGAAGGAACAAAGATTGTTCTTAAAAAACAAGTAGCTGAAGCAACGACAGGACAAGCTACTGCACCAACGCCAGTAACAGAGGTGAAACCAGCAGCACCTGCAAAGGTAGAAGCGGCTGAGCAAGCACCTAAACCGGTTGCAAAAGAAACGAAAGAAGAATCAAACCTTCATACAATCACTTCACCAATGGTAGGTACTTTTTATTCTTCGCCTTCACCTGATGCAGATGCATACGTAAAAACGGGTGATTCGGTTGAAGAAGAAACAGTGGTTTGTATTGTTGAGGCAATGAAATTAATGAATGAGATTGAAGCAGAAGTAACAGGTAAAGTGGTCGAAGTGCTAGCTCAAAATGGAGAGCTCGTAGAATATGGACAACCATTATTTGTCGTAGAACCTAGCTAACTAATAGGAGTGGGGATAGTATGATCAAAAAATTATTAATTGCCAACCGAGGAGAGATTGCGGTTCGAATTATTCGAGCTGCTCGTGAAATGGGTATTGAAACCGTTGCCATATATTCAGAGGCTGATAAGGATGCTCTGCATGTACGTTTGGCTGATGAAGCTTATTGTATTGGGCCGACACCATCAAATAAGAGCTATTTGAACTTTACTAACATTATGAGTGTTGCTACTTTAACTGAATCTGATGCGATTCATCCTGGATACGGCTTTCTAGCTGAGAATGCTGATTTTGCTGAAATTTGTGCGGCTTGCAAAGTGACTTTTGTTGGTCCAAGCCCACAAGCTATTAATAAAATGGGAACAAAAGATGTAGCGCGAGATACGATGGAACAAGCAGGTGTGCCTATCGTTCCTGGTTCAGACGGGATCGTGGAGGATGCTGAAGCGGGTATGAAAGTTGCAGATGAGATTGGCTTTCCAGTCATTATTAAAGCAACAGCTGGTGGTGGAGGTAAAGGAATTCGAGTTGCTCGCACACCAGAAGAACTAAAAAAAGGAATGAACATTACTCAACAAGAGGCAGCAACTGCTTTTGGAAATCCAGGCGTTTATATTGAGAAGTATATTGAAGATTTCCGCCATGTAGAAATTCAAGTTCTTGCTGATAACCATGGTAATGTGGTTCACTTAGGTGAACGCGATTGTAGTATTCAGCGACGATTACAAAAATTACTAGAAGAAACACCATCTCCGGCCATCTCACCTGAAAAGCGTGCAGAAATGGGAGAAGCAGCTGTTGCAGCAGCAAAAGCGGTTAATTATTCTGGTGCTGGTACAGTTGAATTTATTTATGATCATAATACAGGCGAATTTTATTTCATGGAAATGAATACAAGAATTCAAGTTGAGCACCCTGTCACTGAGATGGTTACAGGTGTTGATCTAATCAAAGAACAAATACGTGTAGCAAGTGGGGAAAAGCTATCCTTTACTCAAGAAGAGGTAACGTTTAATGGCTGGTCGATTGAATGTAGAATTAATGCTGAAAATCCTTCTAAAAACTTCATGCCTTCACCAGGGAAAATTACAAGTTATTTAGCACCTGGTGGATTAGGTGTTCGTATTGATTCAGCGGTATATCCGGGTTACGTTATTTCACCATTTTATGATTCTATGGTTGCCAAAGTCATTACGTATGGTGCAACACGAGAAGAAGCTATCGGCCGTATGAAACGTGCGTTAGCTGAATTTGAAATAGAAGGGGTAGAAACAACGATTCCTTTCCACTTAAAGCTCCTTAATCATGAAACATTTGTATCTGGAGATTTTAATACAAAGTTTCTAGAAGAGCATGATGTTATGGGAGTTAAAGCAGTTACTAAATAAATGATTTGGAGGAATGGATGATGAATGAAAATCACATTCTAGAACTTGAAGATCAAAAATCTGAGCTTGGAACAGTTGAGATCTCACCTGAAGTAATCGAAGTTATTGCCGGTATTGCTGCCTCAGAAGTTGAGGGTGTAGCGACGATGCGTGGGAATTTTGCAGCAGGTGTGGCAGAAAAGCTTGGCCGCAAAAATCATGGTAAAGGCGTGAAAGTAGAACTAGATGAAGATGGGATTACTGTTGATGTCTCAGTTGTCATCTCTTATGGCGTTCAAGTGCCAGAAGTGGCAAAGTTGATTCAATACAATATCAAACAAGCCCTACAAACAATGACTGCTATTGAATTACAAGCAGTTAATGTTCATGTTGTAGGAGTGCAATTTGAAACAACAGAAGTTATCGACACTGATGCACTTTCATAGTTTCTAGGAAGAGCGACCAAGATCCATTTCTTGGTCGCTCTTCCTCATTTACTGCTTCATTAATAAAAATATTTATAAATCAAAGGAAAGAATATTGTGAAAACGAAGATTTGGGTAGACTAAATTCTAGATTGTTCTGTTTTCATGAAAGGTGTTATGCTATTATCAACATATATTAATGACTTATAAAGGGGTAAGAACTGAATGAATCGAAGAGTGGCACGATTACGAGCAGCACAAGCGCTATATCAAATGGATTTAACTAATTCGGATATAGAAAGTGCGATAGAAAGTGTATTAGATGATAACGAAGAACAAAGTGAGTTTTTTAAACAGTTGATCTTTGGTACAACAGAAAAAATAGAAAAAATTGATGAAACAATTTCAGCAAATCTAAAAGGGTGGACAATTTCTAGAATGGGGCATGTGGATCGAGCAATTATTCGCATGGCGATGTTTGAGATGCTTGAAGTTGAAGATATTCCTGTAAATGTAACATTTAATGAGGCGATTGAATTAGCCAAAGCTTTCGGTGGAGAAGAGGCTGGAAGGTTCGTAAATGGAGTTCTCTCCAAATCAATTGAAACATTAAACCTAGATCGTAAAAGAAATTAAAGACATCTATTAAGGGAGTGGAAAACATGAGCGCAGCATTATTGAATGGGAAAGAATTAGCAGCTAAAAAAAGAGAAGCAATGAAAAAAGAGGTCTCAGCTTTAATTGAAGGTGGGACAACTCCCGGACTTGCCGTTATTTTAGTAGGTGATAACCAAGCTTCCCAAACATATGTAAGGTCGAAACAAAAATCATGTGAGCAAATTGGTATTCATTCGGTTTTAATCAAATTACCAGAAGAGACAACAGAAGCAACATTACTCACTGAAATTGATCGCTTAAATGAGGATCCTACAATTGATGGCATCCTCGTTCAACTACCACTCCCTCCACAAATACAAGAAAGAGCTGTTATAGAGAAAATCACACCATCAAAAGACGTCGATGGTTTTCACCCTATAAATATTGGGAAAATGATGACTAAAGATAAGACGTTTCTTCCATGTACGCCATATGGCATTGTTGAAATGCTTAAAGAAGCGGATATCACGATCGGTGGTAAGCATGTAGTTGTGATAGGACGTAGTAATATTGTCGGCAAGCCAGTGGGACAATTACTTCTAAATGAAGATGCAACTGTTACATATTGTCACTCTCGTACAAATGACCTTGCTACCTTTACAAAGCAAGCAGATATTTTAATTGTGGCGATTGGTAAAGCGAAATTTATTAAAGCTAGTGATGTCAAAGAAGGCGCCGTAGTTATTGATGTTGGCATGAATCGTGAAGATGGAAAATTATGTGGGGATGTTGATTTTGAGGAAGTGAAGGAAGTAGCTTCTCATCTTACTCCTGTTCCTGGCGGGGTAGGACCAATGACCATTACAATGTTGCTTGAAAATACGATTCAATCAGCAAAAGACCGTACATAAAGGAGGTCTTTATGAGCGTAAAAGACATTGTCTCAGTATCGCAGTTAACTCGATATATAAAAGGATTAATGGAACATGATCACATTTTGACGGATGTGTGGATTCGTGGTGAGATATCTAATTTTAAATTACATAGTCGCGGCCATATGTATTTCACTGTTAAAGATGCGCAATCACGAATTCAAGGAGTCATGTTTGCTGGTCATAATCGTTATTTGGCTTTTAAACCTGAAAATGGAATGAAGGTTCTAATACGTGGTGAGATCAATGTATACGAGCCTTATGGTCAATACCAACTTTATGCTAAAGAGATGCAGCCAGATGGTATCGGAAGTTTATTTTTAGCCTATGAAAAATTAAAGAAGAACTTGGAAGCTGAAGGTTTATTTCAAGAAGAGCGGAAAAAGCTGATTCCACGTTTCCCTAAAAAAATCGCCATTGTAACCTCTCCAACAGGGGCTGCGATCCGTGATATGTTAGCAACTGTTAAGCGAAGATATCCTCTAGTACAAATTACCCTTCTGCCAGTGCTAGTCCAAGGGGAAGACGCTCCAGCATCCATTGTTCATGCCATTAACCAGGCAAATGCAATTAATCAGTTTGATACTTTAATTGTTGGTCGAGGCGGAGGGTCTATTGAAGAGTTATGGGCATTTAATGATGAAGCTGTTGCTAGGAGTATTGCTCAATCAACCGTTCCAGTCATTTCAGCTGTAGGACATGAAACGGATTTCACAATAAGTGATTTTGTAGCTGATCTTAGAGCACCTACCCCAACAGGAGCGGCAGAATTAGCTGTACCGGATGTAGGAGAATTACTTCAAACAAAACAAGCGTTACATAACCGTCTCACTCGTCAAATGAAGCAGCAGGTAAATGATTATCATTTACAGCTTACCCGACTCAATCGTTCATATGCCTTTCGGTATCCAGGCCAACTTATTAGGCAGAAAGAACAAGAGCTTGATACACAATTAGAGAGATTACGGAGAAGTGCAGATAGGCTAGTTACCGATAAGATGAAAAAGCATCAACAACTTGCAAAAGACTTAAAGAGGCTTCACCCTAAGCAACAACTCAACCAGGCAAAAGAGACTCTTGAGGATAAAAAGTTGCGTCTGAAGCGAGTGGTCATGCAACAGCTTTCTTCAAAAGAGCAACGCTTTAAACATGTACTTAGTGAGTTGAATTTAGTTAGCCCACTAAGAATTATGGAACGTGGTTATAGTCTAACGTACCAAGAAGGTAGTAGAGAGTTAGTGAAATCTACAAAACAAGTAGAAGTAGGGTCGAATGTGGAAGTGCGGGTGACAGACGGCATTATTTTTTGTCAGGTTGAAGATAAAAAGTCAAATCAAGATTCGTAGAGCAGAGTTTGTGAAATGGAGGAGTTAAAATGGCAAAATCAACAGAAAAGAAAGTAGATGAACTTAGCTTTGAAGACGCAATGGAGCAGCTAGAAGTAATTGTAGAAAAGCTTGAACAAGGAGATGTACCCCTTGAAGAAGCAATCTCAATGTTTCAAGATGGCATGCAACTTTCAAAAGACTGTCATAACAAATTGACGAGTGTTGAAAAGCAAATGGATCAAATTCTTCATGCAGATGGTGAACTTGAGGAGACTGATTTTCAGGAGGAGGAAGAGTGAACGAACAATTAAAACAGTTAGTTACTGAATACAAACAGTTAATTGACACAAAGCTTCCTTTTCATATCGAAAATTTAAAGACTCCCGATACATTAAAGCAAGCGATGATTTATTCATTAAATGCTGGCGGGAAGCGAATTCGACCAGTTCTATTACTAGCTACGTTAGATGGGTATAATAAGCCTGTAGAAGATGGCCTTGACTTAGCATGTGCGATTGAAATGATCCACACATACTCTCTTATTCATGATGACTTACCTGCAATGGATGATGATGATACTAGAAGAGGACAACCTACAAATCATAAAGTTTTTGGTGAGGCGATGGCTATATTAGCCGGAGATGCCCTACTTACATATAGTTTTGAATTAATAACTAAAATGAATTGTGCACCAAGTGAGCCTTCAAAAGCCCTTACTCTGATTAGAGAACTTGCTCATGCAAGCGGACCAGAAGGTATGGTGGGTGGTCAAGTTGCAGATATGGAAGGCGAAAATCGTATGTTAAGTGTTGAAGAGCTTGCAGCCATCCATCATCATAAAACAGGTGACTTGCTTGCTTACTCTATTTTAGCAGGCGCTATTTTAGCAGATGCAAGTGCAGAGGACTTAGAAAATTTAAGGAAATTTGCGATTGAGTTAGGTTTATTATTCCAAATCAAAGATGATATTCTCGACGTTGAGGGAGAAGCAGAAAAAATTGGTAAGCCTGTAGGAAGTGATGATGGCAATAATAAAAGCACATATCCTAGTTTACTTGGGCTAGATGGGGCAAAAAAAATGCTTGACGTGCATACTATAAAAGCAAAAGAATATCTTAGTAATGTAACCATGAATAAAGAAAAGCTTCTTGCTTTAACGGATTATGTCATCAGTCGAGACCATTAACTGGAAAGGTCCGGACTTCTTTTCCATTGAGCTTCTTATCTAGTACATGTTATAATGATGAATACCGAGAGTGGTGCAGTATTCTAGTCAGTCCTCCATACTTGAAGGCGGGGCTAAAAATCCGCCAAAGGGCACATCGATGAAGCTCCTTGTCTTGGCTTGAGGCGCCCAGCTTTGGGTCTTGATTGGGAGAAAAGGTAGTAGGGCGATCCACAAAGGCATGTGGGCGATGACCCTCCTACTGTGGAGGCCTTTTGTTCATGCCATGTTAGAACATGGTTTTAAGAGCAAAAGGTATGAACCTGCATAGGCAAACTAGGGAGTTTGTCTGCAGCGTAGCCTGCCTTGAGTGGAGTCAGAGGGGATTATGGATATGTGTTCTCTTCATTGTCGGCCAACAATGAGGAGTTCTTACCATATGAAATCTGCTCTGCAAAAGAGGATAAAAGAATGGCTCGGGACTGTTGAGGAAATCTCCTAGACTGTTCGATAGACATTTAAAGAGGATTACAGTGTAGACTAAGTGGTAATCTAGTCTGGCGTTTGGTGACAGCGCTAAATTCAGCATAATGGGAAACCACCATTGCGGCGACGCGTGGGGCTGAGTTGGGAAATCCTACTAGACCTAAGCTACAGAGTTTACTCTTTAAATGACCACTCCATTATTATATGTTAGATACATAACTGAGTATAAAGGTGATACAGATACGAATATGAAACCTCTATTGAAATCGATACATTGGAGTTTGGGAATTGCCGTTATCACACTAGTGTTAGCGGCTATTTTTTCAGTTATATCCACGTTTGTTTTGAGTGGAGTAACTTGGGCTGTAGGAATGATCATTGTTCTTATTATTGTCTTTTTTGGGGTGTTTTTTGATACAATCGGTGTAGCAGCGACAGCTGCAAGTGAAAAGCCCTTTCATGCAATGGCATCAGAGAGATTAAATGGTGCAAAGCAAGCAGTCCTCATTACACGGAATGCAGATAAATTCGCCAACTTCTGTAATGATGTAATTGGTGATATTTCTGGTATTATAAGTGGTACAGCATCGGCGTATGTCGTGCTGCAATTGTCTATTCAATTAGGGTATGGTGAAACCTCAATCCAACAATTTTGGGTTTCCGTCTTATTTACAAGTGTTATAGCAGCTTTGACGGTAGGTGGAAAAGCCATAGGCAAAACGATTGCTATCCATTATGCAACCCCGATCATTTACCAAGTAGGTAGATTGTTGTACCTTTTAGAGGTAAAATTAAATATAAAAGTTTTTCAAAGCAATGGAAAAAAACAAAAAAAAGACAAAATGACACGAAAGTGAGGGTTTCTGCATGAAGCTAGAAGAATTTAAAAACCCGAGCGTATTAAAAAATTACTCAAAACAAGATATGGCTGATTTAGCAGAAGATATTAGAAGCTTTTTAATTGAAAAGCTTTCAGTAACTGGTGGACATCTAGGTCCTAATTTAGGCGTGGTTGAATTGACATTAGCGCTTCATCAGCTATTTGAAAGTCCTAAAGACAAGTTTTTATGGGATGTAGGGCATCAAGCATACGTTCATAAGATCTTAACTGGACGAGCAGATCAATTTGATCAATTAAGACAGTATAAAGGTTTATGTGGGTTTCCAAAACGTAATGAAAGTGAGCATGATGTCTGGGAAACTGGTCATAGCTCAACATCTTTATCTGCTGCAATGGGTATGGCTGTAGCTCGTGATCTTAAGGGAACCGATGAAAACGTTGTCGCAATTATTGGGGATGGTGCCTTAACGGGTGGTATGGCTCTTGAAGCGTTAAATCACATCGGTCATGAACAAAAAGATTTAATCGTCGTGTTAAATGACAATGAAATGTCGATTGCACCAAATGTAGGGGCTCTTCATAGTGTACTTGGACGATTAAGAACAGCAGGAAAGTACAAAAAAGCTAAAGAAGAGTTAGAACAATTAATCAAAAAAATCCCAGCTTTTGGTGGAAAAATTGCAACGACTGCTGAGCGTGTTAAGGATAGCTTAAAATACTTACTAGTCTCAGGTATTTTCTTTGAAGAAATGGGCTTTACATATTTAGGTCCTGTTGATGGTCACGATTTAGATGACCTTAAAGAGAACTTATTATATGCCAAGAAAACAAAAGGCCCTGTATTGATTCACGTTCTAACGAAAAAAGGAAAAGGCTACGAGCCAGCTGAAAATGATGAAAAAGGAACATGGCATGGTTTAGGACCTTATAAAATTGAATCAGGTGAAGTAGTGAAAAAGCCAGGGCCTCCAAGTTATAGTGGTGTCTTTGCTGAAACTCTTAAAAAAGTAGCTAGAGATGATAAGCGCATTGTGGCAATCACAGCAGCCATGCCAGGCGGTACAAAACTTGATGTGTTTGCTAAAGAGTTCCCTGATCGCATGATTGATGTTGGAATTGCTGAACAACATGCAACGACGATGGCTGCTGGTCTTGCCACTCAAGGGATGAAGCCTGTGTTTGCAGTCTACTCAACATTTTTGCAGCGTGGATATGATCAAATTGTTCATGATGTATGTCGTCAAAACTTAAATGTGTTATTTGCGATTGATCGAGCTGGACTAGTTGGTGCTGACGGAGAGACACACCAAGGGGTTTTTGATATTGCTTATCTACGACATTTACCAAATATGAAGATCTTAATGCCAAAAGATGAAAATGAATTACAGCATATGATTTATACAGCCACTCAATACAATGACGGTCCTATTGCGGTACGCTACCCTAGAGGAAATGGGTACGGTATAAAAATGGACGAGACATTAAAGGTACTACCTATTGGTAAGTGGGAAACACTTCACGAGGGAAGTGAAGCCTGTATCTTATCATTTGGTACAATGCTACCAGTTGCACAAGAAGCAGCAGATCAATTAGCATCTCAGGGAATTTCAATTAAACTTGTGAATGCAAACTCAGCAAAACCGTTAGATGAAGAATTGCTTCATGAAATAGCAAAAGCAAATATGCCAGTTCTTACACTAGAAGAAGCATGTGTACAAGGCGGATTTGGAAGTGCTGTACTTGAGTTCTTCCATGATCACAAGTACCATTCTATGCAAGTAAAGCGTATGGGAATTCCTGATGAATTTATTGAGCATGGCAGTGTAGGGCAATTATTAGAGGAAGTTGGTTTAACTAGTGCTGGAGTTGTTGAACAACTAACGACTATGTTGCCAAGAAAACGACAAAGGGCGTAAGACGAATGGCAAAAAAAGAACGTGTAGATGTTCTCCTGGTAGAGAGAGGTTTACTTGAGACTCGTGAAAAGGCAAAGCGATCGATTATGGCAGGTCTTGTCTTTACAGGAACAGAACGGATTGATAAAGCTGGGTTGAAAATCGATTCAGAGGCTCCATTAGAAGTAAAAGGAGTGGTGATCCCCTATGTAAGTCGAGGTGGATTGAAACTTGAAAAGGCCATTAAAGTTTTTAATTTAGA
This sequence comes from Alkalihalophilus lindianensis, assembly GCF_032843265.1. Classification (NCBI taxonomy): domain Bacteria; kingdom Bacillati; phylum Bacillota; class Bacilli; order Caryophanales; family Bacillaceae; genus Alkalihalophilus; species Alkalihalophilus lindianensis. The sequence continues at coordinate 443,387 of NZ_JAWJBA010000003.1, forward strand.
CTTAAAAGACAAAGTGGTTCTAGATATTGGTGCCTCTACGGGTGGATTTACAGATTGCTCTTTGCAAAATGGTGCAAAGAAAGTATATGCGCTGGATGTAGGTTATAATCAATTAGCTTGGAAGATCCGTCAAGATGAGCGTGTGATTGTAATGGAACGTACAAACTTTAGGTATGTAAAACCTGAAGATTTAACAGAAGGTCTTCCTCAGTTTGCTACCATCGATGTATCGTTTATCTCGTTAAAAATCATTTTACCTGTGTTGAAAACGATGTTAATGCGTGGAGGAGAAGTAGTTGCTCTTGTAAAACCGCAGTTTGAAGCAGGGCGCGAGCAAGTAGGGAAAAAAGGGATTGTACGTGAGCCTTCTATCCATAAAGAAGTGCTAACAAAAATGACTTCATTTGTACAAGCAGAAGGATATAACATCGAAGGAATTGACTTTTCTCCCATTCGAGGGGGAGAGGGCAATATCGAATTTTTAATGCATTTAAGTTATGAATCAGATTCTTCAAGCCCATTGAGTCATTTACCTGAAGCAATTGATGAAATCGTCAAACGAGCTCACGAGCAATAAAAGCTATCCAAGAAAAAGAAGGGAGATATTCCTTCTTTTTCTTTTGATTAAAGCGTTAAATATCAGGAAATTAAGGGTACTAGTTGTATAATCATTCAAAGTTGTGGATAATGAAGATAAACGGATAGAAATAGGTGGTAACGATGAATAAAGGGCAACGTCATATTAAGATTCGCGAGATCATAGCGAATCATGAAATTGAAACTCAAGATGATTTAGTTGAACAACTTAGGGCAGAAGGATATTCCATCACTCAAGCAACAGTTTCAAGAGATATAAAAGAATTGCATTTAGTGAAGGTTCCTATGCTTGATGGGCGTTATAAATACAGTTTACCTGCAGATCAACGATTTAACCCCTTACAAAAGTTGAAAAGAGCATTAATGGATAGTTTTGTCAGCATTGATCGTGCAGATAATATGATTGTTATGAAAACTCTTCCCGGAAATGCAAATGCGATTGGTGCTCTAATTGATAATTTAGATTGGACTGAGATCATGGGGACCATTTGTGGCGATGATACAATCTTAATTATTTGTAAGCATAAAGAAGAGGGACCGGCAGTAACAGAGCGATTTTTAGAGATGTTGTAAAGGTGGGTGGTGTGAGATGTTAATTGAATTATCAATCAAACATTTTGCAATCATTGATGAATTAACAATTCCCTTTGAAAAAGGCTTAACTGTATTGACCGGTGAGACGGGAGCTGGAAAGTCAATCATCATTGATGCAATTGGGTTATTACTTGGAGGTCGCGGCTCAGCGGAATTTGTTCGTCATGGAGAAAAGCGAGCAGAGATTGAAGGGCTTTTCAGTATTGAAAGAAGTCATCCTATTGTAAAAAAAGCAATAGAATTAGGTATTGACGTTCAAGATGACATGTTTGTACTCCGGCGTGATATTACAGCTCAGGGTAAGAGTATCTGTAGGGTGAACGGAAAATTGGTTACACTTGGTATATTAAGAGAAATAGGTAGTGCTCTTGTTGATATTCATGGACAACATGAACATCAAGCTCTTCTTCAAGCTGAGCACCATCTGGGCATGCTCGATAGTTATGCGAAAGATCCGTTAGGAAATACAATGACGGAATATAAGCAGCTGTATGAGCGGGCTAATCAATTAGAAAAGCAAGTTAAACACCTAAGCCATAATGAACAAGAGATGGCACAAAGAATTGATTTGCTTACATATCAATTAAATGAAATTAATGAAGCTAAACTTGAACCTGATGAGGATCGTTCTTTAGCAGAGGAACGATTTAAGCTAGCTAATAGTGAAAAGCTTTTTCAATCACTAAAGGATAGTTATGCCAATTTATATGGGGATGGCAAAGGATTAGATTATTTAATGAATGCGATGATACATCTTGAAGAAGCTGCATCTGTTGATAAAAACTTACAATCCTTACATGAATCGATAAGTAGCTGTTATTACGTAATTGAAGAATCTACATATGCGATTCGTGATCAAGTGGATAGCGTTGAATTTGATCCAAACCGTCTAGATTTTATTGAAGCTCGTTTAAACGACATTCAACTTTTAAAGAGAAAATACGGTGAAGATGTTGAAGAAATATTAGAGTATGCATCTAAGATCGAAGAGGAGCTTGATACCATCCTTCATAAAGATGATCGAGTCCTACAATTACAAAAAGAACTTGATATGGCATGGCGTGATCTATATGTAGAAGCTAAAGCTATTACGAATATACGAAAGAAAGCTGCAGAAAAGCTGACAAAAGCCATTCATAAGGAACTAAAAGCGTTGTATATGGAAAAAACAGTGATGGAAATTCGAATAGAAGATCGCACGCCTACTAAAAATAGCCCGATGATTGATGGCAAGTCAGTCTCGTTTGGCCTCGATGGAATCGATCAAGTTGAATTTTACATCTCCACAAACCCTGGCGAGCCTATGAAGCCACTTTCAAAAACAGCTTCTGGAGGAGAAGTTTCAAGAATTATGCTTGCTCTAAAGTCTATTTTTCAAAGTCATCAACAAATTACTTCTGTTATTTTTGATGAAGTGGATACAGGGGTTAGTGGGCGAGTCGCACAAGCAATTGCAGAACGAATTCACTCAATTGCAGTAGGATCTCAAGTTCTTTGTATTACACACCTACCTCAAGTAGCAGCCATGGCAGATACTCATTTATACATTGCTAAATTTGAAAAAAGTGATCGTGTTAAAACGTCTGTAACTCCACTTGAAGTCAATCAAAAAGTGGATGAATTAGCTCGGATGATATCAGGCGTTGAGGTGACTGATTTAACAAAACAACATGCAAAAGAGTTACTTGAACTTGCAGAACAACTAAAGGAACCAGTATAACAATTATGTCTTGAAAAGCTAGCCAATTGAGGGTAGCTTTTTTCTTTTGCGAGCTGTTATAAATGTTCTTCTAGAAGGCAACATTAGTAATACAGCCATCATGGAGGTGTGGGCTAGAGCTAGGAGAGTGAAGTGAGTGAGAGGCGATGCAGTAAGAAAAATGATTGGAATAGGATGTCTTCTGTTTCTTCTTAGCTTGGGTTTTCAAACAGCTCTAAAGGAGTGGATTGCAATTCCAACATCCATTACCGTATTTGAAGGAGAAGAAACAACACTTTATCAGACAAGTCAATTTAAGGGTGCAGTACCTGTAATGAGTAACCAACCAAATGTAGCATTTTCATTGAAAAATGAAGATCAAGGAAATGAAGTAACTATAACCGGAAATGAAGGCGGGCAAACGGAGCTTAGCATGGAAGTTGCCGGGTTTCCTGTAAAGCACATCGATGTTAATGTACTTCCAAAAATTGAAGTTATACCTGGTGGACAGTCAATAGGGGTAAAACTGAATACTGAGGGAGTCCTTGTAGTTGGACATCATTTAGTTCAAACAAAAGATGGCGATGAATCACCTGGGGAAGATGCGGATATTTTAGTCGGTGATATGATTACCCGCATTGATGGTCATGATATACAACGTATGAGTCAAGTGGCTGAATATGTACAAGCTGCGGGTGAGGAAGAGCGGGCTCTAACGATAACAATAAAACGTGACCAACAAAGTTTTACAAAGGAATTAACACCTCTAAAAGCACAAGGGGAACATTCGTATCGGATGGGATTATATATAAGAGATTCAGCAGCAGGAGTTGGGACATTGACTTTTTATGATCCGATTTCCAAAAAATATGGTGCGCTAGGTCATGTTATCTCAGATGTTGACACTAAAAAACCAATCGTAGTTCACGATGGTCAAATTATACGATCTTCTGTAACAGCTATTGAAAAAGGTAGTAATGGGGATCCTGGTGAGAAGCTTGCGAATTTTTCGCAACAACGCGATATTCTAGGCTCAATTGAAAAAAATAGTCCTTTTGGAATTTTTGGGACACTAGCTAAAGATTCGATCAAGAATAATATTCATGATGAAGAAATGCCAGTTACCCTATCGAGTCATGTGAAAGAAGGTCCGGCGAAAATTCTAACCGTAGTAAATGGTGAGGGTGTAGAAGAATTTGACATTGAAATTGTCAGTTCAGTGCCACAAAAACAACCAGCTACAAAAGGAATGGTTATAAAAGTAACTGACCCTAAATTATTAGAAGCAACAGGAGGCATTGTTCAAGGAATGAGTGGAAGTCCTATTATTCAAAATGGAAAACTAATTGGGGCTGTGACTCATGTTTTTGTCAATGACCCTACGAGTGGATATGGTTGTCATATTGGGTGGATGCTGCAAGAAGCTGGAGTCTTAGATCAAATTCAACAAAAAGCCAAAGCGAGTTAACATTCGTTTTGGCTTTTACTAATTACCTTTTTTCTAGAAAATATGGGGGACTTTATTAGCAAGGTATGATAAGCTGATTATAGAAATAAAGATTATTCGACATTTGAAGAAGTAGTAACTGATTAATTATCGAATATGGTCGAAAATAGGAGCAAAACTTAGCAAAACTAAGTAAAACAGAAAAGAACGATAATTTCACAAAAAATAAAAAGGATTATCACACTCGTTGTCGAAAATGTAACTATGACAACATTACAGGAATCAAGGAGGTTGTATTGTGCAAAAAATTAAAGTGTGTATTGCTGATGATAATCGGGAGCTAGTACATTTATTAAATGAATATATTTCATCTCAAGAAGATATGGAAGTGGCTGGTGTTGCTTTCAATGGACAAGAATGTCTATCTTTGGTCGAAGAAGAACAACCAGATGTGTTGGTATTAGATATTATTATGCCCCATCTAGATGGATTAGCAGTGCTTGAGCGCATGCAACAAGCCGGGTTACGAAAAAAACCGAATATCATTATGCTGACGGCATTTGGACAAGAAGATGTAACGAAAAAAGCGGTGGATCTTGGGGCTTCATACTACGTCCTTAAACCATTTGACATGGAAGTGTTAATTTCAAACATCCGTGATATTGGTGGAACGAAGCGTTCATTTGTTCAAAAGTCATCGAGCTCTTTTTCTTTTGCACAATCTAATCATGCAGATAGAGGTTTTAACCTTGATGCGAGTATTACAAATATTATCCATGAAATTGGTGTGCCTGCGCATATTAAAGGGTACATGTATCTCCGCGAAGCGATTACGATGGTATACAATGACATTGAGCTACTAGGATCAATTACAAAAGTACTCTATCCAGATATTGCGAAGAAGTTCAATACGACAGCTAGTCGAGTTGAACGTGCCATTCGTCACGCTATCGAAGTAGCTTGGAGTCGCGGGAACATTGAATCGATCTCGAGCTTGTTCGGATACACGGTCAGTCATACGAAGGCAAAACCTACAAACAGTGAGTTTATCGCAATGGTTGCTGATAAACTACGCATTGAACATAAGGTGTCTTGAAAAAGTAAGAATCAAGGACCTAGCAAATAACCGTAGCCTGCACTTGCAGGCTACGGTTTATTGTGTTTTCTGCTGGTATTTTTTCTAGAAATGCTCATACTAAGACAAACGTATGAGAGAGGGTTATGTGATGAGTAAAGTAATAATGGGACAGATTTATGAGCATAAACAAACTAAAAAATTAATTCATCATATTCCAAAGGGAGCAATTGCCTTTGTTTGGCATGAAGACCTCGATTGTGTCTCGGTAAATGGTTTAATTGATTGCGGAGTTAAAGCTGTTGTTAACGGATCTACCTCAATGACCGGAAGGTATAACCATTCAAACGTTCTTACCTTGCTTGAGGCGGGTATTTCTGTATTCGATGTTGTGAATTTAAAAGCTAAAGATGAAATTCTTGAGGGTGAAGAGGTTCTGATCATTGAAAATACACTTTATATAAAAAAAGAAGGTGAATTTTGTGAGTTAGCTATGATAGCTCCTTATGATGAGGAGGTTATTTTTCAATTAAAAGGGTTAGCCCGTGCTTCATATGCTCAACGCTTTGATGATTTTCTATCGAATACCATTCAATATGCCAAAAAAGAACAAATGAAATTTATCCATAACCCCACCTTACCGAATGAGTTTGAACAATTGAATGAAAAAGAAGTAGTAATTGTCGCAAGGGGTGGCAATTATGAAAAGGATTTAGCGTATTTAAAGAAATCATTTGTAAAACAGAAGTTAATCATTTTAGCTGTTGATGGGGCAGCTGATGGCTTGTTGAAGATGGGTATGAAACCAGACTTTATTATCGGAGACATGGATTCAGTTAGTGAAGAATCATTAATGTGTGGCGCGATATTAATATGTCATCAGTATCAAGATGGTCGCTCACCTGCAAGTGAAAGAGTAGAGAGCTTAGGTTTGCCGTTTCAACTTGTTTCTTTAATCGGTACTAGTGAGGACATGGCCATTCAAGCGGCCTTTTGGTCAAGGGCGAAACATATTTATTTGGTAGGATGTCGCTTCGGGATGAAAGACTTTCTTGAAAAAGGAAGAGATGGAATGGCATCTAGCGTATTAACACGTATTCAAGCAGGCGATTGTTTGACCGATTTAAAAGGGATTCATAAGCTCAAACAAAATCGAACATTTGCATCACCTAGATGGCTAAAAGAAACTGAGCAATCACTGAATGAAGTAATTGGAAAAGTATTGATTGAAGGAAAAGGATGGCTACGGAAAAAAGGAGCCTTACGACATGAATGATGTTTCAGTTATTATTCCTGCCTATAACGAGGAGGCAAGAATTGAACATACAATCAAAGCGATTCGTCGTATACCAGGAATACATGAAGTGATTGTCGTTAACGATGGGAGCGTTGATGGGACGAGTAGGATTGCTCATCTCTATGCAGATGTTACCATCGATATAGAAAAAAATGTTGGTAAGGGGAATGCGCTTTTAGTAGGATGGAGAATGGCTCAAGGTGAGTTGATCGCATGCGTAGATGCAGACCTAGAGGAAACCGCTAGTGAGTTAGAGAAGTTGATTGTTCCAATTAGAGAAAACCGAGCAGACCTAGCTATATCTACGATTAAAACAGGTGAAAAAGCAGGATTTGGCCTCGTGAAAAGGCGTGCACAAGCGATTGTTTATAAATATACGGGAATGAATGTTATCTCCCCATTATCAGGACAAAGGGTATTTCGTCGTAAATGGTTAACTCTTCTGCTAGAACAAGAGTATAGAGGGTTTGGAGTAGAAATTAAAATGACAGTGGATTTTATATTAGCAGGAGCAAAAATAATCGAGGTGGAAACATGTATGGCTCATCGAGAAATGGGAAAATCATTTGCCGGATTTTATCATCGATTCAAGCAATGGGTTGATATTGAGCGACATATGAAAGTGGTGCGAAAATGATTGTCTTATTACTTACCATTCCTCTTATCGCTTATATCAGTATGATTGCCTTTCGCACATTAGGATGGACGGTTATTAATTATGAAGGTTACTCCGTTCCTTATAGTCTAGGTTCAGTCATTTTGTACGGATATGCCACTTTTAGTGTGATCGTGCCAAGTGAAATGTCTTATATTGCTTTTTCATATCCTGCTCTTATGTATGTAGTTGGAATCTGGATACTTGGGTTCATAGATGATCGATACGGGTCAAAGGAGCCTAAAGGTCTAAAGGGGCACCTCTATTTTTTCTGGAAAAAACGACTCCCAACTACCGGTCTAATAAAATTACTAGGTACATTTACTCTAGCACTACTTTTTGTCTATTACCTACAAGTAACTTCTTTATATGAAGCTGTCCGCTATTTCTTGTTATTAAGCTGGATGCCTCATATGATGAATTTATTCGATACAAGGCCACTTAGGGTGTGGAAGTTGTCAACTTTGATTATTGTCCCGATGTTATTAAGTTATCCTGCTCCTGCTTTCTTTCTACTCATATACGGGCTTGCAATTTATTATTTGTTATTTGTCCTTGAAGGTCATCGTCAAGCACTACTGGGTGATAATGGATCGACCACAATGGGTGCTATTATTGCTTTGATGTTCATTCAATTTTCTCCCCCTTCTGTTCAGTGGGTTGTCCTATTCTTTGTGGGGCTAATGATTTTTATTGCAGAAAGAATTTCATTTTCAAAAGTAATTAGTGAATCTGGGTTTCTACGGTGGATAGATGGCATTGGTGTCCCCTACCAACAAAAATAGACGAGAAAACCTTATTTCTTAAGGCTTTCTCGTCTTTTTTTAAATCGTGGAGCAATTTTCCCGTTTTTCTTATCTCTATAAAAGATAAAGCCGCCAATAAAGCTTAATCCAGCTAAAAATAAGATGAACCCGACAATAAATTGAATCGATAAATTCGGATAAGGTGTATTAACCAAAGTAAATATGGTATCTCGCATAAGTTTAATGCCATAACCAGCAATAACGGCTGGAATGACCATTATCATTAAAGCAATAAATCGTCCCATCATCAATCCTCTTTCATTAGTCTGCCTCTGTTTATCTAATAGTAACGGAAAATGGGCTTCTTGTACATGATGGAGGTTGCATGTTCTTCACTTTTACGTAATAGTGGATAATAGAGAAAACGTTTTAATTAATATATTTTTATACGCACGACTGTCTTAGAATGAGGAGGGGTTGTATGAAAAACGTACTTCTTATCGGTGCAGGAAGAGGAGGCACAGCTCTTTTACACATGCTTTTAGAGATGGAACATATCGAAGTGTTAGCTGTTGTAGATATAGATCTTCATGCTTTAGGAATAGAAGTAGCGAAAAAGCATCAGATTAAAACAAGTCATAATTGGTTAGATCATTACACAGAGGAAATCGATATTGTATTCGAAGCAACGGGTCGAAATGATGTGTTGCAATCTTTAAGAGAGCATGTAAAGGAAGGCACGACGATTGTTCCTTCACGCATAGCAAGATTATTTTTTACTTTACTTGAAGAAAAAGATTTCTTGATCCAAAAGTTGAATCAACAGTCTTCTATTCAAGAAACGATATTGAATTCGACACATGACGGAATGATTGCTGTAAATGCAGAGTCACAAGTTTTGTTTTTTAATCAAGCAGCCTCTAAGATGTCTGGCATTCAATCAGAAGATGCAATAGGGGTTCATATCCAAGAAGTACTTCCAAGTAGTGGGTTACCAAGAGTAATAAAAAGTAAAAGAGAAGAACATAATCGTACGCAACGTTTTGAGAACGGTACCACAATCTTAACTACCCGTGTGCCGATGTTTGAAGAGGATCGTTGTATTGGTGGGCTTGCGATATTTAAAGATGTCACTGAAATCGTTGAAATGGCTGAGCAAGTGACCAATCTAAAAAGTATTCAAACGATGCTTGAAGCCATCATTCATTCATCAGATGATGCGATTTCGGTTGTAGATGAACATGGAAATGGGATCATGATCAATCCCGCATATTCCCGTTTAACCGGACTTAAAAAAGAAGAAGTGATTAATCAACCAGCCACTGCTGACATCTCAGAAGGAGAGAGCATGCACTTGCGTGTATTAGAAACGAGAAAGGCTGTTCGTGGTGTTCCGCTTAAGGTTGGTCCAAATAAAAGAGATGTCATTGTGAATGTTGCCCCTGTGATTGTGGATGGTGAAATTAAAGGCAGTGTGGGTGTGCTTCACGATGTATCAGAGATAAAGTCGTTAAATCGTGAACTAAAGCGTGCTAAACGATTATTAGAATCACTTAAGGCAAAGTATTCATTCGATGAAATCGTGGGGTCCTCATCAGAAATGCAAGTGGCGATTGAACAAGCAAAAATTGCTGCTTCAACTCCAGTAACCATTCTTTTACGTGGTGAGTCTGGAACGGGTAAAGAGCTATTTGCACATGCAATACATAATGAAAGTAACCGAAGAAGCTTCCCTTTTATTCGGGTTAATTGTGCTGCATTATCAGAAACTTTATTGGAAAGTGAATTGTTTGGGTATGAAGAAGGTGCTTTCTCAGGAGCCCGTCGTGGAGGAAAGAAAGGATTGTTTGAAGATGCGGAACAAGGAAGTATTTTCTTAGATGAGATAGGAGAACTTTCAAGCAATATGCAAGCAAAACTTCTTCGTGTCCTTCAAGAAAAAGAAATTGTAAGAGTTGGCGGAACAAAGGCGATTTCAATCGATGTAAGAGTAATCGCAGCAACAAATGTTCATCTTGAGCGAGCCATTGTAAAAAAAGAGTTTCGTGAAGATCTATACTATCGACTTAATAAAATGCCCATCTATATCCCGCCGCTAAGGGAGCGAGTAAATGACCTCCATCAATTGACTCAGCATCTCCTTACTAAATTGAATCAAGATTACGGGCGCTATGTTCACGAACTTACCAATGAAGCTCTTCACTATTTAAAGGCTTATCATTGGCCAGGAAATGTGCGAGAGCTTGAGAATGTACTGGCTCGAGCGATGATTTATATGGAAGCTGGGGCTACAAAGATTACCAAGCAACATTTACCTATATTAAACGAAAAAGTACAATTACCCTCTCCAAATGAGAGAATGGTGAAGGTTGATGAAAATAAAACGTTACAAGAAATGATGGAAGAGTATGAGAGAAACGTTCTCAAACAAACCATTGAACAATGTGGAGGAAATAAAACTGCAGCTGCTAAGCGATTAAATATATCGATACGCTCTTTGTATTATAAATTGGATAAAGCTAATATTGATTAATATTGCATGCAAATAATTGCGTGGTATGATAAAATTTGCATGGTTGGCTAAATGTGAAAGCTGTAAAGTGAAGAATAATCAACCAAAAATAGCTGTATTAGGTTGGCACAGTTTTTGCAATACTAATATGTAGTATGAACAAATGAGGTTTCATTTGTATTTGAGGAGGATGTAAGATGCAACTTTTTAAAGATATGGAATTTCACGACTATGAACAAGTCGTAGTATGTCAAGATAAATTATCAGGCCTAAAAGCCATTATAGCCATTCATGATACAACACTTGGACCAGCTCTAGGTGGAACTAGAATGTGGATGTATGACACAGAGGAAGATGCGTTTGAAGATGCACTACGACTAGCTCGTGGAATGACATATAAAAACGCTGCCGCTGGATTGAACCTTGGTGGTGGTAAAACGGTTATTATTGGAGATCCTCGTAAAGATAAGAATGAAGAAATGTTCCGTGCATTCGGGCGATATATTCAAGGATTAAATGGACGTTATATTACGGCAGAAGATGTTGGGACAACCGTTCAAGACATGGACATTATCCATGATGAAACGGATTATGTAACGGGCATCTCACCAGCATTCGGCTCTTCTGGTAACCCATCTCCTGTAACTGCATATGGCGTTTACGTTGGGATGAAAGCTGCTGCTAAAGAAGCATTTGGTTCAGATGACCTCTCAGGTAGAACAGTGGCTGTTCAAGGTGTCGGGAATGTTTCCTATAATCTTTGTAAACATCTTCACGAAGAAGGTGCAAACTTAATTGTGACAGATATTCATAAAGAGTCAGTTGATCGAGCTGTAAATGATTTTGGTGCAAAAGCAGTTGACGTAAATGATATTTACGGAGTAGAGTGTGATATTTTTGCACCATGTGCACTAGGTGCCATCATTAATGATCAAACGATTCCACAATTGAAAGCAAAAGTTATTGCTGGTGCTGCTAATAATCAACTGAAGGAAGAACGTCACGGAAACTTAATTCACGAAATGGGCATTGCTTATGCACCTGATTATGTAATCAATGCAGGTGGAGTTATTAATGTCGCTGATGAATTAAATGGATACAACCGTGAGCGTGCCATGAAAAAAGTAGAAGGTATTTACGAAAATGTAGCAAAAGTATTTGAGATTGCTAAACGTGATCACTTACCAACCTATAAAGCTGCTGATCGTATGGCTGAAGAAAGAATTGAACGTATGCGTCGTTCTCGTCGTCAATTCCTTCAAAATGGACATAGCATTATTTCACGTCGATAAAATTGAGTTTGAAATAAAGGAGTGAATAGGATGGCTGAAGAATATGATCTTGTCATACTAGGTGCAGGGACTGGCGGTTACGTCGCCGCCATCCGTGCTGCTCAACATGGCTTGAAAGTGGCTGTAGTTGAAAAAGAAAAGCTTGGTGGCACCTGCTTACATAAAGGATGTATCCCTAGTAAAGCATTACTTAGAAGCGCTGAAGTATATGAAACAGCCAAACGTTCAGATGACTTTGGTGTAGTAACAGGTGATGTATCACTTGATTTTTCTAAAGTACAAAAGCGTAAGGATTCGATTGTTGAGCAATTACATCGCGGAGTTCAACACTTAATGAAAAAAGGTAAAATTGATGTATTTGAGGGAACTGGCCGTATCTTAGGACCTTCCATCTTTTCACCAACTCCTGGAACCATTTCTGTTGAAATGAACAATGGGGATGAAAATTTGATGTTGATCCCACAAAACGTTATTGTGGCAACAGGTTCATCTCCTCGAACCTTACCAGGTCTTGAAGTGGATGGGAACTATGTATTAACATCTGATGAAGCTCTTCAACTAGAAAGCCTTCCCCAATCAATCATTATTGTTGGTGGTGGTGTAATTGGGATCGAGTGGGCTTCTATGTTGAATGATTTTGGTGTTGAAGTAACTGTCGTTGAATATAGTTCTACAATTCTTCCGACAGAAGATAAAGATATTTCAAAAGAAGCAACGAAAATATTAAAGAAAAATGGTATTAAAATCGTAACGGATGCTAAGGTGATGGCTGATACTTTAGAAAAAGGTGATAGCGTTTCCATTAAGGCTGAAATCGATGGGAAAGAAGAAACATTTACTGCGGAGAAATTACTTGTTTCTGTAGGTCGTTCTGCAAATGTGAAGGATATTGGACTTGAGAACACTGATATTATCGTTGAAAATGGTGTTATTGAGGTTAACAACTTTTATCAAACAAAAGAATCTCATATCTATGCAATTGGCGATGTAATTGGTGGTTTGCAACTAGCTCATGTTGCTTCTCATGAAGGAATTATAGCAGTTGACCATATGGCACGTAAGAATCCTGAGCCAATTGATTATGATACGGTTTCAAAATGCATTTACAGCCATCCAGAAATGGCGAGTGTTGGAATCACAGAAGATGAAGCGAAAAAGCGTGGTCACAACGTTAAAATTGGTAGCTTCCCATTTAAAGCGATTGGTAAAGCGCTTGTATTCGGTGAAACCGATGGATTTGTCAAAATTATTGTTGATGCAGATAATGATGACGTATTAGGAGTCCATATGATTGGACCGCATGTAACAGATATGATTTCAGAAGCTGCACTTGCAAAAGTACTTGATGCTGCTCACTTTGAGATCGCGCACACCATTCACCCTCACCCAACACTATCCGAAGTCATTGGTGAAGCTGCATTAGCAGTAGAAGGGAAAGCGATACATTCGTAATATACTTCGTTTAAAGGAGGAAATATAATGGCTGAAAATCGTCATCAATCATTAGGCCTTTCCGATGAAAAGGTGCTAGAAATGTATGAAACGATGTTACTTGCTCGTAAGATCGATGAGCGTATGTGGTTACTTAACCGTGCTGGAAAAATTCCTTTTGTAATTTCTTGTCAAGGACAAGAGGCTGCACAAGTAGGCGCTGCATTCGCCTTAGAAAGTGATAAAGATTACATCTTACCTTACTACCGTGATATGGGTGTGGTTTTAACCTTCGGAATGACGGCAAAAGACTTAATGCTCTCTGCTTTTGCAAAAGCTGAAGACCCTAACTCAGGTGGACGTCAAATGCCAGGACATTTCGGCCAAAAGAAAAACCGTATTGTTACAGGGTCATCTCCAGTTACGACTCAAGTTCCACATGCGGTCGGAATTGCACTTGCTGGAAAAATGCAAGGAGAGGATTTTGTAACCTTTACTACATTTGGTGAAGGTTCATCTAACCAAGGTGACTTCCACGAAGGTGCTAACTTTGCGGGGGTTCATAAATTGCCTGTCATTTTAATGTGTGAAAACAATAAATATGCGATTTCGGTTCCGATTGAAAAACAATTAGCTTGCGAGAAAGTATCTGATCGTGCAATCGGTTACGGTATGCCAGGGGTTACAGTAGATGGAAACGATCCACTAGCTGTTTATGCTGCAGTGAAAGAAGCTGCTGAGCGTGGACGTAATGGTGATGGTCCATCATTAATTGAAACGGTTTCGTATCGATTAACTCCGCATTCTAGTGATGACGATGATCGTGCATATCGTCCTCGTGAAGAAGTAGAAGAAGCGAAAAAGCTTGATTCCATTCTTACATTTGCACAATATTTACGTGAAGTAGGATTGCTGACAGATGAGTCTTATGAAGAGATGGAAAAACGAATTGCTAAAATTGTTAATGAAGCAACGGAATATGCTGAAAATGCACCATACGCTGATCCGGAAAGCGCAATGAATCACGTATACGCAGAATAGAGGGGGGGATTTCACATGGCAGTCATTTCATATATTGAAGCTGTTACATTAGCGCTTAAAGAAGAGATGGAGCGCGATGAAAAAGTATTTGTTCTTGGTGAGGACGTTGGTGCACGTGGAGGAGTATTCCGTGCAACGAATGGTCTTTATGAGAAGTTTGGAGAAGAGCGTGTAATTGACACACCTCTAGCAGAATCAGCGATTGCTGGTGTAGGAATTGGAGCAGCGATGTATGGTATGAGACCTGTTGCTGAAATGCAGTTTGCAGATTTTATAATGCCTGCTGTTAACCAGATTATCTCTGAAGCAGCAAAAATTCGATACCGCTCAAACAATGATTGGAATTGTCCCATTACAATCCGTGCACCTTATGGTGGTGGAGTTCATGGAGCACTGTACCACTCACAATCAGTTGAAGCGATTTTTGCTAGTGTTCCGGGACTAAAGATTGTAATGCCTTCAACTCCTTATGACGTAAAAGGCTTATTGAAAGCAGCAATCCGTGATGAAGATCCAGTTCTTTTCTTTGAACATAAACGTGCTTACCGTTTGATTAAAGGAGAAGTTCCTGAGGAAGATTACACACTTCCAATTGGTAGAGCAGATGTAAAACGTGAAGGTGAAGACATCACAGTTATTACATATGGCCTTTCTGTTCATTTTGCTTTGCAAGCAGCTGAACGCCTTGCTAGTGATGGCATTTCCGCACATGTATTAGACTTACGTACCGTCTATCCGCTTGATAAAGAAGCCATTATTGAGGCGGCAAGTAAAACAGGTAAAGTGTTGCTTGTTACAGAAGATAATAAAGAAGGAAGCATTATGGGTGAGGTTGCAGCTATTATTGCAGAACATTGCTTATTTGATCTAGATGCACCTGTTCAACGTCTAGCAGGACCTGATGTCCCGGCGATGCCTTATGCTCCTACGATGGAGAAGTATTTCATGATTAACCCAGATAAAGTTGAAAAAGCAATGCGAGAGCTTGCAGAATTCTAATCGGAGGGATCCTATGGCTACTGAAATTACAATGCCACAGCTTGGCGAAAGTGTGACAGAAGGTACGATTAGTAAATGGCTTGTTCAACCAGGCGATAAAGTAAATAAATATGATCCGCTTGCAGAAGTGATGACGGATAAAGTAAACGCAGAAGTACCATCTTCATATACAGGTACAATTAAAGAATTACTAGTGAAAGAAGATGAGACGGTAGAAGTTGGCGTTGCAGTTTGTACAATTGAAGTAGAAGGTGAAGACTCTGCTGAATCAACTGAATCAACTGAGTCGACAACCAAGACAACTGAACCTGCAGACTCTGCACCAAAAAACGAGCAAACAGATACATCTCAAAAAGCTCGTTATTCACCAGCCGTACTAAAAATGTCTGCAGAGCATGGCATCGAACTTTCACAAGTTAAAGGTAGTGGCAAAGGCGGAAGGATCACTCGTAAGGATCTGCAAAAGATTATCGATAATGGTGGTCAGACGAGTACTCCAAAAGCAGAGGAAAACCCTGCTTCAGAAGCAAAGTCTGTGGCAAAAGCTCCTGCTGTCTCATCAGCACAAACGCAAGTACCAGCTACTGAAAAAATAGATATCCCAGTTGCACAAGGTGATATTGAAATTCCAGTTTCAGGTGTACGCAAAGCAATAGCTGCTAACATGGTGAAAAGTAAGCATGAAGCTCCACATGCATGGACAATGGTTGAAGTCGATGTAACAAACCTCGTTCATTTCCGTAACAGCGTGAAGGGTGAGTTTAAACAAAAAGAAGGCTTTAATATTACATTCTTGCCATTCTTTATTAAGGCGACAGTTGAAGCATTGAAAGAATTTCCACAATTAAACTCTATGTGGGCTGGCGATAAGATTATTCAGAAGAAAGATATCAATGTTTCAATAGCAGTTGCAACAGACGATGCTCTTTATGTTCCTGTTATCAAGCATGCTGATGAAAAATCGATTAAAGGAATTGGTCGTGAAGTTCAAGAGCTTGCAACAAAGGTGCGTACAGGTAAACTATCTGGAGCTGATATGCAAGGTGGAACATTCACAGTGAATAACACAGGCTCATTCGGATCTGTACTATCTACGCCAATCATTAATCATCCTCAAGCTGCGATTCTTTCTATTGAGTCAATCGTAAAGCGTCCAGTGGTAGTTGAAAGCCCAACAGGAGACATGATTGCTATTCGTAGCATGGTCAACCTTTGCTTATCACTAGACCATCGAGTCTTAGATGGACTTGTTTGTGGACGATTCCTGGCACGTGTGAAAGAAATTTTAGAAAATATGACAGAAGAAACAACATCAATTTATTAATGAGTAAAGCCAGAAAGAAGTTTTCTCTAAAACTTCTTTCTGGCTTTTTTTACATTTTTCATCCTTTTCTCGTACATACTACAACTAAGAAAACGGGAAAGGGTGACTAAATAATGAAGAAACTACATGGTTTATTTATCGTGGCACAATTAGTTAGTGTGTTAGCCTTTATTCAGCAGCCACTCATAGATAGTGTTAGTGCAGAAGAAAATATTGTAGCACAAGAATGTGATTGTGATAAGCATCACACAAAGCACAAAGAATTTCATCAGTACATGCGCATACACAAAGATTTTTATTACGAATTGCTTACAGATAAATATGCACCAGAGCAAGCTGAACAATGGAAGGACATTCGCTCTGAGCGTGATCTCTTATTAAAGAAACTCACTGAAGCAAAAAAGAGAGGAGAGCTTCTGCACGGAGATGTGAAATCAAAGGAGTGGATGGAGCAGCACCATTTTCTGCAAAAGCAATTAACAAAGGCAGTAAAAGAACGGGATGAAAAGAAGATAGCAGAGGTACTTCCACATGTATTTGCTCATTATGAAGCACTAAACAATGAGTTTCAACAGCGAGTAAATGCCTTATCAGATACTCAAACTGAAGAAGAGTAAAAGCTGTGCCTATGCACAGCTTTTATTTTGATTAATTGTTGTTCAAAATAAAGAAGAAACCTTTACAAATCGTAGTAATTCCGATATAATTCATAATCGTGATAAAACGTAATCGTTACGAAAGGGGTACGTCATGAATTTTAAATCTAGTTTATTTGCTTTTATGCTTGTATTATCATCTTTTCTAGCTGCTTGTGGGGGGCAAGATGAAGCTGGAGATTCTAGTCAAACAGAAGGCACAGAAGAAGAAAGTTCAGAAACATTAGAACTCTATACTACCATTTTCCCTTTAGAGGATTTTGCTAATAAAATTGGTGGAGAGTATGTGAATGTAACAAATATGGTTCCAGTTGGAGCAGACGCTCATACATTTGAGCCGACAGCACGTCAAATGATTGAAGTGGCTGAAGGAGATGCGTTTATTTACAATGGAGCTGGCCTGGAAGGGTTTGTTGATGCTCTTATTAACACAGTTGAAAATGAAGATGTAGCTATCGTTCAAGCTTCAGAAGGCATAGAACTAATTGATTTTGATCAAGATAGCGCACATGGTCACGAGGAACACGATCATGAGAACGAAGAGCATGGTCATGAAGAAGACGATCATGAGCATGAAGAGCATGGTCATGAAGAAGATGATCATGAGCACGAAGAGCATGGTCATGAAGAAGACGATCATGAGCACGAAGAGCATGGTCATGATGACGAAGATCATGATCACGCACATGATCACGATGAAGATCCACATGTGTGGTTAGATCCAATTCACTCCATTACACTAGCTGAGAATATAAAAGCAACTTTAATTGAGTTAATGCCTGAGCAAGAAGAGTATTTTACTACAAATTTTAATCAAGTGAAAGAAGATCTCGAAGCATTAGATAATGAGTTTCAGGCTATGGCTGATGAGGCGAACAAAGATACATTTCTCGTATCTCATGCGGGATATGGCTATTGGGAAGAACGCTATGGTTTAAAACAAGTCGGTATTTCAGGACTTTCACCAACAAATGAACCATCTCAACGTCAACTACAAGATATTATTCATTTTGCGAATGAGTATGAAATAAATTACGTACTGTTCGAACAAAACATTACACCAAAAGTTGCACAAGTGGTTCAAGATGAAGTAGGAGCAGAAGCATTATATTTACACAACCTTGAAGCACTAGTAGAAGAAGATGTACAGAATGGGGAAGACTACTTTAGCCTTATGACTAAAAATATCGAATCCCTCCGTACAGCACTTCAATAAGATTTGTCATGAAGCTGGTGGGCTGAGTCTCACTGGCTTTTTCTATCTATACTTTAAGTAGTTTATGTTGTTCATTGGATAGGGAACAGGTACAATGGAAGAAACATATTTAGGAGGTTCTCGTTATGCAACAATTTAATTTTTATATGAATGACGTAGTAGAAATTGCACGGAAAGAAATGGTTGAAGCTGGTTACAAAGAATTAAAAACACCTGAGGATGTTAATGGTGTAATGAATGAGGATGGCACGACTTTAGTAATGGTTAACTCTGTGTGTGGATGTGCAGGCGGTATTGCACGCCCAGCAGCTGCATATATGAAGAATTATGAAACGACACCTGATCGGTTTGTAACGGTATTTGCAGGTCAAGATAAAGAAGCAACAGCAACAGCTCGTGATTATTTCAAAGGGTATGCTCCTTCTTCTCCATCGTTTGCCCTTTTAAAAGATGGAGAAATTCAAATGATGGTAGAAAGACATGAAATTGAAGGTCATGAGCCAATCCAAGTCGTTCAAAAACTTGAGAAAGCCTTTGATCAATATTGTAAATAAACAACTAGAAAACAGCTGTAGCTAAAGCTTCAGCTGTTTTTGTTTCCACTTTTACTGTTAAGCTTAATCTAAGAAATGGTTTCGCTTCCCCCCATGAAATATGCTATAATAGGCCAGAATAGAAAAAGGAGTTGGCATGACATGCAATCATTATATGATCAAATACAAGTATATCTAAATATGGAAGAAGAAATTCCATTTAAGGAATTCAATAGTTACTATCAAAAGGTGATCAAAGAGCTAGGAAATTCTCATGAGCAATTTGATGAGGAAACACTTTGGAAAGCCTTATTCATCGTTGAGAATGTAATGTCTAACGCTGAAGGTCGTGCAAAAGATACAAAAGGCAATGAAGCGAAGAAATACGCAAAAATGGCTCAGCGTCTTCAATTATGGGCGAAGAATTTTGCAACCCGTCTAGGACAAGCTGGCTACACTGAAGATGATATTAACGAACGCTTTAATACAATGTTTGAAGAAGGCGCAGCTGCAAATTCTTAAGGCGATAATGTTTAAAAAGGGGAAAGTCTTGACAACTTCCCCTTTTATAAGCTACATTATATGATGTTGTCTTATATCTAGCGCCTATGGTGAAAGGGATATCATACGAGATTCCGATTCTCGCGTTGCAGGTTCGAGTCCTGCTAGGCGCACCAATAATTACATAACAACCACTTCTAGTCGACTCTAGAAGTGGTTTTTTTTATTCCTATAAGCGTGTAAAGGGAACTTTTAATAGGAAAAGAGGAGTTTTCATTCAAGTGGCGAATTTTATCTAGAAGCAGGAATAAAAAGATAAAAATGTAACCACAACATAGTTTAGGAGTCAAAGATAGGAGGTGGAGAGATGAGCGTTGTCTTACAAGGAAAATGGAACCTAACCGTGTTTAAAGAAATGGTTCTAGGTTCATCTTCTCCTACAGTACTCTGTTGCTGGAGGGAATCAAATCAGGAGCTAGAATTGATTTGTGTAAATGACGTGACAAAGGAATGCTTATTAAAACAAAAATTAACGATAAATGATTTAAAAGAATTAATCTATGCATTCGCACCTACGAATTTTTATGATAAGGCTGAATGGAGTGGGCAGTTTACATTTCCAAATGGCTATTGTTCGATGGAAGCAAACTTATTATTTCGCTCAAAAGGAGAAAGGTACTATCTTCTCTATTTAAAAGAAGATCCTACATTAACAGAGCCTGCTTTAAGTCTTCACGATGTTTTTAATCAAAATGATGATGCAATATTTCTCCTCAACCAAGATGGTTATTTTGTTGATATGAACAAAAAAGCAGAGGAATTGTCTGGTTTAAAAGGAGACGCATTTAAAGGTGTTCATTATGAACAATTGCTTCTTAGCGAGGAACGAATGCGTGTAGCAAATCATTTTGAGAAAGCGTTTGCTGGAGAGGTACAGGTGTATGACGTAAGTTTTAGAAGTCAAAGGGGTAGCCTTTCTTTATCAATTATAAACATTCCTCATATTGTTGATGGGGAAATCATAGGGGTCTATGGAGTAGCAAAACAAAAAGAGATCCCTTGTGACTTCGATGAATTAGCTCTTATCATTCAAGATAAATACAAAATAATTGTTGAACATTCTTATGATATTATTTGTTTAACAGATAAGGAAGGACACTACCTATTAGCCTCTAATTCGTATTTACCGGTGCTTGGTTATGAGCCTTACTCATTAATTGGAGAATCTGTACTCGTCTATATACACCCAAGTGATCATAAAAGAGTATTAGAAACATTTGAAGAAATGGTTCGGACTAAGCTACCCTCTGAAGCGGTCATTTATCGAAAGCTTCATGCGAATGGGTACTATCAATATTTAGAAGGTAAAGGTATGCCGATTATTTTATCTGATGGAGAAGTGGTCTCATTTGTTTTTATTAGTCGAGATATAACAGATATAAAAAAGCGAGAGGACTTGCTACGACGTTCAGAGAAGTTAGCTTTAGCAGGAGAGCTAGCAGCGGGCATAGCCCATGAAATACGTAATCCGTTAACAACATTGAGAGGCTTCTTTCAATTAACAGAAAGCCAATTAGAACCATATCGAGAAGTCCTTATGGGAGAACTTAATCAAATAAACGATATAATAGAAGAGTTGTTACTTGTTGCAAGGCCTAGAGCAATAAGTGAAGAACGTGTAGATATAGCTCAATTAGTTGAATCATGTGTAAGGGATATCTCGACTGAACTTCATCTTAAAAATATTCAATTAGAGATCCAAATGGTTCACGAAGCATATGTAAATTGTGTGCCCCATCAATTAAAGCAAGTATTTATCAATCTCTTTAAAAATGCAATTGATGCGATGAGCAATGAAGGCAAACTTATGATCATCTTAAATAGAGTTAATGATACCATCCATATTGCTATCAAAGATAATGGAAAAGGAATGGATGAAGAAGAGTTAGCGAAGCTAGGAGAGCCGTACTATTCAACAACGATAAAAGGAACTGGCATCGGGTTAATGGTCTGCTACAAAGTGATTGAAAACCATAGAGGAGACCTCTCTATTCATAGTGTACAAAATGAAGGCACAGAAGTAAGTATTCAATTACCAATAGTAAAATGACTAACCGCAATGATCGTGATTGCGGTTAGTCACCACTTTAAGCTGGCTTTAAAAAAAAGTAATTGACAATCCCATAGTAATACAGTAAAGTAATAAGTGTCGTTAATACATAACATGATCCGTTAGCTCAGTTGGGAGAGCGCCACCTTGACAGGGTGGAGGTCACTGGTTCGAGCCCAGTACGGGTCATACCGTAGAACCCTTGGTACACAAGGGTTCTTTTATTTTTGTATGACTAAAGATCACTACTGAAAATGGATTTTGATACGAAATTGATACGAATGATTTTTTTGATACGAAATGATACGAATTAATTCGAGTTATAAAAAAGCTTACCGAATTGTTCCGCAGTATCCTTTTGTAAGTTAGGTAAGAGGTGGCTATAGGTGTCTAGTGTTATTCGTACATTAGCATGTCCAAGTCGTTCAGATACGATCTTAGGGTTAACTCCTTGCTTTAGCATTAGACTTGCATGAGTATGCCTTAGATCGTGAAAACGTATCTTAGGTACATTTGCTTTTTCAATGATTGAATAAAAGGACCTCAACAAATTCCGTGGCGATAATGGAGTACCAACGCTTGTACGGATTACTAAATCAAAATCCTCATACACTGAACCACTACTCAACTTTTCTAACTTATAAAGCTTTTTAAGAGCAAGCAGTTGATTCATGGTATTCTGATCAATTGAAATTCTTCTGTTACCTGCATCTGTTTTAGCTCCAGCTGAAAGCTCTTGGCCACGATGTGATAATGTTTGAACGATTGAGATTGTACCGTTTAGTTCATCAATATCTTTCCAACGCAACCCAAGTATTTCTCCTTGGCGCATTCCGGTTGTTAACGCCATTAAAAATGCATAATAGTAGCGAGCTCCGTTAGCTGCTTTTAGAAATGCCTTTATCTGATCTTCATTCCACACTTCAACTTCCCTTTTTACCACTTTAGGTGCATCGATTAATTCAGCTGGGTTTTTCATAATCATTTCCCACTTAACAGCTTTTGAAAGTGAGTCTTTAATGATCGTGTGTACTTTCCTGAGGTTCTCATCTGAAAGTATTTTGTTCTCTTTGATTTCATTGTAAAGTGACTGGATATCCCTTGGACCGATCTTACTTAACTCCAGGTGACCAAGAGAAGGGAGAAGATGGCTATCTAGTAAATACTTATAATTGTTATACGTGCTCTTCTTTACGTTAATCTTCTTATCCTTCAACCAACTCTCCATAAACTCGGAATAAAGCATTTTACTTGGCTCGATATAAGTGCCTTTATTGAATGCATCTTGCGCTTCTACGAGGGCAGCTTCAGCATCCTTTTTGGTCTTGAATCCTCTTTTAACTTTCTTCTTATATTTTCCGTTCTCTTTATAGTTGAGGGCGTAATACCATTTATTCTTTTTAGCGTTCTCATCTTTATAGACTGGCATTTATTTATCACTCTCCACATATTCAATAATTTCATTAGGCTGAACGCCAAACCTTTTGCAAAGCTTGTCCAAGACTTCCATAGAAACGTTTTGACCTTTACCCATTCTAGCAAGTGTCGTGCTAGACATTTCTAATTCCTCTCTTAATTGAGTTTTTGTCATATCCTCATCCAATAATAATTTCCATAAAGGTTTATAAGAAAATGGCATGTTGTTCTCCTTTGTAAATAATTTTATGTAATTATAAAATGAAATGTTTACATTTGTAAATAAATAATTGACTAAGTTCTGTTTTTATCCGTAAATTAAACTTATATATTACTGTTGCAGAGCTGATCACGACTATAAAACCGTGGTAAATTTATATTATCGAAAATGGTTCAAGAAGCAGCTGCTATTGATCGTTCGATAAGCAAATGGATCCTGCAGGTTCATTTCTAAGTTTTATTCTTGACGGTGGGAAAGACCACAAATGAATTGATGAGTGTACATTATGTACCGAGTTTGGCATCTGCTCTTTTGAGTGGGTGCTCTTTTTTATGAATAGACAAAAGCAACTGATGGCCCAACTGGGAGGGAGTCGTGTCAAAGGGGGAAGCCTGATAAGCTTGCCTGGCTATGCACCTTCAGTTGTTTTTATGTGTTTGTAAAAATAGGTAATATGTTGCAGGAGTTTGCCACCTTTTGCCGAATTGTTAGGTGAAAGGTGGAGGTATTATGAATGATTTAGAAAGAAAAAAATTTATCAAGCATCTTGAGAATGATGATGAACTACAGATAATAATTAGAACGCATTTATATATAGAATCTCAGTTCGCTTCATTTTTGAAAAGAGCGTTAATTAACCACAAAGTTTTGAATTTAAACAAGATGAGTTACCATAATAAATTGAATCTGTGTGTAGCGCTCGGTTTATTTGATGAAGCTCACTCATCATCCTATAGAGAATATAATACTCTTAGAAATAAAATTGCTCACAATTTAGATTACAAAGTTAGTCAAAAGGACTTAATCTCAGTAAAAAAGGCAGCTGCAGAGTGGGAGGGTCTTTCAGGAGTAGTAAACGAATTCAAATTAATTGACGGCAATAATTCCTTAATTAACGATTTAAAAGTCTTATCAGCTTCGCTATTTGTCTTTTTGCGCGGTCTAGTAGAAGAAAGAAAAAGAGATTATTGATCAATCCATTCGGGTTGGTCTTTTTATTATTCAAAAAATACAAAGGAGTGTTGCGACATGACTGAAGAGTGTAAGTCGATTGAAGTAGAGCGCGGAACTGTGTTAAGTATCGAAGGTTCGAATTGGGTGGTGGAGAAGACTGATTTAACCCTTGCTGAAATGAGCGGAAGCTTGAGTTTGAGGTGGGTAGGAGTCAGTGGACCAGAGTCGGAAACAATGGATGAAGATAGTCCAGTAATAACTATTGATGTCAGTGTAGAGAGCAAAGACACTTTAGAAGAGTTGAAGGCAATAAGAAAGGAAGCTAAGAAAGCTACAGTTGCGTTATATCAGTTAAAGGCAGCACAAAAAAGCATCCAACCTGATAAGGGGAAGGTATTCTGCGAAGGTGGTAAAGTAAGTAGGGCAGCAGTTAAAGAATTGCGTGCGGGTGAAGAGATCGTTGCGAGAGTGAACGATCATGAATAAAGCCAAACAGAAACGACTAATTAAATGCATAGCTGCAGCACTACTGATCTTCTTCGGTGGTGCTTTTTATGATGCTGTTATTGAGTTGCCTTTAAGGTTAAGAGATTACACTCTAATAGGCTAGGTGGTGATCGTATGAGTCTATCCAGTCATGAGGCCAAGAAGAAGCGTAGGCGTAGGAAGAAGAAGAGGCAGCAGGAGCCTAACTACCAGGAGCTTATGGGTGTGTATCGTGATACCTATAAGCGTGGTAAAGGTGGTGCTATCAAGAAGAGATAGGCGTACTGTACTACAGGTGGTGTACAGTATAGTGTTATCCCTTGGTATATATGGGTTATAGCGTTTAGTGTACTGCAATTGGTGTACACCTTAACTGTACTGCAGGTGGTGTACAGAGGTGTACTGCAGGTGGTGTACAGCTGAAATAGTTTCTTCATTAGAGCGAGATCGCTAAAGAAAACATAAAGAAAACATTAAAGAAAACATGTAGAGAATCTAGCAAATAGTTATTCGCTAGTGTTTTTTTGTTTTTAAATTCTTTTGGTTAGAAGTGATTGAGATGTCAGTTGAATACAAGACAGAAGAACAGAAGAAGAAATTCTATCGCTCGAAGTCTTGGGAAGAAATCAGACAAGAAGCACTGGAACGAGACAATTATGAATGCCAAGAGTGTAAGAGACAAGGACGAGTTCATGTTGATTCCAAGAAAGAAGAAGGAAAAAGAAAATCAATTGAGCTCAATGTCCATCACAAATACGAGATTGAATATTATCCGAAGCTTGCTCTTGTGTTAGACAACCTTGAAACACTTTGTCTTAACTGCCATAACAAAATACATGGAAAAGGATTCAAGAAAAAGAAACCTAAGTGGGATGATGAGAAATGGTGAGACCCCCCGGTGTGAATATCGAAAAAGTTTGAATGTGCCGGGGACCGGCGAGGGGGGTCTGCTGTCCAAAAAAATTAAAAAAACCACTATTATATTAGGGGGTGCAAAAATAGAGGGGGGTTAAAGCCCCTACCCCCTTTGGAAACCCGTAAGTAGGGAAAGTTAACACTTTCTATCCGGTCGCTCCTTGCGTCGCTAGAGGATACCAAAGGGGGCCACCCAGTGTAAAGGCACCGCTTCGCTTAGAACTAGTAATTTCATATAAAAGGTAGTATTAACATGACAAAAATATGTAAGCTTGGTAAAGTTAACCGAAGGACTCATTTATTAGAATCTATACAATTGAAATGAGTGTCTAAGTTTAATATCAGGAGTTGGATAATAATGAGCGAACATAAATTTTTACCTGATCAACACCATTTTGAACATATTAGAAAGAGGCTTTGGTCAGGTAGAGAGTATGGAAGTGTCTCAGTAATGGTTGGTTCAGGGTTTAGTTTAAATGCAGATAAAATATCAAAGAAAGCAAATTCATTTCTATTGTGGGGAGAACTTGTAGATTTAATGAAAAAAGATTTATATCCTGGTGAAGATAGAGAAGGAGGCTATTCTACGAGTGATGCATTAAAGCTTGCAAGTGAGTATGAATTAGTATTTGGTAGGAAATCTCTTGAAGACCTCCTAGTAAAAGCTCTTCCCGATGAAAATTATGTACCAGGAAGACTACATAAATTATTCCTTTCATTACCATGGTCAGATGTATTTACAACAAACTATGACACTTTGCTAGAGAGAACTTTACCATTTATCCATGATAAAAAGTACGATGTTGTTTTAACCGCTTCCGATCTTCCCAGTCAAACTAAACCGCGAATAGTGAAGTTACACGGAAGTTTTCCTTCTCATAGACCATTTATCATAAGCGAAGAAGATTATAGAACCTACCCCAAAAAATATGCTGCGTTTGTAAATACTGTTCAACAATCAGTTATGGAAAATACGCTATGCTTAATTGGTTTTTCTGGCGATGACCCTAATTTCCTAAATTGGATTGGATGGGTACGTGATAACCTTGGCAGCGATACGCCATCTATCTATTTTATTGGTTTTATAACATCGACTCAAAGGAGAACTTTAGAATCTAGAGGGATTATCCCGATAGATTTATCACCCTTATTTCCTAAAGTGGAATTTCCTGGTGTTTTAAGATACCAAAAAGCCTTAGAATGGACTTTATTAAATTTAAAAAATGGTAAAACTCCAGATGTTATGAGCTGGCCAAGTTCATTTAAAGTTGTCTATGATAAACCAAGTGAAGGATTACCGTATATTCCTAAAGGTCCGACTATATTAACTGACTTGGGGGAAAGGAGACCTCAAAAAACAAAACTAGAAAGAGAAGATCTGCTTCTCATTTCTCAGATGTGGAAAAACAAAAGACTTGAGTACCCTGGGTGGGTAATTGCTCCAAAAGAAGCTAGGGATAAGATATGGAATTATACTGATGAATGGATAGATCCAGTATTAAACTCTCTAGAAGAACTCTCTTTGGATGAACAACTATTTATGCTATACGAATTAAATTGGAGAATTGAAATTTCTTTAAGACCTCTATTTTTAAATTGGGTAGATAAGATCGCACCTGTCATTAAGTCGATTAATCCCTTTGTAAATAAACAAGAAGGCGATTGTAAAGAAGTAGTATTAAGTCCACTTAAAGAACCTAAGCAAAATATTGACTGGTATGCTATTCAAGAATGCTGGGTGGAATTAGCTTTTTCACTTGCTAGAGTTTCAAGAGAAGATCAAGATCGTGATCGCTTTTTTTTATGGATGGAAAAATTAAAACCAGTTTTAAGTCAAAGTACTGAGTGGTTAGCCATGTGGTATTATGAAAAATGTCTATTTTATTTAATTAATTTTGATCAAAAAAATATTTTAGAGGTGCTAGAGGAATGGCCTGTAACTGACGAGCTTCCATTTTGGGAGGTCAAACGTGCATCAGTACTTGCAGAGCTAGGTGAATTAAAGGAATCAGAAAAGATAGGAGAGGCTTCTTTAGCTAAAATACGAATGAGAATTAAAGCAAATAAGGTTGATTTTTCGCTTTTATCTCAAGAGGGTTGGACAATGGTTCTGTTAAAAGCCTTAAAAGATAGTCGCTGCTGGGATAGGGAGGCTTCAAGCCACTATCGTGATAGATGGGCTTTGCTTAGCAAGTATCATTGTAATCCGTGGCAAGAAATTGAGATTCTAAGTTCGATACTTAAATCTTCTGAACCAGATACTTCACCTACAAAAAGAACTTCAAAAGGTTTTGATCCAGGCACTATAACACAACATTCCTCTCTGGGGGAAAGAAATGTAGACAAAATTCACTTGGCGTTTTCTTTTTTAAAGCTAATTGATAATGCGGGGATTCCGATAATAATTGGAAATGTAGGAATGTTTACAAATCAAGTAATTAATTGTGCCAAGTGGATTGAACCTTATTCACCTCTTTGGGCCATTAGTTTTACAATTAGGGCAGAAAAAGAAAAGGAAATAGCTAAATGGTTTGATCGCATTCGTGTGGCGAATTTAACTCAGGATGAAGTTAATCACTTTTACAGTTTATTTCTAACTTCTCTCGAGCAGGGATTAAATAATACAAATAGAGATAGCTTTTCAAGGAGACATTTAGGGAATTTACTCCAAATAATGTCCAGAATTAGTTTTAGATTTTCAAGTGAACAACTTAATCAATTATTCATCATTGGAATTAAGATAGTTCAAGCTAAACATCTACGTTACGATCATAATCTTTATCGTCATCTAAATTATTTATTTAGGCGGATCTTATTCGCAATGAGTGATAAAGAAAAAGTTGAAGTTATACCCGAATTACTTAGTTTTCCGTTACCTGGCGAAGGTACAGTGCAAGAAGAGAATGAGTTTATTGAACCATTCTATTTTATTAATTGGTCAAAAGATTTTAAGTTAAATCATAGTTTTGATAATTCATCTTGGTCAGTTCATATAAAAAAATTAATTAAAGTAGCTTTTGAAGGTACAAAAGAGGGAAGAGCAATGGCTGTTATGAGATTAATAAAGCTTCACGATATAGGTGGTTTAACTATTGAGGAAAGAGAGGAGCTTGCCCGTGCTCTTTGGTCAAAGACAGATGAGGCAGGTTTCCCAAAAGACATTAATTTTTATAAATCCTTATTTCTAAAATTGCCTCAATTAGAAGAAGGGATGGCAAAAGAGAGATTAAAAAAGTACTTATTAACAACTGATTTTCCATATATTTTTCACAGAAAAGGAAAAGCTGAAGAGGTAAAAGGGAGTGGTATATCTTATTCGGGTGCAACTGATTTTGAGCATTATATGTATGACTGGATAAGTAGTAAGGGGCCATTAGTTAATAACGAGGAATTAGATAAATATATAGACTGGGAAGAAAAAAACATAATTGAATTACTAGAAAAAGTAATTCACTGGTGGAAAGTTGAAAAGAGCGATTTATTGAATTGGAATACTAGCATTATACCTACTCATCCTAAAAAACATGTTGAACATGTAATTATTTTATTACAACGTATCATTATTCCAAAGCTTAGAAAAGACGATAGAGGGAGCAAGTGTAAGGTTGTGCAATTACTGAATGAGATGGAAGAGTCCGGTTTTTGTATCCTGCCTATATTACCAGCGACTTTATATATCGATTTATTTAAGCCCGAAGAAATATTTAAAAGACTAAGTGTAGGGCTAAATTCAATTGATGATTATACTGTGCGGTCTTCACTGATAGGCATAGAATATTGGTTGATTAGTGAAATTAATGACTGCATCTCCTCGGTGCCTAAAGAATTAATAGACGATTGGATTTATAAGATCTATAGTCGTAGACAACCTTGTTTAGATGTGGCAATAAATAAACTTATAAGCTCACTCAATAAATTCCCGAATTTATTGAGTGAAGTCCACAGGGGTTGGCTCAGTAACGCACTAGAATTTTTGTTAGATGAGACTGACCTCTCTATTCTTAAAGATAGAGAAAAGGGATTGAGATATTTACCGATCTCAGAAGACAATATCCCTGAGTATAGAGCAGTGTCTTCTAAACTTGCGCATAGCCTATACCAAATGTATACAATTCAAGAAAGAGAGATCCCTTCAATAGTTAAGAAATGGAAAGAGGTTTCTGGAAGTGATCCTTTACCTGAAGTGAGAAAAATATGGGAACAGAGTAGTATGCTTTAATATTGTTTTCTTATTGTAAGAAGAACTTTCTTTATAAGCGAAGATTAAATTAACAGTTTAGTGCTTCTTACCATATTGATTCTTGCAGATCCTTTTCAAAACCCTATCTAAGGTTAATCGAATACCTATGGCCAGAGAATGAACAATTCAAAGCAATTTAATAGAATTAAAGAAGTATGTGCTTGTCACACAAAGAAAGACCTTTGTTGACCTAACCACCACATAGCCGGATCTGGAATGATGTCAAGGGCGACCGCAGGGAGAGCGAAGCTTGTACCCTTGACTTAATGGAAGAGGAGGCTAGACTTCCATTGGTCAACAGAAGGTTTACTTTTGTATTTATGTTTGAAGGGGGAATTCGTATGCGGGATAAAACTTTAATCTTTCTACTCAGCATAATAGCATTACTAACCTTTACAGGATGTAATGACAGCCAGGAGACGGTAATTGCTGATGAGGTCGAAGTAAATGAAAGTAATAATGATCATGATGAACTTAGTGATGATAATGCAGTAGAGAATGAGTCTGATAATGACACCGATAATGTAGAGACAGGCATTGAAAGTGCTGCTAATGAAAACGAGGAAGAAAATGAGGTTAATACTGAGGAAAATCCAAGAGATGGACCAGAAGCGGTAGAAATAGATGACCTAGAGTTATTAAAGGTCCATTTTATTGATGTGGGACAGGCCGACGCCACTTTATTTGAGTTTTCATATCAAGGTGAGGATTTTAAAATTCTTTTTGATACAGGTAATTGGAATCGTAGTGATGTCATTAATTATTTAAATAGTTTAGGAGTCCAAAGCATTGATATTGTGGTCGGCTCACATCCTCATGCAGATCATATTGGCCAGTTAGATAGAGTGGTTACTGAGTTTGATGTAGGGGAGGTATGGATGTCTGGAGATACCAACACCTCACAAAATTATCAAAATGTAATGGATGCAATTGAATCAAGTGGTGTTGAGTATCATGAGCCACGTGCTGGTGAAATCTATGATGTTGGACCTCTGGAAGTAACTGTACTTAATCCAGCGAGCGTTAATGGTAACTTAAATGAAGGGTCCGTAGCTCTTCTATTTAAATATGGTGAAACTTCATTTATTCTCACTGGAGATGTAGAAGCTCAAAATGAACAATCAATTTTAAGTCGTGGATTCGATCTTGATGCAGATGTATTGCAGCTTGGGCATCATGGTTCTAATACATCTACTACTGAACCATTCCTAAATGCGGTTAGCCCATCCATTGCTATTGTATCAGCAGGAGAGAATAATCAATATGGACATCCACATGATGAAGTTATAGCGCGCGTTACTAATGCAGGCGCAGAGATTTATGCCACATATAAACATGGGACAATTATAATAGAATCAGATGGACAATCTTTAAATGTTCTAACGAAAGAAGATGGAACAGTATCGCCAGCATCTTCTAGCCAACAAAATAGTTCAAGTGAACCTGCAACTTCGGAACCTATTGAAAGTGAAGAACAAGAGGAGGATCAACCTACACCGACTGCTAGTGAGGATGGTTCATGTATAGATATTAATTCTGCTAGCTTATCAGAGCTTGAAGGTATTAAGCACATTGGACCGGAGAGAGCAGAGGCTTTAGTTGATTTAAGACCGTTTAGCTCAGTAGATGATTTAACAAGAGTAAGTGGAATTGCTGCAGGTTAGCAGATATTAAAGCTGAAGGAAAAGCTTGCGTGAGGTGATAAGGATGAAGGTTAACGGAGTGTTAGATCGAATTGAAGATGGAAAGTATGGAGTTATTTTAGTCGAAGAGCATGGTAAGGAGTATGTGGTAAATAAAGAGCTGCTGCCTGATGGAGTTAGCGAGGGTGATTGGTTAACTTTGCTTGTTGAAGAAGATGAAGTACAGAGTGTTGAGGTTGATCGAGAGAAGACTGATAGTGTGAAGAAGAAGGTGGAAGCGCAGGTTAAGAGGTTGAGGAAGAGGAGTAAAGGCAGTAGGTTTAAACGTTAGAATGTTTTGGGGGAATTTAAACTTAATCTGATTATCTTTTTATCGTTAGAAAAGCGTATTTTATTCTTAAAAACATGAAAAATTATTAATGGGACAGGAGGAACTATTTTGTCAGAAGAATCATTTGAAATTGAATTAGAGAAGTTAGAGACCCTAACACCAGATAAGGATTATGACGAGAAAAAGATTAACTATATAAGTACAATTGATTGGGCAATTAAGAATGATGAAATACAGAACATAGCAATTACTGGAAGTTACGGTTCGGGAAAAAGTAGTATTATAAACACTTTTATAGAAAGACACCCCAAACAAGAAGAAATTATTGATATTTCTGTAGCTAGCTTTAACTCTGAATATAAGAATAAATTAGATATAGAGTTAGATGAAATGGGAGAGAGTAAAAATAATATCACGGTTGAAAACCTTTTAGAACAATATATAATGCAACAGATGTTTTATAAAGTCTCACCTGCTAAGATTCCACTTTCGCGATTTTCTAGGATAATTGAAAAAGAAAGTATAAAAGCATCTGAAATATTCTACTCTATTATATTAATTTTATTAATTTATATCTTTTTTAAATATAATATCATAGATTACTTCATATTGGATTTTATAAATGAATGGAACTATTTACAGGTAGGAACATATTTCCCCCCATTAATACTTATAGGTGGATTTATATTTGTGGTTTGGAGAATTAATGAGCTTACTTCTCTGTTTAGAAATATAACATTGAGGCGGTTAGAAGTTGGTAGCGCAGCGATCGACATTACCCCCAAAGAAAGTCCGTCAATTTTTAATCGATATATTGATGAATTAATCTATTTTTTTAAAAGTACTGAATATAGAATTCTAATATTCGAAGATTTAGATAGGTTTAACAATTTGGAAATTTTCGAAAGGTTAAGAGACTTAAATAATCTATTAAATAATAATGAAGAGCTAAAAGATAGAAAAATAGTATTTATATATGCTTTAAGAGATGATATTTTTTCTTTTGAGGATACAATGGATGAAGCTCAAAATCGAACAAAATTTTTTGACTTCATTATCCCGACAGTAAAGATCGTTAACTCTTCTAACTCAGAAAATATTTTGCTGAAGAATTTAGGGGGGGACAAAAACCATAATATTTCGAACCAGCTCATTCAGGCTACGTCTTTATACATTAATGACATGAGACTACTTAAAAATATATGTAATGAATTTTATATTATGAAAGCAACTCTAAATAACAATTATTTAGATGATTCAAAAATTTTTTCAATGACCATATATAAAAATATTTACCCTAAAGATTATATACAATTGTTAAATAATCAAGGTATCTTATTTGATATATTTAATAATAATGACCGCTATTATAATAACGTTAGTGAAGATATTAAAAATAGTATTGAAGATTTGCGACAAGTTTTAAGTAATATTCCAAACGAAATAGCGGAAACAGTCGAGGAGTTAAGGTATTTATTTCTTCATAGACGCAATATAAATGATAATAACCTAAAAATTAAAGTTAAAGGCACAAATAAGACCTTTATTTTTTCAAATGTAAAAGGTTTTGAAGATTTCTTAGACTATATAATTGAGTATAGAAAAGAGAATGCTAATATTACTTTAGTTGATGTAACTCGCAACTTTAATAACTCAGAATTTTCGCTTGAAGATTTTGTTACTATTAATGGTAAATTCTCAGATATATCCATTAGTTATAAATCAGTAAAAGTTAAGCTAGGACAAAATAAAGAAAAGATACAAGAAAAAATAAAATCTGGTGAAAGAGAATTATATCATATAAAATCCTTTTCTCTTAATGAGTTATATAGTAGATATAAAGCAAAAACAGGGATAAATTTCTATGAGAGGGACTTACTTAGGTATTTGGTAATTGATGGATGGATAGATGAGAATTACAATGACTATCTCACTTATTTTTATGAAGGTGTTTTACCTAAATCTGATATTGATTTTACAAAGTCTTTCTATACAGGTGATTTTAAGAAGCACGACTATAAACTGAAAAATGTGCCCAGGTTATTGAAAAAGATTCCTGGTGAAAAATTAAATAGTAAAGGTGTATTTAATTATTACTTCTTAAATTATTTATTCAGTAAATGGAATTCAAATATTACTCATTCAGATGAGGAGAGAGCTAAAAGAAAGATAGTTAGTGAATATATCGATGATAATGTAATAGAATTAATTTGCTTTCTTAATGAATATGTCGGTGAGAAAGATAATTACTTATTAGTTTCGCAATTAATAAAGAGCTTAGAAAAAAGCAAATCAATAATATGGAAAGAAATTATATCTAACGGGAGTAATGAACTGGATTATATCAATGTATTTATAGAAATGTTTAATAAAGAAGAGTTGAGTTCCTTTAATCATTGCTCAGTAATTACTCGGTATATTTCTGAAAGCTCTTCTTTTTTAAAGTGGAAGAATATACATGAGGTTAAGGATTGGGGAGAAAAATTAGAATATATAGGAGTAAAGTTTATAAAGTTAGAACATGAAGAAAACATAAATGCATTAGAAATAATTACAAGGCTGGGACTGTATGAATTAAACTTTGATATGTTACAAATTATTCTCGGTAACCCTATACAGATAACCTATGAGCATGTTGAGAAAAACAGTGCTAACGTTGCCGAGCGGATCGAAGAGGAAATGGATAACTTTGTAAAGGCATTAGTTCATCAGAGTAACTATATAGAAAGAGAAGAGTATCTTATCAGGCTGTTAGATCATCCGGATGTTGAGAATGAAAATAAGAAGGAACTTATAAAAAAATGGGACGGGTTATTAAGAGATCTTGAGGAAATTAAAGAAGAAGAATTATTAGCGATGTTTATTTCACAAAAAAAGGCTGAACCAAATTGGAATAATATCCTGCATTATTTAAGATCATTTGGTAATAGGTCAATTAAAGGGTACGAAGAATTAATCTCTTTTATTACTTATAAATCTAATATAGAAGTATTAAGGGATAAATATAATGACTTAACTCTTTCGGAACATAATAAAGAACAATTAAAGATGTTCAATGAATTATTACTTATAAGCCCTCATTTAAATAGAGGAGAAATTGAAAGGTTATTATTTTTCTTAACCCCTAGCAATAAGGTGGATATTGAATTGCTAAATATAGATAGAGTAAGAACCCTAGTTGAATTTAACTTACTAGAATTAAACCCAACATATTACAAAACTATATTAGATCAATTTGAAGACATTAAATTAGCTGCAACATATCTTAATTTCTTTGTAAAGGATAGACTTATCGATGTTATAAGCATGCCCCTGAATTATGATGTATTTTATGAAATCTTAAAGAAGGTCGAAGCGGAATATCTCATTGATATAATAGACACCACTTTAAATAGAGACTTAGATTTTGATGTAGATAAAGAAATTCTTATGATAATTTTAAACCGTGTTACCTCAAGTGAAATTAATAATAATAAGTTATTTAATATTTTACTGACCAGTTCTTCCGTTACTAATGGTGGGAAAATCTTCTTATTAGAAAATCATTCTAAATTAAATATTCAAATCACTAGTGATGCAGCTGATTCGATAAGCAAAATTATGAGCTTAATAAATATTAGTATGCGGAATGATCTGCTAGAATCTATCTTGAATTCAGCCCTAGTAGATGATGAGGTTATAGAATCTAGTTTAACCGAATATGTAGATCAAACTGAGTTTATAGAAGATAGTGTTTTTTCCCTTATAGCTAAACGTTTTTACGAAATTGGACGGATAACTTTAGAAAAAGATACTTATCTCAGACTTCTTAAAAAATCTAAGAATGAAAGGATAGTGGCTAGGTTATTACTCATTGGTATAAATCAGTTCAATATTAGAGATGAAGATTACTATAATCTAATGAGCTCGTTAAATACAAAGCATAAACAACTCTCATTAAATGGTGAAAGAAATAAGACTCTAACATATTTTGAGGAAAACCTCGAACTAATAAGATATTTAGCTGATGAGAGAAAATATGTAAGTTCGTTCACAGAGAATGATGAAAAAATCACCTTTAATGTTAGCAGAAATTTTAATAATTGATTAAAGGTATTTCTTAGGTGGGAGCTTCTTTATTCTACATTGTTTTATATCTCTGCTCTCTAGCAAGGAAGAGTTCAAGACGTTTAATGAAGCGTTTAATAACTACATTTGACCATATCCGAAATTTCAACTTAATGAATAAGGATGTTTAAAGAGAAAAGCAGCCTCCAGTACTCCCTATAATATCTATTGTTAAACATTTTTAAAATGGTTATTAGCGTAAATGATAACCCACAAAAAAGTTGGCGGTATGGCCATATGTAAATAAAAAAAGATTGCCATGTATTAAGCTGGCAATCTTTTTTGTGCGCCAATATTTAAAATTATACATTAACCTTTCTAGGTTGTTATCTTGGCTTAAATATTAAAGAAATACTTTGCTTATAATTTTCTGAATTAGATTTAAGAAAGACAAACCAAAAATGTATTGACTCAATTATCAGAAAAGTCTATACTAAAGCGGAGCACAGATGACTAACTGTTGCACATATGTGCAAAATAATTATTGTGCATGTGAACTTAACATATTAAAGGTTAGATAGGAGGCTGGGTAATGTCTAACTGGGAAGAAAGACGTTTACTTGTAAAAGTTGCACAAATGTATTACGAGGAAGACATGACTCAAAATGAAATATCTAAGGAACTAGGGATATACCGTACAACAATTGGAAGAATGCTGAAAAAAGCACGAAAAGAAGGCATTGTGCAAATTCACATAGATAATACTTCTTATGAAACTTTCGAATTAGAAACAAAAATAAAAAAGGTCTTTCAGCTTAAAGACGTAATTATTGTTCCAAATAATAATCACGATTCTGACGAAAAAAGAAAAGCTGCACTTGGTTACGCCACATTAGAGTTGATGAATCGAATTATAAAAGATGATGATACAGTTGGTTTTGCTTGGGGGAAAACCTTGGGAAGTATGATTGAACAGCCCATGGAATACAAGCCAAAAAAGGTTGATTTTGTACCGTTAGTCGGAGGTCCTGGAACATTAGATAGTAAATACCATGTAAATACAATTATATATAATGTTGCAAATACTTTTGGTGGCTCATCTCACTTTATAGATGCTGCTGCGGTTGTTGAAAAAAAAGAAACTAAAAACGATATTGTTACTTCTAATTTCTTTAAGAAGATCCTGGACATGTGGCAAAAATTAAATATTGCAGTAGTTGGAATTGGTGCCCCACTCGCATCATCGAATATGATTTGGACAGGATTTTATGGTGATAAGGAAATAGATGAACTTAACAACTTGGACGCAGTAGGTGATATATGTTCGAGATTCTATGATATTAATGGTCAGGTAATAGAGTCTGAAGTAGCAGAAAGAACTGTAGCCATTGAATTAGACCGGTTAAAGGAACTTGAATATTCGATTGGAGTTGCGGAATCGGCAAATAAAGTACCATCTATTTTAGGCGCTTTAAGAGGTAAGTATGTCAATGTTCTAATTACCAATGAAAGTACAGCAGAAGAACTATTAAAAAAGATCTAACTTTTTGGAGTTCAATGTAAACGTAATCAATTTTATAAATAGACAGTTTTGAGGTACTGGAGGTCAAACAATGTTTATCTACTTAATTATTTTAGTTGGGATAGCATGGCTT
This sequence comes from Alkalihalophilus lindianensis, assembly GCF_032843265.1. Taxonomy (NCBI): domain Bacteria; kingdom Bacillati; phylum Bacillota; class Bacilli; order Caryophanales; family Bacillaceae; genus Alkalihalophilus; species Alkalihalophilus lindianensis. The sequence continues at coordinate 481,019 of NZ_JAWJBA010000003.1, forward strand.
GTTCAAAGTTTTTTAGGTTTTTTTCAAATTAAAAATTTTAATAAAAATTTCAGCTTTTTAAGACAAAAAGGAAGAGTCGCGATCGGAAGAAAGAGAGGGTTATTTAAAGCTGGTACAGTCGTTCTTATTGCTATTAACAATGGTAATAAAATAATAGAAGCGAGAAAAATGCAAGGGGTTACGGTGTTTTCACGCGTGAAACCTATGAAAGGATTAGATGGCAAAGACTTGCTTAAACTCACAAAGCAAGACTTGCAAATATATGATCAATTGACAGTTGCTGCAATTCAAGATGCAGTAGCAAACGTCAAGATTATTTCTAAGGGAGGTGAGATCCCTATCCAGAAGAGTTTGTTCGAACGTTTAGCACAAAAAATAACTTTAAAAAGAGGGGTGAACTAGTATGGAATATATTACTATGTTAGCTGATGGTTTTATGGGTTTGTTTGAACGAGGTGGCGAGGTATTTGTTGATCTTGTCACAGGTATTGTTCCTTTATTAATTTGTTTGCTCGTTGCAATGAATGCGGTTGTTCGTTTAGTTGGGACAGAAAGAGTAGAACGTCTTGCAGCGAAGTCAGGGAAAAATGTTATTGCTAGATATCTATTCCTACCTGTGTTTGGTACGTTTTTCTTTGCGAATCCAATGACACTGTCATTAGGTAGATTTTTACCAGAAAAACACAAGCCAGGTTATTATTCAGCGGCATCATTTTCTTGCCATACACACAACGGCTTGTTTCCACACGTAAATCCAGGAGAGCTATTCGTATTTTTAGGAATTGCATCGGGAATTACAGCGTTAGGACTACCAATTGCAGAGTTAGCAGTGATGTACTTTCTAGTAGGTGTGGTTACCAATTTTATGCGTGGTGTGGTTACTGATTGGACAGTGGCGTATGTATCAAAACAACAAAAAGTTCAACTAAAAGATACAGTCGATCTATAGGGAGGCATAAAATGTCAAAATACAATTCAGCTATTGTTCATGCGGGCCCCGGTGGTTTTGGTGGACCATTAAATATTATTGTAGATGAAAAGAAAAATAAGATTGTCTATATTACAGGTGGTAATCAACCAGATATTGCTCAAAAGCTTGCAGATATAACAGGTGCAGAGTTAGTTGATGGATTTAAAACAAAGGTACCAGATGATGAAACAGCTTGTGTCATTATTGACTGCGGTGGAACATTACGTTGTGGAATTTATCCTCAAAAGAGAATTCCAACCATTAATATTATGCCGACTGGACAAAGCGGACCATTAGCAAAATTTATAACAGAAGATATTTATGTTTCAGGAGTTAAAGTTAATAACATTGAAATGGCGAATGATGAAGTAGCAGCTGCAAATGCACAAAAAGAAAGCGCTTCTGTCAGCGAAACAGAAACGCAAGAGAATAAAACTAAACAATATAAGTATAGCACAGACAAAAAAATTAGTGAACAAGAGAAGCCTAAAGGAATAATGGTTAAAGTGGGAATGGGTATAGGGAATTTTACTAGTACCTTATTCCAAGCAGGTCGCGACACGATTGATACAGTCTTAAAAACGATCCTTCCATTTATGGCATTTGTCGCAATGCTTATTGGGGTTATTTTAGAAACAGGTATTGGTGATTTATTTGCTAACTTCCTATCGCCATATGCAGGGTCTTTACCCGGATTATTACTAATTTCATTAGTTTGTTCGTTCCCGCTTTTATCACCGTTTTTAGGACCAGGTGCAGTAATTGCTCAAGTTGTTGGTGTGTTAATTGGTACTGAGATTGGTCAAGGAAACATCCCGCCACAACTTGCATTACCAGCCCTATTTGCAATCAATTCACAGGCTGCTGCAGACTTTATCCCTGTAGGTTTAGGCTTAGCGGAAGCAGAACCCCAGACTGTTGAAGTTGGCGTTCCGGCAGTGCTATATTCTAGATTCTTAACCGGGGCACCAACCGTATTTGTAGCTTGGTTAGCAAGCTTTGCAATCTATACGGATTTCTAAGGTAAATAACAAGCATATTACCAATATAGAAAATATAAAAACAAGCAGGTGGAAGATATGAATAAAGTTTATTTTACAAATGTAACAAGTATCGGCCCTATGGCTCCTACTTTTTATGCAGATAAGATGATTATTCTTTTTAAGAGTGATGCACCAGAAGAATTAAAAGAATTTTGTATTGTTCATGAGAAGAATGAATTAAACGATGAAGTAGCCGTTGGAGATACATTCAAAATAGGCGAAATGGAGTACAAAGTAACAGCGGTCGGAGATGCTGTTAATAAAAACCTACGTGATTTAGGCCATATCACGATTAGATTTAATGGGAGTACGGAAGCGGATCTACCAGGTACCCTTTGTTTAGAAGATAAAGATATTAAAGAAATTAATGAGGGTGAGACACTTGAAATCGTCAGATAAAAAGAAAGTAGGAGTGGAGAAATTATGAGCCGATTACAAAATGTTGCAATTGTGGCAGGGGGAGGCCAAAATTTAGGGGAGGCACTTTCTCATCGTTTGGCTGAGGAAGGGTATAACGTAGTCGTAGCAGATCTTAATGAAGAAAACGCAATGACTGTTGCTGCAGATATTGAATCAAAGTTTTCTAGTAAAGCAGTTGGTATCAGAGTAGATTTAACAAATGAAGCAGAAGTAGCGTCTATGGTTGAGGAAACAGTTGCTGAGTTTGGTCAGATCGATCTATTAGTCTATAATGCAGGCTATGCGAAAAGTTCAAAAATCACTGACTTTGAATTAAATGCTTGGGAAGCATCAGTCGCTGTAAATTTAACAGGATACTTCTTATGCGCTCGTGAAGTTTCCAAAGTAATGATTGACCAAGGTTTCGGTAATATCATCCAAATCAACTCTAAGTCTGGAAAAGTAGGAAGTAAGCACAACTCTGGTTATTCTGCTTCAAAATTTGGAGGAGTAGGCCTAACACAAAGTCTAGCATTAGACCTTGCGGAACATAATATTCGAGTAAATGCTATCATGCCAGGAAATCTTCTCAGTTCTCCTATGTTCCAAAGTTTACTACCTCAATATGCAAAAAAACTTGGAATTCCTGAGAATGAAGTAGAACAAGTCTATATTGACAAGGTACCACTAAAGCGCGGTTGTGAGTATGATGACATTGCAAATGCTGTAATTTTTTATGCTTCGGATAAAGCAGCATATTGTACTGGACAATCAATAAACGTTACTGGTGGTCAAGTAATGTTCTAAGACAATAAAAGTCATTATGTTGTTAAAACATAATGGCTTTCTTCTATTAATAATTTAAGGAGGGGAACTTTTATGAAGATATTAATCGATTCAGCCAACATTCATAGTATAAAACAGTTATCCGATTATTACCAAATTGAAGGGGTTACTACTAATCCTACGATTCTAGCAAAGGAACAATCGGATTATCTTCAACAGTTAAGAGAAATTCGTCAATTAATCGGTGAGAATAAAATGCTTTTCGTTCAGACTATATCTGAAAATGCTACAGATATAGTCGAAGAAGCAAAGAAGATTATTTCTGAAATTGATGAGAATGTATATATTAAGGTGCCTGCAATTAGAGAAGGGTATAAAGCTATGAAAGAATTAAATCAATTGGGGATCGATACTTTGGCAACAGCTATATATACAGCTCAACAAGCTCTGATGGCTGCAAGGTGTGGGGCGGCTTATGTCGCTCCATATGTAAATCGTATTGATAATGTTTCCGGTGATGGGATTAAGGTTGTTTCAGAGATTATCGAATTATTTATTACACATCGATTAAAAACAGAGGTCTTAGCAGCAAGTTTTAAAAATGTTAATCAAGTGCACAAATGCAGTTTAGTAGGGGCACAATTTGTTACAGCTAGTCCAGACATCATTGAAGAACTTCATTTCCATCCTTGCTCTGAACTTAGTGTTGACCAATTTACTATAGACTGGAAAGAGCGCTTTGGTAAGCTTACAATTTAACATAATTATATGAGGTGAAGAAATGAAAGGGATAATATTTGATTTTGATGGCCTTATTTTTGATACAGAGACTCCACTTTATGAAGCATATCAACAGTTATTTAAAGAATATAATGCTGAATTACCACTTGAAAAGTTTGCTCAAATTGTAGGGACTGGACTAGATGAGTTTCACCCCTATAGATATTTGGAAGAACTGATTGGTCAACCTGTATTAGATGAAGATTTAGATCTGAAAATAGAGGAGTATCGTATGGAGGTATTAGGTGACGCCGACCTTCGAAAAGGAGTAAGAGACTATTTAGATCAAGCTAAACAACTAGAATTGAAGATCGCTTTGGCTTCTAGTTCTGAGCGAAGCTGGATTGATAGATGGTTAGCTCATCATAAAATTGACCACTATTTTTCAATCATCCGGACGAAGGATGATGTGCACAAAATTAAACCAGACCCAGAACTTTATGAACAAGCGGTGAAAGGGCTTGGGCTAAAAAAAGAAGATGTTTTGGTATTTGAAGATTCATTGAATGGATTAACTGCTGCAAGAAGAGCAGGTCTTTCTTGTGTTATTGTACCAAATCCAATCACTTCTCAGTTGCCGTTTGAAGATTACCAGTATAGGTTAACCTCCATGGAGGATATAGGGCTGGTTGAATTAATAAGAAATCTTAACGACAACCAACATATCCAGGCGCAGTGAGTAATCAGTTACGCGAGAAGGATATTGTACTCAGCATTTCATGGTGATATTGAACTGAATAACGATAATTTAATATCGCTGCGCGGCTTTAGACCGGATGAGATCGTTCAAGTATGCATAGATTCAGCACAGCTGAGTTTGTTCGACTTAGACAAAAAGAAATCGGGTGTTCAGATATTTAATGATAATATCAAACAGGTCATGTTGAAAGAAGAGAATATGAAGGTAGAAGAGGATTTAACGGAAGGTATTGAAATATTCGATGGTGACATCCCATTGCAGGATGGTAATTATGTGGTGGAGGAATTTAGGATATTAGAGAATATAAGAAATATAAAGAAGGTTTTGCACGTTCAGTGCAAGACCTTCTCTTAATGGGAGGTATTAATAATACCTTATGCCTTAATAGAATGGTGACCAGGAATATTATAAAGGTCATAAGCGATAGAATGGTGACCAGGGATATTATAGAGATCAAAAGCAATGGAATGATGACCAGGAATATTATAAAGGTCATAAGCGATAGAATGGTGACCAGGGATATTATAGAGATCAAAAGCAATGGAATG